>NZ_JANUXN010000019.1 GCF_025699485.1 Thauera carbonicopians | reverse complement strand
CCCCCCCGGGGGCGCCCCCCCCCCGCGGATGGTGGTCGACTGCTTCAGAAGAAGCGGTACTCGATGCCGACGATGCCGTAGACGCCGGGCTGCTCGTAGCCGAGGCCTTCGGAAACGTCGGCGTCGAACAGGTTCTCGACGCGGGCGTACACCGCCGTGTCCTTGTTGAGCGCATAGCGGGCGGAGGCGTCGACGCGGACGTAGTCATCCACCCAGTCGCGCTGTGTCCAGTCCAGCCGGCGGCCGGTGTAGTAGGCGTTGACGCCGGCGCTCAGCGGGCCGCTGGCGTAGAAGGCGCCGAGGTTGGCCTTGTGGCGGGCGATCAGCACCGTGCGGGCGTAGTCGGCCCCGGCCTTGCGGGTATGCGAGTCGGTGTAGGTGTAGTTGCCCTTGAGCGTCCAGGCTTCGTCCAGCGCCCAGGCGAAGCTCAGCTCGAGGCCGCGAGTGCGCTGCTGGTCGGCATTGGCGTAGCGGCCGAAACCGCCGAATGGATTGCTCGGGTTGGCAATGCTGGCGTCGTAGATCACGACGTCCTTGACGCGCGAATGCCAGGCGGTCGCTTCCCAACTGAAGCCGGTGTCCGGCACCAGTTGGCGGATGCCGATCTCCGTGCTGCGGCCGTTTTCGGGGCTGAGCGAGGTGCTGCCGTAGTTGGGGTTGAACAACTGCTGCAGCGTCGGTGCGCGATAGCTGGTGCCGTGGTTGGCGAACAGCGTCACCGAGCCGAGCTGGTAGCTGGCGCCGACGCTGCCGGTGGTCTTGTCGCCCCAGACGTCGTAATCGTCATGGCGCAGGCCGGCAGCCAGCGTCAGGCCGCTTGCGCCCACCGCGTATTCGCCGTTGAGATAGAAGGACTTGCGGTCGGTATCGCCGTCCAGCTCACCATATTGCCCCCACTGCCTGGCGTCCGATTCGTACAGTTCGATGCCGGCCAGCGCCTTCAGGCCGCCGGCCTCGTAGCGCAGGCTGTAGTCGAACTCGGTGCTCTTGTCCTTGTAATAAGCAGCTTGCGGGCTGCCGTTGTCGAAGATCGGTACCGCGTCGCCCCGGTTGTAGAAATTCATCCAGTCGGGGGAGAAACCATCCCACGGTGCGGTGACGTAGCCCAGCAGGCCGTCGTCGCGGTCCAGCGTCTTGCGCCGCGATTCGGTCCAGCCCGCTTCCAGGCGGTGGCTGAGGCGGTCGCTGAGACGGTGTTCGAGGTAGGCACTGACGAGTCGGGTACGGGTGTCGTTATAAGCGTTGGGGTCGGGCAACTGGCTCGCCCAGTAGGTCGGATGCCCGCTGCTGCGGGTGACTTCGGTCAGATGGGCGAAGCTGAAGCGGTTGTCGGCATGCCAGGCCGACAGCCCTGCGTCGAAGTTCGCCGAGCGGTAGTCGAGCGAGAGCTGGAGCTCTTCGTCCTTGAATTCCTCGTGCCGATGCACGCCGTCGCTGTCGGTTTTGGAGGCGAACACCGAACTGCGCAACTGGCCGTCGCCCAGCTCCGTCACGTGTTGCCAGTTGCCCTTGAGCTTGCGCCAGCCGAGCGAGCCGGCTTCGGCCGCGATCGACAGCCGCGGTTCCTGGCTGCCGCGCTTGGTGGTGATGGAGATCACCCCGGCGGTGGCGTTGGCGCCGTACAGCACGGCCTGCGGGCCGCGCAGCACTTCGATGCGCGAGATGGTCGACGGGTCGATCTGACCCAGCAGGCTGCCGACGTCGCCGGAGCCGGCCTGGTTCAGCGTCATGCCGTCGACCACCACCAGCACGTGGCCGGCGCCGAAGCCGCGCATCCGTAGGTAGGTGTATTGGCCGGGGCCGCCGACCTGCTTGAATTCGATGCCGGCGAGGCTGCGCAGCACCTCGGCGACGTCGGTGTAGCCGCCGCGGACGATGTCTTCTTCCTCGACCACCGAGGCGGACTGGGTCATCGTGAACTGCGATTTCTCCAGCTTGGTGGCTTCCACCACCACGCCGGCCAGGGAGGCGTCGGCGGCATGTGCGGCCGGCAGCAGAACGAGCGCGGTGGCGGCGCCCAGCAGGGGATGTCTCATCGGGTCAGGCTCCAGAAGGAACTCGCCGCGACGGAATGGTTTCACAGGCATTCCCGGCCACGGGCTGTGCCCACGGCCATGTTGCCCGGCGCTGGCCGGACGATGCGGAACAACACTGCGAACAAGATGAGATCGACGCCATCCGTTGCGGTAAGTGTAAACAAAACAAATGTTTACGCTACTGCAGCGGCATGGCCGTCCACCCAGAGCCCTCGCTCGATGGCGCAGTAACTTGCATTGGCAGGTCTCCTGACTCACGCCTCAACGCTGATCGTCACCTTCCCACCCGTACCCGGGCAGTGGTATGCCGACGATCCGCTCGGCGCTTACAGTTGCGAGGACAGCCACGGATTTCCACCGTGTTCCCTTTTCAGCCCGGTGCTTCCGATGACGGAGGCGGGCGCGCAATGCTGGGCGCGACTATTGGGTATCCATGCACGCTTGTCAAGAAATCGGGCTTGCTCAACGCCGCTGGCTGTGGAGCATCAGCAGGAAGTAGATGCCACCGATGCCGGCAGTGATGATGCCGACCGGCAGATCGGATGGCGCGACGATGACGCGTGCCAGCCAGTCCGCGGCGATCAGCAGGGCGCCGCCGAGCAGCGCACAGGCCGGCAGCAGGCGCAGATGCGCGCCGCCGGCCAGATAGCGTGCCAGATGCGGCACGACCAGCCCGACGAAGCCGATTGCGCCGGCCTGGGAAACCAGCACTGCGGTCATCAGCGTCGCCACCAGCAGCAGCGCGAGCCGGGTGCGGCGAACGTCGATGCCCAGCGTGGTGGCGCTTTCCTCGCCCATCGTCAGGGCATCGAGCTGGCGGCCGTGGTACAGGCAGTACAGGAAGCCGGCGGCGACCACTGCGGCGGGCAGCGCCAGCATCGGCCAGCGCGCGCCGCCCAGGCTGCCGAGCGCCCAGAACAGCGCCGACTGCGCCACCTCGCGGCCGCCCCAGTAGATCAGGAAGTTGCTCGCCGCCGAGAGCAGGAAGGCCACCGCGACGCCGGCCAGCACCAGCCTTTCCGGCGCTTCGCCCCGCCGAGGAAAGGCAGAGCCGGCGACCAGCAGCAGCGCCAGCGTGGCGCCGCAGAACGCGGCCAGGGCAATGGAGGTGGTGCCGACCGAGGCACCGGCCAGCGTGATCAGGCCGACCACGCCGAGCGTCGCCCCGGCAGACAGGCCGAACAGGTAGGGGTCGGCGAGCTGGTTTCGCGTGCCGGCCTGCAGCACTGCGCCGGCCACGGCCAGCCCTGCTCCGACCAGGAAGGCGAGCAGCATGCGCGGAATGCGCAGCCCCAGCAGGATGCGGGCCGATGGGCTGTCCAGCACGCCGGAGGGATCGCCGTGCATTGCCGCGTGCAGCAACTCGTACAACTGTGCCGGCGTGAAGCTGAGCGTACCCTTGAGCAACGTGCCGACGGCGAGCGCCAGCGTGCATGCGGCCAGGAGCGACAATCGCAGCGGATACGGCACGGGACGGGCGGAAAGGCGGTTCATGGCGCAGGCTTCGACGGGTAGAACGCCAGCCAGGGGCGCCCGGTGCGCGGATCGTCCAGCACTTCGCTATCGACGCCGAAGACCTCCCTCAGCAGGCCGGGCTGCAGTACTTCCGCCGGTGTTCCGCAGGCCACCGTGGTGCCTCTGGCGAGCACCAGCACGCGGTCGCAGTAGCGTGCGGCGAGATTGAGATCGTGCAGCGAGACAACCGCGCTCAGTCCCAGCGCCCGCATTTTCTCCAGCGCATCGAGCTGGTGGCGGATGTCCAGATGGTTGGTGGGCTCGTCGAGCAGCAGCAACACGGGATCGCGCACCAGCGCGCGGGCAAACAGCACGCGCTGGCGCTCGCCGCCGGACAGCAGGGCGAAGCGGGTGTCGGCGAGGGCGTCGAGTTCGAAGGCGGCCAGCGCGCGCGCCACGGCGCCATCGTGGCTGCTGTCCCACCACTGCCAGCGGCCGATTCGCGGCAGCCTGCCGGTGGCGACGATGTCACGCACGCTCAGGGCGAAATCGGCCGGTGTGTCCTGCGGCACGACCGCCACCTCGCGGGCGAAGTCGCGTGCCGTCCAGCGCCAGATGTCCGTGCCGCGAAGCTGCACCTGGCCGGCGCTCGGCCGCAGATGGCGGTACAGCAGGCGCAGCAAGGTGGTCTTGCCGGCGCCATTGGGGCCGAGCACGCCCAATACTTCGCCGGGCTGCAGCGCGAAACTGATGCCGCTCACGATCGCCTGCCCCGGTCTGCTGTGCCAGGCGAGGGCGTGGGCCTGAAGCAAAGGCCCGGCAGGGGCCGCGCCCGACATGCTCATTGCGCCGCGGGAGGCAACTTGGCTGCCACGGCGTGCAGTTCGCGTGTCAGGCGTTCCAGCACTTCGCCGCTCTTGATGCCGGGCACGGCCGCGGTGAAGCGCAATTCGATGAAGCGGCCGTCGCGCACGGCCGGCAGGGCCGACAGGATGGGGTCGTGCAGCAGGAAGCTGCGCTTGTCGGCGGCGCTCGACCAGTTGGCATCGATCAGCACGATCACGTCCGGCGAGCGCGCCACGACCTGTTCCCAGGACACGTTCCCGCGGCTGAGATCGAGGTCGTCGAAGACGTTGCGGGCACCGCTGAGCGACAGCATGGCGGTGACGAAACCGCGCCCACCTTCGACGATGGGCGCGCGCAGATCGCTGTCGAACACCAGCACATTCACCGGTCGCGGCAGCGGTTGACCGCGTGCCGCCGCGAGCTGCGAGGAAAACCTGTCGGCCAGGGTTTGCGCCCGCTGCTCCGCGCCGAGCAGCCGGCCCATCGTCCGCAGATCGTGGAGCACGTCGCCAAAAGCATCGGCAGTGTGCTGCATGGGATCGCAGGCTTCCTCGATGAGATAGCTGCCGATGCGTTCGGCATTCAGCGCATCGCGTGTGCCCGGTCCGCGTCCAGGCATGAAGGCGGTGGCGAAGCCGGCGACGAGGAAATCGCTTTCATGGGCGAGCACGGCCTCCAGCGACGGGTAGCGGCGGGCGATGACCGGCACGCCCTGGTATAGGCCGCTGGCTGCTGCTTCGGCATCGTCGTCGAGCCAACTGACGCCGATCAAGCGGTCCTGGCCGTCCAGTGCCAGCACGAGGTCGGCGGCATGCTGGTTCAGCGCGATGATGCGTTGCGGTGGACGCGGCAACTGCCATTCCTGGCCGCAGTTGCGATAGTGCAGCGGTGCCGCATCGTCCGTGCTCGCACCGTGTGCGGGCGTGCCGGAGACCAATGCCGGCGCAAGCAGCAGCGCTGGCGCGAGCTTTTGAGCCAGGGAGCGGCAGGCGGACAGGAAGGTGGCTGGCAGGGCGGACGGAATGATGGGCACGGTGCGTTTCGTGAGTGTTCGGCATGCCGGCAACGTCATGTGCGGCGGCCGTGGAGTGTGGATGGCCGAGTGGAAGCCTCGGCAGGCCGCCCGCAACGCAGCGGGCGGCGTCTGGCGCGGGTGAGTCAGAAACGGTAGGTGTAGCGCAGCTCGGCGTTCAGCGGCCGGCCGAGTTGCGGCACCAGGCGGCTGCCGTTGGTGATCAGCGCGGTGCCGTAGTCGCGGTCGAACAGGTTCTCCACCAGCAGGCTCAGCTTGTGGCTGCGCGCGGCGTCCAGATAGTAGTACGCGCTGGCATCGACGACGGCATAACGACCGTATTCGACGGTGGCGTTGTGGGCGATGTCGGCGATGAAGCGCCACGCCACTTCGCCGCCGAAGCGGGCATCGTTGCTGTCGAAATTGACGCGCGCCCGCGCCATCCAGGCCGGCACGCCGGTCAGGCGGGAGCCGTTCTGCGCCTCGCTGATGGTGCGGGTGTAATCGCCGCCGATGCCCCAGTTGCGGGTCAACTGGAACTGGCCGTCGAATTCGATGCCCTTCACGTCGATTTCGCCCTTGCTGTTGTTGTACTGTCCGCCGACGACGGAAATGAGGTCTTCGACCTTGCGCTTGAACACCGTGGACGACAGGCGCAGCGGCAGGTTGGAGCTGCGCGACACCCAGTCGAAACCCAGCTCGATGTTGCGGCTGCGCTCGGGCTTCAGGCCGGTATTGCCCAGCAGGCCGTCCTCGAAGGAGTAAAGCTGGTAGGCGGTGGGCAGCTTGAAGGCGGTGCCGATCTGGCCGCGCAAGGCCCACTGGTCGTCGAGCTGGTAGCGCGAGCTGAGGTTCCACACCGTGGCGCTGCCGCCGCCGCTCATCTTCTCGTGGCGCACGCCGACGGCCGGCTGCCACTGCGGCATGGACTTGAACACCGGGCGGAACTGCACGTAGGCGCCATAGGCTTCGGCCTGGTGGTCATGGACTTCGGTGATGTCGTCGCGGGCGCGATAGCGCTGGCTGTCCACGCCGAACACCAGTTCGTGCGCGCCGGGCAGCACGGCGGTGGCCTGGGCCTGCACGCCCCAGTCCTTGAAGCCCCAGTAGTCCTTGTCGTTGATCACGCTGATGCCGCCGCCCGGCAGGTTGTAGACGCGGGTGTAATCGGTGTCCCACTTGTTGAAGTGGCCCTTGACGAAATAGCGGAAGCTGTCGCTCGGCGCATGCTCGAAGGTCGCCGTCAGGATGTGATGATCGCGGACGTTGCGCGTGTCGCGGTTCTGCGTCGGCCGGGCGAAATCGAGATCGGCATCGGTGTATTGGTAGAACAGCTCGGCGCGCGCATTGCTGCCGAAGTTCTGCGCCAGCTTGGCGCCGACCGTGGTGACTTCGTAGGCGCGCTTGCGCTTGCTCAGCGTCGCCGTGGTGTCGCTGCGGCGATAGGGTTCGTAGCCGTCGGATTCGTTGTGGCTGGCGAAAGCGAGGAACTCGAATGCGCCGAGGCCGTTCTCGAACACGCGCTCGACGCGGCCTTCGGCATTGATGCCGCCGAAAGTGTCCACGCCGAGGCTGGCCTGGCCGGAATACTCGCGGCTCTGGGCGCGGCGGGTGACGATGTTGATGACGCCGGAAATGGCCTGGGTGCCGAAGAACAGGCTCTGCCCGCCCTTGAGCACTTCGATGCGTTCCACTGCGGCGGCCGGCAGCGTGTCGATGTAGATGCCGCCGTACAGGCGGTTGTTGAGGCGCACGCCGTCGAGCAGGATCAGCGTGTCGTCGGTGCGGCCGCCCAGCAGCGACACCGCGGTGTAGTCGAAGGGGCCGTTCTTGGGCGCGATGAACAGGCCGGGCACGTACATCTGCAGCACCCGCGCCACGTCCGCGCTGGGGCCGGCGCGCTCGATCTGCTCGCGGGTGACGATTTCGGTCTTGCTGCCGAACTGGGCCAGTTCGGCGGTGGTGGTGGTCTCCACCGATGGCGCCTCGATCACGACGCTGTTGAGCGTGACGGTGGGCGTCACGGCCCACAGCGGCTGGCACAAGGCCGCGCCGGAAAGCGCCAGCGCGGAGCGGAGGCCTTGAGGAATGGAAGTTTTCATGATGTGTCGCATCGCCTGCAAACGGCAAAAAGTACGTGCAGACCGTGCGTCCCTGCGGCGACAGCAGACGATTGCGGCATGCGACGGAGAAAGCTTCTGCCGGCACGCGCACAAAAGACGGACAACCCACACCCCGGAGTTGGTACTTCTTCCTGATCCGGCCGGTCTTCTGGCTCGCCTTCGACCGATGCCGCCGCCTTCCCGGGCAACTGAATGGCCCAGTGGCATGGATGGCGGCATCTGAAAGGTTTACAGCAGCGGGGGCTGCGCCGGGATGGCGAGGCTGACGAGCTTCGCTTACCGGACTTCCCGTTTCACCCGGCCACGCGGCTGCGTGGACGGACACCGGATCAAGTGGCGGCGAGCATACGCAATCGGATGTGGCGTCGCAAGCTCGTGCCCCCGGCTGTCAGCCATCGGTGTTGCCGTGGAGCTATACTGCCCGCCACGTCGATGCGGCTGCGCGCCTGTGTGCGCTGCGATCGATGAGGACTACAGGTGCCGGGCGGCTCCTTCGATGGGGCGCCCGGTTAAACGGGAACAAGGTGCGTGCGGCCGGAGCGATCGTCGTTCCGGCTGCGCAAGGCCTTGGCTGCCCCCGCAACGGTAAGCACATCGGGATTCACCCCGGCTCCGGCCGTCGAGCGATCGACGCCCGGGCCAGCCACTGATGCGCCACGTGGCTTCCGCCGAGGAAGCGCGCGAACGCATCGGGAAGGCGGTGAGTCCGGTATCCGGCGCTGCGCGCCCGGATACGCTGTGCAAGCCCGGAGACCGGCCTGTTGGCGCCGTGCATCCCGCGTTGGATGCGCGGCTTTTGGCAACAGACCGTCTGCGGGGAAGCAGGTGGTGGCTCCAGGTGGTCCGGATGTCGTGTGCATCGGGTGACGTGGTGTGCCGCTGCGCATGTCCGGACGGTCAGCACTGCGATCTGACCATGAAACTCACCAAATCTTGTGTTTCCCGCCGTAGCCCGGCGAAGCTTCGCCCGCTCCCCTTCGCCCTGCTGGCGGCATTCCTGTCCGCGCCCGCCGTGGCGCAAACGACCTTGCCGCCGGTGGAGGTGACGGCCGTGCCCGACGGCAGCCTGGGCCTGAACCGGCCGTCCGCCACCGGCAGCCGCACCGGCCTGTCCGCGCAGGAGCTGCCTGCCAGCCTGGAGCAGATGGATGCCGACACGATGCGCCGGCGCGGCGACTTCGGCGTCGTCGAGGCCGTCACCCGCACGACCGGCCTGACTTCGCAGGGCACCGGCGGCAACGGCGGCCTGTCGTTTTCCGCGCGCGGTTTCGCGGGCGTCAACTCGGTCGGTGTCGCCGAAGACGGCGCGCGCATCGGCACCGCCGCCGGCACGATCAACTATCCCAATACCAGTTGGGGTTACGAGCGCATCGAAGTGCTGCGCGGCCCGGCTTCGATCGTCTCCGGCGCCGGCACGGCGGGTGCCGTCATCAACGCGGTGCGCAAGCAGCCCAGCCGCGAGCGCTCCACCGAATTGCTGCTGGGCCTGGGCCAGTACGATACCTATCGCCTGGGCCTGGGCGCCACCGGCCCCATCGGCGAGATCGCCAGCTATCGCGTCGACGTCTATGGCCACCAGTCGGATGCCAAGCGCGACTATGCGCGTTCGCAGGGCGGCAAGGTCATGAGCACGCTGCGCCTGCAGCCGTCGAGCGATCTGCGCTTCGAACTGCTGGCCGACTTCAGCGAGCAGAAGCCGGGGGACTACTGGGGCACGCCGGTCTACAACGGCAAGGTGCTGAAGCATCTGCGCCACGAGAACTACAACGTCACCGACGGCGTCGTCCGCTACGAGGACACCCGCCTGCGCGCGCGGGCCGAATGGACGGCCAACGAGTGGCTGAGCATCCGCAACGAGGTCTATCACTTCGCCTCCGACCGGCACTGGAAGAACGTCGAGGGCTATCGCTACGACCCCGCGACGGACAGGGTGTCGCGCTCCGATTACCTGGAAATCTTCCACGACCTGGAGCAGACGGGTAACCGTTTGGAGGCGACGATCACCGCCGGCCAGCACAAGGCGGTGCTCGGCTGGGAATACTCGCAGGCCGATCTGCGGCTTTCCAACAACGCGCCCTACGGCGGCTCGTCCAGCGTCTCGGCGCGCGATCCGGTCCATGGTCTGTGGGTGAACCCGGGCGTCACCCAGCCCAAGACCGATACCGACACCACCCAGCACGCCTTCTACTTCGAGGACGCCTGGCGCTTCAGCGACAAGTGGCAGTTGCTGTTCGGCGCGCGCCGCGACCTGAGCGACTACGACCGCCGCGACCGGCTGACCGGCGTGTCCTTCGGCAAGAAGCTGTCCGGCACGTCGTGGCGGCTGGGGCTGACGCACTTCGTCAGCGACGATCTCAGCGTCTATGGCCAGCTCAGCAAGGGCTACGACCCGATCGACAACATGCTGTCGCTGAGCCTGGCCAACAGCGCGTTCAAGCTCGCTTCGGCGAAGCAGGTCGAAGTGGGCCTGAAGCAGCAGTTCGGCCAGGGCCTCGGCGAATGGACGGCGGCGATCTACCGCATCGAGAAGGACGACATCATCACCCGCGACCCGGTGCAGCCGGCGATCTCGGTGCAGGGCGGCAGCCAGCATTCGAAGGGCATCGAGTTGACTGCAGTGCTGCGGCCGACCCGGCAGTTGATGTTCGAAGGCAACTACGCACTGATCGATGCCGAGTTCGACGAACTGGTCGAAGCCGGCGGCGCCGACCGTGCCGGCAACCGGCCGAGCAACGTGGCCCGCAACATCGCCAACCTGTGGGGCCATTACCAGGTCGGCGACTGGCAGGCTTCGCTGGGTGCGCGCTACGTCGGCAAGCGTTACGCCAACAACGCAAACTCGCTGACGCTGCCGTCCTACACCGTGTTCGACGCCGCCATCAGTTGGCAATACGACCAGAACACCACGCTGCGCCTGCTCGGCCGCAACCTGACCGACAAGGTCTATGCGGCGGCTTCCTATGGCGGCAACTTCGTCATGGGCGACGACCGCAGGGTGGAGTTGATTGCCGAAATGAAGTTCTGATGCCTGCGGCCGTGCCGGTATCGTGCCGGCACGGCCAGTAGCGGCATGGCCGTTTGGGAAGCAGTTATGTGGATCAATCGTTTTCTGCTGGTGATGGGTGTGAATGCGTTGGCCGCCTGTGCGCCGGATGCGCCGCCGGCCGTGTCCGCGCCGCCGGTGGCCGAAGATCGGGTGCAGCCGGTCAGCATCGACGTGTGCGGCGAAACGGTGCGCTACGACAGCGTGCCGCAGCGGGTCGTCACGCACGACGTCAACATCACCGAGATGTTCCTGTATCTCGGCCTCGGCGATACCCTGGTCGGCTACAGCGGCATCCGCGGCAACAAGAACATCGCGCCGGAATACCGCGAGCAACTGGCCCGCGTGCCCGAGTTGTCCCGGAAAGGCATGAACATCGAGGCGATCGTCGGCGCCCAGGCCGATTTCGTCTTCGCCGGCTGGAGCTACGGCTTCCGCGAAGGCGAGGTGACGCCGGCGGCCTTGCGGGAGTTCGGCATCCAGTCCTACATCCTGACCGAGTCCTGCGTGCGCAAGGTGGCGCGCACCCGGGTGTCGCTGGAGGACACCTTCAACGACATGCTCAATCTCGGCCGGATCTTCCGCATCGAACAGCGCGCCCAGGCTCTGGTCGAGCAGCAGCGCGCCGAGCTGCAGGCCGTCACCGATGCCCTGGAAGACATCGAATCGCGCCCGAAGGTGTTCGTCTATGACGGCGGCACCGACGCATTCACCACCGCCGGCCGTTTCGGCATGCCCAATGCCATGATCGAAGCGGCCGGGGGAAGCAATATCTTCGACGACATTCCCAGCAACTGGCCGCGCGGCAACTGGGAGGACGTCGTCGAGCGCAATCCCGAGTGGATCGTGATCATCGACTACGACCACCCCGGCCCGCAGGGCAAGATCGACTTCCTGCGCTCCAGGCCCGAGCTGTCCGAAGTCGAAGCGATCCGGCGCGGGAATTACGTCGTCCTCACCTATGCCGAGGCCACGCCGGGGCCGAGCAACGTCGCGCGGGTGCGCACGCTGGCGCAGGCCTTCCATCCCGGACGGATGCAGTGAGGCAGCAGGACGTACTGCCAGTCCGAAGGGGGGAAGCCGCGGACGTCCTTTCCGCACGGCGGCGGCGCATGCCGGTGCTGATGCTTGCGCTGTCCGGTCTGCTGCTGCTCTCGATCACCTTCGGCATCACCCTGGGGCCGGTGGATATCTCGCCGGCCAGCGTCTGGCGCATCGCCGGCCACGAGCTTGCGCTGGGGCTGGGGCTGGGTTCGGCGCCGGGCGAATGGACGCATGCCCAGCATCAGATCGTGTGGCTGATACGCATGCCGCGCGTGCTGCTGGCGGCGCTGGTGGGCGCCGGGCTGGCGGTGGTCGGCGTGACCATGCAGGCGATGGTGCGCAACCCGCTGGCCGACCCCTATCTGCTCGGCGTGTCGTCCGGCGCCTCGGTCGGCGCGGTGATGGTGCTGGCCTATGGTGTGCTAGGCTTCGCCGGCATCTATGCCTTGCCGCTGGGCGCGTTCTCCGGTGCGCTGCTGGCCTGCGTCGCGGTGTATTGGCTGGCGCACAGCAGCGGCAGGCTGCTGGCGCCGCGGCTGATCCTGGGCGGGGTGGCGATCGGCTATTGCCTCAGCGGCATCACCAGCCTCGTCACGCTGACCGCCGGGCAGCGGGAACTGGCCAATGCGGTACTGTCGTGGACGCTGGGCAGCCTGGCCGGCACGCGCTGGGACGAGCTCGGCCTGCCGGCGCTGGTGCTGGTCGCGGGCATCGCCTGGCTGCTGCTGCAGGCGCGCGGGCTCAATGCCCTGCTTGCCGGCGACGAAACCGCCAATACCCTGGGCGTGGACACGACGCGGATGCGGCGCGGCCTGTTCGTGCTGGTGTCGCTGCTGACTGGCGTGATGGTGGCCGTCAGCGGCGCCATCGGCTTCATCGGCCTGATGGTGCCGCACGTCACCCGCATGCTGGTGGGCACCGAGCACCGCCGCGTGCTGCCGGTGGCGGCGCTGGTCGGCGCCATCTTCCTGGTGTGGGTGGATGCGGGCGCGCGCATTGCCTTCGCGCCCACCGAGCTGCCGGTGGGCATCATCACCTCGCTGATCGGCGGTCCCTTCTTCGTCTGGATGCTGTATCGGCGCGGCATGTCGCCCGGAGTGGGGCGATGAAGCTGCAGGCCCGTGATCTGCGCTGGCGTCCACCCCATTCCGGTACGGCACGGGCGATCGTCGAGGACGTGTCGCTGCACGTCGGCGAAGGCGAACTGGTCGGCCTGATCGGCCCCAACGGCAGCGGCAAGTCCACCGTGCTGCGCATGATCTACCGCATCCTGCGGCCGACGGCGGGCGCGGTGTCGATCGATGGCCGCGACGTATGGGACATCTCCGCGCGCGAAAACGCCCGCCTGATGGCGGTGCTGGCGCAGGAGCAGGGCGGCGGTTTCGACGCCGGTGGTGATTTCGGCGGCTTCAGTGTGCGCGAAATGGTGTCGATGGGGCGCACGCCGCACAAATCGCCCTTCGCTCGCGACGACCGGCACGATGCCGACATCGTGCAGTCCGCGATGCAGCGCACCGGTGTGCTGGCCATGGCCGAACGCAGCTTCGCCACCCTGTCCGGCGGTGAGAAGCAGCGCGTGCTGATGGCCCGTGCGCTCGCCCAGCAGGCCGGCCTGCTGGTGCTCGACGAGCCGACCAACCATCTCGACGTGCGCTACCAGTTCGAGATCATGAACCTGATCCGCAGCCTGGGCGTCACCGCCATCGCCGCCTTGCACGAGCTGCATATCGCCGCGCACTACTGCGACCGGCTCTACCTGCTGCAGAACGGTCGCCTCGCCGCGAGCGGCACGCCCGTCGAGGTGTTGACCGAAGAAACCATCGCCCGCGTATACGGCGTCCGCGCCACCATCCGCCTGCATCCGCGAACCGGCAGGCCCCATATCGAATTCATGCCCGATGAACCCGTCTGATATTTCGCAAACGCCGCCTGCCATCATCCTGCTCGGCCGCGGTGGCCTCGGCCCCGCCGCCAGGGAAGAAATGGAATCCATGATTGAAGGCGTGCGCGCGACCCTGCCCGGTACCCGGGTGGAACCCGCCTTCGTCGACCGCGAAGCCCCTTCGCTGCCGGAAGCGCTGGACGCCTGCGCCGGTGTGCGCAGGATCGTCGTGCAGCCGGTATTCATCCCCGGCGACAAATCCCTGCTGCGTTGGCTGCACAAGGTCGCGATGCGCTGGCGCACCCGCCAGCCGGCGGATCGGCCGCTGCCGGAGATCGCCTTTGCCCCTGCGCTCGGCAGCCTGCCGGAGCTCCCGGCGCTGCTCGCCCGCCAGGCCTGCGCCGCCGACCCGTTGCCCGACGTGGCGGATACGGCAGGCGGCGACTGGCAGCGCGATCCCATCGCCTGGTCGAACATTCCGCCCCACAAACGCCACGTGCTGTTCTGCCTCGGTCCGCGCTGCGCCGCGCTCGGCGGCGCCACGCTCTGGCAGCACCTCGGCGACCGCCTGCGCGCCAGCGGCAAACTGCAGAAAACCGTGATGATGCTGCAGACCAGCTGCCAGTATCCCTGCAACCACGGGCCGCTGATGATCGTCTATCCCGATGGAACCTGGTACGGAAAATTGGACGAGGCGGCCATCGACCGCATCGTCGACCAACATCTGGATCAAGGGACGGTGGATGAGGAGTGTTGCGTGTATCGGGGCGAGGGGTGATTCGAGGCGGTGAGTGCAGCGCAACCGAGGGTGAAGGTTTACAGGTCGGGTGTTTCTGCCCATGCTTCGACGTGAGAGTCCGTCGTTCCATCATGAGGAAAAGACAATGCTTGCTACCGTATCCGCTATGTCCGGTATTGCGCGAAAAGCTGCCAAGGTTTCGCTGGACGAAGCGCTGCTTGCCGAGGCGGAAGTGCTGCATATCGATATTTCGCAGGCAGCCGAGGCAGGGCTGGCGAGCGCAGTAGCTGCGAAAAGGGGCGAGCGTTGGCTGGCGGAGAATCGAGAGGCGCTGGAGAGCTCCAACGCCTATGTCCAGGAGCATGGTTTGCCGCTGGCGTAGTGATCGCAATCGATCTTTCTTTGCCGTGTATTTGTCAGAGGGGGCGTTGAGATGCTGAAAATCAGGCATATAGACCACCTCGTGCTCAGGGTGGCCGATGTCCAGGCGATGCTCGATTTCTACGTCGGCGTGATTGGCTGCTCGTTGGAGAGGGTTCAGGAGGAGCTTGGCCTGTACCAGCTCAGGGCTGGCGATTCGCTGATAGACCTGATTCCCGTGGATGGTCGCCTGGGAAGCATGGGTGGAGTTGCTCCGGGGAAGGAAGGCAGGAACCTGGATCATTTCTGCCTTCGCATCGATCCCTTCGACGCCGAGGAGATCGTTCGCCACTTGAAGAGCAAAGGCGTCGAGCCGGGTGCCGTCGAATCCCGCTATGGGGCGGAGGGCCAGGGGCCGTCGATCTATGTAAGCGATCCGGAAGGAAATGTCGTCGAGCTGAAAGGGGCGCCATGGGCGTCCGACAACTGATGCCGTATTGGAAAGACGATGGACAGTGACCTGCAGGACATGTCGCGAGAGCAGCTGATCGTGGAGGTTCTCAAGCTGCGTCAAGGCATCCGCGCGCACAGGGACAGTACCGGCCATGATCTGTGCTGGCACCATCCGGCGCTGTGGGCGCTCCTGCCGGAGAAAGTGGAACCCAGGATAGCCGTTCCAGAGTGGCAGCACTTCATGCGTGGCTGCATCAGGTATCGTGAGTCTCTGGACGAGCAGGCGCCGGATGCTCCGCGCACTCAGGAACCGTTTCGTGGCTGACATCGTGCCTGGTAGGGGCGTTGCCGGTGCTGGAGCCGGCTGTGCAGCAAGAAGAGAGCAACTGAGGAACTGCTGCACTTCGATGGAGAAATACCGTGCCATTTTCGCCTGAAGAACGTAAGGCCTTGCTGGGCGTGAAGGGAGTAGGCCCCACGGTGGTGGCCCGCCTCGAGCAGATGGGGTTCGAATCCCTGGTCCATCTGAGTAAAGCGAATACGCTGGATATCGTTTCTCGAGCCTCGGCCATCGTCGGCTCCACCTGGTGGAAGAACAGCCCCCAGGCTCGGGCTGCGATCCAGGCTGCGATCGCATTGGCTCAGTCCCGTCATCCATGACTGGATCACAGGCCGGACCGGTTTGATTCAGGAAGACATTCGAGCGTACATATGGCTTTTGTCGAACCCGTTGTTCTCGCTGCTCACGGCGTGCAGCTCCGCCCGCTCGCTCTCGAGCATGAAGCCGGCCTGCGTGCCGCCGCCGCCGACGGAGAGTTGTGGAAGCTGCGTGTTACGTCGGTGCCTGAACCCGATGAGACACGCGGGTATGTCGAAGCAGCCCTGAAGAGCCGTGAGGAAGGCCAGCGCTTTGCCTTTGCCGTCATCGACAAGGTCAGCGGCACGGTCCTCGGCTCCACGAGCTATCACGACATCCTGCCTGCCGTGAAGCGGCTGGAAATCGGCTACACCTGGTACGCAAAGCGGGTGCAGCGCACGCACGTCAATACCGTCTGCAAGTTGCTGCTATTGACACATGCTTTCGATACCCTGGGCTGCAACGTGGTCGGCTGGCGCACCGACAATTTCAACTTTGCCAGCCAGCGTGCGATCGAGCGCCTGGGTGCGAAAAAGGATGGCGTGATCCGCGGCCATGCGCTGCGACGCGACGGCAGCATCCGCGACACGGTGATGTACAGCCTGCACCAGGGCGAATGGCCGGAGGTGCGCGCGCACCTCGACGATCTGCTGAGCCGGCCTCGCGGCCGATGAAGAATTCAGCAGATGCGACAGCGTTCTTCCGCCTTTCTCCGCTCCTTGGCTGTGGCCCGGGTCAGGCAGCGACTGCTCGATCGGTCCTTTCCCCGCGCCCAGATGACGCTCATCGCAGCCTTGACCGGCGGTTTCGGTTTGCTGAGCTCCTTCGTGATGCTCCAGCTCGGCCTGGACAGCATGGCTATTCGCTACCCGCTTGCGGTTTGCTGCGCCTACCTGTGCTTTCTGTTCCTTGTCTGGCTCTGGCTTCGCACCAACGCCGAGGATTATCTGGATCTGCCCGATCTCTCGCCGGGTTTCGGCAATACGGGCGGCGGGCAAGGCTCTTCGGCACCGGAGTTCCGCAGTGGCGAAGGCGGTGATTTCGGTGGTGGTGGGGCATCCGCCTCCTTCGAGGCCTCATCTGGCGCAAGCGATGTGATCGCAATCCCTCCAGACGGTTTGGCCACGGGCGCCAGCGCACCATTCAAAGAGGTGCTCAGCCCTATCGAAGATGCAGACGAACTCGCAATTCCGCTCGTCGCGCTGGCGCTTGCCGCTGGCCTCGCCATTGCATCGCTCTACGTCATCTACATCGCGCCGGTCGTCTTTGCGGAAGTCCTCGTGGATGGTGCGCTTTCCTACGCCCTGTTCCGCCATCTGCGCGGTCACGACCCCCAGCATTGGCTCACGAGTGCCGTCAGCCGCACCATCGTCCCGTTTGCCGCGTCGCCATCCTCGGCGCTGCCATGTCCGCCTACGCGCCGGGCGCGGTCTCCATCGGGCAGGTATTCGGCCACACGAGTGCCGCCGGGACTGTACGGTGATTCAAGGGCAGGCATGGATGCCCGCCCGGTACAGCTTCTTCGTGCCCGGTCCGGAACACGGGTTGCACGCACCGCATCAGTGTTCGTGCTTCAGGTTCACCGTGAACTTGCGCGGCTCGCCGAGATGGCCTTCGGTATCAGGTGATGAGCCGGATGATGGCCGGCTATTACGGTATGGCTTGGATGTGCAGCAAGATCGCCGAATCCATGCTTTCAGCATTAATAGGCCGGAGGCCGTTGTCAGTTCAAGAAGATGCAAGAGCGTGTATGGCTTGCCGGACGGTCAGTCAATGACTAATCTGCAGTCATTGACTGCAGGTCGGAGGTGACTATGGCAACCATGACCATCCGCAACATCGACGACGAACTCAAGGCCCGGCTACGGATCCGGGCAGCGCAACACGGCCGCTCGATGGAAGATGAAGCGCGTGACATCCTGCGTGGTGCGCTGTCGGTCGAACCGGTGCGGGGGGCTTCGCTGGTGGAAGCCATCCGCGCACGCGTGGCGGAGCTCGGTGGGGTCGAACTGGAACTGCCGCCGCGTGAAGCGGTTCGTCCGCCTCCGGAGTTCAGGACATGATCGTTCTGGACACCAATGTGCTTTCCGAGATCCTGCGGCCGGCCCCAGCAGCCCGGCCAATGGCATGGCTCGGAGCTCAGCCACGTTCTGCACTCTTCACGACGACGGTCACGCGAGGCGAGTTGCTCTATGGCGTCAAGTTGCTGCCTGACGGACAGCGCAAGGTCAGGCTCCAGGCTGCGGTGATGGACATCTTTGCCATTGACCTGCTGGGGCAGGTTTTGAGCTTCGATACCGACGCTGCGGATGCCTACGCCGATATTGCAGCCTCGCGCAAAGCAGCCGGAAAGCCGATCAGCCAGTTCGACGCGATGATCGCGGCTATTGCCAAGTCACGGGGGGCGAGTGTGGCTACCCGCAATGTCAAGGATTTCAGCGACTGCGGAATTGAGCTCATTGATCCTTGGGACAGTTGAATTCCTAGGCGGATTCAATATATCACTTTTGGCTACAGCGGCGTTTCACACGCCCATCGTGAGCGGTTTACGCGTAGAACGAGGAGTTTCCCAATGTATGAAGGTAGCTGCTTGTGTGGTTCCGTCAAGTACGTGATTCGTGGCGATCTTCGTGCCGCGGCTTTCTGTCATTGCTCCCGTTGCCGCAAGGCCAGCGGCTCGGTGTTTGCGGCGAATGCCACTGTGGATGAGGCCGCGCTCGAACTCATGAGTGGGAAAGGGATGCTGAAATCGTTCAGTACGCCAGAAGGCGTCCATCGCTTGTTCTGTTCCACTTGCGGCTCGCCGATCTTCAGCAAGCGGGACAGCATGCCCGGTGTGCTTCGGCTGCGACTCGGCACGCTTGATTCACCATTGGTGTCCGCGCGCCCATCGGCACATATCTTCGTTGCTTCCAAGGCAGACTGGTACGAAATCTGCGATTCCCTGCCGCAGTTCGCGGAGCGTCCAGCGGGTTGACCACTCATCCTGTGCCCTTGATCAACGTGCGGCGGGCGTTTCGTGCGCCCGCCGCCTTGTCGTTTACCCCTGCGTCCCGCTGTACAGCCGCTTCTCCACGAACATCGTGTTGCGCAGGCCGTTGAGGAATTTCGCCGCGGCGAGCACGGCGAGGTCGATCAGCGGCTCGACGATGACGACGGTCATGTAGGCGGCGCCGAAGGAGACGACTTCCGCCAGGTTGTCGGCGCCGATGCCCTGGCCGTAGAAGGCCCAGAAGGCGACCCAGGCGACGATGCCGCCCTGATAGGCGAGCGAGAGCTTCAGCGCCTGGCCGTAGCGGATATCCACGTAGGGCGTATCGGCGGGGATGATCTTCTTCGCCAGCACGGCGGTGGCGAACAGCGGCACCAGCAGGGTGGTGACGTTGATGCCGTACTGCGGCAGGTCGAAGGAGGCGAACAGCAGGCCTTGCGCCAGCAGGCCGCCAGCCAGCCCGATCGCCGCCGGGGCGAGGCCGAAGATCAGCAGCAGCGTGGTGCCGAGGATCAGGTGGACTTCCGAGACGCCGACCGGGTGGTGGGGGAAGACCTCGAAGAAGCAGAACACCAGCAGGCTGGCCAGCGCGGCGCGCAGCAGCAGCGAAGCGGCGCCGTCGCGCCGGATGGTGTCGAGCGAGGTCCTGGCGGTGTAGGCGAGTGCTGCGGCGGCGGTACCGTAGCTCAGGAGCATCTTGGAGCCTTCGACGATTCCGGGTTCGATGTGCATGGTTTTCTCCAGGGAAATGATGCGGGTTGGGTGCAGCTAACTACAGGTGAATAGGGAACGGTTCATAGGACTCCAAGCAGATCGGTTGCGCGGACCACTTCCGCATCCCAGGCTGCGCCGATGCGTGTCGCGCGGCCGAGCGTGACTGCCGGATCGTCGAAATCCACCACCGTGCAGATGTCGGCACCGCGCGGGCGCGGCGGGATGTCGTCGAAGCGGGCGTCGGTCAGCAGCCACAGCGCGACGTGCTGTTCGGGTACGGCGCGGCGGCGTTTGCGCAGCAGGGCGTCGGCAAGGGCGACGGCCGACTGCGCCGGGGTGCCGCCGCCGCCGGGGATGGCGGCGATCCAGGCTTCGTTGAAGGCGACGGCCTTGCGCGGCGGCTGCAGCACGCGCGCCTGCTCGCCGGAGAAGCCGATCACGGCGAGGTCTTCGCGGCGGCGGTAGAACTCGGCGGTCCAGCGCAGCAGCAGGCCCTTGGCCAGCGACAGGCGTTTGCCGCGCAGCATCGAGGCCGAGCAGTCGAGCAGGATGCAGTGCAGCACGCCGCCGCCGGCCGGCTGCGGGCGCCAGCGCAGATGGGCGGGGGCGAGTGTCGTGTTCGCCTTGGCCGCGAGCGTGCGCGGCCAGTCGATGCGTGTGCCTGCGACCGGGCCAGGGCGGCCTTTTTTTGTCGGGCTGGCAACGCGTCCGGCGGTCGCCCTGCCGGGCGCGGCCGCCGGACGCGTCAGGGCTTTTTTGGGCGTAGTGGCCTGACATTCTTGACGGCCTGGATGGGCACAGGCTGCGGCGGCAGGGCGCCCCAGTCGTCCTGTTGGTCCTGCTGCTCGGTGTTGGTGGAGTCGCCCGGATCCGTTTGATCGTTCGCGGCATCCTTGCGTTGGGGGGTGTCGTTAGGCGCCGATTCGTCGCGGCGCTGCGGCGGAACATCCTCGGCTGCCTTGCGGCGATGGGCGAGCACCAGTTCGGCCACGGCGTCGATGTCGGTATCGGTGATCTCGCTGCGGCCGTCGAGCGCGGCGTGGGCACGCGCAGCGCGCAGCATCACGAGGTCGGCGCGCACGCCTTCGACCTGCGCGGCATGGCACAGCGTCGCGACGCGGTCGTGGGTCGCGTCGCTGAAATCGATGCCGGCCAGTGCCGTGCGGGCGCGGGCGATGCGCCCGGCAAGCTCGCGCTGTTCGGCCTCGAAGCGGCGGACGAAGCCGGCCGGGTCGGCATCGAAGGCCAGCCGGGCACGCACGATGGCCTGGCGTGCGGCGGGGGCGATGGCCTCGTCCAGGTGCACGAACAGGCCGAAGCGGTCCAGCAGTTGCGGGCGCAGCTCGCCTTCTTCCGGGTTCATGGTGCCGACCAGGGTCAGCCTTGCCGGGTGCTGGTGCGAGACGCCGTCGCGTTCGACACGGTTGGTGCCGCTGGCGCAGACGTCGAGCAGCAGATCGACCAGGCCGTCGGCGAGCAGATTGACTTCGTCGATGTAGAGCAGACCGTCGTGGGCCTGGGCCAGCAGGCCGGGGCGGAAGCGCACCTGGCCGTCCTGCAGCGCAGCTTCGAGGTCGAGCGAGCCGACGAGCTGTTCTTCGCTGGTACCCAGCGGCAGGTCGACGAAGCGGCCGCCGCCGTGCTCCTTCGGCAGCAGTTCGGCGAGCGCACGTGCGCTGGTGGATTTGGCCGTGCCGCGCGGGCCTTCGATCAGCACGCCGCCGATCAGCGGGTCGACGGCGGCGAGCAGCAGCGCGGTGCGCAGGCGCGGCTGGCCGTGCAGCGCGGCGAAAGGATAGTGGGGCACGGCGGAGGTCGTGGAGGCGTTCATCGTTTTTCCAGATGCTGTTCGGCGGCGAGCAGGTGCTGCTCGATGCGTTCGCGCCAGTCGCCGGGTTCCTGCCACAGGCCGCGCTGCATGGCTTCGAGCAGGCGTTCGCACATCTCGCGCAGCGCATCGGGGTTGTGGCGCTGCAGGAAGTCGCGGGTGTGGGTGTCTTCGATGTAGGCGTCGGCGACGCGGGCGTACTGGTCGTCGCGGACGACGCGGGCGGTGGCGTCGAAGGCGAACAGGTAATCGACCGTGGCCGCCATCTCGAACGCGCCCTTGTAGCCGTGGCGCTTGATGCCGGCGATCCATTTCGGGTTGGTCACGCGCGAGCGCACGACGCGGCTGATTTCCTCCTCCAGCGAACGCACCACCGGTGCCTGCGGGTTGGCGTGGTCGCCGAAATACACCGCCGGCTGGCTGCCGGACAGGTGGCGCACCGCGGCGGTCATGCCGCCCTGGAACTGGTAGTAGTCGTCGGAGTCGAGCAGGTCGTGCTCGCGGTTGTCCTGGTTCTGCATCACCAGGTCGATGCCGGACAGGCGGCGGGCGAAGGTGCTGCGGGCCTCGCTGCCGTAGTCGTGCTGGCCGTAGGCGTGGCCGCCCCATTCGAGCCAGGCGGTGGCGAGGTCGGCGTCGTCGTCCCAGTTGCGGCCGTCGATCAGGCCTTGCAGGCCGGCGCCGTAGGCACCGGGCTTGGCGCCGAAGATGCGGTGGCCGGCGTGGCGGCGGGCCTCGCTCGCATCCATGCCTTCGGCCGCCAGTGTGGCGGCTTCGCGCAGGATGCGGGCGCGGATCGGGTTGACGTCCTCGGCTTCGTCCAGCTCGGCGACGGCCTGCACCGCGGCGTCGAACAGGCGGATGACGTTGGCGAAGGCGTCGCGGAAGAAGCCGGACACGCGCAGCGTGACGTCGATGCGCGGACGGTCGAACAGCGACATCGGCAGGATCTCGAAGTCGGCCACGCGGTGGCTGCCGTCGGCCCATTTGGGCCGCACGCCGATCAGCGCGAAGGCCTGGGCGATGTCGTCGCCGCCGGTGCGCATCGTCGCCGTGCCCCATACCGACAGGCCGATCGCACGCGGGTAGTCGCCGTGCTCCTGCACATAGCGTTCGACCAGCAGCGCGGCGGACTTCAGGCCGAGCGCCCAACTGGTCTGGGTGGGCACGGCGCGGGTGTCGACCGAGTAGAAGTTGCGCCCGGTCGGCAGCACGTCGGGGCGGCCGCGGGTGGGCGCCCCGCTCGGCCCCGGCGGCACGAAGCGGCCGGCGAGGCCGCGCGTCAGTTGCAGCAGTTCCTGTTCACCGCAGGCGTCGAGGCGCGGGCGCAGTTCGTGGTCGATGCGCTCGAGCACGGCGCCGGCGAGCGGCCAGTCGTGGCCTGCCGGCAGGCCTTGTTCCAGCACCTGCAATGCCAGCAGTTCGAGCCGTTCGCGGGTATCGCCGGCATTGCGCCACAGGCCGTCGCCGAGTTCTGCGAGCACGGCCGGGCGCGGGCCGTGCCAGGGCTGGCCCCAGTCGGAGTCGAGCGGGTTGAAGCTGTTGTTGCCATCCTCGCCGCACAGGCCGAGGTCGGTCGCCAGCGCGCGGGTCAGGCCTTCCTTGCCGCCGCGGCCGTCGCCGACCGGATGGCGCGCCAGCGCGAGCAGGGTGTCGCGCCGCAGCCGTTCGGTGGGCGAGCGGCCGAAGATGTGCAGGCCGTCGCGGATCTGCGCTTCCTTCAGGTCGCACAGGTAGGCGTCGGTGCGGTTGAGCAGGCGCTGCTCTTCCTCGGCCGTCTGCGGCTCGTCGAAGCCGAGATCGCGGTGCAGGTCGTGGCGCAGGATGTGGTCGAGGATCTGGCGGCGCAGCAGCTCGGCGCGGCGCGGGTCGAGCATCAGCGCTTCGTAGTATTCGTCGACCTGGCGTTCGAGGTCGCGCGTCGGGCCGTAGCTTTCGGCGCGGGTCAGCGGCGGCATCAGGTGGTCGATGATCACCGCCTGGGCGCGGCGCTTGGCCTGGGTGCCTTCGCCGGGGTCGTTGACGATGAAGGGGTAGAGGTGGGGCAGCGGGCCGAAGGCGACGTCGGGCCAGCATTCGTCCGACAGCGCCACGCTCTTGCCCGGCAGCCATTCGAGGTTGCCGTGCTTGCCGACGTGCACGATGGCGTCGCTGCGCCAGACTTCGCGCAGCCAGCAGTAGAAGGCGAGGTAGTGGTGCGGCGGCACCAGGTCGGGGTCGTGGTAGCTGGCCTGGGCATCGAGCTCGTAGCCGCGCGCGGGCTGGATGCCGACGAAGACCTGGCCGCAGCGCAGCCCGGCGATCATGAAGCGGCCCCGGCGTGTCATCGGGTCGTCGGCCGGCGGGCCCCAGCGCTCGTTTACCGCGTTGCGCACGGCCTGCGGCAGGCGCTCGAAGAAAGCGAGGTAGGTCTCCATCGCCAGGCTCTGCCGCGCCGGGCGTAAGGCCCACTGCTCGGGATCGTTGGTGATGCCTTCCTTCAACTGCAGCATCAGTGCGTCGCCGTCGGCCGGGATGGCCTCGGTGGCATAGCCCTCGTCGCGCAGGCGTTCGAGGATGGTGATCACCGAGGCCGGGGTGTCGAGGCCGACGCCGTTGCCCAGCCGGCCTTCGCGGCTGGGGTAGTTGGCCAGGATCAGCGCCAGCCGCTTGTCGGCGTTGGGCAGCGCGCGCAGCCGGCACCAGCGCCGCGCCAGCTCGGCGACGAAGGCCATGCGCTCGGGTTGCGGACGGTATTGCACGACGTCGCACTGGGTCAGTTCGCAGCGGTGCGACAAGCCCTTGAAGCTGACCGCGCGGCTGATGATGCGGCCGTCCACTTCGGGCAGGGCGATGTGCATGGCGATGTCGCGCGGCGCCAGGCCGTGCGGATCGCTCCGCCAGCCTTCCTCGTTGCCGCCGGACAGAATGACCTGCAGCACCGGGATGTCGTCGACCAGCGCATGGTCGCCGGGATCGTCGAGCGCGGACTGCGAGAACGCGGTGGTGTTGAGGATCAGCGCCACCTCGTGTTCGCGGCACAGCCGGCGCAGGGTGTCGGCGCACAGCGCGTCCTTCAGCGACAGCAGCGCGATCGGCAGCGGGTTCATGCCGCGTGCGGCCAGCGTGTCGCACAGGTGGGCGAACACCGCGGTGTTGCCGGCCTGCAGGTGGGCGCGGTAGAACAGCACGGCGACGCAGGGTGCGCCGGGCTGCCAGTCGCCGCGCCAGCTTTCCACCGAGCCGAGCTCCTGGCGCGGGTGGAACACCGCCACCGAGGGCAGCGGCCGCGGCGGCGGCACCGGCAAGGGCAGCGCGAAGAACTGCGCGGCGAGGAACTGGTGGAAGGCGCGCGCGTTGGCCGGTCCGCCTTCGCGCAGGTAGCGCCACAGCGTGCGGCAGGTGTCGGCATCGGCCGTGCTCTTCTGCAGCAGGTTGCTGTCTTCGGTGGTGTCGCCGGAGAACATCACCAGCGCGATGCTGCGCGCGCGGCACAGTTCGCCGATGCGCTCGGTGCCGTAGGGCCAGTAGCTTTCGCCGCCGAGGTGGTCGATGACGATGACGCGGGCGTGCTGCAGCACGTCGTCGAGGTAGAGGTCGACCGACGCCGGCTGGCGCAGGTGCAGCAGGTTGGCCAGCCGCAGGGTCGGAAAACCTTCGATGCCCTCGCTCGCGGCCGGCCAGGCGGCGGCGAGCAGCGCCAGCGTGGTGTCGGCGGCGCTGAGGACGACGATGTCGGCCGGATCCTGCGCGATGCGCGTGATGATCGAGGCGTCGTCGACGAAGCCGCCGGGCTGGGCCGCGAGCAGGTGCATCAGGCGGCTCCGGCCGGGGCGTCGGCGGCGATGGCGGCCGCGTTCAGGGCGTCGCGCAGGGTGTCGGCATCGAGGTCTTCGCCGATCAGCACCAGGTGGGTGCGCGGTGTTTCGTCGGCCAGCCAGCGGCGGTCGAAGTAGCTGTCGAAGCGGCGGCCGACGCCATGCACCACCAGGCGCATCGGCTTGCCGGGCAGGGCGACGAAACCCTTGACGCGGTAGATGGCCTTTTCGGCGGTGAGCGTGTGCAGGATCTCGAGCAGGCGCTCGCGCTCGACCAGCGGCAGATCGATGACCACCGAGTCGAAGGCGTCGTGATCGTGGTCATGCTCCTCGCCTTCCTCGTGATCGTGGTGGCTCTGGCGCAGGTGGATGTTCTCTTCCGAGGCGGCGCCGAGGCCGAGCACGATGCCGAGGTCGATGCGGCCCTGGTCGGCGGCGACGATCTTCACTTCGGGCGGCAGCTCCTCGCGCACCAGGGCTTCGACGCGGGCGCGGGCCTCGGCGTCGGCGAGGTCGGTCTTGGACAGCACGACCAGGTCGGCGGCCGACAACTGATCCTCGAACAGCTCGTGCAGCGGCGATTCGTGATCCAGGTTGGGATCGGCGCGGCGCTGGGCATCGACCGCCGGCGGGTTGGCGGCGAACTGGCCGGACGCGGCGGCGGGCACGTCGACCACGGTGACGACCGCATCCACGGTGCAGGCGTTGCGGATCTCGGGCCAGTTGAAGGCCTGCACCAGCGGCTTGGGCAGGGCCAGGCCGGAAGTCTCGATCAGGATGTGGTCGATCTCGCCGCGGCGCGCGATCAGCTCGCGCATCACCGGGTAGAACTCTTCCTGCACGGTGCAGCACAGGCAGCCGTTGGCCAGCTCGAACAGTTCGCCCGGGCGCTCCTGGCCGTCCTCGTCGCAGCCGATGCCGCAGCCGCGCAGGATGTCGCCGTCGATGCCGAGCTCGCCGAACTCATTGACGATCACGGCAATGCGGCGGCCGTCGGCATTGTTCAGGATGTGGCGCAGCAGCGTGGTCTTGCCGCTGCCGAGGAAGCCGGTGACGATGGTGGCGGGGATTCTGGCCTGGACGGACATGGAGTTTCTCCTGGAAGGTCGGGAATTCAGTGGCTAGGGGATGCGAACGCGCTTGCGGGCGGAGCAGCCGTTCCGGCATGCGAATCTTTGCTGGAGGGTGCAGGCGCCGATGCGCCCACATCGTTCTCAGGTGCTTGTGCCGCGCCTTCGGGCCGGCAGCGCCAGGGCACGACGTAGGGCTGGCGTTCGTGCTCGCCCAGCATTGCCTGCACCTGGTACACGCGCTGCAGGTTGGCGGCGGTGAGCACGGTGCGCGGGGCGCCGCAGGCCACGGCGCGGCCGTGGTCCATCAGCAGCACGCGGTGGCAGAAGCGGCTCGCCAGCGTCAGGTCGTGCAGCACCACCATCACCGTGCGGCCGAGCGCGCACTGCTCGCGCAGCAGTTCCATCACGCTCAACTGGTGGAAGGGGTCGAGTGCCGCGACCGGCTCGTCGGCCAGCAGCAGCGGCGCATCGACGGCCAGGGCGCGTGCCAGCCGGGCGCGAGCGCGCTCACCGCCGGACAATTGGTCGAGCCGGCGCTCGGCCAGCGCTTCCAGCCGCATCTGGGCCATCGCCTGGGCGACGACCTCGTCGCCGTCCGGCGCCGCGCGCCAGCGCGGGCGGTGCGGCAGGCGGCCGAGGGCGACGAAGTCGCGCACCGTCAGCGGCCAGGCGGCATGGTCGCCCTGGGCGAGATAGGCCAGCCGGGTGGCGCGCTGGCGCGGCGACAGCGCGGCCAGCGGCGTGCCATCGAGCCCGACCGCGCCCTGGTGCGGCAGCAACTGCGCCACCGCCCGCAGCAGGCTGCTCTTGCCGGCGCCGTTGGGGCCGATCAGGCCGAACAGTTCGCCCTGGCCGATTTCGGCGGAGACGCCGTCGACCAGGGTCGCGCTGCCGTGGCGCACGAAGAGGGATTCGATGAGCAGCCGCGTCATGCCTGCCCCAGCCGTTCGCGCAGCACTAGCACGAAGAAGAAGGGCGCGCCGATCAGCGCCGTGACCACGCCCAGCATCAGTTCGAAGCCGCCGCTGACCAGGCGCAGCACGACGTCGGCGGCCAGCAGCAGCACTGCACCGCCGAGCGCGCTCGACACCAGCAGGCGCGCCGGGTGGTAGCCCACCGCGCGGCGCAGCATGTGCGGCACCACCAGGCCGACGAAGCCGATCGCGCCGGTCACGGCGACGCTGGCGCCGACGCACAGCGCGGTGCCGACGACCACCTGCGCGCGCAGGCGGGCGAGATTGACGCCCATGCTGGCGGCTTCGTCCTCGCCCACCGACAGCGCATCGAGGTCGCGTCCGCAGGCGGCCAGCAGGGCCAGGCCGGCGAGCACGAAAGGCAGGCACAGGCGGATGTCGTCGAAGCTGCGGTCGGCCAGCGAGCCGAGCAGCCACAGCACGATGTCCTGGACGTCGGTCGGGTTGGGGGCGAGGTTGATCGCCAGCGAAGTCAGCGCGCCGGCCAGCGAGGACAGCGCCACGCCGGCGAGGATCAGCGTCAGGTTGCCGGTGCCGCGGCGGGCGATGCGGTACAGCACCAGCGTCGCCAGGCCGGCGCAGCTCATCGCCGCCGCCGGCAGCAGCCAGGGCGTCAACTGGGCGAGGCCGAAGTACAGGCACAGCACTGCGCCCAGGCTGGCGCTGGAGCTGATGCCGAGCAGGCCCGGCTCGGCGAGCGGATTGCGCAGCAGGCCCTGCAGCGCCGCGCCCGACATGCCGAGCGAGGCGCCGACCAGGATCGCCAGCAGCACGCGCGGCAGGCGGATCTCGGCGACGATGGCATGCTGGCGGGCCAGCGCTTCGGACGCGCCATCGCCGACCGGCAGCAGCGCGGCGGCGACGTCGGTCAGAGCCAGTTGCACCGGGCCGATGCCGAGCGAGACCAGTGCGAGCGCAAGCAGGGCCAGCGCGAGCAGGCCGTTGAGCGGCAGCGCGCGTTGGCTGGTGCGCGGCAGCGGTGCGTGGGATGTGGCTTGGCCGGCCGTCATTGTGGTATCCGTGCCGGTGAGGCCGTGATTGGCTGTGTGGCGCTTGTTTCTTCCACTCCTGCTCGGCCAGGGTAGAAAGGCGCCCGGCTCAGGGGTGCCCGGCTGAAGGGCATCGGGGCTGGCGGGCTCAGGCGGGCCAATTGTGCGGCGATGTCTTCGGCGGCCTCGATGAGCTGCCAGTTGCTGCAGCCCCAGTCGTTGCCGTCCATGCGCACCACCTGGCGTTCGGCGAGCAGCGTCCGCATCAGCGGATGGCGGGCGAAGCCGGAGCGGGCATAGGCGGTGTCGTTCAGCATGCTGCTGACGACGAAGACATCGGGCGGGTCGGTGATCACGTCCTCCAGCGCGACCCGGCCCCAGCCGCGGCGGCCGGACTCGGCGGCATGGTTGCGCACGCCGGCGGCCTGGAGCACCGCGTCGACATAGGTGTCGGCGCCGGCAGTGCCGCCGTTGGGGCGCAGGTAGAGCGCGCGGGCCGGATGCGTGCTCGCCTGCAGGTGGGCGATGCGGGCCTGGACGTTCGCCACCAGCGCCTCGCCGGCGGCGCTGCGGCCGAGCCGACCGGCGATCTGCCGGGTGCTGGCGAAGATGCCGTCCCAGTCGGTGGGGTAGGGCACGGTGACGATCTCGATGCCGTGGCGCTCGAACAGCGCGGCCTGGTGGCGTGCCTGCCAGCGCCGCGACGCCAGCACGACATCGGGGCGCAGGGCCAGCACTTCCTCGGCGCTGCCGTCGTTGACGGGATGGCGGCGAGCCTGTTCGTACATGTCGGTACGGCGCGGGTCCTGGCTCTTGCGCGACACCGAGACGATCTGCGCCGGGTCGGCGAGGCCGAGCACCAGCATGTCGGCGCACAGGTTGGTCGACATCACGCGCGGCAGTGCTGCGCTGGACGCAGCGAAGGCGAAAGTGCCGGGCAGCATGGCCAGCAGCGCGGCGAGCAGGCGCACGGCCATCTCAGCCGCCGGCGCCGGGCGCTTGCGCCGTGCCGGCCCCGAAGGCGTGGGAAGAAGAGATGTCGTGGTGCTTGCTGTCCTGGTCCATGGCTGCGGCTGTGGCGACGATCGGCCTGGGGACGGAGAACGGAAGGCCAAAGCCGGGACGGCAGGCCAGACGGCGATCGCCCGCACCCCGGGGCAGTGACCTTCAATCGACCAGGCCGGTCTTCTGGCTCTCCTTCGTCCGGATGTCCGCGGCCTTCCCGGGCATGGCCCAGTGGCAGGGGGCGGAATCCGTCAGGACTACAGCAGCGGGGGCTGCGCCGGAATGGCCGCTGGAGGCGGTATCACCGGACTTCCCGTTTCACCCTGTCCGCGACGGCGTGACAGGGCACCTGGATCGAATGCGCGCGAAGCTTAAGTGAGGGCCGGGGGGTTTGGCAAGCCGCGAGCCGGGTGGGAGTGGGCCGGGGCGCGCGCGGCCGCGCTGCCCCGGCGCTTCATGCTCAGCGGTTGCCGCTGCCGGGCTTGGCGGAGAACAAGGCTGCGCGCGGCGCGGCGGGACGGCTGGCGCGGGCGCGATTGCCATCGACGTCCGTGCGGCGGTTGTCGACAGCGCGGTTGCCGTTGACCTCACCGCGGCGGGGCGCATGGGAAATGCGGTTGCCGTCCACATCGGGGCGCGAGGGCTGCGTGCGGTTGCCGTTGATCTCGCGTGACTCGCTGCTGCGCGGCGCGCGGTTGCCGTCCGCCTCGCCGCGGCGCGGCTGCGAGCGGCTGCCCGGCTTGCCCTGGCCGGTGCCGCGTCCGCCGGCGTTGGCACGATCGCCGCGCGGTGCGCCGGGCTGGGCGCCATTGCGGCCCTGGCCGGGACGGCCGCCGCCACGGCGTTGCAAGGGTTCGCGCTGGTGGTCGGCGTCGTGGGCCGCTTCGGCACCGGCGCTGGGCACGAAGTCCTCGGCCACGGCGCGGTCGATGCGGCGCTTGATCAGGCGCTCGATCGCGGTCAGCAGCTTGATCTCTTCGTCATCGACCAGCGAGATCGCGTTGCCGGCGGCGCCGGCGCGGCCGGTGCGGCCGATGCGGTGCACATAGTCTTCCGGCACGTTGGGCAGTTCGAAGTTGACCACCTGCGGCAACTGGTCGATGTCGAGGCCGCGCGCGGCGATGTCGGTCGCTACCAGCACCGGCAGCGAACCGTCCTTGAACTGGGCCAGTGCCCGCGTGCGCGCTGCCTGGCTCTTGTTGCCGTGGATCGCGGCGGCGGCGATGCCGTGCTTGGTGAGGTATTCGGCGAGCTTGTTGGCGCCATGCTTGGTGCGGGTGAACACCAGCGCCTGGAACCACTGCTTTTCCTTGATCAGGTGGGCCAGCAGTTCGCGCTTCTGCTTCTGGCCGATCATGTAGACCGCCTGGTCGACGCGTTCGGCGGTGGTGTTGCGCGGCGCGACTTCGACCGTGGCCGGATCGTGCAGCAGGCCGTGGGCGAGCTCGCGGATCTCGTCCGAGAAGGTGGCCGAGAACAGCAGGTTCTGGCGCTTCTTCGGCAGCAGCGCGAGCACCTTGCGGATGTCGCGGATGAAGCCCATGTCGAGCATGCGGTCGGCTTCGTCCAGCACCAGGATCTCGACGCCGGACAGGTCCACGGTTTTCTGCCCGACGTGGTCGAGCAGGCGGCCGGGAGTGGCGACCAGGATGTCCACGCGCTTTTTCAGCGCGCCGATCTGCGGGTTGATGTTGACGCCGCCGAACATCACCAGCGAACTCAGCGGCAGATGCTTGCCGTAGGTCTTGACCGACTCCTCGACCTGGGCGGCGAGTTCGCGCGTCGGCGTCAGGATCAGGCAGCGCGGGCGGCCGGGCGGATGCGGGTGGGCGTGGGTCTGCGACAGCATGTGCAGCAGCGGCAGCGTGAAACCGGCGGTCTTGCCGGTGCCGGTCTGGGCGGCGGCGAGCAGGTCGCCACCGGCGAGCACTTGCGGAATGGCCTGGGCTTGGATCGGCGTCGGCGAGGTATAGCCCGCTTCGCCGATGGCGCGCAGGATGGGTTCGGCCAGCCCGAGGCTGGCGAAAGTGACGACTTCGGAATTCATTCGATGGTGTCCGGCGCCAGTCCGTCGCGCATTCGTGGCGACACCAATCCGGGCTGGCGGGAGAGATCCGCGGCGGGCGCCGGCCGGATCGTTGCAGGAGCCGCCGCGGTCGATCGGTCAAGCCACGGCGAGCCGGCACTATAGAGGCTATGCGGGTTTGATGCGAGCTTTTTGTGCACAGCAGCGTGAAGGCGCATCTCGGACGGCATCGCCTCTGTGCCCGAATCGATGCCTGGGCTGGCAGGGGGCTGCCGGCGACAGTCGCTGCCTGGCCCCTGCCATGCCGCCCGAAAGCCCTTGCTGCAGAGCAAAATCAAACTATGCCAAAAAAATATGTTGCAAAATGAAAATCCGTTCGGAATAATTCGTAACACATAATTAAAAAGCATGGAGGGGCGCCGGTGCTTGCGTGCAGGAAGAGGCATGGAGGAGATGCCGCGTTTGCCCGGGCGGAGGAAGGTGCTGCACGGTGCCGGAAGCCCGGCCGTGCCGGCTGAGAACCCTGCGTGGAATGCGTTAAAGTTCCTGGTTCAGAATGGTGCTCTATGTTCTCAGGTACTCCATTTCCCATGAAATCGCCCGCTTCCGGCAAAAGGCTGTTCGTATTACGCGCACGCCTCGCCCGGCGTCTGACCTTGCTTGCCCTGGCGGGTCTGGCGGGAGGCATGCTGTTGCTCGCCGCCCTGGTCGGTGGGGTGGTGCATGCGCTGGCCTGCAGCTGGGACGCGGTCGTCAGCGGCCATCCCTTCGCCAGCGGCTTGTGGAGCCTGTGCGCGGTGCTGCTGTCGCTGTGTAGCGCCGCGGTCGCCGACGTCCTGTTCAGCGCACCTCCCCGGCCGCAGGGCATCTGCCTGACACGCGAGACGGCCGGGCGGTTGTTTGCGCTGCTCGATACCATGGCCGCCCGGCTGGGCATCGAGCCGATCCAGCAGGTGTTCATCACCGACGACATGAACGCGCACATCCACCAGCGGCCTGCCTGGGGCATGGCCGGGCCGCTGAGCACCTGCCTGATGATCGGCCTGCCGCTTGCGCACAGCCTGTCGCCGGCACAGTTCACCGCGGTACTGGCCCATGAGCTCGGGCATCTTTCGGCCCAGCGGCGCGGCTGGGCCGGTGTCGCCGGAGCATTGCGCGCGTGGTGGGCGCGGACCCTGGATCGTGCGAGCACCGGGTTTGCCTGCATCGCGCCGTGGCTGGACGAGAAGTCGGTCGGCTTCTGCGTCCAGATGCTGCGCCTGGCGCGCATCGAGGAGTTCGAGGCGGATGCCATTGCGGCCGAGCTCGTCGGCCATGACCTGATGGGCGAAGCGCTGGTCGAAGTCAGCCTCAAGTCGCATTTCCTCGAACACGATTTCTGGCCGCAGATCGAGGCCTACAATGCCAGCCGCGCGCGGCCGGCATTGTGGCCGTTCCGCGACATGGCGCTCGGTGTGGAGGCGGGTTTCATGCGCACGGTGTCCGACCATGCGGTGGCGGTCGAGGAGAGCCTGGACGAGCGCTACGCCTTTCATCCGTCCCTGCAGCAGCGTTTGAGCGCGCTGCGCGTGCCTTGCCGGGTACCCGAGGGCGAAGGGACTTCGGCCGCCGTGCATTTCCTCGCGCCGATGCTGCCGCGCCTGGCGATGTCCTTCGACCGCGCTTGGTGGCGGGCGTGGCGCAAGAACAGGCGCAGGCGCTACGAGATGTTCGAAGGCTGAGAGGAGCGCCTCGCAGGCCGGAAGCGCCGTGACCACGATGCCAGGCACGACGCTCATCGGCCCGACGCCGGACCGCTCAGAACACGGCCCGATGAAAGCTCTCTGGACGCACGGCCATGGCTTGGCCCGGGCACGGTTCGACGGCGCCCCTCCCCCGATGCTTCCGACCTCCGCCTGAGCAGCCTTTTCCCGTTTCATGGTCTATGGTCAGACGAGAAGCCGGCGCAGATGCGGCTCCGGCAGACTTCGCACAGCCGCTGCAGAGCGGATGAGGGAGGAGGGCATGGCGAAACCCGGCGACTCGCGCCCCGTGTTCCTGGATCTCTTCCGGATCCGCTTTCCGATCGGTGCGATCGCATCGATCCTCCACCGGGTCTCCGGCGTCCTGCTCTTCCTCGCCCTGCCGCCGCTGGCACTCGGGCTGGAGATGTCGCTGCGTGGCGAAGCGCAGTTCGAGGCCCTGCGCAGCTTGCTGCCGGCACCGTGGCGGATCGTGCTCGGCACGATCCTGGCATGGGCAGCAACGCACCATCTGCTCGCCGGCATCCGCCACCTGCTGATGGACGTCGGCGTCGGCAGCGCGCTCGGTACGGCACGTGCCAGCGCCCGCGCAGTGCTGGCGATTGCGCTGCTCGCCGCCCTGTTCGCGGCCTGGCGGGGGCTGTCATGAGACTGTTCCGCGGCCAGAGCGCCTGGCTGGTGCAGCGCATCAGCGCGCTGCTGGTGCTGGTCCTGCTCGCGGCCGGCAGCCTGGCGCTGCTGTCCGGCCCGCCGCTCGAGCATGCGCGCTGGCACGCTTTCGCCACCGGCCTTCACGGCGGCCCGTTGATCATGCTGCTGTTCGCTGCGCTGTGCGCGCACGCCTGGGTCGGCATGCGCGACATCGTGCTCGACTACATCCACCCCCGCGCCCTGCGTCTGGTCGTGCTGACGTTGCTTGCGCTCATCCTGTTCGCGGTGCTCGTGCGCGTGCTGCTGACGCTCGCCACCCATTTCGCCCCGCTCGCCTGAGCACTGCCGGCAAGGCCCGCGCGGAGGAGACGACATGAAGCTCTCGATCTACCGCTTCAACCCGGAAACCGGCGACAGGCCACGCATGCAGGCCTACGAGATCGAAGCCGAGGCCGGCGACAAGAAACTGCTCGACCTGCTGATGCGCCTGCGCACGGTCGACGACAGCCTGGCCTTCCGCCGCTCCTGTCGCGAGGGCGTGTGCGGTTCCGACGCGATGAACATCAACGGCCGCAACGGCCTCGCCTGCCTGACCGCACTGGACGGGCTGGCCGAGCCGGTGGTGCTGCGCCCCCTGCCCGGCTTTCCGGTGATCCGCGATCTGATCGTGGACATGACGCAGTTTTTCGCCCACTACCACTCGATCAAGCCCTACCTGATTGCCGACGGCCCGCCGCCCGAGCGCGAGCGGCTGCAGACGCCCGAACAGCGCGCCCGCCTCGACGGCCTCTACGAATGCATCCTGTGCGCCTGCTGCAGCGCCTTCTGTCCGTCCTACTGGTGGAATCCCGACAAGTTCATCGGCCCTTCCGGGCTGCTGCAGGCTTACCGCTTCATCGCCGATAGCCGCGACACCGCCACGGCCGAGCGCCTGGACTACCTCGACGACGTCTACCGCCTGTACCGCTGCCGCACGATCATGAACTGCACCGAAGTCTGCCCGAAGGGCCTGAGCCCCTCGCACGCGATCGAGCGCATCCGCCTGGCGCTGCTGCAGCGTTCGTCCTGAGTTCCTGCGTCCGCCGGAAGCGGCCGGCAAGACCGGGTCCGGAAAGCGCGCATGCGGTTCAGAAAGCGTTCTGCTCGGCTTCCAGATAGGCCAGGCTGACGTACTTGCCGATGTTCGATTCGAAGCCCGCGGTATCGGCGGCGCGGCTGGCGACGCGGGGGTCTTTCAGCACCGCCTCGCGGGCGCTGTCGGCGCCGTGGCCGTCTTCGACCGCTTTCAGGCAGTTTTCGTAGATGCCCTCGAACAGCGCACGGTTCCAGTTCAGCACCTCGGCGCCGGGGTGGCCGTGGCCGGGTACCCAGATGCGCGAGGGCGCATTCTTTTCCAGTTCGTCGTAGAAGCGGAAGGTGCCGACGTAGGAGCCGTCGTCCATGTTGGCGATGCGGCGGTCCATGGCGATGTCGCCGATATGGGTCAGGCCGTCCTGCACGACTTCGACGCAGATGTCGCCCGGCGTGTGGGCCGTGCCGTAATGGTGGATGCGCAGCGTGACGTCGCCGAAGTCGAATTCGGCGCCGTGCTCGACGGTGCGCGTGGGCGGCACGATGCGGGTGCCGACGGTGGCCTGGTTGGTCCAGCGCTCCATCAGGCTGTGCCAGGCGCTGCCCTGGATGCCTTCGATTTCCCGCTTCGTTACCGGATGCGCATGGATCGGCAGATCCTTGCCGAAGGCGTCCTCGAAAGCGTGGTTCGCCAGCCAGTGGTCGCCGTGGTAGTGGGAGTTGAAGACCGCCACCACCGGCTTGTCGGTGATGCGGCGGAGCATGCGCAGCGCCATCTCGCCGATCTGCACCGAACCGCCCGGGTCGAGCACCACCACGCCTTCGCGGCTGAGGACGAAGGTGATGTTGCTCATCATTCCCTGGTTCTCGGGCGTCGGGAAGCCGTCCTTCGACCAGATCATCCAGACGTGTTCCGACAGCTGTGTGGGTGCGATGTCGGGCACGGCGGGGCCGCGGACGAAATTGTCGATGTCGGCGGCGAAGGCCGACAGCCGCGACCAGTTGCCGGCGAGGCCGAACGCAGCGGCGCCGGCAAGCCCCGCTTGCACGAAGCGCCGGCGCGGGCGACAGGACGGGGGTGAGTCGGGTTGTGGCGTGCGCATCGGGCGTCTCCTGCGTGTGCTGTCGTACGCAGAATATTAACGAAAACTGATTTTCTTCGCTGCCAGTCCGTGTTTCGGGCTTGCCGATGAGCGTCTCGTCGCGACTGAAGCGGCAGGGTGGAGCCGAAGGCGAAAGCCATCATTCCGGGATTGGGGCGTCAAGGTCCGTGGGGTTCGCCTGTGGCTGGGCGTGATGGGGTTCGCTCCGCTCTGCCGACTGTCAGTGCGCGGCCGGCGCGTCGCCGCGGTCGGCCCGCACCGATTCGAGCTGCTCGCACAGGCGGGCGGCGCCGTCCAGGATGCGCGGCGTGTGGCGCTGCAGGAGGTCGGGTGGAACGAAGAACAGGTGGCCGTTGGTATTGGCGGCCAGATCCGGCCAGCGCTTCCACTGGTCCAGCCAGTCGGGGCGCGCCTCGCCCATGCCACTGGCGACGATCGCTTCCGGGTTGGCGGCGAGCACCGCCTCGATGCCGACCTTCGGTGCCAGCGTGTCGAGGCTGCCGAAGACGTTGCGCCCGCCGCACAGGCGGATGACGTCGGCGATCAGATGCTCGTCGTTGATCGTCACCATCGGCTCGTTCCAGACCTGATAGAAAGTGCTTACCGGCGGCCGGTCGCGGTAGCGCTTGGCGAGGTCGGCGTGGCGGGTGCGAAAAACCTGCGCCGCTTCGGCGGCAACGGCATCGGTGCCGGCCAGGCGGCCGAGCTTTTCCAGGCTGAGGGCGACGTCGTCGAGGCTGCGCGGCTCGTTGATGAAGACCGGGATGCCCAGCGCGCGCAAGCGGTCGAGGTGGGCGTCGCGGTTGCCGCTGCGCCAGGCGACGACGAGGTCGGGCCGCAGCGCGGCCACGGCTTCCAGGTTGACCTGAGTGTAGCCGCCCACCTGCGGCAGCGACTTCGCTTCGGGCGGGAAATCGCTGTAGGCGACCACGCCGACGACCCGCGGGCCGGCGCCCGCGGCGAACAGCAGCTCGGTGATGTGAGGCGCGAGGCTGACGATGCGCTGCGCCGGGCGTTCGAGCCTGATGGCCGCGTCGCTGTCGTCGATGGTTTCGACCGCAGCCGGGGAGGCAAGGGCCACGCCTTGGCCCAGGCAGGCGATGGCAGCGAAGGAAGCGAGCAGGCGTGCGAGGGTCATGGTGCGGAGCGCTCCGGTGCGCATTCGCGCAGTGCGCGCTCCAGCCGCCGCCAGCCCGCTTCGTCGGGCGGCAGGCCGAAGCGCAGGGAAGGCGGTACGGCGGGCAAGGCGCCGCCGGGCGGCTCGCCGTCGAACAGGCGGACGAGGACGCCGTGCCGGGCAAGTGCATCGTGCAATTCGGCGGCGCGGGGCGTCGGCAGCCATTTGAACAGGCTGGGGCCGCCGGGCCGGTCCGGGCCGGCGGCGTGCAGCAGCTCGGCGAGGCGTTCACCGTCGGCCGCCAGCCGCGTGCGTGCCTGTGCCTGCCATGCAGCGTCGGTCAGCGCGGCGCCCGCCGCATGGCGTGCCGGGCCGCTGACCGTCCATGGACCGAGGATTTCGGCCAGTTGCCGGCGCACCGTCGTTGGGGCGAAGACGAAGCCGACGCGTGCGCCGGCGAGGCCGAAGAACTTGCCCAGCGAACGCAGCACCACCAGGCCGTCGGCGCCCGCTTCCGGCACCAGGCTGGCTTCGGGCGTGGTGTCGATGAAGGCTTCGTCCACCACCAGCCAGCCGCCACGCCGGGCGAGCCGGGTGCGCCAGTCCAGCAGGCGGTCGCGCTCGAACAGCAGGCCGGTGGGGTTGTTGGGCTGAACCAGCACGACGATGTCGCTGGCATCCACCGCCGTTTCAGCACCATCGATGTCGTCGCCGAACCATCGTGGTTCGCGCCCCTGCCAGGCGTGGGCATGCTCGGCGTAGCTCGGCGCCAGCAGGCTGACGCGCCGGCCGGGCAGCACGGCGGGCAGGGCCTGGATCGCCGGCTGCGAGCCGGCCACCGGCAGCAGCGCATCGCTGCCGTAGTAGCGCGCGGCGGCGGCTTCCAGGCCGTCGTCGTCTTCGGGCAGGCGATGCCAGGCCGACAGCGGGATGTCAGGCACAGGATAGGCGCAGGGGTTGATGCCGGTGGACAGGTCCAGCCACTGGTCCAGGGCGATGCCGTATTGCTGCGCGGCGCGGCGCAGGCGTCCGCCGTGCTCAAGCATGGGGCAGGCCTGCGAGTGCGAAGGCAAGCGGGAAGACAAGCGCCATCGCCGCGGTGACGATCCACCACAGCAGCACGCCGCGCCGCACCAGCGCGACGGCGGCGCGGATGGCGCGGGCATCCGGCGGCGGACCTTCGCCGAGCGGTGGACGCTGCTCCAGCTTGCCGTGGTAGATCGCCGCGCCGCCCAGCGCGATGCCGATCGCGCCCGCACCGGCGGCCATCACCGGCCCGGCGTTGGGGCTGTCCCAGGCAGGCGCCTGCGCACGCCAGCAGGCCAGCGCACGCCGGGTGTTGCCGAGCAGGGCGTAGGTCAGCGCGGTGAGGCGGGCGGGTACGGCGTTGAGCAGGTCGTCGATGCGTGCCGCAGCCCAGCCGAAGTGCAGGTAGCGCGGCGTGCGATAACCCCACATCGCATCCAGCGTGTTCGCCAGGCGGAACAGCAGCACGCCCACGCCGCCGCCCAGCAGGAACCAGAACAGCGCACCGAACACCGCGTCGTTGCCGTTTTCCAGCACCGACTCGGTGCCTGCGCGGGCCACGCCTTCGGCGTCCAGCGCACGGGTGTCGCGGCTGACGATCCAGCCCACGCGGCGGCGCGCTTCGTCCAGGTCGCCGGCGTCGAGCGGCACGGCAATGGCTTCGGCGTGCTCGGCGAGGCTCTGCCCGCCGAGGGCGAGATACAACAACACGATGTCCACCGGCCAGTGCGCCAGCGGGTGCAGGCCGCGCAGCCACAGCGCCAGCGCCGCCCAGGGCAGCACGGCAAGCGCCCAGGCCAGCACGCCGGCGAAGCGCTGCTCACCGAGCAGGCGGCGCACGGTGGCTTCGACCGCGCGCGCCCAGCGGCCGAAGCCCACCAGCGGATGGAAGCGGCGGACTTCGCCGAACAGCCGGTCGGCCAGCAGGCCGGCAGCCATTTTCAGCGCAAGGACGATTGGGAGCGAAAGCAGCATCGAGGATGAGGGCAGGGCTGGAGTAAAAGACTGGGAGGATGCATGAAGCCGTACTGTTTTCTTCCTCCCCGGGGGCGGCAGGGGAGAGGGACGCCCGGTTAGGGACGCCCGGTTAGGGGTGCCCGGTTAGGGGTGCCCGGCCGGAGGGCGCCCGGCTCAGGAGCGGTGCCGTGCCTGGAACAGCGGTATCGGCGATAATCCTGCGCCTGATTTCCGCCCGCGAGCTTCGTGCTCCTGGCCGGCCGCTCCGGCCGAGTGCCCGGCCAGAGGCCCCCCTTTACCCGAGGACCCCGGATTCTACGCCATGTCCCCTCCGATCTCCCTGATGGTGCAGGGCACCACTTCCGATGCCGGCAAGAGCACGCTGGTCGCCGGGCTGGCGCGTGCGCTGCGCCGCCGTGGCCTGACCGTGGCACCGTTCAAGCCGCAGAACATGGCGCTGAATTCCGCCGTCACCGTCGACGGCGGCGAGATCGGCCGTGCCCAGGCGCTGCAGGCCGCTGCCGCCGGCGTCGAGCCGCATACCGACTTCAATCCGGTGCTGCTCAAGCCGTCCAGCGACATCGGCGCCCAGGTCATCATCCACGGCCGCGCGGTCGCCAACCTGTCGGCGCGCGACTACCACGCCTACAAGCCCACCGCGATGGCGGCGGTGCTGCAGAGCTGGGGCCGCCTGTGCGCGAAATACGATGCGCTGCTGGTCGAAGGCGCTGGCAGTCCGGCCGAGATCAACCTGCGCGACCGCGACATCGCCAACATGGGTTTTGCCGAGGCGGCGGACGTGCCGGTGGTGCTGGTGGCCGACATCGACCGCGGCGGCGTCTTCGCCCACCTGGTCGGCACCCTCGAGCTGCTGTCGCCGTCCGAGCAGGCGCGGGTACGGGGCTTCATCATCAACCGCTTCCGCGGCGACATCGGCCTGCTCCAGTCCGGCCTCGACTGGCTGGAGGCGCGTACCGGGCGCAAGGTGTTCGGTGTGCTGCCCTATCTGCACGGGCTGTTCCTCGACGCCGAGGATGCGCTGGCCGATGGCGCCGCCGACGTACGCGCCGGCGAGGGCGCGCTGCGCGTGGTGGCGCCGGTGTACCCGCGCATTTCCAACCATACCGACCTCGACGCGCTGCGCCTGCATCCGCAGGTCGATTTCCATTGGGTGGGGCCGGGGCAGAGGATTCCGCCGGCCGACCTGATCGTGCTGCCCGGCTCCAAGAGCGTGCGGTCCGACCTGGCCTGGCTGCGGACGCAAGGCTGGGAGGAGGCGATACGCCGTCACCTTCGTTATGGCGGCAAAGTCGTCGGCATCTGCGGCGGCTTCCAGATGCTGGGCCGGCAACTGGCCGATCCGCTGGGGCTGGAAGGCGCACCGGGGACGACGCCCGGGCTGGGCTGGCTGGAGATGGAAACGACGCTGGAAGCGCACAAGCAGCTCGTCAATGCCGCCGGCCGGCTCGATGCCGCGCTCGGCGGCGAAGCGCCGGTGCGCGGCTACGAAATTCACATGGGCGTGTCCGCCGGCCCGGCGCTGCGGCGGCCCGCACTGTGGCTGGACGGGGCGGAAGGCTGCCGTGCAGACGGCGCGCTGTCGGAAGACGGCCAGATTCTGGGCTCCTATCTGCACGGCCTGTTCGATGCGCCCGAGGCGCAGGCTGCGTTGCTGGCCTGGGCTGGCCTGAACGATGCGCAGCAGGTCGACCTGGCAGCGCGCCGCGAAGCCGACCTGGACCGCCTGGCCGACGCGGTCGAAGCCGCCTGCGACCTCGACGCCCTGTTCGATCACTCCCTGCCGAAATGAGCATGCCGATGAGTACCTCCGCGAATCCCGCTGGCAGCCGCCCGCACGGCGCCGAATCCTCCCCGCTCGGCCGCGCCGTCGCCTACCGCGACACTTACGCGCCCGAACTGCTGTTTCCGATCGAGCGGCAGTTGAAGCGCGACGAACTGGGGCTGAAGCCCGATGCGCTGCCTTTCGTCGGCGAAGACCTGTGGAACGCCTATGAACTGTCCTGGCTCGATCCGCGCGGCAAGCCGGTGGTGGCATTAGCGAGTTTTCGCGTGCCGGCGTCCTCGCCGCGGCTGATCGAGTCCAAGTCGCTGAAGCTCTATCTCAACGCCTTCAATCAGCAGCACTGCGCGGATGCGGACGAGGTGCGCGGCCTGATCGCGCGCGACCTCTCGGCCGCTGCCGGCGCCGAGGTGGGGGTGAGCGTCGAACCCTTGGCGCAGCGCCCGCAACGGACTTCGGCCTATCCGGACGGGATCTGCCTCGACGGTCTGGAGCTCGACATCGACACCTACCAGCCGGCGCCCGAGCAGTTGCGCGCCGGCGGTGAGGAGGTGACCGAAACCCTGTATTCCCACCTGCTGAAGTCGAACTGCCTGGTCACCGGCCAGCCCGACTGGGGCATGCTGGTGGTGCGCTACAGCGGACCGGCGATCGAGCGTGAAGGCCTGCTGCGCTACATCGTGTCCTTCCGCGGCCACAACGAATTCCACGAGCAATGCGTCGAACGCGTGTTCTGCGACCTGATGGCGCGCTGCAGGCCGCGCGAACTGGCGGTGTGGGCGCGTTACACGCGCAGGGGTGGACTCGACATAAACCCTTTCCGCGCCAGCCGCGAGGGCCTGCCGGCGGACGAACGCATGGAGGTCAGGCAGTAGCGCCGGATGTGGTTTTGATGTGAGTCAAATCCGCGGGTCGATTCTGTGAATTTCTTACGAAGATGCTGTTTTATGTGGGGATTTCGGGTAGGAATGGCTCAGGTGCTGGGTTAACATCGGGCCGCCCCCACAGGGCCAACACCATCAACGAGGAAATAAACATGAAACTGTTCGTCGCTGCCGCGGTTGCCGCGGGTCTTCTTTCGAGCGCGCCGGCCTTCGCCAGTGCCGACCTGGCCAAAGCCAAGAACTGTATGGCCTGTCATTCGGTGGAGAAGAAGCTGGTCGGCCCGTCCTACAAGGATGTCGCGGCCAAGTATGCCGGCCAGGCCGATGCCGCTGCCACGCTGGCCACCAAGATCCAGAAGGGCGGCGTGGGCAACTGGGGCCAGATTCCGATGCCCCCCAACCCGCAGGTCAATGACGCCGACGCCAAGGCGCTGGTGGAGTGGATCCTGTCGCAGAAGTGATCCCGCTTCCGGGATGATGGGTGCCGCCTGCAGGTGGCGCCCCGGCGCAGGCCGGCAGCGATGCCGGCTTTTTTGTGTCTACAGCGCCGGGAATCAGTGGCCGGCGAACAGCCGTGCCGGCTGTGCCAGCCATTCCAGTGCTTCGTGGGCCGGTGCCGGGCGCGCGAACCAGTAGCCCTGCATGACGTCGCAGCCCAGCAACTGCAGGGCTTCGGCCTGCTCGGGCTGTTCGACGCCTTCGGCGACGATGTCGAGTGCGAAGCCGCGGGCAATGCCGGTGATGGCCGAAATGATCGGATTGGTGCTCGGGCCGTCGAGGTCGCGGACGAAGCTGCGATCGATCTTCAGCGTGCTGACCGGAAATTTCTGCAGGTAGGCCAGCGCCGAGTACCCGGTGCCGAAGTCGTCGATGGCGACGCTGAGGCCGGCGCTGCGCAGTTCCCGGACCTTGGTGGCGACGTCGGCGGTGTCGTTCATCATCAGGCTCTCGGTGATCTCCAGCTCGATCTGGCCCGGCGGCAGCGCATGGCGGGTCAGGCAACTGGTGATCGAGCTGACGATGTCGCGCTTGTCGAAATCCAGCGGCGACAGGTTCACCGACATGCGCAGTTCCAGGTGGCCGGCGCTGCGCCACTGCGCCAACTGGGTGCAGGCTTCTTCCATGACCCAGCGGCTGATCTCGCCGATCATGCCCAGCTCCTCGGCGACCTGGATGAAAGTGTTGGGCGACAGGGAGCCGAGTACCGGGTGCCGCCATCTCAGCAGTGCTTCCATGCCGACGATCTGGCGGCGGGCGATGCTGACCTGGGGCTGGTAGTGCAGCTCGAACTCGCCGCGCAGCAGGGCGTTGCGCAAGTCGTTTTCCAGCGCGATGCGCTCGTGATGATGGGTGTTCAGCGTCGGGTCGAAGAAGCGGAAGGCATTCTTGCCCGAGCGCTTGACCTGGTACATGGCGATGTCGGCGTGGCGCGTCAGGTCTTCGGCCGTGGTGCCGTCGCGCGGGAACAGGGCGATGCCGATGCTCATGGTCGCGCGATATTCACCCTGGCTCAGCGTGATCGGCGCGGCAAGGGCGTCGAGGATCTTGGTGGCGATGGTTTCCGCGTCTTCGGGGACGTTGATGTCGGGCAGCAGGATCGTGAATTCGTCGCCGCCGAGCCGGGCCAGCGTGTCTCCGCGGCGCAGCGTGGTCGACAGGCGAGCCGCGATCGCGCGCAGCAGGGCGTCGCCTTCGGCGTGGCCGTAGGTGTCGTTGACCAGCTTGAAGCGGTCGATGTCGATGAACATCACCGCCAGGGCGCCGGTGCGGCGCTGGGCCTGCGCGATCGCCAGTTCGAGGCGGTCCTTGAACAGCACCCGGTTCGGCAGGTGCGTCAATTGGTCGTGATAGGCCTGGAAGGAGATGATCTCCTCGGCCCGCTTGCGTTCGGAGATGTCGCGGGCGACGCCGTAGAGCCCGGCGCTGCGGCCGTCGCCGGGCTGGGCCAGCATCGGCAGGCCGGTGAGCGAGACCGTGACGCAGTCGTCGATGCTGCTGCCGCGGCTGCGGCGCAGGCGCAGTTCGACGTTGAAGCTCTCGCCCGGCATCCGGCTGGGCTGATTGAGCAGGTTGCAGATCCGGTCGATGTCCTCGGGCATGACCAGGGTCGTGAACGGGCGCCGCATCAGTGCGTTGCGTTCGAAGCCGAGCAGGGGCTTGATGCGCGGGTTGATGTAGCTGAAGCGGCCTTCGGCATCGAGGGTGAAGATGAGGTCGGGTGAGCTTTCGACCAGGTAGCGGTGCAACTGCTCGGAGGCCCTGAGGCGCTGGCTCATCGCGCGGTTGGCCTTCTCGAGCGCGCCCTTGTGCAGCGTGCTTTCCACCGCGCGCTGCAACTGGGCGACGTGGTAGGGCTTGCGCACGTAGTCGTCGGCGCCGCGGCGCAGCGCACCGATCGCGGCATCGATGGCGTCTTCGCCGCTGATGATGATGACGGCTTCGTCGCGCCGGCGCTCGACCAGCCAGTCGAGCAGGGCGAGGCCGGAAGCGTCCGGCAACCGGTAGTCGAGCAGGATCAGGTCGTAATGCTGCTGCTCCAGCCGAACGATGGCTTCGGCGATGCTGCCCGTTTCGTCGAAGCTGCGGCCGGGGTGGGCGAGGACGTGCGGAAAGGTGCGCCGCAGCGCCGGATCATCATCGACGATCAGGATGCGGAAATCGGGTTCCACAGGGCCGAGGCTTTTTGTGGGCTGGAAAGGTTTATCGCCCGGAATCGACATGAGTCGCCAAAATTATGTCTAAATGTTATTTATCACAACATGATGCAATATTCAGGCCGATTGTTCCAGTGGCAGGAAGATCTGGAAGCTCGTGCCGTTGCCCGGCTGGCTCCGGCACAGGAGGGTTGCGCCCCAGTGTGACAGGATGTCGTGCACGATGTTGAGGCCGACGCCTTGATGCTTGCCGCCCTTCCGGCTGCGCTGCGGCGAGAACGGATCGACCATGCGTTCCGGCGGCAGGCCGGGGCCGTTGTCGACGAGACGGATTTCGAGGCTGGCGCGGCCATCGACGATGATCTGCGGCAACGCCGACACCACCAGGCGCCTGCCGGGCTGCAGCGCTTCGGAGGCGTTGCGGAACAGGTTGAGCAATACCTGCTTGAGCGCGGAGGCGGGAATCGCCGCTGGCGGAAGCTGCCCGGCCGTGCGCAGTTCGAACTGGATGCCGCGTTGGCCGAACAGCGTGTCGCCGTAGATCGAGCGCATGTCGAGCAGCAGCGCCGGTACCTGGCAGCGCGGCGTCTCGGGGGTTTCCTGCGGCAACGCGCTGGCGCTGCGCAGCAGGTTGTCGATGCGGTCCAGTTCGGTGTTGAGCAGCACCAGTTCGTCCTTCAGCGGCGTGTCGTCCGGGCGCTGGATGCCGAGCATTTCCAGCCGGCTCTTGATGATCGTCAGCGGATTGCTCGCTTCGTGCACGATCTTGCGCAGGTGATCGTGGAAGCGCTGGTGCAGCGCGGCTTCGCGGCCGCTGATTTCGCTCTGCGTCCGCTGCGCGGCACGCAGCGAACGCACTGCGGCGCCGAGCAGTGCGGCGTAGCGCCAGCAGAGATCGTTGTCGAGTTCGCCTTCATGGTCCACGCCGACCAGCGCCACCACGGCTTTGCCGTTGGTGGTGAGCGGCAGGCAGCAGAAACCTTCGAAGCCGAGCCAGCGGGCGATCTGCCAGTCGGCCAGGCTGCGTCCGCTGCGTCCGCCGTGCCGGACGAAGCGGGTAGTGTGCTCATTGCGCGCGCACAGTGCGACGACGCTGGCTTCGTCGTCCAGCCTGAGCCGCAGCTCGTCGATGAGCGCGGCGGCGCTGCCTGCCGTGGCGGGCAGCATGGGGCGCAGGATGCCGCCCTCGTCGGCCGCCAGCAGCGTGGGGACGCCGTGCAGGCCGAACAGTGGGCAGGCAATGGCGAGGCGGTCTTCGACCTGCGCCGGATCGAGGTCGACGAATGCCGCCGTCAGCAGGCCGAGCATGCCGGCGCTGCGGTAAGGGTCGTCGGCCAGTGCTACGGCCGCCGCCGGGCCGGTTGCTGCAGCATCCGCTGCTGCAGCGCCGGTTGCCGGGGCAGGTCGCGGCGGATAGGCGGCATGGCCGGAGACGATGTAGCCCACATCGGTGCGCAGGCTGCTCAACACCCCTTCGTGCAGTCCGGTCAGGCGGGCTGCTTCGGGCAGCCGCTCCTGCCATTGCGGGTCGGCCAGTTGCAGCGCCGCGGCGACGATGGGCAGCAAAGGGTGTGCGCTCGCGAGCTGCTCTTCCAGTACGGTGCCCAGTTCGAGCGCGTCGCCGAGGCTGGCGGGCAGGCCGCAGTCATGGACCAGCGCGGCCAGCGAAGGCATGTGCCGGGCCGGGGCGGCGGTTTTGCCGCCATCCGGCGAAGGGGGAGCGAAACCGTGCCACAACCCGGCCAGATAGGCTTCGTCGGGGCGGGCATAGCGTGTTTCGATCGCGAGATGCAGCGCGCATTCGGCCTGCAGCAAGGTTTGCTCGGATGCCGCCGCGTCATGGCCGGCCGCTTGCCCGATCCCCACCAGCCAGGCCCGCAGCAGGTCGATGCCGATGCGTTCGAGGCGCCGGCGCAGCACGCTGTTGAGCCCATCGGCGAGTTCGTCGCCGGCCAGCGGCTGGGCAATCAGCAGGGCGAGGCTCAGCACGGGATCGCGGGCGGCGACGAGGGCGACTTCCGGCCAGTTGGGCGAACTGGCCGCCAGCAGGCGCAGGATGGTCACCGCGCCGTCGGTTCGGGGCTGGCGTGCGAGAGTGCAGAATGCGGCGGGAAGCATGGGCGGCGAGGCGCGCGGTGGGTGTGGCTTGGGAGGATTTTAGCGGGTCGTGCCGGTCACGCATGTGACCGAGTTTGCAGCCGGGGTCAGGCTTCTCACGCCTGCAGGCTGTCGGCGAAGCCGAGGCCGGTCAGCAAGGCGTGGTTGACGCGCTCGCGGGGCAGGTGAAGGTCGTCGACCGCCTTGGCCAGGCCGCTGCCGTCGAAATTCTCGCACTGTTGCGCCAGCCGCAGGAAGGGGGCGAATTCACCCTCGCCATGCACCAGGGCATCGGTGATGCTGGCGGGCAGGTTCATTTCGTCGAGCACCGATTGCATCGAAGTGCCGAGCAGCAGCGGCAGCAGCGAGAACGCGCCGGTGATGAAGAGGTTGTCGCGCTCGGCGGCGTCGAAGTAGCCGGCGCCGATTTCTTCCATGAAGCGGCCGCGGGCGATCGCGGTCTGCATCATCGCCGGCGCGCTCGGGTCGCGGCTGGCGGTGACGAGCAGCAGCGACAGCCATTTGTTGAGCGTGGTATAGCCGAGGATGCTGACCGCGTGGCGGAAGGACTGGATCTCGCACATCAGGCCGAAACCGGCCGAATTGATGTAGCGCAGCAGCTTGTACGACAGCGCGACGTCCTGTTTCAGTACCGCTTCGATGTCGCGGATTTCGCCATTGTTGCGCACCAGGTTGAGCAGGCGAACGATCTGCGCATGGTTGGGCGACAGTTCCCGGGTGGGCGGGTTGCCGCGCAGGAAGAACCAGCCCGAGGCGCCGTCGAAGCCGGCGCCGATCGCCGGCGGGAAGGCGCCGGCGTCGGCCAGGCCCCAGGCCAGCTTGAGGCCGGGCGCGCCGACCGGGGAAGCGACGCGGCGCGCATCCATCAGCACGAATCGCCAGTCGATGCCGGCCGGCAGGGCGGTGCCGGGCGTATACCAGGTCAGGTTCATCGGCCGGCCGGTTTCCTGCAACTGGGCCATCAGCTCCTGCGTGTGCGGATGGCCCAGGGTCTGGGCTGGAATCTCGATCGTGGCGTTGTCCGGGATCTGCCAGTTCATCAGTTCCGCTGTCGGCACCAGGCGCCCGAGGCTGACGAAGACGGCGTGCTGAGCCGGCCAGGCTGCCGCCTGCGCGTTCAGCGCCTCGACCACCGCCGCGATGTTGGGGCCATGGGCGACGATGCGGTTGGCGGTGATGGCGTGGCGCTTGTTGACCACGGGTTCGCGGGTCAGCAGGACGGTCTGGCTCATTGCGGCTCCGGTGGGCGGCTCAGTTTGCCGGGCTGGCGAAGGTAAAGGCGTCGGCGAAGAAGGCGTCCTCGGGCAGGCCGCGCTCCGTATGGAAGCCCACCCGTGCCGCATCGATCATTGCCGGTGCGCCACAGGCGTAGACCTCGTGGCCCGACAGGTCGGCGAAGTCGTCCAGCACGGCCTGGTGCACCAGGCCGCGGCGGCCGTCCCAGGCGTCGCCGGGTTTTTCGTCCGACAGCACCGGAATGTAGCGCAGGTTCGGCAGGCGGCTTTCCCAGCTGCGCGCCAGTTCGTCCAGATACAGGCCGGCGCGGTCGCGCGAACCCCAGTACAGCGTGATCGGGCGCTGCAGGCCGGTCTCGATCGCATGTTCGACGATGCTCTTGATCGGCGCGAAGCCGGTGCCGCCCGCGACCATGACGATCGGGCGCGGCGAATCCTCGCGCAGCCAGAACGTGCCCAGCGGACCTTCCAGGCGCAGGATTTCCTTCTCCTTCATGCCCTCGAAGACGTGGGACGTGAAGCGGCCGCCGTCGATGCGGCGCACGTGCAGTTCGATGTGGCTGGCATCGTGCGGCGCGTTGGCGATCGAGAAGCTGCGGCGCTGGCCGTCGGTGAGCAGGATGTCGATATACTGGCCGGCCTTGAAGCGGAAGGCCTCGCTGGCCGGCAGCTTGAGGTCGAGCAGCATCACGTCGTCGGCCAGCCGCTGTAGCTTCTGCACCCGGCTGGGCAGCTTCCTGACCGGGATGTCGCCGGCGCGGGTGACGTTGCGCGCTTCCAGCACCAGGTCGGAAAGCGGCTTTGCACAGCAGAACAGCGCATAGCCCTCGGCCTGGTCGGCGGCGCTCAGCGCGCCGGCGGAGTATTTGCCGTAATCCACCGAGCCCTGCACGATCCTGCCCTTGCAGGCGCCACAGGCGCCGTCGCGGCAACTGTGCGGCAGCAGCAGGCCGGCGTCCTGGGCGGCTTCGAGAACGGTCTGGCTGTCGGCGGCGTCGAACGAATGGTCGCCGGGCTGGAGGGAAATCCGGTAGCTCATGGTGCGTGTGATAATGACGGGATGAAAAGAGTCCTGATCGTCGGCAGTGGCGATGTTGCCGCCCGCTGCTTGCCGTGGTTGACGCAGCGCTTTCGTGTTCTCGCCCTCGTACGCCATGCCGATGCGGCCGACGCGCTGCGTATTGCGGGCGCGGTGCCGGTACGGGCCGATCTCGACGACCGCAGGAGTCTGATCCGGCTGGCCGGGCTTGCCGATGTCGTATTGTACTTCGCTCCGCCGCCTGCGCAGGGGGCCATCGACACCCGGATGAAACGCTTCCTGGCCGCGTCCGGAGCGGGCCGGAGTCTACCACAGGGCCTCGTATACATAAGTACGACAGGGGTTTACGGCGACTGCGGCGGCGCCTTCGTCGACGAGACGCGGCCCTGTCGCGCCAGCACCGCGCGGGCATTGCGGCGGGTCGATGCTGAGCGCCGGCTGCGCCGCTTCGGGCGCCGCAACGGCGTGCGCGTCAGCGTGCTGCGGGCGCCCGGCATCTACGCTGCAGACCGCCTGCCGCTCGAACGCCTGCGGCGCGGCGACCCGGTGCTCGCAGCGGCAGACGACGTCTTCACCAACCACATCCATGCCGACGACCTTGCCCGGCTGGCCTGCATGGCGATGTTCCGTGCCGGCGCCGGCCGTGTGTATAACGCCAGCGACGACTCCGGCCTGAAGATGGGCGAGTATTTCGACGCGGTGGCCGACGCGCTGGGGCTGCCGCGTCCGCCGCGGCTGCCGCGCGAGCAGATCGTCCAGCGGCTGTCGCCGCTGACGCTGTCCTTCATGGGCGAATCGCGCCGGCTCGACAACCACCGCATCAAGCGGGAACTGCGCACGGCGCTGCGCTACTCGACGGTGGCGGACGGACTGCGCGCCCTGCCGGGCCGGCGCTGAGCCGTCGCTTCCGTCTTCTTTTTTCCATCATCCGGATTTGTAGCCATGCTGACCATCAAGGCCTTGCACATCATCTTCGTCGTGAGCTGGTTCGCCGGCCTGTTCTACCTGCCGCGCCTGTTCGTCAATCACGCCATGGTCGAGGACGCCGCCACCCGCGAGCGCCTGGCGATGATGGAAATGAAGCTCTACCGTTTCATGACGCCGCTGGGCATCCTCGCCGTGGTGCTGGGTTTCTGGCTGTGGTTCGGCTACGGCTTCGCGGGTGGCTGGCTTCACGTCAAGACCCTGCTCGTCGTCTTCCTGATCGGCTACCACCTCTACTGTGGCCGCCTGCTGCGCGCCTTCGCCGAGGGCCGCAACACCCGCAGCCACGTGTGGTTCCGGGTGTTCAACGAGATTCCGGTGCTCGTTCTCTTCGTCGTGGTCTTCCTCGTCGTGCTCAAGCCGTTCTGAGCGAGCACGCCGCGGAATCTCCATCGGCCCGCGAGATTGCTGCACCCGTGCCGGGCGGCTATGCTTGATGGCGTGAAACCCTGATGTGCGGCGAGGAAAACCATGAGCCTGCCCCAGCCCAAGATGCCTTTCGGGCCAGACGATTACCTGGCCTGGGAAAGCGAACAGCCTTTCCGCAGCGAATACGTGGACGGCGAAGTGTTCGCCATGGGCGGTGCTTCCGACGCGCATGGCACGGTGGCGGGAAACCTGTTTGCCAGCTTGCATGCTCTTTTGCGTGGCAAGCCCTGCAAGACCTTCATCTCCGACATGAAGGTCCATGTCGAAGCAGCAAACAGCTTTTACTACCCGGACATCCTCGTCACCTGCGACCCGCGCGACCGCACGCCCGAGGCAAGCCACGTCAAGCGCCACCCGGTGCTGGTCGTCGAAGTGCTGTCGCCCAGCACTGAAGCCTACGACCGTGGCGACAAGTTCGCTGCTTACCGCACGCTGCCCTCATTGCAGGAGTACGTGCTGGTTTCGGCGGAGCAGCGCCGCGTCGAAGTTTTCCGCCGCGATGCCACCGGGCACTGGGTGCTCTATCCGTTTGCGGCGGATGAAGAGTTGGAACTGGCCAGCGTCGACTTCCGCTGCCCGGTGGCCGAGGTATTCGAAGGCGTGGAGGGGGCTTAGGCTCGCGTTGCCCTTCAGGCCGGCTGCCGCTCTTCCAGAATCTTGAAGAACACCGTCTCCAGCGACACCGCCGGCTTCACCGTCACCAGCCGGCCGCCGGCGGTCTGCAGGCGAGCGAGGAAGGCGGGCAGGGCGGATTCGTCCAGTTCCTGTTCGTACTCGCCTTCGCGGATCACCGCGTGTTCGCCGTCGAGCGGCGCATTGGCCTGGTAGCGGACGATGAAGCGGTCGGCGCGTTCGCTGACCAGGTCGCGCGGCGAGCGCGTGGTCAGCAACTCGCCCTGGTGGATGAAGCCGAAGCGGTCGGCGATGCGCTCGACGTCGTGCAGCACGTGCGAAGTGAAGAAGATCGCGCCGCCTTCGCGCTTGTAGTCGGCGAGGATGTCCACCACGTCCTTGCGCCCCACCGGGTCCAGGCCCGACAGCGGTTCGTCCAGCACCAGCAGGCGCGGTTCGACGACCAGCGCATGGGCCAGCGCCACCCGCTGCACGTTGCCCTTCGACAGCTCGCGGATGCGGCGCCGGGCGTTCTGCGCCACCGAAAAGCGTTCCAGCCACTGCATGCACCAGGCCTCGGCATCCGCGCGGCGGATGTCGTACATGTCCAGCGCCATGCGCAGGATCTCCATCGGCGTGAATTGCTCGTACAGCGCGGGCGATTCCGGCACGTAGGCGATGCCCTTGCGCGAAGCCGCCTCGCGCGCCGACACGCCGTACAACTTCACTTCGCCTTCGTAGTCGTTGATGACGTCGAGCATCACCTTGATCGTGGTCGACTTGCCTGCGCCGTTTGGGCCGACGAAGCCGAAGACCTCGCCTTCGCTGACGTCGAAGCTGACGTCGCGCAGGGCCTGCACGGTCTTGCCGCGCGAATGGAAAGTCTTGCTGACGGAGCGGAATTCGAGAGCGGAGGTCATGGGTGGTTTCCTTGGCTACTTTACATGTCCAGCGATTCGAAATCGAACGAAAGCTGGCGATGGTGACGGATGGCGAGCAGATGCACGGTATCGCCGATGTGTGCATACAGCACCAGATGCTGTGCCGTCACGTATTCCCGCAGGCTGGCCGCGGGGTCCAGCTTTTCGAGTTGTGAGACGAGCCGCTCGAGCTGTGAGGCCGCTTCGACGGATTGCGCAGGGCGGGCGAGGAAATCGCGGCCCATGCCCGGGTGCCGCTCGAGGTTCGGAATCACCACGTCGTGCAGGGTATCGAGGAGCGTATCGAAATGCCCGGACGCATCGGTCTCATCCAGGAAGCCTTCGATGGCTCCGAGATGAAACTCGAAGCTTCGGGTGACGAGGACGGCAGCGATCCTGCTCATCCCTTGGCGCGGCGTGTCTTGAAATCGGCGATTGCCGTGCGGGCGTCCCGGCTGCGGCCCTCGGCAACGTCTCGCAAGCCGCTTGCGGCATCGTCGATCAGCAGCATGTGGATGTGCGCGCGTTCGAGCCGATGGTAGTGATCCAGGCGTTGCGCATCGATCAGTGCGACATAGCTCTCACCATTCTTGGTGATGATCTTCTCCGCGCCTGCCTTGACCTGATCCGCCAGTTCCGACAACTGGGCGCGGGCGGTGGTCAGCGAAACGATGTCTCGTGCGGTGATGGTCATGATGGTGGCTGTACAGAGTTGACGCCTTAATTCTAGCCTGAAGGCAAGCACTCGGTAGCAAATCCAGGTTGCCGCCAAGAGAAGGTCGGCGATGCCGGTAGCTTGGGCGGGTGCCTCGTTCTGTGGCAAGGACGGTTTGGATACCCCTTGCCTACGGCCTTTCCAGCCCGGCAATCTTCAGCTCCCGCAAGCGGAAGCGCCCCTCGGCGAACTCATAGCCGATGCGCAGCGGATCGTCCGGAAAGGCGTTCAGCTCGCCGCTGTCGATCAGTGCCTGTGGGTTGGTCAGCGCCTGGCCGAAGCGCGCCTCGTAGCGCTGCTGGGCGGCGCGCAGCGCCATCAGGCCCTGCAGCCGGGCGATGCGCTTGTCGAGCATGCCCTGCAGTTTGGGGTCATTCGTCTGGGCGCGCTCGCGCTGCAGGAATTCCAGCGCCGCGCTGTCGTCCTTCAACTCGCCTGCGGCCAGCATGATGGCGAACTTGCGAAAGCCGGCCGCGTTGTCGGTGGCGCGCTCGGCAGCAGTCTCCAGTGCAGCGCGGGCACCGTCGACGTCGTGCAGGAAGAAATACTGGTTGAAGCCGTAGAAGAAAGGCGGGACCTCGTCCCAGAAGCGGCAATCGGTCGCGCGCTTGAGCAAGTCGTTGCCTTCGGCCACTGCGCCGCCCCAGGTCAGCAATGCGTTGCCTTGGTAGTAGTTGTCCTCGTGGCAGGGATTCAACTGCGCCACCACGCGCCGCGCACGGATGGCGAAGGACGCATTGGCTTCCGCCGCCTCGGGCGCGTCACTGGCGGTGGCGACGGCGCGGATCGACTCGAAGTTCGCCGCCAGGAAGCGGTCACCGCCGGTCAGCAGCAACTGCACCGGCGCCGACAGCACCACACGGTCGAACACTTCGGCCGATGGTGTGGCATTGACGAGCGGGCGCGTTGCCCAGATCGTGGCAAACAGGCCGAAGCCGGCCACCGCGACCGCCAGCGGAGCGAGGTTCCTCCGATCCATCATGCGAACTTCTTGCGGTTCAGCGCCCATACCGACAGCCCCAGCAGCGCCGCTGCATAAGCCAGCGCCGACACCACGCGCAGCGCCCAGTCCTCGGGCAGGAACTGCCACTGGCCGTAGAGCGAGATCATCCGCACATCCAGCGCGGCCAGATCAGGCAGCAGATAGCCGAGCAGGCTCAGCGACGACTGGTAGCTGTCGGCATGGCCGACCAGCGTGCTGTCGCGGGTCAGCAGCGCGACGATGGCGGAATAGGAGCGCGCCACCAGCATGAAGCCGAGGGTGCCGATCAGGACGAAGCTGGGCGTGGTGGTGGTGACGGCGATCAGGGTGCCGATGGCGAGCACGACCAGCAGGTCGAGTGCGATGAAAGCGAGGGTGACGAGGTAGGACAGGCCGAGATCGGGGGGTGTGGACTGGGCGTAGCCGTGGGCGATCCAGGTGGTCAGGCCGGCGAGCAAAACACCGAGTACGGCGAGCAGGCCGAGCATCAGCAGCGCGATGGCGGCGACGCGGCCGAGCAGGAACTGGTGGCGAGGGCGCGGGTAGGTCAGGGAAGTCAGATAGAGCTTGCGGTCGAACTCGCGGGAGAGGAGTTCCTGGAGGAGGAGGATGGCTATGATCGGAAGTGCCAGTCGAATCGTGGTGAGCCCGACATCGAGTGCTGTGGTAACTGGTTGACGGGCGCTGAATTGGGCTGCTAGTACTGCGCAGGCAACAACTATCAAGATTATCCAGAGAGCGAAAAATGCAACGCGTGCCCGGAGGGCAATGCGAAACCCGGCATAGACCTTCGGTCGGAATTTCATTTTGAAGTAGGCTTATCGAAACGATTATTTTGAGTAGCCGGACTATTCTGAAAATATCGATACATAGATATGAAAAAGCCAAAACCAAGCCCTGCGTGTAGATACCGCAATGGCTTGGTTTCGATGGACTAAAGCCTAAATGCTCGGCCAGCAGAATACAGATTATTTCAGCTTTTACAGCCCTGCCGCGTTTTCAGCTTCAGCATTGGTGTTGCCGCCAGTGGTGCAGTTCTGAGCGGCTTCTCCCTGAACTCGGCCTCCGGCCGAGCTTGCAGTAAATGCAAGACCGCCCTGTACCGTCATCTCACCGTCGTTAGGACCGGTTCCACCTGCTCGTACAGTGCAACCATCCGGGGCAGTGTATGGTGGGATTGCGGCGGGGTTATCAACCGGGTCGCAAGCTACAGTTACGTTGCCCTTACGACCTTGCGGGTGGCAGGTTGCAATGCCGATGACGTTGTCGGTGGTATTGCAAGCATATGAGCCAAACACTGCGGAGGAAAGGTTGAGTCTGACGTCCTCTGTCAGGAGGCTGCAATCGGTAGTGGTAACGGCTCCGGCAATTGTTGTGCCCGCGTTGTCAGCCGCCATCAAATTTCCGGCCAAGCCGAACCCCAGGGCGAGGGAAAGAAGCAGTTTTTTCATTTCAGTATCTCCGATTTCTCGTCACCAGACTTAGCGTTGAGCCGCAGTCATTACGGTAATTGCGTTTTTGGCATCAGCTTGAGCTGTCGAGTCATTCGCCTTCGCACGATATTCATTGAACTGCGGGATCGCCACCGCAGCCAGAATGCCGATGATCGCCACGACGATCATCAATTCGATCAGCGTGAAGCCTTTCTGAATCTTTTTCATTTGTCTTGCTCCTTGAGTACGGCGGTCATTCCGCTTGAGAACTACTTAGCGAAAGCCGTGCCAGGTCCGGGAGCGCAAATTCGGGGAAGTTTCCGTGATTTTTGACCGCCGGGTTGACAGCAGGGCGGGGCGGGATGTGACAAAGCGGAAAGCGGGATTGTCAAAAGTTGACATTCCCGCTTTCCGCTTCGGAGTCATGCCGGTCATTCGGCGCAAATGACCGTACAGAGTCGGGCTGCATGTCCGGGAGCTGCGGACAGCGATGGCTGATTTGGCTGTAGCCAGACTGTCCGGGGCAAGCCGGAGCAGGATTCTGCGCCGAAGGAAAGGCGCTGAAGAGGCGGCGCAGGCCGGTCAGACCCAATCCTCATGGATCAGTCGGGGAACCCTGCAGAATTCGCGCGTGCTGTTCGTGACCAGTATGCGGCCGCTTGAAATGGCATGGCCTGCGATGGCTGCATCGTTGGGGCCGATGGGTGTCCCTGCCTGTGACAGCGCTCTTTTCACTTCCGTGGCGGCGTCCACGGCGTGTCTGTCCCAGGGCAGGATCTCATCCAGCCGAAGCACGAACTCGTCGACCAGCGTCTTGTGACGAGGGAAGGCTTTTCTGCCGATCTGGCCATAGCGCATTTCTGCATAGGTGATCTCCGAGATCACTACGCGGTGATTTCGCGCGCTGACGGCCGCCAGGCACTGCAGAACTGATACGGGAATCTCGCCGTCAGGCGGGCGTTGCCCATTCTCGGCATATTTTCCCGGTCTGTTCGGTGGCCAGCGCTTCGCCGGTCAGGCCGCAGTGCGTGGTGCCGCCGTCGGTGCGGAAGTGGGCGCATTGCCGGCAGATGCCGAAGGCGTGCTGGCCGTTGAGGCGTTGCAGGGCGACGAGGATGTCGCGCAGGGTGCCGGCGAGCGCGGCGCCGTCGGGCTGCATGTCGAGTGCGCGCTGCATGCGCTCGGCCCAGCTGTCCTGCAGCACCGCCATGCCGGCGGGCGTCAGCTTCAGGTGGATGCGCTTGCCGTGGCGCGCGTCGGCCTGCTTGACGATCAGCGCCTTGCGTTCGAGTACGGCCAGGGTCTGCGATACCGTGCCGCGGGTGATGCCGAAGTAGTCGGCGATGGCGATCGGCAGGTCGCTGTACTGGTTGGCCTGGACGAGGTATTGCAGCACCTGGATGTGGATCGGCAGCAGGCCGTGGCGCGCAGCGTCCTCGCGCACGGCCTGCTGGAGCAGTGCGCTCAGGCGTTCGAGGTACAGGGTGGCGGTGCTCATGGAGATAATGTATCGCCTCGATGCATGACTTGACTAGCATGATGTGCGGGGTCTAAGCTTAATATGCATCGAGTCGATGCATAAATGTCCATGGAACAGAGGAGAGTCATCATGAGCAAGGCTGTGTTCTTCCACGCGGGTTGCCCGGTTTGCGTATCTGCGGAGCAGCAGTTCGCCAGCGCGCTCGACCCTGCGCGCTATACGGTCGAAGTCGTGCATCTGGGCGAGCAGAAATCCCGCATCGCCGAAGCCGAAGGCCTTGGCGTCAAGTCGGTGCCGGCGCTGGTCATCGACGGCCAGCCTTTCCACATCAACTTCGGCGCTTCGCTGGATGATCTGAAGTAGGCGTGCCCGGCCACGGCGGGCCGGCGATCGCTGCAGGTTCCGGCGCATGCAGTCGATGGTGAAGTGCTGCCGATCGTGTCAGGCCGGGGCCATCATTGCTGGTTCAAGGGCGTACGCCATCCAGCGCTTCGCCCTTGAATCGCCATCTCATTTCCTTTTGGGTTTCCGCTTCGGCCGTTGTTCCGCCTGTTTTTGTGCAGCCGCCGCCGGGCGCGGCTGGCCGTACTTCCGGTAAACCGCGCGGGCGTCGGCCTCCGCGCGTTCCTGCGTACAGATGGACGGATCGTCGTCGTGGCCGCTGAAGAAGTCGTCCTCCTGCGCGGTCATGACCAGCTTGATCGCGGTTTCTTCGCTCTGCTCGTAGCGTTCGTAGAGCAGGGTGGCGACTTCGTCCAGATGCTGTTCGTAGTTCATCGGCATGGTGTCCGGTCCCTCAGCGCAGCGTGACGAGTTCTTCGGCACTGGTGGGGTGGATGGCGACGGTGCGGTCGAAGTCGGCCTTGCGCGCGCCCATGCGGACGGCGACGGCGAAGCCCTGCAGCATCTCGTCGGCGCCGTCGCCGATGACGTGCAGGCCGACGATGCGTTCGTCGGCACCTTCGCAGACCAGCTTCATCGCCGTCCGCGGACGGTGTTCGGTCAGCGCGTGGTACATCGCGGTGAAGCGGGTGGTGTAGACCTTGACCTTGGCGAAGCGCTTGCGGGCTTCTTCTTCGGTGAGGCCGACGGTACCGATCGGCGGGTGGCTGAAGATGACGGTGGGGATGTCGTCGTAGTCGAGCCGGCTGTCGGCCTGGTCCAGGAACAGGCGGGCGGCCAGCCTGCGGCCGGCGGCGATGGCGACCGGGGTGAGTTCGGCGCGGCCGGTGATGTCGCCGATGGCGTAGACGCCGGGCACGGCGGTGTTCTGGAAGGCGTCGGTGTGGATGACGCCCTTGTCGTCGGCGGCGATGCCGGCGGCTTCGAGATTCAGGCGGTCGGTGTTGGCGCGGCGGCCGGTGGCCCACACCAGCGCGTCGGCTTCGAAGACCTTGCCGTCGCCGCAGGCTATGCGCAGGCTGCCGTCGGACTGGCGGCTGACGGCCTTGGGCTGGGTACCGAAGTTCAGGCGCACGCCGCTGGCCTGCATCTGTTCGCCGAGTTCGTCACGCAGCATGGTGTCGAAGGGGCGCAGCAGGTGGGGGCCGCGCACCAGCATGTCGACTTGACTGCCGAGGCCGTTGAACACGCCGGCCAGTTCCACTGCGATGTAGCCGGCGCCGACGACGGCGACGCGGCGCGGCTGCCGGTCGAGGGCGAAGAAGCCGTCCGAGTCGATGCCGAGTTCGGCGCCTTCGATGTCCGGCAGCGCCGGGCGGCCGCCGGTGGCGATGACGATGTGCGGCGCGCTGTAGCGCTGGCCCTCGACTTCGATGCTGCGGGCATCGACGAAGCGGGCGCAGCCTTCGACGACGTCGACGCCGGCCTTGTCCAGCATGTTGGCGTAGATGCCGTTGAGGCGGGCGATGTAGGCGTCGCGGCGGGTCTTGAGCGTGTTCCAGTCGAAGCGGCTTGCCGGCGCGTCGAAGCCGTAGCCGGGTGCATCGCGCATGGTCTGGGCGATGTTGGAGGCGTACCACATCACCTTCTTCGGCACGCAGCCGACGTTCACGCAGGTGCCGCCGAGGCGGGCGGCTTCGACCAGCAGCACGCTGGCGCCGTATTCCGCCGCGCGCCGTGCGGTGGCGACGCCGCCGCTGCCGCCGCCGATTGCGATGTAGTCGTATTGCTTCATGTCGGGTTCCTTTGCTGGATGTCGGTGACGGCCGGGGCGCCGTCGAGGCTCATGCTGCGGCCGGCCTCCGCGAGTTCCGCGGGGGTGTTGATGTTGCGGAAGGCGGCGGCCTCGTTGTCGAAGGACACTTCTACCACGTCCAGCGTGTCGTGCCAGCGGGCGACGCCGCGCCCGCCGCCGCGAAGGTATTCGGCGAGCGGGCCGGCGAGTTCGCGGCGGCACAGGCAGAACACCGGCTGCAGCCGGTCGAAGGTGCGCGCGACGGCGAGCTGGGCGCCGGCCGTGTGCAGCGCGCCGGCGAGACGGTCGACGAGATCGCCCGGCAGGAAGGGCGAGTCGCAGGGCACGGTGGCCACCAGCGGGTGGCGGGCGTGCAGCAGCGCGGCATGCAGGCCGGCGAGCGGGCCGGCGAAGCCGCCGATGTCGTCGCCGAACACCGGGTGGCCGAAGCTGCGCCAGGCATCGAGGTTGCGGTTGGCATTGATGACGAGCTCATCCACCTGCGGCGCGAGGCGCTCGAGCGCGTGCGCCGCCATCGGCCTGCCGGCCAGCTCCGTGAGACCCTTGTCGACGCCGCCCATGCGGCTGCCCTGGCCGCCGGCGAGCAGTACCCCGGTGACGCGGCGGTCGGCTGGACGTGGAGCGGGTGTGGACATCGTGCGGGCGATGAGGTCTCGGGATAGTCTGTCGATTGTAGCGGCTCGCCGGCAAGCAGGGCGAGGCGGACCCGGGCCGCGGGTGCTCACTTGCTGGAAAGCAGGCCGATGGCGTGCAGCACGTGCGGCGGCGGGCCGCTGAGCCAGTTGCGGATCTCGTCCGGCGGCAGGGGCTGGGCGAACAGGTAGCCCTGGGCGACGTCGCAGCCGTGGTCGGCGAGAAAGCGCAGTTGCGCCTGGGTCTCGACACCTTCGGCCACTACGGTCATGCCGAGGCCGTGGGCCAGCGCGATGGTGCCGCGCACGATGGCGGCGGCGTCGTGGTCGTTGACGTCGCCGACGAAGCTCCTGTCGATCTTCAGTTCCGAAACCGGAAAGCGCTTGAGCAGCGACAGCGAGGAGTAACCGGTGCCGAAATCGTCCACCGCAATGCTGACGCCCAGGTTGTGGATGCTGTGCAGCAGCTCGGCAGCGTAGCCGGGATTGCGCATCGCGGTCGATTCGGTCAGCTCCACTTTCAGCATCGATGGCGCGAGCCCGCTGTCGGCGAGGCCTTCGCGGATGGTGTCGACGATGGTCATGTCGGAGAACTGGCGCGCCGATACGTTGACCGCGAGCGGCACCGTGAGCAGCCCTTCGCGGTTCCAGTGGGCGGTCTGCCTCATCGCGGCATGGATCGCCCATTCGCCGATGCCGCGGATGATGCCCGATTCCTCCGCTGCGGGGATGAACTCGTCCGGCATCACCCGGCCCTTGCCCTGGCGTTGCCAGCGGATCAGCGATTCGAGGCCGGCCAGGCGGCCGCTGGCGATCTCGATCTGCGGTTGATAGAACAGCTCGAACTCCTGGTTGGCCAGGCCGTGGCGCAGCGCGGTTTCCATGTCCAGGCGGTCGCGCGACCAGGTGTTCATCTCCGGCGAATAGAAGGTGTAGCGGCTGCCGCCTTCGATCTTGCCCCGGTACATGGCCTTGTCGGCCATCGACAGCAGGGTTTCGGCATTCGGACTGTCGTCGGGCCCGACGCTGATGCCGATGCTGCATGACAGCAGCAGGCCGGTGTTGCCGTCGGCCTCGAATTCGCGATCGAGGATTTCGAGCACCTTGAGCGCCACCGCGATCACCGCGTTGCGGTCCTCCAGCTTGTCCAGCAGGATGATGAATTCGTCGCCGCCCCAGCGTGCGATGGTGTCGCCGGCCCGCACCGACGCCTGCAGGCGCGCGGCCACGTCCCGCAGCACCGTGTCTCCGGCGTCGTGTCCCAGGCTGTCGTTGATGCGCTTGAAGCGGTCGAGGTCGACGAACAGCAGCGCCAGCATGCTGTTGTGGCGCCGCGCGTTGGCAAGCGCCAGGCGCAGGCGGTCGAGCAGCAGGGCGCGGTTGGGCAGTCCGGTCAACAGATCATGGGTGGCTTCGTGCCGCAGCCGGATGGTGGCGGCGATGGCGTCGGTGACGTCGTTGAACGCCAGCACCGCGCCGCCGCCGGCACCGCCGACCGGCGTCGCGGTGAGCTTGAGGGCGTAGCTGTTGCCGTCGGGACCCAGCCATTCGATCGGCTCCGGCAGGCGTATCGTGTGCCGGTTCTTCAGACAGGCGAGCACGGTTCCGACGATCTGCGAGGTCTGCTCCGTGTGTTCCCGAACCAGGTTGCCGATCAGGCTGCCCTGGGCTTCGTCGCGGCTCAGTCCGGTCAGGCGTTCCGCGACCGGATTGGTCAGCGTGACGCGGGTGCTTTCGTCGATGGTGAATACCGCGTCGGCGATCGAGCGCAGCGTGGCGTCGGCGTCCTGCTGGGCGTGGCGCAGCCTGCCGCGGGTGCGCTGCAGGTACAGCCCGAACCACAGCAGGCTGCCGAACAGCAGGCTGCTCAGCGCAGGGGTCGGCGGGATCCACAACTGCCAGGCATTGAGTGCCATGCCGCTGGCGGCGAGCGGAAGAAGCGCAAGGCCGGCTACTGCGGCAGCGGCGATGGAAGGTGACTGGATACGGGCGTGGACGACGGCGGCAAGCGCCAGCAAGGCCAGGCCGAGGCCCAGGGCGGCGCTGCTGCCGGCGCCGCGATAGACCAGGCCGCTGCGCAGGGCGTCGTAAGCACGGGCATGGAATTCGACCGCCGCCATCGGCTGGCTGTGGCGAGAGTCGGGCGTGGGCAGGCTGGCGTCGAGGCCCTTGGCCGTGGGGCCGACGAACACGGTTCTGCCGCGCAGTTGCTCGGCCAGTTCGGGGTGCTCGAGCAGGCTGTGATACGAAACGCGAGCCGGTTTGGTTTCGCCGACGGGATAGGGCAGCAGCAGCTCGCCTTCGCGCACCCACAGCGGGCTGGAAGCGATGCGGCGAATCCATGCGCTGCCCTGTGCCTGCTGCTCGAGGGCGGCCGCGTGGCCGGCCGGGCTGGACAGGCGCAGCGTTGCCAGCGCAAGCGCTTCCCAGCGCGGCGTGCCGCTGCCGGCGCGGCTGTAGGTGCGGCGCACCAGGGCGTCGGCGTCGAGCTCGACGTCGACGTGGCCGAGCGCGGCCGCAGCGGCGCCGAGTTCGGGCGTGGGCAGCAGGTCGGTCACCCCGCCGCCGGCGTCGCCGGCTTCGCGTGGCGCGACCGGCAGGACCACGCGGCCGGAGGCGGCAATCGCCGCTGCCAGCCGCTGGTCGTCGGCGGAGGGTTCGGCAAACAGGATCGACATGCCGATGGCGGATACCCCGGCGGCGCTGAGCCGGTCGATCAGCCGGGCATGCACGGCACGGCTCCAGGGCCAGCGTCCGAGCGCGTCGAGCGCGTCGTCGTCGATCGCGATCACGACCGAATCCTGCGTGCGGGTCTTGCCGTGGAACAGCGGTTCGAGCGTGTCGTAGGCGAGCAGGTCGAAGCGCTGCACCGGCAGCCATGACAGCAGTGACAGCGCGCAGGCGAGAGCGGCTGCCGCTGCCCATGGCAGGTGGCGTCCGGAGGCCTCGGCCAGGCGACTGCGGCTCACTGGGCTAGCCTCCTTTCACCCCGGCCAGGAAGTTCAGGATCATGCGTGCGTGATGCCATCCATCGAACTGGCGACATGCGCCGCAACGGCCTCCCTTCGCCATCCCCGGGGGCGGGGAAGCGTTTCTCGTGGATGGGGGGGCGATGGAGTTCATAGGGCGAGGATGACCGGCAGCAGCAGGAAGAGCGCCTGCCAGCGGTTGTGCGGTACGTCGATCTGCTGCGGCTGGCCCCAGGGGCCGGGCGGGCTGCCGGGTTCCTGGATGCGGATGCGCACGTGCCAGGTCCCCGCTTCGGGCTGGTGGAGGGCGATCTCGGGGGTGGCGGTGTCGAACTCGTGCTCGGGTGACTCGAAGCCGGCGTCACGGCTGAGCTGGATCTGGTAGCGATCGCCCTCGCCGCCGGCGCGCCAGTGCAGCCGGAGGGTGTCGTCGTCCACTTCGGCCTGTGCGGCGGAAGGGCCGGCCGGCGGGCGCCGGAAGGGTTGGGGATCGGACCACGGTCCGCGACCTTCGGCCGCCGTGCTGACGGCGATGCGCCAGAAATAATCGCCGGCGGGCAGGCCGTCGTCGACAACGAACTCGGTGCCGTCGAGTGCTTCATGGGCGACGACCGGCGCGGCGAAGCTGCTGTCGGTGGCGAGCTGGAAATGGTAGGCCCGGGCGTCGGGGACGCGTGCCCAGCGGAAGGCGACCTTGTCTTCCACGGCGAAGCCGCCTGCCGGCGGCTGGCTGGGGAAGGGCGGCTCCGGCCGCGCATCGACGACGATCTCGCGCTCGGTGCTCAAGCCCTCCAGGCCGCGGCTGTCAATCGCGCGTACGCGCATGCGGTAGCGGCCGTCGGCCAGCGCGGCGCTGCCGAGCACCGCGGCTTCGTCGGCGACGAGGTCCGAAGCGAGCGCGGTGAAGTTCTGCTGCGCAGAAATCTGGGTACGGTATTGCACCGCCCCGGCGACGGCTTCGATCGGCAGGCGGAAAGGCAGGCGGTCGATGACGTCGGGCACGGCTTTCACGCTCGGTGCAGGCAGCAGGCGGACGGCCTGCCCGGGCGCCTTGCCCGCGGCTGCATACGCGCCTGTGGCGGAGCCGAGGCGGGTTTCGCCGCGCTGGTTGCGCAGGGAGACTTCGCCGCTCACCGTTTCCGCCAGCATGCCGCCGGCCAGCGCCGCGACACGGAATTCGGTGCCGCGGACGGCGGCCACCGCAGCGGGCGTCTCGATGGTGTAGCGGCCGCCGTTGTGCCGGACGGACTGTACGCTGTTGTCGATGCGGCCGTGCTTCAGTTCGAAGCCGACCAGTTGCCCGTCCGAGGCCTGCAGGCGATGCAGCGTGTGTATCTGCAGTTCGGAGTTGGCCTCGATCAGGCTGCGGCTGCCGTCCGGAAGCTGCAGCGTCACGCTGCCGTCATGGCCGGTGCGGATCAGGGTGCCGGCGGAAAGCGTCATGCCGGGCGAAAGGCTGCCCGTCCGGCCACCGCTGTCGTGCTCGACGGTGCCGAGCACATCGAGCACGCGTGCCGACACGGCTTCGACCCGCATCCACGCGAACGGCATGCGCAGCCGGGTGCCGGGCGGAATCCGGGTCGGCTGGAGGATCTGGTTGTAGTCCTGGATCCGCGGCCAGTAGTTGATGTGCTTGAGATAACGCGTGGTGATGTTCCACGGGTTGTCGCCGGGCTGGACGATGTAGTCGAAATCCTGCTGCGCCTGGGCGGCGGCGCAGTGGCCGAGCAGGGCGAGGCCGAGCAGGAAGGGCGACATCCCGGCTGCGCGCGAGGCAGGCGGTCGCTGCTGGGGTCTGATGTCCATGATGGTCCTCGCGGCAGTGGACGATGCGCTGGCCGCCGTCGCCCGACGTTTTTTCTTACATTTTGAATGATAGCCCCAGGCGGGGGCAGAAATACATGGAAAACGCCAAAATGCATATTTCCTGCTCATATCGCGTCGGCGGCGCCGGATACGCGGCGTTCCGCCCGGCAGGCCCGCGGCCGGCGGTACAATGCGCTCCTCTTTCTGTCCGGAGCCCGCAATGGCCGAAGCCTTCTTTTCACCCTGTCCGCGAGGCCTCGAAGCCCTGCTCGCCGACGAACTGCGGTCGTTCGGCGCCAAGGGCGTGCAGGCGGTGCATGGCGGGGTGGCCTGGCAGGGCGACTGGGCGGCCTGCCACCGCGCCAACCTGGAAAGCCGGCTCGCCACGCGCGTGCTGTGGCGGGTGGCGCAGGGCCGCTACCGGGCCGAGATCGACATCTACAAGCTCGCCTACAGCGTGACCTGGGCGAAGTGGTTCACCGCCGACGACACGATCCGCATCTACGTCACCGCGCGCAAGTCGCCGTTGAAGAGCCTGGAGTTCATCACGCTGCGGGTCAAGGACGCGGTGTGCGACCACTTCCGCACCGTCAGCGGCCGGCGGCCGAGCGTCGATACGGTCAATCCGGTGGTACGCATCCATCTCTTCCTGACCGAGGACACGGCGACGCTGTACGTCGACACATCGGGCGAGCCGCTGTACAAGCGCGGCTTCAAGCCCGCTGCGGTCGAGGCGCCGCTGAAGGAGAACCTTGCCGCCGGCATCCTGCGCCTGTCCGGCTGGACGCCGGGCGAAGTGCTGCTCGATCCGATGTGCGGCAGCGGCACTTTCCTGATCGAGGCGGCGATGATGGCGCTCGACATCGCGCCGGGGCTGGGGCGCGGCTTCGGCTTCGAGAAGTTCCGCCACCACGACCGCAGCGGCTGGGCGGCGGTGCGCCGCGCCGCGGAATCTCGGCGCCAGGCGCCGCGTGTCCTGCCGATCTTCGGCTCGGACATCGTCGGCGAATGGGTGCGGCGCACGCGGGTGAATCTGGATGCGGGCGGGCTGGCGAAGTGCGTGACGCTGGACCGCGCCGACGTGCTGGAGCGGACGCCGCCCGCGGCCGAAGGCGTGATGGTGGCGAATCCGCCCTACGGCGTGCGCATCGGCGAGGCCGAGGAACTGGCCGCCTTCTATCCGCGCCTGGGCGATGCGCTGAAGCAGCGCTGGGGTGGCTGGCGCTGTTATTTCTTCAGCGCCGATCCGGCGCTGCCGAAGCTGATCGGCCTGAAGGCCAGCAAGCGCACGCCGCTGTTCAACGGCGCACTGGAATGCCGGCTGCTCGAGTACCGCATGGTCAGCGGCAGCAATCGCCGCAAGGACCGGGCGCCGGACCCGGCAGGCTGAGCCTCAGACCAGGCCGAGGTCCTGCAGCCCGCCGCTGCTCGGCTGTTCGCCGAGCTTGCTGTGGAGCTTGATCTGCAGGCGCAGGTCGTTGATGGAATCGGCGTTGCGCAGCGCGTCTTCGTAAGTGATCTTGCCGGCCTCGTAGAGCTCGAACAAGGCCTGGTCGAAAGTCTGCATGCCGCTTTCGCGCGAGCGCTTCATGACTTCCTTGATCTCGGGGATGCTGCCCTTGAAGATCAGGTCGGCGATCAGCGGCGAGTTCAGCATCACTTCCACCGCCGGCACGCGGCCCTTGCGCTCCTTCAGCGGCAGCAGCCGCTGCGAGATCATCGCGCGCAGGTTCAGCGACAGGTCCATCAGCAACTGCTGGCGGCGCTCCTCGGGGAAGAAGTTGATGATGCGGTCGATCGCCTGGTTGGCACTGTTGGCGTGCAGCGTGGCCAGGCACAGGTGGCCGGTCTCGGCGAAGGCGATGGCGTAGTCCATGGTCTCGCGGTCGCGGATCTCGCCCATCAGGATGACGTCCGGCGCCTGGCGCAGGGTGTTCTTGAGCGCCGTTTCCCACGAGTCGGAGTCGATGCCGATCTCGCGCTGGGTGACGATGCAGTTCTTGTGCGGGTGCACGAACTCGATCGGGTCCTCGACCGTGATGATGTGGCCGTAGCTGTTCTCGTTGCGATGATCGACCATGGCGGCGAGCGAAGTCGTCTTGCCGGTGCCGGTGCCGCCGACGAACACCACCAGGCCGCGCTTGCTCATCGCCACGTCGTTCAGCACCGCAGGCATGCCCAGCTCTTCCAGGCCGGGAATGCGCTGCGGGATGGTGCGCAGCACCAGTCCGACCTTGCCCTGCTGGACGAAGGCGTTGGCGCGGAAGCGGCCGATGCCTGCCGGCGAGATGCCGAAGTTGCATTCCTTGGTGGCCTCGAATTCGGCCGCCTGGCGGTCGTTCATGATCGCGCGCGCGAGTTCGGCAGTGTGCTGGGGCTGCATCGCCTGGTTGGATTGCGGCGTGATGCGGCCGTCGATCTTGATCGCCGGCGGAAAGCCGACGGTGAGAAACAGGTCGGAACCGTTCTTCTGCAGCATCAGCCGCAGCAGATCGTGCATGAACTTGAGTGCCTGGTCGCGTTCCATCGGGGCGTGCTCTCCTGCGGAGTGGGGGTGCGGGGTCGGGAGGCGTTAAGGAAGGATGACAGCCGGCGTTCAGCCGGCGATGCTGTCCTTGTTCTGGGCGCGCAGGCGCGCCTCGACCGGCGACACCACATTGCGCCGCACCAGGTCGGCCAGGCACTGGTCCAGGGTCTGCATGCCGACGTTCTGGCCGGTCTGGATCGACGAGTACATCTGCGCGATCTTGTTCTCGCGGATCAGGTTACGGATCGCCGGGGTGCCGATCATGATCTCGTGCGCAGCGACGCGGCCCTGGCCGTCCTTGGTCTTGAGCAGGGTCTGCGAGATCACCGCGCGCAGCGATTCGGACAGCATCGAGCGCACCATGTCCTTCTCGGCGGCGGGGAAGACGTCGACGATACGGTCGATGGTCTTGGCCGCCGACGAGGTGTGCAGGGTGCCGAACACCAGGTGGCCGGTCTCGGCCGCGGTCAGCGCCAGGCGGATGGTTTCGAGGTCGCGCATTTCGCCGACCAGGATCACGTCCGGGTCCTCGCGCAGCGAGGCGCGCAGGGCGTTGTTGAAGGACATCGTGTCGCGGTGCACCTCGCGCTGGTTGATCAGGCAGCGCTTGGATTCATGCACGAATTCGATCGGGTCCTCGACGGTCAGGATGTGGCCGTACTCGTTCTCGTTGATGTAGTCGATCATCGCCGCCAGCGTGGTCGACTTGCCCGAGCCGGTGGGGCCGGTGACCAGCACGATGCCGCGCGGCGTGTCGGCGATCTCCTTGAAGATCTTCGGGCAGTTCAGCTCTTCGAGCGTCAGCACCTTGGACGGAATGGTCCGGAACACCGCGCCGGCGCCGCGGTTCTGGTTGAAGGCGTTGACCCGGAAGCGGGCGAGGTTGGGCACGGCGAAGGAGAAGTCGCACTCCCAGGTTTCCTCGAACTGCTTGCGCTGGCCGTCGTTCATGATGTCGTACACCATGGCGTGCACGTCCTTGTGCTCCATCGGCGGCAGGTTTATCCGGCGCACGTCGCCATGGACGCGGATCATCGGCGGCAGGCCGGCCGAAAGGTGCAGGTCGGAAGCCTTGTTCTTGACGGCGAAGGCGAGCAGTTCGGTGATGTCCATCGTGTTCCCTGGGGGGCGGCGCCCAAAAAGATCGATCGGTGCGGAATGTTATACTTTTCGCCGCTTCAGCCAGAGGAAGTAGACCACGGACATGACGACAATCGAGCAGCGCCTGCGGGCCGTGCAGGCCCGTGTTGCAGCGGCGGCTCAGGCGGCCGGGCGCGATCCGGCCTCGGTCCGGCTGCTCGCCGTCAGCAAGACCTGGCCGGCCGATGCGGTGCGCGAAGCCGCCGCCGCGGGCCAGCGCGCCTTCGGCGAGAACTACGTGCAGGAAGGCGTCGCCAAGGTCGAGGCACTGCGCGGGTCGATGCCGAAAGAGGGGCTGGATGGGCCGCTCGAATGGCACTTCATCGGCCCGCTGCAGAGCAACAAGACAAGGCCGGTGGCAAATGCCTTCGACTGGGTGCACAGCATCGACCGGCTGAAGATCGCCGAGCGCCTGTCGGCGCAGCGCGACATGCATCTGCCGCCGCTGAATGTCTGCATCCAGGTCAATGTCAGCGGCGAGGACAGCAAGAGCGGCGTCGCGCCGGACGAGGCCGCGGCGCTGGCGAAAGCGGTGGCCGCGCTGCCGCGCCTGCAACTGCGTGGGCTGATGTGCATTCCCGAGCCGACCGACGACGAAGCCCTGTTGCGCTCGCGCTTCGCGCTGCTGCGCGCGCTGAAGGCGGAACTGGCGGACGAAGGGCTGGTGCTCGACACCTTGTCGATGGGCATGTCGCACGACATCGAGCCGGCGGTGGCCGAAGGTGCGACGATGGTGCGCGTGGGCACGGCGATTTTCGGCGAGCGCACGCGGCCGGCGGTGGAGTCTTGAGCCGGCAGGCACATTCAACGGATGACAGCCGGGCGTCTGGCCCGGCATTCACAGAGAGAAGGACATCATGAAGATCACTTTCCTGGGCGGTGGCAACATGGCGGCGGCCCTGATCGGCGGCATGATCGAGCGCGGTTTCGAAGCGGCGAACATCCAGGTCGTCGACCTCGGCGCCGAGACGCGTGCGCGGCTGGCCGAACGCTTCGGCCTGCGCGCGGTGGAGTCCTTCGACGCGGCGGCACTGGACTGCGACGTGCTGATGCTGGCAGTGAAGCCGCAGCAGATGAAGGCCGCGCTGGCGCCGGTCGCGGGCAAGCTGAGCAGGCAGATCGTCATCAGCGTCGCCGCCGGCCTGCGCCTGGACGACCTCGGCCGCTGGCTGGGTGCGCCGGGCCAGTCTTACTCCCGGCTGGTGCGCTGCATGCCCAATACGCCGGCGCTGATCGGTGCCGGCGTCACCGGGCTGTATGCCGATCCGAGCGTTGATGCCGACGGCCGCGAGGCCGCCGAGCGCATCCTGGCCGCGGTCGGCAGCGTGGTGTGGGCCGACACCGAAGACCAGATGGACGCGGTGACGGCGATTTCCGGCAGCGGCCCGGCCTATGTGTTCCATTTCATCGAGGCGCTCGAAGATGCCGGGCGTGCGCTCGGCTTCGACGAGGCCGATGCGCGCCGGCTGGCGATCGATACCGTGCTTGGCGCGGCGAAGCTGGCGGCCGGCTCCGAGGATTCGCCCGCGGTGCTGCGCGAGAAGGTGACCTCCAAGGGCGGCACCACCGCGGCGGCGCTGAACAGCCTGGCCGAGTCCGGCTGGCACGGCGCGCTGGTCAGGGCGGTCGGCGCGGCGCGGGCACGCGGGCAGGAACTGGGCGCCGAACTCGGCAAGGACTGATCCACGATGCTCGCCAACATCCTGCTGCTGGTCCTCGACGTCGCCGGCGGCTTCCTGACGTTGATGCTGCTGGCACGCTTCTACATGCAGTGGCAGCGCATTTCCTTCCGCAACCAGATCGGCCAGTTCGTCGTCTCCACCACCGACTGGCTGGTGCGGCCGCTGCGCCGCTTCGTGCCCGGCCTGTTCGGCCTGGACATGGCCAGCCTGCTGCCGGCCTGGGTAGTGCAGGTGCTGCTGGTCGCCATCGAGCTGAGCCTGCGCGGCGCGGTGTTCAGCGGCAACGTCGGTTCGGTGCTGGTGGGCCTGTGGGGCGTCGGCCTGATCGAGCTGATCCGCATGATGGTGTATCTGCTGTTCGCCGTCGTGCTCGGTTCGGCGGTGCTGTCCTGGGTCAGCCCGCACGCGCCGCTGGCGCCGCTGCTGCATGCGCTGGCCGAACCTTTTTTGCGCCCCTTCCGCCGCATCGTGCCGACGATCGCCAATGTCGATCTGTCGCCGCTGATCCTGCTGCTGGTGCTGCAGATCGTGCTGATGCTGCTCGGAGGCATGCGCGGCAACTTCGCGCCGCTGCTGTTCGGCGGCTGATCAGCCGACGTTGCGCAGCGCGCGCTCCCAGTCGATGACGATCTCGGGCAGCACGCCGACGGCGAGCGTTTCCTTCAGTTCGTGAATGTCGGGGGCGCCGAAGGCGCCGTCCTGCAGCCGGTACACGGTGACGACGTGGTCGACCGGATGCACCAGCCAGTATTCGCGCACGCCGGCGCGTTCGTACAGCCGGCGCTTGGTGATGAGGTCGTGGCCGGCGGTCGAGGGTGACAGCACTTCGACGATCCAGTCCGGCGCGCCGCGGCAGCCGCGCTCGTCGAGTTTGCTGCGGTCGCAGACCACGACGAGATCGGGTTGAACCACGGTGTCGATGTCGTCGTTGGCTTCATTGCCGCGCGGCAGGCGCACGTCGAAGGGGGCGACGAAGGGGCGGCAGGGCTTACCGTCCAGCGTGTTGAGCGTCTGGCTTGCAATTTGCAGCAGAATTTCCTGATGCGTCCGTGACGGTGCCGGCGACATCGCATGGGGAACGCCGTCGATCAACTCGTAGCGAACGTCGTCCGGCCACGTCAGGTAATCGGCGTAGGTGTAAGTCCGGTCGTCGCACAGAGCCAGGCCCATGTCGTGCTCCTCATGTATCGCTGCGGATGGGGCTGGCAGAAAGTATAACGCCCGCCGTCGGGGTGCGGACCCCGGCGGC
>NZ_JANUXN010000018.1 GCF_025699485.1 Thauera carbonicopians | reverse complement strand
CGTTTCATAACCCGGCTCGGGGTCGTATGACCACCCCCCAATGTGGTCAACTGTCAGGGGAATACCGTATCAGCACAATCAGGCGTTCTCGAGGTCACGCGGGCCGGCGGTTCGGCCACGAGCCTCTGCCTGCCCGGAAGTGAGACAGCCATGTCCATCGAACTCAGCAACCGCCGCCGCCTGGTCTGGGACTGGAGCAATTTCCTTCACAACGACCTCAGGCTGAGCATCATCGACACGCTCACCGACGCCGAGCTTTGCGCGCTGGAAGGCCATGCCGACTGGGTGCGCGGCGCACTGGAACTCCGGGACGGCCGGCTGCTGACCTGGTCCAGCGACCAGACGCTGCGCATCTGGCGCATGAGCGACGGCGCCTGCGAGACGGTGTTCCGCGCGCACCGGGCCTGGATCTGCGGTGCCCTGGAGGCAGCGCCGGGCATCATCCTTTCCTGGGACGGCGACGGCTGGCTCCACCGCTGGAGCACCGCGACCGGGGAAAGCCGGAATACGCTTGCGCCGTTGGAGGGACCATCGATTCACGATACCGGCTTCCGTGACATCCTCGCGGCCGGCAGCGATCGCCTGCTCACCGTCCATGAATGCCAGGCCCGTCTGATCGATACAGCCGATCTGACCGTGATCCGGACCTGCGAATGGGCGTCGGACGAGAGCGGCTTCTGTTCTTTGAAAGCAGGGTATCTGCCGCCGGCCCATTTCCTGATCCACGACCATGACCGGGCTATCGTGCACTCGCTGGAAGATGGCCACCCCGTGACGGTCTTCAAGCTCCGGGGCCACGAGACGAAGGTTCTGCCGCTGTGCGACGGGCGTCTGCTGTTCCTGCACTGGTCGCACCGGACGAAACGACACGTGATCGACCTGCGGGAACTGCCACCGGCCGGGCGCATCACCAGCAAGCTCATCGCTACGCTGGAATTCGATGGCGAAAGAGTGGAGCACGTCGTCGAACAGGCGGATGGCGAGGTGCTGCTGGCGTTCAAGGACTACCGGGCATTCCTGCTCGGCACGCAGCCGCTGGCGCTGCGCCGCGAGGCGGCACTGGCGCCGGACGGATCGAGCGGTTTCCTGAGCTTCGATCCCGAAGTAGCGGAGAGGGCCGAACTGCTGGCAGATGGTCCGCGAGACCGGCGCGCCCTGCGGGCACATTGGCTGGGTGCCACCGAGACCGGGTTCATGGCGCTACCGCCGAATCGGCATCCCGCTGGCGAGCCCGTGCGTGACGGGCGCTTGCTGCTGGAGGCGGATGGGGGCTTCGAACTGTTCGATCTGCGCAGCGGAACCTGCGAAGAGATTCCTGCGGTCGCCCGCGAAGCCGTCGCCCACAGGGCGCTGGATCGGGGTGCCTGCAACTGGGCTGCGGTCAATGGCAGGAGCGATGGCGTATCATGGCGCATGGCCCGTCTCACCGGCGTGGCGCCGGAAGCGGTGACCGAAGCCATTGCGCCATTGGGGGAACTCCACCAGGAGGGGAGGCAGCGGTTGTGGCTCGTTCCCGCCGAGGGCGGCGCCATCGTCGGCTGGCAGCGCGGACCCGAGCCGGCAGCATGGTGGATCGACCGCAAGGCCGGCGGCGACAGCGTCGAGGTGCTGCCGATTTCCATCGACGCGACCCAGTTCGAGGCGTTCAACGGCTGTCCGCTGATCGCGCCGGACGGCACGGTGCATGCCCTGCGCGGCGGCCGGCTGGCGCCGCTCACGCGGCCTGACCGCAACGATACGCTGCGCGTGCTGCCCGCGTACCGGGACCAGCTCCCCTTCCTGCGCTGGTGCGCCGGCAACCGCATCCTGGCTCGGGATTTCGATGGTGTGGCCGTGCACGATGCCACCAGCCTGAAGTGGATCACCCGGCTCGACGGCGGCCACGGCGTTGCCATCCGGGGCATTCATGAACTGCGCGACGGCACTCTGGTGATCTACAGCCGGTCGGCGCTGCGCAGTTGGCGCACCGCCGATCTGGCGCCGCTGGTGGAGCTGAAAGACCCCGAGGACTGGGGCCCCGGCTGCGAGACACTGGTTTCGCTGCGCCACATGACGGGACTGGCTTTCTGCGTCGGGAAATACTCGATGGATTCGCGTGTGGTGCTGTGGGACGGCGCCACGCAATTACTCGTCCTCGGCGCACATACGGAAGAAGTGGTGAGCATCATGGAGCTGGGAGACGGATACATGGCGTCCTGGTGCGAGGACAGGCGCAAGGGCGACGCCTGGCACATCTGGCGCATTCCGCAGGCGCTGTGGTTCGATCGGTAGAAGCCCGGCCTATCGAACCCTGAGCAGGATCGCCTGGCTTTCCCACGCCGTGCTCCCCAGCATCCCATCCGCCAGGACGCTCTTCACTTCGTCGTCGAGCGCCTTGATGAAGACGTCGCCTGTCTGAGGGGGGTATGCGATCTTGTCCCGCTTCGGATGCAGCCTGGACAAATGCGCGGCCGCAGCCTTGGGGTTCAGAAGCATGATGCCCAGCGTACGTCCGTCCTCGGTGACGAGATACTGCAGCAACCGGCAACCAGCGCCGCCGTCCACGTCGCAATTCTGGGGGCGACCGTTCAGAACGTAGCGGTTGTCGCCGAAGCGGTAGACGGTGAAGAAGTCCTTCGTATAAGCCTTGAACTGCGGATTCTTGCTGATGATCTCGTAGACGTGCTTGCCGTCATGGAGCCGCTCTTCGATTCTGAAAAACCGATCGCTGCCCTTGTACGAACCGGGCCTGGAAAACCATTGCAGCACTTCCCACTCCCCGACCAGGGAGGGGTCCCGCGCAATGTTCCGTTCCAGCCCGGCCTTGTCCGAGACGAACAAACAGCCCGCCAACGACAGGCAAACGACTGCGGCGGGAAACAAGCGGGCGATCCATCGAAAGCGTGTCATGGCAGATTCCCAGGGCATTCGAAACTTCCGGGTCAGCGCGATGGCGCAACCGTCGCGCTTTCCTTCACCTTCCGCGCCAACTCCTCGTCGAAAGCGCGCTGCCCCTCGGCATTCGACAATGCGCTGACGTGCCATACCGGCACATCGACGTGAGTGTCCGCAACCACCGTGAAGAACGCCCGAAGCGACTGCGCATCCAGGGTCTTGGGGCGGCAACGCTTCTCGTTCGAAGCCGGATTCAGTGCCACCCCGGCGGCGGAAAGCTTCTGGGCCGCACCGAGAACGATCTTGCATTCGGGAGCGGTCAGGATGACCTCTCCACCGGGTCCGCGCTTGCCTAGCAGGTAGACGAACCTTTTCTGCCCGCCTGTCTGCCCCCCGATCTGGACCACGAATCTGTCCTGGTCCATTCTCTCGAATGCCACGGTGGAGGATGTGCTCTCGCCCGGCCCCCACCACAATCCGGTATTGGCGCCCAGCCTCTCGATGCGAATGGTGTCGCAGTCACCCACTTCGAGTCCATGAACCAGACACGACCGCGCGTAGCCTTGTGCGATGGGCTGGAACGGCACACCGCCTTTCCCGAAGACCGGCTCCGCAGTCTCCACGCAGCCCGCGATCAATACGACGCCGGCAAGCGTCGGCAACCTGGACATCAAGCCTTTGAACCGCACGTCGACTCCTTCGTGAAACAGCCCTGGATTTCATTGGACCACGGTAGGCCGTGATTGAAGCACGTGCGCGCGCTCCTGGCGATAGGCGCCAGCAAACACCGGGGCCGACGAGCCGGCTTCGCCAGCCCTGACCAGCCGCTGCTTGCGCGTGTCGTAGCGGCCGGTCAGCGCCGCTTGCCCGCGTGAGAAGCGCAACAGATTATCCTGCACGGTCCGCTGGCGATCGCCAAGGCAATCGGCTCCCACGAAAGCCTCGACCTGCGTTTGCAGCATGTACAGGTGTCCGGCCGCCGCCATCGCCGCGTCCATGGTGTCTGCGGTGGATCGTCCGCCCGCGCCGCCGAGCGTTGCCTGGAGAGCCAGGGCCGTGGCCCAGGCGCCGGCCGGGCCGGCGTGGCGTTCGAACACCTCCAGGTGCGCGCGCTCCAGGATCACCTCGACTGGCTGCTCGCGTACCTCGCGCGTGACCGCGCCGAAACGGTCGCGGGTCACCTGCACCAGTTGCGTCGTGCGTTTCACCGGGTGCTGCAGATAGCGTGTGCAGATCCGGCCATGGCTGGCCAGCACGCGCACGAGCACGTAGCTGAAGAACTGGCGATAGTCGGCAACGATGTCGAAACGCCCGGCAGCCAGCACCTCCAGCATGTCGTTGGCGTCCTGCACCGGCCCCCGCTGCTGGTAGGCGCGCATCTGGCTGCGATCCACGACCCACTGGCCGCGTTCGCGGCGTGCCAGCAGGAAGCAGTCTCCCGGCTGCACGCACTGGATATCCCTGGGCATCGGCGAGATCGCGAAGCGGATCGTGGTGGCCTGCGGACAGCGCTGGGCATAGACCGGCGCCACGTCCCGCGCCACCATCTCGAAGTTGCCGATGCTCGGCGGCGGCGACAGCCGGCGCTCGGTCTCGTTGCTGAACATCGGCTCGATCAGTAGGGCCGGGTTGGCCTCGCACAGGCCGACGTGGTGCACACCGGCCACGCTCATCATGTCGCGGTAGCGGATCTGGAAGGGACGTGCCTGGTCGAAGGCAGTGGCCACGCGCCCGTCCTGCAGGGCCCATGCCGCGCGCTTCATCAAGGTGCCCTCGTAGACGAAGTCACCCTGGTGCGCGTATACGGGGCGAAAGCGCAGGCGCACCACTTCCAGCGCGTCGCACTGGCCGGCGAGGGCACGCTGCATCAGGCGCGCCAGTTGATGAACCGAGGCCGGCAGATCCTTGCCGGCGCGCGAGGTCAGAAAGGGCGCCAGGTCCAGCTTGCGCGTGTCCTGGGCCTCGACGAGGAGGTCCATTTCCTGGCTGCAACTGCCCTGAAAGAAGCTGCGCAGGTCGGCGCCCCGGGAGCCGCCCTGGACCATGAAGCCATGCGGCCCGCCACCCGGAACGATGCTTCTCGCCACCCTGGCCACGGCCGCGCCATCCTGGAGCACCAACCCGTCGTCATTGCGTTCCCAGACCTTGAGCTGCTCGCTGGCCGGCGCGGCCGCGGGCGCCGAAGGCCGCGAACCGGGCGACAGGCGTTCGGAAACCTGCTGGGAGACGGTGGCCACGGTTGCGCAGCCGCCCAGCAGGGTGGAGGCAAGCGCGAACGGAAACAGCTTGGTCAGTCGCCCGGCGAACATATGGAAATCTCCTCGGTAACCACGCTTCGTTCCTCGATTCGAGGACAGTAGCAGTTGGCCGTCGATGCGTCGCGTAACAATGACGGTTAGCGGTGTTTGACGCCTGCCATTCACAGTCGCTGGACATGTTCCGCATTCTTGCGGCGCCGGTGCCCGCATCCAGCTGATTCACACGGCTGCATGGCCAAATCGTCAGGTCGATGCGATGACGTAACCCGCCTTCAGTCCGTGTTCCGCACTGATTTCCGAGACATGGTCATGCGCGCCAATCCTTTGATACAGCTTGGCCAGAATGTCTATTGCTGCCTGCACTTCTGCCTCGTAGGCCGCGACGGCATTTATCAGCGCGTGCTCCGCCAGCGCGGCCTGGAGATAGTTTATCGACACATCGATCCTGTCGATGGCCTCGTGTATGTGGCCGTCATTGAGTTCGCAATCTTCAGTCATGGTGAATCCTGACGCTGCGGGAATCGCGGGTTGATCTGACACTACTTCATGGACCATTCAGCGCCTTCTGCGAGCGTGCTCGTAGAGCGCCCGGGCGTCGGATTCATTATCGACGATATAGAACTCACCAGTATCTTGTGAGGACCCCCAGGCGTGGCAGGCAACCTCGCGGCGGCACTGGAGGTCGATCTCCATCGATATGCACCAGCGCCCCGTGTCCGGCTTGCGGTGTGCCGGTGATCGGCCGGTTTTGCGCCACACGCGCAGAGTGCGACCACCGACCTCGATTTCGGCCGGCGCGTATTGAGGGGTCCAACCACTATGTTTCCAGTAGGTGCACCTCGGGGCCGGGAAGGCGGCCTCCTCATCGAACTGCTGCGTGTCGGGCCACCAACGGCCTCGGGTGGCAGCCCGGCCAATGGCAAAATCATTGCGCGAATCAGTGGTAGCCAAGGCGATTGTCTCGTATGAGAAACCAGACCCTGCGTTGCCGCCACGGACCTCGATACGCCCCAGCACTGCTTTGCGCTCCGAATCTTCCACTACGTAGAAGCCATGCGGTGAGTTGATCGTTCTCGTTGTAGCCGCGGTGGTGGGGGCTTTCTCGGGTTTCTTGTCCGACGACAAGATCGTGCCGACAATGACTGCTCCTACAGCGACAGCACCGAGCGCCGTGGCGAAATCATCTTTCGACGTTGGCCGTGCCGCCACGGTTGCCAGTGTTTCCGCTGCCTTGGAATGACCCTGCCGAGCCGCCTTCTCGAGCCAGAATTCGGCCTGGGCAAGATCACGCGGGACGCCATACCCCCCGCCGTAACTGATCGCCAGGTTGTGCTGAGCATTGGCATCTCCTTGCTCCGCAGCTCGGCGAAACCAGCGTACCGCTTCGGTGTCGTTCTGCGCGACGCCTCGTCCGCTTCCGTACATAACGCCCAGACTGTTCTGTGCGTCCGCGTTACCCTGCTCTGCCGCTTTGCGGTACCAATGCAGCGCCTGCCCGGTATCTCGGGCGACACCCTGCCCGTTCTGGTACATCAAACCCAAATTGTTTTGTGCGTCCGCATGACCCTGCTCGGCCGCCTGGCGAAACCAACGTGCCGCTTCGGCATGGTCTTGCATGCCTCGTGCGCTATTTCTATACGCCACGCCAACGTTGTACTGCCCGTACATATTTCCCTGCTCCGCCGCACGCAAGTACCAGCGCGCTGCTTCGGTAGCGTCTCGAGGGACGCCTCGCCCGTTTTCGTACATCAGGCCAAGCTCGATCTGCGCACCTGCGTGACCTTGTGTTGCCGCTTGGCGATACCAATGCACCGCTTCGGTATCGCTTTGCGCAACGCCATGCCCGGACAGATACCTCATGCCCAAGTCGAATTGCGCGACCGCATTCCCTTGGTTTGCACTCGCCATCGTCATCTCGACACGCATCGCCTCAATGGCTTCCTCATGGATCTGCTGCTCGGTCCGGACTGGCGCCGCGGTTTCCTGCGCCGGCACAAGGGTGGGCAACCCGGAAAGCACTGTCGCCGCGAGAACTCCCGACATGCGGACTACACCCAGCAAAGGCTTCATGTATCTGCTCATGCAATCCTCTATCTCGTAAATGCGCGATGCGCGTCCCAGGCCAGGCACGTCATTGCTGCGGTCTCCTTGGCAGACTTGCGTGCGTCGCCACAAAGCGTAACGTGCACGGCGGCCTTGTCGATGAATCCCCAGTCATCGTAGTGGTCCGCGAAGTGCTGAAGATTGTCCACGACAAGGACCAGCGTCGGCCTGTCCAGTTCGATCTCGACGTACTGCCTGTCGCTGCCCGCCGCCCGACGACTGTCTGCCGATTCCATGAATCATCTCCTTTCGGATACTGCGGCCGCGATACTCACTCGAATGTCGGGCCAAGGATGAACCAGACCCGGTTATCTCCGTGACGGATCCAGTAGAGGAAGCTGCCAAACTCGACTTCCCAGTCGGTAGCGACTCCTGCCGAATTGCGCTTGGTGACCGAGAACTGTTTGCCGGGGACGCAGACCGCAACCTGTGCGCGCAGCCGGTCCGCGAATTGGCCGGCGTCGGCCGCCGAGCCGGCGATCTAGTGGCAGGAAAAAGCGCGCTCTTCGAAATACTTCCCCGGAGCGACGCTGCACGACTTTGCACCGGGCAGGGTCAGCGTCGAGATGTAGTTGTGCTTGGGGATGTCTTCGACAGCACTCTTCAGCCGCGGGAAATCCGCGATCATCTCCGTCTCCACCGTGTCGAGCAGCCGGCATAGGGACTGTGCGGCCACCGGCAGCGGCAGGAGGAGGACGGCCATGGCAAACGCCAGGGATTTCGGGGCGTGGCCAGGAGGAACAGGATCAGGCCGATGGATGCAGGTGAGTCTGGATTTCATCGTCGGCTCCGGTGAGGTGGGGGCAATGCCATGCGTTTCTCCATCCATGCGTTTTCACGTTTCAGCGGCGACCTTCATCGGCCGGGCGCCCTGTGGTCAGGTTTGCATCTTTCCCGATAGGGCAGACGAAGGGCGGCGACATCCCCGGCAGTTCGCCGCAGATCGCCCCGTCCGTAGCCGGCACCTGCGCGTGCTGCGACGCGCAGCCCGCGATGACGACGCTGCACGCGCCGAGCCCCACCCACCGCACGATCCGGCGGCTCATCGGACGGCCACCAGTTGTGCGCTCCAGGGAAGGTCCAGCGCCTTAAGTGCCTCGTCCTTCGTCACCGTGGGCAGGCGGTCGCGGGGCACCGGCTGCGGCGATTGCCAGTCGGTTTCGCCGACCGCGAAGAAGCGGTCGATCGCCGCTTCGATGCTGGGACGGTCGATCCGGTCGACATCGAGCACGATACGAAGACCGATGCCGTTGCTGTAGCTGCGGTCCATGCGGAACGACTCGTGAATGACCGGTGGTTCGTCGCGGATGATCTGCGCTTTCAGGCGGTCCTTGTACTCGGAGAATGTCAGCCCGCCGAACTGTTCGTAGCGCACCGGTTCCTTCCAGATCATCCGCACCGTGAGCACCTTGCCGGTGGGCGATACGGTCGCGGGCACGGACTCATGGCTGAATTCCCTGCTTTGCTCACAGGCATCCAGCTGCGCGTAGGCGCGGTCGAACGCCAGATGCCAGACGGCATCCCAGAATGCCATCCGAGCCGTGATCATCTCCGCGTTCCACCAGGTGAACCGATCTCGCCCCGGAAACTGGAAATCGTCCCACTGGCAGCACAGATCGGGCCGGTCGGGATCGGGCGGCACGTGGTAGCTGGTGTAGCGCCCGCCGTACACGGCCGCGTCGCGGCGAATCCGGCCCTTCAGGCGGACGACCTCATCGCTGCGCCGGTGCCGGGGCAGCGTGACGAAGGGGCGGCGCTTGCGGTCGAACCGATCGGTCATGGTCGATGCACTTCTAGAAATCTCCGTCGGCCACCTGAAAGCAGGAGAGCCCTGCTTCTCGCCACATCCCGACAACCTTTCTTCTGTCGTCGAAAATGCAGAACACCTGATCCCTGCCGATCAGCGTCTCCATCCACCCTTTCTTCAATTCTTCGTCAGGCGCGTAGTTGCCCTGCGGCCGCATGACCAGAAGCTCGAACTCGATGCCGTGGCCTCGCAGCCAGGCTTCGGTTTGCGCTCTCACCCTCTCGGATCTCCCGGAGAAGATGACCATCCGATACTTGCCCGTGGACTGGATGATCCTGTAGACATCCATGACGGCCACATTGGGGGAGTCGCCCGTGCAGGCTGCGTCGAATGCGTGAAAATCCTTCTTCTTGCCGCTGACCAGGTGCCTGCGGTGATCGATGAGGGCCAGGGTTCCGTCCAGATCGAAAATCACTGATTGCTTCATCGAGGCCATCCCCTTTTCTCCGCCAGCGGCTGCGCTTCGTTTTTCGATTGGGGGACAGTAGCAGTTGGCCGTCGATGCGTCGCGTAACAATCACGGTTAGGCCGGGCGCCGATGAGCCGCAACGCGCGCGCGCTGCGCCGGGCAATGGGCCGACGAGCCTTACGCCGCCGCCGGCGCGGTATCGGCACGCGGGAAACGCAGCGTCACCTCGAAACCGGGATGCGTGTTGCGCAGCTGGATCCTGGCGCCGTGGCGAATGGCGACCGCCTGCACGAAGCGCAGCCCGAAGCCATGGCCCGCTGCCGGGCCCTGCGCGCCGGCAACGATCAGTTCGGTCAGGTCCTCGCTCGCCGCTCCCGGTCCCTGGTCCCGCACCGAGACGGTCACGGCCTGCGCTTCTGCCCGCACGACAACCCTGACCGTGCTTTCCGGCGGTGAGTGCTTCAGCGCGTTCTCGATCAGGTTCATCACCGCGCCGCGCAGATGCTCCTCCACGCCATGGACCCTGGCGCCCTCGCTGCCCGCGGCATCAACCGCCAGCTCGACGCCAGCGGGCAGCGCCGCATCGCGGTAGAGCTCGGCAGCGGCCGCAACGAACGCCACCGGATCGAGCACCCGGTTCTCGAAGCCCGAGCCGCTCTCCACCTTCGCCAGCGTCAGGATCTCCTGCAGCAGGTCGATCAGCCGCCCCGAGGCGTTCGCCAGGCGTGGCACACCGGCCGCCCGGGCCTCGTCGCGCAGATGCGAGAGCTCGCGGTTCAGCTCATGCGCCGCCGTCTGGCTGAATGCATCCAGCCCATGCACGAGCCGCTCGTTCTCTGCCAGCGCCTCGTTGATGTTGCCCGCCAGTTCCGCCAGTTCGTCACCGTCCTGGGTGATCTCGGGCGCGACGCGCTGCTTCAGGTCCCCGCGGCGCAGCGCCTCGAAGACGGCGTTGGTAGCGGCGATGCGCCGGCGGAACTGCTGCGCGGTGCTGAGCGTGAGCACCGCCGCCAGGGCGAGGAAGCCCGCGAGCAGCACCGCTGCTGCCGGCACGAAGCGGCGCAGCATCGTATCCACCAGTTCCAGGCGGCGTCCGACGAGCAGTAGGAAGCCTCCATCGAGCCGCGTCGCCTCCGCAACGATGCGGCCTGCGGATATGCCGGCTTGGGCGCCATCGAAGCGTAGCCCTCCTTCCACCGCGGGCAGGCCCCGGGGCCAATACGCCAGATTGCCGACGACCTTCGCGCCATCGTGGTGCAGGAGCAGGTAGAGGCTCTGTGTAGGTGCGTCACCCGGTTCGATCTCGATGCGGTAGTCGATCGCGTCGGCGAAGGCGACCACCTTCAGCTCTTCCGCCCGTCGGGCCAGCACACGCAGTTCTGCAGCGATATCGGCGCGGGCCATGCGCTCGGCGGTCTGTGTCAGCGTGAACAGGGCAGCGGCGACCAGCGCGGCATAGAGCAGCAGCGCCAGCAGCAGATTGACGATCAGCAGCCGCAGCAGCAGCGGTCGTCGAGCGGCTGCCGGCGCCGCTGCATTCATTTGGGTATCACCAGCCGGTAGCCGAGGCGCGGGCCGGTCTCCACGCGCGGCCCGTCCGCGCAGGCCGCGAGCGCCTTGCGCAGATTGGAGACGGCGACATTGATCACGTAGTCGCGCGGAGCCACCCGGGCCTGATCCGGCCAGACCAGGCGCCACAGGACCGGGCGGCTCACCCACTCGCCCCGGTGCTCCGCCAGCGTCACCAGCAGCTTGAACCACAGTGGCATCAGGTCGAGCCGCCGTCCGGCCCAGACCGCCACCTGGCTGTCCCTGCGCAGTTCGAGCTGGCTCCACACGACGACCGACGGCGGCACACGTACTGGCGACACGCGGCGGGCCAGGGCACGCAGCCTTGCCCCGAGTTCGTCTGCATCGAAAGGCTTGTCGATGTAGTCGTCGGCGCCCTGGTCGAGGCCGTAGACATGGTCGCTGGCGCTGGACAGGCGGCTCGCGACCAGCGTGCCGGGTGCCGCCCCCTCGATATCCCGGAACCAGGCCAGCAGGTTCAGGCCGTCCTCGCCATCGGCCAACATGCGGTCGAGGTAGATCAGGTCGACGGCTTCGCACGCCAGCAATTCGCGCGCGCCCTGGGCCGTGTCCGCGTGCAGATGCCGCCAACCGAGCCTATCGATGGCGTCGGCAACCTGGCGCGCCAGGCTGCGGTCGTCCTCGACCACGAGGACCGCCAATGTGCGGGCCGTGCCGGCCGTTTCCGTTTCCATGCCTTTCCTGCCACAATTTTCACGAAGAAGTTGAGATGCGACGGAACCAAGCGTAGCGGAACTGCGGCGGTTTCGGGACAGGCACAGCCGTGGGGGCTGCTAACAATTTCGATGATGGAAGGATTTCGACCCATATGCAGGCCCGACACACGATGCTCGGCGTTCTGGCCCTTCTGCTCCTGCTGAGTGCCTGCGCCGGAACCCGGAAGGCGGAAATTCCGCAGGACTCGACACCAACGCTGGAGCAGATGCGGCAGGCAGTGTTGGATTTCGCTCGCGCCAGTGATGCTGGCGATGCGCTGGAAATGGCGCGCGCGGCGGCGGCGCGCAGGCCTTTCGACGTACTGGCGCGTGATGCCAGCTTTCTGACCTCCTCCGCCATGTTCGAAAAAGCCCGGCAACGCGCGGCCGGCGACAGCGAACTGCTGAGGCAGATCGCCAGGCTGGAACGCACGGGTAGTTCGCTGGGTGGCTTGATGGGAGGAGCGCAATCATCGCTGCTACGCCGCTTCGCCGAGCGCAGCGTCCCCTTCGTGGTGGTCGAGGATGAGCTTGTCCTGCGCGAGCCCGATTCGGGAGCACCGCCCGCTATGCCGAGTGATTGCGGTGCCCAAGGGTTCGGGCCTTCATCGAGCCGTGTCCTGAAAGTGGGTGCGAAATCCAGCCTGGTGCTGTGTGGTGACGTGCGCGCGGGACGAACCTTGTTCGTCTACGCGGAAGGCGGTTTGGATGTCCGCCTGATGCTGAGAGTCTTCGATCTGGGAACCGCCGAACGGATCTGCGCGGAGAACCAGCCCAATCCGATCTGCAAATGGCCGCGGCCAGCGAAGGCGACCCGGGCAGTCGTCGAGATCGGCAACCCGGGCAGGGCGGACGTGTCCGTGACATTGATCGCGCATCAGTAGCCGAGATCACCCCCGCTGCGGCGTTGCCTGCGGGGGTTGGTCCGGCAGGCTGCTGGCGGCGTGCGCAGTTGCCCTTCGAAAGCATCCAGGCGGGCGATGTGCGGGACACGCCGGCCGCCCTGTGCGGTGGAAAGGCGCGGCAAGGGCGTCAGCGCACGATCTGGCTCAGTTCGCCGGCCTTGTAGCGCGCGGCCATCTTTTCCAGCGACACCGGCTTGATCCGGCTGGCCTGGCCGGCGCTGCCGAAGGCTTCGAAGCGGGCCTTGCACACCAGCTTGGCGGCTTCGCGCGCCGGCTTGTTGAATTCGCGCGGGTCGAACTTGGACGGGTTCTCGACGAAGAACTTGCGCACCGCGCCGGTCATCGCCAGGCGGATGTCGGTGTCGATGTTGATCTTGCGCACGCCGTACTTGATGCCCTCGACGATTTCCTCGACCGGCACGCCGTAGGTTTCCTTCATGTCGCCGCCGTACTGGCGGATGATCTCGAGCAGTTCCTGCGGCACCGAGCTGGAGCCGTGCATCACCAGGTGGGTGTTGGGAAGGCGGGCGTGGATGGCCTTGACGCGCTCGATCGACAGGATGTCGCCGGTGGGCTTGCGACTGAACTTGTAGGCGCCGTGGCTGGTGCCGATGGCGATGGCGAGCGCGTCGCAGTCGGTCTGCTTGACGAAGTCGGCGGCTTGGTCGGGGTCGGTCAGCATCTGCGAATGGTCCAGCGTGCCTTCGGCGCCGATGCCGTCTTCCTCGCCGGCCTGGCCGGTTTCGAGCGAGCCGAGGCAGCCGAGCTCGCCTTCGACGCTGACGCCGATGGCGTGCGAGAACTTGACCACTTCACGGGTGACGGCGATGTTGTATTCGTAGGAGGACGGCGTCTTGCCGTCTTCCAGCAGCGAGCCGTCCATCATCACGCTGGAGAAGCCGGAGCGGATCGCGCCCATGCACACCGCCGGGCTCTGGCCGTGGTCCTGGTGCATGACGATCGGGATGTGCGGATAGGCTTCGACGGCGGCGTCGATCAGGTGGCGCAGGAAGGCTTCGCCGGCATATTTGCGGGCGCCGGCCGAGGCCTGCATGATCACCGGGCTGTCGCATTCGGACGCCGCTTCCATGATGGCCTGGACCTGTTCGAGGTTGTTGACGTTGAACGCGGGCAGGCCATAGCTGTGTTCGGCGGCGTGGTCGAGCAGCTGGCGCATGGAAACGAGGGGCATGTAGGTTCTCCTGGTGACGGGCGATGGTCGAATCTAACCTCGCATTCTAATACACGAGCCGATGCTGCGTTGCGCGCGGGCGACGGCTTCGGCATGCCGTGGTGTTACAAATCCTGTGATGTCCAGGCACCCTGGACAGGATGGTCGCCGACGCGCACGATCTTGAGCGTGTTGGTGCCGCCCGCGGCGCCGATCGGCTCGCCGATCGTCAGCACAATCAGGTCGCCGTACTCGACCACGCCCTGTTCGAGCAGGATCTGCTCGGCCTCCCACAGCAGCACGTCGCGGTCCTGGTGGGTCTGGCTCATCAGCAGCGGATAGACTTCGCGGTACAGCGTCATCTGGTTGCGGGCGCCGACTTCGGGGGTGAGCGCATAGATCGGCACGCCGCAGTTCAGCCGGCTCATCCACAGCGCGGTCGAGCCGGTCTGGGTCAGCGAGGCGATGGCTTTGACCTTCAGGTGGTAGGCGGTCCACATCGCCGCCATCGCGATCGACTGGTCGATGCGGGTGAATACGCGGTTCAGCACTTCGCGGTCGAGCGTGACCTCGCTCGACTTCTCCGCTTCCACGCAGACCCGGCTCATCGCCTCGACGACTTCGACCGGGAAGCGGCCCGAGGCGGTCTCGGCCGACAGCATCACCGCATCGGTGCCGTCGAGCACCGCGTTGGCGACGTCCGACACCTCGGCGCGGGTCGGCACCGGGCTGGTGATCATCGATTCCATCATCTGCGTCGCGGTGATCGTGAGCTTGTTGCGGTCGCGCGCCGCGCGCAGCATCCTCTTCTGCAGTGCCGGCACGGCGGCGTCGCCGACTTCGACCGCGAGGTCGCCGCGCGCGACCATGATGCCGTCGGACGCGTCGAGGATCTCGTCGAGGTTGGCCACGGCTTCGCTGCGCTCGATCTTGGCGATCAGCAGCGCGTCGCCGCCGCCCGCGGCGCGCATCAACTGGCGCGCCATGTACATGTCGGCCGCGCTCTTGGGGAAGGACACGGCGACGAAATCGACGCCGATCCGCGCCGCGGTGCGGATGTCGTCCATGTCCTTGGCGGTCAGCGCCGGTGCGGTCAGGCCGCCGCCCTGGCGGTTGATGCCCTTGTTGTTCGACAGTTCGCCGCCGACCCTGACGATGGTGTGGATCTCGTGGCCGGCCACACGCTGCACGCCGAGCTTGAGCCGGCCGTCGTCGAGCAGCAGCACGTCGCCCGGTTTCACGTCCTTGGGCAGGTCCTTGTAGTCCAGCCCGACGCGCTGCGCATTGCCGAGCTCGCAACGGGCGTCGAGGATGAAGGCCGCATCGCGTTCCAGCGTGATGCGGCCTTCGGCGAACCGGCCGATGCGGATCTTGGGGCCCTGCAGATCGGCGAGGATGCCGACCGGGCGGCCGACGAGCGCCGCAGCCTGGCGGACGGCGTCGGCGCGGGCGATGTGGGCCTCGGCGGTGCCGTGGGAAAAATTCATGCGCACGACGTCGACGCCGGCGCCGACCATGCGCTGCAACACTTCGAGATCGGACGAGGCAGGGCCGAGGGTGGCAACGATCTTGGTGTGGCGTGGCATGCGGACTCCCGGAAGCGTGTTCCTGCGAACGGCGCGAACTGTGGCATTGCCCTGCATTCTAAACCGGAGTCGGACGACGGCTGCCGCTGCCGCGGGGCTTGCGTCCAGTGCGATGGCATCGTCGCCGGAATGGAAAATCCAGCTTTCGGTGACTAGACTGGAAATCGGCGCACAAGCCTGGGGAAGGACCATGGAATTTGCAGTCGTGCTCGCCCTGATCGCCGGTGTGCTGGCCGGCTGGCTGCTGCTGCAGCGGCGGACGCCGCCGGCGCCCGCACGTACGGAGATGCCGCAGCATCCATATCATTGCGTGGCGCTCGAAGCCCGCGGCGATGGCTGCGAGGCGGTGCGCAAGCTGGCGGGACAGCGCTTCCTTGCCGCCCATGCTCCGCATCTGCCGCTGGCGGACTGTGAAAGCAGCCGTTGCGAGTGCATCTACCGGCACCACGAAGACCGCCGCCACTACAATCGCCGCGATCCTTACGTCCATGCCCAGCGGATGCAGTTCATCGACGCCCGGGAGGACCGCAGGAGCGCGTCTGGCCGGCGCAAGACCGACCTGATGCTGCACCCGATGCCCTGAAGCCATCCCGGCCCGGCAACGGAAAAGGGGCGCCGCGGCGCCCCTTTCGTCGATGTCCTTCAGTCGGCGTAGCGCGCTTCCAGCGCGGCGATCGCCGGCAGGGTCTTGCCTTCGAGGAACTCCAGGAAGGCGCCGCCGCCGGTCGAGATATAGCCCACGTCGTCGGCGATGTTGAACTTGGCGATGGCCGCCAGGGTGTCGCCGCCGCCGGCGATCGAGAAGGCTTCGGAGTGGGCGATGGCCGAGGCCATCATCTTGGTGCCGCCGGCGAACTGGGCGTGTTCGAAGACGCCGACCGGGCCGTTCCAGACGATGGTGCCGGCGTGGGCGATGATGTCGGCGAGCCTGGCCGAGGACTTGGGACCGAAGTCCAGGATGCGGTCGTGCGGGCCGACTTCGTCCACCGAAATGCGGTTGGCACGCGCCAGCGCCGAGACCTCGTCGGCCACCACGACGTCGGTGGGCAGCGGCACTTCGGCGCCGCGCTCCTTCATGATGTCCATGACCTGCTGGGCTTCGCGCACCATTTCGGGTTCGGCCAGCGATTCGCCGATGCGCTTGCCGGCGGCGAGCAGGAAGGTGTTGGCGATGCCGCCGCCGACGATGAGCTGGTCGACCTTGGCCGCCAGGGTCTTCAGGATGGTCAGCTTGGTCGACACCTTGGCGCCGCCGACGATCGCGACCAGCGGCCGCTTGGGATCGTGCAGGGCCTTGCCGAGCGCGTCGATCTCGGCGCCCATCAGCATGCCGGCGCAGGCCACCGGCGCGAAGCGGGCGATGCCGTGGGTGGTGGCTTCGGCGCGGTGGGCGGTGCCGAAGGCGTCATTGACGTAGATGTCGCACAGCGCGGCCATCTTCTTCGCCAGTTCTTCGTTGTCCTTCTTCTCGCCCTTGTTGCAGCGGCAGTTCTCCAGCAGCACGACTTCGCCCGGCTTGACTTCGAAGTCGCCATCGACCCAGTCGGCGATCAGCTTGACCGGCTTGTTCAGCAACTGGCCCAGGCGCACGGCAACCGGCGCCAGGGTGTCGTCGGGGCCGACCGTGCCTTCGGTCGGGCGGCCGAGGTGGGAAGTGACCATCACCGCCGCGCCCTTGTCCAGGCAGTACTGGATCGACGGGATGGAGGCGCGGATGCGGGTGTCCTCGGTGATGTTGCCGGCTTCGTCCTGCGGCACGTTGAGGTCGGCGCGGATGAAGACCTTCTTGCCGCGCACGTCGAGTTGGCTGAGTTTCTTGACTTGCATGATCGTGTGAGTCTCGTGAAAACGCCCTGCGGGGCAGGGCGTCGATGGTTTGCGGTTGCGAACGCTTACTTGGCGTTGACGAAGGCGCGGGCGGCGTCGAGCATGCGGCAGGAATAGCCCCACTCGTTGTCGTACCAGGCCAGCACCTTGACCAGCACCGAGCCGTCCTCGCCCTTGATGACGCGGGTCTGGGTGGCGTCGAAGGTGGAGGAGACGGTGGTGTGGTTGAAGTCGGAGGACACCAGCGGCTCGGTGTTGACCGCCAGGATGCTCTTCAGCGGGCCGTTGGCCGCGGCGGTCATCAGCTCGTTGATCTCTTCCTTGGTGGTGGCGCGCTCGGCGGTGAAGGTCAGATCGACCAGCGAGACGTTGATCGTCGGCACGCGCAGGGCGAAGCCATCGACCTTGCCGACCAGTTGAGGCAGCACCAGGCCGACGGCCTTGGCGGCGCCGGTCTTGGTCGGGATGATGTTTGCGGCGGCGGCGCGGGCACGGCGCAGGTCCTTGTGGCGGACGTCGACGGTGACCTGGTCGTTGGTGTAGGCGTGGATGGTGGTCATCAGGCCTTGCTTGATGCCGACGCTGTCGGCCAGGATCTTGGCGACCGGGGCCAGGCAGTTGGTGGTGCACGAAGCGTTGGAGACGACGGTCATGCCGGCCTTCAGCGCTTCTTCATTGACGCCCATGACGATGGTGGTGTCCACGTCGTCGCCGCCCGGCGCCGAGATCAGCACGCGCTTGGCACCCTGGTCGAGCAGCGCCTGGGCCTTGGCCTTGGTGGTGTAGGCGCCGGTGCATTCCAGCAGCACGTCGACGCCGTGGCTGCCCCAGTTGACGCCCTTGGGATCCTTGGTGGAGTAGAAGGGAATCTTCTTGCCGTCGATGATGATGATGTTCTCGCCTTCGGTGTCGACCGAGGTGGCGAAGCGGCCATGGGTGGTGTCGTACTTCAGCAGGTGGGCGTTGGTGGCCAGATCGCCGGAGGCGTTGATGGCGACCACTTCGAATTCGTTCTGCAGCCCCTGCTCGTAGATGGCGCGCAGCGTGCAGCGACCGATACGACCGAAACCGTTGATGGCGACCTTGATGCTCATCGATGCTTCTCCCTCTTCATGGATACACGAAACCGATTGCTCGCCTCAGGCGAGCACTTTCCTGACCGCGGCCACGACGGCCTCGGTGGTGATGCCGAAATACTTGAACAGCTCGCCGGCCGGCGCGGACTCGCCGAAGCGGTCGATGCCGACGACTTCGCCTTCCAGGCCGACATACTTGCGCCAGCCGTCGCTGACGCCGGCCTCGACCGCCACGCGCGGCAGGCCCTTGGGCAGCACGGCCGCCCTGTACGCTTCGTCCTGGCGGTCGAAGACGTTGGTGCTCGGCATCGACACGACGCGGACGGCGATGCCTGCCTCGGCCAGTTGCTGCCGGGCGGCCAGCGCCAGCGCGACTTCGGAGCCGGTGGCGAGGATGACGGCCCGGGCCGTGCCGTTCGCTTCGGCCAGCACGTAGCCGCCGCGGCGGATATCGGCCAGCTGTTCGGCGCTGCGGGTCTGGAAAGGCAGGTTCTGGCGCGAGAAGCACAGGCTGCTCGGGCCGCTCTTGCGTTCGATCGCGCAGGCCCAGGCGACGGCCGATTCGGTGCTGTCGCAGGGGCGCCAGACGTCCATGTTGGGGATCAGCCGCAGCGTGGCGATCTGCTCGACCGGCTGGTGGGTGGGGCCGTCCTCGCCGAGGCCGATCGAGTCGTGGGTGAACACGAAGATCTGGCGGATCTTCATCAGCGCAGCCATGCGCAGGGCGTTGCGCGCGTATTCGCTGAACATCAGGAAGGTGGCGGTGTAGGGGATCAGGCCGCCGTGCAGGCTGATGCCGTTGGCGATCGCGGCCATGCCGAATTCGCGCACGCCGTAATACACGTAATTGCCGCCGTTGGTCTTGCTCACGCCCTTGGCGCCCGACCACAGCGTGAGGTTGGAGCCGGCCAGGTCGGCCGAGCCGCCGAGCAGCTCGGGCAGCTTGGGCGCGTAGGCTTCGATGCTGTTCTGGCTGGCCTTGCGGGTGGCGATGGTTTCGGCCTTGTCGGTCACCTTGGCCAGCACGGCGGCGACGTGGGCATCCCAGTCGGCGGGCAACTCGCCGGCCATGCGGCGCTCGAACTCGGCGGCGAGTTCGGGGTGGGCGCTGCGGTAGGCGGCGAAGCGGGTGTTCCACTGGGCCTCGGCTTCGGCGCCCTCGGTGCGGGCGTCCCAGGCGGCATAGACCTCGGCCGGGATCTCGAACGGCGGGTGGGTCCAGCCGATGTGGGCGCGCGCGGCCTCGATTTCGGCGGCGCCGAGCGGGGCGCCGTGCACGTCGTGGCTGCCCTGCTTGTTGGGCGCACCGGCGCCGATCACGGTCTTGCAGCAGATCAGCGTGGGCTGGGCGAGGTTGGCCCTGGCCTGCTGGATGGCGGCTTCGATCTCGGCCGGGTCATGGCCTTGCACGTCGCGAATCACCTGCCAGCCGTAGGCTTCGAAGCGCTTGGGGGTGTCGTCGGTGAACCAGCCCTCGACGTGGCCGTCGATGGAGATGTTGTTGTCGTCGTAGAAGGCGATCAGCTTGCCCAGGCCCCAGGTGCCGGCGAGCGAGCAGGCTTCGTGCGAGATGCCTTCCATCAGGCAGCCGTCGCCGAGGAAGACATAGGTGTGGTGATCGACGATCTCGTGGCCGGGGCGGTTGAAGTCGGCAGCCAGCAGCTTTTCGGCCAGCGCCATGCCCACCGCGTTGGTGATGCCCTGGCCGAGCGGGCCGGTGGTGGTCTCGACGCCGGGCGCGTAGCCGTATTCGGGGTGGCCGGGGGTCTTGCTGTGCAGCTGGCGGAAACGCTTCAGCTCCTCGATCGGCAGGTCGTAGCCGGTGAGGTGCAGCAGCGCGTAGATCAGCATCGAGCCGTGGCCGTTGGACAGCACGAAGCGGTCGCGGTCGGCCCACTTCGGGTTGGCCGGGTTGTGCTTCAGGTGGTGGCGCCACAGCACTTCGGCGATCTCGGCCATGCCCATCGGCGCACCGGGGTGGCCGGAGTTGGCCTGTTGCACGGCGTCCATCGCGAGGGCGCGGATTGCGCCGGTGACAGGGTTGAAGACCGGAGGCTTGACGTTGCGGGTCGACTGCATGCTGTGTTCTCGGGCCGGAGGCCACCATCGGAAAAACCGCAATTATCCCTTAAAAGCCCTTGCCGATGCCAATGCCGCAATGGCGCATCGGCCTGTCCGGCGCACCGTTGCGCTGCTCATACCGATTGCCGGCGCCGCTCCATCAGCTTCCAGATCAGCGGCGTCAGGATCAACTGCATCGCCAGGTCGAGCTTGCCGCCCGGAATGACGATGGTGTTGGCGCGGCTCATGAAAGCGTTGGGGATCATGTTCAGCAGGTAGGGGAAGTCGACGCCGCGCGGATCCTTGAAGCGGATCACCACCATCGATTCGTCCTGCGTCGGTACGTCGCGGGCAATGAAGGGGTTCGAGGTATCGACGATCGGCACGCGCTGGAAGTTGATGTGGGTGCGGGCGAACTGCGGCACGATGTAATGCACGTAGTCGTGCATGCGGCGCAGGATGGTGTCCTGCACCGCGTCGGCCGAGTAGCCGCGGATCCGGGTGTCGCGGTGCAGCTTCTGGATCCATTCGAGGTTGATCGTCGGCACCACGCCGATCAGCAGGTCGACGTGGCGCGAGACATCGACATCGTCGGTGACGACCGCGCCGTGCAGGCCCTCGTAGAACAGGCAGTCGGTGCCGACCGGCAGGTCTTCCCATTCGGTGAAGGTGCCCATCGGCAGGTTCCAGCGCATGGCCTGCGCCTCGTTGTGGATGTAGTGCCGGCGCCGGCCGGTGGCGGCTTCGCCATAGGAGCGGAACAGGCTTTCCAGCTCGGCGAACAGGTTGGCTTCGGGGCCGAAATGGCTGATGCCGCGCTGTCCGGCACGTTCGGCCTCTTCGATCTGCTCCTTCATCTCCGCACGCGTGTAGCGGTGGAAGCTGTCGCCTTCGACGATCGCGGCGTTGACGTGCTCGCGGTGGAAGATCGCTTCGAAAGTGTGCTTGACCGTCGTCGTGCCGGCGCCGGATGAGCCGGTGACGGCGATGATCGGGTGTTTCATGGTCATGATGGTCTCCACGCCGCACCAGCTGGTGCCCGTGCTTTAGTATATTGCGGTGCAGCAAAACGGAACAGATCGCAGGCGCCCGGCGAGGAGGCGCCCGGACACCCTTTGCTCAGCTATGCCCTCGCCGCTTGCTGCTCAGCCGGGCGCCCCTGGCCAGGCGCCCATTGCTCAGGATCGCGCCTTCACCCATGCAGACCATTCGGTGAACAGGCTGGGATTGACGGCGGCGATGACGCCGCGCTTCAGCGCCGGGCCGGCCATCAGCGAGCCGCCGTCCAGCGCTTCGGCCACGCCGCCCGCTTCGGCCAGGATCAGCCTGCCGGCGGCGTAGTCCCACAGCATCTGGCCGCCATGCAGGTAGACGTCCAGCCGGCCGGCGGCGACGAAACACCATTCCAGCGCGCTGGAGCCGAAGTTGCGCTGCGAGTAATAGGGCGGACGCACCGCCAGTTCGTCGCCCAGGTGATGGCTGATGCGCTTGAAGTCGACGCCGGCCACCGCATCGCGCAGGCTGGACGCACCTTCGCGCAGCGGCAGTTCGGTGCCGTTGAGAAAGGCGCCGGCGCCGCGCGCGGCATAGAAGGATTCGTCGGTGATCGGGTTGTAGACCACGCCCAGCACCGGCTCGTGGTCGATCAGGTAGGCGATCGACACGGCGAACAGCGGAATGCCGTTGGCAAAGTTGGTCGTGCCGTCGATCGGGTCGATGCACCACAGGCCGCGCCCGCCTTCGTTCCACAGGTGGGCCTGTTCGGTGGCGGTCATTTCCTCGCCGAGCACCTCGCCGGCGAGGAATTTCGGCAAGGCTTCGCTGAAGCAGCGCTGCGAGGCCAGGTCGGCCTCGGTGAACAGCGAACCGTCCGGTTTGCGGTTGCGCGCCGACTTCAGGTAGCGGGGCAGAATTTCGTCGCGCGCGATGTCGCGCACCAGCGATTCGAGGGCTCTGGCACGGGCGAGGCGTTGGGCTGCGGTGGGCATGCGGGCTCCTGGCCGGTCGGCTGCTTGATGCGAGGCCTATAATCTTACGATGATTTCACGTTTCCATTTCCCGGCTCGTCTGCCCGATGGTGGCGAAGTTGCGCTGCCCGACGATCTCGCCCATCACGCGCTGCGCGTGCTGCGCCTGCGCGACGGCGAGCCGCTGGTGCTGTTCGACGGCGAAGGCGGCGAAGTCGAGGCCCGCCTGGTGGTGCGTGGCAAGGCCGGTTTTGCCGTGCTCGGCGAGCGGCGTCCGTTCGATCGCGAATCTCCCTTGCGTGTGGTGCTGGTGCAGGCGCTGGCGGCGGGCGACAAGATGGACTGGGTGGTGCAGAAGGCGGTGGAGCTGGGGGCGGCGGCGATCCAGCCGGTGCAGGCCGAGCGTTCGGTGCTGCGGCTGGCGGGCGAACGTGCGGACAAGCGGCGCGTCCACTGGCAGCAGGTGGCGGTGTCCGCCTGCGAGCAGAGCGGGCGCAACCGTATTCCGGAAGTGGCGCCGATCCGGCCGCTGCTGCAATGGCTCGCTGCCGTGCGTGGGCAGGCTGCCTGGGTGCTGGCGCCGGGGGGGAGCGACGGTTTGCCGGCGGGCGAGCGGCCGGAGGGGGACGTGCATGTGCTGGTCGGCCCCGAAGGCGGCTGGACCGAAGGCGAGCTTGCTGCCTGCGATGCGGCAGGCGTGCGGCGGGTGACGCTGGGACCGCGGGTGCTGCGGACCGAAACCGCGGGACTGGCGGCGCTGGCGGTACTGCAGGCGCGCTGGGGAGATTTCTGACTGGACCCATGCGGTGCTGCAAGGACGGGAGGATGGGATGTTCGAAACCGCGGAGCTCGGCCACAGGACCGACAAGGAAGAGTACGAGACCGCCGTGCCGCCGCTGCGCATGGCCTTGCTCGATGCCCAGTACGAAATCCTCGAGCTGAAGCAGTTCGCCGTCGTCGTGCTGATCAACGGCATCGACGGCGCGGGCAAGGGCGAGACCATGAACCTGCTCGACGAGTGGATGGATTCGCGCCACATCGAAGGCTGGGCCTTCGACCAGCCGACCGCCGAGGAGAGCGAGCGTCCGTTCATGTGGCGTTTCTGGCGGGCGCTGCCGCCGCGCGGCAAGATCGGCGTGATGTTCAACAACTGGTATTCGCAGCCGATCCGCGACCGGGTCGGGCGCATCGGCAGCAAGGCCCGCTTCGAGCAGCGCCTCGGCGAGATCCGCCGTTTCGAGGACATGCTGACGCAGGAAGGCGTGCTGCTGGTCAAGTTCTGGTTCCACCTGCCGAAGAGCGGGCAGAAGAAGCGCCTGCGCGAACTGGAAAAGGATCCGCGCACGCGCTGGCGCGTCACCGAGCGCGACTGGCATTTCTACCGGCAGTACGCGCGCTATCGCGACGTCGCCGCACGCGCGCTGCGCCAGACCAGTACCGGCAATGCGCCGTGGATGATCGTCGATGGCAGCGATCCGCGCTTCCGTGCGCTGTTCGTCGGCCGCACGCTGCTCGCGGCGTTGCAGAAGCGCCTCGAGGCCGCCTGCCGCAAGCACGCGCCGCGCCAGCTGGCACCGCCGCTGCCGCCGTTCATCGACCGGCGCAACCTGCTCGACAGCCTGGTGCTGCGCCGGGAAATGGGCAAGAAGGAATACGAAGAGGCACTCGAAAATCTCCAGGGCCGGCTGGCGCTGCTGACGCGCGAGGCGGCGTTCCGCAGCAGGCATGCGCTGGCGCTCGTGTTCGAAGGCGTGGACGCCGCCGGCAAGGGCGGTGCCATCCGCCGTGTCACCGCGGCGCTGGACATCCGCCAGTACAGCGTGGTGCCGGTTTCGGCGCCGACCGAGGAGGAGTGCGCGCAGCCCTATCTGTGGCGCTTCTGGCGCCACCTGCCGGCGCGCGGCAAGACCGTCGTGTTCGACCGTTCGTGGTACGGCCGGGTGCTGGTCGAGCGGGTCGAGGGCTTCTGCTCGGAAGCCGACTGGATGCGGGCCTACGCCGAGATCAACGACTTCGAGGACCAACTCGCCGACGCCGGCATCATCGTGATCAAGTTCTGGCTGGCGATCGGCAAGGATGAACAGCTGGCGCGTTTCGAAGCGCGCGAGGCCGAGCCGCACAAACGCTTCAAGATCACCGCGGAAGACTGGCGCAATCGCGAGAAGTGGGACGACTACGTCCGTGCCGTGTGCGACATGGTCGATCGCACCAGTACCGAGCGCGCGCCCTGGATCTTGGTCGAGGCGGAGAACAAATATTTTGCCCGGATCAAGGTTCTGCGCACGATTTGTGAGCGCATCGAAGCGGAGCTGGCCTGATTTGGGCGTGGCGATGTCGCCGCGCGCACGCATCCGCTAGAATCCCGCCATCCGAAATTCCGTCGGTTCGGTGGCTTCGCATGCCGCTGGTCCGGCTTCTGCCGCGGTGACTGCGTGAACGCTGAAACGACCTCTGCCGTACCGGTGCCCGACGACCCCACTTCCCAGTTCGTCGCCTGGGTGCGTGGCGCTGCGCCTTACATCCACGCCTTTCGCGGCAAAACTTTCGTCGTCGGCTTCGGCGGCGAAGTGGCGGCGGGCGATCGCGCGCAGCGCCTGGCCTACGACTGCAACCTGCTCGCCGCGCTCGGCATCCGCCTGGTGCTGGTGCATGGGGCGCGGCCGCAGATCGATGTCGAGCTGGCCCGCCGCGGCCTGGAGCCGCGTTTCCACCACGGCCTGCGGGTGACCGATGCCGAGGCGCTGGAGTGCGTGAAGGCAGCGATGGCGGTGACCCGCTTCGAAGTCGAGGCGCTGCTGTCGCAGGGGCTGCCGAACACGCCGATGGCGGGCAGCTACATGCGCGTGACCGGCGGCAACTTCATCACCGCGCGTCCCGTCGGCGTCGTCGATGGCGTCGATTACCAATACACCGGCGCGGTGCGCAAGATCGTCGCCGAGGAGATCAACGCCGACCTCGACCAGCACAACGTGGTCCTGATCACGCCGCTCGGCGTCTCGCCCGCGGGGGAAATCTTCAACCTGGCGATGGAAGAGGTCGCCGAAGCGGTGGCGGTGGCGGTGAAGGCCGAAAAGCTCATCTACCTGTGCGATGCGCCTGGGCTGCTGGATGCCGACGGCGGCCTGGTCGAATCGGTGACCGCGGACGAGGCGCAAGCCAGGCTCGCGAGCGGGGACGGCCTGACCGAGGACCTGGGGCTGTTCCTGCCGTGTGCGATCCGCGCGGTGCGCCGCGGCGTGGCGCGCTGCCACCTGATCGATCACGACAAGGACGGCGGGCTGCTGCTCGAGTTCTTCACCCACGCCGGCGTCGGCACCGTGGTGTCGCGCGACCCCTTGTTCCGCCTGCGCGAGGCGACGGTCGACGACGTCGCCGCGCTCGTCTCGCTGATCACGCCGATGGAGGCCGACGGCACGCTGGTGCGCCGCGGCCGCGAGCTGCTCGAACAGGAAATCGAGCGTTTCACCGTGGTCGAGCACGATGGCGTGCTGGTGGGCTGCGCGGCGCTGTACCCGTTCTCGGAGGACAATGCCGCCGAACTCGCCTGTCTCGCGGTGACGCCGGAATATCGCCGCGCCGGGCTGGGCGACCAGTTGCTGAAGCGCATCGAGCGCCGTGCCCGCGTGCAGCGGCTCGAGCGGCTGTTCGTGCTGACGACGCGCACCGCGCACTGGTTCCGCGAACGGGGCTTCAGCGAGATCGGCCCCGAAGCCCTGCCGCGCAAGAAGCGTGAGCTGTACAACCTGCAGCGGCGCTCGAAGGTATTCGTGAAGCTCCTATGATCCTCTGGCCCAGACGTGCGATGCGGCGGCAGGCCGATGTCGAACTGGCGCTTCTGCGGCAGGTGGCGGAGGGTGTCCACGGCATCGAGGCGGTGTTCGACCGCGACCTGCGCCTGCTGTGGATCAGCCCCTCGATCGAGCGCGTCACCGGGCTGGAGCCGCGGGAGTGCATGGAGGCCGAGGACGCGCTGGATCTGCTCGTACACGAGTCGGACCGCAGCTACTGCCGCCGCATGCTGACGCAGATGGTGGTGGACGGCGTGGCGCAGGATTTCGAGCTGCGGCTCAGGCGGCGGGACGGCGAAGCGGCCTGGGTCGCCTCCCACTGGCGGGCGATGCCGGATGCCGCGCCGGGGCTGGCCGCCCTGCGGTTGTCGGCCGAGGACATCCAGTCGCGCAAGGAAACCGAGTACAAGCTGCTCGAAACGGTCACCGAGCTTCGCCGCGCCCAGGCGCTGCGCGAGCACTACCTGCTGCGCAGCAACGACGAGCGCCAGCGCCTCGCCGCGCTGCTGAACCTGATCCGGCTGGGCATCCTGTTCATGGACCAGGAGCGGCGGGTGTTGTACTACAACCGGGCGATGCTCGAAATCTGGGGCTATCCGGAGGATACGCACCTGATCGGCATGCGCGAGAGCACGCTGCAGAACAAGGCCGCGTCGCTGCTGGAAGATGCCCAGGCCTATTTCGCCCACATCGCCGAGGTGCTGGACGCCAAGCAGCCGATGAGCGACGAGTACGAATTCCGTTTCGCCGATGGACGTGTGATCACCGACCGTTCGGCGGTGGTGGCCGGGGCGGGCAAGGATCAGCGCATCGGCCGGGTCTGGATCTATGAGGACGTGACCGAGGCCCGGCGCATCTCGGCACAGCTGATCTCGATGGCGGAGCGCGACCCGCTGACCAACATCTTCAACCGGCGCCGTTTCCACGAGGAGCTGGAGCGCATGCTGGCCGACGCCGCGCGGCGCGGTACCTCGGTCGGCTTGCTCGGCATCGATCTCGACGGCTTCAAGCCGATCAACGACGCCTTCGGCCACCAAGCGGGCGACGAAGTGCTGGTGAAGCTCGTCGAGCGGGTCGGCAGCGTGGTGCGCCGCAATGAAATGTTCTTCCGTGTCGGTGGCGACGAGTTCTCCATCCTGGTGCCCGATGCCGGGGCTTCGGCCCTGTCGGAGCTGGCCAATCGCCTGTGCGAGTCGATCGGCAATCTGGTGTTCGAGTTCGATGGACACAAGACGGGCGTCACCGCAAGCATCGGCATCGCCCTGTTTCCCGAGCATGGCCGTGACGAGGAAAGCCTGATGGCGGCCGCCGACGAGGCGATGTACCGCTCGAAGGCAGAAGGGCGCAATCGTTGGAGCCTGTCGGCGAGAGGCGGGGGTGAATCCGCTAGAATGCCGGCTTCGAGCTCCGATGAACCCGTTAGCAGAGAGGATTGAACATGGCTCGCATGGTGAATTGCGTGAAACTCGGCCGTGAGGCGGAAGGGCTGGATTTCCCGCCGGTGCCGGGCGCGCTGGGCAAGCGCATCTTCGACAACGTGTCGAAGGAAGCGTGGCAGCAATGGGTCAAGTACCAGACCATGCTGATCAACGAGAACCGTCTGAACCTGATGGATGCGCGCGCGCGCAAGTATCTGGCCGAGCAGATGGAAAAGCACTTCTTCGAAGGCGGCGCGGACCAGGTGAGCGGCTATGTGCCGCCCGCGCAGTGACGCAGCTCTCCTGTAGGCTTTAGCCGCGAAAGCAGTGTTTTGGGGGCAGCAAAGCCGCATTCGTGGCTAGGCGCCCCCGACTCGGTGCTCCCGGCTGGGCGCCCCCGACCAGAGCCGTTCCCGGCGGGACGGTGGCCGATGGGCCGGGCCGCGTGGCCGGCGCGCAGCGAAACTCATCGAGTGCAGCGAAGCGGCACATACGAAAAAGGATGGCCTGGCCATCCTTTTTTATTGTCGAGCAGCCTTTCGGCTACTCAGTTGCCGCTGCGCAGCGCCTCTTCCGACTTGCTGTAGCGCACGTCCTCGCCCTGGGCCAGGAAGACCACGTACTCGGCGATGTTCATCGCATGGTCGCCGATGCGCTCGATCGCCTTGGCGTTGAACAGCAGTTCGAGGCTGCTGGTGATCGTGCGCGGATCTTCCATCATGTAGGTGATCAACTGGCGCATGATCGCCTTGAAGCTGGCATCGACTTCGGCGTCCTCGCGCTCGATGCGCGGCGCCGCGGAGGCGTCGGCACGGGCAAAGGCGTCGAGCGCCGAGTGCAGCATCGCCAGCGCAGCCTGGGCCGAAGGCGACAGGTCGATGCGGGGGGCGAAGCTCAATTCGGCCGAATGCAGGCGCTTGGCCGACTTGGCGATCTTCTTGGCTTCGTCGCCGATGCGCTCGAGATCGGCCACCGACCTGATCACCGTCATCACCAGGCGCATGTCCGTTGCGGTCGGCTGGCGCAGGGCGACGATGTGGTTGCAGGCGTCGTCGAGCTGCTTCTGCATCAGGTTGATGCGCTGGTCGCCTTCGATGACCTGATTGAGAAGGGTGAGGTTGCCGGTGCGCAGGCCTTCGAGTGCGTTCGCGGCCTGCGCTTCGACCAGCCCGCCCATGCGCAGCACGCCGCTGCGGATTTCTTCCAGTTCGCTGCTGAACTGTTTGTAGGTGTGTCCAGTCATCTTCGCCATGTTCCTGTCGATGGAAGCACGCAGGCTAGCACCGCAAGGTTAAGGTTTTGTTGCATGTCACACGGCGATCGAGCGTCGCCTCAGCTGCGCTGCAGGCGCTCCACGCCGGTGCTGCCGGCCAGCAGCAGCAGATCGGCGCCGCGGGCGGCGAACAGGCCGTTGGTGACCACGCCGACGATCTGGTTGATGCGCTGCTCGGTACCGACCGGATCGTCGATCGCCAGGCCATGGGCGTCGAGGATCAGGTTGCCGTTGTCGGTGACGAAGCCTTCGCGCAGGCGCGGCTCCCCGCCCAGGCGGGCGAGTTCGCAGGCGACGTGGCGGCGCGCCATCGGGATCACCTCGACCGGCAGCGGGAAGCGGCCCAGTGTCTGCACGCGCTTGCTGGCGTCGCAGATGCAGATGAAGCGCCGGGCGACCGCGGCGACGATCTTTTCGCGCGTCAGCGCGCCGCCGCCGCCCTTGATCATGGCGAAGCCGCCGTCGATCTCGTCGGCACCGTCGACATAGACCGGAATGCTGTCGATGTCGTTGAGATCGAACACCGGGATGCCGTGGGCGGCGAGCCGCTTGGAGCTGGCTTCGGAGCTGGAGACCGCGCCGCGGATGCGCTCGCGCATGCCGGCGAGGCCGTCGATGAAGTGGTTCACCGTCGAGCCGGTGCCGACGCCGACGATGCTGCCGTCCTCGATGTAGTCGAGTGCGGCGAGGGCGGCGGTTTTCTTGAGTTCGTCCTGGGTCATGTTCGTTTCCCGGTCCTCAGACCAGGCCGTGGAAAGGTTGGATGAAGACGGTGTCGCCGGCCTGCACCGAAGTGCAGTCTTCCGGCAGCACGATGAGGCAGTCGGCCTCGGACATCGAGCGCAGCACGCCCGAGCCCTGGGCGCCGGCCAGCGTGACGCCGGGTTCGGTGCCGTCCCGCAGCAGACGTCCGCGCAGGTATTCGACGCGGCCTGCCGGCTTGCGCAGGGCGAAGTCGGCGCGGACGGCGAAACGTTCGGCCGGCGGCAGCGGCGTCACGCCCATCAGGCTCAGCAGGGCATCCTGGACGAACTGGTAGAAGCTCACCATCGTCGCCACCGGGTTGCCGGGCAGGCCGAACAGCACGGCATCGCCGATGCGGCCGAAGGCCATCGGCCGCCCGGGCTTGATCGCCAGCTTCCAGAACGAAACCTCACCCATGCGCGCCATCAGCTCGCGGATGAAGTCGGCGTCGCCGACCGAGACGCCGCCGCTGGTGATGACGACATCGGCGGTGCCGGCCGCTTCGGCGAAAGCGGCTTCGAGCGCGGCGGGCCGGTCGGGCACGATGCCCATGTCGAGCAGCTCGCAGCCCAGCCGCGCCAGTGCGCCGGACAGGGTGTGGCGGTTGCTGTCGTAGATCGCGCCGGGTGCCAGCGGCTGGCCGATCGAGGCCAGTTCGTCGCCGGTCGAGAAGAAAGCGACGCGCAGGCGGCGGCGCACCACGACCTCGCCGATGCCGAGCGAGGCGATCAGCCCGAGTTCGGCAGGGCCGCAGCGTCTGCCGGCGGCCAGGGCGACGCTGCCGGCAGCGAGATCCTCGCCGGCGCGCCGCAGGTTGCGGCCTTTCTGCTGGCCGGCGGGGATGAAGATCCTGTCGTCTTCGCGGCGGACGATTTCCTGCATCACGACCGTGTCGGCGCCGTCCGGGATGACCGCGCCGGTCATGATCCGCACTGCCTCGCCCGCGCCGAGGCAGGCAGCAAAGGGATGGCCGGCAAGGGCGCTGCCGACCACGGCCAGCATGGTTTCGCTGCCGGCCCTCAGGTCTTCGGCGCGCACCGCGTAGCCGTCCATCGCCGAGTTGTCGTGCATCGGCACGTCGAGCGGGGCGATCACGTCCTGCGCCAGCACGCGCCCGAGGGCGGCATGCAGCTCGACGCGTTCGCTGCCGGTGACCGGGGACAGGCCGTCGAGGATCAGCCGGCGCGCGTCGGCGGCCTTCAGGGGGTCCTGTGCCGTGCTGCTGGGGGATGGATGGTTCATCTGCTGCGTGCTAGTGAAACCGGAAGTTGCCGGGGCGGGCCGGCACAGCCGCCATTTTCACACAAGGGTGGGCACATGAAAAAAGGGGTGGATCGCTCCACCCCTTTTCTGTCCGCACGACGGCCGGCAGCGCTCAGCGCAGGCCGGCGGCGAAGTCCGAGACGGCCTTCATTTCGGCGTCGGTCATCTTCAGCGCGATCATGCGCATCATGCGGTTCGGGTCGTTCTCGCGGCCGCCGTCGCGGAAGGCCTTGAGCTGGGCTTCGGTGTAGTCGGCGAACTGGCCGGCGATGCGCGGATATTGCGCCGGCAGGCCGGCACCGGCGGGACCGTGACAGGCGGCACAGGCGGGAACGCCCTTGGCGGCGATGCCGCCGCGCCAGATGCTCTGGCCGAGTTCGATGGTGTCGAGGCTCTTCGCCGGCTCGGGTTGCAGCTCGAAGGAGGCGAAGTACTTGGCCAGCGCGCGCATGTCGGCTTCTTCGAGGCTGTCGACCATTGCCGTCATGACCGCGTTTTCGCGTGCCGGGGGCTCGCCGTTCCAGCCCTTGAACTCGCGCAGCTGCTTGTAGAGGTAGTCCTCATGCTGCCCTGCGATCTTCGGGTTGGCCGACAACTGGCTGTTGCCATCCGTGCTGTGACAGGCGGCGCAGAGTGTTTCGACAGTCTGTTTTGCCTTGGCGAGGTCCGGAGCCTGTTCCTGGGCCTGCAGGCCGCCGGCGACAAGCAACAGGGACGAGAGCAGCAGGGAACGCTTGGTCATGATGTCCTCGGAAAGCCGTGAGTGATTGTTTCAAACGCGGTATTCTATAACAGGAAACCCGCCTTGCGCGACGCGATGTGGGCTTTGTGGCGCATCCGCCCGGTCTTTCCCCTTCTTTTTTTCATGCCCATCTTCCGCAACGCACAATTCGAGATATCCATCGCCAAGCCGTCCGGCCTGCCGCCGCCTTCCGGGGCGGAAATCGCCTTCGCCGGGCGCTCCAACGCGGGCAAGTCGAGCGCGATCAACACGCTGGCCGGACATGTCCGGCTGGCTTTCGTGTCGAAGACGCCGGGGCGCACCCAGTTGATCAACTTCTTCCGCCTCAACAGCGGTGCGCTGCTGGTCGACCTGCCGGGCTACGGCTATGCCGCGGTTCCCGAGAAGATCCGGCGCGAGTGGCAGGGCCTGATCGAGCACTATCTGCGCAAGCGGGAAAGCCTGATCGGCCTGGTGCTGATCATGGATTCGCGCCATCCCTTGACGCCGCTCGACCGCCAGATGATCGACTGGTTCGCACCGTCGGGGCGGCCGATGCACGTCCTGCTGACCAAGAGCGACAAGCTGTCGCGCGGCGCCGCCAGCGCGGCGCTGCAGGACGTGCGGCGCCAGCTCGCGCCGCTGGGACCGCAGGTGACGGTCCAGCTCTTCTCCAGCCTGAAGAAGACGGGCGTCGAGGATGCCGAACGCGTCATCGGCGGCTGGCTCGGCCTCGCCGGGGCGGATGCCGGGCAGGAAGCTCCGTCCGCGGATCGGGCGGAGGAGGGGCAAATAAAAACCCCCGACCAGGGGAGTAGCCGGGGGTGAAAAACGCCCCGCTGGCGCGAGGCACCCGCTCAGGGAGGTGAAGCGGGAGACATGGCAGCACGCGAGCGCGCCGCCGTCTGCTTGATAAGATAAGACACTTTGCCCGGAAGTTCCGCTGCCAATGCGTTACTTCATGTGTTTCCGGCGTGCGCCGACACGCCGGCCCGGGCCGTTTCGAAACCGACAAGCGAGATCCACAGATGCGACCGACCGGAGCCTTCCCTTCCACCCGCATGCGCCGCATGCGCCGTGACGATTTTTCCCGTCGCCTGATGCGCGAGAACGTGCTGACAGCCAACGACCTGATCTATCCGGTGTTCGTGCATGACAAGCCCGGCCGCGAGGCGGTTGCGGCGATGCCCGGCGTGGAGCGGCTGTCGATCGACGAACTGCTGAAGGTGGCCGAGCAGGCGCTCGAGCTCGGCGTGCCGGCGGTCGATCTCTTCGGTGTCCCCGATCCGGCGGCAAAGACCGCGGACGGCGCCGCAGCCTGGGACGAGGACGGCATCGTCCAGCGCGCGATCCGTGCGCTGAAGGCGCGCTTCCCCGAGCTGGGCGTCATCACCGACATCGCCCTCGACCCCTACACCACCCACGGCCAGGACGGTCTGCCCGACGACAGCGGCTACATCCTTAACGACGAAACCGTCGATGCGCTGGTCAGGCAGTCGCTGTCGCATGCCGCGGCGGGCGCCGACGTGGTGTCGCCCAGCGACATGATGGACGGCCGCATCGGCACCATCCGCGCCGCGCTCGAGGATGCCGGCTTCATCCATACCCGCATCCTCGCCTACAGCGCCAAGTACGCCAGCAGCTTCTACGGCCCCTTCCGCAGCGCGGTCGGCTCGGCGGGCAACCTGGGCAAGGGCAACAAGTATTCCTACCAGATGGATCCGGCGAACAGCGACGAGGCCTTGCGCGAAGTGGCGCTCGACATCGCCGAAGGGGCGGACATGTTCATGGTCAAGCCCGGCCTGCCCTATCTCGACATCGTGCGCCGCGTGAAGCACGAACTCCAGGTGCCGACCTACGCCTACCAGGTCAGCGGCGAGTACGCGATGCTGAAGGCGGCCGCGGCCAACGGCTGGCTCGACGACCGGGCCTGCGCACTGGAAGCCTTGCTGTCGTTCAAGCGTGCCGGTGCCGATGGCATCCTGACCTATTACGCGCTGGAAGCCGCACGCTGGCTGAAGGCCGGCGCGTGATCGTGCCGGGCGCTCCGGCCTTGCCCGCAGTGGGGCTGCGGACGATGCGGAGCAGCGATCTCGATGCCGTGCTCCGCATCCAGCGCGAAGCCTATGGCGACGCCTACCAGGAGTCCGCCGAGGTGCTCGCACGCAAGCTGAGCCTCGCGCCCGAAGCCTGCTGGCTGGCCGAGCGCGGCGGTGAGGCGTTCGGTTATGTCTTCGCCCATCCGTGGCAGGCCGGCGTACCGCAGCTGCATGCGCTGATCGACCGCCTGCCAGGGCAGGCGGACCACGGTTTTCTGCACGATCTCGCGGTGTCGCCGCGCGCCCGCGGCATGGGCGTGGGCCGTGCCCTGTTCGGCACGGTTCGAGCCTGGTCGGAGCAGGCCGGGCACCGCGCCTTGACCCTGGTGGCGCTGGCCGATGCGGCGGCCTACTGGCGCGGATTCGGCTTCGTGCCGCAGGCCCTGAGCCTGCCCGACGGTTACGGTGCCGGTGCGGTGTTCATGCGGCGCAGCCTTGCCGCAGCGGGCTAGTAGGCGTTCGGTCGTCCGCCGAGCAGCCGGCCGTATTGGCGGCGAAGGTCGAGGATGGAGGCCAGCTTCATATCCACATAGGCCGGCGTGCGCAGGTTGCGGCTCACCAGCACGGTGCGCATTCCCAGCCGTTTCGCGGTGCGCAGGTTGACGGCCGAATCTTCCAGCATCACGCAGCGGGCTGGGTCCAGGCGCCGCGAGGACAGCAGCTTGCGGTAGCCGCGGATGCCGGGCTTGGGGTGGTATTCCAGGTCCTCGATGGCGATCACGTCCTCGAACAGCTCGTGGATGCCCATCAGCCCCAGCACGGCCAGGGCGTAGTGGCGCGGTGCGTTCGAGAACACGAAGCGACGGCCCGGCAGCTTGCGCAGCATGCCGCGCAGCGCGCGGTCGAACACCATCATCTCGTGCAGGCGATCGAAGCGATGGGTCTCGATCAGGAAGTGCGCCGGGTCGGTGCCGTGATGGCGCATCATGCCGAGCAGGGTGGCGCCGTAGCGGCGCCAGTAGTTCATCCGCAGGGCATTGGCGTCCTCGGGGGACAGCGACAGGTGCTGTTCGAGATAAGCCGTCATGCTGCGGTTGATGTGCGGAAAGATGTGCGGGCTGGCGTTGTGCAGCGTGTTGTCGAGGTCGAACAGCCAGACGGTACGGTTGGGCATGGCGACGTCGGTTCAGCGCGGCGTGGGCCGGGGCTGGAAGCGGACGACGCTGCGGCCGTCCTCGGTGGTCTTCGGCGCGGCTTTCCAGGCATGGCCCTGGATGATCTCGAAGGTGGCGGGCAGCCGTCCGTCCCGGCGCAGGGCTTCGTAGGCGGCGCGCGCCTGTGCCCAGCCGCTGCGGCCGGACAGGCCGCGCGGGCGGCCGACGGCGGCATTGGCGGCGCCGCTGGCGCGCAGGTCGGACAGCAGGCCGTCGAGTTCGGCATAGGTCAGCGTCAGCATCTCCATGTCCATCACCGGGTCGGCGAAGCCGGCCTTGACGAGGGCGTCGCCGAGGTCGTGCATGTCGATGAAGCGGTGCACGCGTTCGCCCGCCGTGCGGGGCAGGGCGTCGCGCAGTTCGCGCAGCGAATCTGGGCCGAGGGTGGAAAACATCAGCAGGCCGCCGACTTCCAGCGCGCGGTGGATCTCCTGCAAGGCCGGCAGCGGATCGTCCAGCGCCGGCAGCATCAGGTTGGACCACACCAGGCCGAGGCTGCCGCGGGCGAAGGGCAGGCGGCGGGCGTCGGCGACGGCGTGGGGCAGGGGCACAGCCTTGCCGCCGAGCAGGCGGCGCAGCAAGCCGGGAGCGGGGGCGCCGTCGCGCAGGCGCTGGCCGGCGCGGGCCAGCATCGGCACGGCGAAATCGGCTGCCAGCACGCAGGCCTGAGGGAAGCGCTGCACCAGGCGGGGCAGGTCGGCGCCGGTGCCGCAGCCGAGGTCGAGCACGCGCTTCGGCTCGATGCGGATGTAGTCGAGGCGCTCGTCCATCCGGCGGGCGATTTCGCGCGCCAGGACGTCGGCGCCGTCGGCCGTCGCCGCGGCGCGGGCGAAGCGGCGGCGCAGCAGGCCGTGGTCGAGCGCGAAATTCGCGTCGCTGTCGCCCGTTTCGCTCATCGCGCGCTCCGCGGGCGAGCAAGGCCCGCGGCCTTGCCGTCGTGAGCGGTGGCCGTGTCGCGTCGGTGCGCTACACGGTCGGCTTTGATCGAAGTCATTGTCATTTCCGGCGCCGGGGGCTGTAATGGCGAACCCCGAATGTTCTGCCATTGATCAAAATCTTGTCAAACCGAACTCGAGACCTGCGCCGCCTGCTGGCCCGCGTGCTGGACGTGCTGATGCCGCAGGACTGCCTCGTCTGCGGCGAGGCGGCGCAGGCGTGCGGCGTGTGCACCGCCTGCCTGGCCGAAATGCCGCGGCGGTCGCCCAGTGCGTGCCCGGTCTGCGCCCTGCCGGGGCTGGATGGCGGGCCCTGCGGGCAATGCCTGCGTCAGCCGCCGGCCTACGATGCGACGCTGGCCTTGTTCGACTACGTGTTCCCGGTCGATGTGCTGGTTCTCGCGCTCAAGTATCGGCACCAGTTGAGCGTGGCCACTTTCCTCGCGGCCGAACTGCGCGTGCTCGGCGAGCAGATCACGACCGATACCGACGTCATTCTTCCGATGCCCTTGCATGCGCGCAGGCTGGCCGAACGTGGCTTCAACCAGGCGGTGGAGCTTGCGCGTCCGCTGGCCCGTGAGCAGGCCTTGCCGATGGAACTGGCCTGCGTGCGCAAGCTGCGCGACACGCCGCCGCAGGCTTCGCTGAGCCGCGAAGAGCGCCTGCTGAGCCCGGCCGGTGCCTTCCGCTGCGATCGTGCACTGGATGGCCTGCATGTACTGGTGGTCGATGACGTGATGACCACGGGGGCGACGCTGGACGAACTGGCGCGCTGCCTGAAGGCGCAGGGCGCGGCGCGGGTCACGAATCTGGTCGTTGCCCGCACGCCGGCACCGGCCTGAGCTACAGTGCCGGCTTCGCGCGCAAGGCGCTGTCCGCCACTTCCGTCCCGATGTTCGAGATCGTCCTCTACCAGCCCGAGATTCCGCCCAACACCGGCAACATCATTCGCCTCGCCGCCAATAGCGGCAGCCGCCTCCATCTGATCGAGCCGCTGGGTTTCGACCTGTCCGACAAGCAACTGGCGCGCGCGGGGCTGGACTATCACGATCTGACCTGCGTCACCGTGCATCCGGATTGGGCGCAGTGCCGTGCGGCGCTGGAGGGGAGGCGCTTCTTCGCGTTGTCGACCCGGGGTGTGCGGCGGCACGACGCTGTGGCTTACCGCGAAGGCGACGTGTTCGTGTTCGGGCCGGAGAGCCGCGGCCTGCCGGCGGAACTGCTGGCAGGTTTCGAGCCCGAGGCGCGCATCCGCATTCCGATGCGGCCGACCAACCGCAGCGTCAATCTGTCGAATGCGGTGGCGGTGGTGGTCTATGAGGCCTGGCGCCAGCATGGCTTTGCCGGCGCTGCCCAGGCGGAGCCGCCTCACGCAGGGCCGCTTTAAGCGGGGCGCTGCAGGCGGGGTTGTCTCGGGCTGGGCGCTCTATTCGTGGCGCGGGTCGCGTGCCAACAGTTTCTCGACTGCGGTTCGTGCATCGAGGCCGTGATGCAGCAGCGCATCGACCGCTTCGCAGATCGGCATTTCGACCCCATGGCGCCGGGCCAGGCCGACGACTTCGCGCGCGGTGGAGACGCCTTCGGCAACGTGGCCGAGGTCGCGCAGGATGTCGGCCAGCGTGCTGCCCTTGGCGAGCTCCAGGCCGACGCGGCGGTTGCGCGAGAGGTTGCCGGTGCAGGTCAGGATCAGGTCGCCCATGCCGGTCAGGCCCATCAGCGTTTCGCTGTTGCCGCCCAGCGCGGCGGCGAGGCGGGAGATTTCGGCCAGGCCGCGGGTGATCAGCGCGGCGCGGGCATTGAGGCCGAAGCCCATGCCGTCCGACACGCCGGCGGCGATGGCCATGACGTTCTTGACCGCACCGCCGACCTCGCAGCCGACGACATCGGTATTGGCGTAGATGCGCAGGCGCGGCTGGTGCAGGGTCGCCACCCAGTGATGGGCGAAGGCCGCATCGGCGGCGGCGAGGGTGATCGCGGTCGGCAGGCCGCGCGCGACTTCGGCGGCGAAGCTGGGGCCGGTCAGCACGCCGCTGGTGGCCGCGTCGCCGAGCTCTTCGGTGACGATTTCATGCGGCAGCCGCCCGCTTCCGGCTTCGAGCCCCTTGCAGGCCCACAGCAGCGGCGTGCCGGGCTGCAGGCGGTGGAGGGCGCGCGCGGTGTCCCGCAAGCCGGCCAGCGGCGTGACAACCAGGTGGAGATCGGCGCCTTGTGCCGCACGGGAGAAATCGGCTTCGAAGCGCAGTGTGTCGCTGAGGCGGATGTCCGGCAGATAGCGGCGGTTCTCGTGCGTCAGGGCGAGTGCCCGCAGGTGTTCCGCGTCCCGTCCCCACAGGCATACCTCATGGGCGGCACTGAAGGCCTGGGCCAGCGCAGTGCCCCATGCGCCCGCGCCGAAAACGGCGATGCGGTGGCGGCAGGGCTGCGTGTCGGCGGTCACAGTCCCCAGACCTCGTTGATGCGGATGTAGCCTTCCTCGCCGTCCCGATGGCGTACCTTGGCCCAGCCGAGCGAGGGCGGCTCGACCAGGTCGAGCACGACGTTGCGCACCGCTTCGAAGCTGGGTGCCGCGTCGTCGCGGGCTTCACGCCGGATGACGGCGCGGTCCGCGGCGACGAGCACGGTGCGGCGGTTGGAGAGCACGCGGCTTTCCAGCCAGTTCAGGGAGCCGCCGGGCTCGCGCACCTTGACCCACTTGTCGAGCCTGACGACGACTTCGACCGGGGTGCCGGAGCGCAGGATGAAAAGGCGCTTGCCCTGCTCCGAAGGGGTGTCGTACAGGATTGCCTGCTCGGTCAGCGAGCGGAATTCGATCGCCTGCGCCAGCGCCGGCCCCGCCACCACGCCGGCGAGTACGGCGAGCATCGTGATCAGGCGGGGCAGGATGGGGCGGCGCAGGGATGTCATGGCGGCAGGCCTCGTCACTGGATCGGCGTTTCGCCCTGCTGCGCGGCGGCCTGCTGGCGCTGCGACTGGTACAGCGCCTCGAAGTTGACCGGCGACAGCAGCACGGGCTGGAAGCCGGCGCGGGTGACGGCGTCCGACACGGCTTCGCGGGCATAGGGGAAGAGGATGTTGGGGCAGCCGATCATCATCACCGGTTCGAGGTCGGCTTCGGGCACGTTGCGGATCTGGAAGATGCCGGCCTGGGCCACTTCCACCAGGAACAGCGTGCGGTCTTCGCCGATGGTGGCGGAGACGGTGACGGTCAGCGTGATCTCGAAGACGCCGTCGTCGATGTTCTTGCCTTCGGTGCGGAGCTGGACATTGACTTTCGGCGCCTCGCGTTCGAGGTAGATCTGCGGTGCACCCGGCACTTCGACCGACAGGTCCTTGACGTACAGTTTTTCGATCGAGAAGACGGGTTGGGTGTTTTCAGACATGGGATGGGTATCCGGTGAGTGAGGATTGGACTGCGGGAAGGAAGGCTCAGGCGGGTTCGCCGCGCAGCATCGGTTCGAGCTTGCCGGCGCGGTCGAGCGCCATCAGGTCGTCACAGCCGCCGACATGGTAGCCGCCAATGAAGATCTGCGGAACCGTGCGCCGCCCGGTTTCCTCGATCATGCGCCCGCGCTGGGCGGGATCGAGATCGGTGCGGATCTTGTCGATCTGCGTCACGCCCTTGCTGCGCAGCAGCTGTTCGGCGCGGATGCAGTAGGGGCAGGTCGCCGTGGCGTACATGCGGATCGCGGCGGGCATGCTCATTTCCTCTTGCGGCTGACAGGCTGGCCGGCCTTCTGCCATTCCATCATGCCGCCGCGCAGGTTATAGACCTTCTCGAAGCCGGCCTTGCGCAACTGCGTGGCGGCCGAGGTCGAGCGCGTGCCGGTGGCGCAGCAGAGGATCAGCGGATGGCTCTTCCACTTGTCCAGCTCGCCGCTGCGGCGCTCGAGGTCGCCGGCGGGAATGTGGCGGGCGTTGGGAATGTGGCCCTGGGCGTATTCGCCCTGGTCGCGCACGTCGATGACGACGGCGTCTTCGCGGTTGATCAGCATCGTGGCTTCGACCGGGGAAAGCTGGCCGCCGCCGCCTCGGCCGCGTGCCAGGTCGACGAGCAGCCAGCTGCCGCTTGCGGCGGCCAGCGCCGCCCAATACCAGTTCTGTTGCAGGAATTCCACGAAAAACGGTGCTCCGGTAAGGGGAAGGGAAATCAGCCTTGCTCGTCATCGACGCCGCAGAACACTTCGCGCATCAGCGCGATGAGCTGCAGCGTGCGCGGATCGCCGACGCGGTAATAGACGCGGTTGGCATCCTTGCGCGTCTGCAGCACGTCCTTGTCGCGCAGGATGGCGAGATGCTGCGAGATGTTGCTCTGCGAAGTGCCCACCGCATCGACGATGTCCTGCACGCAGACTTCGCCGTCGCCGAGCACGCACAGAATCTTCAGGCGCAGCGGATGGGCGATTGCCTTGAGCGCGCGCGCGGCGGTTTCTATGTGCTCGTTCTTGTCGATGAGCGTGAAGATGTCGTCTTTGTTCACGGTAGGGCCGGCGGAGCAAAGCGCTAGTATAAAATAAGGCGTCTCCGTCTTGCGCGCTCGGCAACGTGCCGGGCGCGGATCCGCTCTTCGTTCGTGTCCCCTTGGCCTCGTTCGGCTTTCTTCCTGCAACTTCGCTCATTCCCTTGAATCGGAATTCTCGCTTCATGCGTATCGCTGGCCGTGGCTATCTGGCTGCTTTCGTCCTTGGCTGCATGCTGGCGTCGGCGGTGGCGCCGAATGCCGTTCGCGCACAGGCCACGGGCGACATCGCCGACAAGCGCTCGGATCTCGACGACCTCAAGAAGCGTATCCGCGACCTGCAGCAGGAAATGTCGCGCACCGAGGCGAACCGTTCCGATGCGGCAAAGGCGCTGACCGAGTCGGAGCGCGAAGTGTCGCGCGCGCAGCGCCGGGTGTTGCAGCTGCAGCGCGAGCGCGCCGAGGCCGATGCGCGGCTGGCCGAACTGGAACGGGAGCAGCAGCAGGCGGGCGCGCGCATCGATGCCCGTCGCGGAGAGTTGGCCGAGTGGCTGCGGCGGCACTACGTGCATGGTGCGGCGGATGGCGTGGCGCCCTTGCTGTCGGCGCGCGATCCGAACCAGATCGCGCGCGACGCCTATTATCTCGAACAGCTCGGCCGTGCCCGCCTGGGCCTGATCGAACGCATGCGCGCCGATCTGCGCGAAACCGAGCTGCGTGCGCAGGAAATCGGCCGCCGGCGGGACCGCGTGGCCGAGCTCGAAACCCGGCAGCACGAGCAGCGCAAGCAGCTCGAAGCCAGCCTGCTCCAGCGCAAGGCTGCGCTGGCCGAAATCTCGAAGCAGCTGCAGAGCCAGAAGCGCGAAGTGGCGACCTTGCGCGAGGACGAGCAGCGTCTGGCGAAGGTGATCGACACCCTGGTCAAGCGTGCCCGCGAAGCGGCTGCACGCGAGGCAGCAAGGAAGCTGGCGGAACAGCGCGCGGCCGAGGCGCGTGCCGCCGCCGCGGCGGCCCAGGCGAAGGCGGCCGGGAATGCCACGCCGCCGTCGGCTGCGGCCCGCCCGCCGGCGCGGCGTGCGGAGCCGGTCGTCGGTGAAGCGCGCAGCAGCGCAGGGGCGACGCCGACCGGCGTGCGCTTCGCCCAGCTTCGCGGCCAGTTGCGCTTTCCGGTGCGCGGCGAACTCGTCGGGCGCTTCGGCGCTCCAAGGGCGGAAGGTGGCACGACGTGGAAAGGCGTGTTCATCCGGGCGGGCACCGGAGCGGACGTCAAGGCGGTCGCGACGGGCGAGGTCGTGTATTCGGACTGGTTGCGCGGCTACGGCAATCTGATCATCATCGACCATGGCGGCGACTACCTCACCGTGTATGGCAACAACGATACCTTGCTGAAGGAAGTGGGCGACGCGGTGTCCGGCGGCGACGCGATCGCCAGCGTGGGCACCAGCGGAGGGGGTGGAGAATCGGGTTTATACTTCGAACTCCGCCATCAGGGCCGCCCGCTCGACCCGATGCAGTGGGTGCGACTCAACTAGATCAAACGGTGCGAAGGGCAGGAGCCGCTTCCCCGATGGAGTTCTCATGCGCAGCAAGCTGAAACAGCTCGGCCTCGTCATGACCGGCGTGTTCGCCGGCGTGGCGCTCAGTCTCAATTTTTCCGCCAACGCCGACCGCACGACCCAGATGCCGCTGCCGGTCGAGGAATTGCGCGCCTATGCCGACGTGTTCAATGCGATCAAGCAGGGTTACGTCGAGCCGGTCGAGGACAAGAAGCTGATCGTCGATTCGATCAGCGGCATGCTGTCGGGGCTCGATCCGCATTCGGCCTACCTGGACAGCGAAGCCTTCAAGGAACTCCAGGTCGGCACGCAGGGCGAGTTCGGCGGGCTGGGCATCGAGGTCGGCATGGAAGACGGCTTCGTCAAGGTCATCTCGCCGATCGAGGACACGCCTGCCTTCCGCGCCGGTGTCCAGGCCGGCGACCTGATCGTCAAGCTCGACGACACGCCGGTGAAGGGCATGAGCCTGAACGATGCGGTGAAGCGCATGCGCGGCAAGCCCAACACCACCATCGAACTGACGATCATGCGCAAGGGCGAATCGCGGCCGATCGTGCTCAAGCTGACGCGTGAAGTCATCAAGGTGCAGAGCGTCAAGTCCAAGCTCGTCGAGCCGGGTTATGGCTACCTGCGCGTCGCGCAGTTCCAGGAGAACACCGCGGCATCGGTGGTCCAGCATCTGAACAAGCTGAGTGCCGAAGGGCCGCTCACCGGACTGGTGCTCGACCTGCGCAACGACCCGGGCGGCCTGCTGCATGGCGCGGTGGGTGTGTCCGCTGCCTTCCTGCCGCTGGGGGCGAGGGTGGTATCCACCGACGGCCGCACCGAGGACGCCAAGCGCGAATACCGCGCGATGCCGGACGACTACCTGCGCGGCACACGCGACGATTTCCTCCGCCGCCTGCCCGCGGGCATCAAGGAGGTGCCGATGGTCGTGCTGGTCAATGCCGGTTCGGCTTCCGCGTCCGAGATCGTCGCCGGCGCGCTGCAGGACCACAAGCGTGCCGTCGTGATGGGCACGCAGACTTTCGGCAAGGGCTCGGTGCAGACCATCCTGCCGCTCAACAACAGCACCGCGATCAAGCTGACCACGGCGCGCTACTACACGCCGAACGGCCATTCGATCCAGGCCAAGGGTATCGAACCCGACATCGTCGTCGAGGAGAGCGCCAATGGCTCGAACCGCCGGCTTCGCGAAGCCGACCTGCAAGGCCACTTGGGCAACGACAAGGATCCCGAGGCCGAGCTCAGGGCCAAGGAGGCCGGGCAGAAGGACGGTGCTACCGACGAGGCCGAGCCGGTACGCTTCGAGCTTGCCGGCCAGGACGATCACCAGTTGCAGCAGGCGATCAACCTGCTCAAGGGCCTGCAGATCGTCCAGGGCAAGAAGGCGTCCGAGCCGAAGCCCTGACCGGGCACCCTTGAGCCGGACGCCCCTGGCCGGGCGCCCCTGATTCCGGTGGGAATGTACCGGGTGCCCGCCTTCTCGGGCGGGCTCCGGTCGCCGCATAGACTGCGCGAGTTCCCGCTCATTTCACGCATATTCTCCGCCGCATGAACGACGATCAGTTGCTGCGCTACAGCCGCCACATCCTGTTGCCCGAAATCGGCGTCGAGGGGCAGGAGGCGCTGCTCGGCGCGAAGGTCCTCATCGTCGGTGCCGGCGGCCTCGGTTCGCCGGCGGCGATGTATCTCGCCGCGGCCGGCGTCGGTTCACTGGTGATCGCCGACGACGACGACGTCGACCTCACCAACCTGCAGCGCCAGATCCTGCATTCGGCCGAGACGGTCGGCCGGCCCAAGGTCGAATCGGCGCGGATCGGCCTGCAGCGCCTCAACCCGCTGGCCGAGGTCGTGCCGCTGCAGGCGCGGCTCGATGGCGATGCGCTGGACGAACAGGTGGCGGCGGCCGACGTCGTGCTGGACTGCTGCGACAATTTCGCCACCCGCCATGCGGTCAACCGCGCCTGCGTGAAGCTGCGCAAGCCGCTGGTGTCCGGTGCCGCGATCCGCTTCGACGGGCAGGTCTCGGTGTTCGACCTGCGGCGGCCGGAGGCGGCCTGCTATCACTGTCTGTTTCCGGAAGGTGAGGACATCGAGGAGGTGCGCTGCGCGGTGATGGGCGTGTTCGCGCCGATCGTCGGCCTGATCGGCACGACGCAGGCCGCCGAGGCGCTGAAGCTGATCATCGGCTGCGGCACGCCGCTGGTCGGGCGCCTGCTGCTGCTCGACGGTCTGGCGATGGAGTGGCGCAGTATCGGCTTCGGCCGTGACCCCGGTTGTGTCGTCTGTGGCGGCGAATCCGGTAGCTGAAGCCTGGCCGAGGCCGCAGGCCGTGCCGTAGCACGGCGATGTGCTTATCGCTTCGCCGGCAGACCGGTCGCCAGGCGCGCGAGGATGCGGATGTCGCGGCCGAGCTGGCGCAGGTCGCGGAGGTCGAGCCGGGTGGCGTCTTCCAGCCGCGTCAGCGCGGCGAGATTGAACAGGCCGTGGGCGGCGTCACCGGCCAGTATCGGCGCCAGATACAGCAGTAGCTCATCCACGCAGCCTTCGCGCAGCAGCGAGCCGTTGAGCTTGAAGCCGGCTTCGGCGTGGACTTCGTTGAGGCCGAGCGTGCCGAGTTCGCTCATCAGGCGCGGCAGGTCGACCTTGCCGGCGGCGTTCGGCAGCACGATCAAGCGGTGCCCGGCGGCCGACAGGCTGGCGATGCGTGCGCCGTCCTCGGTGGCGGTGGCGATCAGGATCGGTTCGCCCTGCAGGATGCGGGCGGCGGGGGGTACGTCCAGCCGGGCATCGACCAGGATGCGCAGCGGCTGGCGCTCGCAGGCGAGCTCGCGCACATTGAGCTGCGGGTCGTCTTCCTTCACCGTGCCGATGCCGGTCAGCACCGCGCAGGCGCGCGCGCGCCAGGCGTGGCCGTCGCGGCGGGCCTCGGGGCCGGTGATCCACTGGCTGATACCGTTCTCCAGTGCCGTCTTGCCGTCGAGCGTGGCCGCGGCCTTGAGCCGCAGCCAGGGCCGGCCACGGGTCATGCGCGAGACGAAGCCGAGGTTCAGTTCGCGTGCTTCGGCTTCCAGCAGGCCGTGTTCGGTGGCGATGCCGGCGGCGCGCAGGCGCGCCAGGCCGCGTCCGGCGACGAGCGGATTGGGATCGTCCATGGCGGCGACGACGCGGGCGACGCCGGCCTCGACCAGGGCATCGGCGCAGGGCGGCGTGCGGCCATGGTGCGAGCAGGGTTCGAGCGTGACGTAGACGGTGGCGCCGCGCGCGGCTTCGCCCGCCTGCCGCAGCGCGTGGATTTCGGCATGAGGCTCGCCGGCGCGGCGATGCCAGCCTTCGCCGACGACGGCGCCGTCGCGCGTCAGCACGCAGCCGACGCGCGGATTGGGGGACGTGGTGTTCAGGCCGAGCGCGGCGAGCTGCAGCGCGCGCGCCATGGCGGCATGGTCAGCCGCCGAAAAGGTCATGGCCGGAATCCAGTTCGGGTTTGGCGGGCTTGCCGCGGCGGGAGCGGGGCTGCACTTCGCGGATGAGTTCGGAGAATTCATCCACGTCGGCGAAGTTGCGATAAACGGAAGCGAAGCGGATGTAGGCGACCTTGTCGAGCTTTTTCAGCTCTTTCATCACCAGTTCGCCGATCTTCTCGCTCGGTACTTCCTGCTCGCCCAGCGACAGCAGGCGGGCCTCGATGCGGTCCACTGCGGCGTCGACGGCATCGATGGTGACGGGGCGCTTGCGCAGCGCCAGCTTCATGCTGCCGGCCAGCTTGTCGTGATCGAACTCGGTGCGGCTGCCGTTGCGCTTGACGATGTGCGGCATCTTGAGGTCGATGCGCTCGTAGGTGGTGAAGCGCTTGTCGCATTTCGGACAGCGGCGGCGGCGCCTGACGACGTCGCCATCCTCGTTCTCGCGCGTATCGGTGACCTGGGTGTTGGGGTCAGCGCAGAAAGGGCATTTCATGGCCGGAAGGCGCTGCGGGGCGGGCGTGGTCGGCTCGCCCCGCGTTCGGGCTTACTTGCCGTACACCGGGAACTTGGCGCACAGCGCGGCGACCTTGTCGCGCGTGCGGCCGATCACCGTCTGGTCGTGCGGGGCATCCAGCACGTCGGCGATCAGGTGGGCGACCTGTTCGGCCTCGATCTCGGTGAAGCCACGGGTCGTCATCGCCGGCGAGCCGATGCGGATGCCGGAGGTGACGAAGGGCTTCTCGGGGTCGTTCGGGATCGAGTTCTTGTTGACCGTGATGTGGGCGCTGCCCAGCACCGCCTCGGCTTCCTTGCCGGTGATCTTCTTGTTGCGCAGATCGACCAGGAAGACATGGCTTTCGGTGCGGCCGGAGACGATGCGCAGGCCGCGCTCCTCGCCCAGCACGCGGGCCATCACGCGGGCGTTGGCGATCACCTGCTCCTGGTAGTTGCGGAAGGCTGGTGTGGCGGCTTCCTTGAAGGCGACCGCCTTGGCGGCGATGACGTGTTCCAGCGGGCCACCCTGCAGGCCGGGGAAGATCGCCGAGTTCAGCGCCTTCTCGTGCTCGGCCTTCATCAGGATGATGCCGCCGCGCGGGCCGCGCAGGGTCTTGTGCGTGGTCGAGGTGACGACGTCGGCGTGCGGCACCGGGTTGGGATAGAAGCCGGCGGCGATCAGGCCGGCGTAGTGGGCCATGTCCACCCAGAAGATGGCACCGACTTCCTTGGCGATCCTGGCGAAACGCTCGAAGTCGATGCGCAGCGAATAGGCCGAGGCGCCGGCGATGATGATGCGCGGCTTGGTCTCGCGCGCCAGCGCTTCCATCTTGCCGTAGTCGATCTCTTCCTTGTCGTTCAGGCCGTAGGCGACGACGTTGAACCACTTGCCCGACATGTTCAGCGGCATGCCGTGGGTGAGGTGGCCGCCTTCGGCCAGGCTCATGCCCATGATCGTGTCGCCCGGCTTGGCGAAAGCCATCAGCACCGCCTGGTTGGCCTGCGAGCCGGAGTTCGGCTGCACGTTGGCGGCTTCGGCGCCGAACAGCGCTTTCAGGCGGTCGATGGCCAACTGCTCCACCACGTCGACATGCTCGCAGCCGCCGTAGTAGCGTTTGCCGGGGTAGCCCTCGGCGTACTTGTTGGTGAGCTGGGAGCCCTGGGCTTCCATCACCGCCTGGGAAACGTAGTTTTCCGAAGCGATCAGTTCGATGTGGTCTTCCTGACGCTTGTTTTCGGCCTGGATGGCGGCCCACAGCTCGGGATCGACTTTGGCGAGAGTGTCTTGCGAAGAGAACATGGATGGAACCGGTGATGAGTGGCTTTAAAAGCGGATGTTACCACGCAGCCCGGGGGCTGCATCGAGCGCGATTCCTTACGGAGTCCGCGCACGAGCGCCCCCGGCAAAGGCTCACCATCCGCCGCCGCCATCACCTCCTTCCTCGCCGCTGCTTCCTCCTTCGTCGCCCCAGCTGTCGCCGCCAGTCGGCGCCTCGATGCGGATCGTATCGAGATCGACGTCGACCGCCTTGTCCAGACTGCCGGTGATCAGGCCCGGGAAGGCGATCAACAGCGCGAGCACGACGATCTGCAGGAAGACGAAGGGCAGCGCGCCGCGGTACATCTGCCCGGTGCGGATGCCTTCCATGCGCTTGCCGGTGACGCGATCGACGAAACTCGATACCGGCGTGATGCTGCGCAGGTAGAGCAGGGCGAAGCCGAAGGGCGGGGTCAGGAAGGAGGTCTGCAGGTTGACCGCGATCAGGATGCCGAACCAGATCAGGTCGATGCCCATCTTCTCCGCCACCGGCCCCAGCAGCGGCAGCAGGATGAAGGCGATCTCGAAGAAGTCGAGGAAGAAGCCGAGCAGGAAGACCACCGTGTTCACGAACAGCAGGAAGCCGATCTCGCCGCCGGGCAGCTGGTCGAACAGGTGTTCGACCCAGTGGTTGCCGTCCACCGCGGTGAAGGTGAAGCTGAACAGCGTCGAGCCGATCAGGATGAAGAGCACGAAGCAGGACAGCCGGGTGGTGGCTTCGAGTGCCTGGCGCAGCGTCTTCAGATCCAGCCGGCGGCGCAGCAGCGCCATCAGCAGCGCGCCGGTCGCGCCCATCGCACCGCCTTCGGTCGGCGTCGCGACGCCGAGGAAGATGGTGCCGAGCACGAGGAAGATCAGCGCCAGCGGCGGCACCATTACGAAGGTGAACTGTTCGGCCATGCGCGACAGCAGGCCCAGGCGCAGCAGGCGGTTGATGCCGGCCAGGATCATCGACAGGATGGTACCGAAGGTCATGGCGACGACCACGGTCTCGTCGCGGGCGGGCGATTGGGGTTCCGTGCCCTGAATCCAGCCGAGGATGTCGCCGTAGAGGTAGCCGAAGGCGATGGACGCGCCGATGACGACGCTGCTGAACACCAGCAGCGAGCGTCCGCCGGAGGTGCCGTCGGCTTCACGGAAGGTGCGTGCTTCCGGCGGCATCGCCGGCACCAGCTTGGGCAGGAAGATCGCCACCGCGATGATCAGCAGCGCGTAGAACCCGATCAGCATGAAGGCCGGCGTGAAGGCGCCGCGGAACATGTCGCCCACGCTGGTGCCGAGCTGGTCGGCAACGACGATCAGCACCAGCGAGGGCGGCAGCGCCTGCGCCAGCGTGCCGGAGGCGGTGATGGTGCCGCAGGAGAAGGCCGGGTTGTAGCCGTAGCGCAGCATGATGGGCAGCGAGATCAGGCCCATCGAGATCACCGCTGCGGCGACCACGCCGGTGGTGGCGGCCAGCAGCGAGCCGACGAACAGCACCGACAGCGCCAGCCCGCCGCGGATCGGGCCGAACACCTGGCCGGCCGTCTCCAGCAGATCCTCGGCCATGCCGCTGCGTTCGAGGATCAGTCCCATCAGCGTGAAGAAGGGAATCGCCAGCAGGGTGTCGTTCTGCATGATGCCGAACACCCGCAGCGGCAGCGCCTGGAACAGCGTGGCCGGCAGCAGGCCGAGTTCGATGCCGATGAAGCCGAACGCGAGACCGCAGGCGGCCAGCGAGAAGGCGACCGGGAAGCCGGAGAGCAGGAACAGCATGAGCGCCCCGAACATGATCGGGGCGATGTTGGCGGTGAAGAGCTCGATCATGGTTGGCGCGCCTCGTTGCTGGCATCGGAATGTGCAGCGTCGGCGGCGCTGGCGTCGTGGTCGTCTTGGCCGCCGTGGCCGCCGCCCGATCTGAGTGGATCGGGGCCGTGGCCGGTGAGATAGGCGACACGCTTGATCAACTCGGAGATGGACTGCAGCCCCAGCAGTACGAAGCCGAGCGGCACCAGCGCATACACCGGCCAGCGGATCAGGCCGCCGGCATTGGACGACATCTCACCCGAGTTGTAGGCCTGTGCGACGATGGGCCAGGCGAAGCTGACCATGAACCAGCACAGCGGTATGACGAAGAAGATGATGCCGCCGATGTCGATCCAGATTCGCGTGCGCGGCGACAGCCGGCTCGAAATGACGTCGATGCGGACATGGTTGTTCTGCAGGAAGGTGTAGCCGGCGCCGAGCAGGAACACGGCGGCGAACAGGTACCACTGGATTTCGAGGAAGGCGTTCGAGCCGACGTTGAACGCCTTGCGAACGATGGCGTTGATCGCACTGATGAGGGTGGCGACAAGGATCAGCCAGATGATGGATTTTCCGACCAGCCGGCTGAGCCGGTCGATGATCAGGGAGATGTCTAGCAATGTGTTCATGATCTCGGCCGTTGGGTGGTCGGGGCGGTTCTGCGGGGCCCGGCATGCCGGAAGCGCGCAGAGCTACATCGACGGGCACGACAACGCTGCCCGCCATTCAGCGGGCAGCGGTGGATGACGGAACCTTGCCCGCCCGTGGGCAGGCGCAGTCAGAGCTTCTGCGCTGCCATGTACTGGTCGTAGTTGCCTTCAGCGATCGGCTGCCACTGATACTGTTCGGCGAGGAAGCGGGAGTAGTCGGGGTAGATCTTCTTCCAGGTCGGGTTTTTGTCGTTCAGCTCCGCATAGACTTCACGGGAGGCCTTGAACGCCGCGTCCATGAAATCCTTCGGGAAGCGTGCCAGCTTGGCGCCCTCGGCGATCAACTGCTTCAGCGAACCCGGGTTGCGGGCGTCGTAGCGTGCCTGGCAGGTGGCATGGGCGGCGCGCGAGGCCTGATCGACGATGGCCTTGTACTCGGCGGACAGGCTGTTCCACTGCTTGTCGTTGATGTAGACCGAGAATTGCGTGCTGCCTTCCCACCCGCCGGGAAGTAGTAGTTCTTGGCGACCTTGTGCAGGCCCAGGCGCAGATCGTCGTAGGGGCCGATCCACTCGGCCGCGTCGATGGTGCCCTTTTCCAGCGCCTGGTAGATTTCGCCGGCCGGAATGTTCTGCGACACGGCGCCGAGCTTTGCCAGCACGCGGCCGCCGAAGCCGCCGATGCGGATCTTCAGGCCGTCGAAGTCCTTGACCGACTTGATCTCCTTGCGGAACCAGCCGCCCATCTGGGTGCCGGTGTTGCCGCAGGGGAAGTTGATGATGTTGTACTGGGCATAGAACTCGCGCATCAGCTTCATGCCGTTGCCTTCGAACATCCACGCGCTCATGGCGCGCGAGTTCATGCCGAACGGGATGCAGCAGTCGAAGGCGAAGCTCTCGTCCTTGCCGAAGAAGTAATACGGCGCGGTGTGCGCGCATTCGATCGTGCCCTGCTGCACCGCGTCCACCACGCCGAAGGGCGGGACGAGCTCGCCGCCCGGATGGACCGAGATCACGAACTTGCCGCCGGTGGCATCCGATACGTACTTGGCGAAGGCTTCGCTGGCGCCGAACACGGTTTCGAGCGATTTGGGAAAGCTCGACGCCAGGCGCCAGCGGATCTGCTGCTGGGCATGCACGATGGCCGGTGCAGTGCCGGCGGCCAGAATACCGGCCATGCCGGTGCCTTGCAGGAATTTACGGCGTTCCATGTTCGTCTCCTCTGTTGTGCATCGAAAATTTGTATCCGATTATAGATGCAATTATTCAGCAGTCGGAAACCACGGAAAACCCTAATATTTCACGAAATCGTTGATTTCGCCCCGTTCGTCATATGTTCGGCAACTCGTCCAGCGCGCTGCCGAGGTGGCCCTCGTCGGCCCAGGCAAGCAGGCGCCAGCGTCCGTCGGTGCGCTCGATCCAGTTCAGCGCGGCATTGGGAATCGGGAAGTCGCGCGCTGTCTCCAGCGGCGTGCCGCTCGCCAGCCGGCGGGCGATGTCCAGTACGCCGCCGTGGGTGACGACCAGCACGGTCTGGCCGGTGTGGCGGTCGGCGATGTCGCCCAGCACCGCGTCGACGCGGGACGAGAACGCGATCAGGCTTTCACCGTGTTGCGGGAAGCCGAAATCGAGCTCCCGGGCCTTGAAGCGCCGGTAGAGCTCGGGGTGCTGGCGTTCGGCTTCGTCGTAGGTCAGGCCCTGGAACAGGCCGTAGTGGCGTTCGCGCAGGCGTTCGTCGTGGATCGCCTCCAGGGCCTGCTGACGGGCGATGGCTGCAGCGGTCTGGCGTGCGCGCATCAGGTCGCTGCAGTACAGCGCGGCGAAGCCGTGCCCCAGCGCCTGCAGCCGCTGCGCCGTGGCCGCGGCCTGGGCCAGCCCGGTTTCATTGAGCGGGATGTCGACATGCCCCTGCAGGCGGCGTTCGGTGTTCCAGGCCGTTTCGCCGTGGCGGACGAGGCAGAGGCGGCATGTTTCCGGCGGTATCGATGAGTTTTCCATATAAGACGTTTTGATGAAGGTGTACGCGCGAGAAATGGAGGCTGTGAAATAATGCCGGGCTTTCGATGGGCTTGCTTGCGCGCGCATGTGCGCAGGCGCGGCGGTTGTTCAGCGTGTCGCCGCGCGTTTCTGGAGTTTCCCCGTGTCCTTATTGCTGCGAATTGCCCGCTTGATCGACTGGATCAACGAACGGGTCGGGCGTAGCGTGATGTGGCTGGTGCTGATCGCCGTGGTGATCAGCGCAGGCAACGCGCTTGCCCGCAAACTGTTCAACACGAGTTCGAACGCACTGCTGGAAATCCAGTGGTACCTGTTCGCCGCGATCTTCATGCTGGCGGCAGGTTACACCTTCCTGCGCAACGAGCACGTGCGTATCGACATCCTCACCAGCCGGCTGTCGCCGCGAGGACAGAACATCGTCGACGTGATCGGCATCCTGTTCTTCATGCTGCCGATGGCGGTGCTGATTCTATGGCTGTCGCTGCCGATCGTGATGAGCTCGATCCAGTCGGGCGAGATGTCGCAGAACTACGGCGGCCTGATCCGCTGGCCGGTCAAGCTGCTGCTGCCGCTGGGCCTGGGCCTGCTGGTGCTGCAGGCCCTCTCCGAACTGATCAAGCGCATCGCTTTCCTGACCGGGCACGGACCGAATCCGCTGGTCAAGAAATCCGCCGGTGCGGGAACGGAGGAACTGGTCGCTGCGATCAAGGCGAACAGTGTCAAGATCGATGAGCAGGGGCGCACGAAATGACCGAGTTCATCATCGCCAACATGGCGCCGCTGATGTTCGCGTCCATGATCCTGTTCCTGCTGTTCGGTTTCCCGGTGGCGTTCGCGCTCGCGGCCAACGGCATCCTGTTCGGCCTCATTGGCATCGAGCTCGGCCTGCTGCATGGCGCGCTGTTCCAGGCGCTGCCCGAGCGGGTGTTCGGCATCATGGCCAACGACACCTTGCTGGCCGTGCCCTTCTTCACCTTCATGGGCCTGATCCTCGAACGTAGCGGCATGGCCGAGGATCTGCTCGACACCATCGGCCAGCTGTTCGGTCCGGTGCGCGGCGGCCTCGCCTTCGCGGTGATCTTCGTCGGTGCGCTGCTGGCCGCGACCACCGGCGTGGTGGCGGCCTCGGTGATCTCGATGGGCCTGATCTCGCTGCCGATCATGCTGCGCTACGGCTACGACCATCGTATCGCGAGCGGCGTCATCGCCGCTTCGGGTACGCTGGCACAGATCATCCCGCCTTCGCTGGTACTGATCGTGATGGCCGACCAGCTCGGCCGCTCGGTCGGCGACATGTACCAGGCGGCGCTGCTGCCGGGGCTGATGCTGACCGGTTTCTACGCGGTCTACGTCGCTGCCGTCGCGATCGTGCGCCCGTCCCACGTGCCGGCCATGCCGCTCGAGGCGCGCACCTTGCGCGAGGATGACGGTTCGAGCGGCCTGCGTTCGCTCGCCGTCCTCACCGTGCTGTCGGTGGCCGGTGCCTGGCTGTTCATCGACTGGTTCTACGAAGACGGCGCGCCGCGCGACGAGATGGGGGTGGTGGCTGCAATGGCGGCAATCGGCATCGCCTTCGTCGTCGCCATGATCAACCGCCTGTTCGGCCTCGGCCTGCTGTCGCGCATGGCCGAGCGCGTGACCTTCGTGCTGATTCCGCCGCTGGGCCTGGTCTTCCTGGTGCTCGGCACGATCTTCATCGGCATCGCGACGCCGACCGAAGGTGGCGCGATGGGCGCGGTCGGTGCAGTGCTGATGGCGGTGTCGCGCAGGCGCCTGTCGATGACACTGCTGAAGCAGGCGATGGACTCGACGACCAAGCTGTCGTGCTTCGTGATGTTCATCCTGATCGGCTCGAGCGTGTTCGGCCTGACCTTCCGCGGCGTCAATGGCGACCTGTGGGTCGAGCATCTGATGACTTCGCTGCCCGGCGGCGAGATCGGCTTCCTGATCGCGGTCAACGTGCTGGTGTTCCTGCTCGCCTTCTTCCTCGACTACTTCGAGCTGGCCTTCATCATCGTGCCGCTGCTGGCGCCGGTGGCGGACAAGCTGGGCATCGACCTGATCTGGTTCGGCGTGCTGCTCGCGGTCAACATGCAGACCTCCTTCCTGCACCCGCCCTTCGGTTTCGCGCTGTTCTTCCTGCGCTCGGTGGCGTCGGAGAAGGTGAAGTCGTCCTCGATCTACTGGGGCGCCGTGCCTTTCGTGATCATCCAGCTCTGCATGGTCGGCCTGATCATCGCCTTCCCCGGCCTGGTGTCCTACGGCGACGGCAGTCCGAAACCGGGCGAGCAACAGGAACTGAAGCTCGACGAGTTGCTGGGCGGCGGCGCGTCGCCGGCGGACGATGCCGCTTCCGACCTGCTGCGTCAATTGCAGGGCGATTGAACCCAGGGAAACGCAGCCGTACCAAAAAAATGGCCCGCGCATCGAGCGCGGGCCATTTTTTTCGCCTCATCCGACCTGGCTCGAGGCCGGACGTCGGCAGATTCGCTCAGCGGATCGATTGCATGAAGCGGTCGTAGCTGCCTTCCGCGACGCTGAACCAGGCGTTCTGCGCCCTGCGGTATTTCTCGAACTCGGCATAGATCTTGGCCCAGGCCGGATTCTTCGCCGCTTCCTCGGCATACAGCTCCTGCGATACCTCGTAGCCGCGCTTCATGATCTCGTTCGAGAAGGTCTGCAGCTTGACGCCCTGCGACAGCAGGCGGGCCAGCGCTTGCGGGTTCTTGTGGTCGTAGCTTGCCGTCATCAGGATGTGGGCCTCGCGTGAAGCGGTGCGGAACGCAGCCTGGTATTCCTTCGGCAGCTTGTCCCACTCGGTCTTGTTCACATAGAAGTGGACCACCGGGCCCGGCTCCCACCAGCCCGGCGCGTAGTAGTTGGGCGCGACCTTGTGGAAGCCCAGCTTCTCGTCGTCATAGGGCGCGACCCATTCGGCGGCGTCGATCGTGCCCTTTTCCAGCGCGGGGTAGACGTCGGGGCCGGCAAGCTGCTGCGGGATGGCGCCCATGCGGGCGAGGATTTCGCCGGCGATGCCGGCGATGCGGATCTTCAGGCCCTTGATGTCCTCGAGCGAGTTGATCGGCTTGCGGTACCAGCCGCCCATCTGCACGCCGGTGTTGCCGCCGAGGAAGGAATAGATGTTGTAGTTGCTGTAGAACTCGTCCAGCAGTTCCTGGCCGCCGCCGGCGATGATCCAGGCGTCCATCTGGCGTGCGTTCAGGCCGAAGGGCACGGCGGTGCCGAAGGCGAAGGTCTTGTCCTTGCCGACGTAGTAGTACGAGCAGGTATGGCACATTTCGACCGTGCCCTGCTGCACGGCGTCGAGCGCCTGCAGGCCGGGCACCAGTTCGCCGGCCGGGAAGATGCGGATGTCGAACTTGCCGTCGGTGATTTCGCGCAGGCGGTTGGCGAGCATCTCGGCGCTGCCGAACAGGGTGTCGACGCTCTTCGGAAAGCTCGAGGTCATGCGCCACTGGATCGACGGCAGGCCGGTCTGAACGGCCGGTGCGGAGGAGGCGGCGGCGGGGGCTGCGTGTTGTTCGGACTTGCCGCAGGCCGCGAGGCCGAGGGCGGCGCCAGCCGCAGCGCCGGCACCGGCCTTCTTCAGAAATGAACGACGTTCCACATGAACTCCTTCAGGACAGTGATGAGGTATCGATGTACGGCAGCCCGCGTCAGCGGCCCGCCACCTTCATGCGCTCGATCAGGACCGAGCCGCAGTGCTTGGCCCCGCGCGGCAGCGCATCGTTGCCGATGGCGACGATGTTGCGGAACATGTCGCGCAGGTTGCCCGCGATGGTGACTTCTTCCACCGCGTGCTTGATCTTGCCTTTCTCCACCCAGAAGCCCGCCGCGCCGCGCGAATAGTCGCCGGTGACGTAGTTCACGCCGTGGCCGAGCAGTTCGGTGACGAGCAGGCCGCGATCCATCTGCCTGATCAGGCCGGCCAGGTCCTGCTCGCCTGGCCTGACGATCAGGTTGTGCGAGCCGCCGGCGTTGCCGGTGGTCTGCATGCCGAGCTTGCGCGCGGAATAGGTGGACAGGAAGTAGCCGTTCAGCACGCCGTCGGTGACGACTTCGCGATCGCGGGTGGCGACGCCGTCGCTGTCGAAGGGGCTGGAGCCGAAGGCCTTCTTCAGGTGTGGCCGTTCCGAGATGCCGACCACCGGCGAGAACACCTGCTGGCCCAGGCTGTCGAGCAGGAAGCTCGCCTTGCGGTAGAGCGCACCGCCGCTGACCGCCTGCACGAAGCTGCCGATCAGGCCGACCGCCAGCGGCGCCTCGAACAGCACCGGTACTTCGCAGGTGCGGATCTGCCTGCCGCCCAGGCGCGCCAGCGCGCGTTCGCCGGCGATGCGGCCGATGTCCTCCGCGCTCATCAGTTCGGCCGGATCGCGCCGCGAGTCGTACCAGTATTCACGCTGCATGCCGTCGCCCTCGCCGGCGATCACCGAGCACGACAGGCCGTGGCGGGTGCTAGCATAGCCGCCGATGAAGCCGTGGCTGTTGGCCGAGACGAAATGCGACTGCTGGATCGAGGTGCTGGCGCCTTCGGAGTTGCTGATCTGCGGGCCGACCGCGAACGCCGCCGCCTCGCAGCGGCGGGCCAGCGCGATTGCCTCATCGACGCCGATCGCCCAGGGGTGGAACAGATCCAGCTCGGGCATGTCCTTCTCGCGCGCCATCAGCGCGGCGTCGGCCAGGCCGGCGCAAGGGTCGGGCGCGGTGAAGCGGGCGATCGACAGCGCGGCATCGACCGTGGCCTTCAGCGCCTTCTTCGAAAAGTCCGAAGTGCTCGCATAGCCGCGCTGCTGGCCGATATACACGGTGACGCCGACACCCTTGTCGCGGTTGTATTCGATCGTCTCGACTTCCGCCTTGCGCACGCCCACCGACTGGCCGAAGCCTTCCGAGACATCGGTTTCGCAGGCGCTGGCGCCGTGCTTCTTCGCATACTTGAGGATGTCGGTGGCGATTTCGCGCAGATGCGCCTGGGAGAAGGAGAAGCCTTGGTCGGACATGGGCGGGCTGCTGTCGGGCAAAGGCTATAATCTTAACCCGTCCAAGCCCCGAGCCAGCCGCAATGCGTTCAGATTCGCGCCCCTCCCACGATGAAGACGATTTCGTCGAGCCGCCCAGCAAGAGCAGCCTCAAGCGCGAAATGCACGCCTTGCAGGCACTCGGCGAACAGCTCGTCGCGCTGTCGCCCGAACGCCTCAGGAAGGTGCCGCTGCCCGATACGCTGTACGAAGCGGTCCGCGCTGCCCAGGGTTTCAAGATGGAAGCCCGCCGCCGCCAGATGCAGTACATCGGCAAGCTGATGCGCAAGATCGACCCGGCGCCGATCCAGGCCCAGCTCGACATCTTCAACGGCAACTCGGCCGCCGAAGTGGCGAAGATGCATCGCCTCGAACGCCTGCGCGAGCGCCTGCTGGAAGACGAGCAGACCATCGGCGCCATCGCCGAGATCTGGCCCGACGCCGACCTGCAATACCTGCGCACGCTGCGCCGCAACGCGCTGAAGGAGCGCGAGGCCGGCAAGCCGCCCAAGGCCTTCCGCGAGATCTTCCGTGTGCTGCGCGAACTGCAGGAAGCGCAGGACGCGGCCGCCGAAGCTGGCGGCGCCGAAGCTGCGCATGACGATGCAAACGAGGGCGGCCGGGACGACGGTGGCGATGCGCGCGCCTGATGCGCGAAGCGTGCTCCGCACCCGGCTTCCCCGTATAGCGAGACGATTCCCATGAGCGAACCCATCCGTATCGGCCTGGTGTCGATCAGCGACCGCGCTTCCGACGGCACTTATGAAGACCAGGGCATTCCCGCGCTGCAGGACTGGCTGGGCAGGGCGCTGACTTCGCCCTGGAGCGCCGAGACGCGGCTGATCCCCGACGAGCGGCCGTTGATCGAACGCACACTGGCCGATCTCGCCGACCAGGCCGGCTGCAGCCTGGTGCTGACCACCGGCGGCACCGGCCCGTCGCCGCGCGACGTCACGCCCGAAGCCACGCTGGCCGTCGCCGACAAGGAGATGCCCGGCTTCGGCGAGGAAATGCGCCGCATCAGCCTCAACTTCGTGCCCACCGCCATCCTGTCGCGCCAGGTCGCGGTGATCCGCGGCCGCTGCCTCATCATCAACCTGCCCGGCCAGCCCAAGTCGATCCGCGAAACGCTCGAAGGCGTGCGCGATGCCGACGGCGCGGTGCGCCACGTCGGCATCTTTGCCGCCGTGCCTTATTGCATCGACCTCATCGGCGGCCCTTACGTCGAAACCGACGAGTCGGTGATCAAGGCCTTCCGCCCGAAGAATGCCATCCGGCCGAAACAGGTCTGAAGCGGGTTCCGGGTGAAACGATTGGTGCGAATCGAGGCGGGTAGAGTGAGCCGGACGGGATGAGCGAACAAGGATTGCTGCTGTACTGGACCGAGGGCGAGCTGTCGCACTGCGCACACTGGCGCTCGGAAAACGGCCAGCCGCCGCCGAAGCGGGTGGTGGTGGCCGACGATACCCTGAGCGCCGACACCGCCTGGCGCCTGGCCTGCGAAGGCACGGCGCTGCTGTGGCGGGGTGACTACCACAATGCCCGCCAGTTGCTGCAAGCCATGGCCCGTCGTGCCGGTCGCCGGTCGGGCAAGAGCGGTGGCAAGGCTGGCGGGAAAGCAGGCGGAAAGGGGACTCAGGCGGCCGCGTCGCCGGCCGAGGCCTTCCACCTGCACCGCATGGCCCAGGCGCAGCGGGCGCGGACGCTGGGCATGCTGCTGATCCCGGTCGAAGCCGGCGGGCGCATTGCGCTGCGCCGCGCGCCCGACGTACACGATGCATTGGCCGAAGCTTTCGGCGACGAGCACGCGGCGCTGCTGCAAGCGCCGTTCGTGCTGTCGCTGCGTGAACTGCTGGGCCTGATCGGCGCGCACGAATGGCGGCGCAAGGGCGTTTTGGTGCCGGCGCTGGGTGAGCGCATCCATCCCTGGTACGGCGTGTTCTCGCCGATCCGCGGCGAATACCTCGATCTCGTCGCCCGCGTGCCCTTGCCGGCGAAAACGCTCGCCTTCGACATCGGCACCGGCACTGGCGCCATCGCCGCGCTGCTGGCGCGCCGCGGCGTGCAGCGCGTGGTGGGGACCGATCTGTCGCCGCGCGCGCTCGGCTGCGCGCGCGACAATCTCGCCCGGCTGGGGCTGTCCGCGCAGGCCGAGGTGGTCGAAGCCGATCTCTTCCCCGCCGGCCGCGCGCCGCTGGTGGTGTGCAATCCGCCGTGGGTGCCGGCCAAGCCCACGTCTGCCGTCGAGCATGCCGTCTATGATCCCGGCAGCCGCATGCTGCGTGGCTTCCTGCAAGGCCTTGCCGCGCATCTGGAAGCGGGCGGCGAAGGCTGGCTGATCCTGTCCGATCTCGCCGAACACCTCGGCTTGCGCAGCCGCGCCGAACTGCTCGGCTGGATCGGCGATGCCGGCCTGCAGGTGCTCGGTCGCGAAGACGTCCGCCCACGGCATGCCAAGGCCACGGATGCGGACGATCCGATGCACGCGGCGCGGGCGGCGGAAGTGACTTCGCTGTGGCGGCTGGGCGTCGCCTGAAGCAGCGCCGCAGGGTGGAACGAAGCGAAACCCATCGGTCGGGATGTTCGCTGGGGGGATGGGTTTAGCCTTCGGCCCGACCTGCGCGGCCCGGCCTACGCGGCTCGACCTACGCGGCCCGACCCATCCTACTTCTGCACGATCCTGATCACGGGCCTTTCCAGGTGCTTCGCCGGCGGCGGCACCGACAACTGGCGGCGGCGTTCCTGTTCGCGCCACCAGGCGCGCAGGCCGAGCAGGGCGGCGAGGATCAGCGCGTAGATGAAGGGTTTCAGCAGGTCGGCCTTCACCAGCCACCAGAAATGCACCACGGCGAGGATGGCGATGGCGTAGATCGAGCGGTGCAGCGACTGCCAGCGCCGGCCGCCCAGGCGGCGGATGGCGGCGTTGCTGGAGGTGGCGGCGAGCGGGATCAGCAGCACGAAGGCGGCGAAGCCGACGGTGATGAAGGGGCGGTCGAGGATGTCGCGGGCGATCGCCTGCCAGTCGAAGAACTGGTCCAGCCAGACATAGGTGGTGAAGTGCGCGGCAGCGTAGGCGAAGGCGAACAGCCCGAGCATGCGCCGCAGCCGGAGCAGCCAGTGCAGCCCGGTGTAGCGCCGCAGCGGGCTGACCGCGAGCGTGATCAGCAGCAGGCGCAGCGTCCATTCGCCGCTTGCGCGGGTGATGGTTTCGATGGGGTTGGCACCGAGCGTGTCGTTCTGCCAGCCCAGCGCGAGTTGCACGGCGGGGACCAGACAGGCCAGGAAGACGGCGGCCTTGATCAGGGCGATCTGCGTGCCTGAGGGCGCGCGCAGGAAATTCGGCATGTCGGGGGGCTTCTCTCAGTAATACGTGCGCAGATCCATGCCCTGGTACAGGCCGGCCACCTGCTCGGCATAGCCGTTGAACATCAGTGTCGGCCGCTTGCGGATCTCGCCGATGCGGCGCTCGGTGGCCTGGCTCCAGCGCGGGTGCGAGACTTCCGGATTGACGTTGGCGTAGAAGCCGTATTCGTGCGGCGCGGCGCGGCGCCACGACGTCGCCGGCTGCCGTTCGGTGAGGCGGATGGTGGTGATCGACTTGATGCTCTTGAAGCCGTATTTCCACGGCACCACCAGGCGGATCGGCGCGCCGTTCTGGTTCGGCAGCACTTCGCCGTACAGGCCCACGGCGAGGATGGTCAGCGGATGCAGGGCCTCGTCCAGGCGCAGGCCCTCGGCGTAGGGCCATTGCAGGACCGGACGGCGCAGCATGATTTCCGGGTCGTAATGGCTCAGGAATTCGACGTACTTCGCGCTGCCCAGCGGCTCGACTGCCTTCAGCAGCGCGGCCAGCGGAAACCCCACCCAGGGGATGACCATCGACCAGCCCTCGACGCAGCGCAGGCGGTAGATGCGCTCTTCCAGCGGCGCCAGCTTCAGCAACTCGTCGATGTCGAAGCGGCGCGGCTTGCCGGCCAGGCCTTCGACCGCGACGGTCCATGGCCGCGTGAGCATGCGTCCGGCGTTCTGCGCCGGGTCGCCCTTGTCGGTGCCGAATTCGTAGAAGTTGTTGTAGCTCGTCACCGCCTTGCGCTCGGTCATGGCTTCGGTGGTGCTCAGTGGCGAGGCGACGGTGGCCAGGCGCTCCGACGCCGCCCTTGCCGTCCCGCCCAGCCCCTGCCACAAGGCCGCGCCGGCTGCAATGCCGAGCCCGCCGCGCAGCAGCAGGCGGCGCCGTTCTTCGAACAGTGGGCGCGGTGTGATTTCGGCAGGGCGGACAGTGGCGGCGGCCGATGTGGTTCGGATCAGCATGTGGAGTTTTCAGGCGGGGATGCGGTTCCGGATAGACCGTCGGAACGGTCGAGGGGTTCAGCAGGGGCGCGTGGAAGAGGTGGCCGCCGCCACATTCACGGTGCCGTGCCCGCCGGGCTGCGGCGGCGTGCGCGCCCAGACGATGCGGTTGCGGCCGGCGTGCTTGGCATCGTAGAGCGCGCGGTCGGCGGCGAGGAACAGCTCCTTGCCCACCTCGGGCGTCGTCGGCACATGGCTTGCGCCTCCCAGGCTGAGCGTGAGCTGCAGCGGCCTGCCGTCGGCGGTCTGGAACGGCATCGCGGCTATGCGCTGGCGCACGGCTTCGGCAAACTCGGCGGCGCCATCCTCGTCGACGCCCGGCAGCAGCAGCACGAATTCCTCTCCACCGTAGCGGCAGACGAAATCCCCGGGGCGCTGTATCGCCCGTTTCAGGGCCTGCGCCACGCTGCGCAGCGCTTCGTCGCCTTCCGCATGGCCATAGGTGTCGTTGATCCGTTTGAAGTGATCGACGTCCGCCACGATCATCGACAGCGGAAGCGCATGGCGCAGGCAGCGCCGCCATTCATGCTCCAGGGTTTCGACGAAGCGCCGCCGGTTGGGGATGCCGGTGAGGTTGTCGAGCATGGCGAGTTGTTCGAGCAGGCGGCGCTGTTCCACCAGGCGCAGGTGATTGCGGACCCGGACGCGGACGATCGGGGGATGGAAGGGTTTGGTGATGTAGTCGACGGCGCCCAGTTCGAGGCCGACCTTCTGGTCATCGAAGGAGTCCAGCGCGGTGATGAAGATCACCGGCGTGTCGCGCGTGCGGTCGTCGTCCTTGAGCTGGCGGATCACCGCATGGCCGTTCATGCCCGGCATCACGACATCGAGCAGGATCAGGTCGGGCTGCAGTTCGCGTGCCAGCGCCAGCGCCTGTTCTCCGCTCTTGGCCAGGAGCAGGCGGCATTCGTGCTGCAGCAGTTCGGTGAGCAACTGGCGATTGTGCTTTTCGTCGTCGACGACGAGTACGGTGGAATCGGCATTCATGTCGGTGCCTGGATCATGTCCTCGCGCAGGGCGGCCAGCAGTGGCAGGGCGGTTTCGTATTCGACATCTTCGATCAGCGTGCGTATCGCTTCCGCATGGTTTTGCCAGGCCGAACCTTCCAGCAGGCTGCCCAGCCTGCGTATTTCGCCTTCGGCGCGAGCATCGTGACGGGCCAGCAGCGCCAGCGTTTCGTCGATCAGCGGCAGCGCCTCCTCCACTTGCCGTGCAGTCTCGGCAGCCGATGCCGGCCCCGCTTCCGGCGTTCGCGTGCCGGGCAAGGTTGCCAGTGCCGAGCATACGGCACGCAGGCTTGCCTCCAGTGCCTGCAAATCGGCCTCGCCGGGCGCCTGGCCGGCGCGCAGCCGGTGCTCCAGGTCGCGCGCCTGCGCAGCCAGCCCGGCAGCACCGATGGTCGCCGCGCCGGATTTCAGCGAGTGTACCCAGCGGTGAGCGGTTTCGGTATCCCCATATGCCAATGCCTGGTGCAGTGGAGCGCCTCCGCTGGCGAAGGCCGCGGCGAATTCGTCGAGGATGCGGCGGTACAGGGCCGGACGGCCGAGGTGGTTGGCCAGGCCGCGGACCATGTCGATGCCGGGCAGTTCGGCAGGCCAGCCTGCCGTGTCCGGTGCCGCGGCCTGGGTTGCCGGCGGGCAGTCGGCCGCCGCGACCGTGGCCGAGGTCGATGCGGGGGCGTCGGTGTCGCGCGCCGGCAGCCAGCGCAGCAGCGCGGCGTACAACATGCCGACGTCGATCGGCTTGGTGAGATGATCGTTCATGCCGGCCTCGAGGCTGCGCTGGCGGTCGCCGTCCAGGGCGTGCGCGGTCATCGCGATGATCGGGATGTCCGGGCAGTTCGAGCCGGCACGGATGCGCCGCGCCGCCGCCAGGCCGTCCAGTATCGGCATCTGCACATCCATCAGCACCAGGTCGCAGCGCTGCGCCGCGAGCCTGGCCAGCGCTTCCTCGCCATTGCTGGCTTCGGCGACCTGCAGGCCGGTGTCCTGCAGAAAGGCGCGGGCGATTTCACGGTTGAGCGGCATATCGTCGACGACCAGCACCCGGGCGCCGCGCAAGGGTGCCAGGGCGGCTGGAGCGGGAGGCTGGGCAGCGGAATCGGCAGGAGGCGTTTCGGCGCGGGCCTCGTCCAGGGCGGCCCGCAAGGTTCGCGGCAGGGCAGGCTTGACCAGCGTGGCGTCGATGCCGACGGTATGCGGTTGCCCGTCCATGCCGGCGTGGCCGGTGTTGCCGGTCTGCAGCACGACTTTCGGGAAGGGCAGGTCCGCGCTGGCGAAAACCTTGCCGAATCGGGTGCGCAACTGCCTTGCCAGCGCCAGGCCGTCGCTGTCGCCGATGCGCCAGTCGAGCAGGATCAGGTCGAAGGCGTCGCCGGCGTCGAGCCCTTCCTGCAGTAGCGCAGCCGCCTGGCCTGCGTCCGCGCAGGCATTCGCGCGCAGCCCCTGCTGGGCGCACAGGGTCGACAGCACGTGGCGGCCGGACGGGCTTTCGGCGACCACCAGGGCATGGCGGAAGCCGATCTCGGCCGGGGCCGCCTCATCGGCCTGGGCAATGGGCAGCTCGAGCTCGACGTGGAAATGCGCGCCTTCGCCGGAAACGGACTCGACGTCGATGCGCCCGCCCATCATGCGTACCAGTTGTGCGCAGATCGACAGCCCCAGCCCGGTGCCGCCGAAGCGGCGGGTGATGGAGTCGTCGCCCTGGGAGAAGGGCTGGAACAGCACGGCCTGCTGGGCGGCGGTGAGGCCGATGCCGGTGTCGTGCACGCTCAGGCGCAAGGCTGCCTTGCCGGCCGGGGCTGCGCCGGCGCGCAGGCCGACGTGCAGCATGACTTCGCCCTGTTCGGTGAATTTCACCGCGTTGGCCAGCAGGTTGATCAGGATCTGGCGCAGGCGCAGCGGGTCGCCGACCAGCCGCGTCGGCAGGTTTTCGTCGGGCAGCATCAGCAGCTCGACGTTCTTTTCCTCCGCCCTGAGCGCCACCACGCTGAGCGCCTGCTCGCACAGCTCCAGCAGATCGAAGGGAATCGACTCCAGCGGCAGCTTGCCGGCTTCGATACGGGAGTAGTCGAGCACGTCATTGATGACGCCGAGCAAGGCTTCGGACGAGGCCAGCATCTTGTCGAGCTGGTCGCGCTGCCGGCGCGTCAGCGTCGAGCGGCGCAGCAGTCCGCCCAGGCCGATGATGGCGTTCATCGGGGTGCGGATCTCGTGGCTCATCCGTGCCAGGAACTCCGATTTTGCCTGGTTGGCGCGGTGCGTTTCGGCCATCGCCGATGCCAGTGCATGGGTGCGCTGCTCGACCAGTTGTTCGAGATTGTCCCGGTAGGCAGCCAGCTCGGCGTCGCGCGCCTGCACGGTGTCGATCAATTCGTTGAGGCCGCGCCCCAAGGCGGCGATTTCGGTACCTCCGCCGGGCTGCGCGCGTGTCCTGAGATCCGGATTGTCGGTCAGCCGCCGCAGCAGGTCGCGCAGCGCATGGACTGGCGCCAGCAACCGGCGCATCACGCGCGACATCGACGCCAGCGTCGCCGCCAGTACCAGCAGCAGGACCGTGGCCGCCTCCAGCGCCGAGCGTAGGAAGACCTTGCCGAGATGATCCAGCGAGGCGACCAGCTCGAGCCGGGCCGCCTGCCGCTGGCCTTCCAGCACCGGGGCCCAGACGGTCAGCCTGCCGTCGCCGAAGCGGTGGCCCGTTGCCTCGTCGGGCGCATCGCTTGCATCGGCGGAAGGGCTGCCGTTGCGCGCATAGCCCGCCAGCAGGCCGTTGTCGGGCAGTATCAGCCGGGCTTCGAGGATCAGCGGGTTGGCCGACAGTGCCTGCAGCAGGGCGTCGGCCTCGCGGTAGTCGGCGAAGACCACGGCCGCACGGCTGTTGCTGGCGATCAGGGCGGCTTGAGCGGAAAGCGAGGCCACCCATTCGGTCCGCAGCAGGCGCTGTTGCTGGAACGACATCAGGGCGAAGACCAGCAGGGTCGCCACGCTCAGGGCGACGGCGCCGAGCAGATTGAGGCGCCCGCCCAGGGTGGCCGGCAGCGAGGCTGCCAGGCGCGCGATGCGATGTCGCGGCTGCGGGCGCATCGGCTAGTCTCCCGGAGGGCGGGCGAGGCGCAGCAGTTGGGCGCTGAAGCTGACGCCCCGTTCGCGTGCCACGCGCTGGTTGATCACGATGTCGATGCCCGTACCCTCGCTCCGGACGAGCAGTTCGACGATGCCGCCGGACTGGGCGAAACCCTTGATGTCGGATACCGTCACCTGCGGGCGCCGGTGCAGTTGCGACAGGATGGCCCCCAGGCGATGCCGTTCGGAGTTGCCGATGAACACCATGTCGCAGTCGGCGGCCTGGGCGGCATCGTCCAGGTAGCGCACGCTGAACGTGCGTTCGTCGGTGACGGAGCGCTGCAACTGGGCCAGCGCGTCTTCCAGGCCGCTTCTCCCCAGGTGGCAGATCGACGGCGAGGGGGCGTCTTCGAGCGGTGGTTCATAGACGAACAGCGGCAGCTTGAACAGCAGGACGGCCTTCAGGGCCTGTTCCGAAGCGGCATGGGGCGGCGGCTGTGCCGCGGCCAGTCCGCAGCATAGTCCGGCAAGCAGGCCTGCAAGGGCGCGCGTGTATCGCCGCCACATTTAGAAGCGGTACTCCAGCGTCGCCATCCAGCTGCGCGGTTGTTGCGGCATCGTCAGCAGGGTGCTGTCGGCGGCCCCGTGGGCGACGTGGTAGCGGCGGTCGAACAGGTTGTCGATGTCCAGCCACAGCGTGGCGCGCCCGTCCAGCAGGCGATGCCAGCCCAGGTGCAGGCTGGCGACCCACCAGGCGTCGGCCGTCAGGTGACGGCCCGGCCGCGCGGGATTCCTGCGCCCGGTGGTGGTCTTGCCGACCCAGGTCAGGCGCGGCGTGATCGTCAGCGTGTCGCCGTAGCGCCAGGTGCTGCCGAGCTTGAACTTGTGCTTCGCGACATAGGGCAGGTCCCAGTTCCGGGCGTCGTCGCCCGTCTGGAGGGTGCCGTCGATGTAGCTCAGGCTGCCCCACACTTCGCCGTGCCAGGCTCCGGCGGTACGGAATTGCCACTGGCCGCTGATGTCGAGGCCGGTGTGGTGGGCCTTTCCGGCATTGCCCTTGATCGTGGTTTCGCTCAACACCGCGCCGGGGATGTACTGCGTCGGCACCTTCTCGTTGAGCGTGGCGATCAGGTTGTTGATGTGGCTGTGGTACAGGTGGGTGACCAGGTTCAGCGATGGTGTCGGGCGCCAGTCCCAGGTCAGGCCGAGCGTGCGCGCACGTTCGGCTTCGAGCTTTCCGTTCGGGGCACGGAAACCCTTGCCAATGTAGCGTCCTTCCTCATCCCGGGCGCCGCTGAAGGCGCCGTATGCCGACAGCGACTCGTCGTAGGAGGGCGCGCGGAAGGCTTCGCCGTAGGACAGCTTGAAGACGTGCCGGTCCGCTGGTTGCCACACCGCGCCCAGGCGCGGATTGAGGCTGCTGCCGTAGCCCGAGTGGCGATCGTGGCGCACGCCGATCATGGTGGTGAACTGCGGTGTCCACTGCGCCTGCCATTGCAGGTAGCCGAATTCGTTGTGGTGGCGTGCCGAGGGGATCAGGATCGGCAGGTCGGTGTTGGCATAGTTCAGGCCCTGGCCGTGCGTCCCCAGCGATTGCTGGTAGCGGCGCGGCAGGTTGGGCGTCAGCATGGCCTCGTAATCCTGGTAGCCGATGCCGGCCTGCAGATCGTGCGCAGCGTCGATGCGCCAGTGGAGCGTGGGCCGGATGCCAGTGCGGGTGGCCTTGGCATAGTTGTAGCCGCGCGCGCCGAAGCCGGTGTATTTGTTCAGGTAATTGGAGTCGGGGTCGGCTTCCTGGCGTGCATAGTCGATCAGCAGGCGGCCCTCGATGTCCTCCGTCAACTGGAAGCGTGCCCGTGCGTACAGGGTCTCGGAAACCGTTTCCCAGCGCGCATGGCGGTCGTACAGGGCCATGTCGGTACGGTCGCCCGTGCTGGTCGGCTGGCCGAAGCCGTTGCGGTAGTAGCCCAGCGTCAGATGTTCGGTGAGGTCGGCGCGGGCGAACAGGCTGTGGCTTTCGATGCCATCGATGTGGCGGTGGCGGGCCTGCGCCGGCACGACGATCGTGCCGTCGTAATCCTGTGCATCCACCGCGGGAAAATCATCCGGATAGTAGTGGTCGAGCGGCGCACGGTCGCTGCGCTGCTTGTGCCCGCCCAGGGTGAAGCGCACGTCCTCGGCCGGCTTCAGCGTGAACAGGAACTGCGCTTCGCGGCTGTCGAAGCGTCCCGCACCCACCGAAGCCCAGTTGTCGCCGGCCTGCTCGCCCTGGTCGGTGATGATGTTGATGACACCGGCCACCGCGTCGGCGCCGTACAGCGCCGCCGCCGGCCCATAGACCACTTCGACCTGGCGTGCCATGTACAGCGAGAAGTTGCGGGCCACGGCGATCTTGCCGCCGGCAGGGTCGTCGACGCGGACGCCGTCGAGCATGATCAGCAACTGGTTGTTGCTGTTGAAGCCCTGCAGGCTGAAGTTGTTGAAGATCGACGAACGGCTGCCCGCCATGAAATCGACGCCGGGCAGGTCGCTCAGCAACTCGCCCAGGTCGCGATAGCGGCGGGCCCTGATCTGCTCGCGGGTGATCACGATCACATGGGCAGGAGTGTCGTCGCGTCGCTCGACGCGGTGCGAGGCGGTGACGATCGGCGTCTGGATGAGTTCTTCCAGCGACAGCGGCAACAGGCGCAGCACGTCCTCGCTCGCGCCTGCCTGCACCGGCATACAGCACGACGCCACGAATCCCGCCACACATAGGGTTCGGCATTTCGGCCGGTGTCCGAGCACAGTCAGCGCCATTTCTCACCCATGAGTTTCACCTACCCGATCGAACCGGCGATGATCCCACAACAGGTCACGTATGTGACATGCCGATGTGCCGGATTGGCGACAAACTACGGCGAGTCATGGAAAAAATCACGCATTTGGGATAAGCCGGGCAAGCCGGGCGCTGTATCTGCTCCGCCTGTTGCGGGAAATGCGAGCTAGAATCACAAGTTGTTTCCAGCCAGAGATGCCGAGTTTTTGCCATGCCCGCTTCCACCAAGATCCACATCGACGACGTCCGCATCCAGGAAATCAAGGAGCTTGCGCCGCCGGCGCACGTGCTGCGCGAGTTTCCGGCCACGCCCAAGGCTGCGACCGTCGCTTACGAGGCGCGCCAGTCCATCCATCGCATCCTGTTCGGTGCCGACGACCGTCTGCTGGTGGTGATCGGCCCGTGTTCGATCCACGATCCCGCGGCGGCGATGGAATACGCCAGCCGGCTCAAGGCCGAGGCCGACCGCCTGAAGGACGATCTGCTGATCGTCATGCGAGTCTATTTCGAGAAGCCGCGCACCACCGTGGGCTGGAAGGGCCTGATCAACGACCCCGGCCTCGACAACAGCTACCGCATCAACGACGGCGTGCGCCTGGCGCGCAAGCTGCTGTGGGAAATCAACGAACTCGGCCTGCCGGCCGGCACCGAGTTCCTCGACATGATCACGCCGCAGTACATTGCCGACCTCATCTCCTGGGGTGCGATCGGCGCGCGCACCACCGAAAGCCAGGTGCATCGCGAACTCGCTTCCGGCCTGTCGTGTCCGGTCGGCTTCAAGAACGGCACCGACGGCAACGTGCGCATCGCGGTCGATGCGATCAAGGCCGCGCAGTCGCCCCACCATTTCCTGTCGGTGACCAAGGCCGGCCATTCGGCCATCGTCACCACCCGCGGCAACGAGGACTGTCACGTCATCCTGCGCGGCGGCAAGGCGCCGAACTACGATGCCGCCAGCGTCGATGCCGCATGCAAGGAGCTTGCCGCCAGCGGCGTCCAGGGCAAGGTCATGATCGACTTCTCGCATGCCAACAGCCGCAAGCAGCATCGTCTGCAGATCGAGGTCGCCGACGACATCGCCCGCCAGCTTGCCACCGGCGAGGACCGCATCATCGGCGTGATGGTCGAATCCCACCTCACCGAGGGGCGCCAGGACCTGGTGCCGGGCAAGGAGCTGGAATACGGCAAGAGCATCACCGACGCCTGCATCGGCTGGGAGGACAGCGTGAAGGTGCTCGACACGCTTGCCGAAGGCGTGCGCCAGCGCCGTGTCGAGCGCGCAACCCGGTACGAATAAGGCGCTGAGTCCGCATCAGCGACGGGACACATCAATCAACGGAGGCCGTGCCATGCAACTGACCGATTCCGCGCTGCTGCGCACCCAAGCTTATATCGACGGCGCCTGGCGCGACGCAGCCGACGGCACCCGCTTCGACGTGAACAATCCGGCCGACGGCCGCGTGGTGGCAAGCGTGCCGGACATGGGACGTACCGAAACCCGGCAGGCGATCGAGGCCGCCGCCGCCGCCCTGCCGGCATGGCGGGCGCGCACTGCCAAGGAACGCGCCGCCGTGCTGCGCAAGTGGTGCGAACTGATGCTCGCGCACCAGGAAGACCTGGCGCTGCTGATGAGTTCGGAGCAGGGCAAGCCGCTGCCCGAAGCGCGCGGCGAAGTGGCCTATGGCGCGTCCTTCCTCGAATGGTTCGCCGAGGAAGGCAAGCGCATCTACGGCGATGTGATTCCGGCGCACGGCGCGGACAAGCGCATCGTCGTGGTCAAGGAGCCGATCGGCGTGGTGGCGGCGATCACGCCGTGGAACTTCCCGATCGCGATGATCACGCGCAAGGCCGGCCCGGCACTGGCAGCCGGCTGCACGATGGTGATCAAGCCGGCGGAGGACACGCCGCTGTGCGCGCTGGCGCTGGCCGAGTTGGGCGAGCGTGCCGGCCTGCCCAAGGGCGTGCTCAACATCGTCCCCACTGCGAGGGCGGCCGAGGTCGGCGGCGAGCTCACTGCCAACCCGCTGGTGCGCAAGATCTCGTTTACCGGTTCGACCGCAGTCGGCAAGCTGTTGATGCGCCAGTCCGCCGACACGGTCAAGAAAGTGTCGCTTGAACTCGGCGGCAACGCGCCCTTCATCGTCTTCGACGACGCCGACCTGGATGCCGCGGTGGTGGGCGCGATGGCCTCGAAGTACCGCAATGCCGGCCAGACCTGTGTCTGCGCCAACCGCCTGATCGTGCAGGACGGCGTCTACGACGCCTTCGCCGCCAAGCTGGCCGAAGCGGTGGCGAAGCTGAAGGTCGGCCCGGCATTGTCGGGCGACGTCCAGCAAGGCCCGCTGATCAACGAGGACGCGGTCGCCAAGGTCGAGACCTTGCTCGCCGATGCGCTCGACAGGGGCGCGCGGCTGGTCTGCGGCGGCAGGCGGCATGCGCTCGGCGGCACCTTCTTCGAACCCACCATCGTCGCCGACGTGACGCCGGCGATGCGGGTGGCGCGCGAGGAAATCTTCGGCCCGGTGGCGCCGCTGTTCCGTTTCCACACCGAGGAAGAAGCGATCCACATGGCCAACGACACCGAGTTCGGCCTCGCGGCGTACTTCTACGCCCGCGACATCGGCCGCGTATGGCGGGTCGCCGAGGCGCTGGAATACGGCATCGTCGGCATCAACGAAGGCATCATCTCGACCGAGGTCGCGCCCTTCGGCGGCATCAAGGAGTCGGGCATCGGCCGCGAAGGCTCGCGCTACGGCATCGAGGACTTCGTCGAGATCAAGTACCTGTGCATGGGCGGCATCCGCTGAACTGATTCACGGCATCGTCCCGCTGAGCGGGCTTCGCTGCGCGACCCATCCACGACAGCGCCATGGATGGAGGGTGTGGGCCGCGCAGGCGGGGCCGCGCACGCAGGTGGCGCCGCAGGCTCAACCCGTCGTTCGCGGCTACGGAGCGGCGGTGCCTTCCAAGGTCCTGATCAGCGTGTAGATGGCGCGATGGACCGGCAGCGCGAGGCCGGCTTCATCCGCCAGCTTCAGCAATACGCCGGTGATGGCGTCGATCTCGGTGCGCCGCCCGGCCAGCACGTCCTGCAGCATGCTGGCGCGGTTGCCGGCCGTCGCCGTCGCCACCGCATGGACGCGGGCATGGGCGGCAGCCTCGTCCAGCGCCAGCCCCTGCGCATGCAGCACCGGCCAGGCCTCGTGCACCAGGGTGTCGAGCAGCAGGCGGTGCGGCGGCTGCAGCAGCGCGCCGTTGGGCACGCGGAACAGCGCTGCGAGCGGATTGATGGCGACATTGACCAGCAGCTTGGCCAGCCGTGCGGCGGCAATGTCCGGTGCTACGCGGGCGACGAAGCCTGCGGCCACCAGCAATTCGGCAACCGCTTCGAAGCCGGGCGGCAACAGCGTCTCGCCGGCACCGGCCGGGTGCACGCCGTGCGCATCGCGGTAGGCTCCTTCGGTGCTCACGCCCTGGCCGACCAGCAGCGCCGGGCCGGCGGCGGGCAGCAGGTCTTCCACCAGCCCGTTCTGCAGCGACAGCACGCCCCGGGGCCGCATCGCCAGTGCCGTGGCCGCAGCCGTGGTGGTGTCGCCCGTCTTGACCAGCACGATCACCCAGTCCGCCTCGGGCGCTTCGTCCGGCCCGAATACGTCCAGCTGCCGCAACTGGGCGCCGACGGGGACTCCCTGGCGCAAGGCTTCGGCACGCTGGCGGTCGCGCGCGATCACCGCGACCGGAACGGTATCGGCAAGGCGCGCCGCAAACGTGAGGCCGAGCGCGCCGGCGCCGATGATGGCGAGTGGATAGCGAGGGTGAGGGGAAGGGGGCGTAGTGTCCATGACAGCGAGTGTCCGCCATCGGCATGACTTGCGGCAAGAGGCCGGGTGACGGGCTCAGCCGTAGCGGCGCGCAGCTTCCACCGCCAGGCCGGCGCCGATGCTGCCGTAGAGATCGCCTTCCACGGCGCGCGCCGACGGCAGTTCGGCGGCGATGCGGGCGCGCAACTGCGGTACGCCGCTGGCGCCACCGGTGAAATACACGGTATCCACCCGTTCGCGGCGGACGCCCGCATCGCCGAGCAACTGCGCCACGCAGCCGCCGACACGTTCCACCAGCGCCGCCGTTGCGGCAGCAAAGTCCGCTGCCGTGATCGTGTGCTGCAGCCCGTCTTCGAGCCGGCCGAGATCCAGGGCCGCCGCGGCCGCGGTCGATAGGTCGATCTTGGCCTGTTCCACCTGCAGTGCCAGCCAGTGGCCTTCGCGCCGGCTCAGCAAGCGCGCCAGGCGGTCGAGTCCGGTGCGCTCGGCGGCATCGCGGTAGATGTTCTGGAAATCGTTCCAGGCCTGGCGGCTGTAGGCCGTGTTGATGGTGTGCCAGGTCGACAGCTGGAAATACAGGCTGGCCGGGACGTGGGCGCCGTTCTTCATCAGGCCGCGGTGGCCGAGCAGGGGCATCACGCAGTCCAGGCTCAGGGCGCGGTCGAAATCGGTACCGCCGATGTGGATGCCGGCATTGCCCAGCAGATCCGCGCCGCGTTCGTCGTGGCGGGCGCGTTCGGGCGACAGCCGGACCAGCGAGAAGTCCGCCGTGCCGCCGCCGATGTCGGCGACCAGCACCAGTTCCTCACCCGACAGCGAGCGCTCGTAGTGCAGCGCGGCGCCGATCGGCTCGAACTGGAAGCTGACTTCGGCAAAGCCGACCTGGCGCGCGATCGCTTCCAGCGTGTCCTGCGCCTTGCGGTCTGCGGCCTCGTCGTCATCGACGAAATGCACCGGACGGCCGAACACCGCATGGTCGAAGCCGCGGCCGGCCTGTGCTTCGGCGCGCTGCTTGAGTTCGCCGATGAAAGCGGCCAGCAGGTCGCGAAAGCGCAGCGCGCGGCCCTGGACCTCGGTCTGGCCGTCGATCAGGCTGGAGCCGAGCAGGCTCTTCAGCGCGCGCATCAGACGGCCCTCGTAGCCTTCGAGGTATTGCGCCAGCGCGTCGCGACCGAAATGGGTCGTGTCTTCGTCGGCATTGAAGAACACCGCCGACGGCAGCGTCGGCCTGCCGTCCTCGAGCGCCAGCAGCGGAGCCGCCGCGGGCCGCAGCCAGCCGGCGGTGGAGTTGGAGGTGCCGAAGTCGATGCCGCAGGCGCGGGCGGGAGCATGCATGGAGGCGGGCGGCGCAGGGCCGGTGCGGCGGAAACGGCTGCGCATGTTAGCCCACGGAAAGGGGATGTTCCACCGTGTTTGCGCCCGCATGGGCCGAAATGCCCGTCTGCCGGCCCTTCTTTTTCAGCTCGGCGGTGATCCGGCCGGAAATGTATGGGGCTGTTTCGTCGAAGGCTTGCGCATGTACCGGGGATAAGCGATGTTTTACCATTCGTATCTGTCCTGCTCGAAGAGCCCTGCAGTCGTCCATGCCCCCAGCCGCCCTTCGCCTTTCCCTTGCCGGTGTTTCCGTTCTGCTGTTCGCGGCCTGCTCCTCGCCGCCGCCGGTGTATGACATGGAAACCTTCCAGCACGAATCTCCGTTCGCCACCTGGAGCACGCGCGAGCCCGCCGAGGCATGCGAGCTCGGCAAGCGCGCCCTGCTGAGCCAGGGCTACCGGATCGAGGGCACGGACATGGTGCGGATCAGGGGCGAGAAGCTGTTCCAGCCCACGCCGGACGAAGGCGTCACGCTCAACATCACGCTGGTGTGCCTGCCGAGCAACGTCGGCGCCGTGATCTATGCCAATGCGCTGCAGACGCGCTATGCGCTGAAATCGAGTTCGACCAGCACCGGCCTCAGCGTGACCGGCCTCGGCTCCATCTCGCTGCCCTGGACGGCGGCCAAGGAATCGCTGGTCAAGATCGGCGAGGAAACCGTCACCAGCCCGACGTTCTACCGCCGCCTGTTCTCGCTGATCCAGACGCTCGACGGCACGCGGGTCGATGCTCTCGAACTGGGTGGTGACGGCGCTGCGCAGTGAGCGATGCGCGAGCGGGTGCAGGCGGCACCAGATGCGACAGCCGCACCTTCAACCGGGCCGGACCGCCGCCGTTGATCTCCAGGGCATCCGCCAGGCCGACACGGAAGCCGCCCTGCGGAATCAGTCGCTGCCGGTCGCGCAGGAATATCCGCGCCAGTGGCACCACGTTGCCCGTTGGGAAAGTCCGGGCCGATAGTAGCCTATAATCCGATTCCGGCTTTTCTCCAGCGCCCGCCTGCCATGATTTCCCTCCGCCCCGACGAATTTTCGCCCGCACCGCATGCTGCGGGCCGTCGCGTGGGCCGCAGGCGGACCATTCCATCATTCCAGCGCGGCCTCGTGCTGGCGCAGGCTTTCAAGATCACGGGGTCTCCCGCCGTACTTTCCCCGGCCGTGCGGGGTCGGCACCGGGACTGATCCCAGGCCACCCCGCACGGCACCTTGCCCGGGGCGCTTCATGCGCGCCCTGATCAACGTGCAGCCAGTGCGGAACGCCGGATGGCCCGGATTTCTTCCGCCTTTCGCTTCCAGGCAGGGCGTTTCCACTCCCAGGCTGCAGTCACGATGCCACGCACTGCGTGGCGAGGCATTTGCACATGGGGTGATGAAATGGTTCTCACAAGAAGCTTCGTCCGGGCCAAGCGCCCGTGCACCGACGGATTCCGCTGGTTCGTGCGCCAGTTCGGCGAAGGCGGCAACTACCAGGAACTGCTCGACCAGATGGTGGTGGCCGGGCGGGTGGGGGATGCCTGCTGGCTGCTCGAACAGTTCGGCCCGACCGGCGAGCTGCGTGTCGTCGATGCGGTCGAGGCCGATGCGATCGTGTTCGCCGGCACGCTGGAAGTGCGGGGCAACGTCGATGTCGAAGGCAGGCTTTACGTCGGCGGCGATCTGCGGGTCGAGGGGGGCGTGCGCGTCGGCGGCGAATTGATCGTCGGTGGCGACTTGCGGGTGGAAGGCGGCGTGCGGGCGGAAAGCCATGCCGATGTCGGCGGCGACATGCGCGTGGGCTGGGGCGTGGATGCGCTGGGCGATCTGCGCTGTGCGGGAGAGCTCCGCGTGGGCTGGGATGTATGCTGCAAAGGACGCATGCGGGTGGAGGGCAATGCCGGCATCGGTTCCGATCTGCGCTGCGAAGGCGAACTGCGTTGCCGCAAGAGCCTGCAGGCCGGCGGCGGCATCAACGTGGTGGCGAATCTGCGCGTGGATCAGGGGATCGTCGCAGGCGCTTCGGTCGAGGCCGGCATGCATCTGGAAGCCGGCTGGGGCATCAAGGCGGGCGGCCTGATCCGTGCCGAAGCGGCTATCCGGGCCGGCGAGAGTCTGCAGGCCGGCGAAGGGATTCGTGCCGGCGACGGCTATGGCGTGTATGCCGGGCTGGATGTGCAGGTGGAGTCCTGGGAAAGCAGCGCCCGCGTCTGCGCGCCGGTGAAGCCCGACAGCCTGATGAGCGGCTGGTGGGCCGGGCCCGCCGTGTGTTGAGGGCGGCGGGCCGCTCAGGCGTCGGTGGCTGCGCCGTCGGTGCCCGTCTTCTCCTCGTCCGCGAGGTGTTCCTTGCGCAGGTCGCGATAGACGGCGGCGCGCATGATCATCATCGCCACCACCGGCGCGGTCATCAGCACGAACACGCTGATCAGCAGTTCGTGGATCACCAGCCTGGACTGCGTCGCGGTGAAGTAGATCATCGATGCGATCAGGATGCAGCCCGCGCCCAGCGTGACGGTGATGGCCGGGCCGTGGATACGCTGGTAGAAATTGCCCAGCCGCAGCAGGCCCAGGGCACCGATCAGCGAGATCAGCCCGCCCAGCACGAGCAGGAAGGCCACCGGCAGTGCAGCCCAGACCGGCAGGGTTTCGGCGATGCTCATTCGATCACCTCGCCGCGCATCAGGAACTTTGCCAGTGCGACCGTCGATACGAAGCCGAGCAGCGCGATCATCAGTGCCGCCTCGAAGTAGATCTGGCTGCCGTGGCGGATGCCCAGCATCAAGGCCAGCAGCATCGCGCACATCCACAGCGTGTCCAGGGCCAGCACGCGGTCCTGCGCGGACGGGCCGATGAGCAGGCGCAGGGTGCACAGGATCATTGCCAGCACCACGCAGACGAGTGCGAAGACGATGGCTGCCGACAGCAGGCTCGCGGTTGTCACGTCGTTTTCTCCCGTTCCGAATGTCTGGGTTGTTCGAACACCTCGATGATCGGTTGTTCGTAGTGCGATTTGATGGTGTCGATCCACCATTGTTCGTCGTGCAGATCGAACACGTGGAGCAGCAGTTCGTGGGTTTCGGGCACGATCTCCACCCATACCGTGCCGGGGGTCGAGTTGATCAGGCAGGACAGCAGGGCGAGGCCGTAGGGGTCGCGCAGGTCGAGAGGGATGTGGATGAACTGGGAATTGACCCCCTCGGTGCGGCGGAACAGGATGATCCGGCTGACGTTGAAGCACGAGCGCACGATCTCGATCAGCGACAGCCACAGCAGGCGGAACAGCACGAACGGCCGCGAGATGCGCGGATAGCCCTGGGGTTGCAGCGGGCGGGCGAGCACCGGTGCGACGATGCCGAGCACGGCACCGAGCAGCAGGTGGGCGGGCTCGATGGTCTGGTTGAGCAGCAGCCACATCAGCAGCAGGCACAGCGACAGCAGCGGGGAGGGGAGCCAGCGTTTCATCATTCCGCCTCCTGCCGGGGCATGCGCGTCACCGCGGGCTCCTGCAGTACGCGTTCGCCGTAGGTGGAGGTTTGCGTCAGCCCGGCGACGGTACGGTCCAGGTAGTCGAAGACCGGTCCGGCCTGCACCGTGAGCAGCACGCAGAAGGTGACCAGTGCGGTGATCGGCGCCGCCTCGGTGAATTGCAGCCGCGGCGGTGCGATGTCGCCCGAGGCCCAGAAGATGCGCACGCCCAGCCGCATCAGGGCGATGATGGCGGCCAGGCCGCCGACGATGACCAGGGCGATGAAGCCCCAGGTCAGCCCCGGAATGCGGCCGTCGGTGGGCAGGATGTCGAGCAGCGCGTGGAACAGGCTGAACTTGGCGACGAAGCCCGACAGCGGCGGCATGCCGCTGATGACCAGCGCGCAGGCGGCGAAGCTCAGGCCCAGAAAGGCCAGCGTGCCGGGGATGCCCTGGCCGACCGGGTCTTCGGGCTTGTCCTCGATGGCGAAGGCTTCCATCGTGATCGCGATCAGCGCCGCGCCGGGCGGGCGGATGCGGTCGGTGAGTTCGACCAGCAGCATGAAGGCCGCCATCGCCAGCGTCGAGCCGAGCAGGTAGTACAGGCCGGAGGCCAGCACCGGGCCGCCGGCCAGGCCGATCACGGCGAGCAGGGTGCCGGACGAGATGATCGCGCCATAGCCGGCCATGCGCCCGCCGTCCTGGCTGGCCAGCATGCCGACCGCGCCGAAGAACAGCGTCGCCATGCCGCCGATCGTCAGCGCGGTGAAGCCGAAGCCGGCCAGTGCTCCGGCACCATCGCCGAACACCGTCATCCATACCCGCAGCACGGCATAGACGCCGACCTTGGTCATCAGCACCAGCATCGCTGCGACGGGCGCCGAGGCCGAGGCGTAGGTGCCGGGCAGCCAGAAACCCAGCGGCCACATCGCACCCTTGGTCAGGAAGGCCAGGCCGAGGGTGGTGACGCCGATCGCCAGCAGCCAGGTGTCTTCGGTGCCGAGCAGGGCGACGCGCATGCCGAGGTCGGTGAGATTGAGCGTGCCGCTGGCGGCGTAGATCAGCGCCACGCCGATCAGGAACAGGAAGGACGCGACCAGGTTGATGGCGATGTACTGCATGCCGGCCCGGATGCGCTGCAGGTTGTAGCCGTGCAGCACCAGGCCGTAGGACGCCGCCAGCATGACCTCGAAGAAGACGAACAGGTTGAACAGGTCGTTGGTCAGGAAGGCGCCGTTCAGGCCCATCAGCAGGAACTGGAACAGGGTGTGGAACTGGATGCCCACCCGGTCCCAGCGCTTGGCCGAGAACACCAGCACCGCCAGCGCGATGGTGGCGGTGAGCAGCAGCATCAGCGCGGTGAGCCGGTCGACGAGCAGGGCGATGCCGAATGGCGCGGGCCAGTTGGCGGCGAGATAGACGCCGATGCCGTCGGGCCAGTAGCCGCCGTCGGCCATCACCAGCAGCGCTGCGGCCAGCAGCCACAGCAGCACCGTGTTGGTGACGCTGAGGGCGAATTTGAGCGTGTAGCGGCTCTGCTTGACCGGGATCAGCAGCGCGCCGGCCAGCAGCGGCAGCAGGATCGGCAGGACGATGAAGTGCTGCAGGAAGGGCAGGGCGTTCATTCGCGCGGCTCCTTGCCGTCCACATGGTCGCTGCCGGTCAGGCCGCGTGCGCCGATCATGATGACGAGATAGAGCGCGGTGGTCGCGAAACCGATCACGATGGCGGTCAGCACCAGGGCCTGCGGCAGCGGGTCGGCGAACTGGGAGGGGTCGATGTCGGGGCTGAGGGTGATCGGCGGACGGTCGACCGATAGCCGGCCCATGGCGAAGATGAAGATATTGACGGCGTAGGACATCAACAGCAGACCGGTGATGAGCTGGAAGGTGCGGGGCCGCAGGATCAGCCAGATGCCCGAGCCGAACATGACGCCGACGGCGAGCGCGATGACGATTTCCATTACAGCGCTCCTCCGTTGGCGGCGGGAACGGCCGCATCCGCGGCCTGCTCGCCCGCCTTCTTGTGTGCGCGCAGCGACTGGTGCGCCAGTGCGACCAGCATCAGCATCGTCGTGCCGACCACCACCGCGAACACGCCGAGGTCGAAGACGAAGGCGCTGGGCACGTGCAGTTCGCCGAGCACGGGAAGATGGAGGTGCGCGGTGTGCGAGGTCAGGAAGGGATGGCCGAAGGCCCAGGAACCCAGGCCGGTGAGGCCGGCCAGCAGCAGGCCGAGACCCAGCCAGCGGTGGGGCCTGAGGGTGATGTGGGCCTCGACCCAGGTCGCGCCGGCGAGCATGTACTGGACGAGGATGGCGACGGCGAAGATCAGGCCGGCGACGAAACCGCCACCGGGCAGGTTGTGCCCGCGCATGAAGAAGTAGGCCGCGATCACGCCCATGAAGGGCAGCAGCGTGCGCAGGTAGATGCCCGGTACGAACAGGTAGCCGCTGTCGGCCTGCTCGGACGGCGTCTGCCGGCTGGCCGGGTCGAAGGCGTGCAACTGCTGTTGAGGCACTTCGGCGCTGTCGGGCGCCGGACGGAAGCGGCGCAGCAGGGCGTAGACGGTGAGCGCGACGATCGCCAGCACGGTGATCTCGCCCATCGTATCGAAGGCGCGGAAATCGACCAGCAGTACGTTCACCACGTTGCTGCCGCCTCCACCGGAGAGTGCGTTGAGCACGAAGAAGTCGGCGATGGTGTCCGAGGCGGGGTGCACCAGCACGGCGTAAGTCAGCACCGCCATCGCCAGGCCGCCGGCCACGGCAAGCATCATGTGCAGCGCACGCCGTGTCCAGTCGCGGCGGGAGGCGGCCGCCTGTATCTCCGCAGATTCGATGCGGGGCGGCAGCCAGCGCAGGCCGAGCAGCAGCAGCACGGTGGTGACGGTCTCGACCATCAACTGGGTCAGTGCGAGATCGGGTGCCGACAGCCACAGGAAGGTGGCGGCGGTGATGATGCCGGTGCCGCCGACCAGCACCAGGGCGGTCAGGCGGTGGTATTTCGCCATCCAGGCGGCGGCGATCGCGCAGGCACCGCCGATCAGCCAGATGCCGGCGAACAGCGGGTCGAAGCCTTCCAGCGGCAGCACCGTCCAGTCGGGCGGCTGCCCGACGAGCAGCAGCGGGACGGTCAGCAGCATCAGCATCAACAGCAGCAATTGCTTCTGCAGTTTCGAAGTGCCCAGGTGGCGGACCAGCCATTCAGCCGCGCGGGTCAGCGACTGCATGGAGGTTTCGTAGGCCTGGGCGCCGTTGAAATGGCTGAGCAGCGGTGCGCGCGTGCGCTCGCGCAGGTTGAAGCGCCAGCGCAGCACCGAGTACAGGGCGATGCCGCCGAACAAGGCGACGATGCTCATCAACAGGGGCAGATTCCAGCCGTGCCAGGTCGCCAGGTTGTAGTCGGGCGTGTGTTCGCGCAGGCTGGCGGCCACCGCCAGGTCGAGGACCGGACCGATGCTGATGGCTGGCGCGACGCCTACCACCAGGCAGGTGAACGCCAGCAGTTCGACCGGAAAGCGCATCCAGCGCGGCGGTTCGTGCGGGTCGCGCGGCAGTTCGCCGGCCGGCTTGCCGAAGAAGATGGAGATGAAGCGCAGCGAATAAGCAACGCTGAACATGCCCATCGCCACCGCGGCGACCGACATCCACCAGTTGCGGTCGCCGCCGACCTGCAGCGTTTCGGCGAAGAACATTTCCTTGGACAGGAAGCCGTTCAGCAGGGGCACGCCGGCCATCGCCGCGCTGGCGACGATCGCCAGCGTGGCGGTGATCGGCAGCTTGTGGCGCAAGCCGCCCAGCAGGCGCAGGTCGCGCGTGCCGGTCTCGTGGTCGATGATGCCGGCGGCCATGAACAGCGAGGCCTTGAAGGTGGCATGGTTCAGGATGTGGAAGATCGCCGCGACCATCGCCAGCGGCGTGCCGATGCCGATCAGCACGGTGATCAGGCCGAGGTGGCTGATCGTCGAATAGGCCAGCAGGCCCTTGAGGTCGTGCTGGAAGATGGCGATGAAGGCACCGATCAGCAGGGTGCCCACGCCCGCGCCGCCGATGATCCAGGTCCATTCCGGCGTGCCCGACAGGGCCGGCCACAGGCGCACCAGCAGGAACACGCCGGCCTTCACCATGGTGGCCGAATGCAGGTAGGACGACACCGGCGTGGGGGCCGCCATGGCGTGCGGCAGCCAGAAGTGGAAGGGGAACTGTGCGCTTTTGGTCAGCGCGCCCAGCGCGATGAGCAGCAAGGCGGTCAGGTACAGGTCGTCGCTGCGGATGAGTTCGCCGGCCGCCAGCACGATGTCGAGATCGTAGCTGCCGACGATGTGGCCCAGCACGAGCACCCCGGCGAGCAGGCACAGGCCACCGGTGGCAGTGACGGTGAAGGCCATCCGCGCGCCGCGCCGGGCGTCGGCGCGGTGGTGCCAGTAGCCGATCAGCAGGAAGGAGGTCAGGCTCGTCAGTTCCCAGAACACCACGAGCTGGACCAGGTTGCCCGACAGCACCACGCCCAGCATCGAGCCCATGAAGGCGAGCAGGAAGGAGAAGAAGCGGGGCACCGGGTCATTCGGCGACATGTAGTAGCGCGCGTACAGCACCACCAGCAGGCCGATGACGAGTACCAGCAAGGTGAACACCCAGGCCAGGCCGTCCATGCGCAGCAGGAAGTACAGCCCTTGCGCGGGCAGCCAGTCGAAGCCTTCGCGCAGCACCGTGCCTTCCGACATCTCCGGATAGAGCAGGATCGCGACGATGAGCCCGTAGACCGCTACTCCGGCTGCCAGCCAGGACTCTCGGTTGCGGGCGTCCTGTGGCATCGATGCCGCGATCAGGCTGGCGATGAAAGGGACGAAGACAAGGGAGGCAAGCAGCATCGGGCCGTGGCTGTCGGGGAGGGGGACGACCACGAAAGATACCACAGCAAATACCGCGCCAAGATGTGTCCGATCGACGAAATTTCGTTCTTTTTGCAGCTGTTAGCTTGCTTTGCGGCGAGGCCGAAATGTCGATAAGGAGCTTCCCTAATGGGTCATGGGGCATGCACGCCGGATTGCTCCATATGTTCATATTTATGGAGCAGTTGTTCCGTACTGACATGCTCCGTCGATGATGTCGTCCCCGGTATGCGAACGGTTTTTGCCGTAACTGCTTGAAGGGAAATGAGCTTGTCGTACTGGCACGGTGCCTGCTGGAGCTGCGTGGTGGCGGTCGACGCCCATGAACACCAGAACGAGGAGACATCGAGATGATCTACGCAATGCCCGGCCAATCCGGGGCCCCGGTGCAGCACAAGGCGAAGTACGACAACT
>NZ_JANUXN010000017.1 GCF_025699485.1 Thauera carbonicopians | reverse complement strand
TTGAAGCCGTTGTCCCAGTAGGCCAGGCCCTTGATGCCGCGCGGCTCCAGCTTGTCCAGCAGTTGCTGGCCGACCGGGCCCTTGGTGACCCTGTGCAGGGCTTCGTAGCCATTGAAGATGTAGGGCAGGTCGAAGACCTCGAACTCGCGCACGCCCAGCGGACCGAACTTCGACAGCGAGGGCGCCAGCATCTGCACCGCGCCCAGCTGCAGCGCCTCCACTTCCTCCTTGTCCTTGTACAGCGTGCTGTTGGGATACACCTCGATCCTGACCGCGCCATTGGTGTATTTCTCGGCCAGCTCCTTGAACTTGTCGGCCCCCTTGCCCTTGGGCGTGTCCTGCGCGACGACGTGGCTGAACTTGATGACGATCGGCTCGGCGGCGACGGCAAGCGTCGACAAGGGTGCCAGCGCCAGCGTCAGCGCGCCGCCGATCAGGGTACGGCGAAGATGGGAAAATTTGCTCATGGTCTCCTCCTGCTTGTTGTAAGAACGACTGCAAAAAAACGACTGATCAAAGGCCGAAGGTGGCGGCGACGGCCAGCACACGCTCGGCCCGCGCGATGACGGGAGCATCGATCATCCGCCCCTCGACCACCGCGGCGCCCCCGCCCGCGGCCGCCGCGGCCTGCTGCACCGCGCGCGCCCACTGGATCTCGCTGGCAGAGGGGGTGAATGCGGCGGCGGCCGCCTGCACCTGGCTGGGATGGATCAGCAACTGCCCGCCGAAGCCGTGCCGGCGCGCGCGCGTGGCATAGCGCTGCAGCGCCTGGGCATCGCCGATCACGGTGAACACGCCATCCACCGGCGCCGGCAGGCCGGCGCGCTGGCTGGCGAGCACCAGCATCGCGCGCCAGGGCAGGAAGACGAGCTCCTCGGGATCGGCTTCGTCCGGCACCAGGTCCAGCTCGACGGCGAGGTCGAGCTTGCCGAACACCAGGCGGGCACAGCCTTCGGCGCCGGCGATCTCGCGCAGCGCATCCAGCCCGACCGCGGTTTCGATGATCGCCAGCACCGGCTTGGCGCTGCTGGCATGGGCATGCCGCAGCTGGGCGGCGCTGTCGGCCTTCGGCAGCATCACCCCGGCCACGCCCGCATGGCGGCAGGCCTGCAGGTCGTCCTCGTGCCAGGCCGTGCCGGCGGCGTTGATGCGCACCACCACCGCTGCATTCGGGTTGGCATCCAGCCAGGCCACCAGTGCCTGGCGGGCAGCCGGCTTGTCGGCGGGCGCGACTGCGTCCTCCAGATCGACGATGACGACGTCGGTACCGGTGGCGAAGGCCTTGGCGATGCGCTCCGGACGGCTCGCCGGCACGAACAGGAAGGTCCGTGCCCGCGCCAGATCGAGTTTTTCTTCCATCACACCACCTTCCTTGCATGCAGCTCGGCGGCCCGGTCGCCGTAGCCGAGTTCGTCGAGGATCGCGTCGGTATGGGCGCCGAGCGCGGGCACCGGGTCCATGCGCGCCGGATGGTCGCCGCCCATGCCGGGCGGCTGCAGCGCGGGCAGCGGGCCGGCCGGCGAATCCACCGTGGTCCAGCGCTGGCGCGCCTGCAGCTGGGGGTGGGCCCAGATGTCGTTCATGGTGTTGACGTTGGCATTGGCGATGCCTGCCGCATCGAGCCTGGCAAGAACTTCCTCGGCGCTGAGACTGGCAAAGGCCTGCTCGATCACGGCGCGGAGCGCTTCGCGGTTGGCCACGCGCTGCGCATTGCTGGCAAAGCGCGCGTCGGCCGCGGTCGCGGCATCCCCCAGCACCTTGTCGCAGAACACCGCCCATTCGCGCTCGTTCTGCAGGCCGAGCATCACGGTGCGGCCGTCTCCCGAGCGGAACGGGCCGTAGGGATAGATCGTGGCGTGCGCCGCGCCGCAGCGCCGGGGTGGCTCCTGGCCGTTGTAGGCGTAGTACATCGGGAAGCCCATCAGCTCGACCATCGCATCGATCATCGCGATCTCGATGCGGCGGCCGCGGCCGGTCCTGCCGCGCTGGATCAGGGCGCCGAGGATGTTGGTGTAGGCGTACATGCCGGCGGCGATGTCGGCGATCGAGATGCCGGCCTTGGCCTGTTCCTCGGGCGTGCCGGTGATCGACAGGAAGCCCGACTCGCTCTGGATCAGCAGGTCGTAGGCCTTCTTCTCGGTGTAGGGGCCGCCTTCACCATAGCCGGAGATGTCGCAGACGATCAGGCCCGGGTTGTTCGGCGACAGCGCCTCGTAGGACAGGCCCAGGCGCGCAGCCGCGCCGGGCGCGAGGTTCTGCACCAGCACATCGGCCTTGGCCAGCAGCTTGTGCAGGATCTCCTGCGCCTCGGGCTGCTTGACGTCCAGCGTCAGGCTTTCCTTGGAGCGGTTGGCCCAGACGAAGTACGAGGCCTGGCCATCGACGCGGTGGTCGTAGGCGCGGGCGAAGTCGCCGACGCCAGGGCGCTCGACCTTGATCACGCGGGCGCCGAGATCGGCCAGATGGCGGGTGGCGAAGGGCGCGGCGACGGCGTGCTCGAGCGAGACGACGGTCACGCCTTCGAGCGGCAGCGAGCCCGCTTGCGGTTTGGGGGTATCGGTTATGGTCGCAGTCATGGTCCCACTCTCAGGAAGATGGAAGAAGCGCGCCGATGCGGGGCGCGGTACGCAGTTGCCACACGCGCCCGATCAGGGCGTCGATCTCGGCCCGGCCGGCGGCGCCGGAGAAGGCCGCCAGGCGCCGCGCCTTGTCGGCGAGCTCGGCGCGCGACAAGGTGTTGCCCGGATCGCCCTTGGGCTCGTCGATCGCCCCCTGGAAGCAGGCGCCCGATCTGGTCCTGACCTCGACCCGGCCCAGCCAGCGCTTGGGGTAGGCGGCATCGACCTCGTCGTCGAGCGTCATGCCGACCTTGTCGCGGAAGGCGGCGACCGCCGGGTCGGTCAGCGCGTGGTCGCGGAAGCTCTCGAGACCGGCATCGCCATGCACCGCGAGCAGGCCCAGCACCGTGCCCATCGAGAACTTGGCCTGATGCACGGTCGTCGGCACATCGACGACGCCGAGCACGTCGATCGCGCCCTTGTGCACCCGGGTCAGCACCGCTTCGATGTCGTCGGCAGCGAGCCCTTCGCGCTGCATCACGGCCTGCAGCGCATCCGCCGCCGGGTGGGTATGGCGGCAGGAGGCATGGAACTTGAACGAGGTTTCGAGCAAGGCCCAGCGGCTGCCGAGCCGGTCGCCCAGGCGTGCCGGATCGGCATCGGAGGACATGCCGGCGGCCATGCCTTTTTCGCCGTCGAGGATGCGCCGCGCCGCGGTGACGCCATCGCGCGCCAGATAGGCGGCCGCCAGCCCGCTGGCCGCCGCGTGCGCGGTATGGAGCTGCTTGGAATCGGCGGCGTCGCGCAGGAATTCCCACAGCCCCGCCGCCTGGGTGCCGGCCGAGCCGATGGCGTTGCGCATCTGCTCCGGCGACAGCTTCAGCACGTGCCCGGCGGCAACGGCGGCCGCCAGCGTGCCGACCGTGGCGGTGGTGTGGAAGATGCGGTAGTGCGAACGGCCGAGGAATTCGCCGATGCGGATGCCCGCCTCGTAGCCGGCCACGCAGGCGGCGATGAACTCCTCGCCCGAGGCGCCCGCGTCCTGCGCCGCCGCCAGCGCAGCGGGAAACACCACCGTCGCCGGATGCAGCACCGAACTGTTGTGCAGGTCGTCCTGCTCCACCAGGTGCGAGGACGCCGCATTCACCCAGGCGGCGAAGTAGGGCGAAGTCCGGCCGCGGCTGGCCAGCACTTCCGCCGGCCCGTCGGCCGGGCCCATGGCGCGGGCAAAGGCTTCGAACTGCGGCAGCGGATGCATGCCTTTCGCCGCCAGCGCCGAGGCGATCCAGTCGAGGAACAGTTCTTCGCAGCGTTCCACCACCGGCATGGGCAACTGCTCGTAGCGCAGGCCGGCGACGAAGGCGCACAGTGCGTCGGCGGGCGTGTTCTGATCGATCATCGCGAACTCCCTGGCCGGACTCAGAACGAACGCGGCAGCCCGAGCAGGTGCTCGGCGACGTAGGAGAAGATCAGGTTGGTCGAGATCGGCGCCACCTGGTACAGGCGGGTCTCGCGGAACTTGCGCTCGATGTCGTACTCGTTGGCGAAGCCGAAGCCGCCGTGGGTCTGCATGCAGACGTTGGCCGCTTCCCACGAGGCCTTGGCGGCGAGGTACTTGGCCATGTTGGCCTGGGCGCCGCAGGGCTGGTGGGCGTCGAACAGCTCGCAGGCCTTGAAGCGCATCAGGTTGGCGGCCTCGATCTCGATGAAGGCGTCGGCGATCGGGAACTGCACGCCCTGGTTCTTGCCGATCGGGCGGTCGAAGACGACGCGGTCGTTGGCGTACTTCACCGCGCGCTCGATGAACCAGTAGCCGTCGCCGATGCATTCGGCGGCGATCAGCGTGCGCTCGGCGTTCAGGCCGTCGAGGATGTACTTGAAGCCCTTGCCCTCTTCGCCGATCAGGTTTTCCTCGGGGATTTCGAGGTTGTCGAAGAACAGCTCGTTGGTCTCGTGGTTGACCAGGTTGGGGATCGGCCTGACGGTCAGGCCCTTGCCGACGGCGTCCTTCAGCTCGACGATGAAGATCGACATGCCTTCGGACTTCTTCTTCACCTCGGCCAGCGGCGTGGTGCGCGCCAGCAGGATCATCAGGTCCGAGTGCTGCACGCGGGAGATCCACACCTTCTGGCCATTGACCACGTAGCGGCCGTCCTTCTTCACCGCCACGGTCTTGATCTTGGTGGTGTCGGTGCCGGTGGTCGGCTCGGTGACCGCCATCGACTGGATGCGCAGCTTGCCGGCGGCGATGTCCGGCAGGTACTTCTCCTTCTGCGCCTTGCTGCCGTTGCGCAGCAGCGTGCCCATGTTGTACATCTGGCCATGCACCGCGCCGGAGTTGCCGCCCGAGCGGTTGATCTCTTCCATGATCACCGAGGCCGCGGTGAGGCCGAGGCCGGAGCCGCCGTATTCCTCCGGAATCATCGCCGACAGCCAGCCGGCGCCGATCAGGGCATCGACGAAGGCTTCGGGGTAGCCGCGCTGCTCGTCGATCTTGCGGAAGTATTCGTCGGGAAATTCCGCGCACAGGCTGCGGACGGCGTCGCGGATGTCCTGGTGCTGGTCGGGGGCGTTCATGACGGACATGGTTGTCTCCTGTGGTGGTAAGCGGGGGAATCGCGGCCAAGGCGCACCCCTGCGCTTCGCTGTCGAAGCGCATCGGTCGGTGAAGCGGAAGTGGAAGAGAAGCGGCCTACTCGAAGCCGACGGCGGCCTTCATCGTCAGGCGCCCGTTCTCGTCGGTCCAGAGCTCGGCGCCATCGGGCCCGGTGATGCGGCCGCAGACGTCGAAGCGGTGGATGTCGAACAGCGGCCCGACGGCGCGGAACGAGAAGCGGGTGATGCGCTTGTCCGGGTTGGCCTGGCGGAAAGCCTCGAGCAGCAGGGTCGCCGTCAGCGGGCCGTGCACGATCAGGCCCGGGTAGCCCTCGACCTGGGTCACGTAGGGATGGTCGTAGTGGATGCGGTGGCCGTTGAAGGTCAGCGCCGAATAGCGGAACAGCAGCACCGGGTCGGGATCGATGCTGCGGCGGAAGTCGGCTTGCGCCGGCACCGCTTCGCCCGCCAGCTTGCCGCCGCCGCCGGGCGAGGCGTTGCGATAGACGATGTCGTGCTCTTCGACCACCGCGGCGGCGCCGTCGGCGCCGGAGATGGTGTGCTCGACGGTGACGAACACCAGGTCGCCGCTGCGGCCGCTCTTGCGCTCACAGCTCAGGATTCGGGACACCCGGCGCAGGTTTTCGCCGACGCGCAGGGGCCGCTCGAAGCGCAGCCGCCCGCCCGCCCACATCCGGTTGGGCAGCTCGACCGGCGGCAGAAAACCGCCGCGCCGGGGGTGGCCGTCGGGGCCGATCTCGCTGGCGCGCGCATTGGGCGTGAAATACACCCAGTGCCACAGCGGCGGCAGCGCATCACCGTCGGCGATGGCCGACGGCTCATGGTCGAACGTGGCGGCCAGCGCCTGGGCGATGCGCAGATCGACGCGGTCGCTGCGAACTTCCTCCCGCCCCACCCACGCTGCCAGATCGGCGTTCGTGCTGTTGGCCCCAGTCTCCATAAACCCTCCTTTTCGGCGCATATATTTTTCTGCGGGACATGATCCGCCCGGCGCCGGACGATCACAATTCGCCATTCCTTTACCCTGCCTTAACGACAATCGAAGCCCCGAAAGCCCATCGAAGCCATAACATTCGAGGGGATAACGACCGGAACGACGGCATGAACATCGATCTGCGCGATCTGACCCTTTTCAGTCTCATCGCCGAAACCAAGAGCCTGACGAAGGCCGCGGAACGCAATTACCTGTCGCTCCCTGCGGTCAGCGCACGCGTCAAGAACCTGGAAGGCAATGCCGGCGTGCGATTGCTGTACCGCACGCCGCGCGGCGTCGCGCTGACGCCGGCCGGCCAGAGCCTGCTGCGGCATGCGCGCACGGTGCTGAGCGAGATCGAGCACATGAAATCGGAGCTGCAGCGCTTCGGCGAAGGGGTGCAGGGCAGCATCCGGATCTTCGCCAACACCACGGCCGTCACCGAGTTCATGCCCGAAGTGCTCGCCACCTTCCTCGCCGCCCATCCCAAGGTCGACGTCAATCTGCAGGAGCGCCCCACTTCGGAAATCATCCGCGGCGTGCTGGACGGCACCACCGACCTGGGCATCACTTCCGGCCCGATCACCGCCGACGGACTCGAACTCCATACCTTCAGCACCGACCGCCTGGTGCTGGCCGTGACCCCGGGACACCCGCTCGAAGCGCTCGACAAGGTCCGCTTCGCTGACATCATCGACTACGACTACATCGGCCTGCACCAGGGCAGCACCCTGCAGGCCTTCGTCGACCAGTTGATGCAGAACGCGCGCAGGCGGCTGCACATCCGGGTCCAGGTGAGCAACTTCGAATCGGTCTGCCGGATGGTCGAAGCCGGCGTCGGCGTCGGCATCGTCCCGGAGTCCGCCGCGCGGCGAAACAGCAAGACCATGGCGATCTCGATCAAGACGCTCGACGAGGACTGGGCGCTGCGCGAGCGCCACGTGCTGTCGCGCTGCGGCGACTCGCTGCCGAGCCATACGCTGGCGCTGATCGAAAGCATCATGGACTACCCCGGCCATGCAGAAAGCCGGGCAGGCATCCTCCCGCCCTCCGGCGGGGCTTCCTGAGCGCCACGCCAGCTCCGGCCCGCGCCGGCTGCGGCACCCCTTCTGCGACACGAAAAAAAAAGCCCGGCGAGCCATGCATCGCCGAGCCATAGCTCGCCACGAAAATCCGGAGGAGGGAGAGACGGATTTTCCTGGCGAGGAAAGAAGCGCCGGAGCGGGCCGGGAGCCCGCCCGACGCAACCGGTTGCCGCGCTCAGACGGCGGCGGTCAGTTCCGGCACGACCTCGAACAGATCGCCCACCAGGCCGTAGTCGGCCACCTGGAAGATCGGCGCCTCCGGATCCTTGTTGATCGCCACGATCACCTTCGAGTCCTTCATCCCCGCCAGGTGCTGGATCGCCCCCGAGATGCCCACCGCGATGTACAGCTGCGGCGCAACGATCTTGCCCGTCTGGCCCACCTGGTAGTCGTTCGGCACATAGCCCGCATCGACCGCCGCACGGCTCGCGCCCAGCGCCGCCCCCAGCTTGTCCGCCAGCGGCTCGAGCAGCTTGTGGTAGTTCTCCCCGCTGCCCACGCCCCGGCCGCCCGAGACAATGACCTTGGCCGCACCCAGCTCCGGGCGCTCGCTCTTGGTCAGCTCGCGGCTGACCAGCGCCGCCACGCCCAGGTCGGCCCCCGCGGCCAGCGCTTCGACCGGGGCGGCACCGCCTTCTGCGGCCGCATCGAAGGCGGTGGTGCGCACCGTGACGACCTTGACCGCGTCGGCGCTCTTGACCGTCGCCAGCGCGTTGCCGGCGTAGATCGGGCGCACGAAGGTGTCGGCGCTTTCGATGGCGACGATGTCGCTGATCTGCGCCACGTCCAGCAGCGCCGCCACCCGCGGCAGCATGTTCTTGCCGTTCGGCGTCGCCGGCGCCAGCACGTGGCTGTAGTTCGGCGCGAGGCCCTTGACCAGCTCGGCGACGTTCTCGGCCGTCTGCGCTTCGTAGTGCGCGGCATCGCATACCAGCACCTTGGCCACGCCGGCGATCTTCGCCGCCGCCTCGGCCGCCGCGCCGCAGCCGGCACCGGCCACCAGCACGTGGATGTCGCCGCCCAGCTTGGCCGCCGCGGTCACGGTGTTGAGCGTAGCGGCCTTGAGCGATTGGTTGTCGTGTTCGGCAATGACGAGAATGGCCATGTTCAGATCACCTTCGCAACGTTCTTGAGTTTGTCGACCAGCTGGGCGACGTCCGCCACCCGCTCTCCCGCGCTGCGCTTGGGCGGCTCGGCCACTTTCAGCGTCTGCAGCCGCGGCGCCACATCCACGCCCAGCTCTTCGGGCTTCAGCGTGTCGAGCGGCTTCTTCTTCGCCTTCATGATGTTGGGCAGCGTCGCATAGCGCGGCTCGTTGAGCCGCAGGTCCGTCGTCACCACCGCCGGCAGCGAAATCGACAGCGTCTCCAGCCCGCCGTCGATCTCGCGCGTGACCTGCGCCTTGCCGTCGGCGATCACCAGCTTCGAGGCAAAGGTCGCCTGCGGCCAGCCCGCCAGCGCCGCCAGCATCTGGCCGGTCTGGTTGGCGTCGTCGTCGATCGCCTGCTTGCCGCCGATCACCAGCGTCGGCTGCTCACGCTCGGCCACCGCCTTCAGCAGCTTGGCCACCGCCAGCGGCTGCAGCTCGGCATCGGTCTCGACCAGGATCGCACGGTCGGCACCGATCGCCAGCGCCGCGCGCAGCGTCTCCTGGCACGCGCCCACGCCGCAGCTCACCGCCACCACCTCGGTGGCCACGCCCGCTTCCTTCAGCCGAACCGCCTCTTCCACCGCAATCTCGTCGAACGGGTTCATGCTCATCTTGACGTTCGCTATATCCACGCCGCTGCCGTCAGCCTTGACGCGAACCTTCACGTTGTAGTCGACAACGCGTTTCACGGGTACCAGGATCTTCAATGTCATCCTCCTTGTTTTGGCGTCCGGGCATGTGTCCCGAACGGAAGCAGTTTAGTTTTATCGCGCCGGCGGCAGATTCATCATTTCCGAACTCTCGCTTCAGCAGGCTCGAAGCGGCGATCTGCCCCGGCAACGGCGAAGACGGGTTTCACGCCCCCTGGCGCGTCACCTCGGCCGACAGCAGATAGCCGTCGCCCCAGGCGGTACGCAGCAGGCGCGGGCGGCGCGGATCTTCCTCGATCTTCTTGCGCAGACGGCTGACCTGGGTGTCGATGCTGCGGTCGAAGGCGCCGTGTTCGTCGCGGTGGGTGAGATCGAGCAGGCGTTCGCGGCTCAGCACGGTGTTGGGATGCTCGGCCAGGGCGAGCAGCAGGCGGAACTCGACCGCGCTCAACTCGACGATGCGGCCGTTCCGATGCGACAGCGCGCGCTGGCCGATATCCAGCGTCCAGGCCTCGAAGCTCAGATAGCGCGCCTCGCCCATCACTGCAGGCGCAGCGGCCTCCGCACTACGCATCGTATTGCGCATCCGGCGCAGCACGGTCTTGATGCGGGCGACGAGTTCGCGCGGATCGAAGGGCTTGATGATGTAGTCGTCGGCCCCCAGCTCCAGCGCCGCCACACAGTCGGCCGGATCGGCCAGCACCGACAGCAGGATGACCGGCAGCTTCAGGTGTTCGTACAGGTAGCGGCACAGCGACAGCCCGTCCTCGTCCGGCAGCATGACCTCGGCGAGCGCCAGGTCGAAACGCTCGCGCGCCAGCAGGCTGCGACCGCTGCCCGCATCGGCGGCGGTGCTCACCTCCATGCCGTAGCGGCTCAGATAGGTGGTCAGCGAAGCGCGGATTTCGGGGTCGTCATCGATGAGCAGGATGCGGGGAGCGTCGGTCGGCACGATGATTCATCCGGAATGCCGCGCCACGGCCGGTTGCGGGTGAGCGCGGACGAGCGGGGAAATGGGGTTGTTCATGGGTATTCGCGGATAGCTTGCCCGACACCCTGCCCTCGGCCAGGCGTCCCATCGTGAAATGGCACGGGCATGCCACACATTTTCCATATTTCGACAAACAATTACAATTGTTAATGATTATGATTCTTATTTTATTGCTCATCCAAACACGCGATTCTACCTGCAGTCATGCCGGTGGCGTTGCCGTGCGACGTTTTTTAACTCCTGCCCGACGAGAACAACGATGCCTCGCTCTTCCTCCAGCCCTCTCACCTCGCACCGCCTCAGGCCACTGGTCGCGGCCATCGGCCTCGCCTGCCTGCCCGCGCACAGCGCATTCGCCCAAGACGCCACGCTCGCCGAGGTACAGGTGCTTGGAACCGCCGAAGAACAACTGCGCCAGGCACCCGGCGTTTCCGTTATCACCGAGGAAGACATCGCCGAGCGGCCGCCGGCCAACGACCTGTCCGAACTGATCCGCACCATGCCCGGCGTCAACCTGACGGGCAACAGCTCGTCCGGCGCCTATGGCAACAACCGCCAGATCGACCTGCGCGGCATGGGGCCGGAAAACACCATGATCCTGATCGACGGCAAGCCGGTCAGCTCGCGCAACTCGGTGCGCATGGGCCGCAACGGCGAGCGCAACACGCGCGGCGACTCCAACTGGGTGCCTGCCAGCGCCGTCGAGCGCATCGAGGTGCTGCGTGGCCCCGCCGCCGCGCGCTATGGCTCCGGCGCCGCCGGCGGCGTGATCAACATCATCACCAAGCGCCCGAGCGACACGCTCAGCGGCTCGGTCACCGCCTACACCCTGGTGCCGCAGGACAAGGACTTCTCCAGCACCCAGCGCCTCGGTTTCAACCTCGCCGGCCCGCTGGCCGAGAAGTTCTCCTTCCGCCTGTACGGCAACGTCGCCAAGACCGACGCCGACGAACCCGACCTCAACGCCTCGGTCGTGGATCCCGACGCGACACCGCCCGCCGGGCGCGAAGGCGTGCGCAACCGCGACATCAACGGCCTGCTGCGCTGGGACCTGACCGCAGGCCACGTGCTCGAATTCGAGGCCGGCTTCTCCCGCCAGGGCAACATCTACACGGGCGACCGCCTGTTCGACGGCAGCAACGCCGCGATGCAGGAGCTGGCCAACTCCGGCGCCGAAACCAACACCATGTACCGCCGCACCGGCAGCGTCACCCACCGCGGCGACTATGGCGAAGGCCGCACCTCGCGCGTCACGCTGGCCTACGAAGGCACGACCAACCGCCGCCTGAACGAAGGCCTGGCGGGCGGCGGCGAAGGCTCGATCGGCGCCAACGCCCAAGCTTCCGAAAACCAGCTCGACCAATACTTCCTGAACGGCGAATTCAACACGCCGCTGGAGATCGGCGGCATCCGGCAGATGCTGACCGCCGGCTTCGAATACCGCAAGGAGAAGCTCGAAGACCCCTACGCCACCACTCGCGGCCAGACCATCAACAACAACCCGACGGCGATCAGCAAATCCGACTCGCGGGCCGTGTTCGTCGAGAACAACATCGCCCTGGGCAACTGGGTGGTCACACCCGGCCTGCGCCTGGACGACCACGACAAGTTCGGCCTCAACTGGAGTCCCAGCCTGAACGCATCGTGGGAAGTCACCCCCGAAATCACCGTCAAGGGCGGCATCGCGCGCGTGTTCAAGGCGCCCAACCTCTACCAGTCCAACCCCAACTACCTGTACGTGACCGGCGGCAACGGCTGCCCCTACCTGCCCGACGGCACCCGCGTGCAAGGCCCCTGCTACATCTTCGGCAACGAGGATCTCGACCCCGAGATCAGCATCAACAAGGAACTGGGCGTGGCCTGGAACCGTGCCGGCTGGGGCGCGGGCCTGACCTATTTCCACAACGACTACAAGAACAAGATCATCGCCGACATGGGCGACCAGGACATCCCCGACTTCATCGACATCGGTGGCTCGCTGGCACGCCCCTTCCAGTGGGTCAACACCGGCAAGGCCATCATCCGCGGCTTCGAGGGCAACCTGGACATCCCGCTGTCGAGCGATCTCGGCCGCAGCCTGATGCTGCGCAACAACTTCACCTACATGATCGAAAGCAAGAACAAGAACACCGGCCAGCCGCTGTCGGTGATTCCCCGCTACACGATCAACAGCATGCTGGACTGGCAGGCCACGGAGAAACTCTCGGTGCTCGCCACCGCCACCTTCTACGGCAAGCAGGAGCCACGTGACCGCAACCCGGCCAACAACACCACCGTCACCGGCGACGGCCTGAAGGTGCGCGGCGCTTACGCGCTGTACGGTCTCAGCGCGGGCTACCAGTTCAACAAGACCTTCAACCTGCGCGCAGGCGTCAATAACCTGTTCGACAAGCGCCTCTATCGCGCATCGTCGGGCTCCGGCCAAGGCGCCAACACCTACAACGAGCCCGGCCGCAGCTTTTACGCGACGCTGACCGCTTCGTTCTGAAGCGGCACGGCAAACCCGATCCGCCTTGCACCGTCTCGGTGCCCGGTTTTCGCCGGGCCCGATTTTCATCGTGCTGCCGACCTGTGGTCGGACATCCCGCCCAACGAACGGCCGTGGCGATATCGACGAGCGGACATGGAAAGCGCCTGGCCGGGGCGCCTCGGCCCTGCAGGAATGTCAAGCCAGCCTGACACAGTTTTGACGCATTTAGACAAAATATGAAAATAATGAATGGATATGATTCTCATTATTTTGTTTATCCACCAGCACGATTCCGGCTGCAGCCATGCAAGCAGAATCGGTGCCCGGCACTTTCTTCAATCCTGCCCCACGAGAATACGATGCGCCGCACTTCTCCCAGTCCCTTCACCACGTTTCGTCTCAAGCCGCTGGTCGCGGCCATCGGCCTCGTCTGCCTTCCCACGCACGGTGCATTCGCCCAGCAGACGGGAGGAGCCGACGCCACGCTCGCCGAAGTCCAGGTGCTCGGCACCGCCGAGGAAACGCTGAAGCAGGCACCGGGGGTATCCGTCATCACCGCCGAGGACATCGAGAAGCGCCCGCCGGCCAACGACCTGTCCGACATCATCCGCCGCATGCCGGGCGTCAATCTCACCGGCAATGCCGCCAGCGGCGCACGGGGCAACAATCGCCAGATCGACCTGCGCGGCATGGGGCCGGAAAACACCCTGATCCTGATCGACGGCAAGCCGGTCACGTCGCGCAACTCGGTGCGCTACAGCCGCAACGGCGAACGTGACACGCGCGGCGACAGCAACTGGGTGCCGGCCGAGGAAGTCGAGAGCATCGAAGTCATCCGCGGCCCGGCGGCAGCGCGCTACGGCAGCGGCGCGGCCGGCGGCGTGGTCAACATCATCACCAAGGGCATTCCGGAAAAGCTGCGCGGTTCGGTGTCGCTGTACACCAACCAGCCGGAGGATTCCGACGAAGGCGATACCCGGCGCATCAACTTCAACGCCAGCGGCCCGATCAACGACCAGTTCGGTTTCCGCGTCCATGGCAACTACAACAAGACCGATGCCGATGCGCCCGACATCAACCTCGACGAGACCGTCGGCAGCACTGCCGCCGGCCGCGAAGGGGTGAGGAACAAGGACATCAAGACCACGCTGCGCTGGAAGCCGGTGCAGGGTCAGACGATCGACTTCGACTACGGCTATTCCCGCCAGGGCAACATCTACGCCGGCGACACCAACCTCGGCTCGAGCGCCACCGACCCGGGCCAGGCCACCGGCACCAACCCGGCGACCTTCCTCGGCAAGGAAACCAACACCATGACCCGCCGCACCTATGCGATCACGCACAAGGGCGACTGGGCCTTCGGCAAGTCCAGCGGCTACATCCAGTACGAGAACACGCGCAACAGCCGTCTCGGCGAAGGCTCGGCGGGCGGCGGCGAAGGCAACATCAACACCGACCAGAAATTCACCAGCGAGCTCGACAACCTCACCCTCAACGGCCAGGTGGACGTGCCCTTCAAGCTCGGCGTCAACCACGTGCTGACCGCCGGCGCCGAATGGAGCCGCTCGACGCTGGACGATCCGCGCTCGGTGCAGAACGCAGTTTCCGGCGGCATCAACTGGCCCGGCGTCCTTCCCGCCGACCAGCGCGACACCGAATCCAAGGCCACGCTGACCTCGGTCTTCGTCGAGGACAACATCGAGCTCACACAGGACGTCATCCTGACCCCGGGCCTGCGCTTCGACCACCACAGCGAGTTCGGCAACAACTGGAGCCCCTCCCTGAACGCGTCGTGGATGATGACCCCGGAGTTCACCCTGAAGGGCGGTATCGCCCGTGCCTTCAAGGCGCCCAACCTGTACCAGATCAACCCCAACTATCTGTACAACACGATGGGCAACGGCTGCCCGGTAGGCATGACCGGTCCGTGCTACGTGCTGGGCAATCCCGATCTCGATCCGGAGGTCAGCGTCAACAAGGAAATCGGCATCAACTACACCGCCAACGGCTGGAACGCGGGCTTGACCTATTTCCACAACAAGTACAAGAACAAGATCACCTCCGGCGAGATCAACTACAACACCGGTGGGCTCGTCACCGGCTCGGTGCTGAAGTGGGAAAACGCCACCGACGCCACCATCGCCGGTGTCGAAGGCAACCTGCTGATCCCGGTCGCGCACAACATCAACTGGATCAACAACTTCACCTACATGGACAAGCACCACGACAAGAACGGCCAGCCGCTGTCCATCATTCCGAAATACACCGTCAATACGACGATGGACTGGCAGGCCACCGACAAGCTTTCCTTCGTCGTCACCGGCACCTTCTACGGCAAGCAGAAGCCCCGCACCACCAACATCAGCACGGGGGGGGAAGTCACCGGCAATTCGCTGAACGAGCGCGAAGCCTACAGCCTGTGGGGCATCAGCGCCGGCTACGCCTTCAGCAAGACCCTGAAGGGCCGCGTCGGCATCAGCAATCTGTTCGACAAGCGCCTGTACCGCGAAGGCAATGGCAGTTCCGCCGGCGCAAACACCTACAACGAGCCCGGCCGCGCCTATTACGCGACGCTGACGGCCTCGTTCTGAACCGGCAGCCGCAGCGCTCGAGGCGTTGCGCTGTCTCGCGTCCGGCGGGAGCCGGGCACTTTTCGATTTTCGGCAACCACGCATGCATGCGACGCGCTTCGTCCTCGTCCTGATCTCCGCCGTCCTGGCCCTGTGCGGCGGCACGGCCATCGCCCAGCCCAGCCTCGAACGCGGCCCCGGGCCGGACATCACGGAGCGGGGTTCGGTCCATTACCGCTTCGAGACCCTGATGCTGGAGGCCCCCGGCGGCGAGCGCCGCTACCGCGTCCAGATCGCGCAACCGCGACTGGCGCCGCCGGCAGCAGGCTATCCGGCCATTTTCCTGCTCGACGGCAATGCCGCGATTGAGGCGCTCGACGACGAGCTGCTGGGCGAACTGGCCGCGGCCAATCCGCCGGTGATCGTCGCCATCGGTTACGACACGCCGCTGCGTTTCGACGTCGTCGCCCGTGCCTACGACTACACGCCGCCGCTGCCCGGCGGCGGACCGCAGACCGATCCGCTCGATCCCACGCGGACGAACGGCGGCGCTGTGCGCTTTCTCGATTTCATCCAGACCCGGGTCAAGCCCGAGCTCGCTGCGCGCGTCCCGCTCGACGCCGGGCGCCAGGGTGTGTGGGGGCACTCCTACGGCGGCCTGTTCGTGCTCCACACCCTGCTGACGCAGCCCGCCGCATTCAGCCACTATGCCGCCGCCAGCCCCGCGCTGTGGTGGCGCGACGGCCACCTGCTGACACTCGAGGAAGCGTTCGGCCGCAGCTTCGCCGGCCATCACGCCCATCTGCTGGTACTGCGCGGCGGCGCCGAAGGCCGCCGCACGCGTCCCGCCCCTTCCGCGGCACGCCTGGCCGAGCGCGAGCGCGCAACGGCCGCCGTGCCCGCCGACGCCGTGCCAGCCCTCGTCTTCCGTCTGGACAAAGTGACCGGGCTCGACGCGCAATACCGCGAACTGCCGGGCCTGGAGCACGGCCCCATGCTGCCGGCGTCGCTCGGCCACGCGCTGCGCTGGATGGCGGGGGCAGAACGATGAAACCCGCCTGGAGCGACGGCTATCATGCCGATCTCGCCTATCCGGCATTCTTCCATCGCGAGTTGACGCCGGCTTGGCTGCACGCCGTCCTCACCGCGCTGGGCCATCGCGCACCGGATCCCGCCGCGCCCTACACCTGGTGCGAACTGGGCTGTGGTCCCGGCCTGACGACGCTGCTGTCGGCCGCGACCAATCCCGGCGGGACCTTCCACGGCGTGGACTTCGACCCGGCCGCGATCGCGCACGCCCGCGGGCTGGCCGCGCAGGCTGAACTGGGCAACGTCCGTTTCCTCCAGCACAGCTTCGCCGAGCTCGCCGAAGCCGAGGACAGCGCGCTGCCGCCGCTGGACTTCATCGTCATGCACGGCGTGCTGTCGTGGATCTCGCCCGACAACCGGCGCGCGGTGATGCGCATCGTCGAACGCTGGCTCAAGCCCGGCGGCATCGCCTGCCTGGGCTACATGACCCAGCCCGGCAGCGCACCGATGATGGCGATGCAGCGCATCCTGCGGCGCAGCGCGGAAATCACCGGCGCCACGACAGGCCTGGCCTCGGGGCTGGCATTGATGCGCAAGCTGCGCGACGGCGGCGCCGGCCAGTTCGCCGTGGTGCCGGAGCTGGGTGCGCAGCTCGACCAGGTCATGATGCATCCGCCTGGCCATCTGGCCCACGAATTTCTGGGCGGCCACTGGGAGCCGCTGCACGTGGCCGACATGCTGGCCGCGGCGGAGCAGGCGGGATGCAGCTTCATTGGCAGCGCCACCCCGCTGGAGAACATCGACGCGGTCTCGCTGCCCGGCGGCACGCAGGCGACGATCGGCGCCCTGAGCGATACGGCGCTGCGCGAAACGGCCAAGGACATCGCCCGCAACCAGACCCTGCGCCGCGACATCTACCAGCGCGAACCGAGGCCACTCACTCCGGCCGAACATCGCCAGGCGCTGCAGACACAGCAATTCGCCGCCCTGCCGGGCGCGCCCGCTGGCGGCGCATTGCGCTTCGATACCCGCATCGGCCCGGTCGACGGACCCGCGCCAATGTTTTCGCCCTTGCTGAAGGCCCTGTCCAGCGGCCGGCCAGCCTCCTTCGGCAGCCTGCTGGCCCTGCCCGCCTATGCCGGCCACGGCGGCATGCTCAACCAGGCCTGCCAGATGCTGCTGTGGGCGGGACACCTCCACCCCTGCCTGCCGGCGACGGCTGCGGCGCCGGCTCAGGCGCTCAACCGTGCATTGTGGCGCGCCGCCGCCGCTGGCCACGACTACGGCTGGCTGGCCGCGCCCGCCCTCGGCTCCGGCCTGCCGGTAACACGGCCTGCCATGCTGGCCGCGCACGCGCTCGACCTCGACCCTTCACTGCGCGGCGAGGCGCTGCTGGCCGCGGTCCGTGCCCTCGACCCCGAAGCCGCGGACGCAGGCCGCCTCGCCGCCTTCGAACGCGAATCGCTGCCCGCATGGCAGCGGCTGGGCGTGCTGGCCAACTCGAGCTGACACACATCCCCGTCCCGGCGCCTCGCCATACACCCATATCGACCAGACAGAGAAAACAACAATGAAATCCGACACTCCCTATTCCACGTGTTTCGCCGACTATCGGCCCAGCCTCAACATCACCCTGCGCTCGATCATGGCCATCTTCGGCAGCTACGGCGTCGCCGCGCTGGCTGCTGCCGCATTCGCAGTCGGCCTACCGCTGCCGCGCACCGACGCGGTGATGGCCGCCATCATGCTCGCCTTCCTGGTCTACACCCTGGCGGTAATCTGGGTCTTCGCCGCCGCCACGCTGCTGCGCTCGGCCGCCGGCCTGGCGATCGGCGCAAGCGCCTTCGCCGCCTGGCAATGGCTGGCCGCCCCCGGAGGTGCAGCATGAGATTCGACAAGCCACGCACCTTCCGCCAGTCCATGTCCTGGGTGCATACCTGGGCTGGACTGCTGCTCGGCTGGCTGCTGTTCGCGGTATTCGTGACCGGCACCCTGTCCTTCTTCCGCAACGAGATCACGCTGTGGATGCAACCCGAACTGCACCGCGCCCATGACGACGGTCGTGCCACCGACAACGCACTGCGCACCCTGGAGCGCGTCGGCAGCGGCGCCCAGCAATGGACGATTTCGCTGCCCAGCCCCCGCAGCAACGTGGTCAATCTGAGCTGGCGAGAAGCCCAGCCCGAGCAGGCGCAAGGCCGCGGCACCGACGCGCGCAGCGGAAACGCCCGGGGTGGCGATGCGCGTGCGGACAGACAGCCCCAGAGCATGCGCGCTGCGGCGGAAACCGGCTCCAGAGCCACACGCGCACAGGGCGAACGAAGTGGCCCGCGCGCCGCCGACGGCAGCCGCCGCGCGGGCCGCGGCGCAGACGGAGCGGATGAGGATGGCGAAGGCGAGACGCCAGCGGCACCGGCGGCCCGGCCCGCCGCCGCTACGCAAGCCCCCGCTCCACAAGCCGCTGCAGCACAAGCCGGCGGTGGCGGCGGACGCCAGCAGCCCGGCCTGCACCGCGCGATCATGGACCCCGCCACCGGCGAGTTGATCGAGGCCCGCCAGACCGCCGGCGGCAACTTCCTCTACCGCTTCCATTTCGAGCTCTACGGCATGGATCGGGTCTGGGGGCGCTGGATCGTCGGCATCGCCACGATGGCGATGTTCGTGGCGCTAATCACCGGCGTCATCGTCCATCGCCAGATCTTCCGCGACTTCTTCACCTTCCGCCCGGCCAAGGGCAAGCGCTCCTGGCTGGATGCACACAACGCCAGCGGCGTGCTGTCGCTGCCCTTCCACCTCGTCATCACCTTTTCCGGCCTGGTGTTGCTGGGCTCGATGCTGATGCCCTCGGCCGTGTCGTCCGCCTATCCCGAGGACAGCGCCGCCTACGGCCGCGAGCTGCGCGGCACGGGCAACGCCGCTCCGGCTCCCCGCGCTACCGGCCAGGCGGCGCCGCTCATGGCGATCGCCCCACTGCTGGCCGAAGGTCAACGGCGCTGGCCGGAGGCCGGCGTCGGCAGCATCTCCATCACCCATCCCGGCGATGCCGGCGCCATCATCGAGCTGCGCCAGGCACGCGGCGACAGCCTCGCCAACCGTGGCGCCACCGAACGGCTGCTGTTCAACGGTGTCAGCGGCGAACTGCTCGATGCACCCCCGGTGACCGAGCCTTCCGCCGTGCGAGCGATCCAGAACGTGCTCAGCGCCGTCCACCTGGGCCGCTTCGCCTCGCCGCTGCCGCGCTGGCTGCTGTTCCTGTCAGGCGTGCTCGGTTCGCTGATGGTCGCCAGCGGCCTGGTGCTGTGGGTCGTGTCGCGCGCCAAGGACGCGCCTTCGGCCGAGACCTCGGTTGCCTCCTCAGTTGCCTCCATTCCGCGCGGCCACCGCCTGGTGCAGGTGCTCAACATCGCCGCCGTCGCCGGACTGATGATCGCCATCGCCGCCTACTTCTGGGCCAACCGCCTGGTTCCGGTCGAACAGGCCGAGCGCAACCTGTGGGAAATCCGCACGTTCTTCAGCGTCTGGGGACTGACGCTGATCCATGCCCTGTTCCGTCGCCACAAGCAGGCGTGGATCGAGCAGCTCGTCGCCGCCGGCACACTGTTCGCCGCCCTGCCCCTGCTCAACGCCCTCAGCGGCGGCATGCACCTGGGCTACAGCCTGGCGAACGGCCAGTGGCAGGTGGCCGGCTTCGACCTCACGGCGCTCGCCTGCGGCCTGCTGCTGTTCTTCACCGCCCGCGGCGTGATCCGCCACGTGCCGCGCGCACGCCCGAACAAGGCGCGCCCGGCAAAAACCCCTGCGCCCGCCGCGACCACGACGGATGCCGCCACACCCGGCGCCCTTCCTTCCACCCCTGCCGCAGCTCCGGCGCTGCGCACCGCGGAGCATGCCGGATGAACATGCCGACTCTCGACCTTCTCTCCTTCGCGCTGGCCTTCGCCGCCTTCAGCGCCATTGCCCTGGGCACTGAACGACACGCCAAACAGGTTTTCGGTCGGCAGCCCGCATCGACGGTGCGCCACACGCTGACCACCACCGGCTGGGTGCTGCTGCTGGCATCGATCGTCCCTGCGCTCGCCGCGCGCGGCCCTTCCATCGGCAGCCTGGCCTGGCTGGGTTATCTATCGGCGGCCAGCGTCACCATCGGCCTGATGCTGAGCTACCGGCCGCGCCCCTTGCGCTTCGCCGCACCGGCACTGCTGGGGCTGGCGGTGCTGGCATGGGGGATGGCCGGACGCTGAAGAAGCTGAACCGCTGACCATCCGCGCTGCCACCAGCAGCGTCAATAGCGCGCCCCGAACATCGACGTCCGGCGTAGCGCTTTCCTTACTCCAAAGCCATCAAGCAAAAACGCCTCGCATTTTCGTGCGAGGCGTTTTTGCTCGGCCGCAGGCCGGATCTGGTTTCACAAGAGTTCGGTTTCGGCCCCAGCACTGAATTCCGATTTCAATACCGGGCCCCACTCCATCCGCCTTACTCCACCGTCACCGACTTCGCCAGGTTGCGCGGCTTGTCCACGTCCGTACCCTTGACCAGCGCCGCGTGGTAGGACAGCAGTTGCAACGGGATCACGTGCAGCACCGGCGACAGCATGCCGTAGTGCTCGGGCATGTGCAGGATGTGCACGCCTTCGGACTCGGGGATCTCGCTGCCGGCGTCGGCGAAGACGTAGAGCTCGCCGCCACGGGCGCGGACTTCCTGCAGGTTGGACTTGAGCTTCTCCAGCAGTTCGTCGGCCGGGGCGACGGCGATGACGGGCATGTCCTTGTCCACCAGCGCCAGCGGGCCGTGCTTGAGCTCGCCGGCGGCATAGGCTTCGGCGTGGATGTAGGAGATTTCCTTGAGCTTGAGCGCGCCTTCCATCGCGATCGGCCAGTGGCTACCGCGGCCGAGGAAGAGCGCGTGCTCCTTGCCGGCGAAGCGCTGCGCCCATTTCGCGATCTCGGGTTCGAGCTCCAGCACCTTCTGCACCGCAACCGGCAGGTGGCGCAGCGCGGTGAGGTGGCGTTCCTCCTCCTCTGCGGACAGGCGGCCCTTGATCTTGGCCAGCGCCAGCGTCAGCAGCGCGAAAGCGGCGAGCTGGGTGGTGAAGGCCTTGGTCGAGGCGACGCCGATCTCGGGGCCGGCGCGGGTGATGAAGCGCAGCGCGGTTTCGCGCACGATGGCGGATTCCGGCACGTTGCAGATCGCCAGCGTGCGCTCCATGCCGAGCGACTTGGCGTGCTTGAGCGCGGCCAGGGTGTCGGCGGTTTCACCCGACTGCGAGATGACGACGACCAGGGTGTCAGCGTCAGGCACGGATTCGCGGTAGCGGTATTCGCTGGCGATCTCGACCGTGACCGGCAGCTTGGCGATGGCCTCGATCCAGTAGCGCGCGACGAAGCCGGCGTGGTAGCTGGTTCCACACGCGAGGATCAGAACGCGGCGCACACCGTCGAAGATTTCGGCCGCACGCGCGCCGAAATGCTGGGGCGCGACACCGCCGCCACCGGCGATCATTTCCAGCGTGTTGCCCAGCGCCTGCGGCTGCTCGAAGATTTCCTTCTGCATGTAGTGGCGGAACTGGCCCAGTTCGACCGCGTCGGCCGACAGGCTGGACAGGTGCACCTGGCGCTCGACCGGCGTACCGTCGGCCAGCACGACGCGATAGCTGTCGCGGCGCAGTTCGGCCAGGTCGCCGTCTTCCAGATACACGACCTTGCGCGTGACCTGCAGCAGCGCGGCGGTGTCGGAAGCGGCATACATGCCGTCCTCGCCCACGCCCAGCAGCAGCGGCGAGCCGCGACGGGCGACGATGGCGCGGTCGGGCTCGTTTTCGGCCAGCACGCCGATGGCGTAGGCGCCGATCAGTTCGTTGGTGGTCAGGCGCACCGCCTCGAACAGGTCGGGCGTGCTCTGCAGCTTGCTATGCAGAAGGTGGGCGATGGCTTCGGTGTCGGTGTCGGAAGTGAACACGTAGCCGCGTGCCTGCAGCTCGGCCTTGATGCTCTCGAAGTTCTCGATGATGCCGTTATGCACCACCGCCAGGCCGTCGGAGATGTGCGGGTGGGCGTTGCGCTCGGACGGCACGCCGTGGGTGGCCCAGCGGGTGTGGGCGATGCCGATGTTGGCGGAAAGCTTGCTGTCGTCGGCCAGCGCGGCGAGTTCGGCGACGCGGCCGGCGGAGCGCAGGCGGGTCAGTTCGCCCGCCAGCACGGCGAGGCCGGCCGAGTCATAGCCGCGGTATTCGAGTTTGCGCAGACCTTCCAGCAGGACGGGAACGACGTTGTTCGTTGCAATGGCGGTGACGATGCCACACATGGCGAAGCTTCCTTGAAAAAGTGATTCGTTGGCGTTGGCGGAGAGCAGGCGATCAGCGCGGCTGCTTCACCGGCCGCTTCCAGCTCTCGAGGCTGATCTGCCGGACGCGGGTGACGGTGAGCTGCCCCGCCGGCGCATCCTTGGTCAGCGTGGTGCCTGCACCAAGCGTGGCACCGCGGCCGACGCGCACCGGCGCGACGAGCTGGCTGTCGGAGCCGATGAAGACTTCGTCCTCGATGATGGTGCGGTGCTTGTTGGCGCCGTCGTAGTTGCAGGTGATGGTGCCGGCGCCGATGTTGACCTTGCTGCCGACGTCGGCGTCGCCGACGTAGGCCAGGTGGTTGGCTTTGGAATGGTCGGCGATGACGCTGTTCTTGATCTCGACGAAGTTGCCCAGATGCACGTCGCTGCCCAGCACGGTACCCGGGCGGGTGCGGGCGTAGGGGCCGATCACGCAGGCCTGGCCCATCGTCGTGCTGTCGACATGGCTGAAGGCTTCGATGCGCGAGCCGGCGCCGATACGCGCATTGCGGATCACGCAGTTGGGGCCGATGCGGACGTTGTCGCCGAGCTCCACCGTGCCTTCGAACACGCAGTTGGCGTCGATCTCGACGTCGCGGCCGATGCTCAGGCTGCCGCGCACGTCGATGCGCGCCGGGTCGATCAGCGTCGCGCCCTCTTCCATCAGGCGGCGGGCGATGTTGCCCTGGTGGATGCGCTCCAGTTCGGCGAGCTGCATCTTGTTGTTGACGCCCAGCGTCTCGGCGAAGGCGTCGGGCTGCTCGCTGACGACTTCGACGCCGTCGGCCACGGCGAGGCCGATGATGTCGGTCAGGTAGTACTCGCCCTGGGCGTTGTCGTTGCCGATGCGGCCGAGCCAGCCGCGCAGCCGGGCGACCGGGGCGACGAGGATGCCGGTGTTGACTTCCCGCACCTTGCGCTCCTCGTCGCTGGCATCCTTTTCCTCGACGATGCGGGTGATCCGGCCGGTCTCGTCGCGCAGGATGCGGCCGTAGCCGGTCGGGTCGTCCATCTTTACCGTCAACAGTGCCAGGCGCTCGCCGCCGGCAGCAGCGGCCAGACGGCGCAGCGTGGACACGCCGATCAGCGGCACGTCGCCGTACAGCACCAGCGCCATGTCGCCGTCGCTCAGGTGCGGCAGGGCCTGCTGCACCGCATGGCCGGTGCCCAGTTGCGGCTGCTGGCGCGCCCAGGCCAGGTCGGAAGCATCGAGATGTTCGCGCACCACCTCACCACCGTGGCCATAGACCACGCAGATGCGCCGGGCATCGAGGGTGCGGGCGGCATCGAGCACATGGGCCAGCATCGGCTTGCCGGCGATGGGTTGCAGAACCTTGGGCAGGACGGAGCGCATGCGCTTGCCCTGGCCGGCGGCGAGAACGACGACTTCCATGGAAATCTTCCAGCAGGTTGATGAATGGCGCGCGGAGTGTACCACTGCGACGCAGCACGAAATGTGAGCGAATGCATGGCGAATGCGTGAAAACGCCAGCCATGCTCCAGCAAATCCCGCACAAATTGACGCATTGCACAAATGCCGCGCTTTTCCGCTTATATTCGTCACAGGCAGCAGCTAGAATCGTATGCTGCACCGCACACAATAAATCAGGGATCCACCATGGAACATTCCGACACCCAGTTCATCCAGAACCGCACCTTCGACGAGATCCAGGTCGGGGATTTCGCCCAATTGGTGCGCACCCTGCGCCCGGAAGACATCCATCTGTTCGCAGCCATGTCGGGCGACGTCAACCCGACCCACGTCGATGTCGAGTACGCCCGTTCCAGCCAGTTCCGTGAAGTGGTCGGCCACAGCATGTGGGGCAGCACGCTGATCTCGACCGTGCTCGGCACCGAATTCCCCGGCCCGGGCACGGTGTACGTTTCGCAGGGACTCAACTTCTGGCGTCCGATCACGATCGGCGACACGCTGACGATCACCGTCACCTGCAAGGAAAAGTTCGAGCACAATCACCACATCATCTTCGACTGCCTGGCGGTCAACCAGGATGGGCTGAAGGTCATCGACGGCATCGCCGAAGTCATGGCGCCGACGCAGAAGATCAAGCGCACCCGCATCGTGCTGCCCGAAGTCACGATCTCCGACCGCGAGCTGCGCTACCGCCACCTGCTGTCGGTGTCGGCCGGCCTGTCGCCGATCCCGATCGCGGTGACGCATCCCTGCGACAAGGAATCGCTGTCCGGTCCGGTGCAGGCGGCCAAGGCCGGCCTGGTCGACCCGATCCTGGTCGGCCCCGAGAACAAGATCCGCTCGGTGGCCGAGGAACACGGCATCGACATCAAGGGTTTCCGCATCATCGACACCGAGCACAGCCACGCCTCGGCGGAGAAGGCCGTCGCCATGTGCCGCGACGGCGAGGCCGAAGCGCTGATGAAGGGTTCGCTGCACACCGACGAGATGATGAGCCAGGTGGTCAAGAACCTGCGCACCGGCCGCCGCATCAGCCACGTCTTCCTCGCCGACGTACCGACCTACCCGCATCCGCTGATGATCACCGACGCGGCGATCATGATCGAGCCGACGCTGGAAGACAAAGTCGACATCATCCAGAACGCGATCGAACTGGCCCACATGCTCGGCCTGCCCGAACCCAAGGTCGCGATCCTGTCGGCAGTCGAGACCGTCACTTCCAAGATCCGCTCCACCATCGAAGCAGCCGCGCTGTGCAAGATGGCCGATCGCGGCCAGATCAAGGGCGCGCTGCTCGACGGCCCGCTCGCCTTCGACAACGCCGTGTCGCTGGTCGCGGCCAAGACCAAGGGCATCAAGTCGGTGGTCGCCGGCAATGCCGACATCCTCGTCGTGCCCGACCTCGAATCCGGCAACATGGTCGCCAAACAGCTCGAATACCTCGCCAATGCGCTGATGGCCGGCGTGGTGCTGGGCGCGCGCGTGCCCATCGTGCTGACCAGCCGTGCCGACACCGCCGAAACTCGCGCCGCCTCGTGCGCCGTGGTCCAATTGATGGTGCACAAGAAACGGGAGATGTTGAAAGCATGAAAGCCGTCCTCGTCCTCAATGCGGGCTCCAGCAGCCTGAAGTTCGCGCTCTACGCCATCAACGGCGAAGTCGCCGCGGCGCCTGCCGTCTCCGGCCAGGTCGAAGGCATCGGCGCCACGCCCGAGATCACGCTGAAGACGGCCGACGGCGAGCGCATCCAGGAAGCGGTGAACACCACGGGCAGCCAAGGTGAACAGCACCGCGACGCCCTCGACCACGTCTTCAAGCTGCTGGCGACGCACAACCCCAGCCTCGAAATCGTTGCCGCCGGCCATCGCATCGTGCATGGCGGCGACCGCTACAGCGCGCCGGTGGTGCTGGACGCCGAGCTGATCGACGAACTGGAAGATTTCATCCCGCTCGCGCCGCTGCATCAGCCGCACAACCTGCGGGCGGTGCATGCGGTGATGGCGCTGATGCCGTCCATTCCGCAGGTGGGCTGCTTCGACACCGCTTTTCACCGCACCCAGCCCGCCATCGCCCAGGCCTTCGCGCTGCCGCGCCGCCTGACCCAGGGCGGCATCAAGCGCTACGGCTTCCACGGCCTGTCCTACGATTACGTCTCCCGCCAGTTGCCGGAAGTCATCGGCGAGCGCGCCAAGGGCGCGGTCGTCGTCGCTCACCTCGGTAACGGCGCCTCGATGACGGCGCTATGCGACGGCAAGAGCGTGGCGTCGACAATGGGCTTCACCGCCGTCGATGGCCTGATGATGGGGACGCGCACCGGCAGCATCGACCCCGGCGTACTGCTCTACCTGATGGAAGAAAAAGGCATGGACGCGCGCGCGCTGACCCGCCTGCTGTACAAGGAGTCGGGCCTGCTCGGCGTCTCCGGCATCAGCCAGGACATGCGCACCCTGCTCGCCTCCGACGCCCCGGAGGCGAAGGAAGCGGTGGACCTGTTCTGCTACCGCATCGCCCGCGAGCTGGGCTCGCTGGCGGCGGCGGCCGGCGGCCTGGACGCGCTGGTGTTCACCGGCGGTATCGGTGAGCACGCCGCGCCGGTCCGCCAGAAGGTGGCCGAACTGGCGGCCTGGATGGGCGTGAAGATCGACGCCGCGGCCAATGCCGACCATGCCCGCCGCATCGATGCCGCCGACAGCCGCGTCGCCGTGGCGGTGGTGCCGACCAACGAAGAGCGCATGATCGCGCGCTACACGGCCGAAGCCCTGAGGCTGTGATCGCAGCGCGGGCGCGGCCGGGCAGGCCGCGCCCCGGCGCCTTGCGCCTTTTTCCCCGCCCGGAGTTGCCCGCCCCGAGCTGCCCGCTTGGGGTTCTCCCGCCTTGAGGCGGCTTTCCGCCGGGTGCTAATGTCATTGCTCCAGCACGATGGAGTAAGGACATGATCCCCGCCCGCAAGCTTCTCGCCACCGCCCTGATGATGGCCGCCTTCGGCGCCTGGGCGAAACAGGCTGTCGACACCGGCCACGGCGGCGCCGTCGCCACCATCTCGCACCACGCCAGCCAGGCGGCGATGCAGATCCTCGATGCCGGCGGCAACGCCATCGACGCCGCAGTCGCCGCCGCCGCCACGCTCGGCGTCACCGACCCCTTCAGTTGCGGCATCGGCGGCGGCGGCTTCATGCTGATCTACTCGGCGCGGGACAAGCGCGTGATCGCGCTCGACCACCGCGAAACGGCCCCCGCCCGCTTCCATCCCGAGGTCTTCCTGAATGCCGACGGCAGCGAAATGGAATGGGAGGCCGCGGTCCCCAACGGCCTGTCGGTCGGCGTGCCCGGCACCGTGCGCGGCTGGCACGACGCGCTGGCGCGCTACGGCACGATGGACTTCGAGCAGGTGCTCGCACCGGCGATCCGCGTCGCCGAGCAAGGCTTCGCCATCGACGACAACTTCCACCGCCTCAACCAGGGCAACGAAGCGAAGTTCGCGCGCTTTTCCAGTACCGCCGCGCTCTACCTGAAGGACGGCAAGGCGCTGCCGGTCGGCACCCATTTCCGCAACCCGGACCTGGCACAGACCTACCGCGACATCGCCCGCGGCGACGTCAAGGCCTTCTACGAAGGGCCGATCGGCGCCAGCATCGTCGCCGCGGTCAACTACCCGCCGGCCAACCCGGGCGTCAGCGTCATTCCCGGCCACCTCGGCATGGCCGACCTCGCCGACTACGAAGCCCGCGTCCGCCAGCCGATCCGCTCCAGCTATCGCGGCTACGAGATCCACGGCATGCCGACGCCGTCCAGCGGCGGCATCGCCATCGCCCAGGCGCTGAACATGCTGGAGACCTTCGACCTCTCCCGCCTGCCGCGCGCCGAAGTCGAGCACCTCTACCTCGAAGCCTCGCGCCTGGCCTTTGCCGACCGCAACGCCTACGTCGCCGACGAGGCCTTCATCGACGTCCCGCGCGACGGCCTGCTGTCCAAGGACTATGCGCGTGAACGCGCCGGGGCCATCGGCGCCGCTGCCGCGGCGGGCAAGGTCGCGGCAGGCGATCCCTACCCGTTCCAGCACGACCTGTCGGTGCCGCTGCGTCCGGCGGCACCGCCGCTCGCACACGAGTCGATGCACACCACCCACCTCACGGTGTCCGACCGCGAGGGCAACGTCGTCGCCTACACCTTCACCATCGAATCCTGGGGCGGCAGCGGCATCGTGGTACCGGGGCGCGGCTTCATCCTCAACAACGAGATGACCGACTTCGACTTCAGCGGCCCGCACCCCAACGTGCCCGAAGCCCACAAGCGGCCGCGCTCCAGCATGAGCCCGACCATCGTGCTGAAGGACGGCGCCCCCGCCTTCACCATCGGCTCGCCCGGCGGCTCGACCATCATCACCACCGTGCTGCAGACCATCGTCAACCACATCGACCTCGGCATGAGCCTGGCCGACGCGCTCGCCGCACCGCGCATGAGCCAGCGCAACGCCGGCACCACCCAGGTCGAGACGCTGCTGGACTTCCCCGGCAGCGCACAGGCCAGGGCGCTGGAAGCGAAAGGCCACGCCTGGAGCGAAACCGATCAGATCGGCGCCGCCAGCGGCATCCGCTTCAACGCCGACGGCACCGTCACCGCCGTCAGCGAGCCGCTGCGCCACGGCGGCGGCAGCGCCATCGTGCAGAAGCAGTGACTCAGGCGAACATGCCCGCCTCGTCCGCGGCGATCCATGCCGCGGTCGCGGCGAGCAGCACCGCCATCGTGTAATTGAAGAGCCTCAGCGCCGCCGGCGCCTGCAGCCATTCGCGCAGGCGCGCACCCGCCCCAGCCCACAGCGCGATGCAGGGCAGATTGACCACCAGGCAGACCAGCGCCAGCCCGGCCGCCGCCTGCCAGCCCGCGTTCGGCGGCAGGAACAGGATCGCGGCATTGAGCGCCATCATCCAGGCCTTCGGATTGACCCACTGGAACATCGCCGCGCCCAGGAAACCCAGCGGCCTTGCCCGCCCGCCGCGGCCCGGCTGGCCGGCGCGGGCCTGGCGCAAGGCCAGCCACAGCAGGTAGCCGCAGCCCACCGCCACCAGCGGCGGCCGCAGCGCATCGAACCAGGCCATGGCCCAGGCCAGGCCGGTGGCGACGATCAGCATCTGCAGGCTGCTGCCGACGCTGACGCCGAGCATGTGCGGCAGCGTGCGGCGAAAGCCGAAGTTCACCCCGCTGGCGGCGAGCATGATGTTGTTCGGCCCCGGCGTCACCGACATCGTGGCCACGTAGGTCATCAGCGGCAGGTCGATCATGGCGTTCTCCTGATGGGCATCGAGGAAGAACTATACGAATCGGCGCCTCATGGTTACAGAGTCAGGAAAATTGATTTATAGTGGATACAGATGATTCTCCGCACCATCTGTATCCATCGAAGGCAGCGTGTACTGTGACCCCTGGCCCCCACTCTCCGGATCTCCCATCCCCGCCGCTCTACCAGGCGCTGACCGAGGAACTGCGCGAAGCCATCCGCGACGGCCGCCTCGCTGCTGGCGCGCGCCTGCCGTCGGTGCGCGAAGCGGCCGCCAGCCGCGGCATCAGCATCAACACCGTGCTCGCCGCCTACCGCCAGCTCGAAGCCCAGGGGCTGGTCGATGCGCGGCCGCAGGCCGGCTATTTCGTTCGCGCCCGGCTGGCCGTGCCACCCGCCCCGCAGGCCGCGGCGGCCGAACCGAGTTCGGCGATCGCGGCCGAGAGCACCGTGCTGAGCCGCATCGCCGCGGTGCTGGCGGCGCAGACCCGCCCGGACACCATCGACCTGTCGCTGGCCTGCCCCAAGGGCAGCGATTTCTACCCGGGCGAAAAGCTCGGCCGCATCGTCGCCGAGCTGACCCGCCGCCACCCGGAACTGCTCACCGATTATTCGCTGCCGCCCGGCTCGCTGCTGCTGCGCCGGGAAATCTGCCGCCACGCCACCGAGCTGGGCATGCAGTTGCAGCCCGACGCCATCCTGCTGACCAACGGCTGCATGGAAGCGCTGCAACTGGCGCTGCGCGCCACCACCCGGCCCGGCGACACCGTGGGGCTGGAATCGCCGACCTATTTCAACCTGATTCCGCTGCTCGACCGCCTGGGCCTGAAGGCGATCGAGATCCCCACCCATCCGGAAGGCGGGCTGTCGCTGGACGCGCTCGAACTGCTGCTGTCGGAAAAGCGCCTGCAGGCGGTGGTGACGATGCCGACGGTGCACAATCCGCTCGGCACCAGCATGAGCCCGGCCAACAAGCGCCGCCTGGCCAGGCTGGCACACGACTGGCGCGTGCCGGTGATCGAGGATGCGCTGTATGCCGAACTGCAGTTCAGCACGCCGCTGCAGCCGACGGCCAAGGCTTTCGACCGGGACGGCTGGATCATCGTCTGCGCCTCCTACACCAAGACCCTGGCGCCCGGCATGCGGGTGGGCTGGATGGAAGGCGGCCGCTTCGGCCGCGAACTGGCCGAACTCAAGTTCTGCGCCTCGGTGGCGCAGCCGGCGCTGCTGTGCGAAGCGATCGGCCGCTTCCTCGAGAGCGGCGGCTACGCCCAGCACATGCGCCGCCTGCGCCGCACCTATGCCGCCCAGACCGAGCGCCTGCGCGGCCTGATCCACGACGCCTTTCCCGCGGGCACGCGCGCCACCCGGCCCGGCGGCGGCTTCCTGGTGTGGGTCGAGCTGCCCGAAGGCTGCGACACCAACCGCCTGTTCGACCTCGCCCTGCGCCGCGGCATCGGCATGACGCCGGGCAAGCTCTATTCACCTTCCGGCCGCTACGACCGCCACCTGCGCCTGTCGGGCTGCTATCCCTTCAGCGACCGCCACGTGCATGCGCTGATGACGCTGGGTGAACTGGCCGGCGGGCAGCTGCGCTGAACGGCCCACCGGCCGGCTCTCACCGGTTGTAGCTGCCGACCGCCACCAGCAGGCCCTGGCTCAGGCGAAACAGGGTGTGCTTGCTTTCCATCTTGCCGGTGGTCGGGTTGCGCCAGAAGTAGTCCAGCTCGCCGCTGCCGTCCTTGCGGGCGATCTCCAGCATCTGGCGGATGATGTACTGGCCGCGCGGATCGCGCAGTTCGAAACCGTCGGTGCCCACCAGCACCGGCGTCGCACCATGGGCGAGGAAGCGGCCGCTCTCGGCATCGACGACGAAGACGTACAGGTCGTTGCGCACGAAGCGGCCGTTCAGGTCCTGGAACTCGGCGAGCGCCGCATCCTTGCCACCATCGAGCGCCCGCAGCGCGGTGCGCAGCATGGCCCTGGCTTCCAGCGCAGTCGCGCGGGGCGGGTAGTAGCCCACCGCCACGATCACCTCGCCGACCTTGCGGAACAGCGTCGTCTTCGGCTCGCCCCGGCTGTCGGCGGGATTGAACCAGCGGTACTCGACGCTGCCCTGGCCATCCCGCCTGGCGATCTCGATCATCTCGCGGAAGAAGGCCTTGCCATCGGTATCGGTGTAGTCGAGCACGTTGTCGCCGACCAGCGCCGCGGACGAGCCGCCGCTAGCGAGGAAGACGCCGTCGGTCCGCAGCGCGTAGGCATAGAGGTCGCGATCGACGAAGGCCGACTGGCGGGCGAAGTCCTGCGCACCGGCCTCGCCCTTCTCGGCGACGTGCCGGGCAGCGATGTCGAGCAGGACTTCAGCGCGTGCCTGCAGCACGCTCCTGGCCACCGGGGCATCAGCCGTCTCCGCCAGCGAGGGCGCAGGCGCGGCGATCGTGGCGAGCATGGCCCCCAGGATCAGCGGTTTCAGGCAAGAAACCAGCGATTTCATCATGTTCTCTCTCCCAATGATCTTCAGTAACCCATCATTCGTGGCAGCCACAGGCTGATCGCCGGGAAGAAGGCGATCACGAACAGGGCCAGGGTCTGCGCAAAGACGAAGGGCGGCACGCGGGCAACGATTTCCTCGACGGTCGATCCGCCGATCCCCGAGGCGACGAAGATGTTCTCGCCCAGCGGCGGCGTCATGAAGCCGATCGACAGCGCGCAGATGACGACGATACCGACGTGGGTCGGGTCCGCACCGAGCATGTACATCATCGGCAGCAGCACCGGCACCAGGATCATGATCGCCGCCAGCGTTTCCATGAACATGCCGAAGAACAGCAGGAACAGGATCAGGATGGTCCAGATCAGGTACATGTTCTCGGTCAGGCTCAGCAGCGAGGCCGCGACCGTGGCCGGAATCTGCTGCTCGACCATCAGCCGGCCGAACACCGTGGCGGCGAACAGGATCAGCAGCACGCGGCCGGTGATCCAGGTGGTGGTGCGCAGCGAGATCAGCACTTTCGAGAACTTCAGTTCGCGGTGCAGGAAGAAGCCGACGAACAGCGTGTAGAAGATCGCCACGATGGCCGATTCGGTCGGCGTGAACATGCCGGTGTAGATGCCGCCGAGGATCACCAGTGGTGCCAGCAACGACCACACGCCGCGGCGCACGGCCAGGCCGATGTCCTCGAACGACCATTTTTCGGTCAGGCCGCGGTAGCCGCGCTTCTTCGAGATGACATAGTTCATCAGGATCAGGCTGACGGCCATGATCAGGCCCGGGATCACGCCGGCGACGAAGAGCTTGGGAATCGACAGCGTGTCGAACTCGCCGAACTTCGCCACCGCCTCGGCCGGCGGCACCAGGCCCAGTCCCGAGATGCCGAAGATGACCATCGGAATCGACGGCGGCAGGATGATGCCCAGCCCGCCGGAAGCCGCCGTCACCGCCGAGGCGTAGCTCTTCTCGTAGTTGCGCTTGGCCATCGCCGGAATCATCAGCATGCCGACCGCGGCGGTCGTCGCCGGACCCGAGCCCGAGATCGAGCCGAAGAACAGGCAGGCCAGCACCGTGGCGGCGCCCAGCCCGCCGGTGATCGGCCCGGCCAGGGCTTCGGCGAGATCGACCAGGCGTTTGGAGATGCCGGCCGCTTCCATCAGCGCCCCGGCCAGCACGAAGGCCGGCAGGGCCATCAGCGGAAAACTGCCGACCGAGGTGAAGGCGATCTGCACGAAGGCGATCGGGTTCTTGTCCAGCGCCAGAAAGGCGACCATCGCCGAACCGGCGAGCGCCACCGTGATCGGCGCGCCCAGCAGCATCAGGCCCAGGAAGCCGCCGAACAGAATGGGGATCAGATATTCTTCCATTGTTTTGTCTCCTCCGCGTGGCGGCAATCAGCCTTTCTGGGCTCTCACGGCAGCCACCCGCTTGATGTTCTCGATTTCCTTCGCTTCCGGATCGAGGATCTCGACGCCCTTGACCAGGCTCAGGTAGTTGTTCCACAGGATGCGGATCGACATCAGCACGAAGACGACCGGCAGGATCATGTAGAAGTACTTCATCGGCAGGCCGATGGTCTGCGACTTCCAGAACAGGTTCATGCGGTTGAAGACGAAGTCGTAGCTCAACCAGGCCATGTAGAGGTTGAAACCCACCCACAGCAGATCGGCGATCGCCTCGCTGACCTTCTTGACGATCGGCGGGAAGTAGCGGAAGTGGAAGGACACCCGGTTGTGCGCCGACATCTTGGCGGCGACCACGGCGCCGAGATAGGCGAACCAGACGAACATGTAGGTCGCCAGTTCCTCGCCCCACGGGATGGTGTAGCCCCAGAACTGGCGCAACAGGATCTGCACGAAGAGCAGCACGACGAAGAACGCCAGCAGCACTTCACAAAAGTACTCTTCGATGTTTGCAAAGAAATTGACGATGACGCGCTTGGCGGACACGGCGGACTCTCCCTGTCTGTTGCACCTCGGGCGCGCCTCGCCGGGCCGCTGCAGGCAGCGGCCCTGTGGCGGCGAAGGCGCCGTGCAGGTACGGGTTGGGATTGGAGATGCGGAGGGGTTTCCCCCGCGGACCCGGAGGCGACCGGCACCGTCGGTGCGCCGGCCACCTCCCGCATGCGGGGGCCCGGCGGGATCAGCGGCCCAGTGCCTTCAGCGTGGCATCGAGCTTGTCCTTGCCGCCGATGCTCTTGTGGAACTTCGGCCACACGGTGGTCGTGGCCTTCTCGATCCACTCCTTCTCGCCATCGGCCGGATCGGAGATTTCCATGCCCTTCGCCGCCAGGTCGGCGCGGATCTTTTCCTCGGATTCGAGCAGGAAGCGGTAGCTGTGCTCGGTTGCCTCGCGGCCGGCTTCCAGGATCGCCTGCTGCACATCCGGCTTCTGCGACTGGAACACCTGCTCGCTGACGATCAGCGGCTCGAGCGAGAACAGGTAGCGGATGTTGGTGATGTACTTCTGCACCTCGTTGAACTTCATCGCCGACACGGTGATGTAGGGATTGTCCTGGCCATCCACCACGCGCTGCTGCAGCGCGGTGAAGGTTTCGGACCAGGCCATCGGCGTCGGGTTGATGCCCCAGGCCTGGTAGGTGGCGATCATGATCTCGTTCTTCGGCACGCGGACCACCACGCCCTTGAGATCGTCCAGGGTCTTGATCGGGCGCTTGGAATTGGTCAGTACGCGAAAGCCCGAGTAGGACCAGCCGATGATGCGCACGCCGGCATCGCGGATGGTGTTCTCGGCCAGTTCCTTGCCGATGTCGCCCTGCGTCAGCAGCTTCGCCTCCTCGGCGCTCTGGATCACGTAGGGCAGCGTCAGCACGCCGACCGTCGGCGAGAAGGGCGTGATGTTGTTGATTGCGACGATGGAGAAGTCCAGCACCCCCATGCCGGCGTTGTTCACCGTGTCCTGCTCGTCGCCGAGCTGGCCGTTGGGGAAGAGGTCGACCTTGTGCTTGCCGCCGGTCTTGTCGCTGAAGCTCTTGGCGAAGCTGGTGCCGAGCTCCCACTGGGTGCCGCCGGCGGCATCGCCGATCGCCATCTTGAAGGTCGCGGCCATGGTCGCGGGCGCGGCCATCATCAGGCTGGCGGCGGCCAGTACGGGCATCAGTACGGTCTTGCGGATGTTCATGATTGTCTCCTCGGGCACTTGAAGTGGCCTTATAGGTTTGAAAAGGTGCTGCAAACTCGACTGCTCATGCAAAGCGGGCTCCGGGGCATGCGGGCACCCCTGTCGTCCCGTCGTCGTTGTTGTCTTCGCGGGCGCTCCTCAGAGGACCTCGTCCTTCAGGTGGTACCAGCGGTACAGCCACCACTGGCCGAAACGGCGGAAAGGCGCAAACATCTCGGCTTCGACCATTTCGCGCACGTTCGGGAAAGGCAGCCTGGACTTGAAGATCGGCAGCTCCAGCTCCCGGCCGCGGCCCGCGATCCACTGCGCCAGCCGGCGTCCGGCCTGGGCCGAATACATCACGCCGTTGCCGCCGTAGCCCAGCGCGTAATAGATCGTCTGCGCCGGATCGGGCTGATAGATGCGCGGCATCATGTCGTGGCTGACATCCACCCAGCCCCACCACGAGTAGTCGATCTGGATGCCTTCCAGCGCCGGGAACTTGCGGTGCAGGTCGCGGACCAGGAAGTCCTCGTACTTCTTCTGCGGCGCATCCATGCCGGAGATGGCGCTGCGGCTGCCGATCTGCACGCGGTTGTCGGGCATCAGCCGGTAGTAATGGCGCAGCACGCGCGTATCGGTGATGACCTGGGTGGTGCGGAAGTTGCACGCCTCGATCTCGGCCGCCGTCAACGGACGCGTGACGATGGAGTTCGACAGGATGGGCAGCAGCCGGTTCTTCAGCTCCGGATGCAGGCTGTTCGAGGTGTAGCCGCCGGTGGCGATGCCCACCGCGCGGGCGCGCACGATGCCGCCCGGCGTGCGCAGGTGATGCACGCCGTTGCGCGTCTCCCAGCCCTGCACCGGGCTGGCCGGATGTACCGTGGCGCCCAGTGCGCGCGCCTTGCGGAGGTAGCCGAAGGCGAGCTTGCCGGCGTGGATGCCGATGCCTTCCGGCTCGTGCATGGCGCCGCAGGCTTCCTTGTCGTCGACGTACTCGCGCTTGACCGTCTCGGCGTCGAGGATACGGGCGTTGTAGCCGAAGGTCTCGCGTAGCAGGCGGGCTTCCTTCTCCAGCACCGGCATCACCTTGTCGCGGTGGGCGATGTACAGGTGGCCACCGGGCTGCGGATCGCAGTCGATGTCCTTGATCAGCTCCTTGAAGTTCTCCATGCCATCGAGACACTCCTGGTGCATCTTCTTCGCCGTGTCCAGGCCCCAGCGCTCGATCCATTGCGAACGCTTCAGACGCCCGGAAGCGCATTGCGCCTGGCCGCCGTTGCGCACGCTGCAGCCCCAGGCGCTGCGGTTGGCTTCCAGCACCGTGGCCTTGATGCCGTACTCCTGGGCCAGGAAGATCGCCGTGGTCAGGCCGGTGAAGCCGGAACCGATGATGGCAACGTCGACGTCGATGTCGCGGGTGATCGGGCCATCGTCCTCCGGCGGTTCGCCGGCGGTGCCGATCCAGTAGGTCGGCGCGTAGTCGCGCCCATGCCCGGGCGTGGGCGATACCAGCGGGTCGTAGGCCGGATCGTAGGGCGCCGACGGCGCCGTGGCCCGCCCCGCTCCGCCAGATTGATTGAAGGCTGCTGCATCCATGTTCGGACTCCGTATCGGTGAGGGCCGTATCCGAATCAGGCGGCGGCGACCGGCGGACGATCCTTGCGGTAGGCGTTCTTCACCGCGATCTTGCCGTTGTGGAAAGTGAAGACATCGACCATGCGCGCCTCGATCCGCGTGCCGTCGGCCTTGGTGCCGGAGAAGGTGGATTCGCTGACGCCGCGGTCGCCGGCAATGAAGTGGTCGGCGTCGAGCCAGGCCGCATCCGGGAAGGTCTGCCAGGCGAGCTGGAAGCCTTCGCGCACCGCGTCGCGGCCGACGAAGCTGCGGCCGAGCAGGTCGGGGCCGGCCACGGCATGGAAGGAGCAGTCGTCGGCCATGAAGCTCATCAGGGCGTCGATGTCGTGGCGGTTCCAGGCATCGCTGAAGGCTTGCAGGAACTCGACGGTAGGCTGGGTCATGGGGGTCTCCTTTATCTTGGCTCGTCTGTTGTCGGTCGCCGCCGGCGCCGGGCCGCAGCGGTGTCGAGGCTCAAGATTAGAAAACCGTCGAAGATCTGCGTAGAACCAGTTGGCAACAATCGTTTGGGCCAGCAGAACCGCTCAGGCCCGGCCGGCTGGCTCCAGGCGCTGGAAAGCCGTGGCGAGCCGACGGATGCCGGCTTCGACGTCGCCGGCGGAGATGGACGAGAAGCCCAGGCGGAAGCAGTTGGCCGGCGGCGGCTCGACGTTGAAGAACACGCTGCCCGGCTCGATCAGCACCCCCTCGGCTTCGGCTTCGCGCGCCAGCTCGGCGGCATCGAGCCAGGCCGGGCCTTCGACCCAGCAGGCCGAGCCGCCCGACACCGGCCGGTAGCGGAACTCCGGCAGATGGCGGTCGAGCGCCTGCATCAGGGATGCCGCACGCTCGTGGTGCGCCGCCGACAGCCGGCGCAGCAGGGCGTCGTGATGGCCGAGCGACAGGAACAGCGCGAAGGCGCGCTGCATGAAGGCGGTCGGGTGGCGCAGGTTGAGGCGGCGGATGCCGCGGATCTCGCGGATCAGTTCGGCCGGACCGACGATGTAGCCGATGCGCAGGCCGGGTGCGAGGCTCTTCGACAGGCTGCCGACGTAGATCACGCGGTCGTGCCGGTCCAGGCTCTTCAGTGCCGGCACCGGCTCGCCCTCGAACGGATTCTCGCTGTCGTAGTCGTCCTCGATCAGGACGAAATCCGCCTCCTCGGCCATGTCCAGCAGGGCTTCGCGCCGCGCCACCGGCATCGTCACCGTGGTCGGGCACTGGTGGCTGGGCGTGACGTAGACGTAGTCGCAGGTCCGCAGCAAGGCATTCGCGACCAGGCCGTCGGCATCGACGTCGAGGTCGACGATGCGCGAACTGCGGCTGCTGAAGATGTTGCGCGCATCGGGATAGCCGGGATTCTCGATGCCCACCGGCGTGTCCGTGCCCACCAGCAGGTCGGCGAGCAGATAGAGCGCCTGCTGCGCACCGACGGTGACGACGATCTCGTCGTCCGAGGCCCACACGCCGCGGCGCGGCAGCACGCGGGTGCGGATCTGGCGCACCAGCGATTCGTCGTCGCGCAGGATGCGGTCCTGCGCCCACTCGCCGATCTCCAGCGCGCTCAGCGTCTTCATGCAGCACTCGCGCCAGTCCGAGGTCGGGAACAGCGAGGGATCGAACTGGCCGTACAGGAAGGGATAGGGATAGCTCTGCCAGTCGGCACGCTTGGCGATGTTGCGCTGCAGGGACGGGCGGAAGCGGAAGCGCCGGCCCCACTCCGGCGAGCGCGCACTCGGCGTGGGCGCCGTTTCGGCCGGCGGCGGCGTGGCGCCGGCGGGCTGCGCCCGCCCTTCGAGCATCGCCGGATTGACGAAATGCCCCTTGCGCTCGTGCGATACCAGATAGCCTTCGTCGGCCAGCTGCTGGTAGGCGATGACCACGGTGTTGCGGGCAACGCCCAGTTGCGCCGACAGTTCGCGGCTGGACGGTATCGGTGCATCGAGCGGCAGCTGGCCATCGAGGATGGCGCTCACCAGCATTTCGCGGATCTGCCCCTGCAAGCTCAAACCCGGAGACGTCGAACGCTGGAAGAACTGCTGCCACATCGTACCGGTCAGTTTGACGCTCATCGCCGGAATCATTCCTTTCGATCGTGTCCGGGCGCGGCCCAGCAAGAATTGCTGCCGCCCCTCGGTAAAGCGCTTTTACCTTGGAGGCGGCCCTGCGGCAAAAAGATCATCAGCCTCCACGCTCCGCCGCTACGCGGGTCGCAAGAGGGCCAGCTTTGCACAGCCGGCCCGTTCCGCAGGCGCGGAGCAGTGCTCCGCGAAACCCCTGCTCCACCCCCCGAGGGGGCGCTTTTTGCCTCGGGACGGCCCGGCGGCAAAAAAGAAGAGGCGCGAGGGTATCACTCCCGGAAACGTTTGGGGTGCGGGCTCAGGCCGCCTTGCCGAGCGGGGAAATCATGCCGGTGGCCGGCGACGATGCTTCCGCCATGTAGAGCTTGCGCGGCATGCGCCCAGCGAGGAAGGCCTCGCGCCCGGCGCGCACCGCATGGCGCATCGCGCCCGCCATCAGCACCGGATCGCGCGCATGGGCGATGGCGGAATTCATCAGCACCGCGTCGCAGCCCAGCTCCATCGCGATCGCCGCATCCGAGGCCGTGCCGACGCCGGCATCGACCAGCACCGGCACCTTGGCGTTGTCGATGATCAGGCGCAGGTTCCAGGGGTTCAGGATGCCCATGCCCGAGCCGATGATCGAGGCCAGCGGCATCACCGCGACGCAGCCGATGTCTTCGAGCATGCGGGCCTGGATCGGATCGTCGGAACAATAGACCATGACGTCGAAGCCTTCGTTCACCAGCGTCCGCGCCGCCTTCAGCGTCTCGGGCATGTTGGGGTAGAGGTTGTTCGGGTCGCCCAGCACTTCGAGCTTGACCAGCGCGTGGCCATCGAGCAGTTCGCGCGCCAGGCGCAAGGTGCGCACCGCATCCTCGGCGGTGTAGCAGCCGGCGGTATTCGGCAGATAGGTGTAGCGCGACGGCGGCAGGTAGTCGAGCAGGCTCGGCTCGCCCGCGCTCTGGCCGATATTGGTGCGGCGGATGGCGACGGTGACGATCTCCGCCCCGCTCGCCTCCATCGCCAGCCGCGTTTCGTCGAAATCCTTGTACTTGCCGGTACCCACCAGCAGGCGGGACGTGTAGGGCCTGCCGGCGATGATCAAGGGATCCTGCATGTCTGTTGTCTCCTCTTTCTGCTTGTCGTGCCGGCCCGCAGCCGGCGGCCGGACTCAGCCGCCGCCGACGGCGGCGATCACTTCCAGCGAATCGCCGTCATGGAGCAGGATCTCGCCATGCTCCGCTCGCGGCACGATGTGTCCGTTGCGCTCGACCGCCACCCGCTTGCCGGCGAGCCCCATGTAGTCGAGCATGTCGCGCACCGTCAGGCGGTGCTTCAGGGTCTGGGTCTGGCCGTTGAACGTCACTGTCAGCATCGCCGTCACACCGTCCTGCAGATGGCCGCTGCGCCGCCGTGGGCGAACGAGGCGGAAAGTTTTTCGGGGGCAGTCATGGGGGTCTCCGTGGGGACTCAGGCCGGCAGCAGGCGCATCAGCATCACGATGGCCATCATGTAGAAGGCGATGAACAGGGTTTCGCTCGACAGCAGCGCGATCGGCTTCCAGCCCAGCGCGGCCAGCTTCTCGAACGAGGTCTTGACGCCCAGTGCGGAGATCGAAATCACCAGGCACCAGCGCGACACGTCCGAACTCACCTCGACCACCTGGGCCGGAATCCAGCCCAGGCTATTGACCACCACCAGCGCGGCGAAGGCGATCAGGAAGAAGGGCAGCAGCGGCGCCTTCTTGCCGCCGGCCGCCTGGGCGGACTGGGCGCGGAAGCCGAACGCGAGCACCATCACCACCGGCACCAGCATGGCGACGCGGAACATCTTCGCCAGCGTCGCCGCATCGCCGACCGCTGGCGAGATCATGAAGGCGGCCCCGACCACCTGGGCGACGTCGTGGATCGAGCCGCCGAGGAACATGCCGGCCTCGCCCACCGAAAGCCCGCCGGCGGACACCACCAGCGGATAGAGGATCATCGCCGCGGTTGAGAAAGTCGCCACACCGATCGCCGTCAGCAGGGTGTAGTGCTCGTTCTCCTTGGTCTGCGGCAGCGTGGCGGAGATCGCCATCGCCGCCGAGATGCCGCAGATGCCGGTCGCGCCGCCCGAGATCAGGCCGAGCATGGAAGGCAGGCCGAGCATGCGCGCCATCAGCATGCCAAAGCCGATCGTCAGCACGACCGCGCCGGCCAGCGCGCCGACACCGGCCAGGCCGAGGTCGGCGACGTCACTGAAGGCGATGCGCGCGCCCAGCAGGGCGACGCCGATGCGCACCAGCTTCTTCGCCGAGAACTCGATCCCGGGAATGCACTTGTCGTTGTCCGAGAGGAAATGGAAGGCGATGCCGAGCAGCAGCGCGTACAGGAATTTGGGGCCGCCGTAGTGATCGGAGACGAAGGCGGCGGTAATCGCGATCACCGTGCACAGCATGAAGCCGGGCAGCAGCTTGCGCGCGTCGGCGAACATCGAGGCAGGCATGGCATTGGTCTGGGCGGTCATGATGCAAAGGCGCGCGAGCGCGCTCGTCCCTCTGTGCGTGGTCCGGGGGGAAAATACCCCGCCCTTTCGGGCGGGGCCTGTTTCACGGCGCGTTGCCGCTCAGACGTAGTCCTTGTACTTGTCGAGGAAGCGCACCGGCTTGGAGAGCGCATCGCGGCGGAACGGATCGCCCAGCTCGCGCGTGCACATGATCTCGATGATCGTCGTCTTGCCGTGGTTCATCTGCAGATCGATCGCCTTCTTCAGCGCCGGACCCACGTCCTCCAGCCGATCCACCGTGATCCCTTCCGCGCCCATCGCCCGCGCAATCTCCGCAAAGCTCTGGTTGTCCAGCTCGCCCGCGACGAAACGACGGTTGTAGAAGTCCACCTGGTTCTTCTTCTCCGCGCCCCACTGCCGATTATGGAACACCACCGCCGTCACCGGGATGTTGTGCCGCACGCAGGTCATCGTCTCCATCAGGCTCATGCCCCACGCACCGTCGCCCGCGTACGACACCGCCGGACGGTGCGGCGCCGCCGCCTTCGCGCCGATGATCGTCGGGAACGCGTAGCCGCAGTTGCCGAAGCTCATCGCCGCAAAGAAGCTCCGCGGCTTCTCGAAGCGCAGGTAGCTGTTGGCCACCGAGTTGATGTTGCCGATGTCCGTCGACACCATCACGTCTTCCGGCATCGCCTTTTCCAGCTCGCGCAGCACCTGGCGCGGATGCAGGTATTCACCGCCCGAGAACGGCTTTTCCTTCGCGTTCTCTTCGATCATGTCCAGGCTGAACGGGTCGCGCTCGTGCGTCCATTCGTCCAGCTCCTTTTCCCACGCCGCCTTCTCGGCTGCCACCCTGGCCGCGCGCTCGGCCTTGGTCGCGTCGCAATCGAGCGTGCGGCCGGCCAGCCGCTGCGTCAGCGCCACCGCCGCCGCCTTGGCGTCGCCGCAGATGCCCACCGAGATCTTCTTCACCAGACCCAGCATTTTGTTGTCCGCGTCGATCTGGATGATCTTGGCGTTCTTCGGCCAGTAGTCCATGCCGTGCTGCGGCAGCGTGCCGAACGGCCCCAGCCGCGAACCCAGCGCCACCACCACGTCGGCCTGGCTCATCAGCTTCATCGCCGCCTTCGAGCCCTGGTAGCCCAGCGGGCCGCACCACAGCGGGTGGCTCGCCGGGAACGAGTCGTTGTGCAGGTAGCTGTTGACCACCGGCGCGCCCAGACGCTCGGCCAGCGCCTTGCATTCCTCGACCGCGTCGGCCATCACCACGCCGCCGCCCGAGATGATCACCGGGAACTTCGCCTTCGCCAGCAGCTCGGCCGCTTCGTTCAGGCTCTGCTCGCCGCCCGCGCCGCGTTCCAGGCGCTGCGGCTTCGGAATCTCGCAGGTGATCTCGCCGTAGAAGTAGTCGCGCGGGATGTTCAGCTGCGTCGGGCCCATCTCGCTCATCGCACGGTCGAAGCAGCGCCCGGTGTACTCGGCCATCCGCGCCGGGTGCGTGACGTGGCCCTGGTACTTCGTGAACTCCTGGAACATCGGCAGCTGCTTGCATTCCTGGAAGCCGCCCAGCCCCATCGTCATCGTCCCCGTCTCCGGCGTGATGATCACCACCGGGCTGTGCGCCCAGTACGCCGCGCCGATCGCCGTCACGCAGTTGCTGATCCCCGGGCCGTTCTGACCGATCACCACGCCGTGACGGCCCGACACCCGCGAGTAGCCGTCGGCCATGTGGCCCGCGCCCTGCTCGTGCACCACCGGAATCAGACGGATCCCCGCCGGCGCGAAGATGTCCATCGCGTCCATGAACGCCGAACCCATGATCCCGAACATGTCGGTCACACCGTTCGACACCAGGGTCTCGACGAACGCCTCCGACGGCGTCATCTTGGTCGGACCGCTCGGAATCGTGCGGCCATCGGAAAGAGTGTGCGGCTGGCTCATGGGTAGCGTCTCCGTCAATGTTCTTGGATATAAATAAAACGATACATTAAGTTCCGATAAACGAAACTTGATCGGAACTCTAGTGCCAGACGCACATGGCGTCAAGCATGAAAAACAAAAATCGGAACTTTATGTACAAATTTCCGGAACTAAAATAAGATTGCCTGACCCCCACACATGCGCGCTCCGGCCCGCGGCATCGCAAGCCGGACCGGCACGTGCAAAAAAGGAAGCAAGGAGACAGAGGTGACGGAATTCGTCCTGCAAAGCCCCGACCACATGGTGTCGGTGCGCGAGGTGTTCGGAATCGATACCGATCTGAAGGTGCCTGCCTTCGCCGAGCGCGAAGACCACGTGCCGGACATCGACGACGCCTACCGCTTCAACCCCGACGTCACGCTGGCGATTCTGGCCGGCTTCAGCCGCGACCGCCGGGTGATGGTGCAAGGCCTGCACGGCACCGGCAAATCCACCCACATCGAGCAGGTCGCGGCGCGGCTGAACTGGCCCTGCGTGCGGGTGAACCTCGACGGCCACATCAGCCGCCTCGATCTCGTCGGCAAGGACGCCATCGTGCTGCGCGACGGCCTGCAGGTGACCGAATTCCAGGAAGGCATCGTGCCGTGGGCGCTGCAGCGCCCGGTGGCGCTGATCTTCGACGAATACGACGCCGGCCGGCCGGACGTGATGTTCGTGATCCAGCGCATCCTGGAGCGCGACGGCAAGTTCACCCTGCTCGACCAGAACCGGGTGATCCACCCCCACCCCTGGTTCCGCCTGTTCGCCACCTCCAACACCGTCGGCCTGGGCAACCTGTCGGGCATGTACCACGGCACCCAGGTGCTGAACCATGCCCAGATCGACCGCTGGAACATCGTCGCCACGCTGAACTACCTGCCACACGACGAGGAGATGGCGATCGTGCTGGCACGCGTGCCGGCCAAGAACGACGACAGAGGCCGCAAGCTGATCTCGGCGATGGTCACGGTCGCCGAACTGACCCGCAAGGGCTTCGCCGCCGGCGACCTGTCGACGCTGATGTCGCCGCGCACCGTGATCACCTGGGCGGAGAACTGCGAGATCTTCCGCGACCCGGCGCTGGCCTTCCGGCTGTCCTTCCTCAACAAGTGCGACGAGGCCGAGCGCCCGATCGTGGCCGAGTACTACCAGCGCTGCTTCGGCACCGAACTGGACGAATCCTGGATGCGCGCACCCGGAGCGCAGTGATGTCCAGCGCCCAGCAAAAGGCGAGGCGCCAGCAGCGCGTCGAGGAACTGTGCGCCGCCACGCTGCGCGCGCTGACCGGCGACCGCCGGCTGCACTACCGCGGCCGCCGCCTGTACGCCGGCGAGCGGCCGCTGGCCATGCACGCGCCGCACCTGCGCGTCGATGCCGGCGAAAGCGGCTTCGGCGACTGCCGTGCCGCGGCCGACGGCATGGCGCTGCGCCTGCTCCACTCCGACCCCGCGCTGCACCGCAGCCTGTGCCCCACCGACCCGGTCGAGCGCCTGGTGTTCGAGCTGCTCGAGCAGTTGCGGGTCGAGACTTTCGTGCCCGCGGACATGGCCGGCATGGCCGACAATCTGCATCGCCGCTTCGAGAGCTGGTCGCTGGCCTTCTACCGCTCGGGGCTGACCGACAGCACGCTGGGCATGCTGCTGTACACCGTGGCGCAGATGTGCTGGTCGCGCCTGACCAGCTTGCGCGTGCTGGAGGAAACCGAGGACTACATCGAGAGCATGCGCTTCTCGCTGGCCGGCGAACTGGGCACGCACCTGGCGGGCCTGCGCCGCAGCCGTGCCGACCAGCGCGCCTTCGCCGTCCATGCGCTCGCCATCGCCGCCATCGTCGGCGAGCGCGTGCGCGCCGAGCAGGCCGCCGCCGCGGACACCGACGGCAGCGACGAAAATGACGACGAGACGCTGCGCGAATTCGCCCTGCTGCTCGATTTCGACCAGGACGGCGATGACGGCGACGGCATCGCCGCCGCCACGACCGGCACCAGCAAGGTCTTCGACGAGGCCGAGCATGCCTATCGGGTGTTCACCACCCGCTTCGACAGCGAAGTCGCCGCCGCCGGCCTGGTGCGCAAGGCCTTGCTGCGCGAACTGCGCGAGCGGCTCGACAAGCGCATCGCCGAACAAGGCCTCAACCTCGCCCGCCTGGCGCGCATGCTGGGCGCGGCACTGGCCGAACCCCGGCACGACGGCTGGCTGTTCGGCGAGGAAGAAGGCCGGGTCGATGGCCGCCGGCTGGCACAGCTGATCAGTTCCCCCACCGAGCGCCGCCTGTTCCGCCAGGATCGCCTGCGCCCCCACGCCGACTGCGTGGTCGCCTTCCTGGTCGATTGCTCGGGCTCGATGAAGGCCCACATCGAAGCGGTGGCGGTGATGCTGGACGTGCTACTGCGCGCGCTGGAAATGACCGGCGCGCGCACCGAGCTGCTCGGCTTCACCACCTCTGCGTGGAATGGCGGCCGCGCCTGGCGGGAATGGCTCGCCCAGGGCCGCCCGCCGCGACCCGGCCGGCTCAACGAGGTCTGCCACATGGTGTTCAAGGACGCCGACCGCAACTGGCGGCGGGCACGCACCGATGTCGCCGCGCTGCTGAAGGCCGACCTGTTCCGCGAAGGCATCGACGGCGAGGCGGTGGACTGGGCCTGCAACCGCCTGCTGGCGCGCGGCGAACGCCGCCGCATCCTGGTGGTGATCTCGGACGGCTGCCCGGCCGACAGCGCCACCAGTCTCGCCAACGACGCCTTCTACCTCGACAACCATCTGAAGGACGTGGTCGCGCGGCGCACGCAGCAGGGCGCGGTCGAGATCATCGGCCTGGGCGTCGGCCTCGACCTGAGCCCCTTCTACCGGCGCTGCCTGGCCACCGACATGAGCCAGGCGCTGGACAACACACTGTTCTTCGAGATTGCCCAGATGCTCGGCGGCCGTCTGCACGGCGCCCGCCGGAACCCGTAGCGCGCCGGCCCGCGCGCAGCTTTCCGTGCCGGCCAGGCGGCGCGGCATTCGACAGGAGAAAACGCATGGCAAGGAAACGTCTGGCCGTCCAGCTCGGCCTGGGCACCTCGATCCGCAGCCGGAACTATACCCAGGCCGCGGCCCGCGCGATCCGCGACGCGCTGTGGCACAACTCGCTCAACCTCGCCGACGCCTTCGGCTTTCCGCGCGAGGCGATGCAGATCGACGTGGAACTGGGCGTGCCCTGCCCGGAAGCGGTGGATTGCGCCGCGCTGCTGCCGATCTTTCCCTATGGGCAGGTGACGATCCGCGTATCCAGAGGCGGCCTGGAAGTCGCCAAACCCGATGGCAGCAGCAGTTCCGTGATGGTCAATGCGGCGCTGGTCGTCTACTTCGACATGGAGCAAAGCCATGACTGAAAAGCGCATCATCCTCGAAATGGGAAGCGGCAACGATCTCTACGGCGGCGACTACACCAAGGCGGCCTGCCGCGCGGTGCAGGACGCCCTGCACCATTCCTCGCTCGTGCTGCTGCGATCGCTCGGCTACGACCACCTCGACATGCGCGTCGAAGTGACGATCGGCGTGCAGGCGCCGGAAAAGGTCGATACCGCCGCCGTCGCCGCCACACTGCCGCGCGGCCGCGCCGAAGTGAAGGCGGTGTTCGGCGGGCTCGACGTCCATGATCCCGAAGCCGACACCACCCACATCGTCGCCACCGCGGCGATCGCCGCCTTCTTGCCGATCGAAGCCGGCGCCTGGCGGCTCAGTGCCGCCGCCGAACGCTGAGGCCGCTATTCCGTGGCGAACCCGGGCCGGGATTGCCCGGGTTCGAATGCCCCGTATTCAGGCCACCCGCGCCGACAGTCCGAACTTTCCCTCGGCCTTGTGCCGCTGCTGCGCAGTGCGCACCGAAGCCGGTGCCGCGGCATCGGCCCGCTGCGCCAGCAGCGCCTCGTCCTCGGCACCAAGCCGCAGGCCAAGCACTTCGAGCCGCGCCAGCACGGCCTCGATTTCCCACGGCGCGGCCAGCACGCGCTTCTTGCCGTCGTTGAAGCGCACGTGCAGCCAGTAGGCGTCGACGTCCGGCGCGTGCCGCAGGTACAGGCATTCGACTTCCTGCGGCGAGGCTTCGATGCGCGACATGGCGTCCTGCTTCTTGGCCCGCCCCCTGAACCAGGCGAGCGTCAGCACCGCAAGCAGGGCGATGAAAGCGAACAGGGTCTCGGACATCGGAATCTCCTCTCGAAAACGGCACCGGGCAAAAACCCCGGTGGACGGCCAGCGCATGCGTTGATGTTTCGAGAGAATAGTGATCTCGATGTTTTTTGGCACCCCTATCTATAAAACCAATAGTTATAAGCAGCTCGGGTGCGCAAAAGCGCCAGGCCGACGGCCCCCTGCCCGTGGCCGCAGTCAGCGCAGCATCGAGCTCACGGCATTAAAGACCAGGCCGCCACCGATTACGATCAGCACGCCGAAGGCGATGCGCCGCATCGTGATCGCCGAGAACGGCGGCGGATAGCGGCGCCCGGCCAGCGTCGCCAGGGTCACCAGCGGCACGGTGAAGGCGACCAGCACCCAGACTTCCTGGGTGAAGGTGCCCTGGGTGCCGGCGAAGATGGTGCGCACCCCGGACGTGAAGGCGAAGGTCAGCAACAGCATGTTGCGGATCGTCTCCAGGCTGAAGGGCTGGCGGTAGAAGTGGAAGATTACCGGCGGGCCGGCCATGCCGAACAGGCCGCCGAACAGGCCGGAGAAAAAGCCGCTGACGAAGAAACTGCCCCTGGACGAGCGCTCGCTCAGCGGCGTGGGCCGCAGCATGAAGACGATGCCGCTGTAGATGATCGTGATGCCGAGCAGGAATTCGAGCAGCAGCGCCGCAGCAGCGCTCAGATACTCGAGCAGCAGCACCCCGCAGACCACCGAGGGCACCACGCCGAGCAGCACGGCGCGTGATGCCGGCCAGTCGATGTGGTGCAGCTTGCCCGGCAGCGCCACCGCGCTGTTGACCAGCGTCACCAGGCTGATGAGGACGGCCACCATGGTGATCGGCGCCAGCCCGAAACCGCTGGTGATGCCCATGACGATCATCCCCAGCCCGAATCCGGTCACGGTCTGGAAATAGGTGCCGACGGCGATGACGCCCAGCAGGGCGGCGGTGGTTTCGATGTCCATGTCAGTGCGCGGCGCCGCGCTCAGCCTCCGGCCTTCGCCGCAACGTCGTGTGCCTGCACCACCGTGACGGCGATGACGTGGAACACGTCCTCCGAACTGCAGCCGCGCGACAGGTCGTTGGCCGGCTTGGCGAGCCCTTGCAGCAAGGGTCCGATCGCCACCGCGCCACCGACGCGCTCGGCCAGCTTGTAGCCGATGTTGCCCGCTTCCAGGTTGGGGAAGATGAGCACGTTGGCCCTGCCCTTGACCTGGGACTCGGGCAGCTTGCGATTGGCGATCTCGGCGACGATCGCGGCGTCGAGCTGCACGTCGCCGTCGATGGCCAGCCCCGGGCGCATCGCCTTGACCCGGTCGGCGGCGGTCGTCACCTTGTCGACCGCCGCATGCTTGGCGCTGCCGCTGGTCGAGAACGACAGCATCGCCACCCGCGGCTCCTCGCCGAGCAGGTTGCGCGCGCTGTCGGCGGCCGCCATCGCGATCTCGGACAGTTCTTCCGCATTTGGCTCGACCACCAGGCCGCAGTCGGAGAAGATCAGGCCGCCCTTCAGGCTGTGAAAGGGCTCGCACATCATCATCAGGAAGAAGCTCGACACCAGCTTGAACGACGGATCGGTGCCAATCACCTGGATCGCGGTGCGCACGACGTCGGCCGTGGTATGCACCGCGCCGGCCACCGAACCGTCGGCATCACCGGCGCGCACCATCAGATTGGCGAAGACCAGCGGCTTCAGCACTTCCTGCTGCGCCTGGGCGAGCGTCATGCCCTTCTTCTCGCGCAGGCGGAACAGGGTTTCGGCATAGCCGGCGGCAAGCGGCGAATCCGCCGGATCGATCAGCGTCATGCCGCCGAGGTCGATGGCCTCGTCCTCGGCCAGTTGGGTGATCCGCTGCCGTTGGCCGACGAGCAGGATGTGCGCCGTGCCTTCGCGCGTGGCGCGCAGCGCGGCCTGCAGCACGCGCGGGTCGTCGCCCTCGCACAGCACGATGCGCCCGGGCTTGGCACGGGCACGGTCGATGATCCGGTTGATCGCTTTCATGTTTCGGCATCCTCATGGCCGCCGTGTCCGGCGGCACATCGAAAAAGGCACAAAAAAAGCCGGCATCACAGCCCCACAAGCGTGCGATGCCGGCCAATCTCAATCCGATCAGGGGAGAGGGGTCGGAATTGAGGGAGGGTAAATCCACCCCCGCCGTTCTCAGGCGGGGCCTGTTTCACGGCGCGTTGCCGCTCAGACGTAATCCTTGTACTTGTCGAGGAAGCGCACCGGCTTGGAGAGCGCATCGCGGCGGAACGGATCGCCCAGCTCGCGCGTGCACATGATCTCGATGATCGTCGTCTTGCCGTGGTTCATCTGCAGATCGATCGCCTTCTTCAGCGCCGGACCCACGTCCTCCAGCCGATCCACCGTGATCCCTTCCGCGCCCATCGCCCGCGCAATCTCCGCAAAGCTCTGGTTGTCCAGCTCGCCCGCGACGAAACGACGGTTGTAGAAGTCCACCTGGTTCTTCTTCTCCGCGCCCCACTGCCGATTATGGAACACCACCGCCGTCACCGGGATGTTGTGCCGCACGCAGGTCATCGTCTCCATCAGGCTCATGCCCCACGCACCGTCGCCCGCGTACGACACCGCCGGACGGTGCGGCGCCGCCGCCTTCGCGCCGATGATCGTCGGGAACGCGTAGCCGCAGTTGCCGAAGCTCATCGCCGCAAAGAAGCTCCGCGGCTTCTCGAAGCGCAGGTAGCTGTTGGCCACCGAGTTGATGTTGCCGATGTCCGTCGACACCATCACGTCTTCCGGCATCGCCTTTTCCAGCTCGCGCAGCACCTGGCGCGGATGCAGGTATTCACCGCCCGAGAACGGCTTTTCCTTCGCGTTCTCTTCGATCATGTCCAGGCTGAACGGGTCGCGCTCGTGCGTCCATTCGTCCAGCTCCTTTTCCCACGCCGCCTTCTCGGCTGCCACCCTGGCCGCGCGCTCGGCCTTGGTCGCGTCGCAATCGAGCGTGCGGCCGGCCAGCCGCTGCGTCAGCGCCACCGCCGCCGCCTTGGCGTCGCCGCAGATGCCCACCGAGATCTTCTTCACCAGACCCAGCATTTTGTTGTCCGCGTCGATCTGGATGATCTTGGCGTTCTTCGGCCAGTAGTCCATGCCGTGCTGCGGCAGCGTGCCGAACGGCCCCAGCCGCGAACCCAGCGCCACCACCACGTCGGCCTGGCTCATCAGCTTCATCGCCGCCTTCGAGCCCTGGTAGCCCAGCGGGCCGCACCACAGCGGGTGGCTCGCCGGGAACGAGTCGTTGTGCAGGTAGCTGTTGACCACCGGCGCGCCCAGACGCTCGGCCAGCGCCTTGCATTCCTCGACCGCGTCGGCCATCACCACGCCGCCGCCCGAGATGATCACCGGGAACTTCGCCTTCGCCAGCAGCTCGGCCGCTTCGTTCAGGCTCTGCTCGCCGCCCGCGCCGCGTTCCAGGCGCTGCGGCTTCGGAATCTCGCAGGTGATCTCGCCGTAGAAGTAGTCGCGCGGGATGTTCAGCTGCGTCGGGCCCATCTCGCTCATCGCACGGTCGAAGCAGCGCCCGGTGTACTCGGCCATCCGCGCCGGGTGCGTGACGTGGCCCTGGTACTTCGTGAACTCCTGGAACATCGGCAGCTGCTTGCATTCCTGGAAGCCGCCCAGCCCCATCGTCATCGTCCCCGTCTCCGGCGTGATGATCACCACCGGGCTGTGCGCCCAGTACGCCGCGCCGATCGCCGTCACGCAGTTGCTGATCCCCGGGCCGTTCTGACCGATCACCACGCCGTGACGGCCCGACACCCGCGAGTAGCCGTCGGCCATGTGGCCCGCGCCCTGCTCGTGCACCACCGGAATCAGACGGATCCCCGCCGGCGCGAAGATGTCCATCGCGTCCATGAACGCCGAACCCATGATCCCGAACATGTCGGTCACACCGTTCGACACCAGGGTCTCGACGAACGCCTCCGACGGCGTCATCTTGGTCGGACCGCTCGGAATCGTGCGGCCATCGGAAAGAGTGTGCGGCTGGCTCATGGGTAGCGTCTCCTCAGTCTATTTATCAAACAAAACGGAACGAAAAATTCCGATATATTGAATACAAGCACACTCTAGTGCTGCGACGTTGCGCAGTCAAGAGAAAATTTAAAAATCGGTACGGTTCATACAGCTTTATGAAACAACAGGACGGATGGTGCCGGCACCACCCGTCCTGTCAGGGACATGCTTTCGATCAGGCGCGCAGCGCGCTGGGCCGGGACTGCAGCAGCGCCTGCCGCTGCCTGCGCCCGATCCAGGTCGCCGACAAGGCACTGACCACTGCCGCGAACATCACATAGGCGCAGATCAGCCAGGGCTCGCCGTTGCCTTTCTGCAGCAGATAGGTGGCGATGATCGGCGTGAGTCCGCCGGCAAAGATGCCCGAGAACTGATAGACGAAGGAGATACCGGTGTAGCGCACCCGGGCGTCGAACAGTTCGCAGAACAGTGCTGCCTCAGGGCCATATACGGCGGCATAGAAGACGCCGAACGGGATGATGATCGACAGCCAGACGATCAGCATGTTGCCGTCGCTGTACTTCATGAACCAGAAGCCGATGAAGGCCGACAGGCCGGTCAGCAGCGAGCCCCAGAAGTAGATCCGCGTGCGTCCGATGCGGTCGGACAGCCTGCCGAACAGCGGGATCGTGACCACCATCACGAGCGCAGCAGCCATGACGCCGAGCAGCGCATCGGTGCGACTCAGATTCAGCGTCTGCGTCAGGTAGGCAATCGAGAACACGCCGAAGACGTTGAAGAACACGCCGTCGATATAACGCGCGCCCATCCCCGCCAGCACATTGCCCGGAGACTTCGTGACCACCTCCTTGATCGGCAGCTTGACCTCTTCACCCGAGGCCTTGACCTTCGCGAACTCGGGCGTTTCCATCACGCTCAGGCGGATGTACATGCCGACGACGACGAGCAGGAAGGACAGCAGGAAGGCGACGCGCCAGCCCCAGGCCAGGAACTGCTCGTCGTTCAGCATCATCGACAGCAGGGCGACGACGCCGGACGCCATGCACAGGCCGAGCGCCAGACCGATCTGCGGGATGCTGGCATACAGGCCGCGCTTTTCCTTCGGCGCGTATTCGAAAGCCATCAGCACCGCGCCGCCCCATTCGCCGCCGAGGCCGATGCCCTGGGCCACGCGCAGGACGAGCAGCAGGATGGGCGCCCAGACACCGATCTGGTCGTAGGTCGGCACGAGACCGATCAGCACCGTCGCCACGCCCATGATCATCAGCGTCATGACCAGCATGCTCTTGCGCCCGATCTTGTCGCCGAAATGGCCGAAGATGACGCCGCCCAGCGGCCGGCTGATGAAGCCGACGGCAAAAGTGCCGTAGGCGAGCATCGTCGACACCATCGGATCGTCGACCGGAAAGTACAGCTTGTTGAAAACGATGCCGGCGACGACACCGTACAGAAAGAAGTCATACCACTCGATGGTGGCGCCGATCAGGCTCGCCGTTACTACGCGCCGTGCTTCCTTCGGGTCTTTGCCCTTCTTGGCCGGGTCATGCATGTTCTTGTCTCCAGAATAGTTATCTTTTCGTGATGCGGAACAGCTACGGGGATGGGGAATGGGGGTGGCTTCGGCACTCCTGTCGGCTGGGGTTTCAATGGAGAAGCGCGCCATCGTCGAGAATCATGTCCGCCGCCTTTTCGGCGATCATGATGGTCGGGGCGTTGGTGTTGCCCGAGATCAGCTCGGGCATGATGGAAGCATCGACGACACGCAGACGGTCGACGCCATGGACGCGCAGGCGCTCGTCGACCACCGCCATCGGGTCCTGGCCCATCTTGCAGGTCCCGACCGGGTGGTAGATGGACTGGCTGTAGCGCCGCGCGGCGTCGAGCAGCTCGTCATCCGTCGCAAAGCTGCTGCCCGGCACGAACTCGGACAGGATGTGGGGCGCGAGCGAGGGCGCCGCAGCGATGCGCCGCGCCACCTTGATGCCGCCGACGACGACGGGGTGGTCGCGCTCGTCGGCCAGGTAATTGGGATGGATCGCGGGATAGGCCAGCGGATCGGCCGAGCGGATCTCGACCTGCCCCCGGCTGTACGGACGCAGCTGGCATACCGAGGCGGTGAAGGCCGAGAACGGGTGCGCCCCTTCGCCCGGCTTGTCCGCGCTCAGCGGCTGCATGTGGAACTGGATGTCCGGCCGCTCCACGTCCGGCGCGGAGCGCGTGAAGATCGCGACCTGGCTGGCGGCCAGGGTCAGCGGCCCGGTGCGCGACAGCATGTACTGCAGCCCGATCCACAGCTTGCGGATCGGGCTGTTGACCTCGTCGTTGAGCGTGCGCGCGCGGGTCTTGTATACGAGGCGCACCTGCAGATGGTCCTGCAGGTTCCGGCCGACGCCGGGCAGCGCGTGACGCACCTCCACGCCGACCCTGCGCAGCAGCTCGGCCGGACCGATCCCCGAGTTCTGCAGGATCTGCGGCGAGCCGATCGCGCCGCAAGCGAGAACGACCTCGGCTCGCGCACGCGCCTGGCGCAGCACACCGCCCTGCAGGAACTCGACCCCGACCGCCCGCCTGCCTTCGAACAGCACGCGCGTCGTCTGCGCCTTCGTCTCCACGGCAAGATTGGCACGCGTCCTGGCCGGCTTCAGGAAACCTTTCGCGGTGCTCCAGCGCAGTCCCTTGTGCGCGGTCTGCTGAAAGTAGCCGACCCCCTCCTGCGAGGCACCGTTGTAGTCGTCGTTATAGGGAATGCCGATGTCCTGGGCGGCAGCAATGAAGTAATCGGCGATCGGACGGCGCAGGCGCAGATCCGATACCTTCAAGGGCCCGCCGACACCGTGCCACTCGTCGGCGCCGCGCTCCTGATCCTCCGAACGCTTGAAGTAGGGCAGGACTTCCTCATAGCTCCAGCCCTTGTTGCCGAGTGCCGCCCAGCGGTCGTAGTCCTCGCGCTGGCCACGTACGTACAGCAGGCCGTTGAGCGAGCTCGAACCGCCCAGCACCTTGCCGCGCGGCCACTGCAACTGGCGTCCGGCAATGCCTTCGTCCGGTTCGGTGCGATAACACCAGTCGAGTTCGGGATCGTGCATGGTCTTGAAGTAGCCGACCGGAATGTGGATCCACGGATTGCTGTCAGCCCCGCCCGCTTCGAGCAACAGCACGCTGTTGCCCGGATCCGCACTGAGGCGGTTGGCCAGGACGCATCCCGCCGACCCCGCACCGACCACGATGTAATCGAATTCCATCGACATTGAAGAACCTCCCTTGGGCGTTCGGCGAGCAGAAGCGAGATGCTGACAGCCGCCAAAATTTGTTTTAAATGAAACGTTTCATTCCGAAATTTGCTTCATAATCACTATCGATTGATTCATTTGCAAAACCAATGAAAATCTGCATGAGGCCGCGAAAGTGAAACGAAAGCTGGCGGAAGCGGACCAAAAGGACCGCGAAACCGAGTTGGACGCACCGGGCGGAGACACGCCTCCCGGGCAGGCGGAGGACATCAGGCGCCTGCGGCCGCTGATCCTCCTCGAACATCTGAACGAATCGCGGCAGCCCCTGACCCTCGCCCAGCTCGGAAGCCTGATGCGGGTGCCGAAAAGCACGCTGATGCGCCTGCTGCGCGCAATGGAAGCGCACGGCTATGTCCTGCACATGCCTGCCGAGCGAGGCTTCGTCGTCGGTCCGCGCGCAACCACGCTCGCGCTGCAGATCCTCCGCAGCCCGAACCTGAGGCGCGAATGCCGCGCCGTGCTGCGCAACCTGGTGCGCAAACTCGGCGAAACCTGCAATCTCACCGTTCCCGACGCCGGCCGCGTGCTTTACGTCGAGCGTGTGGAGACCCATGAACCGCTTCGCATGCACCTGCCTCCCGGTACCTGGGTGCCGATGCACTGCACCGCCAGCGGCAAGCTGTTCCTCGCCACGATGCCGCTGCTCGAACGCCGAAGCCTGTTGGCCCATATGCCGCTGACCCGCCATTCGCCGCACACGATCACCGACCGGCAGGAACTCGAAGCGGAGCTGGCGCGGCTGGCGACCAAGCGCCATGGCGTGGATAACGAGGAGTTCGTGCGCGGCATGATCGCGATAGCGGTGCCGATAGTGGACAAGAGCGCCAGGCCCGTCGCCGCGATTGCCTGCCACGGCCCGACCGCCCGCCTCTCGCTGGACGACCTGCACGCCAACCTGGCCCATCTGCGCATTGCCGCGGACACGATGCAGGAAGTGCTGTTCGCAGTCTGAGGCCAACCGCGGTACGAGCAAAAAAACGGTACGATGCCTACCCTTTCATGGAACGGAATGAAGGCATCGACATGAACGAGCGTCCCGGACACGCCAGGCTCGACGGCGACACGCCCACGATGCGCCTGCTTGCGCTGCTTGAAGTGATCGCCGCCAAGGATCAGCTGGTGACGCTGCAAGGGCTGGTCGAGGAGACCGGACTGCCGAAACCGACCGTCCACCGCATGCTGCAGCAGCTCGAGGCGGCCGGCATGCTGCAGCGCGACAGCGACGGGCGCCAGTACGGTACCGGCGCACGCCTGCGCCGCCTGGCCGAGAACCTGCTGCTCAACGACACACTGCACGGCGCACGCCACACCGTGCTGCGCCAGCTCGTCGAGGAGATCGGCGAAAGCTGCAATCTCACCGCGCTGTCGGGCAGCGAAGTGCTCTACCTCGACCGGGTCGAGACGGCCGCCCCGCTACGCTTCTACCTGCACCCGGGATCGCGCGTCCCGGTCCATTGTTCGGCGAGCGGCAAGCTCTTCCTGGCGCAGATGACGCCCACCCAGCGCCGCCGCCTGCTGGCGCACGCGCCCTTGATGCAATACACACCACGCACGCTGGTGGAAATCGATGCGCTGGAAGCGGAAATCGAGCATGTCAGCCGCGTCGGCTACGCTTTCGACAACGAGGAATTCCTGCCCGGGCTGTTCTGCATCGCCATGCTGGTGCCTTCGCCCACGGGCCGCTCGAACATGGGGATCGCGATCCAGGCGCCGATCATGCGGATGACCGAGCACAACGCCCTCGACTCGCTGCCCGCGCTGCGGCGGGCAGTCGATGCCCTGGCCGCCATCGAGGCCGAAAACGCCGGCCTGTCCGCGCCGGCCTGAAACGCCGGCGGGCTGCGATCACACGTCGTTGTCGCTATCGGCCGCCAGCACATCGGACAGCAGCCCGCCGCCGAGGTCGTCCAGCTCGAGCTCGACGGTCTGCAGCATGTCCGTACGCATCGGCGTCCGCAAGGCATGCTGCGCGCCGCTGAAGATATCGCGCTCGAGCACCGAAACGGCCTCGATCCAGGCATTCGACGCTTCGCAGGCCGGCTTGTCCTCACCCTGGCGGCAGACCGTCAGCGCTTTCCCCTCCAGCGTGAAATGCATGCCCGGCAGCGGCCGCACACGGATCTCGTCGTCGGCCTGGGCGACGAAGCGCAGCATGCTGTCACGCTCGTCGCCGAGCAGGTCGAGAATCAGCGCGGGCAAGGCATAGATCGGCAGATCGCCGGTACGCACCGGGCCGCGGCGGCCGTCGATGACGACCAGCGGCGTGGCGACCAGCGTACGGAACATGGCGTCGTCGAACTCGCTGCGGCTGGCGGCGAGCAGGCCCGATTCGGCATAACCGCCGTGATTCCAGCCCAGCGACGGCAGATGGTCGCCGAACAGCACGATGATGGCCTCGGGGTCGCGCTCGCGCAATTCGCGCAGGAAAGCCATCAGCTCGCGCGACTTGTAGTAGACGGTATTGGCATACGCCGCCACCAGTTCGTTTTCGCTGCGGGCTTCGATGACCGGCGGGCGCGCCTCGTTGAGCGGATAGTCGAGATGGCCGAAATAGGTCAGCACGTAGTTGAACAGCGGCTGGCCGTTCTCCAGATCCGGGCCGATGCGCTCCAGCACCTGGCGATAGAGCGAGGCGTCGCTGAGGAACTCGCGGTTCATGTCGTCGAGGACGAAGTCGCGGTCGGACCAGTATTGCCCGAAGCCGAGCCGGCTGTAGGCATTGATGCGGTTCCAGAACGGCGCGGAATTGGGATGGGAGGCGATGCTGCGGTACCCCGCTTCGCCCAGATGGCGCGGCAGGCAGGGCACGTCGCGGCGCACGCCGCCTTCGAAGAACACCGCGTCGGCCCGCACCGGGAAGCCGCACAAGGCCTCGAACTCGGCATTGGCGGTATAGCCGCCGAACACCGGCGACAGCGCCCTGGCATTGCCGGTGGCCTTCCACAGCTTGCGGAAAGCCGGGTCGAGCGGGTCGGCCGACAGGCCGGCCGCCTTCAGCGGCGTCGGATCCCAGAAGGATTCGAGCACGATCATGTGCACGTTGCGACCGGCACCGCCGCTCGACTGCTGCGCCGCCTTGAAGAAACCGCTGGGCGGCTTGGCCCCCAGCCGTGCCAGCGCCTCATCGACTTCGTCGGCCTGCGGCGGCGGCAGGCGGCGCGACAGATTGCGTGCGGCCTCCTGGGCAAGATGGATGGGCAGGCCGCGCATCTCGTAGTTGCCGCGCTGGTTCCACACCCAGTCGCCGAAACGGGCGTCCATCCAGCTCACGACCGGCGCCGGATGCCGCAGCACCGCCATCACCGCCAGCACCACGCCGGCCAGCGCCAGCCAGGCCCGCGGCTGCCGCCAGGCGAACATCCACAGCAGGCCCGCCAGCGGCACCGCCAGCATGGCGACGCTGCCCCACAGCTGCCAGCCTTCGAGCAACAAAAAGAGATTCTTTGCGGCGATGAAATCGTCCGGCATCACCGGCCCGCCGAGCACCGCGAGCTTGATCGCGTTGGACACCGTGAAGGCCGAAAACACGATCGCCATCGCCAGCGCAAAGCGCTTCAGGCTGCGCGCCATCAGGAACAGCGCCGTCCCCGCCAGCAGATGGGCAAGCAGGTCGCGCAGCCAGGCGTCCTGCCCTGGCGATACGCCGATGGCAAAGGCGATACCGGCCTGGGCAGCCAGGTACCATGCCACCACGATGCCCATCGCGCAGGCCCATTCGCGCAGCATCGCGAACGGACGGGCAGGCGGCGGAGTGATGGAATGGGACAGGGCGGAACGGGACACAGTGATACTCCCGGGCTGGATGGCCGGCAATAATACCGCTGTAACATCACTGTGAACCGGAATCCGGCCCGCGCTTGCGGCAATGCAACAGGCTCAATTGCGACAAGGCATTACGCCCGGCGCCGGCAAAAACGAGGAAGCGGCCCGCAGGCCGCCCCCAATCACCGATGAGCGCCGAAGCTCAGCGCGGCAGCAGACTCTCGCCCATCAGGAACTCATCGACAGCAGACGCACACTGCCGACCTTCGCGCCTTGCGAGCCGGCCGGCCCACAATCGTCAACTCCCCCTGCGGGCGATTCCGTCATCGCAGCAACAGGCTTTCACCCATCAGATACTCGTCGACAGCACGTGCGCACTGACGGCCTTCGCGCCTTGCGGGCCAACCGGCCCGCAATCGTCAACTCCCCTTGCGGGCGATTCGGTCATCGCGGCAACAGGCTTTCACCCATCAGATACTCGTCAACAGCACGTGCGCACTGCCGACCTTCGCGAATCGCCCACACGACCAGCGACTGCCCGCGGCGCATGTCGCCGGCAGCAAAGACCTTGGGCACGTTGGTGGCGTAGCAGCCTTCGCCGTCGGTGGCGGCGCTGGCGTTGCCGCGCGCGTCCTTGGTGACACCGAAGGCCTCGAGCACGCCGCCCACCGGGTTGGTGAAGCCCATCGCGAACAGCACCAGGTCGGCCTTGATCTCGAATTCCGAGCCCGGCACCTCGACCATCCTGCCGTCCTTCCATTCGAGGCGACAGGCTTTCAGTGCCTTGACCTTGCCGTTCTTGCCGATGAACTCCTTGGTGGCGACGGCGAAATCGCGCTCGCAGCCTTCGTCGTGCGAGGACGAGGTGCGCAGCTTGGTCGGCCAGTACGGCCAGGTCAGCGGCTTGTTCTCCTGCACCGGCGGCATCGGCATCAGTTCGAACTGGGTCACGCTCGCCGCGCCGTGGCGGTTGGAGGTGCCGACGCAGTCCGAGCCGGTGTCGCCGCCGCCGATCACGACCACGTGCTTGCCCTTGGCCGAGATCGGGTTGGGCTTGTCGCCGGCGACCTGCTTGTTCTGCGGGATCAGGAACTCGAGGGCGAAATGCACACCGCCGAGTTCGCGCCCCGGCACCGGCAGGTCGCGCGGCACTTCGGAGCCGCCGGTCAGCACGACGGCGTCGAAGTCCTGCTGCAGCTGTTCGGCGCTGATCACCTCGGTGGCGTCGTTGACGATGCCGGCGGGCATTTCCTTCGCCCCCACCAGCACGCCGGTGCGGAAGCGCACGCCTTCGGCCTGCATCTGCTCGACGCGGCGGTCGATCAGCCACTTCTCCATCTTGAAGTCGGGGATGCCGTAGCGCAGCAGGCCGCCGACGCGGTCGTTCTTCTCGAACACGGTGACGTCATGGCCGGCGCGCGCCAGTTGCTGGGCAGCGGCCAGGCCGGCGGGGCCGGAACCGACCACCGCCACTTTCCTGCCGGTCTTCTCCTCGGCCGGTTGCGGCACGACCCAGCCTTCTTCCCAGGCCTTGTCGATGATCGCATGCTCGATCGACTTGATGCCGACCGGATCGGTATTGATGTTCAGCGTGCACGCGGCCTCGCAGGGCGCGGGGCAGATGCGGCCGGTGAACTCGGGGAAGTTGTTGGTCGAATGCAGCACCTCGATCGCTTCACGCCAATGGTTGCGATACACGAGGTCGTTCCAGTCCGGAATGATGTTGTTGACCGGGCAGCCGTTGTTGCAGAACGGCACGCCGCAGTCCATGCAGCGCGCGCCCTGGATCGCGGCCTGCTCGTCGGTCAGGCGGAGAACGAACTCCTTGTAGTTCTTCAAGCGCTTGTCGACCGGCGCGTAGGCCTCGGACAGACGCTGATATTCGATGAATCCGGTTGGCTTGCCCATTTATGCGGCCTCCTTCTCAGCTTCGCGCTGCTCCGCCATCTCGGACAGCGCGCGACGGTACTCATGCGGGAACACCTTGACGAACTTCTTCCGCCAGACGGCCCAGTTGTTCAGGATCTCGCGGGCGCGGACGCTGCCGGCGAAGCGGACGTGGCGCTCGATCAGGCCCTTGAGGATCAGCTCGTCGCCCATCGTCAGGTGGTCGATGTCGACCCGGCCGTGGGATTCGAGCTCGTCGCCCGATTCCGAGCCCTGGCGCGCGGCGATCTCGTCCGGCAGCGGCTCCAGCGAGACCTGTGCCATGTTGCAGCGCTGCTCGAAGCTGCCGTCCTCGTCCAGCACGTAGGCGACGCCACCCGACATGCCGGCGGCGAAGTTGCGGCCGGTCTCGCCGAGCACCACCACGGTGCCGCCGGTCATGTATTCGCAGCCGTGGTCGCCCACGCCTTCCACCACCGCAGTGGCGCCGGAGTTGCGCACCGCGAAGCGCTCGCCGGCGACGCCGGCGAAATACACCTCGCCTTCGGTCGCGCCGTACAGCACGGTATTGCCGACGATGATGTTGCTGCCCGTCTCGCCGCGGAACTCGGCCTTCGGCTTGACCACGATGCGGCCGCCCGACAAGCCCTTGCCGACGTAGTCGTTGCCCTCGCCCACCAGCTCGAGCGTGATGCCGCGCGCGAGGAAGGCGCCGAAGCTCTGGCCGGCAGTGCCGTTGAGGCGGATGTGGATGGTGTCGTTCGGCAAGCCGGCATGGCCCCAGGCCGCCGCGACCTTGCCCGACAGCATGGCGCCGACGGTGCGGTTGATGTTGCGCACCGGCAGGTCGATGTTGACCTTCTCGCCCTTCTCCAGCGCCGGCTTGGCCAGCGCGATGAGCTGCTGGTCGAGCGCGCCGTCCAGGCCGTGGTCCTGGCCTTCGGTATGCATGCGCGGCACTTCGGCCGGCACCGGCGGCAGGTAGAAGATGCGCGAGTAGTCCAGGCCGCGCGCCTTCCAGTGCGAGATGCCGGCTTTCATGTCGAGCAGGTCGGCACGGCCGATCAGTTCGTCGAACCTGCGCACGCCGAGCTGCGCCATCAGTTCGCGCACTTCCTCGGCGATGAAGAAGAAGAAGTTGACCACGTGCTCGGGCTGGCCGGAGAAGCGCTTGCGCAGCTCGGGGTCCTGCGTCGCCACGCCCACCGGGCAGGTGTTGAGGTGGCACTTGCGCATCATGATGCAGCCTTCGACGACCAGCGGCGCGGTGGCGAAGCCGAATTCGTCGGCGCCCAGCAGCGCGCCGATGACGACGTCGCGGCCGGTCTTGATCTGGCCGTCGACCTGCAGGCGGATGCGCGAGCGCAGGCGGTTCAGCACCAGGGTCTGCTGGGTTTCGGCGAGGCCGAGCTCCCACGGCGAACCGGCATGCTTGATCGAGCTCCACGGCGAGGCGCCGGTGCCGCCGTCATGGCCGGCGACGACGATGTGGTCGGCCTTGGCCTTGGCCACGCCGGCCGCCACCGTGCCGATGCCGATCTCGGACACCAGCTTCACCGAGATGCTGGCCGCCGGGTTGGTGTTCTTGAGATCGTGGATCAGTTGGGCCAGATCCTCGATCGAGTAGATGTCGTGGTGCGGCGGCGGCGAGATCAGGCCGACGCCCGGCACCGAGTGGCGCAGGAAGCCGATGTATTCCGATACCTTGTGGCCGGGCAGCTGGCCGCCTTCGCCGGGCTTGGCGCCCTGGGCCATCTTGATCTGGATCTGGTCGGCGTTGACCAGGTATTCGGTGGTGACGCCGAAGCGGCCCGAGGCGACCTGCTTGATCGCCGAGCGCAGCGAATCGCCGGCCTGCAGGTCGAGGTCGCGCGCGATGCGCTTCTCGCCGATCACCTGCGACAGCTTGATCGCCGCGGTCAGCGGCTTGAAGCGCATCGGGTCCTCGCCGCCTTCGCCGGTGTTCGACTTGCCGCCGATGCGGTTCATCGCCACCGCCAGCGTGGTGTGGGCTTCGGTCGAGATCGAGCCGAGCGACATCGCGCCGGTGGCGAAGCGCTTGACGATTTCCTTGGCCGGCTCGACTTCTTCCAGCGGCACCGGAGTGGCCGCGGTCTTCAGCTCGAACAGGCCGCGCAGCGTCATGTGGCGCTTGCTCTGGTCGTTGATGATGCGGGCGTATTCCTTGAAGGTGTCGAACTTGCCCGAGCGCGTCGAGTGCTGCAGCTTGGCGATCGCGTCCGGCGTCCACATGTGCTCTTCGCCGCGGATGCGGAAGGCGTATTCGCCGCCGGCGTCGAGCATGTCGTGCAGCACCGGGTCGGTACCGAAGGCGGCCTCGTGCTGGCGGATCGCCTCTTCCATGACCTCGAACAGGCCGATGCCCTCGACCTGGCTGGTGGTGCCGGTGAAGTACTTGTCGAGCAGCCCCTGCTGCAGGCCGACGGCTTCGAAGATCTGCGCGCCGGTATAGGACATGTAGGTCGAGATGCCCATCTTGGACATGACCTTCATCAGGCCCTTGCCGATCGCCTTGACGAAGTGCTTGACGTACTTGGCCGCCGATTCGGCATCACCGGCGAGGTGCTGCAGGGTTTCCAGCGCCAGGTAGGGGTGCACCGCCTCGGCGCCGTAGCCGGCCAGCACCGCGAAGTGATGCACTTCGCGCGCCGAACCGGTCTCGACCACCAGGCCGGCGCGGGTGCGCAGGCCCTTCGCCACCAGGTGCTGGTGGATCGCCGACAGCGCCAGCAGCGCCGGAATGGCGACGCGCTCGGCGGTCAGCTTGCGGTCGGACACGATCAGGATGTTGTAGCCGCCCAGCACCGCGTTCTCGGCGTCGGCACAGAGCGAGGCCAGGCGCGCTTCGACGCCCGCCTTGCCCCATTCGACCGGGTAGCAGATGTCCAGCTCGGCCGAGCGGAACTTGTTCTGCGTGTAGCGCGCGATGTTGCGGATCTTGGCCATGCCGTCGAAGTCCAGCACCGGCTGGCTCACCTCGAGGCGGAACGGCGGGTTGATCTCGTTGATCTCGAGCAGGTTGGGCTTGGGACCGATGAAGGACACCAGCGACATCACCATCTGCTCGCGGATCGGATCGATCGGCGGGTTGGTGACCTGGGCGAAGAGCTGGCGGAAATAGTTGAACAGCGGCTTATTCTTGCTCGACAGCACCGCCAGCGGCGAGTCGTTGCCCATCGAGCCGGTCGCTTCCTCGCCCGCCTTGCCCATCGGCTCGAGGATGAACTTGATGTCTTCCTGGGTGTAGCCGAAGGCCTGCTGGCGGTCGAGCAGCGGCGCGACGCGGCCGCCTTCGGCGTCGGACACGCTGCCGCCATTGACCGGCGCGGCCAGGGTGTCGAGCTTGATGTTGATGCGGCGCAGCCAATCGGCATAGGGACGGGCGTTGGCCAGCGACTCCTTGAGCTCCTGGTCGCCGATGATGCGGCCCTGCTCCATGTCGATCAGGAACATCTTGCCCGGCTGCAGGCGCCACTTCTTGACGATCTTGCTGTCGGGAATCGGCAGCACGCCGGATTCGGAGGCCATGACGACGAGGTCGTCGTCGGTGACGAGGTAGCGCGCCGGGCGCAAGCCGTTGCGGTCGAGCGTGGCGCCGATCTGGCGGCCGTCGGTGAAGGCCACGGCGGCCGGGCCGTCCCACGGCTCCATCATCGCCGCATGGTATTCGTAGAAGGCACGGCGCTTCTCGTCCATCTGCGCGTGCGATTCCCAGGCTTCGGGAATCATCATCATCATCGCGTGGGCGAGCGAGTAGCCGCTCATCACCAGCAGTTCGAGCGCGTTGTCGAAGGAGGCCGAGTCGGACTGGCCGGGGTAGATCAGCGGCCAGATCTTCTGCAGGTCCTCGCCCAGCAGCGGCGAATGCACGCCCTTCTCGCGCGCGCGCATCCAATTGTAGTTGCCGCGCAGGGTGTTGATCTCGCCGTTGTGGGCGATGTAGCGGAAGGGGTGGGCAAGATCCCACTTCGGGAAGGTGTTGGTGGAGAAACGCTGGTGCACCAGCGACAGCGCCGACACGGTGCGCGGATCGACCAGGTCGAGGTAGTACTCGCCGACCTGGTTGGCCAGCAGCAGGCCCTTGTAGTTCACCGTGCGCGCCGACATCGACACCATGTAGAACTCCTTGCCGTGCTTCAGGGCAAGGGCGCCGATGGCGTTGGCGGCGCGGCGGCGGACGACGTAGAGCTTGCGTTCGAGCGCTTCGGTGACCATCACGTCGGCGCCGCGGCCGATGAAGATCTGGCGGATCACCGGCTCCTTGGCCTTCACCGTCGGCGACATCGGCATCTCGGGGTTGACCGGCACGTCGCGCCAGCCGAGCACGACCTGGCCTTCGGCGACCACGGCGCGCTCGATCTCTTCCTCACAGGCCAGGCGCGAAGCGGCTTCCTTGGGCATGAAGACCATGCCGACGCCGTATTCGCCGGACAGCGGCAGGATCACGCCCTGCTTCGCCATTTCCTCGCGGTAAAGCTGGTCGGGGATCTGGATCAGGATGCCGGCGCCATCGCCCTGCAGCGGATCGGCACCGACAGCGCCGCGGTGATCGAGGTTCTTCAGGATCTCGAGGCCCTGGAGCACGATCTCATGGGTTTTCCTGCCCTTGATGTGGGCGATGAAACCCACGCCACAGGCATCATGTTCGTTGGCCGGATCGTACAGACCCTGCTTTTGGGGCAGTTCCATCTTCTTTTCCTCAAAAACGACAGAAGAAATCACGCGCTGGCCTCTCATTCGAAGTTCAGCAGACAAACCGAACGCGCACAAAAAAGCCGGGCGCATGCGCACCGGCTTCATGTCCCGCACCATATTGGTGCAAAAACCCTAGTTTTATCGACCGATGCACCACAATGGAACCATTGCATGCACCATTTTGGTAATCAGTAGCGAAAATCCGCTTGACAAAAAAACTATACGCCCCGGAAACACTGGCTTCAAGAATTTTTTTGCGCTGCGACATGCCCTTCTAAAGCAGGAATCGAGCCAGAAAAAGGCACTCTTCTGGAGCAGCAGCCTTGCTCGCCCGGCAGCGGCGGAGCCACGCCCGATGAATTTCGCTGCTCCCAAGCTGCGCGGCCCGACTCATTCCACGGTTCAAAAGGGGCCTCGGCTCCTACGCACGATTTCAGTGGATCTCGCCGACGGCGAACAGCCGCCGATGCTCCTTCATCGCGTAGCGATCGGTCATGCCGGCGATGTAGTCGGCGATGGCCCGCGGCTTGTCCTCGCGCGCCATGGCCTGGTACTGCGGCGGCAGGATGTGGGGGTCGTCCATGAAGGCGGCGAACAGTTCGCCGATGATGCGCCGTGCCTTGTTGGTCATGCGCAGTACCTGGTAATGGCGGTAGAGCTGTTCGCGCAGGAACAGCTTCAGCTCGCGCAGGCGGGGCTGGAGCGCCTCGGAGTAGGCCACCAGCCGCGGCGCGGCGCGCACGTCGTCCAGCGAGGCCACACCGGCGGCGGCGATGTTGGCACGGGTCTGCTCCAGCAGGTCGATCACCATCAGGTGGATCATGCGGCGCACGGTCTCGTTGATCAGCCGGCGCCCGGACAGTCCGGGCCAGCGCGCCTCGGCCGCGCGCCGCTGCTCGGCGAACAGCGGCACTTCGTCGAGCTGTTCGAGCGTGATCAGGCCCGAGCGCAGGCCGTCGTCCACGTCATGGTTGTTGTAGGCGATCTCGTCGGCCAGATTGGTGAGCTGCGCTTCGAGCGAAGGCTGGGTGCCGTCGAGAAAGCGCCGGCCGAGCTCGCCCAGGCGCTCCGCATTGGTGCGCGAGCAGTGCTTGAGGATGCCCTCGCGCGTCTCGAACATCAGATTCAGGCCGTCGAAGCCGGCATAGCGGTCTTCGAGCACATCGACGGTGCGCAGCGACTGCAGGTTGTGCTCGAAGCCGCCATGCGCCTTCATGCAGGCGTTCAGCGCATCCTGGCCGGCGTGGCCGAAAGGCGTGTGGCCGAGGTCGTGGGCGAGCGCGATCGCTTCGGCGAGGTCCTCGTTGAGGCCGAGCTCGCGGGCGATGCCGCGGGTGATCTGGGCGACTTCGATGCTGTGCGTCAGGCGGGTGCGGAACAGGTCGCCTTCGTGATTGACGAAGACCTGGGTCTTGTACTCCAGGCGCCGGAAGGCGGTGGAATGGACGATGCGGTCGCGGTCGCGCTGGAAGTTGCCTCGCGCCACCGGTGCCGGCTCGTCATGGACGCGGCCGCGGGAATTGCCTTCGGTGACGGCATAGGGTGCAAGCTGCAGCATCGTTTCATCCTCGATTCGGGAAACTGCCGAACTCAGCCGCAGCAAGCCTCGATCGCCGCCGCGATGTCGGCCTGCGGAGCCTCGCCGTGGATCACGCCCTTGCCGAGCGCGCGCAGCAGGACCAGCCGCAGCTTGCCGGCTTCGACCTTCTTGTCGTGCGCCATCAGCTCCAGGTAACGCGCTGCACCCAGTTCTGGCCCGCGCACCGGCAGCGCCGCACGCTCGAACAGGGCGGCGATGCGGGCAACACCCGCCTCGTCCAGCCAACCCAGGCGGCGCGACAGCTCGGCGGCCATCATCGTGCCGGCGGCCACCGCCTCGCCGTGCAGCCACTCGCCGTAGCCCAGCCCGGTCTCGATGGCATGGCCGAAAGTGTGGCCGAGGTTCAGCAGCGCGCGCTCGCCCTGCTCGGTCTCGTCGGCGGCGACCACTTCGGCCTTGTTGCGGCAGGAGATCTCGATCGCATGAGCCAGCGCCTCGGGCTCGCGCGCCATCAGGCGTTCGAGATTGTGCTCCAGCCAGTCGAGGAAGCCGGTATCTCGGATCAGGCCGTACTTGATCACCTCGGCCAGGCCGGCGGACAGCTCGCGCGCCGGCAGCGTCGCCAGCGTGTCGATGTCGGCCAGCACCAGCTTGGGCTGGTAGAAGGCGCCGATCATGTTCTTGCCCAGCGGGTGGTTGATCGCGGTCTTGCCGCCGACCGAGGAATCGACCTGCGCCAGCAGCGTGGTCGGGATCTGGATGAAAGGCATGCCGCGCTGGTAGCAGGCGGCGGCAAAGCCGCCCATGTCGCCGACGACACCACCGCCGAGCGCGACCAGCGTGGTCGAGCGCTCGCAACGCTCTTCCAGCAGCATGTCGAAGATGGTGTTCAGCGTCGGCCAGTCCTTGTGCGCCTCGCCGTCGGGCAGCACGATCGAGGCGACACGCACGCCGGCGGCTTCCAGCGTGGTCCGCAGACGGCCGAGATACAGCGGCCCGACGACGTCGTTGGTGACGATGGCGACGCGCTTCGTCTTCAGGTGCGGCAGGATCAATTCGGCGCGATCGAGCAGGCCGCGGCCGATGTGGATCGGGTAGGCGCGATCGCCGAGGGCGACGTTCAGGGTTCGCATGGTGTGTTCTTCGGTTTCTGCTGGGCGAGCTTCTGCACGCCGTTTTCGATCATGCGCACCATGGTGCCGGGGTTGCCGCGGCCTCCCTCGACGATCAGGTGCGCCACCTCGCGGTAAAGCGGGTCACGCTGCCGGTACAGTTCCTCGATGCGCTGGCGCGGGTTCTCGACCTGCAGCAGCGGGCGGTTGCGGTCATGGCGGGTGCGCTCGTACAGCACGGCCGGCGGCACGTCGAGGTAGATCACCACGCCGCGCTCGCGCATCAGGCCGCGATTGGCCGGCGTGACGACGACGCCGCCGCCGGTGGCGATGACGATGTCCGGCTCCTGCGACAACTCGTCCATCATCTGCGTCTCGCGGCGGCGGAAGCCTTCCTCGCCCTCGATCTCGAAGATGGTCGGAATGCTCACCCCGGTACGGGCGATGATCTCGTGGTCGCAATCGGCGAAGCGGACCTTGCGCCGGCGCGCAAGCTCCTTGCCGACCGTGGTCTTGCCGGCTCCCATCATGCCGATCAGTATCAAGCAGCTCACGCGCGATTCGCCGGAAGTCGAAATGGAAAGGGATACACGAAAGATAAAAAGGCGGGCATCCACGCAGGATGCCCGCCCCGACATTGTATCAGCAGCGCAGTGGCTTACCGCAGCGTCAGCGCGTCGGCGACGATGCGCGGGGTGATGAAGACCAGCAGCTCACGGCTGTCGGAGACTTTCTGCCGGGTCTTGAACAGATGCCCCAGCACCGGGATGTCACCCAGCAGCGGCACCTGCTCGACATCGTTCGAATCGACCTCTTCATAGATACCGCCGATCACGACCGTGCCGCCGTTCTCGATCAGGACTTCGCTCTTGACCTTCTTGGTGTCGATCGACGGAATGCCGTTGGTCACCTGGCCGCGCGAATCCTTGTTCACCTCGATCGTCAATCGCATCCGGCCATCGGGCGTGATCTGCGGCGTCACTTTCAGCGACAGCACGGCCTTCTTGAACGACACGCTGGTCGCGCCGGAGCTGCTGGCTTCCTGGTAGGGAATCTCGTTGCCCTGTTCGATCAGCGCCTCGACCTGGTTCGCGGTCAGCACGCGCGGGCTGGACACCAGGCGGATGCGGCCGTCGGTTTCCTGCGCATGGAGTTCGAGGTTCAGGAATCGAGTGAATTTGTTGTTGAACAGCGTCAGGTTCAGATTGCCGAAGCCGCTGGTGACACCGCCAGGTCCGCTGTTCGCGTCGCCGCTGGGATTCAGAAGCCGGCCGATCGAGTTGATGTTATCCCCGCTGCCCGTAGCGGGTTCGAATGTCGCCACACCATTTTCGTCGACCGTCGTTTCGCCGAACACCCCCTTGCCGAAGCCGACTTTCCCCAACCGGCCAACCGATGCGAGCCCCAGGCTGCCCAGTCCCATGCGCACACCCAGGTCACGCGAGAAGGTCTTGCTGGCCTCGACGATGCGCGCTTCGATCATGACCTGGCGCGGCGCGAAATCGATCTCCTGCACCAACCGGCGCAAGGCCTGCAGGCGGGTGCCGACGTCGGTCACGAAAAGCTTGTTGCTGCGCTCGTCGACCACCACGCTGCCGCGCTTGGACAGGATGGTCTGGTCCTTGCTCTTGAGGAAATCGAAGATTTCCTTGGCCTTGTGGTAGTTGATCTGGAAGCTCTCGGTGGACAGCGGCTCCAGGTCGATGATCTGGGCCCTGGCCTCGAGCTGCAGCTTCTCCCGCGTCGCCAGTTCATCACTCGGCGCGATCCAGATCACGTTGCCGTTCTTGCGCATGTCCAGGCCCTTGGCCTGCAGGATGATGTCCAGCGCCTGGTCCCAGGGCACGTCCTTCAGGCGCAGCGTCAGGTTGCCCTGCACCGAATCGGAAGTGATGATGTTGAAGTCGGTGAAGTCGGCGATGACCTGCAGCACCGAGCGCACGTCGATGTTCTGGAAGTTCAGTGACAGCTTCTCGCCCTGGTACTGGCCGCGTGCGCCCTGGACGAGCTTGTTGGGGTCCTCGAGTACGCGCTTGACTTCGAGCACGAAGCGGTTGTCGCTCTGGTAGGCGTTGTGCTCCCACAAACCGTTCGGCACCACCGTCAACCTGACGTTGTCGCCCGCCTGCTGCGCAGCCATCGCCGTCACGGGGGTGCCGAAGTCGATCACGTCGGAACGGCGGCGCAGATGTTCAGGAAGAGCCGTCTTGAGGAACTCGACGACCAGGTTGCCGCCTTGCTGGCGGATGTCGATGCCCGCATCCGGGCTCGACAGATCGACGACGACCCGCCCTTCGCCTTCGGTGCCGCGGCGGAAGTTGATATCGCGCACCGCCATGCCGCCGCCGGCAGCGACCCGGGATTCGGCGAAGTTGCCCTGCGCCTGCTCCACCACGGAGCCGCGCGCTTCCTGCGCATTGCCCGGCCGGATGGCGATGATGAGGTTGCGGCCGTCGATGCGCGTCTCATACGGGCTGAGCTTGACCAGGTTGAGCACCAGCCGCGTGCGGTCGCCGGCCTGGACGATGTTGGCGCTGCGCAGGTCGCCCTGCTCGATGCTCTGCACGCTGCGCCCCAGCGCATTGCCGGTGTCGCGGAAATCGAAGGCGATGCGGGCAGGACTGGCGACGCTGAAGCTCGGCGGTGGGCTCGCCAGCACTTCCTTCATCGTCAGGCGCAGGTAGATCCCGTCGTCGTGCTGAGCGACGTCCAGCGCTTCGATCTGGTTCGTCTGGCTCCGGGCCTCCACCGCGTCCTGGGCCAATGCGGCAGGCATCGGCACGAGCCCCGCAAAAGCCGTGGCCAGCGCCCAAATTCGAATGTGTTTCATCATCTCCCGGCCTCCTGCCGCTCCTGCAGGGTCAGCGTGCTGATCCGCTCGACCCAGTCGCCCTGCGCATCCTCGACAAGCTCCTTCAGGGTCATCTCGCTCTCGCTGATGCTCGTGACCACGCCGAAGTTCTGCCCCATGTAATTCCCGACCTTGACCTGATGCAGGTTCTTGCCCGCAAGCACGAGGGCGCGGTTGCTTTTGCCCTGCGACAGCACGCCGACCATGCGCAGCGACTCGAGCGGGTAGGCTTCGAGCGGCTCCTTGCGGCGATTCAGATCGGGCCGCAGCGAGGTATTGACCACCCGCTTCTCGACCTCCATGCGTCCCTTGGAGAAGGGATCTTCCGCAGCGCTGCCGACGTACTCGACGATCGGAAACGGTTTGATCTCCGGCAGCGCCTTGACCGAGCCGCGCATGCCCCTGGCCTGCTCGTCCATCCAGACGCGGATATCCTCCTGCTCGCCGCTGCCGCACGCCGCAAGCATGGCAGCGCAGGCGAGGACCAACGCACGCTTCATCGTCTCTTCCCCTTGGCTGCCGCAGCCTTGGCATCCTGGCGCTGCTTGGCGATCTCGTCCTCGTCCAGATAGCGATAAGTGATCGCCTTGGCCTCGAGCTTGAGCCGGCCGTCCTTGTCGGTGTTGATCGCGAGGTTGTTCAGCGTGACGATGCGCGGCATGCGGGCGACATCGCTGGCGAACTCGCCCAGCTCGTGATAGTTGCCGGTGACGCGGATGTCGATCGGCATCTCGGCGTAGAACTCCTTGACCACGTTGTTGCCCGGCTTGAACAACTCGAATTGCAGCCCGCGCCCCAGTCCCGCCTGGTTGATGTCGGACAGCAGTGAATCCATTTCGGCCCGGTTCGGCAACTGCTTCAGCAGGGCACCGAACTGCCGGTCGATCTCGGCCAGTTGACGGCGGTGTTCATCGAGATTGACGGCCTGGCGCTTCTTGGCCGCCCAACTGTCGCGCAGTTGCACTTCTTCCTGTTCGCGCTGGGCCAGGGTGTCCGCCTGTTCCTGCCAGTCGAACCACCAGAAGGCGCCGAGCGTCGCCGCGAGCAGCCCGACCATGACGGCCACCCTCGGCGCCAGCGGCCACATGCCGGGGTCGTTCGGATCGAGCCCCTTGAAGTCCTGCGCAAGCCGCTTGAAATCGATCTTCCGCGCACTCTTGAGCGTGTCGGCCTTCACTTGCGCCCCCTGTTCGCCTGCGCGGCGCTGCTGGTGGCCTCGGCAGCCGGCTCTTCGAGCTTCGGACGCTCGATCCCGATACCGAGGTTGAATTCGCTGACGCGCCGCTCATCGACCGTCGCCGCCTTGGTCTCGACCAGCGTCGGCCGCTCGAGGAAGGGAGAATCCTCGAGGTTGCGCATCAGATGCGATACCCGCGCGTTGGACTGGGCATAGCCGACCAGGGTGATGCGGCTGCCCGTCTGCTTGACCGACTTCAGATACACGCCCTCGGGGATGCCTCTGGCCAGCTCGTTGAGCAGATGGACCGACTCCGCGCGCGTGCTCTGCAGATCCTCGATGACTTTCTTGCGTACCAGCAAGGCGTCGATCTGCTCCTTCAGGCGGCGGATCTCGGCGATCTGCTGGTCGAGCTTGGCGATCTCGGCCTTCAGGAAAGCGTTGCGCGACTCCTGCCGCTCGATGTAGCCGGCGTAGATCGAATGCACCAGCAAACCGATCAGCGCGCCCAGCACGATCATCGACGCCGACAGCACGTAGAACTGCGTGCGGCGCTGCTTGCGCTTCTCTGCGCGGTGCGGCAGCAGGTTGATACGGATCATTGGTCGAACCTCCGCAGGGCCAGCCCGCAGGCGACCATCAGGCACGGCGCATCGGCCAGCAGGTTCTTCGGCCTCACCTTGGACGAGACGGTCATGCCGGCGAAGGGATTGCCGACGATGGTCTCGACCTGGGTGCGTGCAGCGACGACGTCGGCCAGGCCCGGCATCATCGCGCAGCCGCCTGCCAGCACGAGATGGTCCACGTGGTTGTACTGCGTGGAGGTGAAGAAGAACTGCAGCGCGCGCGAGACTTCGAGCGCCAGGCTGTCGAGGAAGGGACGCATCAGATCCCGGCGATAGGTGTCGGGCAGCGAACCCGCGCGCTTGGCGGCCTCGGCCTCATCGACGCTCATGCCGTACTGCCGAGCGATGTCCTGCGTCAGTTGGCTGCCGCCGAAAGCCTGCTCCCGTACGTAGATCTGCTGCCGGTTGCGGAACACGCTGACGTTCATCACGTTGGCGCCGACATCGATGAGGCCGATCACCTTGTCCTGGCCGGCATTCGGCAACTGCCTGCTGACCAGTTCGAGCGCCGCCTCGATCGCGAAGGACTCGACGTCGATCACCGTGGCCTTCACGCCGGCAGCCTGGGCGACGGCGACGCGGTCTTCGACCTTGTCCTTGCGCGATGCGGCGACCAGCACTTCGAGTTCGCCCGGGCTACCTGCCGCCGGGCCGATGACCTGGAAATCGAGGTTGACCTCGTCGATCGCGAACGGGATGTATTGATTGGCCTCGGACTCGACCGCGACCTCCATTTCCTGCTCGCGCAGACCGGCGGGCAGGATGATCCGCTTGGTGATGACGGACGAGGCCGGCAACGCCATCGCGACATTCTTGACGCCGGCGCCGAAGCGCCTGAGCGCACGGCGCACCGCTTCGCCGACCGCTTCGAGGTTGGCGATGTTGCCGTCGACGACGGCGTCGCGCGGCAAGGGCTCGATGGCATAGCGCTCGACTTTGTAAGCTTCCTTGTCCCCCCCGGACAGCTCGACGAGCTTGACCGATGAAGATGAAATATCGAGCCCTGCCAACTGATTGGCGGCGGAGCCGAAAAAGGGGAGTTCAATCACAAAGAAAGTCCTTACATTTCTTCATGTTACGAGCAAAACATGATGTTTGCCGTGAAATCGTATCAATAAGTTTCAGTATGTGTAAAGCAAACTGCATCACGCTTCACACCAGGAAACCGCTGGAAACCGCCAGCCTCGGGGCCATCTCGTATAATGCGCACCCCAAACGACGTTTCCTGGACTGCTGATGCGCTGGGTCCTCTATCCGATCGCGGCGCTGCTGGCGCTGGTGGTTCTCGGCCTCGCCACGCTGGCAGCGATGGCGCTGTTCGCCTGGCCCAATCTTCCTTCGCTGGAGTCCCTGACCGACTACCAGCCCCGCGTCCCGTTGCGAGTATATACATCGGATGGCTACCTCCTGGGCGAGTTCGGTGAGGAGCGCCGTGATGTGGTTCGCATTGCCGAGGTTCCGGCGCTGCTCAAGCATGCCATCCTGGCCGCGGAGGACGAACGCTTCTACGAGCATGCCGGCGTCGACCCGATGGGCCTCGCCCGCGCTGCGTTGTCCAACCTGACCACCGGCGGCCGCGGCCAGGGTGCCTCGACGATCACCATGCAGGTGGCGCGGAACTTCTTCCTGACGCGCGAGAAGACCTACAACCGCAAGCTCTATGAAATCCTGCTCTCGTTCAAGATCGAACACGAACTGAGCAAGGACCAGATCCTCGAGCTCTATATCAACCAGATCTACCTGGGCCAGCGTGCCTACGGTTTTGCCGCGGCGGCACGTACTTATTACGGCAAGACCCTGGACCAGTTGACCCTGCCCGAGGCGGCGATGCTGGCCGGGCTGCCGAAAGCGCCCTCCGCCTTCAATCCCGTCGTCAATCCCGCGCGCGCCGCGCTGCGCCAACAGTACGTGCTGCGCCGCATGGTCGAGACCGGCATCATCACGCCGAGCGACTACGAAAACGCCATCGCCGCCGCCACGCCGACCCGCAGCCAGCGCGATACCGCCGCACGCAAGCCGCAGGAAAGCAGCATCCATGGCGACTACGTCGCCGAAATGGCACGCCAGATCGCCGTCGAGCAATTCGGCGACAAGGCCTACGAACTGGGCATCCGCATCTTCACCACCGTCACCCGCAAGGATCAGGAAGCCGCCTACGCCGCACTGCGCAAGGGCGTCATGGACTACGACCGGCGCCACGGCTACCGCGGCCCGGAAGCCTTCGCCGAACTGCCGCCGAACGATGCCGCGCCCGAACAGCTCGACGAACTGCTGGCAGGCCGCAGCGACTACGACGACCTCCTCGCCGCGGTGGTGCTGCAGGCCTCGACCAAGCAGGTCACGGTCTATCGCCGTGGCGAAGAGATCGAGATCAGCGGCAACGGCCTGCGCTTCGCTGCGCCGATGCTGGCCGACAAGGCGCCGCAGACGCGGCGCATCCGCCGCGGCGCCATCGTCCGCATCCGCGATACCGGCAAGAACGGCTGGGAAATCAGCCAGGTTCCCGAAGTGCAATCGGCCCTGGTGGCGATCGATCCGCGCGACGGCGCGGTGCGTGCGCTGGTCGGCGGCTTCGATTTCAACCGCAACAAGTTCAACCACGTCACCCAGGGCCAGCGCCAGCCGGGCTCCAGCTTCAAGCCCTTCATCTACTCCGCCGCGCTCGAACGCGGCTACGGACCGGGCCACGTCGTCGAGGACGAGCCGCTGTACTTCCCCCCCGGCGTCACCGGCAGCCAGGCCTGGGAACCGAAGAACTACGATGCCAAGTACGCCGGGCCGATGACGATCCGCGACGCCCTCGTCCGCTCCAAGAACATGGTGTCGATCCGCATCCTGCAGGACATCACGCCGCGCTACGCCCAGGACTACATCGGCCGCTTCGGCTTCGACTCGGCCAAGAACCCGCCCTACCTGCCGATGGCGCTGGGCGCGGGCAGCGTCACGCCCTGGGAACTGGCCGGCGGCTATGCCGTGTTCGCCAATGGCGGCTTCCGCGTCGATCCCTACGTGGTCAAGGAAATCTACGACGGCAACGGCAAGCTGATCGCGCGCACCGATCCGCCGGTCGCGAGCGAAAGCGCACCGCGCGTGCTGGATCCGCGCAATGCCTGGCTGATGGATTCGATGCTGCAGGACGTGGTGACGCGCGGCACCGCCGCGCGTGCCCGCAGCCTCAAGCGCAACGACCTCGCCGGCAAGACCGGCACCACCAACGATTATCTGGACGCCTGGTTCTGCGGCTACAACCCCGACCTGGTGGCCGTGTCCTGGGTCGGCTTCAGCCAGCCACGCAACCTGGGCCGGGGCGAGACCGGTGGAGCGGCGGCGCTGCCGATCTGGATCGATTACATGCGGGTCGCGCTCGAAGGCACGCCGGAAATCCAGCGCCCCCGCCCCGGCGGCCTGATCCAGATCGAGGCCGGCGACGGCAGCCGCACGGATTACCAGTACGCCGAATACGATCCGCCCGAACCACCGGTCGCGCCCAACTGGCTGCTGGAGATGTTCGCGTCGGACCACGGACCGGCGCTGGAAGCGCCGGAAGAGGCCATCCCGCCGGTTGCCCCGCCGCCGCAGCCCATCCCCGCCGCACAGGCCCCTGCTCCGGTCGAAGACCGCATGCCGGTGCCGATCCGGCGCTGAATTTCAGTCCGGACGGACCAGGGTGACGGTTTCACCGGCCTGCTCGCTCGCCAGCGCAGCCAGCATCGCCCACAGCTCGCCGTCATCGCGGGTGTTGCGCCAGACGCCTTCCACCGGGCGGAAATGAAAGCCGCCCGACCTAGCTGCGACCCAGATCTCGCGGGCGGCGGTATGGCGGTTGATGATCATCTTGCTGCCGTTGTCGAATTCGATCTCGAGCACGCCGCCGGGCTTGGGTTCGATGTCGATGTCGGCGCCACAGGCATCGAAGGCGTTCTCGATGCGCGCCAGTTCGGCCTCGGCCAACATGTTGAATGCGGACTCTTCCATGCGGATTCCTTCTGATAGCATTCCGGTTTTTCGTGAATGATGGCGATGCGAGCCAAACTTACCGTGATCGCGCTTGCCTGCGCGCTGTTGTCGGCCTGTGGCATCAAGGGCCCGCTTTATTTGCCCGCACCCAGGACCGGCGCCACCGGCCAGCCCGCGCAGGGCGCCGATCATAGCAAACCCTCCCAGCCGCCGGCCCAGGACGAACAGCCGGGCCAGTACACGCCGATCCAGTGAGCCCGACGCGATGAGCACCTTGAACGCCCCCCTCAGTCCCCTGCCGACGCCGACCCTGCACGCCCGGGACGGCATCCTCACCCTCGAAGGGTGCTCGCTGGCGCAGCTCGCCGAAAAATTCGGCACGCCGACCTACGTCTATTCGAAAGCCGCGCTGACCGCCGCCTTCGAAGCCTGGCAGCAAGCACTGTCCGGCCACCGTTCGCTGATCTGCTACGCGGTGAAGGCCAACTCCAACCTGGGCATCCTGTCGGTGTTCGCCCGCCTCGGCGCGGGCTTCGACATCGTCTCCGGCGGCGAACTGGCGCGCGTGCTGGCCGCCGGCGGCCAGGCGAGCAAGGTCGTGTTCTCCGGCGTGGGCAAGACCCGCGACGAAATGCGCCAGGCGCTGAAAGCCGGCATCCGCTGCTTCAACGTCGAATCCGCCACCGAACTCGAGCGCCTCGACGCGATCGCCGGCGAACTGGACGTGCTGGCGCCGGTGGCCTTGCGCGTCAATCCGGACGTCGATCCGAAGACCCACCCCTACATCTCCACCGGGCTCAAGGGCAACAAGTTCGGCGTCGCCTTCGCCGACGCTCAGACGCTCTACCGCCGTGCCGCGGCGCTGCCGAACCTGCGCATTACCGGCGTCGCCTGCCACATCGGCTCGCAACTGCTCGACCCGGCGCCGATGGCCGAAGCAGCGCAGAAAGTCGCCGACCTGGTCGATCGCCTCGCCGGCGACGGCATCACGCTCGACCACATCGACCTCGGCGGCGGCCTCGGCATCCGCTATCGCGACGAAGCGCCGCCGGTGGTGGCCGACTACCTGGCGCCGCTGCTGAAGGTGTTCGAAGGCCGCAGCGAGGAACTGTGCTTCGAGCCCGGCCGCTCGCTGGTCGGCAACGCCGGCCTGCTGCTGACCCGCGTCGAATACCTGAAGCCCGGCGAAACGAAGAACTTCGCCATCGTCGACGCCGCCATGAACGACCTCGCACGCCCGGCGCTGTACGACGCCTGGCACGAGGTCGTCGAAGTCGCGGCCCCCTGCGCCGATTCGCAGATCTACGACATCGTCGGCCCGATCTGCGAAAGCGGCGATTTCCTGGCCCGCGAACGCCGGCTCGCCGTGGCCGAAGGCGAGCTCCTCGCCATCCTGTCGGCCGGCGCCTACGGCATGACAATGAGCTCCAACTACAACACCCGGCCGCGCGCCGCCGAAGTCATCGTCGATGGCGAACAGGCGCATCTGGTGCGCGCACGCGAAACCGTCGCCGCACTGTTCGCGGACGAGAAGCCGCTGCTCTGAGCCGCTCATCTAGCGACCGGATGGATTGGGGCTTCAGCAGCCCCCTTCAGGCGCTCCCATCGCCAAGACGCTCGGACTCCTGATAGAGCGCCCGGCCGAAAGCCTTCCAGGCCTTGCCGCCGCTGGTATGCACGCCGATCTGCGCACTCTGGCGCATGGTGTCGAGCATCAGATCGGCCAGGGCGAAAAGTTCGCCCGTGAGCTTGTCCTGGCGGACCGGGCTGCGCAGGAGCTTCATCACGCCTCCCGGTTCGGCGCTCAGCGCCTGGCGGGCCAGTTCCCGCATCCGGCCCTGATCGTCCCAGTCCAGCCCCAGCGCCAGGCCGCGCTTGTAGATTTCGCGCTCAAGCTCGTCGGCCGTGCGCGCATAATGTCCGAATCCACTCATTCTCGATACTCAGCAATCAGGCCGGAGCACATGCTCCCGGCACCTGTACCCATGAAATCCCACAGGCGTATCCGGTTTTCATCATTGTCTCCATCGGCCCCATTCTATCGTCGTGCAGCAGCGCACCTCCGCCCTCTCCGGCACTCACCGTGCTGCAGTGCACTACTCCAGCGATTCTGCCACTACCTGGGCTTGCTTTGCAGCGCGCTGATCCTGTTCGCCCCCCCCGTCTTCGCTGCCGGCGGGCTTCCGCTGCCGGTGAAACTGGCGCTCGAACGCGCCCGGATCGGCGAGGATGCGGTATCGGTCTGGGTACAGCCGGTGGACGCGGTACGGCCCGGCCTGGCCTTCAATGCCGGCAAGGCGATGAATCCGGCCTCGGTGATGAAGCTCGTCACCGCCTTTGCCGCGCTCGACCGGCTCGGCCCCGCCTGGACCTGGACGACCCGGCTCGCCAGCAACGCCACCGTCGCCAGGGGCGTGCTGGACGGCGACCTGTACGTCGTCGGCAGCGGCGACCCGGTGCTCGACCAGGAACGGATCGCGAAGCTGCTGCGGCGCCTGCGCGGGCTCGGCATCGACCGGATCGGCGGCGACATCGTGCTCGACGCCTCCGTGCTGAAGCTGCCGCCGCACGACCCGGATGCCTTCGACGGCCGCGGCCTGCGCCCCTACAACAGCGGCCCGCACGGCCTGCTGATGCACTACAACACCCTGCAGCTCGCGCTCTTCCCCGGCAACGGCAACAATGAATCGGTGACCGTGGTCGCCGAGCCGCCGCTGGCCGGTGTCGTCATCGACAACCGTCTGCAGACTTCCGCCAGCAACTGCGATGTCTGGTACCGCGATCTCGAAGCGCGGATCGAACCCGGCCGCCGCCTCGTGCTCAGCGGCAGCCTGCCGGCAGCCTGCGGCCCGCGTACCTGGAGCGCGGCACCACTGCCGCCGGCCGAATATGGTGCCGCGCTGGTCGCCACGCTGTGGTCGGAAGCCGGCGGCCGGCTCGACGGCCAGGTGCGCGACGGCATCGCCCCACCCGGCGTACGTACCCTGCTGAGCCACGAATCGCCGCCGCTCGCCGATATCGTGCGCGACATGAACAAATGGTCGAGCAACGTCATCGCCCGCCAGTTGCTGGCCGATCTCGGCGCCTTCCTCGCCGGCCCGGCCAGCGATGCGCCGGACATGGTCGCCGCCGGCGCCCGCGCCACGACCGCGCAACTCGCTGCCGCCGGCCTCGATGTCGATGGCCTGGTGATCGAGAACGGCTCGGGTCTGTCGCGCATCGAGCGCATCCGCGCCGACACCCTGGGCAAGATGTTGTTGCTGGCCTGGCAGCGGCCGTGGATGCCGGAATTCATCTCGGCGCTGCCGGTCGCCGGCCTCGACGGCACGGCGCGCAACCGCCTGCGCAACAGCCCGGCCGGCGGCCAGGCCCACATCAAGACCGGCACGCTGAACGGCGTGCGTGCAATCGGCGGCTACCTGCTGGATCGCAACGGGCGGCGCCATGTGCTGGTGATGATGGTGAACCACCCCGAAGCGGCCGCCAGTGCCGCCGCACAGGATGCGCTGCTGGAATGGGTCTGGGCCGGCCAGCCCTGAAGGGCTGGCCGGTTTGCTGCTGTCAGCCTTGCGGCGGCATCGGCAGCGGCGCGCGCTGGATCAGCACCCACCAGCCGCGCACGACGCGGTAGAGAATCCACAGCCCGGCAAGCAGAATCACCGCGAACGCGAACGGCAGGCCGATGACGGTCACGGCCATCAGCCCGGCGATCAGCACCCACAGCACCGCGAACCAGAAGGTGCGGATCTGCCAGCGGAAATGGCTTTCGAGCCAGGTGCCGCGCACCGCCGTCTGGTTCCAGTAGTTCAGGATCACCGCCGCGATCGACGGCAGGCTGGCGATGAAGCTGAAGATGATCGTCGCCGAACCGACGACGGCGGAAAACACCGCGAACGCATGAAGCGCATAGACCAGGTGCGTGACGGTGACCATGTTCTCGGACGGCTGGCCGATCGGCAGCGGGGCGGGAACGGGATTGCTCATCGATTCTCCTCGGTTGCAGGTGCCGCGCGGGATTGGCGGCATCCGTGACGGCGACTTCGACCCCCTCACCGCCTCGGCGTTCGGCACTGGGGCAACATCAAACGTAAGCGGGTGTTCCGCCGCGGCGGTTCGCGCCTGCCATCACAGGCCGAGTTCGCCCCACATCGCATCGACCTTCGCCTTGACCTCGGCATCCATGGCGATCGGCGTGCCCCATTCGCGGCTGGTCTCGCCCGGCCACTTGTTGGTCGCGTCCAGCCCCATCTTGCTGCCCAGGCCCGCGACCGGGCTGGCGAAATCGAGATAGTCGATCGGCGTGTTGTCGACCAGCGTGGTGTCGCGGGTCACGTCCACGCGCGTGGTCATGGCCCAGATCACTTCCTTCCAGTCGCGGATGCGCACATCGTCGTCCACCACGATGATGAACTTGGTGTACATGAACTGGCGCAGGAAGCTCCAGATGCCGAACATCACCCGCTTGGCATGGCCGGGATACTGCTTGCGGATGCTGACCACCGCCAGCCGGTAGGAGCAGCCTTCCGGCGGCAGGTAGAAGTCGACGATCTCGGGGAACTGCTTCTGCAGCAGCGGCACGAAGACCTCGTTCAGCGCCAGTCCCAGCATCGCCGGCTCGTCGGGCGGCTTGCCGGTGTAGGTGCTGTGGTAGATCGGATCGCGACGCATGGTGATGCGCTCGATCGTGAACACCGGGAATTCGGAAACTTCGTTGTAGTAGCCGGTGTGGTCGCCGTAAGGGCCTTCCGGCGCCATGTCGCCGGGGTGGATCAGGCCTTCGAGCACGATCTCGGCCGATGCCGGCACCTGAAGATCGTTGCCGAGGCAGTTCACCAGCTCGGTCTTGGCGCCGCGCAGCAGGCCGGCGAACTGGTATTCGGAGATCGTGTCCGGCACCGGCGTCACCGCGCCGAGGATGGTCGCCGGATCGCAGCCCAGCACCACCGACACCGGGAAGGGCTCGCCCGGATGCGCGCGCTGGTGCTCGAGGAAATCCAGCGCGCCGCCGCGGTGGGCCAGCCAGCGCATGATCACGCGGTTGCGGCCGATCACCTGCTGGCGGTAGATGCCCAGGTTCTGGCGCTTCTTGTGCGGCCCGCGCGTCACCACCAGGCCCCAGGTGATCAGCGGCGCGGCGTCGCCCGGCCAGCAGTGCTGGATGGGCAGCTTCGCCAGGTCCACCTCCTCACCTTCCCACACGACCTGCTGGCAGGGCGCGGAGCGGACTTCCTTCGGCGCCATGTTGAGCACCTGCTTCAGCACCGGCAGCTTGTCCCAGGCGTCCTTCAGGCCCTTGGGCGGCTCCGGCTCCTTCAGGTAGGCGAGCAGCTTGCCGACTTCGCGCAGCGGCGTGCTCCAGTCGCCGTCAGCGACGTCCTCGCCCATGCCCATCGCCACCCGCTCCGGCGTGCCGAACAGGTTGGCGAGCACCGGAATGGCCTGCGGCACGCCGCGCGTCAGCGGCTTCTCGAACAGCAGCGCCGGGCCGCCGGCGCGCAGCACACGGTCGGCGATCTCGGTCATTTCCAGATGAGTGTCGACCGGCAGCGTGATGCGCTTGAGTTCGCCGCGGGCTTCGAGCTGGCTGATGAAGTCGCGCAGGTCGTCGTATTTCATGCGGTTGCCCCAGGATCAGCGATGCGCGTTGATCGCGTCGCGGGTATCGAGCGCGGCCTGGCGCGCAGCAGCGGCGAAATCCTCGCCCTTGCCGGCGTACAGGATCGCGCGCGAGGAATTGATCATCAGCCCGCTGCCGTCCGCGCTGCGCCCCGCCGCCATGGTCGCGGCGATGTCGCCGCCCTGGGCGCCGATGCCGGGCACCAGCAGCGGCATGTCGCCGGTCAGTTCGCGCACGCGGGCGATCTCGGCCGGGAAGGTGGCCCCCACCACCAGGCCGCAGTTGCCGCTGGCATTCCAGTCCTGCGCCACCAGCCGGGCGACGTGTTCGTACAGCTTGATGCCGCCGACGTCGAGGAACTGCAGGTCGGAGCCGCCCGGATTGGACGTGCGGCACAGCAGGATGACGCCCTTGTCGGGGTAAGCGAGATAAGGATCGACCGAATCGCGGCCCATGTAGGGATTGACCGTGATCGCGTCGGCCTTGAAGCGCTCGAAGGCTTCGACGGCGTATTGCTCGGCGGTGCTGCCGATGTCGCCGCGCTTGGCGTCGAGCACCACCGGCGTGCCCGGATGGCGGGCATGGATGTGTTCGATCAGGGCTTCGAGCTGGTCCTCGGCGCGGTGCGCGGCGAAGTAGGCGATCTGCGGCTTGAAGCAGCACACCAGGTCGGCGGTGGCATCGACGATCTGCCTGCAGAACTCGAGGATCGCATCCGGCCGTCCCTGCAGGTGGGCGGGAAAGCGGGCCGGATCGGGATCGAGGCCGACGCACAGCAGGCTGTTGCGCTGCTGCCAGGCGGCTTTCAGGGCGGTCATGAAATGCATGTCGGCATCCAGGGACAAGAGGTTCGGAGGGGTGCGGACCGGCCGTGCTCAGGCACGGCGCAGCAGGTCGTCGATCAACAGGCCGGCGAACACCGCCGCGCCCAGCCAGTTGTTGTGGCGGAAGGCCTTGAAGCAGCCGGCGCGGTCGCGATCGCGGATCAAGGTGTAGTGATAGCCGGCGATCACCGCCGCGACCAGCAGGCCGATGAACCAGGCCGGCCCTCGCCCGGCGGCGACACCGACGGCGGCGAGCAGGCCGAGCATGGCCGCATAGCACAGCATCACCGCAGCGACGTCGAAGCGGCCGAAGGTGATGGCCGAAGACTTGATGCCGATCTTCAGATCGTCGGGCCGATCGACCATCGCGTACTCGGTGTCGTAGGCGATCGCCCAGAAGACGTTGGCGAGCAGCATGACCCAGGCGATGGCCGGCACTTCACCGAGGATCGCGGCAAAGCCCATCGGGATGCCGAAGCCGAAGGCAATGCCGAGATAGCCCTGCGGAATGGCGAGGAAGCGCTTGGTGAAGGGATAGCTGACAGCGAGGAAAAGCGCCGGCAGCGACAGCCAGAGAACCAGCGAATTCAGCGGCAGGACCAGCAGGAAGGCGAGCAGCGACAGGCCGCCCGCGAGCAGCAGCGCTTCGCGGGTGCTGACCATGCCGGTCGCCAGCGGGCGCTCGCGGGTGCGCTCGACGTGGCCGTCGAAATCGCGGTCGGCGTAGTCGTTCATGACGCAGCCGGCCGAACGCATCAGGAAGGTACCGATGACGAAAATCACCAGGATGTGCAGCGGCGGCCAGCCCTCGGCAGCGAACCACAGCGCCCACAGCGTCGGCCACAGCAACAGCAGCGTGCCGATCGGCTTGTCGATCCGCATCAGGCGGGCGTAATGGGGAAGCTTGTCGCTGAAGCGCATGGTCTCGGTCATCGGGGCAGCTCGAAAATCGCAGGCAGGAAGAACTCGCTCACCATCAGCGCGCGGCCGTGGCGCAAGAACAGCGAGCGGCGTCCCCACAGCTCGCGCTCCATCGCCACCGGCGGCTGCCGCGCCGACAGCACGGAACGGGCCCGATGATAACGCGCATCGCGTGCATCGAGCCGGGCGCAGGCCAGCGGCGCGCGTTCGATCGCCGGGTCGGCGAACAGCGCGGCGCCGAGCGGACGTGCGCCGAAACCGTGGAAGAGGTTCCACGCCCCGCGCACGTTGCGGCGCGGCAGCAGGGAGCGGGCGAACACCACCGGCACACCGTCGGCAATCAGCAGAACCTCCCTCACCCACACCCGCTCGCCCGCACGCAGGCCGAGCAGCACGGCTTCGTCCCCCACGGCCTGCCCTAGCCCCTGGTACAGCACCTCGACGCCGAAACGCCCACAGCGCCGGCGGATGCGGGCAGTGAGCGACGAAGGATCGGTGAGCCAGGGGATCAGTACGGGCGGAACCGTGGCACGCGGCGGCGTCGACGACCAAGTTTCGCGATGAGGACAGGAAAGCATGGAATCTCTTGCGGGAACAGACGGCATTCTAATCCGCCTTGCGCCCGAAAACAGGCTCCTTGCCTGAACGGCAGGCTGTCAGGCCGCCGGCTTGCCGTATGCCTGCCACTCAACCTAGCAGCTCGAAACCCTATCGTTTCCTTGCATTTCATTAAGCTGATCCCAGCTCTGCGAAGGGCAGCCATCAGGCTTCGATGCTGGCATGCACCACTGCTGATGAGTGCCGACTTGTTTTGACTCCAAGCAGCTTTGAAATTGATCGACTTCCAAGTACCTGGGAGGCAACGCCGATGCAGCCGAATCAGGTTGAGCCGTTGGCGATTGTCCGCCTGAGTTGCAGGCGCAGAGCATTAAAACAGAGGCAACAAAAAGAAGGGGGGTTGTGCTTTTGACTGCGTGCATAAGACAGAGCTCCGAATCAGGAAAAACCAGGCGAAAACGCTTGAATACTACCTTGAGGTGTCCTATGTTTTTCGCCTTCCAATCGTCCGCCTTCATGCTGCGATTTCTTGCTGTGGGCAATCATGACTGCGCGCAAGCGATAGGCAAAACAGGTCAGACCGACCGGCAAGAGCCTGGCTAACCTGGTGGCCGACCATGAAAGGTGTCGCGGCTGATCCCCGCGCCCCGGTCGCGCCGACGAGTGTTAGCACTCATCCCAGCCACTCCGCGAGTGCGTCGTTTGAAGCATAGCCGACAAGCCCTACACCATTGGGGTCGTCGATGTGCCCATATGCGAGTGAGAACAAGCCGGTCTCCGGATTGTAGAGAAGGCATTGGCCAACTTTGTCATTGCAATAGGCCACCGCAATCATGGAATAAGGACCCGAGCCGAGGCCGCAATACTGCTGCGCCCAGGAATTTGCGTAAGCAACGACGGGAACAGGCTCAATAATGTACTTGCGTAGATGAGTCCGCTGCTCCTGCAAGTAAGTCTCACGATCCGAGGCGCCCATGTTTGGCGTGGCACTATCTCCGGCCAGCGATGCCTCTAAGGCTTGAATCGCGACATTGCTGCTCATGAGTGCTAACGTCGGCCTTCAGCGGACGGCGAAATGCGTAGCATTTTGACGGTCCGCTGCAAGTGACTACAAAGGGACTTCCCACTTCCGCCGTTGGCCTGTTGGGCCCGGCATCGAAGTGCCAAGATTGAATTGCTGACCTTCAATCTGAAGACGCGAAAGGGGAAGTCCAAATGAATGCTACGACGATCGGGGTGGATCTGGCAAAGAACGTGTTC
>NZ_JANUXN010000016.1 GCF_025699485.1 Thauera carbonicopians | reverse complement strand
CTCAACGCCATGGTCCGCACAGGCAAACATTGGGACAAATCGCTTCACGATGCTTGACTTCTAAGACGGTTACTCAGTCGATGCCATCGTGAACGCTGCGAACAGTTCGCTGCTGGGCGGTGGCGGCGTGGATGGAGCAATCCATCGGGCAGCCGGGCCGGAGCTCGTTCATGAGTGCAGGTCCTTGGGCGGTGGCAAGACGGGTCAAGCAAAGGCGACGAAAGCTTATCGCTTGCCCGCCAAGTACATCATCCATGCAGTTGGTCCAATATGGCGTGGCGGAAGCGATGGCGAGCCTCGGCTTCTGTCCGACTGCTACGCAAACTCGCTGGCCGTGGCCGAGAGTCTTGGCATTCGTTCAATTGCATTCCCAAGTATCAGCACCGGCATTTACGGCTATCCAAAGCTTGAAGCATCCCGGATTGCAGTCAGCACTGTCTTGGCGCATCGGTCAGCATGCATCGAGCAGGTCATATTCTGCTGCTTCAGTGATGAAGATTTGGATATCTACCAGATAACCATGGCAGGCCTTGCGGCCTGAAGATTTACTCAAGCCGGCACCTGTTGATCGAGTATTCACCTGACGCCGGGCAAAGCTGCCGCTATCGCTTGGAACGATCGTCGATGACGATCAAAAAGCTCGTGGGCTCGTCGGTTTCGTTGCGAAACTCGTGGATGCAATCGGACGGGAAGAACAGGGTATCTCCAGCCGAGACGACGAACGGTGTCTCGTCCAAAGTCACAGTCAGTGTGCCCTCATGGACATAAAGATGTTCTTCCACGCCTCCATGATGGGCAGGGAAGCGTACCGAGCGCTTGGCGGGCAAGACATTGAAGGCGAGGTCGACACCGCCATCTTCGAGTTGACCCGCCGGGCGGGGCCAGCCAATAGACGCAAGACGCCCGTTCCACCCCCGAATAGCCTGAATGCCAAGACCGGAGCCGCCAAGCGCGGCGCCCCGGCGGCGCGTCCGCCTATCCCGCGGATGCCGCCCCATGAAACCCCACGAGTCGGCATGATTTGACGCGAATCAGCCCAAGTCAGCGCATTCAGGAGGCTGCCCAGGTGTCATCGACCTTTTCCATTCCTTCGTTCGATCTCACCGGCCAACTGGCGTTGGTGACCGGCGCCAGCCGCGGCATCGGCGAAGCCGTCGCGCACACGCTGGCCGCCAGCGGTGCGCAGGTGCTGGTGGCCAGCCGCAAGGCCGATGCCTGCGAGCGGGTGGCTGGGGCGATCCGCGAGCAAGGCGGGCTGGCGCGGGCCTTGCCGTTCCATACCGGCGACGTGGAACAGATCCAGCACGCCTTCGAGATCGTCGCCGCCGACTACGGCCGGCTCGACATCCTGGTGAACAACGCCGCGACCAATCCGTATTTCGGCCCCATCGTCGACACCGATCCGGCCGCGTTCCAGAAAACCATGGACGTGAACGTGCGCGGCTTTTTCTTCTGCTCCTCGCTGGGCGCCAAGCTGATGGCGCGCCACGGCAGCGGCAGCATCGTCAATGTCGCCTCGATCAATGCCGTCGCCCCGGGGCCGGGGCAGGGCGTGTATTCGATCACCAAGGGCGCGGTGGTCACGATGACGCGCGCCTTCGCCGCCGAATGCGCGCCGCTGGGGGTGCGCGTCAATGCGCTGCTGCCCGGCGTGACCGATACCCGCTTCGCCGCGGCGCTGGTGAACGACCCGGCGCTGCTCGACACCATGCTGGCGCGGGTGCCGCTCAAACGCGTGGCGCAACCTTCGGAAATGGCGGGGGCGGTGCTGTATCTGGCCTCCGCCGCGTCGAGCTACACCACCGGCGCCTGCCTCACGGTGGATGGCGGTTTCCTGGCCCACTGAGCCAGCGGTCCAGCAACCCATCCATCCAGCGAACCATTGACGCGGAGCGCAATCATGCGGAACGACTTTGTCGGCACGATGCCGGTGCAGCAAAAACAGGCTTTCGAGGTCGAGCGGCTGGCGGCCTATCTGCGCGGGCACATCGCCGGCTTCGACGGCCCGCTGACGGTGGAGCAGTTCAAGGGCGGGCAGTCCAACCCCACCTTTCTGCTCAGTGCCGGCGAGGCGCGCTACGTGTTGCGCCGCAAACCGCCGGGCAAGTTGCTGCCGTCGGCGCACGCGGTGGACCGCGAATACCGCGTCATCACCGCGCTGCGCGACAGCGGGGTGCCGGTGGCGCGCACCTACTGTCTGTGCGAGGACGACGGCGTGATCGGCACGCCCTTCTACGTCATGGAATACGTAGCCGGCCGGGTGCTGTGGGAGGGCGACCTGCCCGGCTTCGGCGCGGCCGAGCGCGGCGCGGTGTATGACGAGATGAACCGCGTCATCGCCGCCCTGCACCGCGTCGATCCTCAAGCGGTGGGGCTGGCCGACTACGGCAAGCCGGGCAACTACTTTGAACGCCAGATCGCGCGCTGGAGCCGCCAGTACCGCGCCTCGGAAACCGAGCGCATCGACGCCATGGAACGGCTGATCGCGTGGCTGCCGGCGCATATTCCGCCGGGCGAGGAAACCGCCATCGTGCACGGCGATTTCCGCCTCGACAATCTGATCTTCGCCGCCGACGCGCCGCGCCTGATCGCGGTGCTGGACTGGGAGTTGTCCACCCTCGGCCATCCGCTGGCGGATTTCTCCTATCACATGCTGCCGTGGTATCTGCGGCCGGACGAGTTTCGTGGGCTGGTGGGCTTCGACCTGCCCGCTCTCGGCATCCCGTCGGCGGAAGACTATCTGGCACGCTACTGCCGGCGCACCGGCCGCGTCGTCGAGCCCGAGGCCTGGCGCTTCTATCTGGCCTACAACCTGTTCCGGCTGGCGGCGATCCTGCAGGGCATCATGGGGCGCGTGGTTGATGGTACCGCGTCCAGCCAGCATGCGCAGACCACTGGCGCGCGCGCCCGCGTCGTCGCCGAAGCCGGCTGGCGACAGGTCGAGCGCATCGGCCACGCCGGGTAGACGCGCACCGTGCCCGGCTCGGGGCAGGGCGCTAGCGGTTGTCACCGCCGCCGGGCGCCCCCTCTCTCCCCGACCCTCTCCCGCAGGGCGAGCGTATGCACACATCTCGGCATGCCCGGTTTTTCTCCCTCTCCCCCCGTGGGAGAGGGCCGGGGGAGAGGGGGCGCCACCACCGCTCCGTCCCAGCCCCGATCCTCCCATGTCCTCCCATCCGACACGACCAATTGACGCAAGCCCCCGGCCGCCCGCTTGGCTAACGTGTCTGCCATCGGCGCCGCCCACCCCGGCGCGCCACCTCATTTCGGGAGAACGCCATGGCCGAACTGCTGGGCCGCCGCGAGCTGGATTTTCTGCTCTACGAACTGCTCGACACCACCGCGCTGCTGGTGCGTCCGCGCTACCGCGAGCATTCGCGCGAGGTGTTCGACGCGGCCATCGATTTGTTCGCCCGCATCGCCGCCGCGCAGTTCGCACCCTATTACCGCAAGGGGGACGTCGAAGAGCCGCGCTTCGACGGCGAGCGGGTGCATCTGATTCCGGAAACCCAGGTGGCCTGGGACACGCTGCGCGCCAGCGGCTTTCTCAAGGCCCACTGCGACGAGGCCGAAGGCGGCCTGCAACTGCCCGAGATCGTGCTGCGTGCCGCCATGGCGCACCTGATGGTGGCCAACGGGCCGGCCACCGCGTATCCGTTTCTCACGCTGGGGGTGATCAACCTGCTGCGCGCCTTTGGCAGCGAGGCGCAGAAACAGCGTTATCTGGGGCCGCTGATGGACGGCGAATGCGCCGGCACGATGGCACTCACCGAGCCGGACCAGGGCTCCGCGCTCGGCGACATCCGCACCCGAGCCGAGCCGCAGCCGGATGGCAGCTACCGCCTGTTTGGGCAGAAGATGTTCATCTCCGGCGGCGAGCACGAACTGAGCGCCAACATCGTGCACATGGTGCTGGCCCGTATTGCCGGCGCGCCGGCCGGAGCGCGCGGCATCTCGCTGTTCCTGGTGCCGAAATGGCTGCCGGGCGATGGCGATGGAGAGGGGGGCATCGAGGTCGCCGGCACCGCCGCCGCGCCTGCGGCCATCCGCAACGACGTGGCGCTGGCCGGCCTGCTGCACAAGATGGGGCAGCGCAACTCGGTTACCACGGTGCTCAACTTCGGCGAGGCCGGCGGCGCGGTGGGCCATCTGGTGGGCGAGGCCGGGCAGGGGCTGGCGTGCATGTTCCAGATGATGAACGAGGCCCGCATCGGCGTCGGCCTGAATGCCGCCGCCACCGCGCTGCGCGGCTATCGCTACGCGCTCGACTATGCCCGCAGCCGCAAGCAGGGCCGCCCGGCGTCGCACAAGCAACCGTTGTCGCCGCAGGTGGCACTGACCGCGCATGCCGACGTGCGGCGCATGCTACTGGCGCAGAAAGCCTATGCCGAAGGCGGCCTGGCGTTGTGCCTGTATGCCAGTGCGCTTTTCGAGGACGAGCGCACCCACCCCGAGGCGGCGGCGCGGCAGCGTGCCGGCGAACTGCTGGACCTGCTCACCCCGGTGGTTAAGTCGTGGCCGTCCAGATACGGCTTCGTCGCCAACGACCTGGCCATCCAGGTGCTCGGCGGCGCCGGTTACACCCGCGAGCACCCGGTCGAGCAACTGCTGCGCGACCAGCGCATCAACGCCATCCACGAAGGCACGGAAGGCATCCACGCGCTCGATCTGCTCGGCCGCAAGCTGCGCCAGCACGGCGGCGCCGGTTTCGGCCACCTGCGCGCCGAGGTCGCCGCAGCGGTGGCCGCCGCGCGTGGCGAGGCGGTGCTGGCACCGTTGGCGACGGCACTGGAAACCCACTGGCGACTGCTCGACGACACCTCTACCGCGCTGCTGGCCGCCCAGGCGGCCGACGTCGACCGCGCGCTGGCCAACGCCACCGCCTACCTCGACGTCTTCGGCCGCGTGGTGATGGGTTGGCTGTGGCTGCGCCAGGCGTGCATCGCGGCGCAACGGCTGGCCGGCCTGGGGGCTGACGGTGGTGACTGCGCCGAGGCTAAGGACGAGCGCGAGGGCGCAAGCGAAGCCCATTTCTACCGCGGCAAGCTGCAGGCGGCACGCTGGTATCTGGCCTGGGAACTGCCGGCCATCGTGCCGCTGTGCCGGCTGCTGGGCGACGGCGACACCGTGGCGTACGAGATGCGCGATGCGTGGTTCTGAGGCGGATGACGAGGATGCATCGCGGCTCGGACGGGCAGGCTACCGGAATGCAGGCGAACGATGAACGGCAAGGCAATCGTGGATGGAGAGGACAAGCGGATGCGTGATGCGATGAACGACAGTGTGACCCATGTGACCCTGGAGCGGGCAGGCCGCATCGGCCTGGTCCGCATCGACCACCCGCCGGTGAATGCGCTCGCTGCGCCGGTGCGCGCCGGGCTGCGCGCGGCGGTCGATCGGCTGGCCGCCGAGGTGGCCGCCAACCCGGCTCCTGATCCGGCCCCGAACCCGATCACCCATCCGGCTCCTGATCCGGCCCACGCGGCATTGGCGGCGGTGGTGGTGTATGCGGCGGGGCGCACCTTCGTCGCCGGTGGCGACATCGCCGAGTTCGACGACCCGGACTACGACGTCACCCATTTGCTCGACACGCTGGCGCGGCTGGAAGGGCTGGCGCTGCCGGTGGTGGCGGCGCTGCACGGCAGCGTGCTCGGCGGCGGGCTGGAAATCGCCATGGCCTGCCACTACCGCGTGGCGCAGGCCGGCACGCGGCTGGGGCAGCCGGAAGTGCGCCTCGGGCTGCTGCCCGGTGCCGGCGGCACGCAGCGCCTGCCGCGCCTGGTGGGCGCCGGGCGGGCGCTGGAGATGATGCTGGACGGCCAGCCGATCGGCACCGACGAGGCGCTGCGGCTGGGCCTGATCGATGCGGTGGTCGACGGTGACCCACGCGCCGCCGCGCTGGCCTATGCCGAAAACCTGCTGGCGCAGGGGGCCGGCCCGCGCCGCAGTGCCGAACGCCCGGTAGCGATCGAGGCCAGGGCCGAGACCAGGGCCGGTGCCGAGACGGGGGCGGGGGCGTCGCCCCCGGCGCCCGATTGGGCGGACTTTTTTGCCCGGCGCCGGGCCGCGCTGGGTGCGCGGGCGGCGGCCTACCCGGCCTTGCCGCGCATCGTCGACGTCGTCGAGGCCGGCTGCACGCAAGGCTTCGCCGCCGGCCTGGCGGCCGAAACCCGGGCCTTCCAGGATTGCCTGCGCGCGCCGCAGTCGCAGGCCATGCGCGCGCTGTTCTTCGCCGAGCGCGAGGCGGCCAAGCTGCCCGGCCTGCCGGCCGACCTGCCCTTGCGCCCGATCCGCCGCGTCGGCGTGGTCGGCGCCGGCACCATGGGCGGCGGCATCGCCATGAACTTCGCCAACGCCGGCATTCCGGTGGTGCTCGTCGACAGCAGCGCCGAGGCGCTGGCGCGCGGCCTGGACATCGTGTGCCGCAACTACCAGGCCAGCGCCGCGCGCGGCAAGCTCGATGCCGCCGAGGTCGAGCGTCGCATGGCCTGCCTCAACGGCACGCTGGCGCTGGCCGAGCTGGGCGGCTGCGACCTGGTCATCGAGGCGGTGTTCGAGAACATGGCGCTCAAGCTGCAGATCTGCGCGCAGCTTGGCGAGGTGTGCCGGCCAGGGGCGATCATCGCTACCAACACCTCGACGCTGGACGTGGACGCGCTGGCGCGCGCCAGCGGCCGCGCCGGCGATTTCGTCGGCATGCACTTCTTCAGCCCGGCCAACGTCATGCGCCTGCTCGAAGTGGTGCGCGGCGCCCACACCGCCCCCGAGGTGCTGGCCACGGTGATGCGGCTGGCGCGCAGCATCGGCAAGGTCGCGGTGGCGTCCGGGGTATGCTACGGCTTCATCGGCAACCGCATGCTCGAAAGCTATCTGCGCGAATCCGAGTTCCTGCTGCTCGAAGGCGCCAGCCCGGCGCGCATCGACGCAGCCATCCAGTCGCTCGGCCTGCCGATGGGGCCGTGCCGCATGCTCGACATGGCCGGGCTCGACGTGGCCGCCAAGGTGGTGATCGAACACCGCGAGGCCGGCGGTCTGCCGCCCGACCCCAGCTACCGCGCCGCGGTGCAGCGCATGTTCGCGCTCGGCCGCTTCGGCCAGAAAACCGCCGCCGGCTACTACCGCTACGACGGCCGCACGCCGCTGCCCGACCCCGAGGTGGCCGACATCTGCCGCGCGCTGGCCGCCGAGCACGGCATCGCGCAGCGCGACGACATCGGCGACGACGAAATCATCGAGCGCTGCCTGTATCCGCTCATCAACGAAGGCGCGCGCATCCTCGAAGAAGGCATCGCCTACCGCACCGGCGACATCGACGTGGTGTGGACCTGCGGCTACGGCTTTCCCGACCACCGTGGCGGGCCCATGCACATGGCTGACCGCCTCGGTGCCGCGCACATCGTGCGCCGCCTCGAACACTACGCGCGCCAGCGCGGTAACCCGCACGGCTACTGGGACCGCTCGGCGCTGCTGGCGCGCCTGGCCGAACATGGCGGCCGCCTGGCCGATTTTCGCGGCGCCTGAACCCCGCCGCCCCACACTCTGGAGTCTGAACCATGCGTGAAGCAGTCATCGTGTCCACCGCACGAACCCCGATCGGCCGTGCCTTCCGCGGCGCGCTGAACAACATCAAATCGCCGACCCTGCTCGGCCACGCCCTGCGCCACGCGGTGGACCGCGCCGGCATCGACGGCGGCGAGATCGAAGACATCGTGCTCGGCAGTGTCCTCAGCGCCGGCACCGCCGGCCTGAACCTGGCGCGCACCGCCGGTATCGCCGCCGGACTGCCGGTCGGCGTGGCCGGCCAGACCCTCGATCGCCAGTGCTCCTCCGGCCTGATGGCGGTGGCCACCGCTGCCAAGCAGATCATGGTGGATGGCATGGACGTGGTGGCGGCCGCCGGCCACGAGAACATCTCCGCGGTGCAGAACCGCTACATGGAATGGGTGGCGGCCGAAACCGACCCGCGCGTCATCGAGCGTGTCCCTCACGCCTACATGCCGATGCTGCAGACCGCCGAACACGTGGCGGCGAAATACGGCATCTCGCGCGCGGCGCAGGATGCCTACGCGCTGCAATCGCAGCAGCGCACCGCGCAAGCGCAGCGCGACGGCCGCTTCGATGCCGAAATCGTGCCCATCGACACCGTGATGGCGGTGACCGACAAGATCACCCGGGTGCTGTCCTACCGCCCGGTGACGCTGGCGCGCGACGAGGGCAACCGCCCGGACACCACGCTGGACTCGCTCGCCGAACTCGAACCGGTGCTCGACGGCGGCACCGTCACCGCCGGCAATGCCAGCCAGCTGTCGGACGGCGCATCGGCCTGCGTGCTGATGGAGCGCTGCCTGGCCGAACGCCGCGGCCTGGCGCCGCTGGGCCTGTACCGGGGCATGGCGGTGGCCGGCTGCGCGCCGGAGGAAATGGGCATTGGCCCGATCTACTCCATCCCCCGGCTGTTGCGCCGGCACGGCCTCACGGTGGACGACATCGGCCTGTGGGAGCTCAACGAGGCCTTCGCTTGCCAGGCACTGTACTGCCGCGATTTTCTCGGCATCGACCCCGAACGCTACAACGTCGACGGCGGCGGCATCTCCATCGGCCACCCCTACGGCATGACCGGCGCGCGCCAGGTCGGCCATGCGCTCATCGAGGGCAAGCGGCGCGGCGTGCGCTACGTGGTGATCTCGATGTGCGTCGGCGGCGGCATGGGCGCGGCCGGGTTGTTCGAGGTGGCGTGATCCCGTCCCGCCAAAGGGCCGGCCGGCAGCCACTAGGCGCAAGACCGGCGTCATGGCGGGTTTTAAGCTGAAGCTGGTGTGATCGGCGGCAATAAATACTTTTATCTGATTTTTGCCGCTGTTCGTCGATATTCACCTCGTTATGCCGTTTTCCTCACCGACAGTCAGACGGAGATGCCATGGATTTCGCCTATTCCGAGAAGGTCATCGCCTTGCAGCGCCGCTTGGGCGCCTTCATGGACGAGTACCTGTACCCCAACGAACAGGCGGTGCTGGCCGAGCTGGAGCAGGGAGGCCCGTGGCAGTTCTCGCCCCTGATCGAAGGCTTCAAGGCCAAGGCGCGCGCGGCCGGGCTGTGGAATCTGTTCCTGCCGGACTCGGAATACGGCGCCGGGCTGAGCAATCTGGAATATGCGCCGCTGTGCGAGATGATGGGGCGGATCACCTTCGCCGCCGAAGTGTTCAACTGTTCCGCGCCGGACACCGGCAACATGGAAGTGCTGGCGCGCTATGGCAGCGAGGCGCAGAAAGCGCAGTGGCTGGTGCCGCTGCTGGAAGGGCGCATCCGCTCGTGCTTCGCCATGACCGAGCCGGCGGTGGCCTCGTCGGACGCCACCAACATCCAGGCATCGATCCGCCGCGATGGCGATGAATACGTCATCGACGCGCACAAATGGTTTTCCTCCGGCGCGACCGACCCGCGCTGCAAGATCTTCATCCTGATGGGCAAGACCGACCCGCACAACCCGGACCGCCACAAGCAGCAATCGATGATCCTGGTGCCGCTGGAAACGCCGGGCGTCACCGTGGTGCGCCCCCTGCCGGTGTTCGGCTTCGACACGCTCGACCGTGTGGCCGAAGTGCGCTTCGAGCAGGTACGGGTGCCGGCCGGCGCCATGCTGCTGGGCGACGGGCGCGGCTTCGAGATCGCCCAGGGCCGTCTCGGGCCGGGCCGCATCCACCACTGCATGCGCCAGATCGGCCTGGCCGAACGGGCGCTGGAACTGATGTGCCGGCGCACGCAGCAGCGGGTCGCGTTCGGCAAACCCATCGCCGAGCAAGGCGTCACGCTGGAGCGCATCGCCGAAGCCCGCATCCTCATCGAACAAGCGCGGCTGCTGACGCTGAAAGCGGCCTACATGATGGACACCGCCGGCAACAAGGCCGCCCGCGCCGAAATCGCCATGATCAAGGTGGCCGCACCCAACATGGCCGCCAGGGTCATCGACTGGGCCATCCAGGCGCACGGCGGCGCCGGCGTCACCAACGACGTGCCGCTCGCCGCTGCCTACGCCTGGGCGCGCCTGCTGCGCATCGCCGACGGCCCGGACGAAGTGCACCGCAACCAGATCGGCAAGCTCGAACTGAAGAAGTACCGTCCGGCGGTTCAGATCTAACGCCTGCCCGCGATGCCCGGGCAGGCCGGGCGGCACCAGACCTACGGCGCCGTCGCGGCAGGCGTTACAGTGGCCGTCGCGTCCAGCAGCGGGGTGCGGCAGGTGGCCGGTGCTTGCAGCCCTGCTGTGTTTCGATGCCAGACAAAAAACAAGCAACGGAGGACCGGCGCAGCGCCGGCCGCAGAGGAGACAGACGTGCAAACGCAAACCCTGAGTGAGCTGATCCGTTCGCGGGCCCGCGAACGGGGCGACGCCCCCGCGTTCGTGACCCCCGCGCGCACCTGGCGCTACACCGACCTCGATGCCGAATCGAACCGCCTCGCCAACGGCCTCACCGCGCTCGGCGTGGGCCCCGGCGACCGTGTCGGCTGCCTCACGCGCCACACCGCCGAATGCATCTGCCTGCTGCTGGCCTGCGCCAAGCTCGGCGCGGTGTGCGCCCCCTACAACTGGCGGCTGGCCGCCGGCGAGCTGGAATACGTCATCGGCCACGGTGAAGCGCGCGTGCTGCTGAGCGACGCCTTCATGCTGCCGACGCTGGCGCAGATCGCCATGCCCGGTGTGCGCCGCATCCTGGTGATCGACGCCCCCGACGGCGCCGATGCCTTGTCGGCCTTCCGCGCCGGTTTCCCCGCCACCGACTCCGGCGGCCCGGCACAGCCCACCGACACCGTGCTGCAACTGTGTTCATCCGGCACCACCGGCCTGCCCAAGGGCGTGGAGCTGACGCACTTCGGGCTGCTGGAAATGTGCGGCTACCTGCGCATCCTGTTCGGCCAGGGGTGCGACATCGTGCAGCTCAACGTGCTGCCGACCTTCCATGTCTCGGGTACCGTCAATGCGCTATGGACGGTGTTCGAAGGCGCCATGACCGTGGCCTACCCCGAGTTCGAGCCCGAGCGCGTGCTGCAGGCCATCGCCGAGCACCGCGTGCGCTGTGCCTTCCTGGTGCCGGCGATGATGCAGTTCCTGCTGCACAGTCCGGCCATCGGCAGCGCCGACCTGTCTTCGCTGCGCACCATCGCTTACGGCGGCTCACCGATCGGCGAACAACTGCTCACCGAGGTCATGCAAGCCTTCGGCTGCGACATGGTGCAAGTCTATGGCGCCACCGAAGCGTCCGGCACCCTCACCGTGCTGTCGGCGCAGGACCACCACCCCTCGCCGGAGCGCGTCGACCTGCTGCGCTCGGCCGGCAAACCCATCGCCGGCGTGGAACTGCGCATCGTCGATCTGGAAAGCTTCGCCGAACAACCCGAAGGCGTGGTCGGCGAAGTGTGGGTGCGGACCCGCACCCTGATGAAAGGCTACTTCCGCAACGACGAGGCCACCCGCGAAGCCTTTCCGCTGGGCCGCGACGCCGACGGCTTCGGCGGCTGGTACCGCACCGGCGACGCCGGCTACCTGCGCGGCGGCTACCTGTACATCCATGACCGTGTCAAGGACATGGTGATTTCCGGCGGCGAGAACATCTATCCCGCCGAAGTCGAAAACGCCGTGGCCCTTCACCCCGCGGTGGCCGAAGTGGCGGTGATCGGCATGCCCGACCCGGTCTGGGGCGAATCGGTGAAAGCCTGCGTGGTGCTGCGCGACGGTGCGCAAGTCAGCGAGGCCGAACTGCTGGCCTTCACCCGCGAACGGCTGGCCCACTACAAATGCCCCAAATCCATCGACTTCATGCCCGAACTCCCCCGCAACCCCAGCGGCAAACTGCTCAAGCGCATGCTGCGGCAGCGGTACTGGCCCGACGCGGTGAGGCCGATCGGGTAGGGGGCTGTTTCCGGCATCGGCCGATGAGGTCGACAAGGAGACTACCGCAGCAGCTCAGCCCCTCTCCTGAAGATGCTGCATGAAGCGAGCTGCATCGATGATTGCTCGGCGATGCGTAGCCATCTGCAGAACGCACCAGGAAGTGTCCAGCCTCACCCACGGTCCGTACGATGATCATGCGCCGCAGCATGGGCCGACGCATCACGCGCGAATCTGGAAAAAACGCCCCTCGGCCAGCCACTCAACACAAGTCCCCGCCCCGCCCATCCCCTATAGTCTCCCAACAACGCTGTGCGCCCGCTTCGTGGTGGGCCAGCGCATGCGGCGGGCAGACGGAGGACGGCATGGGGTGCTGTATTTTCGCGGTGATGATCGTCGGGCAGATCTTCGAGGGCTGGCGGCGTTTGAAGCGGTTTTTTGGCCTCGCGGCGGATGACTTCGATGACCTGCGGTTGGGCGGGCCGTCGCTCAGTGAGCGGCTACGCGGCTGGCTGCGGCGACCGGCGTTGCGGGTGGTCTTGGGCATGGTGCTGGCCGGTGAGGCGGTGGCCCTGGGGTATTGGGTCGAGACCGAGCATGGCGAGCATGTGCGCGGTGCGGTGGCGACGGTGGCGCGGGTGTTTGGCGCGGGCGGCGCGGGGGTGCCCGACGATGCGATCTGCCGGGCCGACCCGGAGGCCGTGGTTGCGGCGCTGCCGCTGGCGGTTCCCGCCGTGGCGCGCTGAGGGGGAGGGTATGAACAGTCCCGCAGGGCACAGGCCGGCATGGCCATCCGCACGCAGCGCCCGGTTTTCGCCGGGGTGGTGGTCGTATGATGGCAGCGGAGGGGCGCGATGAGTGAGCACATTCTCACCGCGCTGGAAGACGGCGTGCTGCGCATCCAGATCTGCCGGCCGCACAAGCGCAATGCGCTCGATTTCGCCATGTATGCGGCGCTGCATGCGGCGCTCGAACGGGGCGACGCCGATCCGGCGGTGCACGTGATGCTGCTGTGCGGGCAAGCGCAGGTTTTCAGCGCCGGTAACGATCTCGACGACTTTCTCGACCCGCGCACGCTGTCGCTGGACAGCCCGGTGTGGGCCTTCATGCGCACCATTGCGGCGGTCGGCAAACCGCTGGTGGCAGCCGTCGCGGGCAATGCCATCGGGGTCGGCACTACGCTGCTGCTGCATTGCGATCTGGTCTACGCGGCCGGGTCGGCGCGCTTTCGCCTGCCTTTCGTGCCGCTGGGCATTTGCCCGGAGTTCGGTTCGTCGTGCTTGCTGCCGCAGCGTATCGGCCATGCGCGGGCCGCCGAGCTGCTGTTTTTCGGCGAGGGCTTCGATGCGCACACCGCCTGGCGGCTCGGGCTGGTGAATGAGGTGTGTGGCGAGGCCGAATTGATGGCGCGTGCGGATGAGCGCGCCCGCACGCTGGCGGGTTTGCCGCAGGCGGCGCTGCGCTTGGCCAAGCATTTGCTCAAGGCGCCCGGGGCGCGGCATACGCAGCAGATCATGGACGACGAGATGCGGCACTTCATGACGCGCGTGCGCAGCGACGAGGCCCGTGCGGCGTTCCGGCACCTGGGGGTGGGGGCGGTGTCCCGTGCCACCGGGTAGGCGCGACCTCAGCCGCGAATGCCTGCTTTTTCGCGGCTGAAGCCGCGCCGACAATCCCTGTGGGCTGCGGATCGAACGAGTGCATGCGGTATCACCCCCACACACACAACCTCAGGATGACCCTCATGCGCGATCTGTGCACCGATCTGCTTGCGGAATACACCGAACTGGCGGTGCTGGCCGATACGTTGACGCCGGCGCAGTGGTCGCTGCCGACCGACTTCCACGGCTGGACGGCATTCGACGTGATCGGGCATCTGTGCTTTTTCGATCAAGCCGGCTTGCAGGCCGCCACCGATGCCGACGCCTTCGTCCGCGACCGTGATGCGGTGATGGCCGAGCTGGCGCGTGGCCGTCAGATCAGCGAAATCACCCGCGCGCGCTACGGCCATTTGAGCGGTGCCGAGCTGCTGGAGACGTGGCGGACGCAGTTCGGCCGGCTGGTGGCGGTGCTGGCCACCCGCGATGCCAAGGCGCGCCTGCCGTGGTACGGGCCGAGCATGAGCGCGCGCTCCTTCGCCACCGCCCGGCTGATGGAAACCTGGGCCCATGGCCAGGACCTGTACGACGCGCTGCGGCTGCGCCGTGTGCCCACCGTGCGCCTGAAGCACATCGCCCATCTGGGTGTGTCCACTTTTGGCTGGAGCTTCGTCAATCGCGGTCTGGCGGTGCCCGAGCCGCCGCCCCGGGTGAGCCTCGCCGCCCCCGACGGCGGCGTGTGGACCTGGCAGGGGCCGTCGGCCCACGAGTACCTGCGCGGCACGGCCGAAGAGTTCTGCCTGCTGGTGACGCAACGCCGCCACCGCGACGACCTGGCCCTGGATTACGGCGGTCTGGCCACCACGGCGTGGTTGGCGATTGCGCAGTGTTTCGCCGGCCCGCCGGCGGACGGCCCGGCGCCGGGGCAGCGTGGCTGAGGGCGCGGCGGCAGCCCCGGTGGTGGCCGAGGCCTTGTGTCCGTCGCAAGCGGATTGGGTGGAGGCCCGCCTGCGGCCGTTGCGGGTGGCGCAGGGGGCGGGATGCCCGGCGGAGTACAGCTTTTCCAACCTGTACCTGTTCCGCGCTGCGCACGACTACCGCTTGATACGCGACGCGGCGCTGCCGTGCATCGTCGGCCGCACCTACGACGGCGAAGCCCACGTGCTGCCGCTGTTCGACGTGGCCGGCGCCGATCCTGGCCATCTGGCGGCGCTGGTGGCCCGCCACGGCGCCTTGTATCCGCTGGCCGGGCACACCGTGGCCGGGCTGGATGCGGCCCGATTCACGGCACGGGCAGTGCGCGAAGATGCCGACTATTTGTACCGCGCCGCCGAGCTGCGCGCGCTGGCCGGCCCGCGGCTGCGCAAAAAGCGGGCGCAGATCCGGCAGTTGCTGGGCGCGCACCGCCTGCGCTGCTGCCCGCTCGGTGCGGCCGCCGATGACACGCTGGATGCCGCCGCCACCGCGTGCGACGACGCGTTGCGCGTGCTGGACGGCTGGATTGCTGAAAAGGGCAAGGCCGCTGGCGAAGCCGACCAACCCGCATGCGCGGCGGCGCTGCGGGCGCCATGGCTGGCCGCGCATGCGGGTTGGCTGTGGTACGCCGACGACCAGCCGGCGGGCTTTCTGCTGGCGCAGCGGCTCAACGCCGAGGTGATGGTGGTGCGTTTCGCCAAGGGGCTGGCAGCTTATGCGGGCGTGTTCCCGCTGATGTTCCACGCCCTGGCGCAGCACACCGATGCGCCGTGGATCAACTTCGAACAGGACCTTGGCGTGGCCAATTTTCGCCGCGCCAAGCTGGCCTACGCGCCGGCCATGCTGCTGGCGAAGTACCGCGTGGACCTGCGGCCGGGTTGAAGCGAGGTCGAGGCAGGGGCAGGTGTGGGGCGGCAAGCTGCCATCGACCTCACTCCCTCGTCTCTCCGCGCAATCGCCACGGCATGCCCGATGTCGGCGCCGGGCGACCAGCCAATTGACACAAGACCCCCGCGCGGCGGCGCCGTTAGGCTATGCCCATGCGGTGGCCGGCGCCGCCAGCAACGACCCAACGGGATGGTGAGACATGCAACGAATCGAATCGGAGATCCAGACGAGCGGCGACGCCTTCCAGGCCAACCGCGACAGCATGCTTGCGCTGGTGGCGCGCGTGCGCGAGCTGGAGGCCCGTACCCGCCAGGCTTCGGCCGCGTCCAAGCCGCGCTTCGAGCGCCGCGGGCAGTTGCTGCCGCGCGAGCGGCTGGCGCTGCTGCTCGACCCGGGCAAGCCGTTTCTCGAATTGTCCACGCTGGCCGGCTACTGCCTGGATACGCCCGATCCGGACACGAGCGTGCCGGGCTGCGGCGTGATCTGCGGCATCGGCTACGTGTCCGGCGTGCGCTGTGTCATCAATGCTTCGGATTCCGGCATCGACGCCGGTGCGATGCAGAGGATGGGGTTGCCGAAAGTGCTGCGCGCGCAGGAACTGGCGCTGGAGAACAAGCTGCCCTACGTGCAGCTCATCGAAAGCGCCGGCGCCAATCTGTTGCAATACCGCGTCGAGCACTTCGTGCAGGGCGGCAACATTTTCCGCAATCTGGCGCGGCTGTCGGCGGCCGGGCTGCCTGTGCTGGCGGTGGTGCATGGCTCGTCGACCGCCGGCGGCGCCTACATCACCGGGCTGTCGGACTACATCATCATGGTGCGCAACAATGCCCGCGCCTTTCTCGCCGGCCCGCCGCTGCTCAAGGCCGCCACCGGCGAGATTGCCACCGAAGAGGAGCTGGGCGGCGGCGAAATGCACACCACGGTGTCGGGGCTGGGCGATTACCTGGCCGAGGACGACCGCGATGCCATTCGCCTGGCGCGCGACGTGATGGCCCGCCTCGACTGGAACCGCGACCTGCCGCCCCCGTCGGTGGCGTGCGCGGTGCGCCCGCCGCGCTATAGCGGCGAGGAGTTGCTGGGCATCATGCCCACCGACCCCAAGCGCCCGGTGGACATGCGCGAGGTGCTGCTGCGCGTGGTCGACGATTCGGATTTCCTCGAATTCAAGCCCGGCTACGGCGCCGCCACCGTGTGTGCCCACGCTGCCATCGATGGCCACTCGGTCGGTATCATCACCAACAACGGCCCCATCGACCCGGCCGGCGCCACCAAGGCCACGCATTTCATCCAGGCCTGCTGCCAGGCGCGCATACCGCTGCTGTACCTGAACAACATCACCGGCTACCTGGTCGGCCGCAGCGTGGAAGAGGCCGGCATCATCAAACACGGCTCGAAGATGATCCAGGCCGTCTCCAACGCCACCGTGCCGCAGATCACGCTGTACTGCGGCGCCTCCTTCGGTGCCGGCAACTACGGCATGTGCGGCCAGGGTTTTCATCCGCGCTTCTGCTTTTCGTGGCCCAATGCCAAGACAGCGGTGATGGGCGGGGAGCAGGCGGCGCAGACCATGACGATCGTGGCCGAGGCGGCAATGAAGCGCAAAGGCCAGGCGGTGGATCAGGCCCGACTGGACAACATGCGGCAGCAGATCATCGACACTTTCGAGTCGCAGATGAGCGCCTTCGTCACCAGCGCGCGCCTGCTCGACGACGGCGTGATCGACCCGCGCGACACGCGGGCGGTGCTGTCCTTCGTGCTGGCGACCTGCCGCGAGGCCGCGTTGCGCCAGCCGCAGCCGATGCAGTTCGCGGTGGCGCGCCCCTGAGCACCGGCGCGGGCCACGCCCTGCGGCGGGCCGCGACGGCTTTCCCCGACAGCGAGAACAAACGTCACATCATGACCGACAAGACCCCCTTCACCAAGATTCTCATCGCCAACCGGGGCGAGATCGCGCTGCGTGTGATGCGCACCGCGCGTGCGCTGGGCTACCGCACCGTGGCAGTCTATTCCAGCGCCGACCGCCACGCCCGCCATGTCCGCGACGCCGATCAGGCGGTGTTCATCGGCGAGGCGCTGCCGGCGCAGTCCTACCTCAACATCGCTGCCATCATCGAGGCGGCACGCCGCAGCGGCGCCGACGCGGTGCACCCCGGCTACGGCTTCCTCGCCGAGAACGCGGACTTTGCCCAGGCCTGCCGCGATGCGGGGCTGGTGTTCATCGGCCCGTCGCCCGCCGCCATCGTCGCCATGGGCAACAAGGCCGGCGCCAAGCGGCTGATGCTGGAGGCCGGCGTGCCGTGCATTCCCGGCTATCAGGGTGACGACCAGCGTGACGACACGCTGACGGCGGCGGCGCGCGAGATCGGTTTTCCGCTGATGATCAAGGCTACCGCCGGCGGCGGCGGGCGCGGCATGCGCTTGGTGCATGGCGAAGCGCAATTCGCCGCCGAGCTGCGCAGCGCCCGTTCGGAGGCGCACAGCGCCTTCGGCAGCCCCGAGGTGATTCTCGAACGCGCCATTCTTGAGCCGCGCCATATCGAGATGCAGATCTTCGCCGACCGCCACGGCAACGTCATCCACCTGGGCGAGCGCGACTGCTCGGTGCAGCGCCGCCATCAGAAGCTCATCGAGGAAGCGCCGTCGCCGGCCGTGGATGCCGCGCTGCGTCAGCGTATGGGCGATACCGCGGTCGCGGCGGCGCGCGCCATCGGCTACGAAGGCGCCGGCACGCTGGAATTTCTGCTCGATGCCGAGGGCCGTTATTACTTCATGGAAATGAACACTCGGCTGCAGGTGGAGCACCCGGTAACCGAGTTGATCACCGGGCTGGATCTGGTCGAACTACAGTTGCGCGTTGCCGCCGGCGAAGCCCTGCCGCTGACGCAGGAGGGGGTACGCTTCAGCGGCCACGCGGTCGAAGTGCGGCTGTGCGCCGAGGCGCCGTCGCAGGGCTTCATGCCGCAAAGCGGCACCATGCACGTCTGGCAGATGCCCGCCGACGTGCGCGTGGAGCACGCGCTGGCCTCCGGCGAGGCGATTCCGCCGTTTTACGATTCGATGATCGCCAAACTCATCGCCCATGGCGAAAACCGCGAGGCCGCCTGCCGCAAGCTCGCCCGTGCGCTCGACGACGCCGTGGCACTGGGGGTGCCGACCAATCAGCACTATCTGGCGCGCTGCCTGCGGCACCCCGCGTTCCTGGCCGGCCACGCTACCACCGCATTCATCGCGGCGCATGGCGACGCCCTGCTGCAAGCCGACTCGGTGCCCGGCGAGGGCCATGGGGGGAATGGCGAACGCGATCCGGCCCTGTCGAAGACGTCGGGCGTGTCGAACCCGGGCGCGCAAGCCCTGGCGACGCTGCTGCTGCATGTGACGGCGGGCGAAGCCGGCGCGGCGACGGCGTCGAGGACGTCCGCCGCGCTGCCCGGCAGCGACATCACACACCGCCTGCCGATCGACTACCGCTTCACACTGGACGGCGCTGCGTGTGCCACCCGGCTACTCGAACTCGGCGCGGGCCGTTTTGCCGTGACGGTGGCGGGCGGCGAGCGGGTGCTGCGCCTGGCCGGCCGTTGCGGGCACGAACTGCGCTACGTGCATGACGGCCTGCTGCAGCGCGCCGCCTGCGTGCGCGACGGCGCAAGCTTGTGGTTCGACGATGGCGTCGCCGCCTACCGCGTGGAGGACGGCACCCATGCGGCGGCGGCGCGCAGCGACGGCGGTGATGCCGACGGCCGCATCCGCGCGGCGATGAACGGTCGCGTGGTGGCGGTGCATGTGGTGGTCGGTGACACCGTCGCGGCGGGCCAGCCGGTGCTGACGCTCGAAGCGATGAAAATGGAATACGTGCACTCGGCGCCGCTGGCCGGGCGGGTCGGCGCGCTGCATGCCGAAGTGGGCGGGCAGGTGGCGGCCTACCGGGTGGTGGCGGAAATCGCGCCGGAGCCGGCCCAGGGTGAGGCGCCGGCCGGCACGCCGGACGTGGCGCGGCAGGAGGTGGCATGATGCAGACCGATTCGCTTGCCGCCGGCGTTGCCGGTGCCGCCGTGGAGGCGGTGGCAGACGGTGCAGTGCTGCTGCACAAGCATGCCGCAGCGCTGTGGATCACCCTCAACCGCCCGGACAAACGCAATGCCCTCAACCTCCAGGTGATCGAGGGCATTGGCGAGGGCTACCGCCGCGCCCATGCCGATCCGTCGGTGCGCGCCATCGTCTTGACCGGCGCCGGCGACAAGGCTTTTTGCGCCGGTGGCGATCTGCAGCCGGGGCAGGGTTTCGTCTTCGATCATGCCCGCCCCAACGCCCCCTATGCCGATCTGCTGCGGCTGGCGGCCAACGCCACGCTGCCGTCGATTGCGCGCATCAACGGCACCTGCATGGCCGGCGGCATGGGCTTGCTGGCGATGACGGACATGGCGGTGGCTGCCGACCATGCGCTGTTCGGTCTGCCGGAAGTCAAGATCGGGGTGTTTCCGATGCAGGTGCTGAGCCTGTTGCAGCATCTGGTGCCGCCGCGCCTGCTGCGCGAGTGGTGCTTCAGCGGCGAGCCCTTCGACGCCGCCACGGCACGCGACAGCGGGCTGCTCAACCATGTGGTGCCAGCCGCCGAGCTGGATGTCAGGGTGGCGTGGCTGCTGGCGCGCCTCACCGACAAATCGCCCACCGCGGTCCGGCGCGGCCGCTACGCGATGCGGGCGATGGCGGCGATGAGCTTCGACGAAGCCATCGCCTATACCGAAGGCCAGCTGGCGCTGCTGAGCCTGACCGAAGACGCGCAGGAAGGGCTGGCCGCCTTCAGCGAGAAACGCCGCCCGGTGTGGCGCGGCCGCTAGTGGGGGGGGATGCGCTGCCGCCTGGTGTTTGGTATTGCCAGCGGGGGCCGGCGCTAGCCAATAAGCGCAAGTGTGGCGCGAGGACCGCCGGTATGGTGGCATCGGAGCATCCGTGCCGCGCGGGACGGACGGGTGCCATGAACGCCGCCAATACATGACGACCGGAAAGCGCGACCTTTCTAAGGAGGAGACAATGAGCAATATGGAATCGACCCGCACGCTGCGGCAGCCGATACAGTTGTTGCAGGGACACAAGGGGCCGGTCACGGCATCGCGCCACCGCCGCAATGCCGTGGTGTATGCGTTGCTGTGCGTGCTGGCGCTGACACCGGTGGCCACCGGGCAGTCGGCGGCGTGGCAGGCGGCCGGTCTGGGGCTGTTCATGCCCGGTGCAGGTTTCCTGGCGCTGGGCGGCGCCTGGGCCGTGCTGTTCCCGGTGACGGTGTTCGTCTTCTGGCTGTCGATCATCGCCTGGTTTTGGTCGGGCATGGTGGTGGCGCCGCTGACCATCTGGCTGGGCAGCGCCGCGCTGGCCGGCTGGCTGGCGGGCGAGGCGATCTGGCCGCCGGCGGTGTATCTGGCGCCGGCCGCCGCCGCCGCCACCTTCCTGTTCTTCCAGTATCGCGGCGCCAAGCGGCGGGCCAAGGACCGCGAGCACTTCAAGTTCCGCCAGAGCTTCTTCGCCGAGTCGCTGGCGGAGGTGCATCGGCGCGCCGCCAGCGAGCCGGTGCCCGGCGAGCGCGAGCTGACGCCGGATCAGTTGCAGGGCGTGCGCTATCTGCTCGATCTGGCCTTGCAGCCGGTCGGCCAGTACAAGGGCTACACCGTCATCGACCAGTTCCAGCCGGCGGCCCTGCGCTACCAGCTCAACCACCTCGGCTTCGCGCTGGGCATGGTGCAAGGGCATTACACGCCGAATTTCCAGAGCTATCTGGGCCAGGCGCAACGCAACGTGATCGACACTTACCGCGAACGCAAGGTGTGGGGCTACTGGGTGTATGAGTCGATGTGGGGGCACTTCAACTTCGCCGACTTCGACCCCGCCCGCAAGGACAACATCATGCTCACCGGCTGGTACGGCATGCATGTGGGCCAGTACATGCTCAATACCGGCGACACCCGCTACGGCCAGCCCGGCAGTCTTAGCTTCCGCCTCAACGACAAGACCTGCTACAGCCACGACATCCATTCCATCAACCAGTCGGTGCGGGAGAATTTCCAGCGTTCGGACTTCTGCCTGTATCCGTGCGAGCCGAACTGGGTGTACCCGGTCTGCAACATGTATGGCATGGGTTCGCTGGCGGTGTATGACGAGCTGTTCGAGCGCAGCGACACCGCCCAGGTGCTGCCCAAGTGGCTGCATATGCTGGATACCGAGTTCACCGACCAGAAAGGCTCGCTGGTCGGCCTGCGTTCGTACTGGACCGGGCTGGAAATGCCGTTCTATACCGGCGAGGCGGGCTTCGCCTTCTTCGCCAACATCTTCTCGACCGATCTGGCGCGCAAGCTGTGGGCGGTGGGGCGCAAGGAGTTGTCGATGTGCCTGACGCAGGACGCCGACGGCCAGACCCGGCTGACGCTGCCGAAGGAGGCGCTGGCTTTCTTCGACACCATCGACGCCGGCAACTACCGGCCGGGCAAGCTGTTCGCCTATGTGGCGGTGCAGATGTGTGCGCGCGAGTTCGGCGACGACGAACTGGCCGAGGCCGCGCGCCGCTCGATGGACCAGGATTGCGGCCCGGTGGTCGAGAACGGCGTGGCGCGCTACACCAAGGGCTCCACGCTGGCCAATATCTGGGGCGTGGAGGGCCGGCTGATGAGAACCGGCGATTTTCGCAACAGCTTCGTCAAGGGGCCGCCGCAATCGGTGTTCGCCGGCCCGGTGCTGGGCGATGCGCGCTATCCGGAGGTGCTGGTGGCCAAGGCCTTCAGCCGTGGCGAGGATCTGGAACTGGTGCTCTACCCGGGGGCCGGCGACGGACCGCAGACGCTGGGCCTCGAACGCCTCAAGCCCGGCGCCCGCTATGCGGTCGAGGGCGCGGCCAACGGCGACTTCACCGCCGATGCGGCCGGCCGTGCGTCGCTCACGGTCACGCTCAGTGGCCGCACGGCGCTACACATCGTGCCGAGCCATTGAGACGCCGCGTCGTTTCTGGGCGCCGGCTTCGCCCCTGCGCCCATGAGGGCCGGTGAGGCCGGGCGCACGCATGTCGCCTGCCGTACCAGAGTTCGAACCCTTTGCTCCTCGCTGGAGAGGGGGCGAGGTTGGCATGAATCTCCATTCTGCCGACACGATTTTGCGTCTCTGTGGGGGGCTCTCCCTCTCCCGGCTCTCCTCCACAAGGGGGAACTCTGCATGAACGCATCCGGCACCCCGCCGCTGGAGGGGTGCCGGCTTTTTTCGTTGTAACGCCGCCTCGCGGCGTACTGCACGCACATGGGGTAAACGGCTCCGCCGCGCACAGCCAATTGACGCAAGACGCCCCCCGTCGCGCTCCCTATCTTTACTGACACCTCGTCGCGTTGCGGCCGCTTGCCGGCGGTTCGGCCAGATGAGGCGGGCGCGGCGGATCGCGCTGCGAGCAGGTAAGAATAATTCGGAGGAGTCAGATGAACAATGCTTCGGTATCGGGCGCAAGCGTCAAGCGTGCCCTCAACAAGACCGCGCTGGCGGTGGCCTGCGCCATGACGGCCAGCGGCGCGGCGCAGGCTTTCAACATCGACACCGGCAACCCGGATCTTTCGATCCGGCTCGACAACAGCGTGCGCTACAACCTGGGCGTGCGCACCGAAGGGCGTGACGCGAAGATAGCCGACAACCCGAACTTCGACGAATCCGACGCCAGGTTCGACCGTGGCGACATCGTCACCAACCGCCTCGACCTGCTGTCTGAACTCGACATCACTTATAAGCGCAACTTCGGCCTGCGCCTCAGCGGGGCTGCCTGGTACGACCATGCCTATCGCAGCACCTCGGTGAAATCCAGCCCGGCGGTGGCCGCGCAGGGCTTTCACAGCAGCTACGACGGCGACCGCTATTCCAGCCATACCAAGCGCTATCACCGCGGCCCGTCGGGCGAGATTCTCGATGCCTTCATGTTCGCCAACTTCGACGTCGGCGACGTGCCGGTCAACTTCAAAGCCGGGCGGCACACCATCTACTGGGGCGAGTCGCTGCTGACCGCCGCGCACGGCATCGCCTATTCGCAGCAGCCGGTGGACTTCCTCAAGGCGCTCAACAACCCCGGTTCGGAAGTGAAGGAGTTGTACAAGCCGCTCGGGCAGATCTCCGCGCAGATCGGCCTCACCGATACGCTGTGGGTGGCCGGGCAGTATTACCTGGAGTGGGATCCGTTCCCCTTTCCCGAGGGCGGCACCTACCTGGGCCTGATGGACGGGCTGCTTGAAGGGCCGACCCGCCTGCCCCTGGCGCCCGGCTTCGCCGTACCGCACAGCAAGGACCTGAAGCCCAAGGACCGCGGCAACTGGGGAGTGATGGCGCGCTGGAGCCCGGCCTGGCTCGAAGGCACGCTCGGCTTCTACTACCGCAAGTACGACGAAAAGATTCCCTGGCTGACGCTGGGCGGCAACCCGGCCGACCCGGCCAGCCAGCACTACCGCTGGAGCTACGCCCAGGACGTGGAGCTGTACGGCATCAGCCTGAGCAAGGAAATCGGCGGCGTCAGCGTCGGCGCGGAAGTGTCCTACCGCAAGAACGGCGCCTTCAACAGCGCGGCCGGCTTCTCCAACGAGGGCGCTCGCGGCAATTCGCAGCACGTGGTGGTCAACGCGATGGGCCTGATCGGCAAGACGCCGCTGTTCGATACCGCCGTATATCTGGCCGAATTCACCTATGCGCGCTGGGACAAGGTCACCAGGAACCCCGAGCTCTTCAACGCCATGGGTTTTGCCCCGTGTGCGGGCAAAAGCAAGACCGACGGCTGCATCACCAAGGACTACTACGGCATCGGTGTGAATTTCACCCCGACCTGGTTCCAGGTGCTGCCGTCGCTCGACCTGAAGATGCCGATGACCTACTCGGTGGGCCTCAAGGGCAACGCCGCCAACCGCGCCGGCGGCTACCAGGGGCAGGGTGACTGGAGCATCGGCCTGAGCGCCGACTGGAAGCAGAAATACAACTTCACGCTCAAGTACGTCGATTACCTGATCAAGGTGAAGAACGACGGCACGGTGAATGGCGAACAGCCGATCAGCGACCGCGGCTGGCTGGTGTTCACCTTCAAGACCTCGTTCTGACGCGGGCGCAACCGGACAAAGGAGGAGACAGGCATGACATTCCCGAAAACTCTCATCGCTCTCGGCGTGGCGGCAGCGCTGGCCGGGCCGGTAAAGGCCGAAGTGACGCCGGAAGAAGCGGCACAGATCGGCACCACGCTGACCTGGATCGGCGCCGAACAGGCCGGCAACGCCGACGGCAGCATCCCGCCCTACACCGGCGGGCTGACTACGCCGCCGGCCGGCTACGACCCCAAGCAGCCCGGACTGCGGCCGGACCCGTTCGCCGATGAAAAGCCCTTGTTCTCCGTCGATGCCGGCAACATGGCGCAATACGAGGACAAGCTCACCGAGGGTACCAAGGCGCTGATGAAGAAGTTTCCCAGCTTCCGCATCGACGTCTATCCCACCCACCGCACCGCCGCGGTACCGCAATACGTGCGCGACAACACCGCCAAAAACGCGCTCGAATGCAAGACCACGCACGGCGGCGAGGGCGTGGACGGGTGTTTCGGCGGTATCCCGTTCCCGATTCCCAAGGACGGCTATCAGGCCATGTGGAACCACCTGCTGCGCTTCGGCGGTTTCTCGTACTACGTCACGCAGCGCAGCTACTACGTGGATAGCGCCGGCAGCAAGGTCATGACCGGGCAGAACGAGATCTACCAGGAGTACCCGTACTACGATCCCAACAAGACCAGCGCCGACAAGTACTGGATGCTGGCCTATACAGCCACCGCGCCGGCCCGCCTGGTGGGCGAGCAGACGCTGATGATCGACCCGCTCAACTGGGCCAAGGACAACCGCCGCGCGTGGCAGTACCTGCCGGGCCAGCGGCGCGTCAAGCTGGCGCCGGAAATCGCCTACGATACGCCGAACTCGCAGTCCGCCGGGGCCAACACCTACGACGACACCGCGGTGTTCTCCGGCAAGATGGACCGCTTCGACTTCAAGCTGGTCGGCAAGAAGGAAGTCTTCATCCCGTACAACCTGTACAAGTTCAGCGATCCCAAGCAGTGCCCGGACGAGGTGCTGGTGACGCCCAACCACCTCAACCCCGACTGCGTGCGCTGGGAACTGCACCGCGTGTGGGTGATCGAGGCCACCCTCAAGCCCGGCAAGCGCCACGTGTATTCCAAGCGCGTTTTCTATTGGGACGAGGACAGCTATTCGGCCGGCGCGTCCGATCAGTACGACGCCAGCGGCAAGCTGTACCGCATCGGCTTCGCCTACATGACGCCGCGCTACGAGGTGCCGGCGCCCACCGCCGACGTCTATGGCCACTACGACCTCGCCAACGGCATCTATGTGATCAACAGCATCGGTGCGGAAACCGGCGGCTACTACGACGTGCCACCGAATCCGTCGCGCTGGTGGACGCCGGAAGCAATGGCCGGACGCGGGGTGCGCTGAGCGGCCGGACCGTGCCCGCGGCGCGCCGATGGCGGCTGCGGGCACGGGTTTTGCCCTCGTGCCCGCGGTCCGACACTGCAGGAGCGGCTCCCGCCGTGGGCAGGCGGCAACAGGTCATTATTCGCGGCTAAAGCCGCTCCTACGGCATCACGCTCGAACGCTTGTAGACCGGGCTCCGGCCCCACTTCACTACCACCGCCACTGACGTGCGCGGCGGCAAGGAACACCTATGCAACGCCTCATCTTTTGGCCGCGGAGCTGCGCCGGTGCGCTGCTGGCCGTACTACTGGCTGCGCTGTGTGCGGCACCGGCAAGTGCCGAACGCGGCGCCCCCGGCAGTGCCGCAACGCCACCGGCCGTCGCACTCCCTGGAGTCCCTGCGCCATCTGCCTTCCGCGATCCGCTCGACACGCCGGCGCAGCCCAGCGCGCTGGCTGCCAGCAGTCGGCTGATCGCCGTGGCGGCGGCCGGCGCCGGCGCCGTCGCGGTGGGGCCGCGCGGGCACATTCTGTATGCAGAGGCGAGTGTCCAGCAGTGGACACAGGCGCAGGTGCCGGTCGGCTCCGATCTGGTGGCGGTGCATTTTCCCACCGCGCAACTGGGCTGGGCGGTGGGACACGACGGCGTGGTGTTGCACAGCCGCGATGGCGGCCACCACTGGCACAAGCAACTCGATGGCCGCCAGGCGGCGCAGCGCATGCTGGAATTCTATGAAGCCGAAGTGGCAGCACGCGGCGGCACGGCGACGGCGGTGGCCTCAGAGGCGGAGGCTGCGTCCGAATCGGAGTCGGAGGCTGGCGCTGCGCTCGAACGCGCCTTGTCCGAGGCGCGGCACTTTGCCGAGGACGGCCCGGTGCACCCGTTTCTCGACGTGTGGTTCGAGAACGAACGGCAGGGCTTCATCGTCGGCGCCTTCGGCTTGATTTTCCGCACCGAGGATGGCGGTGAAAGCTGGACGCCGTGGTTCCATCGCGTCGACAACCCGATGGGCCTGCACCTGTACGGCGTGCGCGGAGGCGGGCCGGGGCAGTCGGTATATGCGGTTGGCGAACGCGGCCTGATCCTGCGGCTGGACCACGACGTGGGGCGCTTCGTGGCGGTGCCCGGCGACTACGAAGGCACGTATTTCGGTGTTCTGCCGGGGGCGGCGGCGACGCTGGTGTTCGGCATGCGCGGCAACGCCTACCGCAGCACCGACGACGGGCGCAGTTGGCACAAGGTGGACACTGGCACCCGCGCCGGCATCCCCGCTGGCGCGGCGCTGGCGGCGGGGCGGGTGGCGCTGGTCAGCCAGGGCGGCGAACTGCTGCTCAGTACCGACCACGGCGCCTCGTTCGTGCGCAAGGCGGGCGAACGCGCGCGGCCGGGGGCGCTGGCAGGCATCGCGGCGCTGGGCGAGAACGGCATCGCCGTGGTCGGCGAACACGGCGTCGGCGCCGAAATACTGCAATGAGCGGGCACCGACCCGGCCCGGCATCCACTCCCCGCGAGTGACCGGAAAGCACAGGAAGCAAGGCTATGGCTATGGGCAACAACCGCATCGACGATATGCCGGTGATCCGCGATCTGCGGCAGTTCGATCCGCATTCCGGCAACCGCTTCGAACGGCTCATCTTCAACCACCGTTTCTGGGTGGTGCTGCTGTGTACCGTGGTGACCGGGCTGCTGCTGGTGCAGGGTACCCGGGTGGTGATCAACGCCAGCTTCGAGAAGATGCTGCCGCAGAACCACCCCTATATCCAGAATTACCTGGAACATGAAAAAGAGCTGCGTGGCCTGGGTAATACCTTGCGCGTGGTGGTGGAGAACCCGCACGGCGACATCTTCGATCCCGGCTACCTGCAGGCCCTGGCGGAGATCAACGACGCGCTGTTCCTGATGCCGGGCGTGGACCGCAGCTGGATGAAATCGCTGTGGACCCCGGTGGTGCGCTGGACCGAGGTCACCGAAGAAGGTTTCGAGGGTGGCCCGGTGATTCCCGACACCTACGACGGCTCGCCGGAATCGATGGCGCAGGTGCGGCTCAACATCGCACGCGCCGGCATCGTCGGCAGCCTGGTCGGCAACGACTACCGCTCCAGCATGATCGTGGTGCCGCTGCTGTCGCGCATCGAGGAAACCAATCAGCCGCTCAACTACGGTGCGTTATCGCGCATGCTGGAAGACAAGGTGCGCCTGCAGTACGAGGTGGCGCAGCAGGTCGAGGAGCGGGTGCGGCCGCTGCAGTCGGGCACGGTCAGGATTCACATCATCGGCTTCGCCAAGCTGGTCGGCGACCTCATCGACGGGCTGGTGAAGGTGATGATGTTCTTTGCCGTGGCGGCGGCGGTCGCCGCGCTCATCATTTACCTGTATACCCGCTGCGTGCGCAGCACCGTGCTGGTGGTGCTGTGCTCGCTGATCGCGGTGGTCTGGGAGGTGGGGCTGGTCAACATGCTCGGTTTCGAGATCGATCCGTTCTCGATCCTGGTGCCGTTCCTAGTGTTTGCCATCGGCGTGTCGCACGGTGCGCAGAAGATGAACGGCATCATGCAGGACATTGCGCGCGGTACCCACAAGCTGGTGGCGGCGCGCTACACCTTCCGACGCCTGTTCGTTGCCGGGCTGACCGCACTGCTGGCGGACGCAGTGGGGTTCGCGGTGCTGATGCTGATCGACATTCCCGTAATCCAGGATCTGGCGGTCACCGCCAGCATCGGCGTCGGTGTGCTGATCTTCACCAACCTGATCCTGTTGCCGGTGCTGCTGTCCTACGTCGGCGTCAGCCAGTCGGCGGCACAGCGCGCGCTGGCCGACGAGGCCGCCGAGCGGCGCGGGCGCGGTCTGGGCGCGGTGTGGCTGTGGCTGGACCGCTTCACCGAACGGCGCTGGGCGGTGTCGGCGCTGTTGGGCGCCGCCTTGCTGGCGGTGAGCGGTTTCATGGTGGCGCTGGAACTGCAGATCGGCGATCTCGATGCCGGTGCGCCGGAACTGCGGCCGGATTCCCGCTACAACTTGGACAACGCCTATGTGACCGCCAAGTACGGGCTCTCCAGCGATGTGTTCGCGGTGATGGTGAAAACCCCCAAGGACGGCTGCGAGCGCTTCACCACGCAGGTGGAGGCCGACCGGCTGGCGTGGACGCTGCGCCAGGTGCCGGGCGTGCAGACCACCGTGTCGCTGGTCGATTCGCTGCGCCATCACGTGGCCGGCACCTTCGAGGGCAGCCCGAAATGGAATGCGCTGGTGCGCAACGAGAAAATCACCAACGTATCAATCCACAGCATTCTCGGCTCGGGCACCGATCTGGTGAATTCCGAATGCTCGATCCTGCCGGTGATCGCCTATTTGTCCGACCACAAGGCCGACACCCTGGCGCGGGTGGTGGCGGCGGCGGAAGCCTTCGCCGCCGAGCACACCACGCCGGAGCGGCAGTTCCTGTTGGCGGCGGGCAGCGCCGGCATCGAGGCGGCCACCAACATCGTGGTGCGCGAAGCCAACCGCGAGATGTTGTTCTATGTGTATTGCGCCGTCACGCTGCTGTGCTTGGTGGCCTTCCGCAGTTGGCGGGCCACCGTGGTGGCAGTAGTGCCGCTGGTACTGACGTCGATTCTGGCCGAGGCGCTGATGGTGGTGCTGGGCATCGGCGTCAAGGTGGCGACGCTGCCGGTGATCGCGCTAGGCGTGGGCATCGGCGTGGATTACGCGCTGTATCTGCTGAGCGTGCAACTGGCCAACCAGCGCGCGGGGCAGTCGCTGGCTCAGGCCTACCGCGGCGCGGTGGCCTTCACCGGCAAGGTGGTGGCGCTGGTGGGCATCACGCTGGCGGCGGGCGTGGTGACCTGGGCCTGGTCGCCGATCAAGTTCCAGGCCGACATGGGTATCCTGCTGACCTTCATGTTCCTGTGGAACATGCTGGGCGCGCTGATCCTGATTCCGGCGCTGTCGCACTTTCTGCTCGGCCAGCCGGCCTTGGCGGGGGCGCCGCTGACGCCGACGGCGCCTCCGCCGTCGGCCGCTGCCGGCAGCCCGACGCGGAGCGCCGCACCACAGGGCGGGGGCCGTCCGCAGGCAGGGGCGGCCAAGCCATCGGTGGTGGCGATGAAGTAGTTCGCTCGACTCACCGGCATCGGCATCGCAAGGCACCGAATCCATACAGCAAGAACAGGAAAGGAGACTCCCATGGAAATTCAAGCCGCCATCGTCAAGGAAACCCACGGCCGCTTCTCGATCGAATCGCTCGAGCTGTCGGCGCCGCAGGCTGACGAGGTGCTGGTGCGCATCGTCGCCAGCGGCATGTGCCATACCGACCTCGCAGTGCGCGACCAGCACATTCCGCTGCCGTTGCCGATGGTGCTGGGGCACGAAGGGGCCGGCGTGGTGGTCGAGGTGGGCGCCAATGTGCGCAAGGTGGCGCCGGGCGACCACGTGGTGCTCACCTTTGCCTCGTGCGGGCAGTGCCCACGCTGCCTGCAAGGCAAGCCGGCCTACTGCGACGCCTTTCTGTCCTACAACGTCGGCACCTGCCGGCCTGACGGTAGCTGCACCCACCATCAACATGGCCAGCCGGTGGCGGCCAGCTTCTTCTACCAATCGTCGTTCGCCACGCATGCGATTGCGCACCACCGCAACGTGGTCAAGGTGCCGTCCGACTTGCCGCTGGAAACGCTGGCGCCGCTGGGCTGCGGCATCCAGACCGGTGCCGGCACGGTGCTCAACTGCCTGAAGCCGGCGGCCGGCAGCAGCATCGCAGTGTTCGGCATCGGCGCGGTCGGCCTGTCGGCGGTGATGGCGGCCAAGGTGGCCGGCTGCGCCACCATCGTCGCGGTAGACGTGCATGCCGAGCGGCTGACGCTGGCGCGCGAGCTGGGGGCGACGCATGCGGTGAACGGCCGCGACGGCGACGCGGTGGCGGCCATCCAGGCGCTGCAGCCGGGCGGCGTGGATTTTTCGGTGGAGGCGACCGGCATCCCGGCGGTGATGACGCAGGCGGTGGAGGCGCTGTCGGGCCTGGGCACGGCGGTGCTGCTGGGGGTGGCGCCGGCCGGCGCGCAGGTGTCGTTCAACGCCGCCACCTTGCTGGGCGGGCGCACCATCCGCTCGTCGATCGAGGGCGACAGCGTGCCGGACGTGTTCATTCCGCAACTGATCGAGCTGTACCGGCGCGGGCTGTTTCCGTTCGACCGCATGGCGCGCCACTACGCGCTGGCGGACATCGATCAGGCGGTCGCCGACTCGGAAAGCGGCGCCACGATCAAGCCGATCCTGCGCATGCCGGCCTGAGCGCTTCGGCCTGCTGCCGCGCCACCCGTTCTTCTCCTCCGTTCTTTCGAGGTTTCCTACCGAGGTTAGCCATGTCCGACATCTCTTGCCACGACGTACCGCTGGCCGACATCCAGCGTGTGTTCGCGCTGCAGAAACAACATCGATGGGTGCTCAAGGCCACCTCCGCCGAGGAGCGCAAACACAAGCTCGAACGGCTCAAGAGCGTGCTGCTGGCGCATGCCGGCGAGGTGGCCGAGGCCTTGCGCCAGGATTTGCGCAAACCGCTGGAAACGCCGCTGCCGCAGGAGCTGGCCGGCGTGATCGCCGACATCGACGACGCGCTGGCCCACCTGCACGAATGGATGGCGCCGGTGGCGGTGCCGTCGTCGCCGGCGCTGGCCGGCACGCAGGCCACCATCCACTATGAGCCGCGCGGCGTGTGCCTGTTGTTCGGGCCGTGGAATTTTCCCTTCCTGCTGGTGTTCGAGCCGCTGGTGCCGATGATCGCCGCCGGCAACTGCGTCATCGTCAAGCCCAACGAACTGGCCCCGGCCACCAGCCGGCTGGCGGCGAAGCTGATTCGCGAGGTGTTCGACGAGCGCGAAGTGGCGGTGTTCGAAGGCGGCGTGCCGCTGGCCGGTGCGTTGCTCGACCTGCCGGTCGACCACATCTTCTTCACCGGCAGCCCGAAGGTGGCGCGCACCGTGATGGCGGCGGCGGCGCGCCACCTGGCCTCGGTGACGCTGGAGCTGGGCGGCAAGTGCCCGGCGATCATCGACGCCACGGTGGATCTGAAGAAGGTGGCGGCCCTCGTCGGCGAGGGCCGCATGATGAATGCCGGGCAGATCTGCCTGTGCGCCGACCATGTGTGGATTCCGGAAGCCCTGCGCGACGCCTTCGTCGCGCACCTGACGGCGTTCCTGCGCGAGCGCTACTACCCTGGCGGCACGCTGGACAAGACGCGGTTCGGCCGCATCGTCGATACGCGCAACTTCGCCCGCGTCGGCGCGTACATCGACGACGCGCTGGCGCGCGGCGCGCGGCTAGCCTGCGGCGGCGAGCGCGAGGCCGACGACCTGACCGTGCATCCCACGGTGCTGGTGGACGTGCCAGCCGACGCCGACGTCATGCAGGAAGAAATCTTCGGCCCGGTGCTGCCGGTGATGACCTACCGCGACCCCGCCGAGATCGTCGACTTCGTGCGGCGCGGCGGCAAGCCGCTGGCGATGTACGTGTTCAGCGACGACGCGGCTTTCGTCCACACCCTGCGTCACCACACCTCGTCCGGCGGCGTCACCGTGAATGGCTGGGCCCTGCACTGGTTCGAGCCCAATCTGCCGTTCGGCGGCGTCAATGAAAGCGGCATCGGCCGTTATCACGGCGTGCATGGCTTCCGCGAGCTGTCGCACGAGCGGGCGGTGCTCGAGGTGCCCGGTGCCGCCGTCGCCCGGACGGGTTGAAGGGCCGCCTGTCGTTCTGTACCAACGCTGCCGTAGCAGCGGCGTCAGCCGCGAATAGTGACCCGCTGCAGCCTGTTCGCGGCTGGTGCCGCTTCTACTGTGATGTGCTGGTAGGGGGAAGGCCGGCTCAGCCTGCCACCACGAAGACCAACAGCCGCTTTCACGGGCGCTCGCTGTACTGGCGACCCCACCTTTTTCAAACGGATTTTTCATCCGATCACCGAGCGAGATTGCATAACGATGAGCACTCAAGACAAGATCGTCCGCATCGGCGGCGCGTCCGGCTTCTGGGGCGACAGCGCCGTGGGCGCGCCACAATTGGTGTACCAGGCCGAGATCGACTATCTGGTGTTCGACTACCTGGCCGAAACCACCATGGCCATTCTGGCTGCTGCGCGCAACAAGCACGCTGAACTGGGCTACGCCACCGACTTCGTCGAGGTGGCGATGCGCAGTGTGCTGGGCGAGGTGGCGCGGCGCGGCATCAAGGTGGTGTCCAACGCCGGCGGCATCAACCCGCGCGGCTGCGCCGCCGCGCTGGCGCGGCTGGCCGACGAACTTGGCGTGCGGGTGAGGATCGCGGTGGTCGAGGGCGACGACGTCGGCGCGCAGTTGCCGGCCTTGCGCGCCGCCGACCAGCGCGACATGTTCACCGGCGCCGCGCTGCCTGAGCGCATTCTCAGCGCCAACGCCTACCTCGGCGCCTTGCCGGTGGCGCAGGCGCTGGCGGCGGGGGCGGACATCGTCATCACCGGCCGCTGCGTCGACAGCGCCACCACGCTGGGCCCGCTGATGCACGCCTTCGGCTGGCAGGCCACCGATTACGACTTGCTGGCCGCCGGCAGCTTGGCCGGGCACATCATCGAATGCGGCTGCCAGGCCACCGGCGGGCTGCATACCGACTGGGAAAAGGTCGAACGCTGGGCCGACAGCGGCTATCCGGTGCTGGAATGCCGGCGCGACGGCAGCTTCGCCGTCACCAAACCGGCGGGTACCGGCGGCCTGATCGCGGCAGCGGCGGTGGGGGAGCAACTGCTGTACGAGATCGGCGATCCCGGCACCTATCTGCTGCCCGACGTGGTGTGCGACTTCCGCGATGTGCGCATCGAGCAGGACGGGCCCGAGCGCGTGGTGGTCAGCGGTGCGCGCGGGTGCGCGCCGACCGGCAGCTACAAGGTGTCGGCCACCTACCAGGACGGTTTCCGCTGCGCCGGCACCATGGTCATCATCGGCGTCGATGCGGTGGCCAAGGCGCGGCGTACCGGCGAGGCGATTCTTGAGCGCACGCGCACGATGTTCCGCCAGCGCGGCTGGCAGGATTACAGCGCGGCGCTGGTGGAGGTGATCGGCGCGGAAACTATGTACGGTCCGCATGCGCGCACCGCGCAGGCGCGCGAGGTGATGATGCGGGTGGCGGTCAACCACCCGCAGCGGGATGCGCTCGAACTGTTCGCCCGCGAAATCGTGCCGGCCGGCACCTCGTGGGCGCCCGGCACCACCGGCCCGGCCGGCGGGCGCCCGGGTGTGTCGCCGCTGATCCGGCAGTTTTCCTTCACGCTGCCGAAGCGCGCGGTGGCGGTGCAAGTGGTGCTGGACGGCGTGGACACGGCGGTGGCCATCCCGCTGGACGGCGCCGGCCCTGTGGCATCGGAGAATATTCAGGCGGCTACAACGGTGGCGACGACGGTGCATGCAGCGGCGCGCGGGGCGGGTATCGGAGAGGGAATCGGGGAGAATGAGGGCGCAGGCACCGAGACCGCGGTTTCGATGCCGCTACTGAAGCTGGCTTACGCCCGCAGTGGCGACAAGGGCAATATCTCCAACATCGGTGTGATTGCGCGCCACCCCGATTACCTGCCGCTGCTGCGGGCGCAGCTCACCCCCCAGGCGGTGGCGGCTTACTTCGCCCATCTGGTGCGCGGCGAGGTGCGGCGCTACGAGGTGCCGGGCATCCATGCCTTCAATTTCATGCTGTTCGACGCGCTCGACGGCGGTGGGCCGGGTTCACTGCGCATGGATCCGCTGGGCAAGGGCATGGGCCAGATGCTGCTGGACCTGCCACTGGCGGTGCCGCTGCCGCTGGCGCGGGCGCACGCGCTGATATGAGTGTGGGGAGACCGGCAGCCCGACGGGGCCGCCGGTCTGCTTGTCGTTGGCCGGTTTTACGCGGCCACGAACAGATCGAGCTCGGGCGCGATGCCCGGGATGGTGGCGTATGCATCGAAGTCGGTGACGCCGTGTTCGCGCAGCACTGCCTCGTCGAGGTGGAAGCGGCCGCTGGCGCCGGGGGCGCGGCTGGGTTGGGTGAGGATGCAGTGGGCGGCGTCGGCCATGATTTCCGGGACGCGGCCGACGGCCTCGGCCGGGGCCGCCAGGCGCAACGCCGAGGTGGTGATCAGTGTGCGCGGCCACAAGGCGTTGGCGGCGATGCCGTCGGCGCGCAGTTCCTCGGCGAAACCCAGCGTCAGCAAACTCATGGCGTACTTGGAGGTGGCATAGGCCGGGTAGGGCGCGAACCATTCGGGGCGGATGTCCGGCGGCGGTGACAAGGTGAGGATGTGCGCATTGGTGGAGCGCCGCAGATGCGGCAGGCAGGCCTGCACGCAGGCGAAGGTGCCGCGAACGTTGATGTCCATCATCAGGTCATAGCGCTTCAGCGGAGTGTCGGCGGTGCTGGTGAGGCTGATCGCGCTGGCGTTGTTGACGAGGATGTCGATGGCGCCGAAGTGCGCCGCCGCGTGGGTCACGGCGGCGTGGATGGCCGCCTCGTCGCGCACGTCGACCACCACCGGCAGGGCGTGGCCGCCGGCGGCTTCGACCTCGGCGGCGGCGCTGTGGATGGTGCCCGGCAGGTGCGGATCGGGCTCGGCGGTCTTGGCGGCGATCACCACGTTGGCGCCGTCGCGGGCAGCGCGCAGGGCGATGGCTTTGCCGATGCCACGGCTGGCACCGGTGATGAACAAGGTCTTGCCCGACAACTGGGTCATGCTGGGTCTCCCGTGTGAGCCGGCGGGGCCGGCGGATACGGGAGAGCGTAGTGCGCTCGGTGGGGGCGGGCTTGCGCGGAGTGGCTGGCCGGGCTGCGGGATCGCCCAAAAGACGAGAGTGGATGCGTTTTCGAGAAGGTTCACAAGATGGCTGTATGAGCTACTGGACGTGAACGACTTTTTTAGAGGGTTTCAGGTGCATGTCATTCGAGTGCGATGATCCTGCTCAGATGAATGGGCGGGCGGCGCCGGGCTGGACGATCACCGACAGGCGACGCGAGCCGGCGAAGATGTCCTTGGGGCGCAGGCCGTACACGCTGCGGATCGAATGGCTGAAGTGGGTCGAATCCGGGTAGCCGAGTTCGAGCGCCACGTCGGTGAGGTTGCGCGCCTGCGCCACATACGGCAGCAGTGCCCGCGCCCGCTTCCAGGCACGGTAGCGGCGGTAGCTGACCCCCACTTCGTCGGCGAACAGGTGCAGGAAGCGTGAAAACGACAGGCCGGCCTGGCTGGCGCCGCTATCGGCATGGTGCAGTTCGTACGGTTCGGCGCGGATGCGTTCGGCGACCTGGGCGATGCGGTGATCGAGCGGGCGGGTGACGAGGCGTACGCCGAAGAACAATTCGTCGAAATCGCGGGTGGACAGATGCGTCTGCCCGCACAGGCTCGAAAACACCTCGCCCAGCCGGTCGGCCATGTCGCAGTGCTCCAGCGGTCGGATGCCGGGGGCGAGCGAGGCCGGCAGGTCGGCCGGGTCGATGTATTCCGATTCGATCATCACCACGCCGATGAGGCGGTCATCGGTCGCCACCCAGTGCGGCAGGTAAGGGGGAACGACGGCGAAGCGGGTGGCGTGCCAGGGGCCATCTTCGATTCGGATGCGAAAAGGGCCCGCCAGGGAGAGGTACAGGGTCAACGACCCGAGGTTGCGTTGCTTGGGCGCACCCAACAGGCCGGCATAGGCGATGCGGTCGCGATTGATGAACATGACTCTGTCGGGGTGCTGCCCGGAGGCCCGAGGGGTGGGTGCCGGACTTCGGTACTGTCCGCAGCTGTGATCCATGGTGTGTCTCCTCCATACGGGTGGCCGTCTGATGAGTATCGCCGCAAGGCGATCCGCGATAGGGTTTCGCCGGTCCTAAGTTATCTTGGTACGCTGTCGCAAACAAAGCAAGTGATTGATTTTAAGTATTTTTATTATCTTTACATATCCTGGGGGAAGCCGGACGAGGCCGGACTCCCTGAGGCTGTCCGGCAGACCATAGCCGGCGGCGTCGGCGCCGTCTTGTGTTAACTGGTCTTGGGTTTTGCGCGGCGGGGGGCTTGCTGCGCAGGGGCTTTGTCCCCGGGGGGACAGCAACTCGACGCAAGACGGGATGACGGGCTGGAGCTTAACCTGCAAGGCAGGTGCTCGCTATGTCCGGTGTCGCAGCGCCTTTGCCGCCCTTTCTCACGGATGTCCGTCATGTTGCAAGCACTCGTTTACCCCTTTGCCGAATCGCCCGCCGCGGGGCAGCGGCAGGTGGTGGCGCCGGGCATCGAATGGCTGCGCCTGCCGCTGCCGTTCGATTTCGACCATGTGAATGTCTATCTGCTGCGCGACGGTGCGCACTGGCTGCTGCTCGATACCGGGCTGAATGCTGCCAGCACGCGCGACATCTGGTCGCGCGTGCTGGCCAGCTTGCCGGGCGGTGGCGCAGTGTCGCGCGTGGTGGTGACCCATGCCCACCCCGATCACGTAGGCCTGGCCGGCTGGCTGCATGAGAGGCTTGGCGCCCGCCTGTCGATGAGCGAAGTGGAATGGCGCACGCTCTCCCGCCGCGATACGGGGCATGCTGCGCGTGTCGCGGCTTACTGGCGGCGCGCCGGGGCGCCGGCGGCGATGGTCGAATGGGCCTGCGCGCGGCCGGCCGCCACCCATGCGCCGCTACCGCCCCGCGCCGCCTTCGCGTTTCTGCACGATGGCGATACGCTGCGCATCGGCGACGATGCATGGCAGGTGCTGTTCGGGCGTGGGCACTCACCCGCACACGTGTGCCTGTACTGCGTAGAACGCGCCATCCTGATTGCCGGCGACCAACTGCTCCCTGGCATCTCGCCGGTCGTCGGCATCTGGGAAGGCGATCTGGCAGGGCCGGGTGAGGCGGGCGTCGATGGCGCGGGCGTTGTGGGCTATGGCGGCTGCCCCGTGGCCGCGCCGGATGCCGACCCGCTGCGCGGCTGGCTGGCCACCCTCGACCGCCTCGAAGCCCTGCCGGCAGACGTGCTGGTGCTGCCCGCGCACGAAACCCCCTTCGTTGGCGTGCGCGCCCGCGTCCAGGCGCTGCGCGAACGCCACCAGCGCAAGTTCGCGCGCCTGCTCGATCTCTGCCGCGAACCGCAGACCACCTTCGCCCTGGCTCGGGCGCTGTATCCCCGTCACCTGAGCGAACTGCAAACCCTGTTTGCCTGCGCCGAAACCCTGGCGCATACCTGCTTTCTGCACGCCGAAGGGCGGCTGCAGCACGCCCGCGATGGTGCGGGCGTGGATGTCTGGCGGGCCGTGCCATGAGAGCTGCAGATGTGCCGGACGCGCCGGTGAATGATGACGACGCCATCGGCGTACCACAGCGGCTGCGGGGCGCGCCCAACTTTCGTAGCTTGTGCGGCTATCGCGCGGCGGACGGGCGCACCGTGCGCCGCGGCGTGCTGTTCCGGTCCAATGCCTTGTCCGACCTGAGCGCGGCCGATCTCGAGTGGCTGCGCACGCTGGACATCCGCCTGGTGTGCGACCTGCGCAGCATGCGGGAACGCGCGGCGCGCCCCAATCGCTGGCCCTCCGGGCCAGCGCCGGCGTTGCTGACCGCCGGCGATACCGGCGGCCCGACGGCGGTCAAGGCTGCGGCGTGGCGGGTCCGGCTGCGAGAACCGGATTTCGATGCCGCCGCCGCCCGGCGCTGGATGCGCGACGCCTACCTGGCCATGCCGACGCAGTACGCCGGCCTGCTAGCGGCCTTGTTCGCACGGCTGGCCGACGGCCGGGCACCGAACGTGCTGGTGCACTGCGCCGCTGGCAAGGACCGCACCGGATTCGTTTGCGCCATGCTGCTGCTGGCGCTGGATGTGCCATGGGAGACGGTGCTCGCCGACTACCTGTTGAGTGGCCGGCGCCAGCCTGCCGAGGCGTTGGCACGCAAGCTGTGGTGTGCCGATCAGGGTGTGCCGCCGCTCGACGCGCGTGCTCGCGCAGTGCTGCGGGCGATTGCCGGCGTCGAGGCCGAGTATCTGACAGCGGCCTGCGAGTGCGCCGCAAGGCACTTCGGTTCGGTTGCCCGTTATCTGGAGGTGGCCTGCGGGCTGGATGTCGCCCGCTGCGACTGCCTGCGTACGCGGTTGCTAACCAACTGACAGCGAGCAGCCCGAGAGGCCTGTGTCGAATACAGCAAAGGGGATGTGTGTTTTGTCGGGTAGGCGCATCTTCGATCAAAAAAATTCCGCATAGGGTCAAAAATACAAAAAAACCTGGCGCACCATGAGTTTTCTGAGGTGACCCATTATTGGCTACCCTCGCGCGCTCTTGCGCAGAGCCTTGGTCACCGGCAGCGGGCTTCAACTGGGTGGAAGGTGATACGGCGCGAATCGCGGCGTCCCTGTCCGTTCGCCGCGGCATGCCGCAGCGGACTGCGTGCTCGACTTGCAGAACGGAAGCTGCCGCTAGGGACGCGCCGATTCCTTCCTGTTCGGTTTCCAGGCCTGGCGTTGGTGGTTCCGGTCGGGAGCCCGGGGTCGATCTTTTCGCTCGCCCCGCGAGGTCCGAGATATTGCGCAAATGCTCCCGAATCTTGCGGAAACGTCTTGCTGGCTCCCTGTATCGTAATTCGTTCCTTTAGAGTGAATCGCGGCTGAAGAAAGCCTGCATTGCCGCTACTAACGGAGACGAAGATGAATCACAAGGCGGAAGCAAAAGACCAGCATCATGGTCATGAACACAAGCCCCGTAATGCTTCAAGGAAGCCGTGGGTGTGACGCCGTATCGTTTCCTGATCAACAAGAGAATGTCGATTGCAGCCGAGCGCCTGCGATCCGAGCGTTTTCCAATCAAGGTCATTGCACAGGACGTCGGCTTCTCGAGCAGCCGCCACTTTGCAGTTTCTTTCAAGGCCTGGTCCGGAAAAAGCCCGACCGATTACCGGGAAGAACGACTCCGCTGATTTTCACGGGCTCGTCGTCTCCTGGCATGCCTGTCGGGGACTCCCTTTGCGGTGAGGGCGGACTGACCCAGTGTGCGACAAGTCTAGGGTCACTGGGACATGCCTGCGGAGCCTTCGATGCAATGCGGCTCCGGGTTCAATGGCTGGCGAAAACCCCGGTGTTGCCCTCAGCATCGAAGCTCACCACATCATAGCGGTCGGCCGGGTAGGGGCCTTCCATGCCGGGCGAGCCCAGCGGCATGCCCGGTGCCGAGATGCCGGTGATGGCGGGCTTTTCGCTCAGCATGCGCTTGACGTCGGCGGCCGGCACGTGGCCTTCGACGATGTAGTTGCCGACCCTGGCGGTGTGGCAGGAACCCAGCGCGCGCGGCACGCCGGCCTGGTGCTTGATCTGGTCCATCTCCTGCGAGATGACTTCCTTCACCTTGAAGCCGTGTTCGCGCATGTGCTCGGCCCACTTGCCGCAGCAGCCGCAGTACGGGTCCTTGAACATCGTGACTTCGTCGTCGGCTGCGGCAGCGATGCCGGTGGCGCCCAGGCCGAGTACGGCAGCGCCGATCAGGGCGATCAGGGAGGAACGGACGGGGTTCATGGTGCAACTCCTGTGTGAGAGGGGGAGACGCCGCCCGTCGCGATGGCGCGCGGCAGCGTGAGGGTGAAGCGAGTCTGGCCGTCGGCCGAGGCGGCGCGGATGGCGCCGCCGTGGGCGAGAACGATGGAGCGGGTGATCGCCAGCCCGAGGCCGGCGCCTTCGCCCTTGCGGGTATGTTCGCTATTGGCGCGGTGGAAGCGGTCGAAGATGCGCTCCAACTGGTCGGGCGGGATGGTTTCGCCGGGGTTGGACACGGACAGCGTGACCATGCCATCAGGGGCTTCGTTCGCGTCGCCGATCTCGGTATCGATGGTGATGCCGATGCTGCTGCCGGCCGGTGTGTGGCGCAGCGCGTTGGACAACAGGTTGGACAGCGCGCGCCGCAGCATCAGCCTGTCGCCGGTGACGCGCGCCTGGCCGGCCAGCGTGATGTTCACGCCGCGGTCTTCGGCCAGCGCTTCGTAGAACTCGATCAGCGCGCGCGCCTCGTCGTCGAGCTGCACGGTCTCGACCGGGCGCGGCAGGCGGCCGTTCTCGGCCTGGGCGAGGAACAGCATGTCGCCGACCATGCGGGCGATGCGCTCGAACTCTTCCAGGTTCGAGGCCAGCACTTCGCGGTAGGCCTCGCTGCTGCGCGCGCGCGACAGCGCCACTTCGGTTTGCGTCATCAGGTTGGAGATCGGTGTGCGCAATTCGTGGGCGATGTCGGCGGAGAAGTCCGACAGCCGGGTGAAGGAGGCTTCGAGCCGTGCCAGCATGCCGTTGAAGGCGTCGACGAAATCGCGCACTTCGGCCGGCGCGCCGGCTTCGTCCAGCCGCAGCGACAGGCCGTCGGCCGACAGCCGGCGGGCGGTGCTCGTCACCCGCCGCAGCGGTGCCAGGCCGCGGTGGGCAGCCAGCCAGCCGAGCAGGGCGGCGACCAGTGCCGCGGCCGAGATGCCGAGCCACAATCCGCGTCGCACGTCGTCGAGGAAGTGCGCATGGTGGGAGATGTCCAGAGCCACCGCGACGCGCAGCGGCTCGCCGCCGGTGTCGGCCGGTGCCAGTTCGATCTCGCGGCCGATGAATTCCCGTCCGGCTTCGTGCCAGGTTTCGCCGCGCGCGTTCAGCGCGGCGCCTGCGCGTTGTGCGTCGGTGAAGGCCCGAGGCTGGATCGCGTGCAGCACGCTGCCGTCGGCCGCCCGCAGCAGCAGGCCGACGGTGTCCTGGCCGGCGAAGGCGGCATCGAGATGCTGTTCCGGCTCGGTGCCGGCTTCGCGGATCAGGTTGCCGACCAGGGTCAGCTTGGCCGCCAGTTCATGGGCGTCGAGTTCGTCGAAGTGGTGTTCGACCGCGCGCCCGAGCAGGATGCCGACCACGATCAGCAGGCCGGCGGTGAGCAGCGCGAACAACAGGGCGAGGCGGGCGGTCAGCGACAGCGGCATCGTTCAGCGCTCCGCCGGGGTGCCCGCATCGGCGGCCTCGCCCGCGTCGCCCGCGTCACAGACGTAGCCCATGCCGCGCACGGTGCGGATCAGCTTCGGTTCGAAGGCGTCGTCCACCTTGGCGCGTAGGCGGCGCACCGCGACTTCGACGACGTTGGTGTCGCTGTCGAAGTTCATGTCCCACACCTGCGAGGCGATCAGCGAACGCGGCAGCACTTCGCCGCGGCGGCGCAGCAGCAGTTCGAGCAGGGCGAATTCCTTGGCGGTCAGCTCGATGCGCTGGCCGGCGCGCTGGGCGCGGCGGCGCAGCAGGTCGAGTTCGAGATCGGCGGCGCGCAGCACTTCGGGCTCCTTGCCGCGACTGCGGCGCAGCAGGGTGCGCACGCGGGCGAGCAGTTCGGAAAAGGCGAAGGGCTTGACCAGGTAGTCGTCGGCGCCGAGCTCGAGGCCGCGCACGCGGTCTTCGACGCTGTCGCGCGCGGTCAGGAACAGCACCGGCATCTCGCGCCCACCGCTGCGCAGCGTCTGCAGCACGCCCCAGCCGTCCAGCCCCGGCAGCATGACGTCGAGCACGATCAGGTCGTAGTCGCCGCTGAGCGCCAGGTGCAGGCCATCCGGCCCGTTGCGGGCGAGGTCGACGACGAAGCCTGCTTCGGCCAAACCTTGGCGCAGGTAGTCGCCGGTCTTGGGTTCGTCTTCGACGATCAGGATCTTCATCGGGGCAGGGTGGAGCCGGGCTTGCCGTGTTGCTGGAACTGAAGCGCATTGTGCCCTGTGCGGCGGCGCGCGGACCGCAGATTACAGAGATGTAATCCTGGCGTCAGTTTGTCGACGGGGGTGGCGGGGCACCATCGGCTCATCCCCAATCCAACGGAGAGAGAGAGACATGGACAAGGCGCTTCGCATTCCTTCGCTGCGAATTTCCCTGCTGGCCTCGGCGCTGATCCTGGCCGCGCCCGCTGTCGCGCTGGCCCAGAGCGGGCACGACCACCACGGCGGTCATGGTACGACTGCCGTCGAACAGGCAGGTGATCATTCCGAAGGCACGGTGCGCAAGGTGGATGCCGCCGGCGGCAGGATCACGATTGCCCACGGCCCCCTGCCGCGGCTGGACATGCAGCCGATGACGATGGTGTTCGGTGTCACCGATGCGGCAATGCTCGAAGGCCTGAAGGCGGGCGATCGCGTGCGCTTCATCGCCGACAGGGTCGACGGCAAGCTCGTCGTGATCGAGCTGGAGCCCCTGCGCTGAGGCTTCGCCATGTCCGGGTTCGACTTCATCCCGATGCTCGAGCTGCAGCACTGTCCGCTCCCTTGCGGCCTGGACTCTCGTGGCCTGGCCGCCCGCGCTCGACATGTTCGGAGTCTGCAATGAACCGGCTTCGCAAGCCTGCGTTTACCCGTGTCCTGGCCGGCCTGCGTGCCGGCGCCGCAGCCTGCCTGGCCGTGACGGCGCTTGTGTTGCCGGGGGCGGCGCTGAGCGCAGACACTGGCGCGGGGAACGAAGCCGGCCTGGGCGCGGAGCCGCGCGGGCTGATCGACTATGCGCGCGAGCACAGCCCGGCCTATGCGGCCGACCGTGCCGAAGTCGAGGCAGCGCAGGCGCGCATCGAGGCAGCCGGGGCCTTGCCCGATCCGCGCTTCGAACTCGAACTGATGGACTTCACCAACACCATGAACGGCCGTTCGGCCTCGCTGCTGCCGGAGCGCGTCGGCGAGACGCGCTACCGCATCGTGCAGCCGCTGCCGGCCTGGGGCAAGCGCGAGCTGGATGTGAAGGCGGCCGAGGCGAGAGCGCGGCAGGCCGGCGCGGTGCGCGATGCCGGCTGGAGCGAGCGCGTGGCCGCGATCGAGGCGGCCTGGCTGCGCTATTACGCAGCCGACCGCGAACTCGGGCTGGCGCGCGATGCGCTGGCGCTGATGCAGGAGCTGGAAACCCTGGCGCTGGCACGCTACCGCCTCGGCCTGCTGCCGCAGCAGGCGGTGCTGCGCGCGCAGCGCGAGATCACCGAACAGCGCCTGCTGCTGCTGGCGCGCGAGCGTGCCCGCAGTGGCGCGGTAGCGGCGCTGAACGGCCTGCTGTCGCGCCGGCCCGATGCGCCGCTGGTCGCGCCGGCCGAACCCGGTCCGCTACCCGATCTGCGCGATGCCGCCGACCGCTTCGAGCGTGCGCGCAGCCTCAATCCGGCTGTGATGGCCGCAGCGGAAGGCGTCGGCCTAGCCCATACCGAGCGGGATCGTACCCGTCGCGACCGCCTGCCGGACTTCGGCATCGGCCTGACTCACAACCGACCCGACGAAGGGCGTTCATCCTGGGATCTGATGTTCGAGGTGACGATTCCCTTGCAGCAGGGCAGCCGGCGTGCCCGCGAATACGAAGCCGAACGCATGCTCGCCGCCGCCGAGGCGCGACGCGACGCGGCAGCCGATGAAGCCGCCGGCCGGCTGGGCGCGGCGTGGGCGTCCTATACCGGCGGACGGGACGGACTGCGCCTGCTGCGCGACAGTCTGGTGCCGCAGGCCGCAGCCACCCGCGACGCGGCGCGCAGCGCGCTGGCCGGGGGGCAGGTGGACTTCGACAGCGTGCTCGAGGCCGAGCGGCAGTTGATCGCCGTGCGCGAGCAGGTGCTGCAGGCCGAAGTCGAAGCCCGCCTGGCGCTGAGCGAAATCGAGAGATTGTCGGGAGAGATCAAGTGAACAGGACGGGATGGCTTGCCGCGCTGGTGGTGCTCGGCGCGCTGGCGGCGGGCGGTGGCTACTGGGCGGGGAGCCGGCAGATCGGGCATGACGGTACCGAACATTCAGGCCACGCCAGCGGGGCGGCGGGGACGCAGACGGACAGCCAGGGGCGCCAGATCCTGTACTACCGCAATCCGATGGGTCTGCCTGACACTTCGCCGGTGCCCAAGAAGGATTCGATGGGCATGGACTACATCCCCGTCTATGCGGGCGAGGAGCCGGGCGACGAAGGCGTGGTGAAAGTGAGCCCGGCGCGGGTGCAGACGCTGGGGGTGAAGACCGCGGTGGTCGAGCGGCGGCCGCTGTCGCAGTCGGTGCGCGCGAGCGGCCGTATCGAAGTCGATGAGCGCGCCCAGGCAGTCGTCGCGCCACGCTTCGACGGCTGGATCGAGCGCCTGCACGTCAGGGCGACCGGCGACGTGGTGCGCCGCGGCCAGCCGCTGTTTTCCACCTACAGCCCGGAACTACAGTCGGCGGGCGAGGAATTGCGCATCGCCGAACGCCTGCAGCGTGAAAGCGCCGCCGATCCGCAGGCCGCCGAGGCTGCTTCGCGACTGGCCGAAGCGACGCGCTCACGCCTGCGCAACCTGCAGGTGGCCGGACAGTCGGGGGCGCGCCAGACCCTGCACGCGCCGATCAACGGCATCGTGCTCGAGAAGACTGCGGTCGAAGGCGCGCGCTTCGCCGCCGGCGAGGCGCTGTTCCGCATCGCGGATCTGTCCAAGGTGTGGGTGATCGCCGACGTGTTCGAGCGCGATCTCGCGCAACTGCGGGTCGGCCAGTCCGCGCAGCTCGTGCTCGACGCCTTCCCCGGCCGCAGCTTCGAGGCGCGGGTCGCCTATCTGTACCCGACGCTGGATGCGGCCACACGCAGCACCCAGGTTCGGCTCGAACTGGACAACTCCGACGGCGCGCTGCGGCCCGGCATGTTCGCCCGCGTCGAAGTCCTGACCGGCAGCGATGCGCCGCGTATTGCCGTGCCGGCATCGGCCATCATCGACGATGGCGACCGCCAGGTGGTGCTGGTCGCGCTCGGCGAAGGCCGTTTCGCGCCGCGGCCGGTCCGCCTGGGCGTGCGCGGCAGCGATTTCGTCGAAGTGCTCGACGGCGTGGAGGACGGCGAACGGGTCGTGGTCTCCGCCAGTTTCCTGATCGATTCCGAGAGCCAGTTGCGCGCGGCGCTGTCGAATCTCGCCGATGCCGACGAAGGCGAGGCCGATGCGCCGCCTGCCTACGACACCGAAGGCAGCTTCGAGGATTTCGATGCCGAAACCGGCAGCGTCATGCTGAGCCACGAAGCGATTCCGGCGCTGAAATGGCCGTCGATGACGATGGAGTTCGGCCTCGAATCACCCGATCTCGTGCATGGCCTGGCGTCGGGCACGCCGATCCGCTTCCGTTTCGAGGAGCGCGGGCCGGGCGAGTATGTCGTCACCCGCATCGAGCCGGTCGGCGCCTCGCCGGCCCAAGGCGCGGCGGAGCATCGCCATGACTGATTCGGCACGGGATTCCGCCGGCGGCCGAGTGGAAGCCGGCGGCGGCACGGAAGGCTACCGGGCGGAGGAGGAATTCCGCGGGGCGGAAGGCGGTCTGCTGGGCTGCCTGATCGAGGCCTCGGCGCGCAACGTCTTCCTGGTGCTGCTGGCGACGCTGTTCCTGATCGGCGGCGGGCTGTACGCGATCAAGCACACGCCGCTCGATGCCTTGCCCGACCTGTCCGACGTGCAGGTCATCGTTTATACCGACTTCCCCGGCCAGGCGCCGCAGGTGGTGGAAGACCAGGTCACCTATCCGCTGACGACTTCGCTGCTGGCGGTGCCGCGTGCGCGGGTGGTGCGCGGCTTCTCGATGTTCGGCGCGTCCTACGTCTATGTGATCTTCGAGGACGGCACCGACATCTACTGGGCACGCTCGCGGGTGCTGGAATACCTGAGCACCGCGGCGGCGCGGCTGCCGCAGGGCGTGGCGCCGCAGATCGGGCCGGATGCGACCGGCGTGGGCTGGGTCTATCAGTACGCCGTCACCGGCAAGGACATGTCGCTGGCCGACACGCGCAGCCTGCAGGATTGGTATCTGCGCTACCAATTGACCCAGGCCGAGGGTGTGGCCGAAGTGGCCAGCGTCGGCGGCTTCGTGCGCGAATACCAGGTTACGGTCGATCCTTTCCGGCTGGCGGGCTACGGCATTGCCCTCGACGACGTCACGCGCGCGATCCGCGAATCGAACCGCGACGTCGGCGGCCGCATCATCGAGCTGGCCGAAAAGGAATACATGGTGCGCGGCCGTGGCTACCTGCGCGGCATCGAGGACATCGGCGGCATCGTGTTGAAGACCGGGAACGGCACACCGGTGCGCATCGCCGACGTCGGCCGCGTCGAGCAGGTGCCGGCCGAACGGCGCGGCCTGGCGGAGCTGAACGGCGAGGGCGAAGTGGCGTCCGGCATCGTCATGGCGCGCTTCGGCGAGAACGCGCTGGACGTGATCGACGCGGTCAAGGCCAAGCTCGGCGAAATCCAGGCCGGCCTGCCGGAGGGCGCGGAAATCGTGCCGGTGTACGACCGCTCGACCCTGATCCGGCGTGCGATCGACACCCTGAGCTGGACGCTGTTCGAAGAAAGCCTGATCGTCGCCGCAGTCTGCATCGTCTTCCTGCTGCACGTGCGCAGCGCGCTGGTGGCGATCGTGACCCTGCCGCTGGGCATTCTGGTGGCCTTCATCGGCATGAAGGCGCTCGGCATCGGCTCCAACATCATGAGCCTGGGCGGCATCGCGATCGCCATCGGCGCGATGGTCGATGCCTCCATCGTCATGATCGAGAACGCCCACAAGCGGCTGGAAACGCTGGGCGCGGACGCCAGCGAAGCACAACGCCGGGCGACGCTGATCGGCGCCTGCCGCGAAGTGGGGCCGGCGCTGTTCTTCTCGCTGCTGATCATCACCGTGTCCTTCCTGCCGGTGTTCACGCTCGAAGGCCAGGAGGGCCGGCTGTTCGCGCCGCTGGCATGGACCAAGACACTGGCGATGGCCGGCGCGGCGGTGCTGTCGGTGACGCTGGTACCGGTGCTGATGCTGTTCTTCGTGCGCGGGCGCATCGTGCCGGAGCACCGCAACCCGATCAACCGCGTGCTGGTGGCGGCTTACCGCCCGCTGATCGCGCTGGTGATGCGCTTCAGGCTGACAACCCTGGTGCTGGCGCTGGTCGCGATGGGGGTGACGCTGATCCCCGCGCGCCAGATCGGCAGCGAATTCATGCCGACGCTGAACGAAGGTGCGATCTTCTACATGCCGGCAGCGCTGCCCGGCATGTCGGTGACCGAAGCCGGGCGGTTGCTCGCCACCACCAACCGCATCATCAAGACCTTCCCCGAAGTCGAGTCGGTGTACGGGAAGGCCGGCCGCGCCAACACCGCGACCGACCCGGCGCCGCTGGAGATGTTCGAGACCGTCATCAACCTCAAGCCCGAATCCGAATGGCGCCCGGGCATGACGGTGGATGCGCTGATCGCCGAGATGGACGCGGCGCTGAAATTCCCCGGCCTGGCCAATTCATGGACGATGCCGATCAAGGCCCGCATCGACATGCTGTCGACCGGCATCCGCACACCGGTGGGCGTCAAGGTGTTCGGCAAGGACCTGGAAACCCTGGAACGGGTGGCGAAGGAGGTCGAAGCCGCAGTGCGCGCACTGCCCGGCACCAGCAGCGCCTACGCCGAACGCGTCGCCGGCGGCTACTACGTCGACATCGAACCGCGCCGCGACCAACTGGCGCGCCACGGCCTGACCATCGACCGCCTGCAGGAGGCGCTCGCCACCGCGCTCGGCGGCGAACGGGTGACGACGACGGTGGAAGGGCTGGAGCGCTACGACGTCAGCGTGCGCTACCCGCGCGCGCTGCGCGACGACCCGCAGCGTATCGCCGCCAGCGTGCTGGTGCCGACGGCCAACGGCGCGGTGCCGCTCGGCCAGCTTGCCGACGTGAGCATCGTCCGCGGCGCCGCGTCGGTGCGCACCGAGAATGCGATGCTGGCCGCCTACGTATATGTGGACACCCGCGAGAGCGACCTCGGCGCCTTCGTCGCCCGCGCCCGCCAGGCGGTGGCCGAGCAGGTCCAGTTCCCGCCGGGCTACTACGCCACCTGGAGCGGCCAGTTCGAGAACATGGAGCGCGCCGGCGAACGGCTTGCCATCGTCGGCCCGGTGACGCTGGCGCTGATCTTCGTGCTGCTGTACCTCAACTTCCGCCGCCTGGCCGAAACCCTGATCGTGATGCTGTCGGTGCCCTTCGCGCTGATCGGCGGCGTCTGGCTGATGTGGTGGCTGGATTACCAGATGAGCGTCGCGGTGGCAGTCGGCTTCATCGCCCTGGCCGGCGTCGCCGCCGAGACCGGCGTGATCATGCTGATCTATCTCGACCACGCATGGCAGCGCGTGTGCGCCACCTGCGCCGCCGAAGGCCGCCAACCCACGGCCGCCGAACTGCACGCCGCGGTGATGGAAGGCGCTGCAGGCCGCGTGCGGCCGAAGATGATGACGGTACTGACCATCGTCGTCGGCCTGCTGCCGGTGATGTGGGGCACCGGGGTGGGCAGCGAGGTCATGCGCCGCATCGCCGCACCGATGGTGGGCGGCATGGTGTCGTCGACGGTGCTGACGCTGGCGGTGATTCCGGTGTTGTTCGTGTTGGCGAAGCAGCGGGAGTTGCGGCGGGTGGGATGAGGGCGGGCTGCGCGGGTTTGAACCTGGCGTTCGGTGGTGGGGCTGTTGTTCGGCCAAAGCTGTTGTCCGATGCTTGGCCCCCGAGCTACGGCTACCGACCCACAAGAGACATTCGCCGTCTCCCGTCTCCAAAGGCAGGTTGCCGAGTGGAGCCGCCATACAATTCGGAGACTGAGCACGAACTGGTCGGCCATTGGCGTCATACGTCCTGCCGGCCGATTGGTCATCAACCCGTCCGTAGGCTGCCGACTACGGGCGGGTCAATTCAGTTAATGAATATGTCCTCTGAAGAGAGCGCCATATTGGCAGACCTGGTGGCGACGGGACCGGGAACCGCGGAGACTCAAAACTTGATGGGCATGTCCCTCGGCGTGGCAAATTCCGCAGGTTCTTTGCCCAGAGGGAACGAGACAAGGTACAGAGTGAGCATCTCCATTGGCTTAGCGGTCTCATCCCTGAATCTCACAGCAACCTTCCGGGTTGCGTAGCACAACGATACGCCCAGTTCCTTCAGGCTGTCGATGTGGCTTTGCATTTCGTCATGAATGTCGAGCTTATCCCTTTCTTGGTACAGGTCGGCGCAATCCCTGTATTCCCGAAAGTAGTCGGTTAGAAGCGCAAACGTCTCATCCGCCTCGCGTGCCATCGCGAAGCCCGAGGTAATGAGGTCCATGGCCGTCGTCTCAGCGAGTTGAGCGAGCAGCTTGCCAGTGGTGAGAGGCAGGGCTTCAAGCGTAATGTGCTCGCGGTCAAATATCTCCTTTTCTGCCTCAATCTCTGCCTCTGTAGGGAAGTGGAAAGGCTTGTTCAGAGCATCGATGTCTTCTAACTCAAAGGCCCGCGCCAAGGCGCGACGGGTATCAAGGTCGGAGTGCCGACCACTCTCGACACGCTGGATCGTCCGAACGCTCAAGCCAGATATTCCAGACAACTGCTCCTGGGACCATTTGCGGATGTCGCGCATAATCTTGACGAACGCAGCCAGCTCTTCGGGGCTCAGCAAACGGGGTTTCTTGGTTTGCTCAGTAGTCATCACTGTTCTCCTTTCTCGTTGGTGACGACCTCAGTTTGAGATCCTGTCTCCCGACAGAACACGACAGCGACCCGACAGCAACACGACACAGCCCGCGCCTCCCTGCGGCTGACGTTCGGATAAGCGGTCAGCGGTGCGACATCTCCGACTGTATCGGGTTAACGTAAAATTGCTGCCTCTTGGATTAGATTCCACTGTCTTCCAAGCGTGCTCGGTTCTCAGTTCGCCACTGGTTGGCGCTTCTGGTTGCCGCTGCAGGCGCAGAGCAACTCGACGGTTCCCATTCACGCATCGACGGACGGCCAGCGCAGTTTCCCGTGGCCGACGCGCAAGACATCCACCAGCCTCGTGTTACCCAGTAACCGACCCGAGAAGAGGCTGGGCTTGGGATCGACAGCCGGCTTCTTGAACGCGGCGATCCGCTGATAGTCGGGCGTGGCCAGCCAAGTCCGTCCGTCCCCCTCATCGGTGACGATCCGATAGAGGCCAGCAGGTGGGGCAGCCGCGGTGTCGAGCAGACGCTTGTAATGTTCGACCGACCATTTCTGAATACCTCCGCAGAGGGCTTCGGTTCGGAACCGCGCCCATAGCGCGGCCGTGTCGGGCGTCGGCCAGTCGCGGGCGTCCGTGTGGGCCGTGATCTCGTCGGATTCAAGCCAGGCCCGCATCTCGGCGGGCGTGAAGAAGGCAGGCTTAGCGTCCTCGATCGCCGCCATGGCTGCGCGCCGTGATGGAAGGCCCGCGCGAATCAGCATCGCCATCATGAACTGCGGGACGCCAGTTTCGACCGCCGCTGCGGCGCCGCCGGCCACAGTCTCCGGCGACCAGCCGAGGGACATGCGGCGGGTACGCACAGCTTCCAGTGCCCAGACCAAACGATAGGTAAAGGCCTCTTCGACGGCCCGCATGTTCTGCGGCCCGATCTTGGAAACCTCCTCGCCGGACACCCAGCTGCGTAGGATGCTTTTCCAGTTTGCCGGCAGCGCGTTCGCCTTGTCGGGGATGAAAGGCCGCATGAACAGCAGGCGTTCCCCAAGGCCGCCAAGCGCATCGACAAGTTCGTCGATGTCGCCGCTCAGCGCCGCCCCGTCAGCTCGGTCGAGGACTTTGGCCAGCTCGTCGGCCATGGCGTCGATGCTGAGGCCAGCCTCAAGCCCGACACCCATGGCGAAATGTCCGCGCCGCGCCTGCGCCGTGGTGGTCTTCCAAATGAGAGCGGCGCGTGCCTCGAACACCTTTTTGTGCAATGGGGCGACGCCCCCACCCTCTCGGGCGATCTGGCGAGCCCAGAGCGATCCCTGGAGTGCCTCGTCCAACAGCTTCGGCAGGTCGGCGCGATCGGAATCGAGTGCTTCGATCAGTCCGAACACGGTCGCATCGAGGCGTTCGACGATTTGCGAAAGCGGCTCCTCGTGAATGCTCTCCAACTCGTCATCGCCGCCTTCATCATCGTCGCCATCAGCGGCGTATTCCGCGTTGGCCGCCAAGTGCTCGGCAACCGCGGCTTCCTCCTCAGACGATCTCCAGGCTTCACGAGCATTGGCGAGATATTCCCAAGCATCATCGCGATCCAGGACACCTTCGCAGGACAGGCGCTCAAGGATCTCGGCGACGATCTGGATGAGGCCACTCTTCAGCGTGCGGGCCTTGGCGGAGGCGACCAGCTTTCGCCACTCCTCCTTTCGCCAATCGATCTTATCGAACATGACGTGGACGATGAGACCTTCGACGTCTACGAAGGCGCGCCCGGCGCGCCCGGCGACGTTCGCGAACTCCTCGCCTTTGATCTTCTCGGACGCCCGATACAGCACCGGCACTAACAGGACGGCGGCGTTGAGGTTGAGTCCCTGCGCCAGCGTCGGCGACGCGACGATGACCTTCAGGACACCTTCGGACAGCAGGACTTCCAGCTCGCGCAAAAACGGGCTCGGTAGCCGGCCGTGGTGAATGGCAACGCCTGCCTTCAGACAGGCGACGGCGGGATGGTCTTCGCCCAACCACTCCTTGCCCACCTCCAGAGCGTGGGTGATCGACGCCTCATCCTCCAGCAGCGAGTCCAGATAGCCGCGCTCGCAGAGGTCCACGACCTGCTTGCCGTAGCCCTCGACCCAATTCGCCTGGGTCGAGAAGATAAGGATCCGCTTGCCCTGGCTTGCGAACTCCCATGCGGCGAACAGGGTGAGATGCGAGTTCTTGCGCGGATAGGGTTTCTTCTCGTTCCCCCGCGCCGGCTTCTGCATGACGAATTTGTCGAGGAACGGCCCATCGTCGTCGAGGTCTAGCCGAAGCAGCGCGTCCTTGCCCCGCCAAGTGAGCGCGCCGAACCGCTGCCGTGTGGGGCGCCAGTCGGAAAGCACTGGCTCGCCCGGTTCGTCGGAGCGTATCCATGCGGTAAGATCGTTGAGTTCGTCGCCGCTGGGCAGGATAGCGGAGAGACAGACAATCCGGCGTTCGCGCGCGTCCGCGCGCCGAAGCAGGCGTTGCACCAGCGTCTCATAGCGGATCTCACGCTCGCTTGGGCCGATCATGTGGCCTTCGTCGAGGACGATAAGGCCAACATCATCGATCAGCGACGGGTCGCTTCGCAGGGCGAAATCGAGTTTCTCTGGCGTAGCGATGATGATCTCGCGGGTGCGCAGCGCGTCTTCATCGCCAGCCGAAAGGCCGCTGGCACCATAAAGGGAGGAGACGCTGAAGCCGAGGGGCGCGAAAGTCTTTCTGAAAGATCGCTCGGTCTGCGCCGACAGAGCGCGCAGCGGCGTGACGATCAGCACCCGGCGCGCCGACGATAGGGTCATAAGCGCGGCGATCTCCGCCACCCGCGTCTTGCCGGCGCTGGTGGGCAAGGCGACGACTAGGTCGTCCGTGACGTCGGTGGAACGCAGGGCCGCTTCGCGCTGTGATGGCCATAGCTCTACCTCGGAAGTCTTGCGAGCGTAGAGCGACGAGATGAACAGCCGGCGCAGGTCCGGGTATTTTTCCTCCGTTCCCCCTGGCGGCTCGGTCGGCAAATTCTGATGGAGGGAATGCTGCCAGAGATCATCGATAAGGTGACGGCAAATGTTCGAGATCCACCACAGCGGAACATTCTCCGCATTGTCCGCCAGACTCACTGCGGTGGCGAGCAGCGCCCGCGCGGTCTCGATTGGCTCGGATTCGCCTGTCTCGAGCGCGAAATCAAAATGCGCCAGCGCCCGGCAGATCGTCGTGTTGAGGATGGTAGACAGCGCGTCATCCACGTCAGCCTCTTCACCCCGCAGCGACTCGGCGATCTGCTCATCGTCGTGAGCTTCGTCATCCAGCCACTCGCGAACGAAATCACGCAACTGGCCAAGATCGCGCAGGATCAGGTGTTGGATCGCCGTCTCGCCTGGCGAGGCATTGAGATCGTTCGCAGTCTCGTTGAATAGCGAATAGGCGACGGCTGAGAAGCCGGCGAGGTGATAGGCTGCGGCGGCTATGGTGCGACGGAAGCCACGATCTGGCGACTCCGAATCGCCGTTGCGAACAAGGGCTTCGAAGGCGTTGGCAGCGCGCTCGAACGCCTTGATGGTCAAATTTGAGGCGCCAGCCTGAGCACGCAGGGCCATGGCGCCCCTGAGCAGGGCGAAGCCGTGTTCGGCAAGATCGGTTTCGATCGTCGCGCCCAGCGGCGGCGCATCAGGGGGCAACACGCCGTCCTCGCGCATCAGCGACCAAGCCGCACCGCGATAGAGGAGGTGCCCAAGGATACCGTCGCCGGTCGCGGTCGTCAGGAACGTGGTCAGTTCGTCAATCGTCTCCAAGGTTTTCCGCCTCCTCGTACATGGCCGCGATGAAGTCCTGGTGATCTTCGACGTGGATGTTCACGACGTAATGATCTCGACTGGTGCCCGTGGCGTCGAGGTCCTCTTTCAGCGAAGCGTGCGGGCCGTTGCCCGACACGGTGAAAAGCATGTGGTCGATGCGATCGGCGCGAAGGGACTTCAGGCCCACCTCGTCACGGAGACTGCGACCCAGCGCGTTGTCATCTGGATCGTTGCTCTCCAGCAGGCGGTTGGCGACAAACAGCAGCGAATCGGGCGTGCAACGGCCGTTGTCGCGGTTGAGCACCTTGCGGGCGTTCGTAACCGTGGCTTTGCCGAGTACCTTGTTGCTCTTGGCTTCGCCTTTTAGCAGCCAGAGCTTTTCACCGGCCCCATCGTAGCCAGCGCCGATGAAGTCATCCCCGCGCATGGCCATGTTGCGGCCGTCTTTGTAGCGGAGGCGGCGCACGGGGACGCGCAAGCCGATCTCTTCCTCGACCAACTCGGTCGCGAGGATCTCACCGAGATCGCCTGAGCGGCCCTTGGGCGTCTGGGGCATAGCCTCGATGAGAATCTTGGCAGCTACCTTATATCCGAGCCGATCGACGTCCTCGGCGATGCGTTCGAGTCGGTCGTAATGCGAGCGGATAGTCTCAGCCAAGTCAGCGCGAATCTCGTCGCGGCCGCCATCCTTCTCTACGTAGGTCCAGTAATGCTTGCGTTTTTCCTCTTCCTTGTTTGCCTCGCACCACCTTTCATATAGCCCCACAGCGCGCCCCCAATCAGTGAGCATGAATCGTGATAGCGATCATGCCCCACCGGCGAAGGCATTGTCGTGACTTCCATCACCGAATATCAGAGCCAAGGGCAGCTTCGGACACTGTCACGAGCCTCGAACGTCCGATACGAGGAGGTGATCCCGCGTATGGGCTAGGGGATGTGCGAGTCTGTCGTGCGGTAATAGGCTGGATTGCCAGTGGGCTGCTCTGGCGAAATTCCAAGGCTATGGCCGTTGACCGACTGGGTGTGGCTTTCGATCATCCATAGGCCGTTCGGCAGGTTTCAGAGTGAACCGGTCTTCTGGATGACTACTCAGGGGGAAAGACGAAGTTCCGCAGTTGGCCGAAAGTAACCATTCGAGCTCGTTGGCATTAACGACCGCAAAGGCCGAGAACGCCTCGTCACGCAGTCTTCGCCGGCGGCTAATGCCGGCCAGCGAAGACTGTTGAACTCTCAACCCAGCGCGTCGAGCGCCCGCTCCAGATTACCCACGGCGCGGTCGATGTTGCCCAGCTTGTCGAGGCCGAACAGGCCGATGCGGAAAGTCTTGAAGTCCGCCGGTTCGTCGCATTGCAGCGGCACGCCGGCGGCGGTCTGCAGGCCGGCGGCGATGAACTTGGCGCCGCTCTTGATGCCGTCGTCCTCGGTGTAGCTGACGACCACGCCCGGGGCCTGGAAGCCTTCGGCGGCGACGCTGCGGATGCCGCGCGATTGCAGCAGTGCGCGCACGCGGCGGCCGAGCTCCCATTGCGCGTCCCTGGCCTTGTCGAAGCCGAAGGCTTCGGTTTCCTTCATCATGTCGCGCATGGCGGCGAGCGCGTCGGTCGGCAGCGTGGCGTGGTAGGCGTGGCCGCCGGCCTCGTAGGCTTCCATGATCTGCAGCCACTTCTTCAGGTCGGCGGCGAAGCTGGTGCTGGTGGTGGCGTCGATGCGTTCGCGCGCGGTGGTATTGAGCATCACCATCGCCGCGCAGGGCGAGCTGCTCCAGCCCTTTTGCGGCGCGCTGATCAGGATGTCGACGCCGCAGGCCTGCATGTCCACCCACACGGCGCCGGAGGCGATGCTGTCGAGCACGAACAGGCCGCCGTGTTCATGTACCGCGTCGGCCACTGCGCGCAGGTAGTCGTCGGGCAGGATCATGCCGGCAGCGGTTTCGACGTGCGGCGCAAAGACCAGGTCGGGGCGGTGCTGGCGGATGGCGGCAACGACTTCGTCGATCGGCACCGGCGCGAAAGGTGCCTGCGGGCCGCTGCTGGTCGGGCGGGCCTTGAGGACGATCGATTCGGACGGGATGCCGCCCATCTCGAAAATCTGCGTCCAGCGGTAGCTGAACCAGCCGTTACGGATCACCAGGGTCTTCTTGCCGGTGGCGAACTGGCGCGCCACCGCCTCCATACCGAACGAGCCGCCGCCGGGCACGAGTGCGACCGCGCTGGCGTTATAGACCTTCTTCAGCGTCGCCGAGATGTCGCGCATCACGCCCTGGAAGGCCTTGGACATGTGGTTCAGCGAACGGTCGGTGAACACCACCGAGTATTCGAGCAGGCCATCGGGGTCGACGTTGGGCAGCAGTCCGGGCATGGGTGATCTCCAGTTTTGTTTGCGGGGGCCGGATGTTTCCATCGGGCGGGCGGCAGTCAACGACCTGCCGGAAACGGCCGATTGTAGCCGAAGGTGAGACGAAGGCACTGTGGGGGATACGTCCAATAATGATATTGACATTGAGCGAGTGCGTGATGATGATCCTGGCATCACCAGCCGGAGTGCCGCCATGTCTGCTCCCAACAGTCACGACCAGAACTTCAAGAATCTGATCCTCGACTATCCGCGTCAGGCGCTGGAGTTCTTTGCTCCGGACGAAGCGATGCATATCGACGAATCGGTGCGGATTACGCCGATCCGGCAGGAGCAACTGAAGAACCGCCTCGGCGACCGCTTTCACGAACTGGACGTGCCCTTGCTGGTGGAGTGGCCCGACGGTCGCAGGGAGGCGTTGCTGTTCGTGCTGGAAGAGAAAAGTGATCCGGCACGCTTCTCCATCCACCGGCTCGGCCATTACTGCCTCGATCTGGCCGAACTGTGCAAGACCGATCGCGTGGTGCCCGTGGTGGTTTTCTTGCGCGGAGACGCGCGTATCCGCAAGCGGCTGGAACTGGGGAGTGAGAATCATGCTTTCCTGTCGTTCCGCTACCTGTTCTGCATTCTTGACGAGATGCCAGCCGAGCAGTTCCGCGACAGTGACAACATCGTCGCCCGGCTCAATCTGCCCAACATGGCTTATGTGAGACAGGCTGCGGTCGATGTCTTCGCCTGGGCTTTCCAAGGTCTGCTGGAACTGGAACCGGACATGGAAAAGCGCCTCAAATACATGGACTTCATCGACATCTACAGCCGGCTTACCGATAATGAGCGTGAGCTTTTTGCCGAACAGTACCCGCAGGAGAAGCAGACCATGATGACTTGGAGCGAACGCGTGCGCAGCGAGGGCGTGCAACAGGGGATGCACCAAGGTGAACTCGCCGTGTTGATTCGGCAGCTTACACGCCGTTTCGGTCCGCTCGATCCGGTGACGGATGAGCGCTTGCGCAAGGCAAAATCGGTAGAGCTGGAACAATGGGCTGAGAACATCCTGGATGCGCGAACCTTGGAGGATGTATTCAGTGAGAAGTGAAGCCCGAGGGGTTGAACTGGAAGAAACGGCACCTGTTTGTGGGTGCCGTTTTCATTTGCTTGCTTGCGATACTGGCTGGGGCCTGGGGTCAGGGTGGCAGCAGGGACGGGGCAGAGGGACCGTCGTGCAAATGACAGGCAGCTCGATGGCCGGGTGAAATCTCGCGCAACACCGGCCGTTCCTCGCGGCAGCGGGCGAAGGCGTGCGGGCAGCGCGGGTGGAAGTGGCAGCCGGATGGCGGCGACAGCGGCGAGGGCAGTTCGCCGCGGATGGCGACGAAGCGTTTCTTCTTGGCCTTCAGCGTCGGCGCGTCGGCGATCAGGGCCTGGGTGTAGGGGTGGGCGGGCGCGGTGAACAGTGCGTCCGCCGGGGCGCTTTCGACGATGCGGCCCAGGTAGAGGATGGCGACGCGCTCGCACAGGTGGCGCACGACGCCGAGGTCGTGGCTGATGAACAGGTAGGTCAGGCCGAGGCGGCTGCGCAGTTCGCCGAACAGGTTCAGCACCTGGGCCTGCACCGAGACGTCGAGCGCCGCGACTGGCTCGTCGCAGATCAGCAGTTCGGGTTTCACCGCCAGCGCGCGGGCGATGCCGATGCGGGCGCGCTGGCCGCCGGAGAACTGGTGCGGGAAGCGGCTCGCCGCGCCGGGGTCGAGGCCGACCTGGCGCAGCAGCTCGGCGACGTAGTCCGCCTGTTCGCGGCGGGTGATCAGGCCGTGGGTGCGCGGCGCTTCGGCGATCAGCTCGGCCACCCGCATGCGTGGGTTCAGCGAAGCGGACGGATCCTGGAAGACCATCTGGATGCCGTTGGCCGCCATCGGCGTGGCTTCGATTTCCTTGCCGTGCCACAGGCGCGTGCCCCGGTCGGGCGACAGCAGGCCGGCGGCGACGCGGCCGAGGGTGGATTTGCTGCTGCCGGATTCGCCGACCAAGCCGAGCACTTCGCCGGCGGCAATGTCGACGTCGATGCCGTCGAGCGCGTGCACGCGGGCGGGCGGCGGCAGCCAGCCGAGGCGGATGCCGAGGCCTTCCAGCCAGTCCGGCCGGGGGCCGAAGTGCTTGTGGATGCCGTGGAGGGCGAGCAGCGGCGGGGTGCTCATGACTGCACTCCAATGGCGGTGCTCGCCTCGGGCAGGGCTTCGCCGGGCGACAGCGGGTGCCAGCACAGCGCTTCCTGGCCGTCTGCCGTCTCGACTCTGGGGGGTACTTGCAGGCAGGATTCGTTCGCGCGCGGGCAGCGCGGGCGGAAGGCGCAACCGGCCGGCAGCGCCGACAGCGGCGGCGCGCTGCCGGGAATCTGGCGCAGCGGCTCGCCGCGGTGGTGGCCGCGCGCCAGCGCGGCGGCGGGGGTGGCGTCGAGCAGGCCACGGGTGTAGGGGTGGGCGGGGCGTTCCAGCACCTGGGCGGTGCTGCCCTGCTCGACGATGCGGCCGGCGTACATCACGCAGACACGGTCGGCCAAGCCGGCGACCACCGACAGGTCGTGGGTGATCCAGATCAGGCCGGTGCCGGCTTCGCGGCACAGGGTCTGCATCTCGTACAGGATCTGCGCCTGGATGGTGACGTCGAGCGCGGTGGTGGGTTCGTCGGCGATGATCAGGTCGGGCTGGTTGAGCAGGGCGATGGCGATCGCCACGCGCTGGCGCATGCCGCCGGAGAGCTGGTGCGGGTAGCTGCGCAGGCGCTCGGCCGCGGCCGGGATGCCGACCCGTTCGAGGGCGTCGAGCGCGCGGGTCTGCGCCTCGGCGCGGGATATACGGCGGTGGGCGAGCACGGCCTCGACCATCTGGGTGTCGATGCGCAGCACCGGGTTCAGCGTCAGCATCGGGTCCTGGAAGATCATCGCGATGCGGTCGCCGCGCAGTGCGCGCCAGGCTTTGGCCGGCAGGCCGCGCAGTTCGCGGCCGTTCAGCCGCACCGAGCCGCCGGCGACGTAGCCGGGCGGATCGACGAGGTCGATCAGCGAGTAGCCGGTCATCGACTTGCCGCAGCCGGATTCGCCGACCAGGCCCAGCACTTCGCCAGCCGCCAGTTCGAAGCTGATATCGTCGACCGCCGTCACTTCGCCATCGCGGTTGCGGAAGCGGGTGCTGAGGTGTCGGACGCGCAGCAGCGGTTCGGCGCCGTGGGTGGTGGAGGGCGGGATCGACGTCATTGTGGTTGCAGGCGCGGATTGAGGATCTCGCGCAGGCGGTCGGCGACCAGGTTGAGGGCAACGATGGTCAGCAGCAGCGCCACGCCGGGGAACACGCTCATCCAGTAGCGGCCGGAATACAGGTACTGGAAGCCGTTGGATATCAGCAGGCCGAGCGATGGCTCGGTGACCGGCAGGCCGAGGCCGAGGAAGGACAGCGTGGCTTCCAGCGCGATCGCCGCCGCCACCTGCAGCGCGGCGACGACGATCAGCGGCGGCAGGCAGTTGGGCAGCAGGTGGCGGAACAGGATGCGCGGCGTGGATAGCCCGAGCAGGCGGGCGGCCTCGATGTATTCGCGCCGGCCTTCGACCAGCGCCGCGCTGCGCGTGGTGCGGGCGTAGTAGGCCCACTGCGAGGCGACCAGGGCGATGACGATCTTGTCCGTGCCCTGGCCGAACAGCGCCAGCAGGATCATTGCGGTGAGGATCGCCGGGAAGGACATCTGGATGTCCACTGCGCGCATCACGAAGGCATCGATGCGCCCGCCGGCATAACCCGCCACCAGCCCGAGCGACATGCCCAGCGCCAGTGCCAGCAGCGTGGCGCTGAAACCGACGGCGACGCTGATGCGCAGGCCGTAGAGGATCGCCGACAGCATGTCGCGGCCCTGGCCGTCGGTGCCGAGCAGGTAGTGCAGGCTGCCGTCGGCACTGGTGCTGCCCGGCGGCAGGCGCGAATCCATGATGTCGAGCTGCGACAGGTCGTAAGGATCCTGCGGCGCGATCCAGGGTGCGGCCAGCGCCGCGGTGACGATCACCAGCAGCAGGACCAGCCCGGCGAGCGCCAGCGGGCTGGTCGCGTAGGCGCGGATCAGCGTGCGCCAGCCGCCTGCGCTCGGGTGGGAGGCTGAGATAGCGGAAGAAGCAGAGGCCGTCATTGGCTGAATCTCATGCCGTCTGTCCGCCCGCGAGGCGTACCCGCGGGTCGAGCGCGGCGTAGAGCAGGTCGACCACCAGGCTGATCAGCGTGTAGATGAACACGATCAGCAGCAGGTAGGCGACCACCACCGGCCGGTCGAGCTGGTTGATGGAGTCCAGCAGCAGCTTGCCGATGCCGGGCCAGGCGAAGATGGATTCGGTGACGACCGAGAAGGCGATCAGGGTGCCGAATTCCAGCCCGACCACGGTGACGACCGGGATCATGATGTTCTTCAGCACATGCACGCCGACCACGCGATGCGGCGGCAGGCCCTTGGCGCGGGCGAAGCGCACGTAGTCCTGCAGCAGCGCCTCGCGGGTGCCGCTCTGGGTCAGGCGGATCACCAGCGCGAGCTTGAACAGCGCCAGGTTGAGTGCCGGCAGCAGCAGGTAGCGCCAGCCGCCGGGCGCCAGCAGCGACCATTCGAGGCCGAGGAATTCGCGCGTCGGCCCGCGCCCGCCGGACGGCAGCCAGCCGAGATGCACCGAGAACACCATGATCAGCATCAGCCCGACCCAGAAGGTCGGCAGCGAAAAGCCCAGGATCGAGCCGGCCATGATCGTGCGCCCGCCGAAGCTGTCCGGTCGCAGCCCGGCCCACAGGCCGAGCGGAATGCCGAGCAGCACCGCGATCAGCAGCGCGCTGACGGCCAGCTCCAGCGTCGCCGGCAGGCGCTGCACGATCAGTTGCAGCGCCGGTGTGCCGTGCAGGAAGGAGTTGCCGAGGTCGCCCTGCAGCGCGTTGCCGAGGAAACGCCAGTACTGCACCCACAGCGGCTGGTCCAGCCCCAGCGCCGCGGCCACGCGGGCGGTGTCGGCCGCGGTGGCCTGCGGATCGACCAGCATGTCGAGCGGATTGCCGACGGCGTAGACGCCGACGAACACCAGCAGCGACATGATGAACAGCACCTGGGCGGTCTGCAGCAGGCGGCGCAGCAGGAACAGGGTCATGCGGCGGCTCCGTTACGGCAGGCCGGCGCTTGTTCAGAGCTGTAGGATGGGTAGAGTCGAAGGCGCAATCCATCACGTTGCGATCGATGATGGGTTTCGCTGCGCTCTACCCATCCTGCGCCAGCCCCGGGGCGGCTTTCCTCAACGCACACTGCGAATTTCATGCGCAAACGTGAACTCGTCGATGCGGCCATCGTAGGCGAAGCCCTTGCGCAGTGCCCAGGTGGCGAGCTGGTGATGCGAGGGGATCACCGCCAGGTCGCCCAGCGCGACGCCGGCGGCTTCGCGGGCGAGGCGTTCGCGCTCGGCCGGCTCGACCGCGGCCAGCGCGCCGGCCACCAGTTCATCGACCTTCGGGTTGCTGTACTTGCCCCAGTTCCAGCTGCCCCAGCCGGTGTCGGGATCGATGGTGCCGACGATGGAGCGCAGCGTGAAGTCGGTGGCGAGCGAGCCCCAGCCCAGCAGCGCGAAGCTGTATTCGTGCGCGCGCGCCTTGCCGAAGTAGGTGGCGACCGGCTGGGTCTCGACCCGCGTCCTGATGCCGATGCGGTTGAGGAACTGGGCGACGGTCTGCACCACCTGCTCGTCGTTGATGTAGCGGTTGTTGGTGCCGTGGATGGTCAGCGAGAAGCCGTCGGGGTAGCCGGCTTCGGCGAGCAGCTTCTTGGCGCCTTCGGGGTCGTAGGTCTCGAGCGGGATCCGGTCGTTGTAGCCGAAGATGCCCGGGGCGTTGATGTTGGAAGCCGGCTCGGCCAGGCCTTCTAGCGTGCGTTCGACCAGCGCCTGGCGGTTGATCGCCTTGGAGATCGCCTGGCGCACGCGCAGGTCCTTGAGCGGGTTCCTGGCGAGCGGCTTGCCGTCCTTGTCGGCGACGAAGGGGCTCTGGTCGCGGAACTGGTCGAGCTGCCAGAACAGCGTGCGCCAGGTGGTGTGCTGGGCGAGCGTGACCTGCGGGTTGGTCTTGAGCCGGGCGAGGTCGGCGGCGGGCACGTTCTCGATCACATCGACGTCGCCGGCCAGCAGCGCCGACAGGCGCGGCGCGTCGGAGGCGAGGATGCGGAACACCACCTTGTCCCATTCGGGCTTGCTGCCCCAGTAGCGCTCGTTGCGCGTGATCTCGATGCTTTCGCCCTTGCGGAAGGCGGCGAACTTGAACGGGCCGGTGCCGATCAGCGCCTTGCCGGTGTTGAAGTCCTCGGTGCCGGCGTTTTCGGCGGCCTTTTTCGACACCACGTAGATCGAGATCAGGTCGAGCGGCAGCGGGCCGTAGGCCGACGCGGTGTGCAGGTGCACGGTGTGGGCATCGATGATTTCCTTGCGGACGATCTGATTGGTGTAGCTGGTGAAAGGGCCGGGGCTGTTCTTGATCGTGCCGGGACGGTCGAGCGAGAACACCACGTCCTCGGCGGTGAGCGGCGTGCCGTCGGAGAAGACGACGCCCTGGCGCAGCTTGAACTCCCAGGTGGTCGGCGACACCGCGCGCCAGCTTTCCGCCAGCCCCGGGACCAGCTTGCCGCTGGCGTCGGACTTCACCAGGGTGTCGAAGATGTGGTCGGAAAAGGCGATGTTCGGCGCGATGTTGACGAAGTGGGGGTCGAGCGAGGTGACGTCGGACGACAGGCCGATGCGCAGGTCGGCGGCCCAGGCCGGCAGCAGCGCGCCGGCCGTGGCGGCGCCGAGCAGCAGGCGGGTCAGCAGGGAAGGACGACGGGAAACGGAGGCGTGCTGCGGCATGGGTGGGTTCTCCTGGCAAATGAGGGCACGGTGCGTGCCCCGATTGTCCGTTGCCGGCCCATGGGGCGGAACGATGAAATGCTGGTTTGCTTATGCTAGCGCATGCATCACCGGGCGAGCGGAAAGCTGTCTTGCGCAGGCTGCCCGCTCCATTTAATGAAACGGGCTGCTACAGCGGCAGGCGCAGGGATACGCGCAGGCCGCCCAGCGACGGAGAGGGCGCGTAGCCGATCGTGCCGCCGTATTGTGCGACGATGTCGCCGACGATGACCAGGCCGATGCCGTGGCCCGGGCGCCGCTCGTCGCTGCGCAGGCCGGCGGTGCCGAGGCTGTGGATCATGTCCGGCGGTACGCCGGGGCCGTCGTCCTCGATGGTGCATGCCAGGGCGCCGGGGGCCTCGGCCTCACCGGCGAGGCGCAGCACGACGCGTGAGCCTGCCCATTTGCAGGCATTGTCGAGCAGGTTGCCGAACAGTTCCAGCATGTCTTCGCGGTCGAGCGGGTAGTGGCGCTCGGGTACGTCGAGGACGATGTCTAGCGCGCGCTCGGCATGAAGCTGACGCAGGGCCAGGGCCAGGGCCTGGAGCTGGGCGCGGGCGTCGAAGCCTTCGCGGGTGGGGCCGCCGCCGGCGAGCCGGGCGCGGCGCAGTTCGCGTTCGATGGTGTCGCGCATGGTGTCGACCTGGGCCTGGATGGCCCGGGCCGAGGTTTCGGCCCCTTGCCGCTGCAGTTCGTCGGCGTGGTGCTGCAGCACGGCCAGCGGGGTCTTGAGGGCGTGCGACAGGTTGCCTACGGTGTGGCGGATGCGGCCGAGGCGCTGGGCGTGATGCTGGGCGAGGCGGTTGAGGGCGTCGAGCATCGGCTGGACTTCGCGCGGGGCCTGCCGGTCGAGGCCGGCGGCTTCGCCGCGCTCGATCCGGCGGCAGGCAGCGGCCGCGTCCTGCAGTGGGGCGAGGCCGCGCAGCAGCAGGCGGCGCTGCAGGATCAGCAACAACAGCAGGGCGATGCCCAGGCCGGCGAGCATGCGCTGGCCGAAGCTGGCGATGGCGTCGTCGAGCAAGGATATGTGCTGGGTGACGATGACCATGATGCCACCGTCGGCGGACGGGAAGTGTTTGGCATAGACCAGCAGCTTCTGCCGTGCGGGGCCGTCGAGGCGGAACACGGCTTCGCCGCTGGCGTCGGGCGGCGGCAGGACGAGCTCTTCGTCCCACAGCGAGCGCGAGCGCAGCCAGGGGCCGTCGCCTTTGCGGATCATGAAGTAGTGGCCGGACAGGGGGATCTGGTAGGCCGTGCCGGCCGAGCCCTCCGCGGCGGTTTCGGGGTCGTCGGCATCGAGCACGTGGACGTAGAGCAGGCCGGCGTCGTTCTTCAGGCGCGAGACCACGTAGTCTTCGACCAGGCGATGGGGGAAATCCTGCAGCGCGAAGGCGAGCAGCAGGCCGGCGGCGACCAGTACCAGGGCCATTGCCAGCGACAGACGGTTGAGCAGCGACGTCATGGCAGGAAGCGGTAGCCCTGGCCGCGCCGGGTCTCGATGCGCTCGTTGCCGAGCAGGCTGCGCAGCCGGCGCACGTAGACCTCGATGACGTTGCTGTCGTGCTCGGCGCCGTGGTCGTACACATGCTCGTAGAGTTGGGTCTTGGACAGCACTTCGTCCGGATGCCGCATGAAGTAGCGCAACAGGCGGAATTCGGTGGCGGTCAGGGTCTGCTCGCCGCCGTCGTCGCCGCACAGGCACTGGCGCGCTTCGTCGAGCCGCCATCGGCCGGCGCGCAGCTCCAGCGTGGGCGCCGGGGCGCTGCGGCGCAGCAGCGCCTGCAGCCGGGCCAGCAGTTCCTCGACGTGAAAAGGCTTGCCCAAGTAGTCGTCGGCGCCGGCCTGCAGGCCTTCGACGCGCTCGGCCCAGCCGTTTCGGGCGGTGAGGATCAGCACGGGCAGTCGGCTGCCGGCCGCGCGCCATTCGCGCAGCACGTCCAGCCCCGGCTTGCCGGGCAGGCCGAGGTCGAGCACCGCGGCGTCGTAGGCTTCGGTGGCGCCGAGGTGGGCGCCGTCGATGCCGTTGCCGGCGACATCGACGGCGTAGCCCTCGTGCTCGAAGCGGCTGCGCAACTGCCCGGCCAGATCGGGGTCGTCTTCGACGACGAGCAGGCGCATGGCTTATTTCGTTTTGCGGCGCAGGATTTCGCCGCTGGCGGCGTCGATTTCGAGCTTATGCACCCGGTCGGCGTCGTCGATGATCTTCACCTCGTAAACGTAGCTGCCGCGTTCGTGGTCGAGTTCGACTTCCACGACCTGGCCGGGCTGGGCGGCGCGGCCGCGGGCGAGGATGTCTTCCATCGGCAGGATCTTGCCGCTTTCGCGCAACTGGCGGACTTCGCTGGCGCGTGTGCGCTCGTCCGAGGCGTGGGCGGTGGCGGGCTGCAGGCCGGTGGCGGCCAGCGTGGCGACGGCGAGGCTGGCGATGGCCGCGGCGACGCTGCGGCGGGCGGTGTGAATCTGGTGGATGTTCATGATGGGCTCCTTGCGGTTTGGCTGTCCGGGGATGGGACGGACACAGTGTCGCAGGGCCTGGCTGAAGCCAGGCTGAAAGCCGCCATGCCTGTTCATGGCCTGCGGGCCGTCAGCCGATGCCGGCCTTTTTCTTCAGACAGGCGACGTAGGCCGTGCCGTTGGGCGGGGTGCCGTTGCGCTGGGCGTTGAACAGCATTTCGCCGAGGCATTCGAGCGCATCGTGCATGGCGTCGTGGCGGTCGCCATGGCGCGCGCAGGCGGCCTCGAAGGCGGCGCGGATGCCGGGCGGCTGGTCGATGGAGAGCTGTTCCTCGATCGCCAGGTGCAGCGACAGATGCAGGAAGGGGTTGATGCCGCCGTCCTCGGGGGTGAAGTCGCGGTCGATGGCGTCCGGGTCTTCGACGATGGCGTGGTATTCCGGGTGGTGGCCGATGATGTCGGCGGCGATGGTTTCCATCGGCGTCAGCACCTCGCGCGCCTGGTGCTTGCGCCAGCTTTCGATGAAGAAGTTGCGGACCTGGTCGCGGCTGGGGTTGAACATGGGGGCTCCGGGAGGTGTTCTTGGGGAAGGGGGCGGGCTGCAGGATTCGATGCTGCTTGCCGGCTTCGGTTCGTTTGTGCCGTGGGGGCGTCAGCCGGTCTTGTCGCGGAACAGGCACAGGTCGCGCACGATGCACTGGCCGCATTTCGGGCTGCGCGCGGTACAGACGTAGCGCCCGTGCAGGATCAGCCAGTGGTGGGCGTCGAGCAGGTAGTCCTTGGGGACGCGGCGCATCAGGGCCTTTTCCACTTCCACGACGTCCTTGCCGGGGGCCAGGCCAGTGCGGTTGGAGAGGCGGAAGATGTGGGTGTCGACCGCCATCACCGGCTGTCGGAACACGGTGTTGAGCACGACGTTGGCGGTCTTGCGGCCGACGCCGGGCAGGGCTTCGAGCGCGTCGCGGTCGGCCGGCACTTCGCCGCCGTGGCGTTCGAGCAGCAGGCGTGACAGCGCCAGGGTGTTCCTGGCCTTGTTGCGGAACAGGCCGATGGTCTTGATGTGCTCGGCAATGCCGGCTTCGCCGAGCGACACCATCGCCTCGGGCGTTGGTGCGTCGGCGAACAGCTTGCGGGTGGCGATGTTGACGCTGCGGTCGGTGGCCTGGGCCGACAGCACCACCGCCACCAGCAACTGATAGGGCGAAGCGTATTCCAGCTCGGTCTGCGGGTTCGGGTTGGCATCGTGCAGGCGGCGGAAGAATTCGCGGACCGCGTCGCGTTTCATCAGGGCCATGGTTTCAGTTCACCCCGGCCGGTTCGGCGTCCGTGCTGGCCGGCGCCGTGGGCGGGTGTTGGCGCGTACGCTCGGCCAGCTTGGCGTTGATCGTATTGAAGGCGGCGATCAGGCAGCCCAGCGTGATGAAGGCGCCGGGCGGCAGCATCGCCACCAGGAAGCCGGGATAGTCGTCGCCGAACACGTTCCAGGCCGACAGCGAGGGGACGATCATCTCGATGCCGGAGAACAGCGTGCCGGCGCCGAGCAGTTCGCGGATGCCGCCGAGCAGGCCGAGCACCCAGACCAGGCCGAGGCCCATCATGACACCGTCCAGGGTGGAGGTGAGCGGGTCGTTCTTGGCCGCGTAGGCTTCGACGCGCGCGAGCACGATGCAGTTGGTGACGATCAGCGGGATGAAGATGCCGAGCACCAGGTAGAGATCGTGGAAATAGGCGTTGAAGCTCAGATCCACCACCGTCGTCAGCGCGGCGATGATCAGGATGAAGACCGGGATGCGGATCTCGTAGGGGATGTAGCTGCGCAGCGCCGAGACGGCGAGGTTGGCCAGCGCCATCACCAGGATGGTGGCCAGGCCGAGGCTGACCGCATTCACCATGCTGGTGCTGACGGCGAGGATGGGGCAGAGGCCGAGCAGCTGGGCGAGGCCGGTGTTCTGCTTCCACAGGCCGTTGTGGGCGAGCTCGCGGAATTGCTGGATGTTCATGGCTGCGCTCCGAAAGTGCTGCCGGCGGGGGCGGTGAAGAGGTCGTGCTGGCGGGCCGTGGCCCAGGCAGTGGCGCGGCCGACGGCGCCGACCACCGCGCGGGCGCTGATCGTGGCGCCGGTGCGGTAGCCGAAAGTACCGCCGTCCTTGCGCACCGACCAGTTTGCCGGATCGGTTTCCTGCCAGGTGGTGACGGCGAACTGGCCGATCCAGGGCATGTCCTTGCGGCGGTCCTTCTTCGGGTCGATGTAGTCGCCCAGGCCGGGGGTTTCCTTGTGTTCGGTGACACGCACGCCCGACAGCAGGCCGTTGGTGTTGATCGCGACCACCAGCGAGATGCGGCCGGCGTAGCCGTCGGCGGCGACTGCCTCGACGATCAGCGCGACCGGCTCGCCGGCCTTGCGCGCACGCCAGACCCTGCCGCCCTTGTCGAGGCCGAGCGCGGGGGTGGGGCCGAGGTGCACGTAATCGTCGAGCAGGGCGTTGTCGTAGCTGTCCGGCGGCAGCACCTCGTCGATCAGCCGCATCTGCGCTTCCTGCGCCGAAGCTTCGATCGCCGGCCGGGTGCGGTCGTAGGTGAAGGCCATCATCGCGGTGAAGGCGACGGTGAAGGCCAGCATGATCGCGGCGGTGCGCAGCGAGGTGCGCAGGGCGTCATTGGCCGTGCTCATCGCCGTTCCCCGCGGTGGCCGAAGACGCGCGGCTGGGTCTTCATGTCGATCAGCGGCACGCACAGGTTCATCAGCAGCACGCCGAAGGCGATGCCTTCGGGATAGGCGCCGAAGTTGCGGATGATCCAGGCGATCAGGGCGACGCCGGCGGCGAAGATCAGCTTGCCGCGCGGCGTGGTGGCGCCGGACACCGGATCGGTGACGATGAAGAAGGCGGCGAGCATCGCGCCGCCGCTGGCCAGATGGAACAGCGGCGAGGCGAAACGGGCCGCATCGAACAGCCAGAACAGTCCGGACACCAGCGCCAGGGTGGCGATGAAGGCGGCCGGCATGTGCCAGGTGATGACCCGCGCGGCGAGCAGGAAGAGGCCACCAACGGCGTAGCCGAGCGCGATCCATTCCCAGCCGCTGCCGCCGAGGAAGCCGAAGGCCGGCCCCTGCCTGAGCACGTCGACCGGGCCGGCGCCGGCATGCAGGCCGCTGCGCAGGGCGTCGAGCGCGGTGGCGCCGGTGAGGCCGTCGATGTCGCGCGCGCCGCCGAGGATCAGGCCGAGCTGGGTGCCGAAATCCATTCCGCCAACGGGTGGCCACTGCGACATCAGCGCCGGATAGGCGACGATCGCCGTGCAGTAGGCCACCATCGCCGGGTTGAAGGGGTTCTGGCCGAGGCCGCCGTACAGCTGCTTGGCGATCACGATCGCAACCAGTACGCCGATCATCGTCAGCCACCAGGGTGTGATCGGCGGAAAGCACAGCGCCACCAGCCAGGCGGTCAGCACCGCCGACAGGTCGCTCAAGGCGATCGCCACCGGGCGCTTGCGCAAGGCCAGCACCAGCGCTTCGGCGGCGAGCGCGGTGCCGGTGGCGATGGCGAGATTGACCAGGATGCCGGCGCCCACGGTGTAGACGTAGGCGGCGATGCCGGGCAGCAGCGCCAGCAGCACCAGACCCATGAGACGCTGGACGCTGGCCGGTTTGCGGATGTAGGGGGCGTGGATCATGGGCTCAGCGGGCCTCGTCTTCGGCGCGGGCGTCCCTGGGTTCCGCCGTTGCCACCGTAGCCCCGCTGCCGGTTTGGGTTCCGGCCTCGGTGCCGGCCTGCTGGCGGCGGGCTTCGATGGCGGCGATCTCGGCCTGGGTCGTGGGGCTGAGGTCTGCGGTGTTGCGGGGGGCTGCTGCGGCCTTCTGGGCCTGGGCGCGGGCGAGCGCGGCGGCGATCAGGGCTTTTTTCTTCGCCGCGGGATCGTCGGCAGCCGGGACACCGGGCGCCGGGGCGCCGGGCTGTATGCTGGCAGTTGCTGACGCTCCGCTGGCCGCAGGCGTGTCTGCAGCGGTTTCGCTGGCAGTGCGGGTGCGGGTTTCCGCGGCCTTGGCGGCCAAGCGGGCGGCTTTTTCTTCCTTCTCCCGCTCTTGGCGGAAGTTGCGGAACTCGAAGCGTTCGCGGGCCTGGTCGGCGGCGTTCCTGTCGCGTTCGCCGGCGGCGATCTCGCTCTTGGCGAAGCGGTAGTAATCGACCAGCGGAATGTGCGAGGGGCAGACGTAGGCGCAGCAGCCGCATTCGATGCAGTCGAACAGGTGGTAGGCCTTCGCCTTGTCGAAGTTGCGCGCGCGGCTGAACCAGTACAGCTCGAAAGGCTGCAGTTCGGCCGGGCAGGCGCGGGCGCATTCGCCGCAGCGGATGCAGGGCTGCTCGGGTGGTGGTGGCGGCATCAGCGTCGGCGAGGCGGCGATGATGCAGTTGCAGGCCTTGGTCACCGGCACGTCGAGCCGCGGCAGGGCGAAGCCCATCATCGGCCCGCCCATCAGCCAGCGGTCGGTGTCGGCTGCGGGTGCGGCGAGCGCCAGCAGTTCGTCGATCGGGGTGCCGATCAATACTTCCCAGTTGCCGGCATGGGCGACGTTGCCGGTGAGGGTGACGATGCGATCCACCAGCGGCTCGCCGTGCACGATGGCACGGTGCGCGGCGTAGGCGGTGCCGACGTTGAAGCACTGCACGCCGTATTCGGCACCGAAGCGGCCGTAGGGGATCTCGATGCCGGTCAGGGTGCGGATGAGCTGCTTCTCGCCGCCCATCGGGTAGAGCGCGGGCACCGGCAGGATGCGCACTTCGTCGCCGGCCTCGCGGGCGGCGGCGCGCATCGCCTCGATGGCTTCGGGCTTGTTGTCCTCGATGCCGATCAGCAGTTCGCGCGCGCCGATCAGGCGGAAAAGGATGCGGGCGCCGGCCAGCACTTCGGCGGCGCGCTCGCGCATCAGGCGGTCGTCGCAGGTGATCCAGGGCTCGCATTCGCCGCCGTTGAGGATCAGCGTGTCGACGCCGCCTCCACTGCCGAGCTTGATGTGGCTGGGAAAGGCCGCGCCGCCGAGGCCGACGACGCCACAGTCGCGCAGCCAGGCCAGCGCCGCATCGCGGCCGGCGCTGTCGATGTCGAAAGGCTGGCGTTCGATCCAGCGTTCCTCGCCGTCGGGCTCGATGACGACGCAGCGCGTCGGCAGGCCCGAGGGGTGGGCCATCGGGTAGGGGCCGAAATCGACCACGGTGCCGGAAGTCGGCGCATGCACCGCGGTGCCGAAGCTGCCTTCCGACTCGCCGATGCGCTGGCCCTTGAGCACTTTCTGGCCGACTTCGACGCAGCAGCGCGCGGTCGTGCGCGTGCTCTGGCGCAGCGGCACGATCAGGCGCGAAGGCAGCGGCGCGCGGCGGATCGGCGTGCCGGCGGACTCGTCCTTGTGGCCTTCGGGAGCGACGCCACCGTGGAACTTGAACAGGCGGGCGATCATGCGGCTTTCCTGATGTCGATCACCGGGTACTTCCATTTCCAGCTCTGGACGGTCTCGGCGACCGGCTCCATGCTGATGCAGTCGACCGGACAGGGCGGCAGGCACAGTTCGCAGCCGGTGCACAGCGGCGCGACCACGGTGTGCATCTGCTTGGCCGCGCCGACGATGGCGTCGACCGGACAGGCCTGGATGCACAGCGTACAGCCGATGCAGGTCTGCTCGTCGATGACGGCAACGGCCTTGGGTTTTTCGACGCCGTGCTCTTCGGACAGCGGCTTGAATTCGCGACCGAGCAGGTCGGCCAGCTTGCGGATGCCTTCCTCGCCGCCCGGCGGGCACTGGTTGATGTCGGCCTCGCCGCCGGCGATGGCCTGGGCGTAGGGCTTGCAGCCGGGGTAGCCGCACTGGCCGCACTGCGTCTGCGGCAGCACGGCGTCGATCTTGTCGACCAGCGGGTCGCCTTCGACCTTGAAGCGCACCGCGGCGTAGCCGAGCGCGGCGCCGAGCACGAGGGCGAGGGCTGTCATGGCGAGAATGGCGGTCAGCATCGATCGTGCCTTTCCGTCACTGGAAGCGATCCAGGCCGGCGAAGCCCATGAAGGCCAGGCTCATCAGGCCGGCGGTGATCATCGCGATCGCCGTGCCCTTGAACGGCACCGGCACGTCGGCGCCGTCGAGGCGTTCGCGGATGCCGGCGAACAGCACCAGCGCCAGCGTGAAGCCGACCGAGGAGCCGAAGCCGAACAGCAGCGATTCGAGCAGATCGTGGTTCATGCCGACGTTGAGCAGCGGCACGCCGAGCACCGCGCAGTTGGTGGTGATCAGCGGCAGGTAGATGCCGAGCACCTGGTGCAGCAGCGGGCTGGTCTTCTGGATGACCAGTTCGGTGAGCTGGACGATGGCGGCGATGACGACGATGAAGGACAGCGTGCGCAGGTAACCGAGATCGAAGGGCTGCAGCAGGTAGTGGTCGATCAGGTAGCTCGAGCCCGAGCCGAGCGTGAGCACGAAAGTCGTCGCCGCGCCCATGCCGATCGCGGTGTCGAGCTTCTTCGACACGCCCATGAAGGGGCACAGGCCGAGGATGCGGACGAAGACGACGTTGTTGACCAGGACGGCGCCGATGACGATGAAGATGTAGCCGGTCATGATCCGCCGGGGAGAATAAACGGCCGATTATCGCCCGTGGGGCGAAGGTGCTTCAAGCCTCGGGGCCCGGCGGGGCGCTCAGACGGCCGGCGGGGGTGCCAGGCTGGCGCTGTGGAAGGACCAGTGGCCGCGGCGGCGGTCGTCGAAGAAGTGGCGCAGCGTCAGGCCGATGCTGCGAAAGGCGATCCGGTCCCAGGGGATGTCTTCTTCGCGGAACAGTGCCACCTCGAGCGACTCCTCGCCGGCACGGAAATCCAGATCGAGCAGGCGGGCGCGGTAGATCAGATGGACCTGGCTGATGTGCGGCACGTCGATCAGCGTATACAGTTCTCCCACCGCGATGCGCGCGCAGGCCTCTTCGGCGGTTTCGCGGGCGGCCGCCTCGACGGTCGTCTCTTCGTTTTCCATGAAGCCGGCGGGCAGCGTCCAGTAGCCGTGGCGCGGTTCGATCGCGCGGCGACAGAGCAGGATCCGGTCTTCCCACTCTGCCAGCGCGCCGACCACCAGTTTGGGGTTCTGGTAATGGACCGTGCCGCACTGCGGACAGACGTGGCGCAGATGGCTGTCGCCGGCGGGGATGCGGATTTCGACCGGGGCGCCGCAGTTCGAGCAGAAGTTCATGGAGAAGGTGAAGTCAGGAGCAGAGGCAGGGAGCGTTCTTTTCGTTGTCGATTCTAGCGTGCTTTTTCGCACGAATCGGGGATAACATTTGACATAGAATTACAAACTTGGTCGAATTTTTTTACGTAACCGGACCGGAAGCCGGACACGATTCGAGGATTCCATGCTGCAGCCGATTGATATGAAGCGTTTCGAACAGATCAAGGCGGCAGGCGATCTTCCGTCGCCGCGTGGCGTGGCGATCGCGATCATTCGGCTCACCCAGTCTCCGAACGTGTCGGCGGCCGAACTGGCGCGGACGATCAAGGGCGACCCGGCTTTCGTCGGACGCCTGATCAAGGCGGCCAACTCCTCGCTGAGCGCGGGCAAGCGCGCGGTGGTGTCGGTGCAGGATGCACTGATGGTGCTCGGCCTGCCTTCCGTGCGGACGATGGCGCTGGGCTTTTCCCTGTTGTCGAACTATCGCAAGGGTGCCTGCGAAGCTTTCAATTATGAGCACTTCTGGTCCTTTTCGCTGGTGATGGCGCTGTCGATGCAGGCGCTGGCGCTGCGCGTGCGCGTGCTTGCCGCGGACGAGGCCTTCAGTCTCGGCCTGCTTGCGCGCGTCGGTGAACTGGCCCTGGCGACACTGTATCCGGCGGAGTTCGGCCGCGTGCTGCGCGAAATCGCGGCGACGCCGGCCCTGCACCAGCTCGAGCTGGAGGAGAAGGCCTTCGCCATGACGCATTGCGAACTCGGTGCCGCGATGCTGACGGACTGGGGGCTGCCGGAAGTCATGGTCGCGCCGATGCGGTGCTACGAAACGCCGGAGCAGGTCGGCTTCGCCGAAGCCGGCCGGGAAGCCGGCCTGCTGCAATGCCTGGTGCTCGCGCGGGCAATCGCCCGGCTGTGCCTCTCGCCCGAGTCCGAGCATGCGAACCTGATGTCGCCGATGCTGCGGCTGGCGAGCCGGCTCGGGATATCGCACGGCGATTTCATCGCATTGTGCGAGAACGTCGGGCGTGAATGGGGGGAATGGGGCAAGTTGCTGCTGCTTGAGACCAGGCAGGCGCCCGAGTTTTCCCAACTGTTGTCCACGCAGGAACCGTCCACTGCCGAAGCTGCCCGGCGTTCCCGGGGCGGTTCGGGCCAGCGCCCGGGCGCTGCGGGCGACGAGTTCCTGGACGATGAAGCAGTTCGCGTGCTCGTGATCGGTGCCAACGACGACGAGCGTGCATGCATGCGTTCGACGCTGGACCCGGAGTCCTTCCTGATCACCGAAGAGGAAGATTACGACCAGGGGATCGAGCGGGCGATCGACATCCAGCCGCAACTGATGGTCGTCGATTGGGGGCATGCAGGCCGTTGGGCCGACTGGATCCGGGCCTTGCGCGACACCCGTTTCGGCGCTTCGCTGTATCTGCTGGTGCTGCTCGACGAACTGGACGAAGAAGCCCTCAAGAAGGCCGCCGAAGCGGGGGCTGACGATTTTCTCGTGCGGCCGGTCTGCCAGAGCGCGTTGGCGCTGCGGATGCAGGCGGGGCGTCGCATGATTCTGCTGCAGCTCCGGCTCGAACACGAGCGCGAGGAGCTTCGGCATTTCGCCGCCGAACTGGCAATCTCGAACCGGCGCCTGCAGGAGGCGGCGATGACCGATGTGCTGACCGGCGTGCCGAACCGGCGGTATGCCATCGATCGCCTGCACATGGAGTGGGCTGCATGCGCCCGCCACCACCGCCCCCTGACGGTGATGGTCGCGGACCTGGACGGTTTCAAGGAAATCAATGACGCGCATGGGCACGACGTCGGCGACATCGCCTTGCGCCAGGTGTCGGAAGTGCTGCGCGAGGAACTGCGTGCGCAGGACGTCCTCTGCCGCATGGGCGGAGACGAGTTTCTCGTCATCTGCCCGGATGCCGATCTGAATGCGGCGCTTGCCTGCGCGGAACGCCTGCGGGCGGCAGCGGCCAATCTGGAGATCGAAACGGGCGGTCCGCAGCTGCGTCTTTCGGTCAGCATCGGCGTGGCGACGCGCGACGAATCGATGCCGGCGATGAAGGCGCTGATCAAGCTTGCCGATCGTGGGGCTTTCCTTGCCAAGGCGCGCGGCCGCAACTGCGTCGTGGCGCCGCAGCGCGCCGATCATCCAACTGGCTGAACTGCCGGCCGTGGGCGCTGCTGTTGCTTCCGGGCAACGCCGATGCTATCCGATTACGCGTCAGTGTGACTTTGTAACTTGCTGATACGAATAATTTGCTCTAACTTCGACGCCGCTCGTCCCCGAAAGGGATTGGAAATTTATGGACCGACCCGACTTCCTGGCCGAAATTCGTGAACTGAACCTCGCCTATCTGATGCTTGCACAGCAGATGCTGCGCAGCGATCGGGCGACGGCGATGTTCCGGCTCGGCATCGGCGACGAACTGGCCGAACTGATCGCGACGATGAGTTCGGCCAAGCTGGTGAGAATGGCGGGAAGCCAGATGCTGGTGCCGTGCTTCCGCTTCGATGATGCCCAGCTTGCCCGACTGATGGCGGGCGAGGGGCGTGATGCGGTGAGTGCCGGCCTGCATGCCGCAATCATCGCCGCAGGCAAGGCCGCCCAAGGTGCGGCCTGAGGAGCAGACATGAAGAACAAGAGCGTGCTCGACGAGGCGGACGACATCCGCCGTGCGGTGGAAATGGTGCAGCTCGGTGCGCGCATGCAGATGCTCGAAGTCGAGACCAGGCTGAGCCGTGAGAAACTGCTGCGCATCTACAAGGAAGTTCGTGGCGTCTCGCCGCCGAAAGGGATGCTGCCGTTCTCGACCGACTGGTTCATGACCTGGCAGCCGAACGTGCATTCGTCGCTGTTCATGGGGTTGTACCGCTTCTACGTGGAGCGCGCCGCGCTGAGCGGCCTCGATGCGATCATCAAGGCCTACCATCTTTATCTCGACCATCTCGAAGCCAGCACGCTGGAACCGGCACTGAGCCTGACGCGTGCCTGGACCCTGGTCCGGTTCTTCGATGCCGATCTGCTGCAGATGGCCTCGTGCAAATCGTGCGGCGGCAGCTTCGTCGCCCATGCCCACGACCCGGTGCACGATTACGTATGTGGCTTGTGCAACATGCCGTCGCGCGCAGGCAAGTCCGGCTCGACCAGGACGCGCACGGCCAAGCCGAAGGCGGTGGCCAAGCGCAAGCCGGCGAGCAGGGCCGTGGCCGAGACGGCCTGAAGCAGAGGATTCGCCACCCGTAAGGGCGGCACGGAATGAAGGGCTGCCCGCAGGCCGGGGCAGCCCTTTTTCGTTGCTGCGTCTCCCCGGAGGGCAGCAACCATACGCAGTGAGGGAGCGTGAGGGCCGTTTTTCGTGCCGTCCAGCCAGGCGGGTGCCGCCCGATTCAAGTTTTTCCGGTGCCTGACGATAAAAGTCACGGGTTCTGGATTCCGTTGCGGTTAGGCTGTGCCGCGGCGTCTTCATCTTGGAGTGAGTTGTGTTCCTGATCATCGGCTACGTCATCATCCTGGCCGCCTCGCTCGGCACCTACGCGGTGCATGGAAGCCTTGCCGCGCTGTGGGTGCCGATGGAGTATCTCGCCATCGTCGGCCTGATGATCGGCGGCTTCGTCGCGAGCAACGGCGGCAAGGCGATCAAGGCCACGATCGGCGCGCTGCCGTCGGTATTCAAGGGTTCGGTGTACAACAAGGCCATGTACGTGGATCTGCTGGCGCTGCTCTACGAACTGCTCGCCAAGGTCCGCAAGGAAGGCCTGATGTCGATCGAAGGGGATATCGAGAATCCGGAGTCCAGCCCGATCTTTTCCAAGTACCCGAGCGTCACCGCCGATCATCACGCGATCGAGTTCCTGACCGACTACCTGCGCATGATGGTGGGCGGCAACCTGAATGCGTTCGAGATCGAGAACCTGATGGACATGGAGATCGAAACGCACCATACCGAGGCGCACCAGGCGCCCCACATCGTGTCCAAGGTGGCCGATGCGCTGCCGGCCTTCGGCATCGTCGTCGCGGTGATGGGGGTGGTGAACGTCATGGGTTCGGTGGGCCAGCCGCCGGCGGTGCTGGGCAAGATGATCGGCGGCGCGCTGGTCGGTACCTTCCTCGGCATTCTGCTGTCCTACGGTTTCGTCGCGCCGATCGCCGGCCAGCTCGAACAGAAGGTCGAGGAAAGCGGCAAGATCTACCAGGTCATCAAGGTCGTGCTGCTTGCCAGCATGAATGGCTATGCGCCGCAGATTGCGGTCGAATTCGGCCGCAAGGTGCTGTATTCCAACGATCGGCCCGGCTTCGTCGAGCTCGAGCAGGAACTCAAGAACCGCAAGGGTTGAGCGATGCGCACGCAGATCGGCCAGGGATGTGAAGGGAGCGCGGCGTGAGCGACGACACCCAGCAACCCATCGTCGTCAAACGGATCAGGAAGGGCGGCGGCGCGGCGCACGGCGGCGCGTGGAAGATCGCCTATGCCGACTTCGTCACGGCAATGATGGCCTTCTTCCTGCTGATGTGGCTGTTGGGCTCCACCGCCCAGGGCGACCTCGAAGGCATCGCCGACTATTTCCAGAATCCGATCAAGATGTCGATGGAAGGCGGAGACGGCACGGGCGACAGTTCGAGCGTGATTCAGGGCGGTGGCGAGGATCTGACGCGCTCGGTGGGCCAGGTCAGGCGAGGCGACGTCGAGAGCACCCGCTCGATCAACATGGATGCGGCGGGCGGCAAGCGCAAGAGCGAAGCCGAGATCAGCGCCGAGAAACTGGCCGAGCGCCGGGAGCGCACACGCCTGATCGACCTCAAGGGCCGTCTCGACGCGATCATCGAAGCCAATGCCTCGCTGCGCCAGTTCAAGAACCAGATCCTGATGGACATCACCACCGAAGGCCTGCGAATCCAACTGGTCGATGAGCAGAACCGGCCGATGTTCATGTCTTCGAGCGCCGAACTGAGGCCGTATACGCGCGACCTGCTGCGCACGATCGCCGGTGCGCTGAACGACGTCGATCACCGCATCAGCCTGTCGGGACACACCGATTCGTCCCAGTACGTCGGGGGCGAGCGAGGCTTCTCGAACTGGGAGCTGTCGTCGAACCGCGCCAACGCATCGCGCCGCGAACTGGTCGCGGGCGGGCTCGAAGCCGGCAAGATGGTCCGCGTCGTCGGCCTGGCCGACACCATTCCGCTCAACCGCGCCGACCCCTTCGATCCGATCAACCGGCGCATCAGCATCATCGTGCTGAACAAATCGACCGAAGATGCGATTCGCAGCCAGACCAGCACGGCCGGCGTCGATGTCGGCGCCGGCGACGACCGCGAATCGATCGGCGGGCAGATCGACAGCAACGTCCCGGTGCCGCTGCCGGGCGGGCCGCGAGGCAGCCTGATCCAGGGGCTCCCGCCACCGCCGAGTTGAGTCGGCGGGCTCAAGTCCTGGCGAATCCGGCCGATATCGAATCCATACCGTCGCAAATGCGATAACCGATTCTTGCCCCAGACGGGGGGAACATGTCCGACCTTCTGAAGAACATCGACGCGCGTACCCGGCTGGCCGGGACGAACAAGCTCGAAATCCTGTTGTTTACCCTCGGCATCGACGGCCGCACCGGACGGCGCGAGACCTTCGGCATCAACGTGTTCAAGGTGCGCGAAGTCATGCGCACGCCGAGCATCACCGCCGCGCCCGAGATGCCGGCCTCGGTCGAAGGCATGGTGAGCCTGCGCGGCACGCTGGTGCCGGTGGTCGATCTGGCGCGCTACATCGGCATGAGCGTCGAGACGCCGCGCGAGATCATGATCGTCACCGAATACAACGGCCACACCCAAGGTTTCCTGGTCGAGGCCGTCGATACCATCCTGCGCCTGGACTGGTCGCAGATGCGGGTGCCGCCCGAGATGCTGACGGCCAACATGGGTGGCCTCGTCACCGCCGTCACCGAATTGCCGGGCGGCAAGCTGGTGATGATGCTCGACGTCGAGAAAGTGCTGTCCGAGACGACCCGCTACGACAACGAATACATCTTCAAGGACATCGTCCAGTTGCCGGATGGCGATGGCCGTGTGGTGTATTTCGCCGACGATTCCTCGGTGGCGCGGCGCCAGATCCAGCAGACGCTCGACGCCATGGGCGTGCGCCACGTCTCGGCGGTCAATGGCCGGCAGCTGTGGGAGGAGCTGAATCGCGCCGCAGCCCATGCGGAGGCCAGCGGACGCAAGATCGGCGATCTCGTCAGCCTGGTGCTGACCGACGTCGAGATGCCCGAAATGGACGGCTACATCCTGACCAAGCAGATCAAGTCCGACCGCCGCTTCGCGGGCATTCCGGTGATCATGCATTCGTCGCTGTCGGGCAACTCCAACCAGCAGCTGGGGATGTCGGTGGGAGTGGATGAATACGTGCCCAAGTTCGAGCCGCAGCGCCTGGCGCAGACCCTGAGCCGCCTGCTGGTCGAAGGCGTCGCGCCGCAGGCGCAGGATTGAGGAACCGCCATGCTGAACCTTGCCCAGGAAGAATCCGCGCTGCTCGACTCGGTCGTCAGCCGTACCCAGCTTGCAGGCTCCAACTGCATGGAGATCCTGTTGTTCTCGCTCGGCACCACCGAGCATTTCGGTATCAACGTGTTCAAGGTGCGCGAAGTCTCGAAGACGCCTTTCATCACCCGCACGCCCAACATGCCGACCGGCGTGGAAGGCTTGATCTCCCTGCGCGGCAACGTCATTCCGGTGCTGTCGCTGGCCGGCATCCTCGGCGTCGCCCAGCCCGGCACGCTGAACGAAGGCGCGATGATGGTCACCGAGTACAGCAAGCGCACGCTGGGTTTCCTGGTCGAGGAAGTCGATCGCATCATCCGCGTCGATTGGGAGAAGGTGCGCACGCCCGAGAATGTGTCGGGCGGCAGCCATGCCTACATCACCGCCATCACCGAACTGCCGGACGGGCGCCTGGTGTCGATCCTCGACGTCGAGAGCATCCTGGCCAACACCTTCGGCGATGCGGTGGTCGGCAACATCGAGCCGATCGGCAACGGCCACGAGGTCAACGTCTTCTTCGTCGATGACTCGGGCGTGGCGCGGCGCAAGATCACCGAAGTGCTCGACAAGCTCGGCGTGCGCCACAAGCACGCGCAGAACGGCCTCGAGGCATGGACGCGCCTGGTCAGCATCGCCGATCATGCCGAGCATACGGGCCGTCCGGTGGCCGAGGAGATCGACCTCATCATGGTCGATGCCGAAATGCCCGAGATGGACGGTTACGTGCTGACGCGCAACATCAAGGCCGATACGCGCTTCGGCGGAATTCCGGTGGTGATGCATTCCTCGCTGTCGTCCGAGGCCAACCGGGCGATGGGCAAGCGGGTGGGGGTGGATGCGTACGTGGCAAAATTCGACGCTGACGTACTTGCTGAAACCCTGAGGCCGCTGCTCGCGCGTGCGCGCCGGGCAGCCTGAGCCGAGCCGGAATGAATGGAGAACCTGGAATGTCCGACCCCAAACTCAAATTTCTCGTCGTCGATGATTTCTCGACCATGCGACGGATCGTCCGCAACCTGCTCAAGGAGCTGGGCTACACCAACGTCGATGAAGCCGAGGATGGTGCGATCGCGCTGCAGAAGCTGGCTTCGGGGCAGTTCGACTTCGTCGTCACCGACTGGAACATGCCGAACATGGACGGGCTGACGCTGCTGCAGACGATCCGCCGCACGCCGCAGCTCAAGCACCTTCCGGTGCTGATGATCACCGCCGAGGCGAAGAAGGAAAACATCATCGCCGCGGCTCAGGCCGGTGCCAGCGGCTACGTCGTGAAGCCGTTCACCGCGGCGACGCTGGCGGAAAAACTGCAGAAGATCTTCGAAAAGATGGGGCGCCCGGCATAGGAAGGCCCAGCACAGGGGCGCCCGGCATGGGGACGCCCGACCGAGGGCACATCACCTGAACGCTTGCGTATCCCGAGCATGGAGTCTGGACATGAGTAAACGGCCTAAATTCGACGAGTCGGGCGACTCGGACGACCTTCAGGCACTGTTCGACAGCATCGCCGCGCAACCCGCCGAGGCTTTCCCGGCCGCTGCGGCGCCGCAGACCGCGTCGATGGCTGCCGCTGCCGATGAAGCCGGAGACAGCGACGAGTTGCAGGCCTTGTTCGACGCAGTGTCGGCGGAGACCGGCATCGCCGAACCACCACTGGTCGAACGTGCGGGCGGGGAGCTGCAGGACGCCGACGGCGATCGCGCGGTTTTCAACCGTTTGGGACACATGACTCGCCAACTGCACGATGCGTTGCGCGAGCTCGGCCTGGATGCCAGCCTGCAGGAGGCGGCCCAGGCGATTCCGGATGCCCGCCAGCGGCTGGACTACATCGCGCAGATGACCGAGCAGGCGGCGAGCCGCGTGCTCAATGCCACGGACATCGCCCGCCCCCTGCAGGACGGGATCCAGCAGAAGTCGGCGGTCTTGCGCTTGCGCTGGGACGAGGTGTTCGCCGGCAAGGTGTCGCCCGAGGACTTTCGCTCGCTGAGCATCGAGACGCGCGATTTTCTCGGCGAGGCCGAAGCCGACAGCGCGGCGACCGGCGCGCAGTTGATGGACATCATGATGGCGCAGGACTTCCAGGACCTGACCGGCCAGGTCATCAAGCGCGTGCTGCAGACCGCCCAGGCGCTCGAGTCGCAGTTGCTGGAAGTGCTGCTCGAGACCGCGCCGCCGGCGGTGAAGGTCGAGTGTGCGGGCAGCCTGATGAACGGGCCGGTCATCGACGGCAAGACGGCCGATGGCATCGTGACGAACCAGGAGCAGGTCGACGACCTGCTCGAAAGCCTGGGTTTCTGAGCCGGGCATGCCGGTCGACGCGTGGGCCTTGCATGAGGACGGACCGGGAAGACCGCATGTCCGCAGTGGAAAAAGTGGAGCGAGAAGAGCATGAGTGATTTTGCCGGAATGGAAGACCTGTTGCAGGACTTCCTCATCGAGGCCGGGGACCTGTTGTCCGGGGTCGACAACAAGCTGGTCGATCTGGAGCGCTCGCCCGAGGATCGCAGCCTGCTCAACGACATCTTCCGCGGCTTTCACACGATCAAGGGCGGTGCCGGCTTCCTGAATGCGGCCGAGCTCGTGAATCTGTGCCACCTGACCGAGAACCTGTTCGACAAACTGCGCAACGGCGAACTGTCGATCACGCCCGAAGCAATGGACGTGATCCTGGCCGCCACTTCCGCGGTGCGCGAAATGTTCGGCTTTCTCGAAAGCGGGACCCAGCCGCCGCCGGCAGACCCAGATCTGATGGCGCGTCTGAAAGCCGCGCTGGCGGGCGAGCCGATCGCGGCTGCGCAGCCTGCGGCGGAAGGCGTCGGCCTGCCGCTGCCGGGCGAGCCGGCCTGGGACCTGCTGTACGCGGCCGTGGCTGGCAAGCCTGCGACCGCAGCCGCAGCGCCATCGTCCGTCGTGCCGGCTGCTGCGCCGGCCAAGCCGGCTCCTGCCGAAGAGATCATCAAGGCGGCGATCGGGCGGCGCGCCACCGACAAGCCGGGCGTTTCCGGGCCGGTCGGTCGGCGCGACAGCGAGCGCCAGCGGGACAATTCGATCCGCGTCGATACCGCGCGCCTCGATCAGGTGCTGAACCTGTCCGGCGAGATCGGCCTGACCAAGAACCGGCTCAATGCGCTGCGCAGCGACATCCTCAGCGGCCGCAACGATTCCGAAACGCTGCATGCGCTCGATCTCGCCGTCAGCCAGCTCGACCTGCTGGTCTCCGACCTGCAGAACGCGGTGATGAAGACCCGCATGCAGCCGATCGGCCGGCTGTTCCAGAAATATCCGCGCATCGCCCGTGACCTGGCCCGCAATCTCGGCAAGGACGTGGAACTGGTGCTGGTCGGCGAGGAAACCGAGATCGACAAGACGATGATCGAGGATCTGTCCGACCCCATCATCCACCTGGTCCGCAATGCGGTGGATCATGGCGTCGAAGACCGCGCCGGCCGCATCGCCGCCGGCAAGCCGGAGAAATCGATCGTCCGCCTCGAGGCGCGCCAGGAGGGCGACCACATCGTCATTCTCGTCGCCGACGACGGCCGCGGCATGGATGCCGAGCGCCTGCGCAGCAAGGCGCTGGCCAAGGGCCTCATCACCGATGAGGAAGCCAGCACCATGGACGAGCGCCAGAGCTACAACCTGATCTTCCTGCCCGGCTTCTCGATGGCGGAGCAGGTGTCGGACGTGTCGGGCCGCGGCGTAGGCATGGACGTGGTGCGCACCAACATCCAGAAGCTCAACGGCAGCATCGAGATCCGTTCGCAGCAGGGCAAGGGCACGACCCTGATCATCAGCCTGCCGCTGACGCTCGCGATCCTGCCGGTGCTGCTGGTGCGCCTCGGCGAGCAGCCTTTCGCCGTGCCGCTGGCGATGGTGCGCGAGATCCTGCCGATCGACCCGGCCATGGTCCAGGACGTCGGCGGCAAGGCGACCATGGTGGTGCGCGGCGAAGTGCTGCAGATCCTGCCGCTGTCCTCGCTGCTCGGCTGGCCGCAGGAGCGGGCGCCGCAGTACGGCGTGCTGATGCAGGCGGCCGAACTGTCCTTCATCCTGGCGATCGACAGCTTCGCCGGCCGTGAAGATGCGGTGATCAAGTCGCTCGACGATTTCCGGCCGAAGGGGGTTGCCGGCGTGACCACCTTGTCGAACGGCCAGATCGTGCTGATCCTCGACATGAAGGAGCTGCTCGGTACTGCCGGCGACCATCGCGGCGTGCCGCGCGCGGCGCTGATGCGCAGCCGGGAAGCGCTGGCACTGGCTTCCTGAGCGGACGTAAACCGGAGCCGGGCCTTTCGCGTGCTGCACGCGAAAGGCCCGGCTTCATTTTGTGGGCAGTGTGTTTAGGCGGTGAGTTCGAGCAGCGCGGCAAACGCCTGTTCGAACTGCCGCAGGCCTTCCTGCTGCAGGCGCTCGCCGGCCTGATTCAGGTCGATGCCGTGCCGCTCCAGCGCAGCGTACTGTGCCGCGGCATCCTCGATGTCCTGGCCCACGGTGTCGGCCGTCACCTTGCCGTGGTCGCGCAGTGCGTCCAGCGTGGCGTCGGGCAGGGTGTTGATGGTTTCGGCGCCGATCAGCGGTTCGACGTAGAGCAGATCGCTGTAGGCCGGATTCTTGGTGCCGGTGCTCGCCCACAGCATCCGCTGCGGCCGTGCGCCGGCTGCGCGCAGCGCGGCGAAATCGGGTCCGTTGAAGCGTTCGCGGTAGCGCAGGTAGGCGAGCCTGGCAGTGGCCACCGCGCTCTTGCCGCGCAGGGCCAGCGCTGCGCCGCCCAGTTCTTCGAGCTGCTTGTCGATCAGGGTGTCGACCCGCGACAGGAACAGGCTCGCCACCGACATGATGCGCGTCGCGTCGCCGCCAGCCGCCAGCAGGCGTTCGAGGCCGCGCAGATAGGCCTGGGCAACGGCTTCGACGTGGGCGAGCGAGAACATCAGCGTGACGTTGACGCTGACGCCGGCGCCGATCAACTGCTCGATGGCGTCGATGCCGGCCGGCGTCGCCGGCACCTTGATCAGCAGGTTGGGGCGGTCCACCGCGGCTTTCAGGCGCAGGCCGGCGGCGAGCGTGCCGGCGGCGTCGTGAGCCAGCGCGGGCGAGACTTCCAGGCTGACGTAGCCGGCATCGCCGCCGCTGTCGCGGTGCAGCGCCGCCAGCAGGTCGCAGGCCCGCTGCACGTCCGGAATCACCAGCGCTTCGTAGCGTGCTTCGGCACTCAGCGGCTGTGCTTTCAGGGCGGCCAGGTCGTCCTCGTAATAGCGCCCATCCGCGATCGCCTTGTGGAAGATCGCCGGGTTGGTGGTGACCCCGGCGATGCCGTCGTCGGCGATGAAGCGTGCGAGATGGCCGTCGTTGAGCAGGGTGCGGGAAAGGTTGTCGAGCCAGATCTGCTGGCCGTGCTGGCGTACCTGGAGCAGCGGGTTCATCGATGTACCTGAAGTGTGCATGAGTGATCGGACATGCCTGCATCCTGCGCAGGAGAGCATTGCCGGGAAGAGACCGATTGTGCCCTGAAATCGCCGCGCGGGGGAGGAGGGCGCGGCAGCGGCTCTCAACCCAGCAGCGTGTCGTCCCAGCCCAGTGCCCGGCTGACGGCCTCGAAGTCATCACCGGGGCGGCACTGCAGGTTCAGTCTTGCATCGCTGACGGGATGTTGCAGGCCCAGCCGGGTGCAGGCCAGCAGCAGGCGACGGCTGCCGAACAGGGTCTGGAACAGGCGGTTGTGCCGGCCCTTGCCGTAGCTGGCGTCGCCGATGATCGGATGCGAGATGTGCTTCAGGTGGCGGCGCAGCTGGTGCCGCCGGCCGGTTTCCGGCAACAGCTCGACCAGGGCGTAGCGGCTGCTCGGATAGCGGTCGACCGCATGCGGCAGTTCGGCCGTCGCCAGGCGGCGAAAGCGCGTCAGCGCGGGCAGGGCGATTTCGCCGCCCGCCGATTCGGCGGGGCTGTCCGGGTCCGTTTCCTCGTCTTCCGGCAGGCCGTCCCGCCGGCCGGCGCCGTAGCCCTGCCTGCGTTCGATCGGGTCCAGGCGGCGTACCAGCGGATGGTCGATGATGCCTTCTTCGGGCGGATGGCCGCGCACGATGGCGACGTAGCGCTTGTCGACCGTATGGGCCTCGAACTGCCTGCCGAGTGCGGCGGCGACTTCGCGGTCGAGCGCGAACAACAGCACGCCCGAGGTGCCGCGGTCGAGCCGGTGGGCGGGATGGACGCGCTGGCCGATCTGGTCGCGCAGCAGTTGCACGGCGAAGCGTTCCTCGTGCGCGGCGATCGGGCTGCGGTGCACGAGCAGGCCGGAGGGTTTGTCGATGGCGACGAGCCATTCGTCGCGATACAGGATGTCGAGCATGGGCTGTCGGACTCGCAGCGCCCTGCAGGCGGGGCGCTGCGAAAAAGAAAGCGGCCGCGAAGGGCCGCTTCCGTATGTCTGCCTTGCCCGGCCGAGGCCGGGCCAGGGTGCATCAGGCGAAGTTCTGCGCCGCGAAGTCCCAGTTGGCCAGCTTGTCGAGGAAGGTGGCGACGAAGTCCGGACGGCGGTTGCGGTAGTCGATGTAGTAGGCGTGTTCCCACACGTCGATACAGAGGATGGCCTTGTCGGCGGTGGTCAGCGGAGTGCCGGCGGCGCCCATGTTGACGATGTCGACCGAACCGTCGGCCTTCTTGACCAGCCAGGTCCAGCCCGAACCGAAGTTGCCGACCGCGGACGCCTGGAAGGCCTTCTTGAAGTCGTCGAAGGAGCCCCACTTGGCCTTGATCGCATCGGCCAGCGCGCCGGTCGGCTCGCCGCCGCCGTTGGGCTTCATGCTGTTCCAGAAGAAGGTGTGGTTCCAGACCTGGGCGGAGTTGTTGTAGATGCCGCCGGCCGGCGCCTTCTTGATGATGGCTTCGAGTTCGAGGTTTTCGTACTCGGTGCCCTTGATCAGGTTGTTCAGGTTGGTGACATAGGCCTGGTGGTGCTTGCCGTAGTGGAATTCCAGGGTCTCGGCCGAAATGTGCGGGGCCAGGGCGTCCTTGGCGTAGGGCAGGGCGGGCAGGGTGTGTTCCATGCGTATCTCTCCTTGTTAAGGTGTTCTGAAAACTCTTGCGAAGCCCGACGAGTCCGGTCGGGATCCGCGTCCGGCGAAAACGCTCGCGGCCGACATCATAGGCGCACGAGCGGGCGCCTGTCAGCTTCCGGCGGTGGTCTTGTCGAGAGTGAAGCTCCCGGCGGGCAGCACTGGGCGGATTCCCTGGGGGCTGCCTGGCGGGGCCTCCAGGCGGCCCCCCCTTCCCGTCGGGATCGACGCGGCCAAGGCCTGGTTCAGTCCTTTTGTCCGGCTTCGTTCGGCCCGGCCCCGGTCACGCGCGTATGCAGCGTGCCGTCGGCCAGCTGTACGTCGACTGCCATGCCGGCACCGGCCTCGCCGACCGAACGCAGCACGCGGCCCCGGCTGTCGCGGGCGATGGCGTAGCCGCGCGCGAGCACGGATTCCGGGCAGAGGTGCTGCAGATGGGATGCCAGGGTTTCGAGCCGTTCCCGGCGCTGCCGCAGGCTTGCCTGCGCGGCGCGCTGCAGCTCGTGGCCGAGCTGCGCGACGAGCCGCCGGGTGCCGGACAGATCCGGCTGCAGCCTGGCCAGGCGCAGGCCGAGCGCGGTCTGGCGGAAGCGCGCCTGTTCGAGCCGGTGCTTCATGGCTCGTGCCAGCCTGCCGGCACGGGCATCGATGTCGGCCCTGGTCTGGCGCAGGCGCTCGCTTGGATGGACCAGGCGCAGCGAAGCCCTGTCCAGCCGCTGGGCCAGGGTTTCGAGCTGGCGTTCGATGCCGCGCTCGAGCCGCGGGCCGAGTGTGGCGATCTCCTGGTGCGCTGCATGCCAGCCCGCGCTGGCCAGTTCGGCTGCGCCGGTCGGTGTCGGTGCCCGAAGGTCGGCGGCGAAGTCGGCGATGGTGAAATCGGTCTCGTGGCCGACGCCGCTGACGACGGGCAGCGGACAGGCGCGCAGCGCGCGGGCGAGCGCTTCGTCGTTGAACGGCCACAGATCTTCCAGGCTGCCGCCGCCGCGCACCAGCAGCAGCACGTCGATGCCGTCCCGGTCGGCGCGTCTGCCTGCCGTGGCGATGGCCTGTGCAAGGCGCGGCGCCGCGTCGGCGCCCTGCACGGGTGCTGGATAAAGCACCAGCGGTAGATGCGGCGCGCGCCTGGCCAGCGTCACCAGCACGTCGCGCAGCGCGGCGGCGGCAGGCGAGGTGACGAGGCCGATGCCGCGCGGAAAGCGCGGCAGGACACGCTTGTTGCCGGCATCGAACAGGCCTTCGGCGGCAAGCCTGTCCTTGAGTTGGTTGAAAGCTTCGAACAGGTTGCCGATGCCGGCCTGGCGGACGCTTTCTATATTGAGCTGATAGTCGCCGCGCGCTTCGTACAGCGTCGTGAGCGCACGCACTTCGACCCGCATGCCGTTCTCGGGGCGGAAGGGCAGGAGTTGGGCGCGGTTGCGCCACATTGCGCAGCGCACCTGCGCATCGCTGTCCTTGAGGGTGAAGTAAAGGTGGCCGGAGGCCGCCCGGGTGAGATTGGAGATTTCGCCGCCCACCCACATCAACGGCAGGGCTGCCTCCAGCGCCTGGCGGGCGAGGCGGTTGAGCGCGGACACCGTAAGTATCGGGGCGGACAGCATTCCAGTCATGCGAGGGGCATCGCCAGGGGCGCGCGAGAAGTGGGGAGAAGCGCGGATTGTAGCGGAATCCACAGCTCCGCCAGGCTGTCAAGGGTCTTGCGGCAAGTCCTTGATCTACAAGGGGTGAGAAAATAAGTATTTGTTTTAATTGAAAATAATATATTGCACAAATTTTCATCGGAGTGTCTGAATGCTTGCAGCGACGGGCTTTGAGGCCCACATCCAGAAAAAACCCACAAACTTATCCACAGCTTCTGTGGATTGCTCGCCGGCTTGGTCCGGGTCCTGGGGGTAACGCGGGCGTTGCCGGTTTGGCATATCCCGCGTGGAAGCCCGGGCGGGGTCCGGGTTGGGCATATTCCACGTCTCGATACGCATCTTGCTTGTCGCCGCCGGCTTGCGGGCGCTAAAGTTCCGCTTTTGCGCAATAGGGGAGCAGCCAGCGTGTTCGCGATCATCCAGGAAGTGGGCTGGCCGATCTGGCCGTTGATTCTGGCTTCGGTCGTGGCGCTGGCGCTGATCATCGAGCGTTCGCTCAGCCTGCGGCGCTCGCGCGTGGTGCCGCCGGGCCTGCTGCAGAACGTGCTCGACGATCTGCGCAAGCAGGGCGTGTCCGATGCGATGACCGAGCGCGTCAACGCGCACTCCCCGCTCGGCCGCGTGCTGGCGGCGGGCCTGCGCAACGTCAGCAGTTCGCGCGAGGTCATGAAGGAATCGATCGAGGAAACCGGCCGTGCGGTCGCGCACGAACTCGAACGCTACCTGACCACACTCGGCACCATCGCCGCGATCAGCCCGCTGCTGGGGCTGTTCGGCACCATCATCGGCATGATCGACATCTTCGCCTCGCAGGGCGTCAGCGGCGCCAATCCTGCCCAACTCGCCCAGGGCATCTCGATCGCGCTGTACACCACCGGACTCGGCCTGATCATCGCCATTCCGGCGATGATCTTCTGGCGCCACTTCCGCGCCCTCGTCGACAGCTTCGTCATCGACATGGAGCAGCAGGCGGTGAAGCTGGTCGAAGTGGCGCATGGCGAGCGGCGCGACTGAGGGGCCGGCATGAACTTCCGCCGCGGCAGCCGCAACGAAGAGCCCGAGATCAACCTGATCCCGCTGATCGACGTGGTGCTCGTCATCATCATCTTCCTGATGCTGACGACGACCTTTTCCAAGGTGTCGGGGCTCGAGATCAACCTGCCGTCGGCCGAAGCAGAGGGCGTGGATACGGTGCCCAACGAGATCCTCGTCGCCGTGACCGCGGCCGGCGAAGTGCTGGTCAATCGCCAGCCGGTCGCCGAGCCGAGCGTGGAGTCGCTGGCTGCGGCGCTGGGCAAGGCCGCGCCGGGCGGCGGCGGCGAGCCGGTGATCGTGATCAATGCCGATGCCAAGGCTGCGCACCAGAACGTCATCGACGTGATGCAGGCGGCCCAGCGTGCCGGTTTCAGCCACGTGACCTTCGCCACCCAGGCGCCGGCGCAGTGAGCCGCTGAGGGGCGCGGACGATGGTGGCCCAGGCTCCGGCCTTCTGGCGCAGGCGCGACCTGCCGGCCCGGCTGCTGCAGCCGCTGTCCTGGCTGTTCGGCGCGCTGGCGCGGCGCCGTCGCCGGACGACACGGCCGGAGAGGCTGCCGGTACCGGTGATCGTCGTCGGCAACATCGCCGTCGGCGGCAGCGGCAAGACGCCGGTGGTGCAGTGGCTGGTGGCCCGACTGAGCGCGGCGGGCCGTCGTCCCGGCATCGTCAGCCGCGGACACGGCGGCCGGATCGAAGGCGTTGCCGCCGTGCCGGCCGATGGCGATCCCGCCGTCTATGGCGACGAACCGGTGCTGCTCGCCGCCAGTTGCGCTTGTCCGCTGGTCGTCGGCCGCGACCGGCCGGCGGCGGCGCGCGAACTGCTGCGCCTGCATCCCGAGTGCGACGTGATCGTGGCCGACGACGGCATGCAGCACTATCGTCTCGGGCGCGACGTCGAGATCGCCGTGGTCGACCCTGCCACCTTGGGCAATGGCCTGCTGCTGCCGGCCGGGCCGCTGCGCGAGCCGGTCGGGCGCCTGGCGGAAGTCGACGTCGTGATCGCCCACGGCACGCTGCCGCCGGCGCTGGTGGCGGCCCTCGGCGGCGTGCCGATCTTCCCGATGCAGTTGCGGGGCGGCGCCCTGCGTGCACTCGGGGCGCCGCAGCGAACCCTCGAACTGGAAGCGCTGCGCGGCCGCCGCGTGCATGCGGTGGCGGGCATCGGCCGGCCGCAGCGCTTCTTCGAGCAGCTTGAAACCGCCGGCCTGGTGGTGCTGAGGCATCCCTTCCCCGATCACCATGCTTTCACCCCGCCGGATCTGGCTTTCGCCGAAACCTTGCCGATCCTGATGACGGCCAAGGATGCGGTAAAATGCCGGGCTTTCGCGCCCGACGACTGCTGGGAGTTCCCGGTCGAGGCGCAGATCGGTTCGGGCGCCGCCGAACGCATTCTGGAGAAACTGGAGCATGGACGCACGTCTGCTTGAAATCCTCGTCTGCCCGTTGTGCAAGGGTCCGCTGGACTACCTGAAGGACAGGCAGGAACTGGTGTGCAAGGGCGACCGGCTCGCCTTTCCGATCCGCGACGGCATCCCGGTGATGCTCGACGAGGAAGCGCGCGCGATGAGCGCCGAGGAAGTCGACGCCCTGCGCGCGTGACGGAGGCCGAGATGGCGACGCCCGCGGTGAGCACTCCGTTCCGTATCGTCATTCCGGCGCGCCATGCGTCGACCCGCTTGCCGGGCAAGCCGCTGGCGGACATCTGCGGCAAGCCGATGATCGTGCGCGTGCTCGAACGCGTGCGCGCGGCGGGTGCGCAGGAAGTCTTGGTGGCGACCGATCATGAGGGGGTCCGCGACGCCGTGCTGGCCGCTGGCGGCGAGGTGGTGATGACGCGCGCCGACCATCCCAGCGGCACCGATCGCCTGGCCGAAGTGGCGATGCAGCGCGGCTGGGGCGACGAGGACATCGTCGTCAATGTGCAGGGCGACGAGCCGCTGATCGACCCGGCCATCGTGTCGGCGGTGGCCGCCGCGCTGGCCGACGACGCCGACGCCGCGATCGCCACCGCGGCGCATGCGCTGGCCGGGGTGGACGAGGCTTTCAACCCCAACGTGGTCAAGGTGGTGTGCGACGCCGCCGGCCGTGCGCTGTATTTTTCCCGCGCGCCGATTCCCTGGGCACGTGACGCCTTTGCCGCAGGGCGCGATGCCTTGCCTCAAGGTTTGCCTGAGGGCCTGCCGATGCTGCGCCACGTCGGCCTGTATGCCTACCGGGTGGGTTTCCTGCGCCGCTATGCCGATCTGGCGCCTTCGCCGATCGAGCACTGGGAGGCCCTGGAACAACTGCGAGCGCTGTGGCACGGCTACCGCATCCGCGTGCTCGAACTGGCGGCGGCACCGGCCGCCGGCGTCGATACGGCCGAGGATCTGGCGCGCGTCAGGCAGTCGTTTCGCATCGAAGGGGTTTGACCGGCGGCCACGCGTCGGTTAACTTCGCAGGGTTTCGCATAAAAGTACAAACAAGCGGCCGTGCTGCACGGCCGATATTCTTTTCTTCGGGAGGGTGTATGCGATTGATTCTGTTGGGACCGCCGGGAGCGGGCAAGGGTACGCAGGCCAATTTCATCAAGGAGAAGTTCGGCATTCCGCAGATTTCGACCGGTGACATGCTGCGCGCCGCGGTCAAAGCCGGCACGCCGCTCGGCATCGAGGCCAAGAAGGTGATGGATGCAGGTGGCCTGGTGTCGGACGACATCATCATCGGCCTGGTCAAGGATCGCCTGCAGCAGCCCGACTGTCAGGCCGGCTACATGTTCGACGGCTTCCCGCGCACCATTCCGCAGGCCGACGCGATGAAGGACGCCGGCGTGCCGATCGATTTCGTGCTCGAAATCGACGTGCCCGACAGCGAGATCGTCGAACGCATGAGCGGGCGCCGTGCCCACCTGGCGTCGGGCCGCACCTATCATGTCAAGTACAACCCGCCCAAGGTCGAGGGCAAGGACGACGTCACCGGCGAAGACCTGGTGCAGCGCGACGACGACAAGGAAGAGACGGTCAAGAAGCGTCTCGACGTCTACCACGCCCAGACCAAGCCGCTGGTCGAGTACTACAGCAAGTGGGCCGCTTCGGGCGACGCCAAGGCGCCCAAGGTGCGCAAGATCGAAGGCCTGGGTGCGGTCGAGGACATCACCGCGCGCGCGTTCGAAGCGCTGAAGTAAGCGCGCAATCCACGTTCCTGACGGCCGGCTCCCGTAGTGGGACCGGCCGTTTCGTTTGCTGATTCAGGCCTGGCGGCTTCCATCATGGCGCGATCGAATCTTCTCTACGCTCACTCCGGCGGCGTCACCGCCGTCATCAACGCCACGGCCAGTGCGGTGATTGGTGCTGCACGGGCTCATCCAGGACGCATCGGCAAGGTCCTGGCCGCCCATCGCGGCATTCTCGGCGTGCTGGCGGAAGACCTGATCGATACCGCTGCGCTCGACGACGCGGCGCTGCAGCGCCTGTCGCTGCGTCCGGGCGGGGTATTCGGCTCCTGCCGCTTCGACCTGCCCCGAGCCGATACGGCGGACGGCAAACGTGTGATGGACAGATTGTTCGAGGTCTTCGCCGCGCACGATATCGGCCATTTCATCTACAACGGCGGCAATGGCTCGATGGACGTGGTCGGGCGCCTGCGCGACGCGGCGCGGGAGCGCGGCTATCCGCTGGTCTGCATCGGCGCGCCGAAGACGGTGGATAACGACATCGCCGGCACCGACTGCTGCCCGGGCTTCGGCTCGGCGGCGAAGTATCTGGCGACCTCGATGCTGGAGGCCGGGCTGGACATCCGCTCCATGGTCGGCAGCCGGGGCAGCGTGTTCGTGATGGAAGTGATGGGGCGCAATACCGGCTGGCTCGCGGCGGCGACCGCGCTGGCCGCCGGTGGCGACGCCGATGCGCCGCCGCACATCGTGCTGGTGCCGGAAGCGGGCTTCGACGAGGAGGCGTTCCTGGCCGAAGTCCGGCGCGTCACCGAGCGCCTGGGCTATTGCGCGATCACGGTCGCCGAAGGCATCCGCAACGCCGACGGCAGCCTGATCATGGAGAAATCGCGCGACTCGCGCGGCTACGTCCAGCTCGGCGGCGCGGGCTCGGCCGTTGCGCGCATGATCCATGAGCGCCTGGGCTACAAGTTCCATTGGGCGATTCCCGACTATCTGCAGCGCGCCGGCGGACACTGGCTGTCGGCGGTGGACCGCGAGCAGGCGCTGGCGGTCGGGTGGGCAGCGGTCGAGATGGCGCTCGACGGACGCAATGGCTGCTTTCCGGCGATCCGGCGGCTCGGCGAAGCGCCGTACCGCTGGGAAGTCGGTACCGAGGACGCCGCCGCCATCGCCAACCTGGAGCGCACGCTGCCGGCGGCCTTCGTGCGCGCCGACGGCCTGCACGTCACCGCGGCGGCCTGCGATTACATCCGGCCGCTGATCGAGGGCGAGGTGCCGCAGCCCACCGCGGGTGGCCTGCCCGATTACGGCACGCTCGCCTTGCCGCCCGTGGCGCGGCGGCTGCCGCCCTGGCAGGCGTAGTCGCCACGCCGGTCCGCGCCTGTTTCCGGCGCCTGCCGGGCAATCCGGAGGCGGGCGTTCAGGCGCCGGCGGGCAGTGCGTCGGGCTTGGCGCCCGCCACCGGGCGCTCCGGCATGTAGGCCGCGATCTGGCACAGGATCGCAGCGACGTAGGGGATGCACTGCAGGCACAGGATGCCGACCCACAGCTGGGTCTCGAGGTTGTCGGCACCGCGCTGGGCGACCAGCGTGGCGGCGCCGAGCAGCAGCGCCACCAGCATGCCGATCTCTTCGCGGATCGGGTTGAAGAAGGCGAGCGCGCCGCCGCCGCGCCAGCCCTTGGGGGTGACGACGAACACGCCCTTCTTCTTGACCAGGCCGGCGAACACGCCGCGGGCGATGGCATGCGCCAGGCCGACCGACAGGATCGAGGCGCCGAGGATGTCCTTCCAGGGGCAGTCCATGGTGCGGCGGTACAGGATCGGGCCGAGCGCAGCCTTGAAGGCCATGAAGCCGAGGATGGGCAGCGCCAGCGCCGTCACCGGCAGGCCGAAGGACTTCGGGAACAGCAGGATGCCGAGCGTCCACGCCAGGCTGCCGAACGCGAACACCAGTTGCAGTGCATCCCCCAGCCAGGCGAACCAGCCGGTCAGGAAGTGGTAGCGCTGGGCCAGGTTGAGGTTGCTGCGGCCGATCATGTGCGGCAGGTGGGCCTTGAGAATCTGCATCGCGCCGAAGGCCCAGCGGAAGCGCTGGCTCTTGATCGCGGCAAAACCCGAGGGCGTCAGGCCGCGGCCGAGGACGTGGTCCACGTAGCGGGTGTCGTAGCCCTTTTCGATCAGGCGCAGGCCGAGCTCGGTGTCCTCGCAGATGCACCATTCCGACCAGCCGCCGACTTCCTCGAGCGCGAGGCGGCGCACCAGGGTCATGGTGCCGTGCTGGATCAGCGCGTTGCGCTCGTTGCGGTGGTGCATGCCGATGCGGAAGAAGCCGTCGAATTCCCAGTTGCACATGCGCTTGAACGGCTGGCCTTCCCAGTCGCGGTGGGCCTGGGGCGCCTGCACGACGGCGACGTCGGGCTTGTCGAAGTGCGGGATCAGGCTGGCCAGCCAGTCCGGATCGACGACGTAGTCGGCATCGACGACGCCGACCACTTCGGCGCGCGGGTCGGTGACCTTGAGGCCGTAGTTCAGCGCCCCGGCCTTGAAGCCGGGCCAGTTGGCGAGATGGAAGAAGCGGAAGCGCGGACCGAGTTCGGCGCAGCGCTTTTCCAGCGGCTTCCACAACGCTTCGTCGCGGGTGTTGTTGTCCAGCACCAGCACTTCGAAGTTCTGGTAGTTCAGCTTGGCCAGGCTGTCGAGGGTGGCGATCACCATCTCGGGCGGCTCGTTGTAACAGGCCAGGTGCACCGAGACGAAGGGCTGCTGGTCCGGGGCGTGCGGCGGCAGCGGCATGAAGCGGCGCTGCCACTGCTTCTTGAACAGCATCTCGCCGAACTCGAAGCCGTGCGACAGCAGCACCGCGGCGGTCAGGATGGTGGCGCCGATCAGCAGGCCGAGGCCGACGAGGTCGCGCTGGGTTAGGTAGTAGTCGACCGGCACGTTGAGGCCGACGATCAGCGTCGATACGCAGGCCTGGATCAGGCCGGCGAGGAAGACGCGGCCGAAGACGTTCCAGTCGGACAGGAAGAAGGCCACCAGTAACATCGGCAGGAAGGCGAGCGCCGCGGCATTCATGGCCTTCTTCGACCAGTGCGGGTCGCGTTCGACGATGCCTTCGAGAGCGAATTTCTGCTCGCGGTCGGCGTTGTACATGCCCCAGTAGGGGCCGGCCCAGCCTTCGACGTCGACTTTCCAGGGCTGGTCGATCGCTTCCATCAGGAAGTAGTCGATGCGCGCGGTGCGGGGGTGGGCGAGGAATTCGCGGATGAAGCGCGCCTGGTTGTCGAGCGAGGGAATGGCGGCGCCCAGCGTCGGTCCCTTGCTCGGCCAGCCGATTTCGCCGACCACGATCTTCTTGCGCGGGAAGGTCCTGGCCAGTTCGTCGTAGCGTTCGAAAGCGTAGTCGACGGCGGCCTCCACCGGCACGCCCTCGTGGTAGGGCAGCAGATGGACGGTGATGTAATCGACGTGCTCGACCAGTTCCGGATAGCGCAGCCAGACGTGCCAGGGTTCGGCAGTCGATACCGGCTTGCGCACGGCCTTGCGGACGCGGTCGAGGTAGCCGATGACGTCCTCGGGCTTGAGGTCGCCGCGCAGGATGGATTCGTTGCCGACCATCAGGCGTTCGACGTGGCGCATCTTGCGTGAAGCGTCGATCAGCGCCGTGATCTCGCGTTCGTTCTTTTCGAGGTCGGGGTCCAGCCAGGCGCCGGCGGTGACGTTCATGTCGCGCTGGCCGGCGAGCGTCAGCAGGACCGGCATGTCGGTGACGCCGTAGGTGCGCAGGCCGTCGGATGTGCGGGCGAGCAGGTCGAGGTCGGCGGTGAGTTCTTCCGTTGTCGGATAAGTGCCCTTCAGCGGGCTTTGATCGCGCTGGAAGCCGTTGTAGGCGAAGCCCTTGATGCTCTGATTGGTGCTGATGAACTCGGCGCCGCGGTTGAACTGCTGCCAGATCCAGTGCTGGAGGAAGGCGACGCCCGCGGCGATGGCGAGTGCGATCGCGATGCGATAGAGGAGCGAGGCGGCCTGTTTCATGTTCGAATCCTGAACGGCGTGGGGATGACGCCGAAAAACGGGTAAAACGCGGACAAAATGGAAAAGCCTATGCGATTGTGCGGACCTTGCTGCGTTGCATAAATGTTTTCGGCAGACAATCGACGATTCTGTCGCAGATGCTCGGTGCCGGCATTCTATGCACGCTTTCAGCTGCTTACGAGCCACATCCAGTGCCAATTTGCAACATCGTGCGATATCGTTGCCGAAGGTCTGATTTACAAGGAAAAGGCGGGATGAGGTGGAATAATTCGGGCAAATATGGTGTTGCAGCAATCCTGCTTTCGGCTCTGCTGGTGCTGGCCTCGGCCTGGGGCGTGCGTCATGGCCTGCTGGAAAACGGGGTGCTGCCGCGTGATTGCACCCTGCCCGATGCGCATGGCGGCCTGTGCCTATTCAAGACGGCTCTGGTGGAGAGTTTCCTGCATCAGCGCATGGGCTGGTTCAGCCTCGCCTGCGGCGGCCTGGCCTTCGTGCTGGGCCGGCGCTGGCTGGCCTGGGTCGGCTGGCTGAGCGGACTGGCCGGGCTGGTGCTGTACAGCTATGAGCCGGCCGCCGTCGGCAGCCTGCTGTCACTGCTGGTGCTCGCCCGTCCCGGGCAGCGAGCGGGCGAGAAGGGGGATGGCAAGGACGAGGCCGGTGGCCAGCCAGGCGACGGCCTGGGGGTTGGCCGGCTCGCTTGACCAGCGCCCGATCACCGAGATTGCGATGATTGCCGCGCAGATGCGCTCGGCGCGGCCGTGCACAGCCTGTGTCCAGCCGAGCACGCCGAGCAAGGCTGCGGGAGCGAGATAGAGCAGGGTCGGGAAGTCGCGGTAGCGCGGATCGACGAACAGCAGCAGTGCGGCGATGGCGGCGGCGAACAGCAGCAGGCCGCGTAGCAGACCGAGCGCGCCATCCGGCCAGCAGCCGGTGGAGGTCCGGCGCAGTGTCCGCCATGCTTGTTCGGCGCTGGGGATGGCGGCGCCGCGCCATGCGGCGAAGCCTGCGGCGAGCAGGATGCCGAGCAGCGCGACAGCGCCGAGCACCGTCCATTCGAGCGCATCCCGGTAGGCGAGGTGCGCATGTTCGGCATGGAGCACCGTGATCAGGCCGGTGGTGGCGCCGAGGACGATCAGCGCTGCCCGCCGCAGGGGGCCGCCCCAGGCAGTGCCGAGGCCGAGCAGCAGACCTGCCGCCGCGCCGGCGGCGAGGCCGGCGATGACGCTGCCCAGCCCCGAACGCTCGGCCACCGGGCCGGCGAACGGAAATTTCGGCTCCAGCGTCGAGGCGTCGAGCATGCCCCAGAAGCCGCCCACCGTGCCTTCGAGCCGGCGTTTCCAGGGCTGGTCGATGGCTTCGATCAGGTTGTAGTCCCAGCCCTGCGCATGGGCCTGGTGGACGAATTCCCTTACATATCGCGCCTGGTTGACCTGCGACGGACGCGACTCCTCGCGCTGGCGCCCCTGGCTCGGCCAGCCGGTTTCGCCGATCAGGACGTGCTTGCCGGCGAAGTGTTCGCCGACGTGCCTGCGGGTTGCGGCGACGTGTTCGAGCGCATCGGCGATGTCGACCGGTTCGTCCTCCCAGAAGGGCAGGATGTGGACGGTGACGAAGTCGACTTCCTGCGCCAGGCTGTCATGCTGCGTCCAGAATTCCCAGACGTCGGCGTAGGTGACCGGCACCTTGGCGCGCGCCTTGGCTTCGCGGATCAGCGCGCGCATTTCGTCTTCGCTGCGCTCGCGCCGCAGCAGCACTTCGTTGCCGACGATCAGGGCGCGGACGACGTCGGCATTGTCGTTGGCGAGTCCGATCGCACGCTCGAGCTCGGCGGTGTTCATTTCCCGGTCGTAGCCGATCCAGGCGCCGAGCAGCACCTGGACGCCGACTTCGCGCGCGATTTCGGGCACTTGTTCCAAGCCTTGATTGACCGAATACAGGCGCACGCAATCGGTGATCCCGGCCAGGGCGCTGAGGTCGGCATGGATCTGCTCGCGGGAAATGCGCAGGTTCGGATCGAAGGGGGTCTGCCCGGGGCGGTGGTAGGGAGCGTAGGAGACGCACTTCAGCTTTTCGCCGCCGGCCAGGCGAAGATCGTGCATGGGCACCGGGCGGGTCTGCCAGCCGACCCATGCGAGCAGGCCGGCGAGCAGGGCCAGGTGGCAAAGCAGCAGGGCGAGCCAGAGCGGCTTGCGGTCATCGTGGAGCTTCGGCATGGTGGATCGGTCTGCAGAGGCGGGCGGTGGAGATGAGGCCGTGGGGGAAAAAAGAAGCCACGCCCCAGGCGAGGCGTGGCTTCGGTGCGACAGGTGTGGATTCTACCGGACTCAGCTTTCGTAGTCGCTCATCGGCACGCAGGCGCAGAACAGGTTGCGGTCGCCATAGACGTCGTCGATGCGATTGACGCTGGGCCAGAACTTGTTTCCCGCCACCCAGGGCAGCGGGAACACTGCCTGCTCGCGCGAGTACGGGCGCGACCATTCGCCGATGAAATCGGCCTGGGTGTGCGGCGCGTTCTTCAGCGGATTGTCGTCCGCAGGCCAGGTGCCGTTCTCGATCTGGCGGATTTCCTCGTGGATCGCGATCATCGCGTCGGCGAAGCGCTCCAGTTCGTGCAGATCTTCCGACTCGGTCGGCTCGACCATGATGGTGCCGGCCACCGGGAAGGACATCGTCGGCGCGTGGAAGCCGTAGTCCATCAGGCGCTTGGCGATGTCGACCTCGCTGATGCCGGTCGCCGCCTTGATCGGGCGGATGTCGAGGATGCACTCGTGGGCGACGCGGCCCTGGCTGCCGGTGTAGAGCACCGGGTAGTGCTGCTGCAGCCGCGCGGCGAGATAGTTGGCGTTGAGGATCGCCACCTCGGTGGCACGCTTCAGCCCTTCGCCGCCCATCATCGTGATGTACATCCACGAGATCGGCAGGATGCTGGCCGAGCCGAAGGGCGCGGCGGAAACGGCGCCCTGGCCGAGGTTGGCCCGTCCGGCGTCGCCAGTCGGCTGCACGACGTGGTCGGCCATGAAGGGCGCGAGGTGCGCCGCCAGCGCGATCGGCCCCATACCCGGCCCGCCGCCGCCGTGTGGGATGCAGAAGGTCTTGTGCAGGTTCATGTGGGTGACGTCGGCGCCGATCGTGGCGGGCGAGGTCAGCCCGACTTGGGCGTTGAGGTTGGCGCCGTCCATGTAGACCTGGCCGCCGTGGGCATGGACGATCGCGCAGATTTCGCGGATCGACTCCTCGAACACGCCGTGGGTCGAGGGGTAGGTGATCATCAGCGCGGCGAGCCTGTCGGCGTGCTGCTCCGCCTTCGCCTTCAGGTCGGCGACATCGACGTTGCCGTTGTCGTCGCAATCGACGACGACCACCTGCATGCCGCACATCTGCGCGGTGGCGGGGTTGGTGCCGTGGGCCGAGCGCGGGATCAGGCAGACCGTGCGCTGGGTATCGCCGCGGCTGGCATGGTAGCGCGCGATCGCCACCAGACCGGCGTATTCGCCCTGGGCGCCGGAGTTGGGCTGCATGCAGACCGCGGGGAGGCCGGTGATCGCGCGCAGATGGTCGGCCAGGCCTTCGATCATCTCGAGATAGCCCGCAGCCTGCTCGCGCGGCGCAAAGGGGTGCAGGTTGGCGAACTCGGGCCAGGTCACCGGGATCATCTCGCTGGTGGCGTTGAGCTTCATCGTGCACGAGCCGAGCGAAATCATCGAATGGTCGAGCGCGAGGTCGCGGTTCTGCAGCTTCTTCAGATAGCGCAGCATCTCGTGCTCGGTGTGGTGGGTGTTGAACACCGGATGCGACAGGATCGCGTCGCCGCGCAGCAGCGCCGGCGGGAGTCGGCCGCCGGCCTGGGCCACGCGCGTATCGAGCGCATCCAGCGCGCTGACGTCAGCGGCAGCGGCGCCGAAGCAAGCCAGTATTGCGGCGATGTCGTCGCGGGTGGTGGTTTCATCGACCGACAGGCCGAGGCGGCGGTCCGACACCCGGCGCAGGTTGTAGCCGGCGGCGAGGGCGGCGTCGGCAATGGCAGTGGTGCGGGGGCCGGTGTCGACTTCGATAGTGTCGAAGAAGGCATTGCTGCCGGCGTCGAAGCCGGCGTCGCTCAGGCCGGCGGCGAGCATCGCGGCGAAGCGGTGGATGCGCGCAGCGATGGTGCGCAGCCCCTGCGGGCCGTGATAGACGGCGTAGAAGCCGGCCATGTTGGCGAGCAGCACCTGGGAGGTGCAGATGTTGGAGTTCGCCTTCTCGCGGCGGATGTGCTGTTCGCGCGTCTGCAGTGCCATGCGCAGCGCGGTCTTGCCGCGGGCGTCCTTCGAGACGCCGATGATGCGGCCCGGCATCGAGCGCACATGGGCTTCGCGGGTGGCGAAGAAGGCGGCGTGCGGGCCGCCGAAGCCCATCGGCACGCCGAAGCGCTGCGCCGAGCCGAGCGCGATGTCCGCACCCATGGCGCCCGGGCTCTTCAGCAGCACCAGCGCCATCAGGTCCGAGGCGACGGCGACGACGGTGCCCTTGGCCTTGGCCGCGGTGATGGTTTCGCTCAGGTCCGTGACTTCGCCGCGGGCGTTCGGGTATTGCAGCAGCGCGCCGAAGACCTCGTGCAGGGCGGCATCCTCCGCCTTGCCGAACACCAGTTCATAGCCGAAATAGTGGGCGCGGGTGCGGACCACGTCGATCGTCTGCGGGAAGCAGGCTTCGTCGATGAAAAAGGCGTTCGATTTGGACTTCGACACCCGGCGCGCCATCGTCATCGCCTCGGCGGCAGCGGTGGCTTCGTCCAGCAGTGAGGCGTTGGCGAGTTCCAGGCCGGTGAGGTCGATCACCATCTGCTGGTAGGTCAGCAGCGCTTCGAGGCGGCCTTGCGATATCTCGGCCTGGTAGGGGGTGTAGGCGGTGTACCAGCCCGGGTTTTCCATGACGTTGCGCAGGATCACCGCCGGCGTGTGCGTGCCGTAATAGCCCATGCCGATCATGGACTTGTTGACGACGTTGCGGCCGGCGATGGCCTTCAGCCTGGCGAGCGCCTCGTGTTCCGGCGTCGCCGCGGCGAGCGGCAGCGGCGCTTCGAGGCGGATGCCCGTGGGTACGGTCTGCTCGATCAGGCTGTCGAGATTGCCGACGCCGAGTGTCGCGCACATGCGTGCGACCTCGTCGGCGTTCGGTCCGAGATGGCGATGGATGAAGGCATCGCGCTGCTCCAGCCGGGCGAGCGGAGCAGAAAGCAGGGAGTCGGTCATGGTCGGTCGGAAAACTCGGGCGTGGGTGTTCAGGCCTGGGCGATTTCGGCGGCGTAGCCGGTGGCGTCCATCAGGGCATCGACATCGGCAGCATTGGCCGGCTCGAGCTTGAACAGCCAGTTGGCGTAGGCGTCGGCATTGACGCTTTCGGGGGCGTCGGCCACGTCCTGGTTGGCGGCAATGATTTCGCCGGCGACGGGCGCGTAGATGTCGGATGCGGCCTTGACGGATTCGATCACGGCACATGCTTCGCCGGCGCTGACGCTGCGGCCGGCTTCGGGCAGTTCGAGGAAGACGACGTCACCCAGCGCCTCCTGGGCGTGGTCGGTGACGCCGATGGTCAGGCTGCCGTCGTCTTCGACGCGGATCCATTCGTGGGACTTGGTGTACTTCAGTTCGTTGGGGATGTTGCTCATGAGAGGTTCTCCGGACTGGATCGAATGAAGGGACCGGATGTTTGGCGACCGGTCCCGTGGAATGGTGCTTGTATGCTCAGACGAGCGGCTTGCCGTTGCGAACGAAGGGAAGCTTGACCGTACGGGCCTTTAGCCGCTTGCCGCGGATCTTGACTTCGACGTCTTCGCCTGCCTGCGTCGCAAGCGGGACGCGGACGAAGCCGATGGAACGTTCGAGCGTCGGCGAGAAGCTGCCGCTGGTGGTTTCGCCTTCGCCGGCAGCCGTGAAGACCTTCATGTGGGCGCGCAGCACGCCCTTGTCCTCGAGGATCAGGCCGAGCAGACGGCGGCTGGCAGCTGCGGCTTCCAGCGCGGCGCGGCCGACGAAGCCGCGGTTTTCGTCCTTTAGATCGACGGTCCAGGACAGGCCGGAATCCAGCGGCGAAACGCTCTCGTCCATGTCCTGCCCATACAGATTCATGCCGGCTTCCAGGCGCAGCGTGTCCCGCGCGCCCAAGCCGCAGGGCTTCACGCCGGCGGCGGCGAGGGCTTGCCACATGCTTTCCGCGCGGCTGGCCGGCAGGGTGATCTCGAGACCGTCTTCGCCGGTGTAACCGGTGCGCGCAATCAGTAGTTCGCCGGCGCGAACGGCACTGAACGGTGAGGGGAGGTCTTGTGTGGACAGTTCGGGAATCGCAGTGCGGGCGCGTTCGATCGCCTGCGGGCCCTGGATTGCGATCATCGCCAGGTCGCGCCTGCTGGTCAGCGTCACGTTGGCGCCGGTGCCGGCGATGCGTGTGCGCATCCAGGCGACGTCCTTGTCGGCCGTGCCGGCGTTGACGACGATGCGATAGTCGTCGGCACCGAAGCGATAAACGATCAGGTCGTCGATGACGCCGCCCTGTTCATTGAGCATGCAGGAGTAGAGCGCTTTGCCCGAGTCGCTCAGCTTGGCGACGTCGTTGGCAAGCAGTCCGCGCAGGAAGGGCGTTGCGTCCGGGCCCGTCAGATCGAGCGCCAGCATGTGCGATACGTCGAACATGCCCGCATCGCGGCGCACCGCGTGGTGCTCCTCGATCTGCGAGCCATAGTTGACCGGCATGTCCCAGCCGGCGAAGTCGACCATGCGTGCGCCGGTGGCGACATGGGTTGCATGGAGCGGGGTGTGCCTGGAAGAGGTGCTCATCGTTGCGGCTCCGGTAGTCGTGAACGAAAAAGGGCGAACGCGGCCAGTTTGCCGGATTCGCCCCATCTGTCCCTTGTACCTGAGAGATTTCGCCCTGAGCCGCTGCGTCAAGCGTATCTATATATAGATAGATGTTCCTGAACGCTGAGCGCGGCAAAGACCCGGGCGGTGCCCCTTCGGTGGGTGCGTCACGCCGTCGGGCGTCCGCACCGCTCTCCAGACTTGCACTTCGCACGCGGTCCTTTTGCCTGAGCGGTTCCGGGGGGTTGCGCCTTCGGCGACTCCGTGTCGGGAGTTCTCTCCCGCGTGTCGCGCGCAAGATAGCACATCGCGGCATGGCGTGAACAGCATGACTCGCGTTGATGGCGCGATCGTGAATGCCTTTTCTCGGTGCTTGGCAGTACTGTCCCGGACCGGAGAAGTGCGCTGCATTGGTGGCGTGCAGGGAAAATTTGGATGCGTTTCACTTTGTGCTTGCGCTTTTATTTTTGGTGTCTATAATGCCGATCTTTCTCGCGGCGCCCGGGTTTGATTTCGGGTGATGCGGGGCTTCCGGGTGGGTTTGGAGGCGGGCTTTTTCGGGTTGTTTTTCTGGTTTTTGTTTTTCAGGAAGGCGGTTCGGGGTGGTTGACAGGGAGTTGTCTGTTGGTC
>NZ_JANUXN010000015.1 GCF_025699485.1 Thauera carbonicopians | reverse complement strand
ATTGATGGAGCCAGCGACGAAGCATGCTTAGAAATGATTCAGCACCGATGAAAGCGATTTATTCAGCGCTTCCTTAACAAATGAAATCACGGGTAAACAGCCCTCTTTGTCATTTGTTAGGGATTCTTACTCAATAGAGCTGCGTTGAGGAAAAAGTGAGGTTGAAGTAATCAGTGTTTCCCGTCGGCTCTGGACGGTAGGGACTGATCCAGGTGAAGTGGCCCTTGTTACCGTGTGTGCTGCTGCAGGCCGATTCGTGATCGATCGACGATCTGGTGGAAAACTTCGTTGCGGCATCGGAAAGCGGTTGCGCGGCTTGGTGGTGGTGCTTGTGGGTACAGCGGTGGAAATGTTCTGGCGTGGCCTCCGAGCATGGGTTGATGCGAGTCAAGGCGCGGCCTTGCCCATATCGCCATCCTGTCGCTCATAACCCTGCCAACGGAATGCGTGATGAAAATCCCACCACTGTTTGCTCATGTTGCCGTCTTCATCGGCGCCGCCTTGGTCGCAGCCTTTGCCTCGGCATCAGCGCAGGAAGCGCAGTCGGCAGTGGCCGCCCCCGAGGCTCAACGCGCGCGCGAGCTGATCCACATCGTGCGCCAGGACTGTGGCTCCTGTCATGGCTTGACCCTGGCAGGCGGCTTGGGCCCGGCGCTGACGCCGGACGTGCTGGCCGACAAGCCTTTCGAAGGCCTCGTTGCCACCGTCTTCAGCGGCCGGCCGGGCACGCCGATGCCGCCTTTCCGCAGCATCGTCAGCGAGGCCGAGGCCCAATGGATCGTCGATCAACTGATGCGCGGCTTCCCGCCCGACGAAGGCCTGCCGCCGGCCCGCTGAACCGCAAGCCCGCCGCAGCCAAGCCCAGCATTCAACTCGCAACCGGAGTCTTCCGATGTCCTCGCAAAGCACGGTACGTCTCGCGCCGCCCCTCCTGTGGGCGGCGATCCTGCCGGCGATCGTCTGGCTGTTGTCTGCCTGCTCCACGGTCACACCTGCCGCCGCGCCGGGCGCTGCTGCCTCGGACTCCTCGCTGCGCGGCACCGGCGATCTGGGCGTGGTCATCGAGCGTGCCGACGGCCGGGTCAAGATCGTCGAGACGAGCGGCCGCTCGGTGCTTGCCACCGTCGAAGGCCTGGGCGACCTATCGCACGCTTCGGTGGTGTTCTCGCGCGATGCGCGCCATGCCTTCGTGTTCGGCCGCGACGGCGGGTTGACCAAGGTCGACCTGCTGCAGGCAAGGATCGTCGGCCGTGTGCTGCAGGCGGGCAACTCCATTGGCGGTTCGATCTCGCACGACGGCCGCCTGATCGTCGCCCAGAACTATGCGCCGGGCGGCGTCAAGGCCTTCGACGCCGACACCCTCGAACTGCTCGCCGAAGTGCCGGCGATCACCGAAGGCGGCCTGCGCTCCAAGGTCGTCGGCCTGGCCGACCTGCCGGGCAGGCGCTTCATCTATTCGCTGTTCGAGGCGGGCGAGATCTGGATCACCGATTTCTCCGATCCGAAGAACCCGCAGACGCAGCGCTTCGCCGGTGGCAATCAGCCCTACGATGCGCTGGTGACGCCCAACGGCCGCCACTACATCGCCGGCCTGTTCGGTGAAGACGGCCTGGCGATGCTCGACCTGTGGAACCCTGAGCAGGGCAGCCGCAAGATCCTCGCCGGCTACGGCAGGGGCGAGGAGCCGCTGCCGGTGTTCAAGATGCCCCACCTGCGCGGCTGGTCGGTGGCGGGCGGCAAGGCTTACCTCCCGGCCATCGGCCGCCACGAGGTGCTGGTGGTCGATACCGAGAGCTGGCAGGAAGTGGCCCGTGTGCCGGTTCGCAGCCAGCCGGTGTTTGTCATGGCGCGTCCCGACGGCCGCGAGATCTGGGTGAATTTCGCCTTCCCCGACAACGGCTGGGTGCAGGTCATCGACACCGTCAGCGGCAAGGTCACGCACACGCTGCAACCGGGGCGCGGCATCCTGCACATGGAGTTCCTGTCCAAGGGGCACGAAGTCTGGCTGTCGGCGCGCGACGACAACAAGGTCGTCATCTACGACACCGCCACCAAGCAGCAGATCGGCGGCTTCGATTCCGCCAGCCCCAGCGGCATCTTCTTCACCACGCGCGCTGCACGGACGGGCTTCTGATGCCGCGCGCCATCACCCTGCCAGGCGCGGTCGACGCGACCGCCTTCCGCCTGCTCAACGAATGGCAGCGCGGCTTCCCGTGCGAGCCGCAGCCCTTCGCCCGCATCGGCGAAGCCGTCGATCTGGACGAAGCCGAAGTGATCGCCGCCTACCGCCGCCTGATCGGCGAAGGCGTGGTGAGCCGCGTCGGTGCCGTGTTCGCACCGCGCCGGCTGGGCGCCAGCGCATTGGCTGCGCTGGCCGCAGCGCCCGGGCGGCTCGAAGAGATTGCCGCCCGCGTCAGCCGCGAGGCGGCGATCAACCACAACTACCAGCGCGAACACCACTACAACCTGTGGTTCGTCGTCACCGCCGCATCGGAGCAGCATCTGCACGAGGTGGTCGCAGGCATCGAGCGCGACACCGGCTGCAGCGTCATCGTGCTGCCGCTGGAAGAGGAATACCACATCGACCTCGGCTTCGATCTCGGCGCCGAAGGGCAGCGGCGGGCAGCCTGCCATTCCGCTGCATCGGCATTGCCGCCGGCCGCAGCTTGCTCCCTGTCCGACATCGAGCGAAGGCTCGCCACCGTGCTGCAGGCCGGCTTGCCTTTGGCGCCGCGTCCCTATGCCGAATTGGGCGAGCAGGCCGGAGTCACTGAAACCATGGCGATCGAACTGATCGAAGGCTGGCTGGCCAATGGCCTCGTCCGCCGCCTGGGCGTGGTGGTGCGCCACCATGAGCTCGGTCTGGGCGCCAACGCGATGTGCGTGTGGGACATCCCGGACGAGCAAGTCAGCGAACTGGGCCGCCGCCTGGCGCGCGAGCCGGCGGTGACGCTGTGCTACCGCCGCCGCCGGGTGCTGCCGGACTGGCCCTACAACCTGTTCTGCATGATCCACGGCCACGCCCGCGACGAAGTGCTCGCCGCCCGCGACGACATCGCCGCCCGCCTGGGCCTGGATGCGGCGCCGCACGACGTGCTGTTCAGTTGCCGCCGCTTCAAGCAGACCGGTGCGCGCTACCTGCCCGAAAAGGAAGCCGCCCATGTCTGAACGGCTTGATGCCGGTGCCGCCAGAGGCCGCCGCGGCGTCGCTGCCGCGCGCGAGCCCGACGCGCTCGACCGGCGCCTGATCAACGCGCTGCAGGGCGGATTTCCGCTGAGCGCGACGCCTTTCGCCGACGTCGCCGCCACGCTCGGGCTGGACGAAGCCGAAGTCATCGCCCGCATCCGCGCGATGCTGGACGACCGCGTGCTGACCCGCTTCGGGCCGATGTTCCAGATCGAGCGCATGGGCGGCGCCTTCTGCCTGGCGGCGATGGCGGTGCCCGAGGCGGAGTGGGGCGCGGTGGTCGAGGCGGTCAACGCCTTTGCCGAAGTCGCGCACAACTACCGGCGCGAACATCGCCTGAACATGTGGTTCGTGCTCGCCACCGAACGGCCGGAGGGCATTGCCGATGTGGCCCGGCGCATCGAAGCCGCCACCGGCCTGCCGGTGCGCCTGTTCCCGAAGGAACGCGAATACTTCGTCGAGATGAAGCTGGAGGCCTGATGACGATGCCCAAGCGTAGGCCCAAAGCTGCTGCCGCCATTGCCATGCCAGCCGCTGATCCAGTGCCGGATGCGGCGTCGCTGGACGAACTAGACCGCCGCATCGTCCTCGCCACCCAGGACGGCCTGCCGCTGGTGGCGCGCCCCTACGCGGCGCTGGCCGAGCAGATCGGCTGCGACGAGGCAGCGCTGCGCGAGCACCTGGCGCGCATGCTGGAAAGCGGCCGCATCCGCCGCATCGGCGTGGTGCCCAACCATTACGCCATCGGCTACACCGCCAATGGCATGAGCGTATGGAACATCGACGACGCCGTCATCGACGCCGTAGGCGAGCGGGTCGGCGCGCTCGAGTTCGTCACCCACTGCTACCGCCGTCCGCGCCATCTGCCGGACTGGCCCTACAACCTGTTCGCGATGGTGCACGCCGCTTCGCGCGATGCGGCGCTGGTTCGCGTGGCCGAGATCGTCGCTTTGCTGGAGCGGGAATTCCGCGGCGCCTGCAAGGGGCGTGACGTACTGTTCTCGGCGGGAATCCTCAAGAAGACCGGGCTGCGGATCGGCGTGTGAGCGGCATGCCGGGCATGCACCAGTCAATGGAGACTGGTGCATGAAGTGAAGCTCAGGCAGGCTGCCGCTCAGAACCTGACAAACGCAGCGTGACGCGCTCCACCGTCTTGCCGAACAGGTGGTAACCCGATCCGCCTTCGGCCAGCAGTTCGAGCAGTTCGTCCGCCTCACGCACACGCGTGCCGCCGAGCACGGTGACGCCGCGGCGGGCGAAAGGCTCGGCGATCAGCGTCGCGGTCGGGCCGATCACCGCCGCCTCCGCTCCCGGCCGCAACAGGCGCAGCAGGCCGTCGAGCGTGTCGTTGATCAGCGTTGTGCCGGTGGTGATGAAGACGTCCGCCTGCGGCACGACTTCCGGCGCGCGCTCGCCCGGCACGTAGAACGGCATTTCCTCGGGTTTGAGGGTTTCCGGTGACAGCTCCAGTACGTTGAAGGGCTGGCCGCGGCGGCGCAGCTCGCGCATGTAGGGCGGGAAGGCGCCCACCAGGGCGACGCGCCGGCCGGGCGGAATCACCAGTGCATCGAAGGCGTCGCCTTCGCGTACTTCCGCGCTGGCCGGTCCGCCGTCGCGCAGCCACAGGGTTTCGGCCAGTGCATTGAGCGTGGCGATGGCAAGCGCGCGGCGCAGATCCTGCGGCCGGTAAAGGTCTTCCAGCACCTGAACGGCCGATCGCCCTGCGATCTTGCCCGGCGTCGGCATGGCCTTGGCCGAACTCGGGCAGCACACCGCTTCGGGGACACGCTTGATCGGCGTCGCGCACAAGCCGCCCGCAGCGTTCGACAGCTTCACGCCGGTGAAGAAGATGCCGAGCACGGCACGTTCGATGATCAGGCCGCGGGCGTCGTCGCCGAGGCGTTCGAGCACCGTGGCGTGCAGGTCGGCGAGCAGGGTGTCAGGCCGCTCGTTCCGAACGGGTGCCGGTGTGGAGACGAGTGTTGTGTCGTTCATGGCTTGCTTTTCTCCGGTTTCGCTTCAATGCCCGTTCGGGCTGCGGGCGAAATGCAGCTTGGTGACGCCGTAGTCGCTTTCCAGGTCGGCGCGCTCGGCGCCGACCAGCCCGGCGCCTTCCAGGCGGGCGCAGAAACCTTCGACGTGGCACAGCGGATGGCTGTCGGTCAGCACTGCCTTGTCGAGGTCGCGCAGGCCGCCGGGCGCGGTTTCGCAGGCTTCGAGGCAGAACCAGTGGGCGAGCACCAGTTCGCCGCCGGGCGCAAGCAGGCTGGCCAGTATGGCCAGGGCGTCGCTCATCGCGCGCCGGATCGGGTAGAGCGCGTGGAACACCACGACCTGGTCGAACTGGCCGGCCGGCGGGTCGAGCGGCGAGCCCGGCACGACGCGGCAGCGATCGCCGATGGGGAAGGCGGCCAGCGTCCGGTGCGCGCGCTCCAGTGCGGCGGGGGCGATGACGGTGGTGATCCCGGCGTTCGGGAAATGCCGGGCCAAGGCTGCGGTGAGCAGGCCATCGCCACCGTCGAAGCACAGCAGCCGGACCGGCGGCGTGTCGCCGCGCCGTGCCGCCAGGTGGGCGGCGAGGCGGCAGGCCTCGCCGAGGAAGGGGTGCCGCGCCGGCGGTGGCGGCAGCAATGCCGTGGCGGGCGACCAGGTGTCGGACAGGAAGCGGGCAAGGCCGGACCAGCCGTTGGCGGGGGCGAACAGGTCGTCGAGCGTCCCTGCCTGGCACCAGGGACTGCTGCTGCACAGCACCTCCTTCATGCCCGATGCCAGGGCGTAGCGCTGCTCGTTGCGTGCCAGCAGGCCGAGATCCTCCAGCGCCTGCAGGAAGCCGCCCAGGTGCGCGCCGCGCAATCCGGTTGCCGCCGCGATGGTGGACTTCTCCGCCGGCCCGTGCTGCGCCAGCCAGTCGAACAGGCCGCTGGCGAAGCCTGCGCGCAGCACCTGGAAGGACTTGAAGCCATCGACGATGCGGCGGATCGTGATGGCGGTGGGTGGCATCGCCGGGTGGGCGAGGTCGATGCCAGCGGTGGTGGTGTGTTCGTCGATGTCCATGTCCGATCTCCTGTTCGATGGATGGATTGTCGGTGGCGTCAGCGGCTGCCGCCGCTGAGGACCCAGTGGATGTCCTCGTCGGAAATCTCGTACTGGAAGAAGCGCCGGTAGAAGCTGCGCATTTCGTTTTCGAGCTCGGCCCGTTCGAAGCGCCCGGGGTGGAACAGGCTTGCCGCCCACAGCACGGTGAGCGGCTGCTCGATGGTTCGCTGCCCCCAGGCATGGGCGCCGATCGGCGTGGCGTGGACCCTGCCGTGCCTGACGGCGCCGAGCCGGGCAAAGCGTTCGTCGCGGTGGATGGCTGCCACCTGCTCCGGCGAGTTGACGAGAAGCACGTCCGGGTCCCACAGCAGAAGCTGTTCATGGGTGTAATGCGCCGTGCCTTCGCCGCCCAATCCGGCGGTGACGCTCACGCCGCCCGCCTGCTCGATCCACCAGTTGGCGATGATCAAGGGGGTGGCCATGGTGTTCGGGCTGAAATAAAGCACCTTGGGCCGGTCGGCCTGCGCGATGCCGGCCAGGGTCTGGCGGATACGGCCCATGGTGTCGTCGAAGTAGCGCAGGTATTCCTCGCTTTGCGGCCGGCGGTCGAGCGCGCAGCCCAGCAGCCGCATGCTCTTTTCGATGTCGGCGGCGTCGCGCCATTCGATGAACAGGACCGGGATGCGTGCCGCTTCGAGCGCCCGTGCCCTGAGGAGATCCATCGTGATGACCAGGTCGGGCGCGAGGCCGAGCAGGGTTTCGAGGTTGACCTCGCTGCTGGCCTGCCCCTGCAGCAGCGGGCGGCCGGCGAGATGGGGCGCGATCGCCGTCTGCAAGCGCCAGCGGTCGGACTGGGTGAAGCGCGGCGGCAGGCCGTTCACGATCCTGTCGCCGGCGCCGAGGGCGAACAGGTAGCCGTTGATGACCGGTACCGAACCGACGGTGGCGATGCGCTCCACGCGGGCGGGCAGGGCGACGCTGCGCCCTGCCATGTCGGTGACGGTGCGCGTTTGCCTCGCATCGGCGCTGCAGTCCGGCGGCATTTCCGCCCAGGCCGCGCCGACGCCGGCGCTCCATGCGCATGCCGCCAGCAGCAGCGTGCGCAGGCGCGCTTTCCAGCCAGTGTTCATGTCCGCGTCTCCCGGCACCGGTGGCAGCTGCGGATATCCGCATGCCGCCGCCGGGCCTGTCGTCGCCGCAAGGCGGTGGTTCAGAAGTTGTAGATCAGCGTCGCATGGGCATTGCGTCCCGGGTAGGCGTAGGCGTCTTCCGGAACGCGGCCGAGGTAGGAGTAGGTCTTGTCGAAGAGGTTGTTGATGTCCAGCTTCAGGTCGACGCTGCGGGACGGCCCGCCCTCCCACAGGCGCTTGCGCATGCTCAGGTTGGCGACGGTGAACTTGCCGAAGCCGACCAGCGGGCCGTCGCCGACATTGGCGCGGCCGCCGTATTGCTCGCCGTAGTAGTTGAAGTTGAGGTTGCCGGAGAATTTCGACGCCGGGTGGCTGAAGCGGAAACCGTAGCTGACCGTGGTGTCCGGCATCCGCGTGATCGGCCACCACTTGCCCAGCAGGCCCGGGCCGCCGTCGTCGATGACTTCCTTCTTGCGCGTCATGTGGATGGCGTTGATGTATGGATGCAGTTCAAATCCGCCCATCCCCGGAAGCTCGCGTATCGCCATGCTGGCCTGGACTTCGATGCCTTCCTGGATGCGCCTGTCCACATTCATCATCACCCGGCCCTGGACGCCCGAACCGTCGGCGCGGACGCCGGGGTAGATATAGACGTTGTCCTTGACCTCGTAATAGAAGTAGGTGGCCGACAGCCGCCAGTCCTCGCGTGCGATGTCGAAGCCGACTTCGAAGGCGTCGGTGAATTCGGGCTTCAGCCTCGGGTCGCCGGGGGCGCCGTAGTCTTCGTAGAAGCTGCTGGCAAAGAGCTGCCGGCCGGATGGCGCATGCCAGCCCTGGGTGTAGTTGGCCCTCAGCTTGAGCCAGTCGGACGGCAGGTAGCTGATGCCGAGCGTCGGCGACACATGGTCGAAGCTGCGGCTGGTGGGTAGCTGGCTGCGGTCGGTGATGCCCCGGCTGCTGAAATAGGGCACGCGGTCGTAGTGCTCGTCGCCGACGGACTGGTCCTTGGCCCGTGCGTGCTCGTAGCGCAGGCCGCCGGACAGGTTCAGGCGCCCGTCGTCTAGCTTGAGCGTGCCCACCAGGAAGGCGCCCCACAGCGTGGTCGTACTGGTCGGATGCATCGGGAAGCCCAGGCCCGCCCATTGCGGATCGCGCCCGCCGCGCTGCAGGAAGGCGCCGCGGGCGGTGGATGAGTTCTCGATTTCGTACTTGATGTAATCGACGCCGCCGGTGATGTCGAAGCGCTCGGTCGTGTAGCTGATGCTGCCCTGGGCGCGCTTCGAGCGTGCTTCCTGCCCCTTGGGATAGCGCGAGTCGGCCTGGTAGGTCTCGTACAGATCCTTGCCCCAGCCGATGTTGCCCCGCCACGACAAGTGCCCGTCCTCGCTCGCGCCTTCGTAGTTCAGGTGCAGCAGCTGGGTTTCGCGGTCGGTGTAGCTGTTGCTGCGGATTTCACCTTCCTCGTCGACGTAGGAGGGCCGGTGCGCCTTGTCCACCGCGTAGTGGTAGCCGTCGATGCCGATGCGGTGCCGCTCGTTGAAGGTGTAGCCCAGATTGAAGCTCGCGCGCTCGGTGCCGTCGGTGCGGGTGTTATGCACCCGCTTGCCGTCGCCGTCGCGGTAGTCGCGGCGCACGCTTCCGTACTCGTAGCCGAAGGCATAGTCGAAGCCATCGGACTGGCCGCCGACATCCACGCCGGCGCGCGATGCGTCATGGCTGCCGTAGCCCAGCCGTGCGGAACCGCTGATCCGGTCGGGGCCGCCGCGCCGGGTCACGACGTTGATGATGCCGCCGGGCGAACCCGTGGAATACTTGAACATGTCCGGGCCGCGCAGGATCTCGACCCGTTCCACGTTGTGCAGCGAGATCTGCCGGGTGTTGGCCACGCCGGAGCGCCGGCCGTCGATGAGGATGAGCAGCTTGCCGTTGGCCTCGGTCATCAGGTGTTCGGTCTGGAAGCCGCGCAGCAGCGTGGTGTTCTCGCCGTGGTCGGTCGGCGTGGCCTCGACCGTGAAGCCCTGTTCGATCAGAAGCTCGCTGAGGTTCTCGGCCGACGAATGCTCGATGGTCTGCTTGCCGATCACGAAGCTGCTGGTGGATTTCTCGCGCTCCTGCTCGGAAAAGACGCCGGAATCGACCACCACCGTGGGCAGCACCGGGGTGCTGCCGGCCTGGGCGAATGCCAGTGTGGGCAGCAACAGCAGGGCTGAAGCTGCGGGTATGCGACAGGACATCATGTTCTCCCTCTCGTTTCACGCATTGAAAACCGGGTCCGGACGGGCCGGCCTGAAAGCGATGCCGCGGCCGTCGGCGCCGCGCAGCAGCTCCACCTGCACGCCGTACAGCGCATGGATCGCCGCCGGCGTCAGCACTGCGGCGGCGGCACCGTCGGCCGTGATGCGGCCCGAATTCAGCAGGGCGACGCGCTGGCAGCCGGTGAGCGGCTGGTTGGGGTCGTGGGTCGTCATCAGCACGCCGTAGCTTTGTGCGGCGAGGCTTTCCAGGCGGTCGAGCAGGCGCACCTGGTTGCCGTAGTCGAGGCCGGCCAGCGGCTCGTCCATCACCAGCAGGCGAGCGTCTTGCGCCAGTGCGCGCGTGATCAGCGTCAGTTGCCGTTCGCCGCCGGAGATCTCGGTGTAGGCCCGGCCGGCGAGATGGGCGATGCCCATGTTGTCGAGCAGGCGGTGCACGCGATCCACGTCGGCCGCAGCCGGTGCGCGGAAAATGCCGTTCGCCGGCAATCGCCCCATCAGCGCGACCTGCAGCACGGTGTAGGGGAAAGGGGCGACATGCACCTGCGGCACGTAGGCGATGAGCCGGGCCAGCTGCCGGCGGCCGTGGCCGGCCAGCGCCTTGCCGCCGAGCATGACCGAGCCGCGCGCGGCGCGCTGCAGCCCCAGCATGATCCTGAGCAGGGTGCTCTTGCCGGCGCCATTGCTGCCCAGCAGGCAGACCAGTTCGCCGGGCGCGAGCGCCAGGCTGGCGCCCGACAGTACCGGCCGCCCCGGATAGGCGAAGAAGATGTCCCGTGCGGCCAGGATCATGTCCACCCCCGGCGCACGCGGCGGAGCACGAGCAGGAAGACCGGAATGCCGAGCAGTTCGGTGACGATGCCGATCGGCAGTTCGGTGGTGAACAGGTTGCGCGCCAGGCCGTCGGCGAACAGCAGGAAGGCCGCGCCCAGGCTTGCCGCCGCCGGCAGCAGCAAGGCATTGCCCGGCCCCACCAGCAGACGGGCGATGTGCGGCACGATGAGGCCGATCCAGCCGATCATGCCGGCAATCGACACCGTCAGCGCCGAGATCAGGGTCGCGGCCGCGATCGTCACCAGCCGCACCGCCGTCACCGGCACGCCGAGCGCCCGCGCTTCGTCGTCGCCCATCGCGAGCGCATCCAGTGCGCGGCCCATCAGGCACAGCAGGACGATGCCGGCGAGCATCGGCGCGGCGGCCCAGCCGATGTCGCCGGTGGTGGCCTGGCCCAGGCTTCCCATCAGCCAATAGACGATGGCCGGCAACTGGCTGTAGGGGTCGGCGACGTACTTCACCACCGTCAGCAAGGACGCGAACAGCGCGCCGCTGAGGATGCCGCCGAGGATCAGCATGATGATCGAGCCGCCGCCGAACAGGTGGGCGATGCCCACTGCGATGCCCACCGCGGCCAGCCCCAGGGCGAAGGCGCTTGCCTGCACCAGCAGCCAGTTGCCTTCCACCAGGATTCCGAGCGCGGCGCCCGCCGACGCACCGGCCAGCACGCCGAGCAGGCCCGGCGACACCAGCGGATTGCGGAACAGCGCCTGGTAGGCGGCGCCGGAAACCGACAGCGAGGCACCGACGAGGATCGCCGCCAGCACCCGTGGCAGGCGGATCTCGATGATCAGGTTGTGCAGCAAGGCGTAGCGTTCCGGCTCCATCGGCACGAGCCCGGCGGCGGCCAGGAGGAAATGGAGGGTTTCCCAGGCCGGCACCGGATAGCGGCCGATCGACAGTGCCGTCAGGGTCGCGGCCAGCGCCAGCAGGGGCGCGGCCATCCAGCGCAGGTGCACGTGCGGCAGTGCCGGGACCGGCGGGGAGCTCGCTTCGATCATGGCCTGCTGCCGTGGTCCGATGCCACGGCCTCGCAGAGGCCAGCGTCCCGCAGGCGGTGCATCACGACTCCCGCTGCCTGCCGGTGACGCCGGCAAACCAGGCTTCGAGCGCAGGCAAGCTTGCCGGCAGCTCGGTGCCGCAGCCGCCGGTGAACCAGCGCCAGTCGAGCAGGTAGGAATCGGCGACGACGGTCAGCAGCGGCCGATTCTCGCTCATCAGCGCGAGCATTTCCGCAGCAAAGCCGCCGCCGGCCGCTTCGAGTGCGCCGAAGCGGTTGGCGATGATCAGATCGGCCCCTTCCTGCAAGGCGCGGCGCAGCGCGCCGCTGGCGGCGGCGATGCCGCCCGAATCGAGGCTGCACGAGGTCGAGCCGCCGCCCAGGCGCTGGAACAGCGGAAAGGTGGCGCCGCTGTCGAGGTCGACGAGCAGGGTGTGTTCCTTGCCCGTGCCGCCCGACTGCTGCTGGACGATACCGCCCACTTTCCAGCCGCGCTCGCGCAAGCCGTAGGCGAATTCGGCAAGCAGTTCGTCTACCGAATCGTGATGGGTATGGACGATCGCCGCCGCAGGAAGGGGCGCTGTCATCGGCGAGGCGGACGAGGTGGCGGATTCGGCGTCTTCGATCATGTCTGCCTGGCCGGTTGGGTGAGACGGAGCCAGCGGACAGTCGGATGCGCGCAACACGCAACGGCTCACTGGGTGATTCGAAATATACAGTTGTATATAACGAGGTGAATTTGATGGGGGTCAAATACGGATAGGGAAACTGCAGTCATGCCTGAACGAATGACTGCCGGCATGGCCCGTGTGACATGGACCATGCACATGCCGATGCCGGCAATCCGACTTCCAGCGTTGCACGGCTGCGGGTGTTCAGCACGACAGCCGAAGCAAGCCGCGCGCCCACCGCATAACGCGGTACATTTGCGCCTTGTATCAAAAAACAACGATTTACTTATGAAGAAGAATCTGTGGCTGCTGGCCATCGCCCAGGGCTTGTTCCTGACCAACAACGTGGTGTTCATCGCCATCAACGGCCTGGTGGGGTTGGCGCTGGCGCCGGTGGCGTGGATGGCGACGCTGCCGGTGATGGGCTATGTGGTGGGCGGGGCGATGTCGACCGGGCTGGTGGCGCGCAGCCAGCGGCGCTGGGGGCGCAAGACCTCGTTCCAGCTCGGCCTGCTGGTCGCGCTGCTGACGGCCTTGCTGTGCGCGCTGGCGCTGTATCTGCGCAGCTTCTGGCTGTTGGTGGCGGGAACGGTGATTGCCGGCTACTACAGCGCCAATGGCCAGCTCTACCGCTTTGCCGCCGCCGAGCTGGCGCCGCCGTCGTTCCGCGAGAAAGCGGTGTCGCTGGTGCTGGCGGGCGGGCTGATCGGCGCGGTGATCGGGCCGAACCTGGCGAACCACACGCGCGAGGCGATGGCCGCGCCTTTTCTCGGTTCCTATCTGGCACTGTCGGTGGTGGCGCTGGTGTCGATGGCGGTGATGGCGGGCATCCGTTTTCCGCCCGAGCCGAAGCAGGCCGCGGGTGCGGCCGGCGGTCGGCCGCTGGGCGAGATCATGCGCCAGCCGGTGTTCATCGTGTCCACCCTGGGCGCGGCGCTCGGCTATGGCGTGATGAACCTGCTGATGGCGGCGACGCCGCTGGCGATGGACGTGTGCGGCATGCCGTTCTCGGATGCCGCGCTGGTGCTGGAGTGGCACGTCATCGGCATGTTCGCGCCGGGCTTCTTCACCGGCCACCTGATCAAGCGCTTCGGTGTGCTGCCGGTGATGGGGGCCGGTGTGGTACTGAACCTGGCCTGCATCCTGATCGCGCTGTCGGGGCAGGATCTGCATCAGTTCCTCGTTGCGCTGTTCCTGCTGGGGGTGGGCTGGAACTTCCTGTTCACCGGCAGCACCACGCTGGCGATGCAGGCTTACCGCCCGGAAGAAAAGGACAAGGCCCAGGCGGCGATCAACTTCGCGGTGTTCGCGACGATGGCGCTGACGTCCTTCGCCTCGGGCGCGCTGGTGACGACGCAGGGCTGGGCGCTGCTGAACCTGGGTTCGCTGGTGCCGGTGCTGCTGACCGGTGCGGCCCTGCTGTGGCTGGGCCTGCGCCGCCGCCGCGAGGCGGTCGAAGGCGGTGCCGGGCGGGTTTGAGCCGGGGCCGGGGTGCCCGGCCCGTATGGGGTGCGTCCATGACGAGTATGGGCGGTGGTCGCACCAGGCAGGGCACTCAGCCGAGGCGCGTCTTTGGCACCTCCTGCAGCACGCTGTCCCGCTCGGCCACCGGCTCGCCGGTGATGGTGCGCAGCGGGACCACGCCTGCCCACACTGGCCAGCTCAGATCTTCCTCGTCGTCCTTGACGCCGTGGGCGCGAATCTTGGCCGAGGCTTCGGACAACGCGATGCGCAGCACGCCGGTGGCGTTCAATTCCTTGTCGCTGATGGGGCGCAGCGTATCCCAGCGGCCTGGGTAGAGGCCTTCGATGAAGGCGCGCAGGCTGCTCAGCTTGTAGCCGGGGTCGGTCACCGGCTCGAAGCGGCCGTAGATGACGACCGAACGATAGTTCATCGAATGGTGCATCGCCGAGCGCGCCAGCACCAGGCCGTCGGCCAGCGCGATCGTCACACAGGCTTCGCCCGTCGTCAGCGCCTTCAGCATGCGCGATGCCTTGGCTCCGTGGATGTACAGGTGCCCGCCTTCGCGCCAGTGGATGGTCGGGATGGCATGCACCATGCCGTCGATCTGGAAGGCGACGGTGCACAGCATCGCGGCGTCGACGATGGCGGCGACGGTGTCGGCGTCGTAGTGCGCGCGGTCCGGCAGGCGGCGGACGCGGGTGCGGGAGGAGGGAGCGTGGACGACAGGCATGGCGGTGGACCTTCGAGTCGATGGGTTGGAAAAAAGGACGCCTGAAGGTGGGAAACCCGTCAGCGTCGACGAACTCCAGACTACGGCCATCGTGGTACTGTCCATAGCGCCACGAATCGCATTATTCATGGAGCCACGATGGAGTTCGACTGGCTGCTCGCGCCGCCGCTGCCCGATGCTGTTCCGCGCCAGCGCCTACTGTACCGGCGCCTGCGCGAAGCCATCCTGTCCGGTCGCCTGCCGCCGGGCACGCGCCTGCCGGCCAGCCGCAGCCTGGCCGCATCCTTGGGCATCGCGCGCAACACGGTGCTTTTCGCCTACGAGCAACTGGCGGCGGAAGGCTGTCTCGAAGCCGACCGTCAGGGCACCCGGGTCGCGCGACTGCCCGTTCGCAGTGCTGTGTCGTTCGATGATGCAAAGACTGCGCGCGCACCGCAGCAACTGTCGGCCCGCGCGGCAGACATGCTGGAGTCGATGCCGGTGGGAGAGGAGGGCGCTCTGCCGTTCTCGCTCGGCGTGCAGGATTACAGCGCCTTTCCCTTCCGCGCCTGGCGGGCCTGCCTGGAGCGAGCCTGGCGTGATGTGAGCTGGCGGCAGCTCGGCTACACCCGGGAAGGCGGCGATCCGGTGCTGCGGGAGGCGCTGGCGGGTCATCTCACCAGCGTGCGCGGTCTGCCCGTCGATGCCGGGCAAGTCGTCATCACCAGCGGTGCGCAGGCTGCGCTGGATCTCTGTGCCCGCCTGCTTGCCGACCAGGGCGAAACGGTCTGGGTCGAGAACCCCGGCTACATCGCCGCCCGCGCCGCTTTCAGCCTGGCCGGGCTTCGGGTGCATGACGTCGCTGTCGATGCCGAAGGGCTGGCGCCGGCCGAGGGCGATTGGCGCGACCACTGCCCGCGCCTGATCATGGCTACGCCTTCGCACCAGTATCCCACCGGCCGGGTCATGTCGCTGGCACGTCGCCTGGCGCTGATCGAGCGCGCGCAACAGGCCGGTGCCTGGATCGTCGAGGACGACTACAACAGCGAGTTCCGCCGCGGCGGACCGGCGCCGCCTGCGCTGTTCGGCCTGCAGTCCGACGCACCGGTGGTCTACCTCGGCTCCTTCAGCAAGACACTCTATCCGGGGCTGCGCCTGGGCTATGCCGTGTTGCCGAGGGCTGTCGCAGCCGATTTCGCCCGTGCTGCGGCGATGGCGACGCGCGCTGGCCAGGGTGTCGAGCAGCGCGCGCTGGCCGACTTCATCCTGCGTGGGCATTACGCCGCCCATCTGCGGCGCATGCGTGCCCGCTATGCTGCGCGTCAGGCAGCACTGCGCGCTGCATTGATCGCCGCCTTCGGTGAGCAGGTGGAATTGTCGGGCGGCGAGGCCGGCCTTCACCTGGTGCTGTGGTTGCCGGACGAAGTGCCGGATGCCGAAGTGCTCCGCCATGCCGCTGCTCATGGACTGGGCGCACAGGCGCTGTCCGGCTTCACCCGGCCGCCGGCGGAATGCAATGGACTGGTGCTGGGCTACGGCAATCTGGCGGAGGGCGCGATTGCCGAAGCGATCGACCGTCTGGCTGCGGCAATCAGGGCTGCAGGGGGGCGCTCGTCATATCCTGGTGCCGGGGCATCAGCGGCCCCTGCACCGCCAGCGTGATCGCACCGAAGCAGCCGGTGAGCAGAACGAACAGAAGCTCCAGTGCATGGGGCCGACGGTCGTGGCGTCGCCGGCACCACAGGATATGGGCGCACAGCGCACTGGCAATGCCGGCCAGCGTCACCCACCACGGCGCGCCGAAGGTGTTGAAGTAGGGCTTGCGCTGGGTACGTTCGTCGATCTGGAACTCGAGCCTGAAGGGGAACAGGAAGCCCATGACCGTGGCGCGTATCGCCCGCTTTCCGGCGTCGGCATCGCCTTCATGCCAGGTGTGGCGCAGCAAAGGCTCGAACTGCCGGTCGGTCAGCACGAATTGCCGGATTCCGGTCTCATGCCCGGTGTGGGAAAACTCCCAGTGCAAGGGGGTTTCCTCGACGGCGAGGGATTCGGCTGAAGGTTCGTGGCCGTCCAGTGGCAGGCGATGTGCTGCGTGGTTTGCCCAATCGAGGAGCAGCACTCGATCCGGCAGCGTGACGATGCCGTGGTACTCACGGCTGGGCAGCTGGAGCACGCGTATCGCAAGCGCGGATGGCGGCAGCACGGTGTCCGTGCGCATCACCCGTGGTTCGCCGTGGACCCGCCAGAGATGGAAGACCCGTCCTTCGGCATCCACCAGCAGGGCGCCGTTGTCGTAGGCTTTCTGCGTGCTGGCATTGTCGCCGACCAGCCTGGCCGGGTGCGTGAATCCCGCTTCGGCCAGGGCCTGGCTGTAGCGCTGGCTCTTGGTCTCGTCGATCCGGTTCGACGCGGCGTCGATGAACTCGATGCGATCCGTCATGCGGAACATGTCGGGCGGAGTCTGCAGACCCTTGGCGCCCGGCATCGATTCCATCAGCGTGTAGAGCGAAAAATCGGGCTTGTCCAGCTGGCGCGGCATCAGCCGCATGCGGGTTCCGTGCCTGGCGGCCGCCTCGGGATCGAAGCGCCAGCCGGCAACTTCAGCGGGCAGTTTGCCCAGCCTTTCCAGTTCGTGGATATGGGCGAAGGGCAGCGCCGCGCGCATTTCGTCCTCGCTCAGCGGATTGCCCCGCTCGTCGCTGTAGGACCAGTTGCCGCTGCGGTAGTGCTTGAATATCAGGCCTTCCTGGTCCGCACTGTAGGCGATGAGGACGGTCTCGTAGTCCCGCGGAAACACCTGCCCGACGTAGCCGGGCAGTAGTCTTGCCAGCGCGAGCACCGACAGGATCGCCAGTGCCAAGCGTGAGATCAGCATCATGACCGGCCTCTCTTCACGCGGTCGAGCACGTTGCTGATGGCGACGAACCAGAGCACGGCGATCAGACCGAACCACGGCAAGCCGTCGATGTGGCTGCCATAGCTGCGGCCGTCGATCAGCGCCAGCACGAATACCGTGGCAATGCCGGCATGCCACAGCCGCCGTACAACCGAGGTCTCGATGAAGATCAGTGCAGTGGCGGCGTAGGCGATGAAACCCGCCAGGCACCAGGGGGCGAGCGTGAGGATCGACAGCCTGGCTGCTTCCGCGGGCATGAACAGGCCGGTGATGCTGACCTGGGCAAGGCACAGGATGCCGATCAGCAGCGACAGCAGGCCGGCACCCAGTCCGAGGATGAGGAAGAGGGCCTTGTGCTCGTTGACCGGCAGGTGGAAGAACAGCCGCAGCCGCCGGTTGCGGCATTCGGATGCGAACTGGGCTGCGGCCAGCCAGACGCCGGAGAATAGCGGCAGGTACCGCATCGCCTCGAAAGGCATGTGCGAACGGAAGATCACCGCATGCCACAAGGCCTGTCCGCCATTGGCCGACTTCAGGCCGTGCATGTCGTAGAACGAATTACCCAGTGCGATCAGCAGTAGCGCAAAGGGCAGCAGCCCGAGGTAGCGCAGCTTAATCCATTCCTTGTACAGCAGGCCCCGTACGGCCATCGTTGCATGCATATCTCTCATGATCCTGCGCTCAGTATTTTCCGGTCAGGCTCAGGAAGGCGTCTTCGAAGCTCAGAGGGATCTCCTGCCAGTCTTCTGGCATGACACCTTTTTGCAGCAAGGCCTGGCGCACCTGCGCTTCGTCGTGGAAGGAGCAGACGATGCTGTGTCTGCCGATATGCTCGACGCTGGTCAGCACCGCCGTCCTTTCCAACTGGTCGGCCTGCGGACTGCGCTGGAAGCGCCATTGCCTGAGCGATTCGAAGAAACGACCCCGTACGGCCGAATACAGCAGGCTGCCGTTCTGGATGATGAACATGTGGTCGATCAGGCGCTCGAGGTCCTGCACCACATGCGAGGTCAGCAGGATCGTCGTGCCGTATTCCTCGGCATAGGCGTGCAGGTAGTCCAGCAGCAGCCGGCGGTAGCCGGCGTCCAGGCCCATCGAGTAATCGTCCAGGATCATCAGCTCGGGCAGTTGCGCCATGATCAGCGCCAGGCACACCTGCGAGCGCTGGCCGAACGAAAGCTTCGACAGCCGCCGGCTGGACGGTACCGGCAGCTTCTGCACCAGTTGCGTGAATACCTGTGGCTGCCAGTGCGGATAGAAGTGGCGGTAGAACTTCTCCAGCTCCGCGATCGTCATGAAGTCGTGCTGGGTGAAGCCTTCATGCAGCAGCCCGATCTTCCGGCGCGTTTCGGGCCGCAGCAGGTGGCTGGGATCGCCCAGGACCCGGCAGCCGCCGCCCGACGGTTCCAGGAAACCCATCAGGATGTTGATCGTGGTGGTTTTTCCGGCGCCGTTCTTGCCCAGCAGGCCGTGGATGCCGCCCTTGCGGACCTGGAAGGACAGGCCGTTCAACACCTGCTTGCCGGCGTAGCTGTGCCGGAGCCGATCACATTCGATCAGCGCCGGCACGGACTGTGTTTGTGTCGAATTCGCCACGCTCAGAAGCTGTATTCCAGCTTGGCCGCGACCGAGCGGCCCGGTGCGTAGTAGTCGAAGAACACCGACTGGCCGCCGACGGTGTACGAGCCGATACCGTTCTGAATCTTGCGGTTGAACACGTTATAGACGTCTACCGTGGCCCGCAGATTCTGGTCCTTGTTGCGGTACAGGTCGACGCCCAGGGACATGTCGACGGTGAAGCGCGAAGGCAGCTTGCCCTTGGTGTAGGAGTTCACCCGCCAGCCGTCGTCGAGCGTAACCCGGGGACCGTTGACCAGCACGTCGGTTTTCTGCGTCCAGATACCGGTCGTCGTCAGATGGACACGCTCCGACAGCGCGGTGCTCCACAAGCCGACGATCTGCAGCGGACGGTTGAAGTTGCTCAGGTCCAGCTCGTTGGCGTCGATCAGCTTGCTGTTGTAGATGACGCGGGAACGATCGACCATGCCGCTCAGATCAGACCAACTGGCGCTGTCCGCCGTGTAGTCGAGATAGTTCGATTTGCTGTCGGCAAAGGTGGTGCTGAGGCGGAAGAAGTGGTTCCTGAAGTAGTCGTTGGAGATCGCGATGGTGTGGCCGGTATAGGTGTTTTCACCATCGTTGGTGGCCGCATAGCTGCCGTTCTGCTGGAAGCGGCGCATGATGCCGTCCTTGCCCTTGCGGTAGACGTAGTTGTAATTGACGAGGAAGCCGCCCTGGAGCTTCAGATCGAAGCCGAAGCTGGTCTCGTCCGAATAAGGGGTTTTCAGGTCTTCGGCTTCGTATTCCGCGCCGACAGAGCCGCTCGATATCTGCATCCAGCGGGCTAGGCCATCGGCGCCGATGGTGCCGGGAAGGCCGCGCCTGTATATGGCTGCGCCGCCCGAAGCCTGGAGCAGGGAGTAATACAGGTTGGGGCCGCCGTAGTAGCGGGCCTGCCCGGCGTGCAGCATGGCGACATTCCGGCCGAGCACGTTCCAGCTACCGGCGACACGCGGTGCGACGTTGGTGTTGCGGAACTGGTCATCATAATCGATGCGGAGGCCGGGGCGCAGCATGAAGTCGGAGAAGGCGATGGTGTCCTGCAGCCACAGCGACCAGGTCTGCACCTTGGCGTCGCGGTCGAAACCGGCGTAGACGCTCTTCTGGTAAAAATACTGGTCACGGAGCGCGCCGCCGCTGCTGGCGTTGTTGTAGCTCACGCCATCCTGGCCGGGAGCGAGCGGGCCGTTGATGGCAGCCAGGCCGAGGTTGTACTGGACGGCCTCGCCGCCGATGGCTTCGCCCTTGATGATTTCGTTGTTCAGGCCGACCGCGAAACGGTGCGTGGTGCTGCCCAGTTGCAGCTCGTTGAACTCGAAATCCAGTGCAGTCTGGAAGGTGCGCTGCTTGAAGTCCAGATCATTGGCCAGCGTGTTGCCGTCGGCGGAAAACGTGCAGCCCGAGAACAAGCCGTTGGCAAGGATGTTGGCGTTCGTGCAGGATGTGGCGGCGCCCCAGTTGGTTTCGCCATAGGTGTACCAGGGCTTGTAGACGTTGGATTCGACCTCGCGGTTGGAAATCATGTTGCCGTACTTGAATTTGGCGCTGGCCTTGCCGGCGGCCAGGTTCTTCGACAGGTTGAGCGCGAAATCGTAGGTGCGCTGCTCCTGCTCCCATTCCGAATTGATCGCGCGCGGGTTGAAGTAATTGCCGTTGTACTTGTAATAAACGCCGGTCAGGTTCACGTCCAGGCCGGATTCGGTGCGGCCGCCGATCGAGGTGAAGAAGGTTTCGGCGGAGCGGGTCTGCTCCTTGGTTTTCGCGGTTTCGGTGGAAAGCGTGTTGGCTGACAAGGCCGTGTATTTGAGCGGAATCTTCGACAGCGTCTTGTCATAGGCGACGATGGCGGCGAAGTTTTCGCTGATCGGCACGTTGAGCATGAAGCCGCCGGTGTTGCGGGTGTACTCCGGCTGGCGCAGGGCGCTGAACGATTCGTCGAAGGCCTCGCCGCGCAGCCCAAGTTCATCGTAGAAGCGCTTGTCCCAGCTGCTGCGATTGTGGCCCCAGCGGATCTTGCCGCCAAAACGGGTGGGGTCGGGCTTGCGCGTGTCGGCGGAAACGACGCCGCCGGTGAAGCCGCTGTGATTGACCGAAATGCGTGAATCCTGCAGTTCGATGTTGTCGAGCAAGTCGGGGTCCAGGTTGTAGGACTGCGCCGTGCCGAGCGGCTGGCTGCCTACCTTGATGTCGTCGAGGTAGGCAGATTGCACGCTGCCGTTCGAGGCCACGCCCGAACTGGAGGTGGGCGGTGCGACGTAGTTGTTGTTGCCCAGGCCGTTGATGACGTAGCGGTTTTCGTAAGGCTTGCCGCCCGAGATGGAAATCTGCGGCGGCTTGATCTCGCCGCCCTGCATCGAGCGTTCCGCGTTGTTGCTGGTCTGTACCTGGGAGTGGAGGGCGAGTGCACCTTCGATGGAGCTGGACTTGTTCGGCATCCTGTCCAGCAGCTCGCGATCGATGTCCCATTCGGCCTTCTCTACCACCACGACCGGCGGCAGCGTGTTCTCGCGAGATCTTGCTGCCGCCCTCAGGGTGAACGCCCCCGGCCGCGACAGACTCGCGGTGATACCGCTCCCCGCCAGCAGTTGCGCAAGGGCTTCGCCGGTGGAGTAGTTGCCCTTGAGCGCGGGGGCCCGCAGTCCGGCAACCGTCGCTTCGTCGAACAGCACCTGGGTCTTCGATTGCTGGGCGAAAGCGCGCAGGCTGCTGTCCAGCGCCTGGGCCGGAATGTCGAATTCGACGCGCGCCTCCTGCGCACCGGCCGGCGCTGCCATCACTGCCAGCGCTGATGCCACCATCAGCGAAACCGCCGCCGGCCGGAATGCTGCCGTGTATCCGCGCAGATGTGCGGCCAGCAGCCGCCCCTTGAACTTGTTTGCCTGCATTACGACTCCATCCGTGATCGAGATGAAGCGCGAACCCCGTCGCGCTTCGGACGCACGCCAGGCGAACTGGGCGTGCAGCGAAAGCGGCCGGTGGCTAGTCTGGGAGTCTTCCGTGACGTGGCTGTCAGCCGTTGGGCCGGGAAAAACCGGGCTCTGATAGCTAGAACGGTGTTTTCACCGAAATGAGAACCATGTCGGTGAAAATTTTTCGCCGCAGCTCAGCGCCTGGCGATCACATAGCTGCCGTCGTCCTGTCGCTGCACCCGCACCGGCAGCAGATCGGGCAAGGATTCGAGGAAGGCTTGCGGGGCGCGGGTGGTTGCGTAGCCGGAGACGCGCAGCTCGGCAGTGTCCTTGCCGCGCAACTCGATCGGCTGGCCGAGGTAGTGGCCAAGCTCTTCGGCGACTTCGGCGAGGCGGCTGCGGCGGAAGACCAGTTGGCCGTCGCGCCAGTCGCCGACGGTTTCGGCGAGCAGGGGAGTGGTCTGGTAGCGCCTGCCGGCCTGATCGAAGAGGAGGCCTTGTCGTGCGGCAAGCCGTACCGGCGCTTGCTTGGAGGATGTGTTGATGCGGACCTCGACCACGCCCTCGAGCACCTTGACGTTCAGCCCGGGCGGTACGGCACGGACGTTGAAAGCGGTGCCGACGACGCGTACCTCGCTGTTGCCGGTGCGCACGATGAACGGACGCTCAGGCCCGTTTTCGACGCGGAAGAAGGCTTCGCCGCGGCCGAGCCGGACTTCGCGGCGGCGGGGGTAGTAGCGAACCTGCATCTGGCTGTCCATGTTGAGGACGATGCTGGAGCCGTCGGGCAGGGCGAGTTGTTCGGTCTGGCCGTGGGCGGTGGCGAGTTCGATGCTGTAGCGTGGGATGTTGTCCCAGGCGAGCCAGCTGCCCACCACCAGCGCGATGCAGGCAGTGGCGATGGCCGGGGCGGGGAGGCCGCCGAACAGGCTGTGGAGCCAGTGCCGGCGCGGGCCGGGTGATGAGCGGGACGTGTTGACGGGTTGGCTGGCGGGCGCATCGAGTGTCCTTGCATCGATGTCTGCCGCCAGCGCCGGACGCCGGACATGGTCGAAGTCGTTCCAGGTACGGGCGAGCTTGTCGTAAGCCAGCCGATGTGCCGGATCGGCGGCCAGCCACTCGGTGAACGCCGTCTCGTCAGCCGATGTCCATGACGCCTCGCGGCGGTGCAGGAACCACTCGGCAGCGGTTTCGTGGAGTTCCACGTTCGGGGTCGGGGCGGTCATGAGTCGTCATCCACACGTCTGGACGTGGCGGGATGCAGGCGTTCCATCTGTTCCAGGCTGGCATAGTGGAGGCGGATCTCGCAATAGGCAAAGGCGCGGGCGAGGTGCTTGACCACCATCCGCCGGGAAATGCCCATGCGCTCGGCGACCTCGTCCTGCGGCAGGCCGTCGAAACGGTGAAGTATGAAGGCCTCCCGCTGGCGTTCCGGAAGTTCGTCGAGCGCCTGTTGCAGGCGTTCGAGGCGCTGGCGCTGCTCGGTACGGGAGCAGGGGCAGACGCCCTCGGTTGCGATGCCGTCTGCCGTCATTTCACAGTCGTCGTAGGCGATGACTTCGATCTGTTGCCGGGCCGGGCTGTTGCGCCACTGGTCGTGCGACAGGTTCTGCGCGATCCGCTGCAGGTAAGGTCCCTGTTCGTCGAGCGGCAGCGTCTTGCTGGCAGCCGCGAGTCGGGCGAAGGATTCCTGGGCGATATCCTCGGCATCGTCGCGGTTGCCCAGCCGCCGGAAAAGCGTCCTCAACAGCTTTGGCTGCCAGTGAGCAAAGGCGTCGGCGAGGTCGCTTGCTGATTCGGCGCGGTTGCTCATGAATAAATTTGAATGAGAAGTGATCTCAATTATCCATGGTGGCGGTGCTGCTGGCAATTCTGTCCGTGGAGAGGAGCCCTCTATGGGGGGAATACGGGAGCTTGTCTAGCTTTGATGAGGTTTTCAGGCCTCACTGCGCCAGCAACTCAAGCTCTCTCGCCTGTTGCATGGCCATTTCCAGTCCGCACTGGACCGCTCCGGGCGTGGCGAGCGTGCCCCCGTCGGGATCTGCGTAGAAGCCGCAATTCGCATCGCGGTTCTGAAGCCACAGCCGCTGCATCATGCGGAGTTCGTTCTGCCGCCCGGCAGGGAGCAAGGCCATGAGCTTCTCGTATGCCGAATCGTGTCTGGCGTCCTGCCGGGCGTGCTCCTCGCCGGCGCAGTCCTGCATTGCCGCCGTGGCGCCTGTCCATGCACTGCGTTTAGGCTGGACGATAGGGGGGCGCTTGAGTGAGCAGATACTCACAGGAAGATGAGCGACGCCGTGAGGGCGATCTTCGTTATGCGTTTTTTCCTTCCATTTGCGCCTGACTGATGAGAAAACTACGGGCGATGCTCTGCCTTCGAATACGAAGCGCGGTCGATGTCCATGATCTCCACGCAGAGCTGTACGTGCGGCCCCTGCGATCGGCAGATCTTCTGCAGCGCTTGCAGCACACTGCTAGAAAGTGCTTCCTTCACCTCTGGAGTCCGGCCACTCAGGATGGCCAGCTTTGCGTGAACGAAGCCTCTTGGCTCGAGCGCTGTGCCGATCGCGAAATCCTCGATCAGGACTGCGCGGCTCTTGATGTGCGACTCTTCGAAATGACCGGATGCGACGAGAACCTCGTTCAGCTCCCGGAGGGCGGCGCTGGTGTTCACGCCTTGTACGCCTTTCGTGTATTCGATGGTGAGATGCGGCATTGGTGACCTTGAAGCAAGCTAAGCGATGATGCAGCGCTGGCTTGAAAATTATTGTTGATGCGGTAGAGGCCTTCCGACTTCACTCGGTCCGATACCGCTCCAGCCAATGCGCATACGGCGCCGGCAGCACCCAGGTCGGGCGCTCGACCTTCAGTACCTTGGCGGCATGCATCGGCCAGTGCGGGTTGGCGAGGTGGGAGCGGCCGACCATGACGAGGTCGAGCTGGCCCCTGGCGATAGCGGCTTCGGCGAGCTCGGGGGTGCCGAAGCCCCAGGCGGAAGCGACGGGCAGGGCGGTTTCTTCGCGCACGCGGGTGGCGACCGGGGCGAGGAAGGCGGGGCCCCAGGGGATGCCGGCCTTCGGCGTGGAAAAGCCGACGCTGACGCTCAGCAGGTCGAGCCCGCCGCGCTTGAAGTTGCGGCTGAGGCCGATGGCTTCGGCCAGCGTTTCCTCGTCGCGGCCGTCGTATTCGATGACGCCGAAGCGGGCGGTGAGGGGGCGGTTCTCGGGCCAGACTTCGCGCACCGCGGCCAGGGTCTCGAGCAGGAAGCGGCCGCGGTTTTCGGCGCTGCCGCCGTAGGCGTCGTCGCGCTGGTTGGCGTGTACCGAGAAGAAGCTCTGGCCCAGGTAGCCGTGGGCGAAGTGCAGTTCCAGCCATTCGAAGCCGGCATCGAGCGCCCGGTGGGCCGCGGCGGCGAAGTCGGTGCGGACGCGGGCGATGTCCTCCGGTGTCATCGCCCTGGGGACTTTCGGCAGGTTGGCGCCGAAGGCGACGGCCGAGGGCGAGATCGTCGGCCACGCGCGCGGATCACCGTCGGCGATGTGGTCGTCGCCTTCCCACGGCAGGTTGGCGCTGGCCTTGCGGCCGGCATGGCCGATCTGGATGCCGGGCACGGCGCCGGCGGCCTTGATCGCGGCGGCGATGGGGGCGAGCGCTTCGGCCTGGGCCTCGTTCCACAGGCCGAGGCAGGCGGGGGTGATACGGCCTTCCGGCGAGACCGCGGTGGCCTCGACGACGACCAGGCCGGCGCCGCCACGCGCCAGCGCGGGGTAGTGCACCCGGTGCCAGTCGTTGGCGACGCCGTCGACGGCCATGTACTGGCACATCGGCGGGACGGCGATGCGGTTGCGGAGGGTGGCGTCCTTGAGCGTGAAGGGCTGGAAAAGTGCCGACATGGAGCGGGTCCTTTGGTCCGGGCGAGGAGTGCGATGAAGGAAATCGGGGGCCGCTGAAGTGCTGGCGGCGCGGCCGGTTCAGCTCTGCATCTTGCCGATGGTGCTGCGCAGGCGATGGAGGGCGAGGGCGAAGAAGACGCCGCCGATCAGCGCCACCATGGCGAAGGCGGGCCACACCACGTCGAGGCCGGCGCCGCGGAACAGGATGCCCTGGGCGAGGCTGACGAAGTGGGTGGTGGGGGTCAGCGACATCAGCCACTGCACCAGCTCGGGCATGCTTTCGCGCGGTGTCAGCGCACCCGACAGGATCTGCAGCGGCAGCAGCACGAGGATGGTCATGAGGCCGAACTGCGGCATGTTGCGCGCCAGCGTGCCCATGAAGATGCCGATCGAGGCGGCGGCGAACAGGTAGAGCAGCGAGGCCGCGCCGAACAGCAGCGCCGAGCCGGGCACGACGACGCCCAGCACGCCCTTGACCATGACCTGCAGCGAAAAGGACGAGGCCAGCAGCACGACCACGCCCATCGACCAGACCTTGGACAGCATGATCTCGAAGGGCGTCACCGGCATCACCAGCAGATGCTCGATGGTGCCGTGCTCGCGTTCGCGGATCAGCGCGGCGCCGGTGAGCAGGATGCCGAGCATGGTGATGTTGTTGATGATCGCCGTCACCGCCGCGAACCAGCCGCCGCTGAGATTGGGGTTGAACATCGCGCGCTCGACCAGTTGCACCGGCTGCGCGGCGGTGCTGCGGTAGCGCTGCACGAAGCTGCGGATCTCATCGTTGACGATGTTCTGGATGTAGCCGGTGCCGGTCTGCGCCTGGCTCTGGCGGGTGGCATCGACGTTGAGCTGCAGCGCCGGCGAGCGGCCGGCCAGCACGTCGCGCTGGAAGTTGGGCGGAATGTCGAGCACGAAGGTGTGCCGGCCGGCGTCCATCGTGGGGTCGATCTCCGCCAGTTCGATCCGCTCCGGGTCGATGAACTGCGGCGGGTGCAGCGCGGCGATGATGCGGCTGGACAGCTGCGACTGGTCCTCGTCGACCACCGCGATCGAGGCCCGGTGCAGGCTTTCGGGCTTGGCGGTGGCGTCGGCATACACCGACACGGTGAACATGAACACGATCATGAACAGCATCGGCCAGTCGCCGAGCAGGCTGTGGAACTCCTTGATGCCCAGGTGCCAGGTGTTGTGCAGGGTGCCGTTGCGTGTGCCCATGGTCTTCCTCTTCAGCGGGCCTGTTTCTTCAGCAACAGCGCGGACAGCAGCGTCAGCACCGGAATGGCCATCAGCAGCGGGATGAAGGCGCCGCCCAGGTCGCCGAAGTCGAGCGCCTTCGAGAAGGTGCCCCGGCTGATGGTGAGGAAGTGCGTGGTCGGATACATTTCGCCGATCAGCGCGCCGCCGCCTTCGAGCGAGGACACCGGATCGAGCATGCCGGAGAACTGGATCGCCGGCAGCAGGGTGCCGATCGAGGTGCCGGCCATCGCCGCGATCTGGCTGTTGGTCAGCGTCGACATCAGCAGCCCCAGGCCGGTAGTGGCGGTGACGTAGAGCAGCGCGCCGGTGAAGAAGGCCGTCAGGCTGCCCTTGAACGGCACGTCGAACAGGGTGATCGCGAGCACGAACATCAGCACGCAGTTGAACATCGACAGCGCGATGTAGGGCAGTTGCTTGCCGAGCAGGAATTCGAGCTTGGTGACCGGCGTGGTGTAGACGTTGAGGATGGAGCCCAATTCCTTCTCGCGCACCACGCCGAGCGCGGTCAGCATCGCCGGGATGAAGACCAGCAGCATCGGGATCACCGCCGGCACCATCGCGATCAGGCTGCGCATGTCCGGGTTGTAGCGGTAGCGCACGGCGATGTCGGCGAGCGGCGCGGCGGAAATGCCGGCGCTGGCCATCGCCTCGGTCAGCGTCTGCGCATGCACGCCCATGACGTAGCCGCGCGCGACCTCGGCCCGCATCGGCATCGCGCCGTCCAGCCAGACGCTGATCTCGGGCCGCGCGCCGCGCGCGAGGTCGCGGCCGAAGTTGGGCGGAATCTCCAGCGCCATCGCCAGTTCGCCGGCGCGCATGCGGCGGTCGATGTCGGCATGGCTTTCGAGCGGCGGCTGTTCCTGGAAGTAGCGCGAGCCGGAGATGTTGAGGGTATAGCTTTCGCTCGCGGTGCTGCGGTCGAGATCGAGCACGGCATAGCTCAGGTCCTCGACGTCGGTGGTGATGCCGTAGCCCATCACCAGCATCAGGATCACGGTGCCGAGCAGCGCCAGTGTCAGGCGGAAGGGATCGCGGCGCAGTTCGGTCGCCTCGCGCGTGCTGAAGCTGAGCAGGCGGGCGAGGCTGAAGCGGGGCGGGCGCGAGTGCGAGGTGCTGCCGGCCCGTTCTCCCTCTCCATTCGCCGGAGCAAGCTGGGGAGACGGGGCGTTGGTTTCAGCCGGGGCGTTTGTATCGGCCCCTCCGCCAGAGCCTCCGAGCTTCACCCCGCTCGCCTCGGCCAGATAGCCGACGAAGGCATCTTCCAGCGAGGCGGCGCCGCGCTGCGCAGCCAGTTCGTCGGGCGCGCCGCTGGCCAGGATGCGGCCGGCGTGCATCAGCGAGATGCGGTCGCAGCGCTGTGCCTCGTTCATGAAGTGGGTGGTGATGAAGATCGTCACGCCGTCCTTGCGCGACAGGTCGATGATCAGCTCCCAGAAGTGGTCGCGCGCGACCGGGTCGACGCCCGAAGTCGGTTCGTCGAGGATCAGCACGTCGGGCCGGTGCAGCACCGCGACCGCCAGTTGCAGGCGCTGGCGGATACCCAGCGGCAGCGCCTCGGGCACTTCGTCCATGACCGGCTCGAGATCGAAGCGGCGCGCCAGTTCGGTGATGCGGGCTTCGCCTTCGGCCTTCGGCAGATGGAACAGGTCAGCGTGCAGCTGCAGGTTGCGCCGCACCGACAGCTCGGCGTACAGCGAGAACGCCTGCGACATGTAGCCGACCCGGCGCCGGGTGTCGATGTTGTGGGCATCGAGGACTTCGCCCAGCAGCAGCGCCTCGCCGCGGGTGGGCGGCAGCAGGCCGGTGAGCATCTTCATCGTCGTCGACTTGCCGCAGCCGTTGGAGCCGAGGAAACCGAAGATCTCGCCGCGCCGTACCTGCAGGTTGACGTCGTCGACCGCGACGAAGTCGCCGAAGCGCATCTGCAGCTTGCGCGCCTCGATGACGGTCTCGCCGGCTTCGAGCGGCGGAATCGTCAGCGGCGTGTGATCGCCCAGCCGTTCGGGTGGCAGCAGGGCGAGGAAGGCGTCTTCCAGCGTGTCGGCGCCCGTCCGTTCACGCAGTTCCGCCGGGCTGCCGGTCGCCAGCACGCGGCCGGCGTCGACCGCGACCAGCCAGTCGTAGCGTTCGGCTTCTTCCATGTAGGCGGTGGCGACGAGCACGCTCATGCCCGGGCGCCGCTCGCGGATGCGATCGATCAGTTCCCAGAACTGGCGGCGCGACAGCGGATCGACGCCGGTGGTGGGTTCGTCGAGGATCAGCAGGTCGGGGTCGTGGATCAGCGCGCAGCACAGGCCGAGCTTCTGCTTCATGCCGCCGGACAGCTTGTTGGCCGGACGGTCGGCGAATTCGGCAAGGCCGGTCGAAGCCAGCAGGTCGGCGATGCGCTCCTCGCGTTCGGCACGCGACTGGCCGAACAGGCGGCCGAAGAAATCGACGTTCTCGAACACCGACAGCGTCGGGTAGAGGTTCTTGCCCAGGCCTTGCGGCATGTAGGCGATGCGCGGGCAGACGTCGCGGCGGTGGCGGGCGCTGGCCATGTCGCCGCCGAGGACTTCGACCTTGCCTTGCTGGATCTGGCGCGCGCCGGCGATCAGGCCCAGCCAGGTGGATTTGCCGACGCCGTCGGGGCCGATGAAGCCGACCATGCAGCCGGCCGGAATGTCGAGCGTGACATGGTCGGCGGCGAGCGTGTCGCCGTAGCGGTGCTCGACATCGACGAGGCGAACGACGGGTGGGCGGACGACCGGCGCCGTGGAAGGCGCCGCCGGTCCGGTCGCGGAATTCACGGCAGCCTCGTCTGCAGCTCGTCGGGCCAGGGCTTGCTGTCGTCGAGGCGGACGTGGGCGACGCCGGGCAGGCCGGTCTTGACGTGCTCGGGATACTTTGCGAGCAGTTCGGGGTCGATGCGGGCCTTGACGCGGAACACCATCTTCTGCCGTTCGCTCTGGGTTTCGACCGTCTTCGGGGTGAACTGCGCGACGCTGGCGACGTAGGAGATGTGCGCCGGAATCACGTAGTGCTGGGCGGCATCGAGCACGATGCGCGCTTCGGTGCCGATGGCGACGCGGCCGGCGGCCATTTCGGGCAGGAAGAAGGTCATGTAGACGTCGCCGATGTCGACCAGGCTGACGATCTTGCCGCCACCGCCGACGACTTCGCCCGGCTGCACGATGCGGTACTGCACGCGGCCGCCGCGCGGCGCCTTCAGTACGCCGTCCTCCAGCTCAGTCTCCAGTCGGGCGACGACGGCGAGCGTGGCCTGGATCGCGGCTTCGGCCTGCTCGACCTGTGCTTCGGCGGCCTTGACGCCGGCCTGGGCGGCAGCGATCTGGGCCTGGGCGACGTTGATGTTGGCTTCGGCGTTGCGCACGCGGGCGAGATTGTCGTCGGCGACCTGCTCGGAGATGGCGCGGTCGGCGCGCAAGGCCTGCGAGCGGGCGCTGGTCTTGCGCGCGATGTCGAGTTCGGAACGGCGCTGCACCAGCGTCGCCTCGGCCATGGCGACGTCGGCCTTGCGCTGGGCGACCTGGGCGAGGGCGGTTTCGCGCGCGCTGCGGGCATTGGCGGCTTCCGCGCGGGCCTGGGCGAGCTGGGCTTCGACCGTCTTCATGTCCATGCGGGCGATGACCTGGTCGGCGGCGACGAAGTCGCCTTCGTTGACCAGGATGTCCTGCACGCGTCCGGCAGCCTTGGCGGCGACGTCGACTTCGGTGGCTTCGATGCGGCCGTTGCCGTGGACGAAGCTGCCGTCGTCACCGTTGCGGCCGAGAACTTGCCACGCGATGACGGCCGAGACGGCGAGGAGGGCGGCGACGATCCATGCCGCCTTGTTCTTGATGTCGATTTTCATGGCATTTTTCCGCTCATCGGGCCACTCTCCGGGCCACGTTTCGGGTTGAGGCGCGGTCCGGATGCCCGCAGCAGCCGTCCCAAGCCGGCGTTGTGCAACCTATGCGGACAGGCAAGAAAAATGCTGCGGTGCACTTGCATTCCAACATTTGCCGAATATCATCGTCAAGCGCCGCGTCGTTGTAATAGCTGGCTTTATATGACGATAAAGTGGCACATGATGCCGGATGGCAATCACCAGGAAAGGACATGGCAAGGGCGGGCCCGCAATGCCCGGCGGCGCCAGGGATAGTGGAGCATGGGACGTTTTTGGGTGACTCGATGAGCGGTTTCGCGGACTTGTCCGGCACTGGCGGCGAAAGCCGGCTCGTGCTGGGCGGCGACTGGACGCTTGCGCACTACCGCCCGCTGGCGGGCCGCGTCGCTGCATTGCGGGAGACGATCGGACCGGGCACGCGCGTCGATGCCGCCGGCCTGGGTGCGCTCGACACCGCCGGTGTCGCATTGCTGCACGAACTGCTGGGGCCGGAGCGCCTGCAATGGCTGGCGGGTGAGCAGAGTCCGCTGGGGTCGGAACGCCGTGCGCTGCTGAAGACGGTGTCGGACGCGCTCGCCACCGAACAAGTCCCGCCCGTGAAACAGGGCAACGCGCTGGCCGACGTGCTCGAGCATATCGGCCAGTCGACGACGGTGTTCTGGAATCACGTGGTCGGCATCCTGGGCTTCATCGGCATCACGCTGCAAACCGCGTTCGTCGTGCTGCTGCAGCCGCGGCGCTGGCGCATCACCTCGCTCGTCGCCAACCTGGAGCAGACCGCGCTCAATGCGGTGCCGATCGTTGCGCTGCTGACCTTCCTGGTCGGCGCGGTGATCGCCTTCCTCGGCTCGACCGTGCTGTCGGCCTTTGGCGCCAGCATCTTCACTGTGGACCTGATCGCGTTTTCCTTCCTGCGCGAGTTCGGCGTGTTGCTGACGGCGATCATCGTCGCCGGCCGCACCGCCAGCTCCTTCACCGCGCAGATCGGCTCGATGCGTGCCAACGAAGAGGTCGATGCGATCCGCGTGCTGGGCCTCGATCCGATCGAGCTGCTGGTGTTGCCGCGGGTGTCGGCGCTGATGCTGGCGCTGCCGATGCTGACCTTCGTGGCGATGATTTCAGGCATTGCCGGCGGCATGCTGGTGTGCGCGGCCAAGCTCGACATCTCGCCGGTGATGTTCCTGTCGGTGGTCGAGAACGACGTCAGCGTCAAGCACTTCATCGTCGGCATGGCCAAGGCGCCGATCTTCGCCTTCCTGATCGGCATCATCGGCTGCCTGGAAGGCTTTCGTGTCAGCGGCAGCGCGCAGTCGGTCGGCGAGCACACCACGTCGTCGGTGGTGCAGTCGATCTTCATCGTCATCGTGGTCGATGCGGTGGCGGCGCTGTTCTGCATGGAAATGGGCTGGTGAGGTGGGGATGGTGAGATGGGGACGATGACGGGGGGGCGGGTGACGCGATGACTGCGGCCGTGGAGAACATCATCGAGGTGCGCGGCGTGCGCAACCAGTTCGGTGCGCAGGTAGTGCATGACAATCTCGATCTCGACGTGCGCCGCGGCGAGATCCTGGGCGTGGTCGGCGGCTCGGGCACCGGCAAGTCGGTGCTGCTGCGCACCATCGTCGGCCTCAACCGGCCGGCGGCGGGCAAGGTGAGCGTGTTCGGCCAGGACCTGCTGACCTTGCCGGAGGCGCGGCGCGCGCAGGTGGAACGGCGCTTCGGCGTGCTGTTCCAGCAAGGCGCGCTGTTCTCGTCGCTGACGGTGGCGGAGAACGTGGCCTTGCCGCTGATCGAGCATGCCGGGCTGAAGGCGGCGGAGGCGGCGGAGCTGGCGCGGCTGAAGATCGCGCTGGCAGGCCTGCCGGCCAACGCCGGCGACAAGTACCCGTCCGACCTGTCCGGCGGCATGGTCAAGCGCGCCGCGCTCGCGCGTGCGCTGGCGCTCGACCCCGACATCCTGTTCCTCGACGAGCCGACCGCCGGCCTCGATCCGATCGGCGCCGCCGCCTTCGACCAGCTCATCCTCACGCTGCGCGACGCCCTCGGCCTGAGCGTGTTCATCGTCACCCACGACCTCGACACCCTCTACACCATCACCGACCGCATCGCGGTGCTGTCGCAGAAGAGGGTGCTGATCAACGACACGCTCGAAGCCGTGGCGGCGACCGACGACGCCTGGATCCGCGAGTATTTCCACGGGCCGCGCGGCCGTGCCGCGGCGGACGCCGCGCAGGCGCTGCACCACGTCCCGCAAACCTGATTCAACCCGGAGCAACCCGAAATGGAAACACGTGCCCATCACGTGCTGATCGGCCTCTTCACCCTGCTGGTGGTCGGTGCGGCGCTGGTCTTCGCGCTGTGGCTCGGCAAGAGCCACAGCGACACCCAGTTCCATGCCTACGACATCGTCTTCCAGGAGGCCGTCAGCGGCCTGTCGAAGGGCAGCACGGTGGAATTCAACGGCATCAAGGTCGGCGACGTCTCGAGCCTGCGGCTCGATCCGAAGGACCCGCACCGGGTCATCGCCCGCGTCCGCGTCGACAGCGAAGCGCCGGTGCGCAGCGATACCCAGGCGCGGCTGGTGCCGGCCGGCATCACCGGCATCTCGATCATCCGCCTGAGCAGCGGCGACGATCCGAACAGCGTGCCGCTGCCGGCCGGGGACGAGGTGCCGGAGATCATCGCCACGCCGTCGCCGCTGACCAAGCTGATGGCCGACGGCGAGGACGTGATGCTCAACATCAACGGCGTGCTGTTCCAGATGCGCCAGCTGTTCTCGGAAGAGAACATCGCCAGCATCGCGCAGACGCTGAAGAGCCTGGAACAGACTTCCGGCGCGATCGCCGCCGAGCGCGAGGGGATCACGGCCGCGGTGCGCCAGCTCGCCCTGGTCGGCGAGCAGGCGACGCTGGCGCTGGGCGAAGCGTCGAAGCTGGTCGGCAGCGCCAATCGGCTGATCGACGTGGAGGGCCAGCAGACGCTGCAGAGCGCGCAGCGTTCGATGGCCGCCTTCGAGCGGGCGATGGCCACCGTCGATACGCTCGTCAGCGAAAACCGCGGCCCGCTCAACAGCAGCATGCGCGGCCTGGCCGAACTCGGCCCGGCGCTGGCCGAGCTGCGCGATACCCTGGCCTCGATGCGTGCCATCACGCGCCAACTGGAAAACCGACCGACCGATTACCTGCTCGGCCTCGAACCGGTGAAGGAGTTCACACCATGAAACCCCGCAAGTCTGCGATGCGCGCCCTGCACCGTGCCGGCCTGGCCGCTTCGCTGCTGATCCTGTCGGCCTGCTCGGTGCTGCCGCGCCCGGAACCGGTCGATACCTACCGGCTGCCCGCCGCCGAGTGGCGCAAGGCCGAAGGCGCGGCGCTGCCGCTGTCGCTGCGCATCTCGCGGCCGGCGGCCGGTACCAGCCTGTCCGGCCAGCGCATCGTGGTCGTGCCCGAGAGGGACCGGCTCAGTGTCTACAAGGGCGCAAGCTGGAGCGACCCCGCGCCGGTACTGGTGCGCGAGCGCATCATCGATGCCTTCCGCGCCGATGGCCGCATCGCGGCGCTGAGCAGCGACGAGATCCGCCTGCAGGCCGACTACGAGATCGTCAGCGATTTGCTGGCCTTCCAGACCGAATACCGCGACGGCAGGCCCGAGGTGGTGGTTAGGCTCGACGCCCGCCTGGTGCAGCGCGACGGCCGCCGCATCGTCGCCGCACGCCAGTTCGAGGCCCGTCATCTTCCGGCAGGCAGCGACGTGCCACAGGTGGTCGACGGCTTCGGCCAGGCGTCGGCGACGGTGGCGGGGCAGGTGGTGGAGTGGGCGACGGCCGAATTGGCCCGCTGAGCGTTTCCGTAGGAGCGGCCTCGGCCGGGGGCGCCGCTGGCAAATAGTTGGGCTGGCGATCTTCAGGAACGCCAGCCCTTTCAGCCTCAGTCCGCCGGCAATGTCATGTAGCCCATCCACGACCAGTAGGTCAGCGCGAACACCACCAGCAGCACGGTGGCTGCCACGGTAAGCACCAGGCCGGTGCGGATGTAGTCCTTGATGTCGAAGGTATCCGTGCCGTAGGCCAGCATGCCCTGGGGCGAATTCACCGGCAGGATGAAGCCGAAGCTCACCACGAACTGCAGCAGCATCGTCATGCCGATGGGGTTGATGCCCGGGGTTTCCACCGCCTGCAGCACGCTGATGATGATCGGGATCATGGTCGATGCCAGCCCGGTCGCGCTGGCGAAGCCGAGGTGGATGACGATCAGGAACAGCGACAGCAGCATGAAGATGGCGAAGGCCGTCGCGTTCGCCAGCCCGAGGTGTTCGACGATCAGGCGCGCCAGCCAGGGCGCGGCTTCGGTCCTGAGCAGGGCCGAGCCCATCGCGATGCCGACCGCGAACAGCAGCACCGTGCCCCACGGAAAGCCTTTCTGCGATTCCTTCCAGTCCATCACACCGATGCGCGGCAACAGCATCAGCGCCACCGCGACGATGGTGGATGAGGTGGTGTCGATGCTATGCAGCACGCCTTCGGTGGCCCAGAAGCCCAGCAGCACCACGGTGATGGTGAGCAGCTTCCATTGCTTGGGCGTGGTCGGGCCGAGGGCGTCGAGCTGCTGGCGGATGGCTTCGCGCCCGCCGGCGATGTGATCCATCTCGGGCCTGAGCATGCGCGTCATGATCAGGTAGAGCAGCACCGTCAGCACGGCCGAGAACGGAGCCCCGGCGATGAACCACTCGCCCCAGGTGATGGTCTGGCCGAACTGCCTTTCGATGAAGCCGATCGCCACCATGTTCTGCGCGGCGGCGGTCTTGATGCCCACGTTCCAGACGCTGGCCGTCTGTGCCGCGGTGATCACCACCAGCGCGGCGAACTTGCTGCGGCGGTCGGCGCCGAAGGCGGTCAGGAAGCCCAGCATGATCGGCATCAGGCAGGCCACGCGCGCGGTGGCGCTGGGGACGATGAAGGAGAGCAGGAAGCCCACCACGATCGCGCCCATCGCCACATGGTTGGCGCGAGCCGGCACGTAGGACAGCACCTGCAGCGCGATGCGCTTGTCGAGCTGGGTGGCGGTCATCGCCGAGGCGATGAAGCACGCCGCCGCCACCAGCACCGCGGCGCTGTTGCTGAAGCCCGACAAGGCGTAGGGCAGCGCGCCGCGGGTGCCCATCACCGCGTCCGTCGCATCCTGGCCCGGCGCGGGGCTGAGGGCCAGCAAGGCGATCATCAGTGCGCCGATCACCAGCGCCGAGACCGAATAGTCCAGCGCCTCGGTCATCCACAGGATCACCGCGAAGGCCAGGATGCCCAGCATCATCTGCCCCGCCTGCGGCAGGCCGGGCAGCGGGGGCATGAACACCACGATCAGCAGCGCGGCAGTGGCCGCCACCAGGCCGGCGCGCTGCGTGAAGCTGAGGGATGGGGAAGGCGGTACCTTGGCGGCGGCAGGGCTCGATGACATGGATGGCTCCTTGCTTGTTCTGCCAAACATTGTGCGACTGCAAAATGCCATGTCATTTTGATGAAGATCAAAAATGGAAGCCATTGCCCGGCAGCGCTGGACAGTCGTTTCCGGTTAGCGGATGTGCCGGAGTCCGGCATCTGTCGTGCTGCAGCGGGCAGGTTTCAATGGAAATCCCTGCTCCGTGCCGCCAGGCCCTGCAGCAGCCCGGAGTGGTCCACCACCCGGTTCGCGATCAGATGCACGACCAGGCCCTGGCGGCTGATCTGGCCATAGACGCCGAGCAGGTGGGCGCCGAGCAGAGGGCGGCGCTGGCGCTCGAGGAGTTCTGGGCGGACGATGACGTTGGTGAGGCCGGTCTCGTCTTCCAGCGTGATGAACATCGTGCCCTTGGCGGTGCCGGGGCGCTGGCGGCAGGTGACCAGGCCGGCGCCGCGGGCCAGCATGCGGTCGGGGGCGGCGGCGATGTCGGCGGCGGTGATGAAGCGCAGCCGGGCGAGCTCGCCGCGCACGAAAGACAAGGGGTGGCGGCCCAGCGTGAAGCCGAGGCGGGCATAGTCTGCGCGCAGATCCTCGGCCGCCGCCGGGGCGGCGAGCCTGGCCTCGGCATCGCCGCCGGGGGCCGCGGCCAGCAGGCCGGGCAGCGGCGCGGCGCCGGTGGCCTGCCACAAGGCCTGGCGGCGGTGGCCGGCCAGCGTGGCGAGGGCGCCGCCGGCGGCCAGCACGCGCAGCTCGCCGGCATCCAGCCGCGCGCGGACGGCGAGATCCCGGGTATCGGCGAAGGCGTGCTGGCGCCGGGCGGCGGCAATGCGCAACGCGGTGTCCTGCCCCAGGCCGTGGATCATGCGCAGGCCGAGGCGTACGGCGGGCTGGGGAGGCGTGGCCTGCTGCACCGTCTCCGAAGACGGTTTGCCGCCGCGGCTGGCGGTGCGCTCGGCCGGAGCCGTGGCGGCCACCGTTTCTTCGAGCGTGCATTCCCAGTCGCTGGCGGTGACGTCGGCCGGGCGTACTTCGACACCGTGGCGGCGGGCGTCCTGGATCAGTTGCGAGGGAGCGTAGAAACCCATCGGCTGGCTGTCCAGCAGCGCGGCGAGGAAAGCGGCCGGCTCGAAGCGCTTCAGCCATGCCGAGGCATAGACCAGCAGCGCGAAGCTGGCGGCATGCGACTCGGGAAAGCCGTATTCGCCGAAGCCTTCGATCTGCTGGCTCAGGCGCTGGGCGAAATCGGCGTCGTAGCCGTTGCGGGCCAGGCCTGCCAGCAGCTTTGCCCGATGGCGTTCGAGTTCGCCCTTGCGCCGCCAGGTGCCCATCGAACGGCGCAGCTGATCGGCCTCGCCGGCGCTGAAGTCGGCCGCGGCCACGGCAAGCTGCATGACCTGCTCCTGGAAGATCGGCACGCCCAGCGTGCGCGCCAGCGCGGCGTGGATTTCGGCGCGCACGTCCGCCATCGGGTTCTCGCCGCGCGCGACGCGTTCGCGTGCGCGCAGGTAGGGATGGACCATGCCGCCCTGGATCGGGCCGGGGCGCACGATGGCGACCTGCACCACCAGGTCGTAGAAGCGCTGCGGCTTGAGGCGCGGCAGCATGCTCATCTGCGCACGCGACTCGACCTGGAACACGCCGATCGCGTCGGCGCGCGACAGCATTGCATAGACTTCCGGCCGTTCGCGCTCGATGCTGGCCAGGCTCAGCGGCCGCCCGCGCCAGTTCGATGCCAGTGCCAGGCCGCGGCGCAGCGCCGACAGCATGCCGAGCGCGAGCACGTCGATCTTCATCAGCCCGACGGTGTCGAGGTCGTCCTTGTCCCACTGGATCACGGTGCGCTCGGGCATCGCGGCGTTTTCCACCGGCACCAGTTCGTCGAGCCGGCCGCGGGCGATGACGAAGCCGCCGACGTGCTGCGACAGGTGGCGCGGGAAGCCGATCAGTTCCTCGGTGAGCGCGGCCAGCCGCCGGCTGATCGGGCTGTCGGGATCGAGCCCGGCGGCGGCGAGACGTTCGGGCCGCACGCGGCGGCCGTCGAACCAGTGGTGCTCGCTCGTGATGCGGTCGACCTGGGCCTCGCCCAGGCCGAGGGCGCGGCCGACGTCGCGCAGCGCGCTGCGGGCGCGGTAGGTGATGACGGTGGCGGCAAGCGCGGCGCGGTCGCGGCCGTACTTGCGATAGACGTACTGGATGACTTCCTCGCGCCGCTCGTGCTCGAAATCGACGTCGATGTCGGGCGGCTCGTTGCGTTCGCGCGAGATGAAGCGTTCGACCAGCATGATGCCGAGCCCCGGATCGACTTCGGTGATGCCCAGCGCCCAGCACACTGCCGAATTGGCCGCCGAACCCCGCCCCTGGCACAGGATGCCGACGCTGCGGGCGAAGCGGACGATGTCGTGCACGGTGAGGAAGTAGGGCTCGTAGTCGAGCTCGGCGATCAGCGCCAGCTCGTATTCGATCTGTTTGCGCACGGTTGGTGGTACAGGGTCCGTGGCTGGAGGCGGCGGGGCAGCGCGAGCGGCAGGGCGGGCAAGGGCATGGATTGCGGGCGAATCATCGGCCTGGGTGGCCGGACGGCCGCCGTCCTGCCGGTAGCGCCAGGCCAGGCCGCCTTCCACCAGGCGGCGCAGCCAACTGGCGGGGGTCTCGCCGTCGGGCACGAGTTCGGCCGGGTATTCGTAGCGCAACTCGTCGAGGCTGAAAGTGCAGCGCGCGGCCACGGCCAGGGTTTCGGCGAGCAGCGCGGGCGGGTAGCGGCCGGCGAGCGTGGCACGGTCGTGCAGCCGGCGTTCGGCATTGGGGGCGAGCGCCAGGCCGGCTTCGGCCACGCTGCAGTGCAGCCGCAGCGCCGTCATCACGTCGGCCAGCGGACGGCGGCCGGCATCGTGCATCAGCGCACCGCTGGCGGCCACGGCCGGGATGCCGGCGTCCCGGGCGATGCGGCGCAAGCAGGTGATGCGCTGGCGGTCGCGGCCGTCGAGCCGCACCGTGACCGCCATCCAGGCGCGACCGGGAAAACGCTGTGCGAGCCAGGCGGCATCGGCTTCGAGCGTGGCAGCGGAGTCGGTGGTGGCAGAGCCGGCGGCAGGCGGCTCGGCACGCGCCGGGACAGGCCAGTCCGGCGGCGGAAAATCGGCGGGCGGGATCAGCAGGGCCAGGCAGTCGGGGCAGGCGCCGTCGAGCATCGTCCGCGTGAGCTTGTATTCACCCTTGCCGGCGGCGCGCCGGGCGCGGGTGATGAGCCGCGACAACTGCCCGTAGCCGGCGCGGCTGCTTGCCAGCAGCACGATGCAGGGGCCGTCGGCCAGTTGCAGTTCGCTGCCGATGATCAGCCTGGGCCGGCCCTGTTCGGGTTGCTCCTGCAGCGCACGGTGGGCCCGCACCACGCCGGCCAGCGAACATTCGTCGGTGATCGCGATCGCGGCATAGCCGAAGGCGGCCGCCTGGGCGACGAGTTCCTCGGGATGCGAGGCGCCGCGCTGGAAGCTGAAGTTGCTGAGGCAGTGGAGTTCGGCATGGTCGGGAAGCATGCAGTTGACTGTAAAAAAATACAGTCAATCATGCAATCCTGCCGCCTGCCTGCCGTGAAAGCGCACACGAACGCCATGAGATTGCCGGGCTCCGGGCTTGCGGCAGTCGCCTAAAGCATCGATGACCGGTAGACTCCGGGAGTTTCGTTCTGCTGAGGCAGGGCGAGTCTTGCCCAACTTTCCTGGCCGAGATGGCCGCTGAGGAGTCCTGAATGCCTTTCATCAAGTCCCGCAACACCCTGTTCGGTGCGCTGGCGCTGGCTTTCGCAATCGCGGCCCCGGTCCATGCCCAGCAGAAATCCGTCGCCGTCACCGCGATCGTCGAACACCCGGCGCTGGATGCGGTGCGTGACGGCGTCAAGCAAGGCCTGGCCGAGGAAGGCTTCGAGGAAGGCAAGAACCTGAAGTGGCAGTACCAGAGCGCCCAGGGCAACACCGGCACCGCGGCGCAGATCGCACGCAAGTTCGTCGGTGACAAGGTCGATGCCATCGTCGCCATCGCCACGCCTTCGGCGCAGGCCGTCGCCGCCGCGACCAAGAACATCCCGCTGGTGTATTCGGCCGTGACCGATCCGGTTGCCGCCAAGCTGGTGCCGTCGATGGCGCCGTCGGGCACCAACGTCACCGGCGCTTCGGATGCGCTCGAACTGGACAAGCAGATCGACCTGATCAAGCGCGTCGCGCCCGATGCCAAGCGTGTCGGTATGGTCTTCAACCCGGGCGAGGCGAACTCGGTGGTGGTGCTCGAGCAGATGCGCGAAGCGCTGCCCAAGCACGGCATGAGCCTGGTCGAAGCCGCCGCGCCGCGCTCGGTCGACGTCGGTTCGGCGGCGCGCAGCCTGATCGGCAAGGCCGACGTCTTCTACACCAGCACCGACAACAACGTGGTGTCGGCCTACGAGGCCCTGGTCAAGGTCGGCATGGACGCCAAGATTCCGCTGGTCGCGGCCGACGTCGACAGCGTCGTGCGCGGCGCGGTGGCCGCCTACGGTATGGACTACCGCGGCCTGGGCGTGCAGACCGGCAAGATCGTCGCCCGCATCCTCAACGGCGAGAAGCCGGGCGACATCGCTTCCGAGACGAGCACCAAGCTCGAACTCCACGTCAATCCGGAAGCAGCGCGCAGGCAGGGCATCACGCTGTCCGACGAACTGGTGCAAGCTGCCGCCAAGGTCATCCAGTAAGCCCCGCGGCGGGCATGCCGCCGGCGCGCAGCCGGCGGTGCCTGCCGTTGCCTTCCAGCCAACGGTCGTTCCCTCATGTCTTTCTACACCCTGCTCGGGGCCCTGGAGATCGGGCTGATCTTCAGCCTCGTCGCCCTCGGCGTCTATATCTCCTTCCGCCTGCTGCGCTTTCCCGATCTGACCGTCGACGGCAGCTTTCCGCTCGGCGGCGCGGTGGCCGCCACGCTGATTGCAAGCGGTACCGATCCCTTCGTCGCCACGCTCGCGGCGACGGCCGCCGGCGCCGTGGCGGGCCTGACCACCGGCTGGCTCAACGTGCGGCTGAAGATCATGGACCTGCTCGCCAGCATCCTGATGATGATCGCGCTGTACTCGATCAACCTGCGCATCATGGGCAAGCCCAACGTGCCGCTGATCATGGAGCCGACCGTCTTCAACATCCTGCAGCCCGAGGCGCTGGCCGACTACGTGTTCCGGCCGCTGCTGCTGGTCTTCGTGGTGCTGGCGATGAAGTTCCTGCTGGACGGCTTCTTCGCCACCCAGAGCGGCCTGGCGATCCGCGCCACCGGCTCCAACGCGCGCATGGCGCGGGCGCAGGGCGTCAATACCGGGCTGGCGGTGCTGGCCGGCATGGCGCTGTCGAACGCGCTGGTCGGGCTGGCCGGCGCGCTGTTCGCGCAGACCCAGGGCGGGGCGGACATCTCGATGGGCGTGGGCACCATCGTCATCGGCCTGGCGGCGGTGATCGTCGGCGAAAGCCTGCTGCCCTCGCGCAAGCTCTACCTGGCGACCATCGCGGTGATCGTCGGCGCCATCGTCTATCGCTTCTTCATCGCGCTGGCGCTCAATTCCGACTTCATCGGCCTGCAGGCGCAGGATCTCAACCTCGTCACCGCCTTGCTGGTGACGGTGGCGCTGGTGGTGCCCAGGCTGCGCCAGCACTGGTCCGGAAAGAAGGCGAACTGACATGCTGAAAGTCCAGGATCTGCACCTCACCTTCAACCCCGGCACGCCGATCGAGACCCAGGCCCTGCGCGGCATGTCGCTCGAGATCCCGTCCGGGCAGTTCGTCACCGTGATCGGCTCGAACGGCGCCGGCAAGTCGACCTTCCTCAATGCCGTGTCCGGCGAGCAGAAGATCGACAGCGGCAGCATCGAGATCGACGGCATCGACATGACCCGCCAGCCGGTGTGGTCGCGGGCGCGCCACGTCGCGCGCGTGTTCCAGGACCCGCTGGCGGGTACCTGCGAAGACCTGACCATCGAAGAGAACATGGCGCTGGCGAAGATGCGCGGCCGCCGCCGCGGCCTGTCCTTCGCCGTCAAGCCGGCGCTGCGCGAGGAATTCCGCGCCCAGTTGGCGACACTCGGCCTCGGCCTGGAAAACCGCTTGTCCGACCGCATCGGCCTGCTCTCCGGCGGCCAGCGCCAGGCCGTCAGCCTGCTGATGGCGGCGCTGCAGCCTTCGCGCCTGCTGCTGCTCGACGAGCACACCGCCGCGCTCGATCCGCGCACCGCCGCCTTCGTGCTCGAGCTGACGGTGCGCATCGTCGCCGAGCACAAGCTGACGACGATGATGGTGACCCACAGCATGCGCCAGGCGCTCGACGTCGGCCAACGTACCGTGATGCTGCACCAGGGGCGGGTCGTGCTCGACGTCTCGGGCAAGGAGCGCGAAGGGATGGACGTGCATCACCTGCTCGCGATGTTCGAGAAGGTGCGCGGCGAAGTGCTGGACGATGACAAGCTGTTGCTGAGCTGAGCGCGGGCTGCGAAATCCGTTGCATGTCACAGCCATACAGCAGTTCATGGATGAGGCCTTGGCAGACGTGGACGGCTGGACGGATTGATGCGAGGCGACCTCGTCACCATCGCCATGCAGGGTGACTTTGGCAAGCCTCGTCCCGCTTTGGCGATTCAGGCCAACCAGTTCAGCGAACACACGAGCGTTACGGTGCTGCCCGTCACCAGCACGCTCGTTGCTGCGTCATTGCTGCGCATCACCGTGCAGCCGAATTTGCTCGAGCGAGATTGTAAGATCGGCGACCACGTCCGGTCTGAGAATGCTGATGGTGTAGAAAAACATCATTGGCAGGCACGTCGCCATCACTATCAGATTGGAGAGTCCGGCCAGTGAAGTGGCATGCGGGCCAGCTCAGGTCATCGGTCAACTCCGGACGGTGGTAAGGATGACGGGGCCGAGGGGAGGCCGCCGCCATCTTCAATCCACCTCGCCGGCCAGCACAGCCCTTGCCGAATCCCCCACCTTGCCGCGCACCTGCCAGGCCAGGCCGAAGGCGAACAGCACGCCGAGCGTCAAGCCCACCAGCATGCCGTTGTAGCCCAGGCGGTCGAGCAGCATGCCGGCGGCAATCGGCACGGCCATGCGGGCGGCGGTGAACAGCGTGGTCTGCAGGCCGTAGTCCGAGGCGTTGCGCTGGCGGCGGGTGAAGAACATCGTCAGGCCGAACATCAGCGCCGATACGGCCCCCATGCTCGCGGCCACGCAGATTGCGCTGGCGATGAGCCAGCCGGGGCCGAGCTTGGCCCACACCACAACGGTCAGTAGCAGCAGCGAGCACAGGGCCGCCAGCAGGTACAGCACGATGGCGCGTGCCGTGCCCAGCACCGGCACGAGGCGTCCGCCGATCAGGCTGAACAGGGCGCCGGTCACGCCGCCGACGATGCCGACGATGAAGGCCACCCGTTCCAGCGGCATGCCCATGTCCAGCATCAGCGGCTTGAGGTACAGCCACGCCGCGCCGATGAAGGGGAAGCTGGTCAGCAGCATCAGGCTCCATTGCCGCGCGCCCGGCTGCTTGAAGAAGCCTGCCCAGTCGGCGACCACGCCGGGCAGCGGCGCATCGCCGCCTGCCGCAGGCTCGGGCAGCGCCGCGCGCGAACGCAGCAGCACGAAGGGCAGGCAGCCGAGCAGCAGGCCGGCGCCCATGATCCAGAAAGGCATCTGCCAGCCCATGCGCGACTGCACCACGATCATGACGCCGCCGCCGATGATCGCGCCGAGGAACAGGGCGGCCGAGCGGATGCTGCCCGCGCGCAGTTGCTCGCTGCGGGGCAGCCATTGCACGGCCAGTGCATTCAGCGGAATGTCCGCCCACGTCGCAGCGATGCTCATGGCAAAGGTCAGCGTGAACAACGGCACGCGGTCCTCGATCAGGTTCTGCCGCCCGATCAGCCAGTACAGCGCCAGCATCGACATGCTGAGCAGCAGCAGCCAATGCACGAAATGTCCCCGTCCCAGCCGCACGCGCTGCACCGGCACGGCAAACAGGAACTTGAAGATGGCAGGCAGCGCCGCCAGCTGGAACAGCCCGATCTCGGTGCCGCTCCAGCCATGCTGGCGCATCACCAGCGGCATGCCGAACATCAGGTAGATGCTGGGAATGGCCAAGACCAGGTTCATCCAGCCGAACATCAGTTGCAGGCCGAACAGGCGGGCTTTGGTCATGAAAGGTCTTCTCCTTTTCGTGCCGCCAGGACGGTGACGGGCGCCACCGGGAAATCCACATCGGTGTGGGTCGTCACCTCGCTGAATCCCGCTTCGTGCAGCAGCTTCGCCAGTTCGCCTTCGGCCAGGACCTGCCGGCCCTGCATCCGCATGCGCAGGTAGTACTGCAGCACGCGGCGCCCGCCGGCTTCGGCATGGGCGCACAGCAGCACGCCGCCGGGGTTCAGCGCCGCATGGAGGCGCTTCAGGATGGGCATGGCGTCCGGCACGAAATGCAGCACCGAAGAGCACCAGATCAGGTCGTAGCCGTGGCCGAAATCCTCATGCGCCAGGTTGCCGCCGACGCCGCGCAAGCGTTGCTGCAGGCCGGCCGCTTCGATGTTCTGCTGCGCCACCGCGGCCACCGCCGGGTAGTCGAACACTACGCCGGACAGTGCCGGCAGGTCCTGCGCCAGCGCGATCGCCACCAGGCCGGGGCCGCCGCCCAGGTCCAGCATCGTCCGCCAGCCTTGGCGGTCGGCAAGCTGGCCCGCGATCCGGCGTGCCACCGGCACGGTCACGGCGCGCTGCTCCTGCGCGATCTGCACCTGCGCGGCCCTGGCCCAGGCCTGTTGCGCAATCTCGTCGGGCACGTCTTCCTTGTCCGGGGGCCCTTCGCGCAGCAGGGTTTCGAGCTGGTTGCGGCAGCGGCACAGCACCTTGTGGCGGAACTGCAAGGCATCGCCGAGATAGAGCGGCGAAGCCGGATGAAGGTAGGGTTGCATCTCGGGATGGGTCCGGTAGCAGTTGGACGGAAATGCCGGTGAATCCATGTGTGCAGGCCCTTGCTCCAGCATGCCCATGCTGCCCAGCATTTCCAGGAACAGACAGGTATTGGCCGGCGCCAGCCCCAGCCGCGCCGCAACTTCTTCGGGCCTGGCAAATTCATCCAGATGGGCGAATAGCCCCAGCTCCAGCGCCAGGCTTAGCACGTCGGCATCCTGACAGGCCAGTTGGGTGTCCCAACAGGACTGCATCCGCGCTGGGATCGGGGACGAGGGCAGGGCGGCAAACTGTTCGTGGCTGATGTGAGTCATGGTCGATATCCGGGTTGTGCTTCCCTGATCTTGGTCGGCTGTGAGCGATGGGCTATATTAGTGAGAATGATTCCCATGCTCAGTATGCGAAGAGCACGAATATCTATGCGAAAGACGGGAGAGGCGGAACAGAGATGGGTGTGCGCAACAACTGCTGCCGGCTGAGGCTGGACGACCCCCGCATCTGCAGCGCCCTCGGCGGAGGCAGGACCCGGCTGCAACTGCCGGAGGAACTGGGGCATTGCCACCAGGATTTCGTCGAACTGGAGCCCGGGCTCGGCCTGAGCCGGCTCAGCTACACCCCCAGCGTGCCACTGATCGAAGAGAGCAACGGGCCGCACGACGGCCGGGTCATGGTCATCACCCTGGGCATGAAAGGCCGCTCGTGCTACGAGGGGCAGGACTCCACCAATCTGGAGTTCCAGCAGGGCCATACGACCATTTCGTCGTTCCGTGCCATCCCGGGCGTGCGGCGCTACGAGGCGGGAGAAACCGTGTCGCAGCTGCGGGTCGTGGCGCACGAGTCGCTGATCTGCAAATACGTTGGCCAGCAGCGCGCCGCCGAAATCCTCGGCTCCAGGCAGCTCAGCCGCCTGGCCTTCCGTGCCAGCACGCCCGCTGCCATGGCACACGCCAAGGCGCTGCTCAGCCACCTGCTGCCATGCCAGAGCCAGCTATCGCGCCTGGACCTGCACATCCACACCCTGAGCCTGCTCAACGAACAGTTCAGCCTGCTGGCGCCCCAGCACAGCGGTCAGGCGTCCCCATTCTCGCCGTCCGAAATCGAACGCATCGAGCGTGCCCGGCAGACCATGAGCGAAAACATCGACAAGCCCCTGACGCTCGATTACCTCGCCACGCTCGTCGGCATCAACAAGAACAAGCTCAAGGACGGCATGCTCTACCTCTACAACGCCACGCCGGCCGAACTGCTGCTCGAACTGCGCATGGTCAAGGCCGCTGCGCTACTGGAGTCCGGCCAGCGGGTCTCTCAGGTCGCCTGGCAAGTGGGCTACAAATACGCCAACAACTTCACCGTCGCCTTTACCCGCTACCATGGCAAATCGCCCAAGGCGATGTTCGGCAAGCGGGCGATAGAGAGCTGAAAAGCCGTCTCATCGGCCTTGCCGTATCTCACATGGCAGCCGTATGCCAGCCGGATGGGAGTGGTGCGCAGGCTGAACCACGTTCGGATATAGCCGGAAAGGTGCTCAAGATTTCTCCGGCCATGAAAGATCCGGGTTAAGTATTCCCGTGCATGCTGAGCAGGGCTTCCAGCAGGAAGAACGTGGCGCATGCGGATTCGACCAGTTGCTCGCCATCGGTGCCGGTGTGGTAGAGATGGCCGACGAATTGGCCGGTTTCGGCGATCTTGCTGGAGAAAAGTATCGAAGCAATCTGTGCATGCGATTGGCGGAGCAGCCAGTGCTGATCAGGTACCAGGGGGTACAGTCTGAGCATCGCGACGGCGGCAATGGCATGCGCAGACGGGTCGTCCAGTATCTTCGGTGGTGTATTTTCCGTGTGCTGATCGCGTCCCCAGCGCTGCATCCAATAGTTGCACGCCTGCAATGCTGCATTTCGGTAGGAGGGGCCATACAGGCGGACGGCCTCGGCCATACCCAGCATTCCCCAGGCCTGGCCGCGCGGCCAGATTCCTGCCTCATCCCTGGAAATCGTGCCGTCTGCATTCCGAACCGCGTTGGTTCGCCAGGCGCCATGGTCCGTCGCCAGGTGACGCAGGCAGGTCTGCAGGTGTCTGTTTGCTTTCGTGGCTCCGTCGGCATCGCCATAGCCGTGCAGCAAGGCCAGTGTCGGAGCCAACGCATCGACGTTGATTCGATGGACTCCTGCGTCGCCGGCTCCCATGCCCGGCCCTACGGGCCAGGCTTCCATCGACGGATCGAAATCCACTGCGATCGCTTGTGCGGCCCGGCTTGCAAGTTGCCGAATGGCATTCCCGGTGTTGCATGCGCGGTTGCTGGCAGCGCCGTACCAGAAGACGAAGCTGCGGTTTACCGATGCTTCGGACAAGGATGACTCCAGTCGCGCGGACCAGGTTCTGGCGATGTCGAGATCATTTTGCTTGCCGTAATAGGCTGCGCGAAGCCACCACAGGCCCGCCCAGAAGCCGCCGAGCCATGAGCCTCGCCTGGATAGTGTCCATTGCGTGCTTTTGTCTGCCCGGAACAAGGGAAAGCGGTCGCCGCATTGCTCAGCGATACCATCCATGCGTTCGAAAAGAGCGTGAATGGCGTCTTGATGATTGGCGTTTTTGTCATTCATGGATGTGTCCCGGAACTTCCTTGCGCAGATGCCATAACAGCAGGCACAAAAGGCCTCCTGTCAGCAGAATGGCGATGAGGCCCAGCCAGGCGACGGCAAAGCCTTCGCGTGCCAGCAGCCAGCCGAATGCCGGTGGGCCGAGTGCGAAGCCGCCGAAGAAACCTGCCGACAGCATGGCGGCGGAAGCGGCGGCGGCACCGAATCGCTGATCACGCAGCAACATGCTCATGGCGATCGCGTTGGTGGCGACCACGGTCAGCCCCATGCCGATCACGCTGGCCCACACCAGCCAATGCTGTTCGGCACTGGCTTGCCGCATCGCTGCCAACGCAGCACTGGCGAGAACGAACAGCGCGCCCAGCAGCGCGCTTTCGTCCCGCAGCCTGGCGCCGAGCGGTGTCAGCAAGACCCGGGACAGGATGCCCATGATGCCGAAGCACGCCACCAGCGCGCCGATGGCCCGGGCCGATATTCCCAACTGATCGGCATACACGCCGAGAAAAGTCATGAATGAGGACAAGGCCAGTCCGGCGCAGAGCTGAATGGCCATCAGCGTCGCCAGCCAGCTGTTGGGCAACTGCACGGACAGGGCAGGAGGGCGATCTGCCGCTGGCGATGCCGGCACCAGGCGTGCTGCCGATACGGCCATCAGCAGTGCCAGGGGAACCCACACGGCGAGGGCGCCGCGCCAGCCCCAAAGCACGGCCAGCGGCGGCAGCGCCACACCGGCCAGCAAGGCCGATGCCTGCACGCCGGATTGCTTGAGGCCGACGACGCCGGCTTTCCGGGCTGCAGGCACGGTCTGCGCGATGGCTTGGTTCGTGGCAGGGTTTGCCAGGGATTGGGCGACTCCGCAGAACAGCAATGCCGTGACCAGGCCGCCGAATCCGGGGAGAACCGTCATCAATGAAAACGACAGGCCCACCAGCAGGAACAGTGCCGTCAATCCCGTGCAGCTACCGATCCGTTGTACCAATGCGCCGGCCCAGGGGGACAGGATCGCCGCGAGCCCGAAAGTGCTGGCGGTGAGCCAGCCCAGTTGCGTGCGCGAGATCGCAAGGTCGGCGACCAGTTCCGGCCCGAGAATGCCTATGGCGTAGAAAACCATCATCGGCATGCCCATTGCCATCACCATCAGGCTGGTGAACCCCGCCAATGAAGATGGATGCGCGCTCGCCCCGGTCATTCGGCAGCCCTGGGCAATCGCAGCGAGGGGCATGTCGGGTCGAAGCTGGCACCGGGCGCGGTGGCGTTCAGCAGTTGCCGTCCGATCGTACTGATCAACGCGTCGTCGGTACCGTCCAGGATATGGGTGGTTCGGGCATTGCGGTAGATGTTCGCCAGCGGCGTCCAGTCGCTGAGTCCTTCCGCTCCCATGATCTGGATCGCGTTGTCGGCCGCTTCGCTCACGGCATCCGAGGCGGCCAGCTTTGCCAGATTGACTTCGATGCTGTTGGCGATGCCTGCATCGAACTTGCGTGCGGCGTCCAGCACCAGTGCCCTGGCGGTGGCGATGCCGCGATACACCCGATAGATTCGCGCACGCACCAATTGCTTGTCGGCCAGCCTGGCCAGATGGCCCTTGGGTGAATGTACCCGTTCGCACATCAATTCGAAGCAGCGTTGCGCCTGTCCCAGCCAGTGCGCGGACCGCAGCAGCCTGCCCAGGCCCAGGCGCTCCTGCATCAGGGCAATGCCCTGGCCGGGCTGGCCGAGAACATGGTCGTACGGCACCTGCACGTCGTTGAACGCCAGTTCGGCCTGGCCCTGGTCGCGTCCCAGCAGTGGCAGGGGACGCACCACCTCGAAGCCGGGCGAGTCGGTCGGCACCACGATCATGGACAGGGATTGCGCTACCGGGCCGTCGGTGGTGCGTGTGACGACCGTGACGAAATCTGCGACCTGGGAACGGCAGATGAACCATTTGCGGCCCGTGATGTGCCAGATGCCGTCACGCAGCTCGGCCCGGCAGGTCATGGTCGCCGGAATCGAGCCGATGCTGTCGGGTTCCGACATGCCATAGCTCGAGACCGCATGCCCCTGCACGAGCGGCAGAAAGAAGTGTTCGCGAATGACGGGGCTGGCATGGCGCTTGAGCATGTAGGCATCCAGCGTTGCATCGGCGCCCAGGATGCCCGGCGCGTATTCCGAACGGCCTTCCTGCTCCGCCACTGCGATGTAGTCCGTCAGATTCGCCAGATGGCCCGAATGCTCGGGCGGATAGAAATTGCCGAATACCGATGCTTCCCTGGCCCGCTCCGACAGACTTCCGGCCAATTCCCGGGTGCTGTCATCCTCCCCGGCGAGCAATGGCTCGATGGGGAGGATGTGGTCATCGACGAATCGCCGGACGCGTTGTGCCAACTCGTTTGCCGCAAATGCGGGATGTTGTTTTCCGATCATCATTTTCAACCGTCTGCTCAGGCCGCTGCGGCCGTATCCATGCCGAGCGCTTCGACCTCGCTGGCCAATGCCTTCTTGTCGATCTTGCCTGCAGGCGTCAGTGGCAGGCTGCGGTAGAAGCGCAGGTATTCCGGCAGCTTGTTGACCTCCAGGCCCCTGGCACGCAGGAAGTCGGTGATCTCCTTCAGCGAGAATTTCGCTGCGCCAGCACGTAGGGTGACGCACAGGCATACCCTTTGCCCCAGGTCCGCATCGGGGACGGGTACGCACGCCACGGTCACGACATCCGGGTGCGACATCACCAGCCCTTCGATCTGCACCGGACTGATGTTGGCGCCACCGCGGATGATGATGTCCTTCTTGCGGCCGGCCAGCACCAGACGGCCCTCGGCATCGATGAAGCCGAGGTCTCCTGTCTTGACCCAGCCTTGCGGATCGCGGTACAGGGCATCCAGTTCGGGAGCATTGACGTATTGCATCGGGCTCAGCGGCCCGCGCGCGGTGATCTCGCCGATTTCGCCCTGGGGTACTTCCTTGCCTTCATCGTCGACCAGGCGGATTTCGCATACGGAAGGGTTGGGTTTGCCGACGCTGCTCAGCACCACATCGATGGGGTCGTCCAGGGTGTTGTGGCAGTTCACTCCATCGGCGGAGCCATAGAGGCTGATGAAGCCGCAGCCGAAGGCATCGCAGCATTTGCGTACCGTGGCTTCGTCGATGACCGAGCCGCCGACGATCAGGCCGTGCAGGCTGGATTTGTCGATCTTCGCCAGTGCGGGATCGGCGGCAATGCGCTGCAGCATCGTCGGTACCCCGAGGATGAAACTGGGCCGGAATGTCTGGATCGCATCGATTGCTTCGGCGACGTCGAACTTGGGCAGTACCACCAGTGATCCGCCCAGCCAGCACAGGACGCCGAAGGTGGCGGTCGAGCCGAACGAAGAGCCCAGCGGAACGAGGTACATGCCGCGGAACTCCTCGCCAGCCGGAGCGATTCGCTGCAGGAAGCGCCCACGCCCGCCCACCAGCGCGTTGTGCGAGTAGGCCACCAGCTTGGGTTCCGATTCCGTACCGGACGAAACCAGCAGGCGCACCGGAGAGTTCGGGCACACCTCGGGCAGGATCTCGGTGTCCAGGGATTCGACATCCATCAATGCATCCAGTGTCGACCAGCCTGCGCGCGGTTTTCCCTGGACGATCAGCAGGCGCATCGACAACAGCGTGGGGCGAAGCGACTCGATGATTTCGCACAGGTCGATGCCGGCGTACTCTTCCGGCACGATCACCGCCCGCGCGTCGCAGCGACGCACCAGGGACTGGATGTCGAGCTTGCCCCGGCCAGGCGGGAAGGGGGCGACGATGGCACCGAGTGCCGCCACCGCGAGGTCGATGGCGCAGCACAGCCAGTGGTTGGTCAACTGGTAAGCCACGACGTCGCCCGCAACGATGCCGGCGTCGCGCAGGCTGCGCGCCAGCCGCAGCGAAGCGTCGAGCAACTGGCCGTAGCTCACGCTGCCCTGCGGCGACAGCACGGCTTCCTTGTCCGGGTGTTCCTTCGCCTTGGCGAGGAATAGCGTGAAAACAGGCTGGTTCGGATAGGTGCCGTCCTGTGCCCAGCGTTTGCGTTCCTCGGCGGGAACCAGATCGATGATGCCAGCGTTGTTCATGGGAAGCTCCAGGGGGATTTGACGAAGGAATAAGCCCGGTGGTCCAGGCATTCGGCGAAGCGGGAATCTGCAGCGACAAGGCCGAGGTCTTCGGCGACCGTGCATGCGCCGATACCGCGTGAAATCATCAGTGGCTCCCATTCGCTTGCAGGGAGCCTGCGCAGGCGTTCGGTCAGCAATGCCGGGCTGGGGGTGGAAGAGGCCGGCAGATCGAGCAGCGCGCTCAATGACTGCAATTGAGCGGGCTCCCGGCAATCGATGGCGATCAGGCCCGAGCGGGTGGGATGCACTCCGCGCAGGAGTCCGGCAGCCCTGTCCTCGCTGCTTCGCAGCAGCAAGTCGCCCGCGCCCAGAAGCGAGCTTTCGACCTGGACACCAGTAGCTTCGACGCTGCGTTTCAACAAGGCGGCAGTCACGCCCAGGCTTGCGAGCACGCCGCCCAGCACGTCCAGCACCGTGAACAGGGAGCCGCCATGCGTGCCTGAAGCGGTGGCGATGGCATCGGCCACGCCCGACCATGCCTGCACGGTGAAATCGGTGCCGGGCGCGGCGACCGGGGCATTGCCCCAGCCACCGGCGTAGGCGTACACCAGCCGCGGCTGGACACGGTGCAGATGCGCTGCGTCCAGCATCAACTCCTGTGCCTTTCCGGGCGCCCAGTTGTGCAGGAACACATCGGATTCGCCAACCAGCTCATGAATCAGCCGCCGCCCTGCAGCAGACTTGATGTCCACTTCCTGGACATGCTTGAGATGGTTCAAGGCGTCGAAGCGGACCGAGCAGCCGTCGGCGCATGGCGGCATGGCACGCAACGGGTCGCCGCCTGGCGGTTCGAGGCGGATGACTTCGGCGCCCAGCAGTGCCAGCAGATGCCCCGCCAGCGGCCCCTGGATGCGCCGGCACGACTCGACGACCTTCACGCCTGCCAGTGGCAAGCTCCCTGCTGCAGCCTTGCGCTCGCGAGCAGCCTCCTGCTGTTCGGGAATTGCGGAAGGAAGGGAGAAATCCCATGGTGAATCCTCCATCTGCCCGTAATCCGCGTCCTGGCGGCGCTGTGCCGCCGTGCGTACCGGCACGGTGGCCACACCTGCCTGCTCGGCCAGGTGCCGGATGCGTTCGTAGGGGAGGTCTGCCAGGGCCTCGTGGCATTCGGCGGGCAGCGGCGACACCGCCCGCGCATAGCGAAGAAGAAAGGCTCGCCAGGCCGCGCCGGCCAGATCCCGGCCGATGCCGATGCTTTCCCAGAAGCATCGCCACGGTCCGCTGTCCAGCGTTTCGAGCTCGAAAGAGATCCCGTCGGCAGAGCGGAAAGGCGGACGCAGACGGGCGTCAGTACCGCCCGGCAGGAGCTGCTCGCGGTCTTCGGGCGCAGTGGCGCCCGCCAGGTATTGGCCGATGCTGAGCAATCCGCAGCCCAGCGGTGATACCCGGACCTCACGGAACGTGCCGCCGCGCAATTGGCCGACGGCAGCGGCCAGCGTGGCTTGCAAGGCCATGGCACTGGTCAGCGCGGCCAGGTAATTCACCCCCAGAGGCTGTGCCTTGCCGCTGGCCCGGCCGTGCACCGACATGATGCCGCAGGCGGCTTGTACGAGCAGTTCGGAGAGGCTCGCCACCGGCAGCCATTCGGCCGGTGAGGTGTAGCGGGCCTGGATGGAGGAAAGCGCCGGGTGTGCCAGCACGAATGCAGCATCGTCGGGGTTTGCGGCTGGGCCGGCGGCAGACTGCTGGATACCCAGAGCGCGAGCCTGTCCGGCCAGGGATGTCTGCATGGCCTTCCACTTCGGCAGTGGCGACGCCAGCGCATGCGTCAGGGAGAATTGAGTCAACAGGGGCGGCATATCGGAAGCAGCAAGCAAAGCGTCGTGTGGCGCCTCTGTGCGCATTGGCAAGAGGCGTTTTTTCTCGAACGGATGGGAATGAATCAGCCGCCGGCGACCGCAGGCAGCACGGTCAGGGTGTCGCCGGCCTTGACCGGTGTATCGAGGCCATCGGCAAAGCGAATGTCATCTTCATTGATGTAGACATTCACGAAGCGATGCACCCGGTCGCCATGGACGAGCTTGGCCTTGATCCCGGGGAACTGGCCCTCCAGGTGATCGATGACTTCCGCCACTGAACTGCCTTGAGCGGAAACCCTCTTTTCGCCATTGGTCAGGGGGCGCAACAGAGTAGGAACAACTACCAAAATCGACATGCAGGACTCCTTCTGCCCATCACTGGGCTCGATGTTTTTGAAAAACGGGAATGGCTACTCCAGAATGGAGATGCTTTCTTCAGTCATGCTTCCGTTGCATAGCCGGAAACTTCGGACGGGCACTCGGGCTGCATCCCAGGTCGAAACGATCAGGTAATGCGCTTCGGGGCTGTGGGCGTACTCGATGTCTTCGCGGCTGGGATAGGCTTCGCTGGCGGTATGCGAGTGATAGATCACCCGGCACGCCTCGTCACGCTCAGCCAGCTCCCGAAACACCCGGAATTGCTCCCGGGAATCGAACTGGAAGAACGTCTCGGAAGCGGCCTGGTTGCGCATTGGCACGAGCCTGGACGCCACCGTGCTGCCTGGGGCCGAAGACACGATGCCGCAGGTCTCCAGTGGATGATCTCTGCGCGCCTGGGCGAGAATCTGCTCCAGCACCTGATGCCTGATGTGCAGCGCCATGGTTCTCAGGGGCTCCGGACATCAATAGCTGGGCAGCGAAGGGTCGATATCCCTGACCCATGCCAGTACCCCTTCTTCCAGCGTACGGACATTGCGCATGCCAAGCTGCTGGAGCTCAAACACCACATCGGCAGAGCGCTTGCCGCTCTTGCAACTGATCACCAGATCGGCGTCGTGTCCGTATTCCCGCAGCAATGTTTGCGCCACGGTGGGAGACTTGGGAATCAAGGTGGCGCCGGGAATGCGGACGATGTCCCATTCGGCGGGCTCCCTGACGTCGATCAGGATCGGCATCTTCTGCTGGTCCATCAAGGTCTTCAGCTCGGCTGCCGTGATGCTCGGCAGAGACGCATCGGCGTTGCCGGCGGGCGCCCCCAGATTGCAGAACGCCTGGTAGTCCTCGGCCAGCGCGGCGATCGGCTCCCTGCCGGGCAGGCGGCGTAACGGCAGCTCGCGATAACGCATTTCCAGTGCGTCGTAGGCCACCAGGCGCCCGAGCAAGGGTTCGCCGATCCCGGTGATGAGCTTGACGGCCTCGGTCGCCATGATCGAGCCGATGGACGCGCACAGGATGCCGAGCACGCCGCCTTCGGCGCATGACGGCGCCATCTCCGGCGGCGGGGGTTCCGGGTACAGGTCGCGGTAGTTCAGGCCGCGGCCGTCGGGCGCGTTCTCCCAGAACACGGAAACCTGGCCTTCGAAGCGGAAGATCGAACCCCACACGTAGGGCTTGTCTGCCAGCACGCAGGCATCGTTGACCAGATAGCGCGTGGCGAAGTTGTCGGTGCCGTCCAGGATCAGGTCGAAGCGTGAGAACAGGTCCACCGCCATGTCCCGCTCCAGGCGATCCGTGAAGGTCTCCACCCGTACATGGGGATTCAGCCGCGCAATGGCCTGGCTGGCGCTTTCGACCTTCAGCTTGCCGACGGTATCCACGCCGTGGATGACCTGGCGCTGGAGGTTGGAATCATCCACACGGTCGAAGTCGATGATGCCGATGGTGCCGACACCGGCCGCGGCAAGGTAGAGCAGGGTGGGGGAGCCCAATCCACCTGCGCCGATGACCAGCACTCGCGCATTCTTCAGCCGGCGCTGGCCAAGCATGCCGACATCGGGAATCAGCAGGTGACGGCTGTAGCGGTTGATTTCTTCACGGCTCAGTTCCGTAGCAGGAGCCACCAGAGGGGGTAAGGGCATATCATTTTCTCCGTTACAACTGATAATGATTGTCATTAATGATACGGTGATCGGCCGCGCCATGGATGCCTGTTTCATATGCCGCCAGCACGAAAAACTATGCGGTTGGTCGGCAGCCATTCAGTCCTTCAGTTCACCTTGCCGAGCAGCGCCCACTGCCGTCCGTGCGGGCTATGGGCAACAAGCGGGCGGAGGGCGGATGGAGGCCCCTCTCGTTCTGTAGTGCCCTGCGGCGTCACCTCCCGCAGTCCGCATAGAAATCCGTGCTCATCACATAGATATCTACATGAGATAGGTTCTCATTTGCGGATAGCATTAATGCCGTACGGAAGCGTTGGATCGAGCCGCTGACTGGATAGAGCCCGCCATCGCGAGATTGGAGTACGGATGGCGGTGACGAGTGTGCGCAGCAGGATGCGCCGCAGGACGTTGAAGGCCAGTGCGCTGTGCCGTGCGCTTTCCAGCTGGCGCGGCGGGTGCGACACAGCGTTGGCACCACCGCGGAGGCAATGCTTGCAGCGGACCAATCTTCGGCACGAAACGGTGCCGACCCGGTAATGAAGGAGGTAAATCCCATGTCGGCAGTGAGGGAGGCACGAACCATCGGCGTGTGCCTTGTCAGTCAGGATGACGGGTTGGCGCAAGACCTCGGGGCCGTGCTGGACACCTTGAACAACCTGCTTCGAGGCACTGGCGCCGGCATTCTGTCGGAGGCGCCGAAGATTGACCTTGATGGCCTCTACCGGCAGGTCCTTTTTCAAGCGGGCCGTTATCTCCAAGCGCAAGCGGATGGTGCAGCGCCGCTATCTCTCGAACTGCAATGCTTCTCGTCGATTCCCGCGGCTAGGCAGGCACTGGGCGCGCCTGAACGACAGGCCTGCACCGAATGCGTGCTACTGGATGCCCGCAATGACGACCCTGACGTCGCCGGCGATCCCTTCCTGCCGCTCATGTCCGATTGGACCGATGCCAGGCTGTCGCCGTGCTCCGCGATGTTGTTGTGCCAGGAAGAGTGTCTAGGGAAATGGATGTGCCTGTTGGGTGGGAACCGATTGATTCGGGTACCCCATTCGCAAGAGATGCAGCGGCGCGCCGATCTGTTGCGATTACTGGTTGATCACTTGGAGCATGCCTATTTCAATCGACTCCTGGCACGCACGACCCAACAGACCGAAGAGCCGGTCGCCGTCGCGCAGGAAGTGTATCGGCTGATGCAGAATCGTTGGAAGGACCGGTGGGACTTCCACTTCTTCACCGGCTCGATGGTGGCCGGGTTCATCGACTCCATGCAAGGCTTGACTCGCGGGACGCCGGTTGGTTGCCATACCGGCTGCAATGAACATTCTTTGGCTGTCAGTGCACTGGCCGGCTGGCAGTTGTACGGTCGGGCTTACGTGATTGCAATCACGTCGGGCATGATCGACGAGGCGCGTGGCACGCTGGCAAATCTCAAGCGCGCGGGCGCGCCAGGCTTGATCGTGTGCGCCGACTCCCCGGAAACGGTGTGGTATGCCTTCCAGGGCACCATCGACGCGGACAACAATGGTCATCGGGTGATTGAGGCCCGCGGCTTGTGGCATAGCTTCATGCGCCGGCCCGAGGATATTGCAGCTTGCCTTGATGGCGCTTTTCGTGCGCTGGATGAACATCCCGCTCCCACCTTTCTTTTCGCCACACAAAGCGTCCTTGAATCGAGGGCACAGATCGCGACCGCTCCGCCTTCCCATCCGGTCGTGTCGGTGTCCGGTCCGTGCGCGCTATCGGATGCGCAACGGCAGCGACTGGACATCGCCGTGAACGTACTGAACAAAAGCGACGCGAGGGTGCTTTGGCAGTGTGGTCGGCTGACGCCTTCCGAGCGCGATCGCGTCACGCGGCTGGCCGGCCGAGCGGGTATCGCACTGGCGGATACCATCATCAGCCCCGGCGGCGTAGTGGCCTATCAAGACGGAAGGCCGGTGCCGAATTACCTGGGAACGCTGTCCATGTATGGCTTCACGCGTCGTATCCATGCTTTTCTGGAAGACGGAACCGCCGAGCCGGGAAACGCGGAGATTCCTTGGCTTTTTTTCCTCAAGAGCAAGGTGGACCAATCCGCAACGCCCTATTCGGAAGGTCGGCTCAAGCGCAATTTCCAAGTCGCACAGGTGAACCGCAACGCCGCGCACATAGCCCCTTTTACGCGATTGTCGCTTGATGTTTCGCTCGATGTATTCCTCGACTATCTGGAGGCAAGAATCCAGGTGGAGCCCGAGGTGTTGCGTCGCCGGCAGGCCAGGCTGGAATGCTTGCGAAGCATCGAAGACATGCTGCCCAGTGATCGGATCGAAACCATGCCGATGACGCCGAACTATTTCTTCTACCGGCTCGGGCAACTCGTGAGCGAACTGATCGAGGATGGGTATCGGTACACGGGCGTCTATGACGTTGGCCGTTGCGGTCTGTCCGCGGTGCGCAATGTGCCGCGCACGGACGCCGGGTTCTCTGGCTGGTATGGCCGCGCCCTGATGGGTGACGCGCTCATGTCGCTGCCCTACATCGCATTGAAGAATGAACACAATGTGCTCGCATTTGTTGGCGATGGTGCCCGCGCACTCGTACCGAACGTGGAACAGCGGCTGGCGATGTGCACCGCGCATGGCCTTGCCTCCCGACAGCGAAATATTACGGTCTTCTATTTGACCAATGGCGTCCTGTCGATGATCCAGACCTACCTGGACAAGCGATACGCCCTGAATGGGGCCACGCAGGTGAACGTGCCCATGTTCGAGCACGTCGAGGCGCAGGAGACACGGTCTGGTTCCGTCCGAGTGCATCGGGCTTGCATACGCCGGTTCTGCGCCGCGACCCTGCGCGAAGCCCTGACTGCGCCGGGACGGTTGAATTTCTTCGATGTCTGGTTGGGGCACAACTCGGAAGGCGACGGCCTGAGCCTGGTGTCGGAAACAAGTTGGAGCCGTGTTGCGGCAGAGAGGACAGTATGAAGTTCGGTTTCATCGCACACCCCACATCGCAAGGCCTGCTGCACCAGGTCAAATTGGTGGACATGGCCGACCGGATGCGCAAGGAGCAGGCAGAAGGTTATGACCCCGGTCTGTGGAAGCGCCGTAACCTGGTTCCCTTCGCGGAATTTGGCCGGATCGTCAGCGCATGTGGAAAGCATTGCGAAGGGACGCTTCAGTTCATGCCGTTGACGGCAGAGCAGATGCTTGCACAGCCTCGCGTCATCGCCGAACGGGTGCTCGAGGGTGTCAACGCGCTCCAAGTCCAGGGCGCGGAGTTGGTCGGCCTGGGGGGCTTTACCGCGATCGTGGGTAATCGGGGATTGCAGACACTGGAACGGGCATCGATCCCCGTGACCACAGGCAATTCCCTGACCGCCTATGCTGCCTATCGGAATTTGCTCGACAGCATGGCCGCATTGGGTGTCCCACCCGAGGATTCCGAGGTTGCCATCCTTGGATATCCGGGTTCCATTGCGCTTGCCGTCGCCAGGCTGCTAGCCGCTCTGGGCTGCCGTCTGCGGCTCGTGCACAGGAACCAAACACGGCCTTCGCTGGAGGATCTGCCATCGCAGCACCATCGCCAGGTGCTGCTTCATGGGCATGTGGATGAATGCTATGGAGATGTACGGTTCTTCGTCACTGCCACGTCCAGCGGCGGGGTACTCGATCCCGCGCGCCTCATGCCCGGCACTGTCGTCATTGATACGGCGCTACCCAAGGATGTACTGCCGGGGGCACACCTGCGCGACGATATTCTGATCGTGGATGGGGGGCTCGTGTCGGCGGTGGCTTCCGTCAGCTTCGGTGCTCTGGCGCTCGGACTGGACCCCAAGCGCAACCTCAACGGATGCCTGGCAGAGACCATGATTCTGGCGTTGGAAGGTCGCGCCGAACCGTTCTCGATCGGTCGCGAGCTTCCTGCCGATCGCGTGCTGGAGATCGGCCGTATCGCCGAACGTCATGGCTTTCTACCCCATCCCATCGTGTCGGGCGGAGAGACGGTGACGGACACCCGCTTCCACGAACTGGCGCGCTTTCACCGGCCAAGTTCAGCAGTGCGCAGTAGCGCCAGCGACGAGGATACGGTAGCGATGCGCGCGGAGGTACTGCGCTGCTTTGGCACCCATATCAATCCGGTACTCCGGGAGTTTTATCAGTTCAACCATGTGGAACGGGTTTTTTGCCACGGCGAAGGCTGCTGGTTGACCGATCTGGACGGGAACCGCTACCTGGACTTCGTTGCCGGTTATGGTTGCCTGAACACTGGCCACAATCATCCCGGCATCAGCGCCGCTTTGCAGCGACACCTGCAACTGCAATACCCCGTCTTTGTGCAGTACCTGTCTGCGCCTATGCAAAGCAGCCTTCTGGCCAAACGTCTGGCAGAGCTTGCACCGGGCAATCTGGAGCGCGTGTTCTTCAGCAACTCCGGCACCGAAGCCATAGAGGCAGCACTGAAGCTGGCGCTCGCCGCCAGCAGCAGACCCACGGTGCTGTACTGCGCCAATGGGTATCACGGCAAGACGCTAGGCGCCTTGTCTGTGACTGGCCGGGCAAAGCATCGCGAGCCTTTCGAACCATTGCTTCCCCGATGCGAGGAACTGCCATTCGGCGACGTGGAGGCGCTGCGCTGCCGCTTGGAGAAGGGAGACGTAGCCGCCTTCATCATGGAGCCGATTCAGGGAGAAGGAGGCGTCGTCATCCCACCCGACGGCTACCTGTCGGCTGTGCGCACGCTCTGCGACAAGCACGAATGCGTGTGGATACTCGACGAAATCCAGACCGGCCTGGGCCGGACAGGAAAGATGTTTGCGTGCGAATGGGAAAACGTCGCTCCGGACATTCTTGTGCTATCCAAGTCGCTCTCGGGCGGTGTCGTGCCCATCGGCGCGACGCTATCGAAGAAGGAGCTTTGGCAGCGCGCCTATGGAAGCATTGACACCTTTGCTTTGCATACCTCGACCTTCGGCGGAGGCAACTTCGCGGCTGCCGCAGCCTTGGCCTCGCTGGACGTCATCGAACAGGACGGCCTGGCAGACAATGCGGTCCAAGTGGGCGGATACCTCAAAGCAGGGCTGGAAGAGCTGGCCAGTCAGTATTACTTCATCCGCGCAGTGCGCGGACGCGGGCTGATGATCGCCATCGAGTTCCAGAACGACGTGACCGAAGGGCTTGATGCGCTCGTGCGCGAGATGACCAGCCGTATTCCTGCCAAGGCCGCCGCCACTTACCGCATGATGCCGGGCAAAGCCCGTTTCCATCTCGAAGCTGCCATGCGCGAGCTGGAGGCGAGCCTGGAGGACATGTTCGTCCTTCGCTTCATGACCAAGCTATCGAAAGAGCATGGCGTTCTGACTTTCGTGACTGCCAACAACAACCGCGTCATGCGCATCCAACCGCCGTTGGTGCTGACGATGGAGGAGGCGGACCGCTTCCTGGCCGCATTCCGCGCAGTATGTGCGGATCTGGCCACATTCGAGGCCTGACGCAGCTTGCGTCATGTATGAATAGTTTTTCTCCGCTTCGCATATGAGCACGCGGTCGGTGGGTATTGCTCGGCTCCATATGCAATATGAGAACAGGCTTGGTTCTTATCTGATTCCCGACCTTCAGCCTGAGCGTTGATTGCTGCCCGTTTGTGTATGGACGGCAAGGCGATGTCGGCGAAGGGCTGTCTCTCGTTCTTTACTGGCTTGCGGCTTCAGTTCTCGCAATCCGCATAGGAATCAGTGCGCATCGCATAGATATCTACATGAGACGCATTCTCATTTTCGGATAGCATTCATGCCATACGGAAGTGTCGCATCAAGCCGCTGATCGGATGGAGACCGCAACCGCGGGATTGCAGTAGGGATGAACGAGTCCCGCTGCGCCGGGCGATCGGTCCGCTTACCTCAAACCATCGTTGAGCTGTGTGCCGGCAGGCGCACGGGCCGGCTCTCGACAGATAAAGGATCGTTACTTGTCATGCTGTCCATAACTACAAAATCATCCATTCCTCGCTTGAGCCCGATTGTCATATGCGTGGGGCTTGCGCTGATGCAGGGCACGTCGAGCTATGCCAATGAAGGCGCCGACTTGGCGGCGGCAAGCAGCGATGGGGAGGCAAAGGAAGAGGCGCGGGAGAAGCGCGGGGACAGTGCTGCGGTGATGAAGAGCGTCGTCGTGACGGGGCAGCATGAGAGCCGGGATGAGAGAGGCAGAAATGAGGTGTTCGAGAAAGACGTGGTGAACGTCTATCAGGGCAAGGAAGAAATCGAACGCTACAAGGGCAGTGCCGCCGCCGACCTTTTCAAGGGCATGAACGGGGTCTACAGCGGGGACGCGCGCAACAGCGGTGCCTTGGACCCGAACATTCGCGGCATTCAGGGGGAAGGGCGGGTTCCCGTGATCGTGGATGGCACGGAGCAGGCAACCTCGGTATGGATGGGGCCGGCGGGGGTGTCGAACCGCAACTACGTCGATCCGAACATGATCGGCGGCATCACGGTGGAAAAAGGCCCGTCGCTGACTTCTCCCGTCAGCGGCATCGGCGGCTCGGTGCAGGTCAGGACGCTGGAAGCGGACGACATCGTCAAGCCAGGGGAGCGCTTCGGGATCGAATTCAAGGCCGAAACATCCACCAATTCCGTCAAACCGAACGAAAGCACTTTTGGCTATTTCGGCAGGGATTACCGGGATATTCCAGGCGCGGTCAGCGATTTGTCATTCCATGGCGGTGTCAGCCTGCCGGGCCGGAGCCAGATTCCCAAGGGGGGCGATGGCGGCAGGAGCTTCGGTTTCGACGACAAGGCCTTTCGTCTGGCAATCGCCACCAAGCAGGAGCACTTCGATTTGCTGCTGGCCCATAGCGACCGCAAACGCGGAAATTATTTCAGCGGCAAGAAAGGCAGCAGCAAGTACGAAACCGATTCGTGGCGGGAAGATGCCGAGCGCGACGCGCATGTCGGCAGTGTCTCGGGGGTGCCCAGTATTTCGTATATCGCACGCTATTACCTGCCCGGCGATGAAGTCAAGAACACTTCCAGCGACCAGCAATCCACCCTGCTGAAAGGCACGCTGCGTCTGCCGCACGATCAGACCCTGAAACTGGGTTTCATGCGCACCGAGCATGAATTCGGCGAGTCGATTCCGTGGAAGGTTATCCGGGCGGTCGTGGACAGCGATGTGCGCAGACCATGGGCCGTCGATGAGCCCTACAGCGAAATCAGACAAGACAATTTTAATATCGGCTACACATGGCAGCCTGTGGACAACCCCTGGGTCGATCTGGAAGCAGGTCTGTGGATGACGCAGAACGACAGCAGGCGCCACCAGAACGGCAATGAGACTTTTGCAATTGGTGATTTCGACCGGGCCTGGGACAGCTATACCCATTGCCATGTCCTGCATACACCGGATCAAAATTGCGCTGGTGTTTCCAGCACTCCGCCGGAAAAGCTGCCCAATGACGATGGCCGTTTCAACGTGCAGGCAAGCGCGCTGCAAATATCGGATCACCGCCGCACCGGCTTCAATCTGAGCAACCGCATGCGGCTGCATCCGACCCTGGACCTTGCCATACACGGCGATTACACCAGGGAAAAACTGAGGCAACGGGATGCTTCGGAAAACCAGGTACTGACGGAGCTGACCTGGGGCGTCAATCACATGGGGCCGCGTTCCGGGACGCGCCAGCAATGGAATGCCGGGTTCAATTTCGACTGGCGGCCTGTTGGCTGGCTGCAGGTTAATGCCGGCATGCGCTACAGCGATTACTGGTCTTTCGACGACAAGCTTGCGGAGCAGCGGCGCAATCAAAGTAATAATTGGGCCGTTCTGCCAGCAATCATTGGCCAGCAATTTCAGTATTACGAGCTGATGAATGACGCTGAGGTGGAAGAAATGCGGGATGTGGTTCTCTATGAGTACTACGACAACATTGAATATCTTCGGGATAGTGGGTTTGAAGATGCTCTTAACGAATTCCTGCAGAAAAACCCCGATGCAGAAGCCTACTACAATAACTATGACGGACCGAACAGGGTCAATGGATACTGGTATCGCGAGCAGCCTGCTGGAACCGTCGATGTCCCATATAACGGGACGCACAAAGGTTATGCTGCCACCAATCCTTTCCGAAATGGCGAATTTCAGAACGAGCAAATCGAGGGCGCCCAGGGCCGGCAAGGCAGTGCCAACCGCTATCGGGTACAACAAAGCGGTCATCTCGAGGCTCCAGCCTCTTCCGTAGCCGACAGATGGGAGCAGCCGAGGAAGCAGAAGAACCATGCCTGGGTGCCGCATATTGGCATAACGGCTTTCATCTCGGACAACGCCAGAGTTTACGCGCGGTATTCGGAGTTCGTTCGCTTCCCGAGCTTATTCGAGTCTTCCCTCGCCCTGGTCGGCTCCAACAAACGACCCAGCGGTGCTGCTGGCCGGCCGGAGCATGCCTACAGTTGGGAAGTCGGCTACGTGCATAGCTTGTCGGGCTATTTCGACAGTCTGGAGCATGCGGATGTTCGCATCAATTATTTCAACAGCCGCATCGAGGACTATATTGATCGAGACTGGAGTTTCAACATCGTCCAGTTCGCGGAAAAGAAGCTGTCGGGGGTCGAGGTGCAGGCCAGGGCGGATAGCGGAAAATATTTCGCCAATTTCGGCGCCACTTACCGGCTCAAGCAGGAGTTGTGCGACAAGGATTACGCCTCTTATCTTGATCCGATTGGCGGACGGATTTCAACGTGCATCGACGGCGGGTTTCCGCGGACTTTTGCCCGGACTGCCCTGCAGCCCAAATATTCGGTCAATCTTGATCTTGGCGCCCGCCTTTTGGAGCGGAAGCTGCAGTTCGGCACGCGCGCTGTCTATCACAGCGAAGCCAGCAATGACGACGAGGCGCAGTTCGGTCAGATTGGCTGGGGTCTGAATCGTGCCAATTACTGGAATTCCATTCTCGTGTTCGATGCCTATGCCAGTTACCGGCTGGACAAGAACATCGACGTGGATGTCGCCGTCACCAACCTGACCAACAGGTATTACCTGGACCCGATGGCCCGCGTCAGCCAACCCGCTCCTGGCCGCACGATCAGGGTGGGCATGACGGCAAGATTCTGAGCAGATTCAGTTTTTGGCTGTTTTAGCAAAAACGTCCGTTCTTGACCAATCGGAGATTGAAATGAGGAAAACCATGCATTTCCAGAAACTTGCTATTGCTTCAGCGATGATGATCGTATCGGCATCTGCGCTGGCGCAGAATTCGTCTACTCATGGCGGGGCATCGACTAATTATGTCAACACGGGTATCGGGGCATCGATGGGAACTGGTGTAGGCATCTCGATGCCGGGCACCAATCCGCCAACGACCAATCCTGGCGACCAGTCCGCGATTGTCAGTTTTGCGGGTGGTCCGATCATGCAGGCCAATGCAGCCTATGCCTCGCAGTCTGGTCCGTATTACTACATCTATATCCCTGGCTCAAGTGGACCCATTCAGATGGCCCAGACGTGGCGCGCAGATGCGGCCTACGGCACCAAGATCTATGCCTATCGCCAGATCAACAATCCGCTTCCGACGTTCCCTCACTTCGGTGGCGAGGTCGTCGCCAAGGTCAAGGACCACGAGGTCTATTTCGGTGAGTGGGCGCCCAAGGGCAGCAATACCGGTACCGGCAACAACACCAATCTGAACCTGAACAGCAATCTGCGGACGGTGTTCTACGTCGGTGAAAACCCGACCGCCAGCATGCCGAACCTGGTCAATGCCAAGTACGACGTGGTGGGTGTGCGCCGCTATAACCCGGGCACCCAGGCCGGCGTCCATACCGGCACGCTGACGGCGAACTACAGCATCAGCAGTGCCAGCGGCACGCTGACCGGTTCCGTCTGGAACGCGAACTTCAACGGCACCACCATCGCGTCCAACGGTACGTTCCAGAACACCAATGGCACGATCACTGGACGGTTCTACGGCGCCAGCGCCAGCGCGCTGGCCGGTATCTACAATCCGTCCGGCCATGCCAACGACATGGCTTTCGGCGGAGCCAAGCGTCCGTGATCAGCGCTGCTGACTGAAAGCATGTGAAGGGGGAGCAATCCCCCTTCCTGTTTCATTTGCCGAATTTCAATCTTTTCTGCAAGGCAGGCTTCATGTTGCATCGTGTAATCATCGCGCCGTTTTTGTTGATCAGTCTGGTTTCCACCGGTGTTCATGCCGACGATGACGACACCCGCCGCCTGCTTCATCAGATCGACCGTGGCGTGATGGAGCGTGAACGTTCCCATCTGGTCGATGAAACTCCGCTGCCCGGCATGGGGCAAGGTTCGTTGATTACCATCGGCGAGACGACCTACCTTGTGCAGGACACGCTTGAAGACCTGAAGCCGGCCATCTACGTCGCAATGAACCTGCGCCAGTGGGCCAAGGTGGGTCAGTTCGTCGAGAAGTACGGTCAATTGCCCGGCCATGACGAGGGCCTGGTTCTGCTTGCGGAGGGGATGCTGGCGCGGGAAGTGCGAAACTATGGCGAAGCATCCGCCAAGCTGCGTTCGGCATTGGAGCGTGACCCCGACAATGTGCGCGCCAAGCTGGAACTGGCACGCGTCTACTTCGAGGACAACCAGTCCTACGAATCCCGCATGCTGTTCGATCAGATTTCCATTAGCGGCATTCCTGACGAAGTGCGGCCGGTGATCGAAGGATTTCAGGGCGCCTTGCGCGAGCGCGATTCCTGGAACGGCTCTCTGTCGCTGGGTGTCGGCTACAACAGCAACATCAACCAGGCCAATGGCATGGTGACCGTCTCCGAGTACTGCCTGCCGCCTTTTGGCTGCTTCCCCAGCATTCGAAGAATGCCCGAGCCCATCCAGTCCTCATCGTTTGTATACGATCTGACCTTGAATCGTCGTCTGCAACTGGCTGGCCATCATAATGCCCAGCTTCGTGGCATCAGCTATGGAAAATTCTATCGCCAGCACAAGGAGGTGAGCGAGGACAGCAGTGCTGTGCATTATGGCGAAAGTACAAGCATTGTCTATGCGGGCTACAATTATCTGAGCGCCCTCGATGACGTGCTGATTGCGCCTCTATTCGAGCATAACTACGGGAATCGCCATTCCCGATACCAGGCAGTGGGGTTGCGGGTGGAATGGAAGCATAATCTGACGGCCCGCACGCAACTGGGTGCAACCGCCCAGCGCAAACATGTCAGTTTCAAGGCACAGGAGCGCCAGTATTTTGACGACTACGACGAAAACCAGTTCGGCGTTTTTGCTTCGTACATGCTGGGCGATCGGACTGCAATCTATGGTGGTCTGAACCATACGCGCCAACAGCATTCCCAGCCCACGGCGAGCAACAGGGAGTACATGGCCAACCTGGGCATTTATCACGTCTTCGAAACCGGCTTCAATGTCAATGCCACGGCGCTGTACCGGCGCCTGCGTCACGATGCTGCAGATGCCTTCCTGGGTGGCCAGCGCAAGGACCGCCAGCAGGTCTACATCGTCAACATCGGCATGCCGCGTTTCGCTTTCAAGGGTATCACGCCCAATCTCTATCTCAAGCGTACTGTCAACGACAGCAATATCGACTGGGCTTATGAATACCGCCAGACCGAGGTGGCGTTGAAGCTCGAGAAAAGTTTCTGATACGCACGTTCTACATATTAGGTTCTGCAATGAAAAACATCATTTCCTTCTTGGAGTCCACTATTGAAAGTCTGTCTAAAATCGCAGGCTCCGTATTCAAATTCAGTATCGCCCTGGGCGGTATTTGCGTAGTCATTTACGCGCTGCGCGTTGGTCATTTTCCGCAAGGGATATCTCTTGGGGATGGGCTTCTGTTTTTGTTGGCCGCAGCATGCTTCGGCCTTGTCTATGCTTTGTTCGTTATTTGTATGCTGTCGTTGGGGATTTTTATGTCTCCTATTCTGCGGCCCGTACTCCGGGGAATTTTCTGGGTCGTACGCATGATCACTCGTACCGATGTGAAGCCTGCTTACGAGTTGGCAGGTTTCCATGGGCTTTCAGTATTTTTCGTTTTCTTGGCCTTGGTTTTCATCCTGGGTCTGGGTAGGGAGGATGTTTCGGCCTATTGGGGGCTGCCGCTGCTGTCGATTGCGCTGTATATGTTCTATTCGGTGGCGAAGGACGCTGGTGCGCGATATCGCCGTGCTGAGCGCTTGCTGAATGCTACGATCGATACGCCCGAAAAGGATATGGCTTTGCGCTCGGGGGAAATGAGTCGGCAAAAGAGCACATATCTCATGTGCATTGTCATCATTGCTGTAATGCCGTTGTTCATGAGCGGGGTATTTGGTTACCTTCTGAACGGCTCCATGCGGCTGGCTCAAGTGCGCGTCGAGGACCCCACCATCTACGTCAAGCTGCCCTACAGCGCGATGCTGCCGGATGAACTCGCCACCAGCGAAGTGCGCACTCCGGAAGGTTACACGGCCTACAGGGGCACGACAGTGCAGTTCAAGGGCTTCGGCAGCATGACGGTGGTGTCATTCCCGGATAAGGATCGCACCCGCCAACTCGATATCCCCAATGAGCTGCTTATCGTGGAACGCCAGGTCGACAGATAGCGGAGGGGCGGCTGAGAGCCTCGGCTGTGCCGCAAGGCTGGCGCAATCGCTTAGAATCCGCCCTTCGCTTTCCGCGCACCCAACAGCTTCCAGCCATGTCCCAGCCTTCCGCTTCCCGTCCCGTCCGCACCCGCTTCGCGCCCAGCCCCACCGGTTACCTCCACATCGGCGGTGCGCGCACAGCGCTGTTCTCGTGGGCCTTCGCCCGCCGCCATGGCGGCAAGTTCATCCTGCGCATCGAGGATACCGACGTCGCCCGTTCCACGCCCGCGGCGGTGCAGGCCATCCTGGACGGCATGCAGTGGCTGGGCCTGGAGCATGACGAAGGCCCGTTCTACCAGATGCAGCGCATGGAGCGGTACAAGGAGGTGATCCAGCAGATGCTGGCTGCCGGTACCGCCTACCACTGCTACATGTCGCCGGAAGAACTCGACCGTATCCGGGAGGAGCAGCGCGCCCGCGGCGAGAAGCCGCGTTACGACGGCCGCTGGCGGCCGGAGGCCGGCAAGGCGTTGCCGCAGCCGCCCGAGGGCGTGCAGCCGGTGGTGCGCTTCCGCAACCCGGTGGAGGGCGCCGTGGCCTGGGACGATCTGGTCAAGGGCCGCATCGAGATCGCCAACGCCGAGCTGGACGACTTCATCATCGCCCGCGCCGACGGCACGCCGACCTACAACTTCTGCGTGGTGGTGGACGACTGGGACATGGGCATCACCCACGTCATTCGCGGCGATGACCACGTGAACAACACCCCGCGCCAGATCAACGTGCTGCGGGCGCTGGGTGCCGAGGTGCCGCTGTATGCCCACCTGTCGATGATCCTCGGCGACGACGGCACCAAGCTGTCCAAGCGCCACGGCGCGGTCAGCGTGATGCAGTACGACGAGGACGGCTACCTGCCGGACGCGGTCATCAACTATCTGGCCCGCCTGGGCTGGAGCCACGGCGACGACGAGGTGTTCAGCCGCGCGCAGTTCGTCGAGTGGTTCGACCTCGACCACATCACGCCTTCGGCGGCGCAGTTCAACACCGAAAAGCTGAACTGGCTCAATGCCCAGTACATCAAGAAGGCGGATGACGCCTTCCTGGCCGCCCAGGTCGCCAACCGGCTCGCGCGGCGCGGAGTGAATCCCGAGACCGGTGTCTCGCTGGAAGCGGTGGCCGCGCTGTACAAGGATCGCGTTTCCAACCTGAACGAACTGGCCGATTCGGCCGAGCTGTTCGTCGCCGACGTGCATCCGGCGCCGGAAGTGATCGGTCAGCACCTGAATGAGGCCGCGAAGGCCGCGCTGACCAGCCTGCGCGGGCGTCTGGCCGGCGCGGAGTGGAACAAGGCGGCGCTGTCGCAGGCGATCAAGGACACCATGGCCGAGCACGGCCTGAAGATGCCGCAGGTAGCGATTCCGCTGCGCGTCGTCGTGCTGGGCGTGCCGCAGACGCCGTCGATCGATGCGGTGCTGGAAGTGCTGGGACGCGAACGGGTGCTGATGCGGCTCGATCGCTACCTCTGAGCGAAAGTCTGCTCCCCGGCGGGGGCGTAAACGGCGAAGGCCCCGAAAAAAATTCGGGGCCTTCGCCGTTTACCGCTTCAGCGCAGGTCAGGCAGCCTTGCGGGCAGTGTTGCGTGCATTCGTCGTCGGCGTGACGAAGGTTTCCAGCGTGGCAGCCGGCGTCAGCTTGGAGACTTCGTCGAACAGCGACTGCATCGAGTTGCTGACTTCGCTGATGTGGCGGGTGCTGATTTCGGCGATTTCCGACTGCGCGCGCAGGCAGATTTCATTCACGTTGCGCAGGTATTCGGTGGCCTGCTCGAAGTGTTCGTTGTTCACATTGATGCCGTTGGCGAAACGGTTGCGAAGTTCTTCGCCATCGAGCGGCAGGGTCTGGGTCGAGGCGTAGGCGCACAGCGAGCGGGCGGCCTCGACGTTGAGCGAAAGCAGTTGTTCCGAGGCATCGAGGACGATGTCGGCCAGCGACTGGAAAGTCTGCAGGTTGGAGTTGGCAGTTGCTGCGAACTTCTGTACGGACGGGTGGGTAGTCATCTTGGCTTCCTCGCAGGTGTGGGCATTGGATTGCTTGAAGCCCCCGATGCTAATGTCAAAGACAGGAGGGGGATATACCCCGTTCAGGGTGTTTGGATGTACCGGTAAACAGGTAGGCCGTGTAACGCAGCGTAAATGAGGCGCCGGATGTTTCCGGCGTCATTCACTCACCTGGCAGATACCGTTGCGGATGGCATAGCGGGTGAGTTCGGCGACGCTGTGCAGATCGAGCTTTCGCATGATGTTGCGCCGGTGCACTTCGATGGTCGATGGCGCAATGTGAAGCCGCTCGGCGATGCGCACCGATGTGTGGCCTTCGGCGATCAACTGCAGCACCTGGCGCTCGCGCGCGGTCAGCTGTGGCGCTCCGGTACGCGGTTCGGTGCCGGAGCGCAGTGCGCTGGCCACCGCACCGGCCACTTCGGGGCAGAGATAGGTGCGGCCGTGCCGGACGTTTTCGATGGCGCGCAGCAGGTCGTCGCTGGCTGCGGCCTTCGTCACGTAGCCCTGGGCGCCGGCATTGAGCAGGTCGATGACGAACTGCTGGTCGGAGTAGGCCGACAGCCCGATCACCCGGATGTCGGGGTAGAGCGCCAGCAGGCGGCGCGTGGCCTCGATCCCGTTCATGCCCGGCATGCCGATGTCGATGCAGACGATGTCCACCGCTTGCTCGGCGAGCAGGCGGAGCAGGTCTTCGCCGTTGGCCGCTTCGCCGACCACGGCCAGGCCGGGCTCCTTTTCCAGCAGCGCGCGCAAGGCATGGCGGAACATCTGGTGGTCGTCCGCGAGCACGATGTTCAGTGGTTTCATGGCCTGCCTCTCGGGAAGCGATGTGTATGGGGTGCGAGCACGACCTCGATTTCGGTGCCGTCGCCGGGCGCGGAGCGCAGCGTGAAGCGGCCGCCGGCCAGCTCGGCGCGCTCCCGCATGGTGATGAGCCCCAGGCCGGGCGCGCTGCCGTGCTGGCCGAGCAGCTCCGGATCGAAGCCGCAGCCGTCGTCGGCAATGCGCAGGATGATGTCCTTGCCGCGGCGCCGCAGCTCGATCCGGATCCGGTGTGCGGCTGCGTGTTTGGCGCAGTTGGTCAGGGCTTCCTGTGCGATGCGGAACAGCATGGCCTGCAATTCGGCAGGCAGGCCACTCATGTCCTCGTCCAGTTCGAGCAGTACGCGGATGTCGCTGTGGCGGGAGACCAGGTTGGCATACTCACGGATCGCGGCGGCAAGGCCGGCATAGTCGAGCGTGGCCGGATGCAGGGTGGCGCAGGTGTCGCGGATGCCCGCATCGGTGTCGGCGAGCAGTGCGGCCGCATCGTCGAGCAAAGGTTCCAGTTCGCTGCGCATCGTGTCCGGCAGCGCATTGCGGAGATTGGTGAAGATCAGCTTCAGCGCCGCGAGGTTGGGGCTCGCCCGGTCGTGCAGGGCGGCAGCCAGTTGGCGGCGTTCGCGCTCGCCGACTTCGAGCAGGCGGCGCGACAGTTCGGCGACGCGGGCGACCTGGCGCAGGCGTTCGGCTTCCAGCGCCTTGCGCTCGGTGATGTCCTGCACCGTGCCGTAGAGCATGAACACGCGGCCGTCGCCGTCGGCGACCGGCACGATCTCGGTGACGTAGTGTGCGGTCGTGCCGGAGGGCAACTGCGCGGTCTGCTCAAGCGTGCAGCGCTCACCCTTGTCGATCGCGTACCAGAAGGCGGTGCGGGTGAGTTCGAGCGATTCAGGGCTGAAGTACGCCAGGGCTTCGTTGATGTCGGGCACGCCTTGTTCGATGGGGCGTTCGAACAGGCGGAAGAGCTCCGGTGACCAGCGCATGCGTCCGGTGTCCCGCTCCAGCGTCCAGTCGCCGACGCGGGCAAGCGTCTGGGTCGCTGCCAGGCGGCGTTCGGTATCCGCAAGCGCGGATGTGAGATGGGCATCGTATGCAAGCACGAACATCTCCCGAGATGAAGGTGAGCCGTTTGCAGAACCCGATCCGCCACGCCATGGCGACCTGTTCTTCCGTGGTCCTCATGCGTTGCGGACGCAGCAGGAAGCATGCTGGGTCGACAGCGTCGCAAGGATTTTGTTCGAGCGGCAGGGGTTTGCCCTCGAGCTGGCTGGTCAGCAGTTCGGCAGCGAGTGCGAACCATACCGGACCGCGTGCGCCGTAGCTCGACGGCATCCAGGCGCCGGCAGTGGCCTGCGGCGCTCCATCGGGCCCGGTATCGGCAGCGCACGGACGGTCGGCCTCACGGTGGACACGCTGCAAGGGCAGGCCAGGAACAGCGTGTTCAAGGACTGTATCAATGGGGACCCGTCTCCCGCGGCGGCGTCGAGGGCGCCACTGCGTTCGCCGCCATTCTGGCGGCACGACGGGCGACGTCGAGGCGCTTGCGCAGTGCGGTCTCCGTCAGATCGAGTTCGGCGACCAGGCTGCGCAGCGATTCGTCGTTGATCCGGTGGGCGTGCCGTTCGGCGTAGAGTGCATTGCGTTCGGCGTGCAGCGCCTGCAGCCGCAGCTCCTGTTCGACGACGTAGCGCTGGCGGCGCTGGAGGATTGCGTCGGGCGCCTCGGCCTGTGCTTCGGGCGTTGCCGGTGGGGTGTCGTCATCGAGCAGGTCGATGCGCTTGCGGTATTCCTGGGTCAGGCGGCCGGCGGATTCCTGGTATTGCGCCAGCCATTGTGGATCGGCGGTGTCGGCCTGGGTCTTGTCCAGCACCATGCTGGCGATCGCCGCCTTGCATGCGGCCAGCCGGGCCTGGCGTTCTTCCTGCATCGATGCGGGTTCGCCGCTCGGCGGCATGCGGCGCAATACCAGCGGCAGGCCGATGCTGCCGATCAGCAGCGTGAACAGGATGGTGCCGGTGGCGAGGAAGACCAGTTGATTGCGCCCGGGGAAGGGGCTGCCGTCGTTCAGCAGCAGCGGCACCGACAGCGCGCCGGCCAGTGTCACCGCGCCGCGGATGCCGGCCAGCGTGGTCGCCAGGGTCAGCAGCCGCGACGGTTTTTCGGCCAGTTTGCCTTCGGCGTGCGCGCGGCCCAGGCTGGTGTGCACGCCGGTGCTGAGCCAGAGCCAGCGCATCAGCAGCAAGGCCAGCGAGATTGCCACGACCTGTCCGACCGGCACCCACCAATGTTCGCCCGCCTGCTCCAGCGTGGTGCCGATGATGGACGGAAGCTGCAGGCCGAGCAGCAGGAAGATGGCGCCGTTGAAGGCGGATTCCACCAAGGCCCAGGTGCCTTCGGTCTGCATCCGCTCGGTGATGAATTCGCTGCGGTTCAGGTCGGCGAAATTGGTCGTGATGCCAGCGGCCACCGCGGCCAGGATGCCCGACACGCCGATGCGTTCGCCGACGATGTAGGCGGCAAAGGGCAGCAGCACGAGCAGCAGCACCATCTGGGTGGCGGCGACATCGCCGAGCTTGCGGGTCACGGTGGCGCGCGCCACGGCGAAGCCCCAGCCGATCAGCGCGCCGGCGGCGAGCCCGCCCACGGCCATCCACAGAAACTCTTTCGCCGCCTCGTTCCACGAGAACAGCCCGGTGAGCGTGGCGGCGATGGCGAACTTGAGCGCGACCAGGCCGGATGCGTCGTTGAGCAGCGATTCGCCTTCGAGCACGTGCATCGTCTTCGGCGGCATGCCCAGGTTGCGCGTGATCGCCGACACGGCCACCGCGTCGGTGGGCGACACCACGGCGGCGAGCGCAAAGGCGACGGTCAGCGGCATCTCCGGAATCAGCCAGTGGATGAGATAGCCCAGGCCGAGCACGGTGAACAGCACCAGGCCGAAGGCCAGTTTCAGGATCGGCTTGTAGAGCGAGAAGAACTCACGCTTCGGAATGCGCCAGCCGTCGGCGAACAGCAGCGGTGGAATGAACAGCAGCAGGAACAGCTCGGGGTCGAAGGCGATGTGCAGGCCTTGCTGGGGCCAGGCCAGCAGCGTACCCAGGCCGATCTGGATCAGCGGCAGCGGAATGGCACTCAGATAGCGGGCGGTGATGCCGGTCAGCGCGCCGAGCATCAGCACCAGCAACACGGTTTCGACGGTATGCACGGATGGTCCTCAGTACATTCACGCCCGGGGCCGCAGCAGGAAGCGGGCCGGGTCGATGGCATCGCACAGATTGCGTTCGAGTGGCAGGGGTTCGCCTTCGATTTGGCTGGCCAGCAGTTCGGCAGCAAGCGCCGACCATACCAGGCCGCGCGCGCCGTAGCCCGACAGCACCCAGGCGCCGGGCTGGCGAGGCACGTCCGGCAATGGTATGCCGCGATCCAACGGGCCCGGCATCGGCAGGGCGCCGACCATCGGCAGGCGGTCGGGCGAGGCAGGGCGGAAGCCGACGCGGCCGGCCACGTCGCCGGGCGACAGGCCGGCGGCGATGCCGGGCAACATGCCGTCGAGCTTGGCGAGGTTTTCGGCGTGGTCGGCGTCGCGCAGGCCGGTGTCCTCGTCGTCCACCGAGAAAGTGGCGCCGGCACAGCGTTGGCCATCGACTTCAGGGCTGACGTAGCCGCCGCGGCAGACGACCAGGCGCGGCGGGCTGCCGGCCGCAGCGGGCAGGATCGACACCTGTCCGCGTGCGCTGACCACCGGCAGCAGGCCGGGCGGCAGCAGATCGCGCACGCCTGTGCCGGCGGCAAGCACCATCACCGGTGCTCGGGCGATCGTGCCACCCTCGGCGTCGATGGCCTGCCAGGCTTCGCCGTCGTGCTGCAGACGGGCGACGGCATGGCCGAAGTGGCCATGGATGCGATCGGCGTGATGCGCCAGGTTGGCGGCGCACAGGCTGGGCGGCTGTACCCAGCCGCTGTCGCCGAAATGCCAGCCGCCGATCGGTAGCGGCCAGCCCGCCAGTTCCGAGGCCGTGCTCGCATCGACGCAGCGCAGGTGCTCGGCAGGCAGGGCGAGCCGTTCGACGACCTTGCCCATCTTCGCCGCCTGGGCGTCGTCGCGCGCCAGGTGCAGCACACCGCAGGCCTCGGCCTTGATTGCCTGGCCGTTGCGCCGCAGCCGGGCGATGTGGCGCCAGCCGTACAGCGTGCCGGCGCGGGTCAGCCGGCTCATCGGGTTGTCGTCTAGGCTGGGCAGTGGACGCAACACGCCGGCGAGGTTGCCGGAGGCGCCGGTCGCGGGCGCATCGGCGGCATCGACCAGTTCGATGGTCCAGCCGCGTGCGGCGAGCCGTTCGGCCAGCGCGCAGCCGGCCAGTCCTGCGCCGATCACCAGCGCATGGCGTGAAGAGGCGGCAGGGGCGGGGCGCTTCTCTGCGTGTTGCCGATCCTGCAGTCGCCCGCGCAGCATCTGCCGCTTGCCGCCGAAGCCGGGCGCCTTTTCGACGTCGAAGCCGGCGTGGCGCAGATGCTCGCGCACCGTGCCGGCCACCGACCAGGTCGCCAGCGTCGCGCCCGGCGCGGCCAGGCGGGCGAGCAGGTGGCAGATCTTCGGCGACCAGAGTTCCGGGTTTTTCGCAGGCGAGAAGCCGTCGAGGTAGAAGGCGTCGGCACGCGCGGCGATCTGCGCCAGGCCGTCGCGGGCGTCGCCGAAATACAGTGTCAGCGTCACCCGCTCGCCATCCAGATGCAGCCGATGCAGGCCGGGTGCCAGCACCGGCCATTGCGACAGCAACTCGGCGCTGAGTTCGGCGAAAGTGGACGAAGCTGAGGACCAATCCCCGAGCCAGTCGGTGGACTGATTCGCCTGCAGGCGCGCATGCAGCGTGGCGAGGTCGTCGCGGCTGAAGGGGTGCAGCTCGCAGGAAACGAAATGCAGCCGTCCGCAGCGCTGCGGATCGGCTCGCCAGGCCGCCCAGGTGGCGAGGAAGTTCAGGCCCAGGCCGAAGCCGGTCTCCAGCACGACGAAGCCTTCGCGCCCCCGCCAGCGCTGCGGCAGGTCGTTGCCGGCCAGGAACACGTGGCAGGCTTGGCCGAAGCCGCCGTCGCTGGAGTGGTAGATGTCGTCGAAGGTGTCGGAACGGGGTGTGCCGTCGTCGGCAAAGGCGAGGCGTGCCGGGATGATGGACATCGGTGTTCAGTGTGCAGCGGATTGACCAGGCAGCATGCGCCTGACGATGCTGACCACGACCAGAACCAGTGCACCGACAATGATGCCGAACACGCCGTCGAGCAGGCTGGGCAACAACGCACCGGTGATTCCGCCGATGCCGGCAGTGAGCGTTTCGATGAGGTGATGCACCGGTGGCAGGCCATGAGTGAGGATGCCGCCGCCGACCAGGAACATTGCCACCGTGCCGATCACCGACAGCGCACGCAACAGCCAGGGCGCGGCCCACAGGATGGCCTTGCCCACTGCACTCACCAGGGCATTGGCGCGCTGGCTGAGATAGAGTCCGGCGTCGTCGAGCTTGACGATGCCGGCGACCACGCCATACACGCCGATGGTCATCATGATGGCGATGCTGACCAGCACCGCGATCTGGGTCCCGAAGTCCATGCCGCCGACCACGCCCAGGGCGATGACGATGATCTCCGCCGACAGGATGAAATCGGTTCGCACCGCACCCTTGATCTTGTCCTTTTCGAAGGCGACGAGATCGACTTCCGGGTCGATCCGTGCCTTGACTGCTTCGGCGTGGCGTTCGTCTTCTTCCTTGCCGTGCAGGAACTTGTGCGCCAGCTTCTCGAAGCCTTCGAAGCACAGGAAGGCGCCGCCCAGCATCAGCAGCGGCGCGATCAGCCACGGGATGAAGGCGCTGATCGCCAGCGCCGCCGGCACCAGGATGGCCTTGTTCAGCAGCGAGCCCTTGGCGACCGCCCATACCACCGGCAGTTCGCGGTCGGCGCGTACGCCGGTGACCTGCTGGGCGTTCAGCGCGAGATCGTCGCCGAGCACGCCTGCGGTCTTCTTGGTCGCCACCTTGGTCATCGTGGCGACGTCGTCGAGCATGCTGGCGATATCGTCCAGCAGCATGAACAGGCTGGTTCCGGCCATGGCGGTCTTACTCCGAAAGCAGATGGAAAGTCATGAGGAAAGACCCGCCTGTGTTGCCGTGATTCATGGATGCCTGCGCCAGCGTGATTGGGGAGGAAATTGTAGCCGTGCGGTGCCCGGCAAAGTTGTTTCCCGTGATGTCAATGCCGTTTCGGCTGCCAGGCAAGACCGAAGCGTTTGGCCAGCGCCAGCAGGCGCCGGTCCAGCGTCCATAAGGCGACGCCGGGCGTCAGCAGTACCGAGGCGAGCAGCGTGAGATCCACCACGCTGCAGCCGAGGCCGTGGAGCTTTTCCCGCTCGATGAAGTCGATCACCTCGTCCAGGGTAGCGAGCCTTGGCGTCGCCAGCAGGGCCAGGTCGGCCAGCACCGCGGTACGTCGGGGCGGCGTGCCGCAGGCAATTTCACCGCGCACCAGCGGATGCGTCAGTATGGCTTCAACTGCCGCCAGTTCCGCCAGCACGGGATTCGATTGGCGGAAATGCGCCACCCAGACGGAGGTATCGACGAGCACTCCGTTCATGCCGCCGGCGCTTCCCGCCGCCGGGGAATTTCGGGCATGTCGGGGCTGCCGCCGCCCAGCGCCGCCAGCCGTTTGGCCGCCTGCACCCGTACGAAGGTCTTCACCGCCTCGCGGAACAGATCGGCCTTGTCCATCGTCGGGTCGGCCACTTCGAGCGCCTTTTCGTATAGCGCATCATCGATGGTCACAGTCGTTCGCATGGCGTTTCTCCTGCATCAATCTTGATGCGAATTTACACCAAAAGTGCCATCAATATATGCCCCTACCGAGCAGACTTCAATTTTTGAGGTGGATATATTTGCTGCAATGATCGGCAACAAAAGCACGCCTGGCTTATATCAGGTGTGTGAGCAACAAAAATTCTGCGCCTTCTCGCTCCCGGACTTCCTCGACTTGGTTTGCAAAATACGAGATCGAAAGCTTCTTTTCTGCCAGGAAGCCCATGTGTGCGGAAAAACCCTGCAGCACTTCGTTCTTTACCAGGAGTTTGCTCGCATACTCGATCACGGGAGGTTCGACCGTCGAATAGGCGTTGCGAACGAAAGTCATCTTGCCAAGTGTCCTTCTGAGCTCGTCTATCCATTGCACGCCACGCTGGGTGCCGTTGACGAAGTCGAGGAAGCCGATCAGACCGGCAGTGGGTATTGCTTGGGTGTAACGGGAATCGAGCAAGCGTGCTGGGTCGTCGCCCAGGAGGAGCCTCCCGCAATGCTGGCGTGCCAAGGTTTGCCATGTTTGACGGTGCTTCTCCATCTCGTCGCTTGCCGCTTTGCCCATGCCCAGGTCGCTTGTAGCCATCACGCTGCCGATGCAGGCCAGCATGTAGCATTCCTCGGACGCAGCCAATTCGACGATGTCCTCGATTTCGTCGAGTTGAGATCGGTAGTGGTGCACGAGCGTCGTAAATGAATGTTTGCTTTGTAGCAGCAGATCACGGCGCATGGCCTCGTCCGTTGCCTGGCTGGACAGCCGAAGGTGATCTATCGCTGCCATCAGTTGTGCCCGCTGGGATGACTGCAGGAAGCGCTTGATCGATTTTGTCTGCTTTTCGATTGAATCGAGCCGTTGATCTATGCGTTTCAGTCGCGAGGCAAGAAAGGCAAAACCCGTGATAGATGTGACCAGCCCCAGACCGGACAAGGCCGTCGTTGCCATCGAATAGCTAAGGACCTGTTCGGTTGCGGTCTTCACGGCAGCCACGCTGGAGGAGAGGGACTGCAACTGGATACCGTTTATGATGGTACCGACAGCACCCAGGCCGGGGATACCGTTGAATAGCCCGGAAGAGGCGGGCATGGCAAGGTGAGAGACGATGCGGCCTGCTGTATCGCGTATTACGCCTCCGTGAAGTTTCAGGGTGCCTGTTGCCAGTCCGGCCAGTTGATCGGTTGGGATGGAGCGCGCGACCTGCAGGCCAAGATCAGTCAGCATCTGGCGTACCTTTATGTCTGTCATTGTTTTGATTGACGCTCCGGGGCGGGCCGGCGAGCCTGTGCAAAGCTAATCCACCTTCATGCCCGCATCAAACAACTCAATCACACTCGATGCCTATTCTAGGCAATCGGCCTATGCGGAGCCAAACTGAGAACCGAGTTGGAGTTCCGCCCTTGGTCGGACACGCAGAAAAAACCGCAGGGTTTGTGGTCCTGCGGGTTTCGCGAGTATTCCGGGATGCTGCAGGGCAGTTCCAGAGCAGATGGCCCCTGCCTTACTCCGGTCGCATCTGCGGAAAGAGGATGACGTCGCGGATCGACGGGGAGTCGGTCAGCAGCATCACCAGGCGGTCGATGCCGATGCCGCAGCCGCCGGTCGGCGGCAGGCCGTATTCGAGCGCGCGGATGTAGTCGGCGTCGAAGTACATGGCTTCCTCGTCGCCAGCCTCCTTGGCCTCGACCTGGGCGCGGAAGCGTGCGGCCTGGTCTTCGGGGTCGTTCAGCTCGGAGAAGCCATTGGCGATCTCGCGGCCGACGATGAAGAGCTCGAAGCGTTCGGTGATCTCGGGGTCGCTGTCCGAGGCGCGGGCCAGCGGCGAGACTTCGACCGGATAGTCGATGATGAAGGTCGGCTCCCATAGCTGGCTTTCGGCGCAGGCTTCGAACAGCTGCAGCTGCAGGCTGCCGAGGCCGCCCGGCTTGACCTTCTCGCCGAAGGCGACGATCTGCTGCCTGACCCATTCGGCGTCGGCCAACTGCGCCTCGGTGAATTCCGGGTGGTACTTGCGGATGGCCTGGACGATGGTCAGGCGGTGGAAGGGCTTGGACAGGTCCAGCTCGCGTCCCTGGTAGACGAAGCTCTCGGCGCCCAGCGCTTCGCGCGCGGCCTGGCGGATCAGGCCTTCGGTGAAGTCCATCAGCGTGCGGTAGTTCGCGTACGCCTCGTAGAACTCCATCATCGTGAACTCGGGGTTGTGGCGCGGGCTCAGGCCTTCGTTGCGGAAGTTGCGGTTGACCTCGAACACCTTCTCGAAACCGCCCACCACCAGGCGCTTCAGGTAGAGCTCGGGTGCGATGCGCAGGAACAGTTCCATGTCGAGCGCGTTGTGGTGGGTGACGAAGGGCTTGGCCGTGGCGCCGCCGGGGATGGGGTGCATCATCGGCGTCTCGACTTCGAGGAAGCCGTGGCCGGTCATGTAGTTGCGGATCGACTGCACGATGCGGCTGCGCGCGGCGAAGGTGAAGCGCGACTGCTCGCTGACGATCAGGTCAACGTAGCGCTGGCGGTACTTCTGCTCGACGTCGGTGAGGCCGTGGAACTTGTCCGGCAGCGGGCGCAGGCTCTTGGTCAGCAGGCGGATCTCGCCGGCCTTGACCGACAGCTCGCCGGTCTTGGTCTTGAACACGGTGCCGACGCAGCCGACGATGTCGCCGATGTCCCAGGTCTTGAACTGGGCGTAGACGTCCTCGCCGACACCGTCGCGCTGCACGTAAAGCTGGATGCGGCCCGACAGGTCCTGGATGGTGACGAAGCTCGCCTTGCCCATCACGCGCTTGAGCATGATGCGGCCGGCCACCTTGACTTCGACCGGCAGCGCTTCCAGTTCCTCGGCTTCCTTGCCGCCGTACAGCTCGGCGAGCTTGCCGGCGGTGTTCTCGCGCGAGAAGTCGTTGGGGAAGGCGCGGCCGCTGCTGCGCCAGGCGGCGAGCTTGTCGCGGCGCTCGGCGATCAGGTGATTCTCGTCCTGCGGCGGGGTGTTCGTCTGGTCGGACATGTTTTCGGTTCGGGAGATGAGGATGCGTGGGCACCGGCATGGCGCCGGCGACAAAGGCGTGATTGTCGCAGGCCGGCGCAGGCAGGGCAATTGCGAGGCTGAGGCCGGCAGGGATGGGGAACGGCGGGAGGGTGGCCGGGAGGGCAGGTAGTGACGCGGCGCTCACAGGCCGGTGGCCGTTTATTTGCCAAAAATGAGATTTATGTCCTTGTTTCATTCCCCAAGCTGGGGAATATTCGGCCAAAAGAATACTGTGCGCTGCATCGAAGTCTGTTCTCAAGTGCAGGCGCTCAGGACCGATAGAGGGAATCGGAGGCAGTTGATGAAGACGAATTTCTAGCTCGGGAACCACACCAAATGAGCACGTTGAGACAGCTGTACGAGACTGTCGAGAAGACCTTCTGGAACACGCTGACCAAGAAGCTGTGCAGCTTCCTGCTGCTGTTCTTTTTCAATCTGGGCTATCTGGCCGTGCAGGCCTGGCAGACCTCGGAGATCGGCCGCGCGCTGGCCGACGGCAGCATCGCGCCGGAGTTCGCGGCGCGCATCCTGGGTGCGCTCGAGGCCGGGCAATGGGTGATGATCGTCATCAGCGCCGTGGCGCTGGCCTGCATCCTCGGCCAGATCGCCTACCTGCGCCACCTGATCGTGCGCCCGATCCGCGGCATGATCGGCATCTTCGAGGAGATCGGCCGCGGCGAAGGCGACTTCTCGCGCGACCTGCCGCTCATCACCCACGACGAGTTCCGCGAGCTCGCCTGCAGCTACAACCGCTTTGCCGAAAAGATGCGCCACATCATCGGCGAAGTGCGCACCACCAGCGTCGGCATCGCGCGCGAGGCGGTGCAGGTCAAGCTGCGTGTCGAGGCTGCGGCCAGGCACGCGCGGGAGCAGGGGCAGATGACCACGGCGGTGTTCGACGCCAGTAGCGCATCGACTGCCGCCATCGAGCAGGTGTCGCAGAGCGCGCGGCAGATCGCCGAGTCCACCGCCGACAACCTGCGCATCGCACGCGGTTCGCTGCACGAGATGCAGGACATCGCCGGCAAGATCAACTCGGTCAGCAACAAGGTGACCGAATTCAATCGCACGGTGGACGACCTGTCGCAGCGCTCCGAGAGCGTGAAACAGATCGCCGTGCTGATCCGCGAGATTGCCGACCAGACCAATCTGCTGGCACTCAATGCGGCAATCGAGGCCGCACGGGCGGGTGAGGCCGGGCGCGGCTTCGCCGTGGTGGCCGACGAGGTGCGCAAGCTGGCCGAGCGGGTGAACAACGCGACCGCCGAGATCGTCGGCAACATCAACGGCATGCTCGAACTGGTGTCGGAGACACGCAGCGAGAACGAGGTGATCAATGCCGACGTGCTGCAGACGCGCGAAGTCGTCGACCGGTCGGCGACCCAGTTCGGCCACATGGTGGGCGAGTTCGAAGCGACTGGAAGGCAGCTCGAGCAGATCGCTGCGGCGATGGGCTCGCTGGCGGACACCAACGTCAGCGTGCATGAGAAGGTCAGTGCCATCAATGCCCTGTCGCACACCGTCGCCGGACAGATGGATGAGAGCGAGCAGGGCACGGAACAGCTCGCCAAGGCGACCGAAGGCGTGCAGGAACTGGTTTCGCGCTTCAAGACCGGGCGCGGCGCCTTCGACAAGATCGTCGACCAGACGCGCCGCTTCCGCGACGAGGTGCAGGAACAGCTCGAGCAGATGTCCGCCAGCCGCATCGACATCTTCGACCGGCGCTACCAACCCATCCCCGGCACCAATCCGCCCAAGTTCCGTGTGGCATGGGGCGAGGAGTTCGTCCGCCGCTGCCAGGCCTTGCTCGACGACAGCCTGGCCTCGATCCGGGGCGGAGTATTCGCCGTCGCGGTCAATGCAGACAGCTACCTGCCGGCGCACAATGCCAAATTCTCCCGGCCGCTGACCGGCAACTATGAGCAGGATCTGGTGGGCAACCGTACCTGCCGCAAGTTCGAAAGCCCGTCCGAGCTGCGTGCCGCGCGCAATACCGAACCCTTGCTGCTGCAAACCTATCGCCGTGACACCGGCGAGATCCTGTGCGACATCGCCATGCCGATCATGGCCGCTGGCCGCCACTGGGGCAACGTGCGCATCGGCGTCCCGGCCGAGAGCCTGCTCGGCAACTGAATTGCCGGCGGCATTGCCCCGGGGTGCGCATTGCCCGCGGGGCCGCTGCGGGCGTATAGTGCGGCCCGCATCGATCGGGAGCTTTCGCGGGCATTCGCGCGCGGAGCGAAACAGGAAGTCCGGTGAAGCGGGGGGCGTGTCTGCCCATTTTTCCGCCATTCCGGCGCAGCCCCCGCTGCTGTAAGCCGGACGGTGCCGCCATTTCGGCCACTGGAGCATGTTGCTTCGGGAAGGCGGCGGCAACCGGGTGAAGGCGAGCCAGAAGACCGACCCGTTCGACGAGACTGGTGAATGCCCCGGGGTGAGGGCGGACTGCCGATCGGTCGTGCGGGCCTGGCTGCGCCTTGCCTGGCTGCTTTTGCCGCGCATGCGCCATCGTCATTCTTCTCCCCCGGTTCCGACAGTGACGAAATGGAGGCCGGACCGATGGAAGAGGACAAGAAGCAGAGCCACAACGCGCGCATGCAGCGCAAGAAGGAAGTCGTCGATGCCGCCATCGAACGGGCGCAGGAAGAGCGCGGCATCGTCATCCTGATCACCGGCAACGGCAAGGGCAAGACCACTTCGGCCTTCGGCACCCTGTATCGCGCGCTCGGCCACGGCCAGCGTGCCGGTGTGGTGCAGTTCATCAAGGGCACGCACGCCACCGGCGAAGTCATCTTCCTGCAGAAGCAGGGGCTGGACAGCGCCGTCCAGTACCACGCCATGGCCACCGGTTTCACCTGGAACACGCAGAACTGGGATGCCGACAAGCGCGCCGCCGACGAAGCCTGGGCGCAGGCCAGCCGCATGCTGGCCGATCCGACGCTCGACCTGGTGCTGCTCGACGAGCTGACCTACATGCTCAAGTACAACTACCTCGACACCGAGCAGGTGCTCGCCGCGATCCGCGCCCGTCCGCCGCGCCAGACCGTCATCGTCACCGGCCGCGCGGCCAAGCCGGAGCTGGCCGAGCTGGCCGACACGGTCAGCGAGATCGCCGACCGCAAGCACGCCTTCAAGGCGGGCGTGAAGGCGCAGGCGGGCATCGATTTCTGAGCTGGCCAGCCGTCAGTTGGATGGCGCCAGCCGTGCCTCCAGCCAGCCGCGCAGGCTGTTGATGAAGGCCCAGCCCTGTATGCGTGGCAGGTCCTGCACGCACACCACGGCCTCCACCACGCGGCCGTCGCGCAGCGCGACGGCGCGGCCGACGCCGGGCAGCAGGCCGCAGGCGAGGGGCGGCGTGACCCAGCGGCCGTCGATCAGCATGGCGAGGTTGCCGAAAGTGGATTCGGTGATCTCGCCGGCCTCGTTGTAGAGCACGGTGTCGAACACGCCCGAGCCCGCTGCGGGCGCGAAGGCGGCGTAGTGCGCGCGGCGGGTGGTCTTGTGGCGGCTGAATTCGCTGTGTGCCTGGAGGAAGGGGTGGGCGGCCAGCGCCAGCAGTACCGGTTCCGGCGTGGGTGCGAGAGCGGCGGCTTCGGTGCGGAGTGCGCCCTGCGCATTCAGCAGCAGGCGCACGCGCCAGGCGTCCTGGCCGCGCGTGCGTACGAGCTCGTCGAGGCAGGCGTCGATGCGCGATTCATCCCAGGGGTAGCCGAAGTGCGCGGCGGCGGCCCGCATGCGGGCGACATGCTCGCTGCGATGGCGCAACTCGCCGTCATGCAGGCCCAGGGTTTCCAGCAAGTCGAAGGGTGCGCTGGCGCGTTCGACGAAGGCACGCTTGGCGGCCCATTCCGCCCATTCGTCGCCGGCGCTGGCGCCCCAGACGATGCCGCTGCCGATGCCGCAGCGGGCAGCGCTGCCTTTCATTTCGATGCTGCGGATCGGCACGTTGAAGGTGGCGGCGATGCCGCGCCGGCCGTCGGGCGAAACGTGGGGACGAACCACGCCGACGGCGCCGCAGTAGACGCCTCGCGGCCCGCCTTCGAGGGCGCGGATCATGCGCATTGCCTCAACCTTGGGCGCACCGGTGACCGAGCCGCAGGGAAACAGCGCGGCGAACACGTCGGCGAGCCGCGTGCCGGTCCGGGTGCGCGCCACCACGTCGGAAGTCATCTGCCACACGGTGGGCAGGGCCTCGGTGTGGAACAGCGCGGGCACGCGCACGCTGTGCGGCTCTGCGATGCGCGAGAGGTCGTTGCGCAGCAGATCCACGATCATGACGTTCTCGGCGCGTTCCTTGGGGCTGGCGCGCAGCCGCGCGGCCAGCGCGGCGTCTTCGTCGGGCGTGGTACCGCGCGGGGCCGTGCCTTTCATCGGCCGCGTGAGGATCTCGTCTCCGCGCCAGTCGAAGAACAGCTCGGGCGAGACGGACAGCACCTGCACGCGATCCTCATCGCTGTGGCCGCAGTCGATGTGTGCCGCATACCCGCCCGGCTGCGCCCGCCGTAGCGCGGCGAACAAGGCACGGCTGTCGCCCGCCAGCCGTCCACGCAACTGTGCCGTGTGATTGACCTGGTAGAGCACGCCGTCGGCGATCGCCTGCTGGATGTGGGCATGGGCGGCATCGAAGGCGGTGCGCTCGGGCAGGGTGTGCCAATCGACCACTGCTGCACGGCCCTCCGGTTCGCCGTTCCTGGGCAGCGGGACGTCGTGGATGGCGAACCAGGCCAGCGGCCCGTCCGCTGCATGCGCGCTCAGCGCCGCGTCGAACGCGGGTGCGGCCTCGTAGCGCAGATAACCCAGCGCCCACGCACCGGCGCGGGCAGCGGCCTCGACCGCATCGAGCAGTGGGCGCACCTCATCCAGGGTGTGTGCGGCCAGCACCGCGCGAGGCTGGCCGAAGGCATGGCGCAGGCGCGGCGCGTTGCTGTCGCGGGGATCGGTGAAGTCGATGAGGCTGGTCACGGCGAAGGTGCTGGGGCTCGTCAGGATGTCAGGCCTGCATTTTGCACGTTGGGCGCGCTCGGGGTGTGCTATAAGCCCGCGCAATCGCTCTTCCGTGCATTCCACATGAATCAAGCCATTCCCGGCACTGTTGCCGACAGCGACCTGCCGTCGCGCCGTCTGCTGCTTTCCACCCAACTGGTCTTCAACATCGGCTTCTATGCCATCGTGCCCTTCCTGGCCCTGCACATGAGCCAGAACCTGGCGCTGGCGGGCTGGATGGTGGGCCTGGTGCTGGGGGTGCGGACCTTCTCGCAGCAGGGCATGTTCTTCATCGGCGGCACGCTGGCCGAGCGTTACGGCTGCCGCACGCTGATCCTGTGCGGCTGCGTGGTGCGCATCGCCGGCTATCTGTGCTTCGCCGCTGCCGACTCGGCGGCGATGATGCTGCTCGGCGCCTGCCTCACCGGCATCGGCGGCGCGCTGTTCTCGCCTTGCATGGAAGCGCTGGCGGCGCGCATCGATGCGCAGCCGGACGGCAAGGGGCGCAACATCTTCGCCCAGTTCGCGGTGTATGGCGAAGTGGGCGCGGTGGCAGGGCCGCTGCTCGGCAGCCTGCTGTTCGACATCGGCTTCATGCAGATGGCGCTGGTCAGTGCCGGTGTGTTCCTGCTGGCGCTGCTGGTGCTGTGGTCGCGGTTGCCGGCGCTGAAGCCGGCTGCGCCGGGGGCGGGCGGCTGGGGCTGGCGCGAGCTGTTCGCCAACCGTCCTTTCCTGCTGTTCATGCTGTTCTACAGCAGCTACCTGCTGAGCTACAACCAGATGTACCTGGGCCTGCCGGTGGAACTGGAACGCTCGCAGGGCGGCGCACGCGACATGGCCTGGCTGTTCGCGCTCGCCTCGGTGCTGGTGGTGAGCTGCCAGATGCCGCTGGCGGCGCTGTGCAAGCGCCTGCCGCCGCGGCTGCCGCTGGTGCTGGGTTTTGCGCTGCTGGCGGCGGCTTTCGTCAATCTGGCGCTGTGGTCGGCCATCCCGCCGCTGGCCGGCATCTGGCGCTTGCTGCCGGCAGTGCTGACGGTGGTATTGCTGACGGCCGGCCAGATGTGCGCGGTGCCGGTGGCGATGGCGCTGGTGCCGGTCTTCGCCCGCCGGCGCCTGCTGCCGGTGCATTACGGTGCGCTGGCCTCGGCCGGCGGGCTGATGGTGCTGTTCGGCAACATGCTGCTGGGCAAGCTGTTCGCCGGGATACCGGCCGAGCCGGGCGCCGGTGTGCTGGCCTGGAGCGTGGCGGCGGCCTTTCCGGCCTCGAGTACGCTGTATTTCGCCTTTGCCCGAGCTGCGCTGCCCCGCCCGGCATGACGCCAGCACAGGACATGACGATGATGCAATGCGCCAAATGCTCGGGCTATAATCGCGCCGCACCGGTTTCCGCAAGGAATTAATTGGGAATCCGCAAGGGCCGCATGGCCCCAAACGGAACTGCCCCCGCAACTGTAGGCGCCGAGCCTGCTCCACGATGCCACTGGCTTGCCCGGGAAGGCTGGAGCGAGGCGACGAAGCGCGAGTCAGGAGACCTGCCGGCCGCATCGTTGACCATAGACCGGCGGGGTGTCCGGGAAGGGCAATCCCGCGACGGCCTCGGCCTGTCCTCATCCGGGATGTGCTTTCCATGCTGCACACCGCCATGTGTACGCCCAATTGGAGATCGCATCCATGGCACTGCCCAGCCTCGAAGTTTCCCGCCTTGCCGTTCTGTTCGCCGGCCTCGGCCTGTCCGCCGCCGCCTTCGCCGCGCCGACCCAGTACCCGCTCACCGTCGAGAACTGCGGCCAGCAACTGAAGTTCGCCAAGGCGCCGACCAAGGCCGTGACCATCGGCCAGGGCGGCACGGAAGCCTTCTACGCGCTGGGCCTGGGCGACAAGCTGGTCGGCACCTCGCTGTGGTTCAACTCGGTATCGCCGGAATTCGCCGAACAGAATGCCAAGGTCGAGCGCCTGGCCGACAACGACCCGAGCTTCGAGGCGGTGCTCGGCAAGCGTCCCGAACTGGTTGCCGTGCAGTTCGAGTGGATGGTCGGCCCGCAAGGCGTGGTCGGCACCCGCGAGCAGTTCCATGACGTGAACATCCCGACCTACATCCTGCCGTCCGACTGCGAAGGCAAGGACAACCTGGTCGGCGCCGACGGCACCCGCCTGCAGCCTTTCGACATCGCCAGTGTTTACAAGGGCGTGCAGCAGCTCGCGCAGATCTTCGACGTGCAGGCGCGCGGCGAAGAGCTGGTGAACAGCTACAAGGCCCGTGTCGCCGCTGCCCAGGAAAAGGCGCGCGCGAACGGTGCGGACAAGCTGTCGGCGGTGTTCTGGTTCTCCAGCGCCGACCTCGAGATCGACCCCTACGTCGCCGGCCGCAAGGGCGTCGCCGACTACATGCTGGCCTCGCTGGGCATCCGCAACGTCATCGAGTCCAACGAGGAATGGCCGACCGTGGGCTGGGAAACCATCGCCAAGGCCAACCCGGACATCCTGATCATTGCGCGCATGGATCGCCGCCGCTTCCCGGCCGACGACCATGAGAAGAAGCTCGAATTCCTCAAGTCCGACCCGGTGACGCGCAACATGGAAGCGGTCAAGCACAACCGCATCGTCATCATGGACGCCGACGCCATGCAGGCCAGCACCCGCATGGTCGCCGGCATCGAGCAACTGGCCGAAGAAGCCGCCAGGATCAAGCGATGAGCCGTGCCGGCCATTCCCTGGTCGTGCCCGTTTTCGGGCACGGCCTGTGGGTTGTTCCGCTGCTGTGCCTGGCGGTCGCCGCCGGCGTGGCGATCGGCGAGACGCCGATCAGCCTGCCGGTGATCGGCCAGGTGCTGGCGAACAAGCTGTGGGAGGCCGGTTATGTGCTCGATCCGATCGACGAGGGCATCGTCTGGAACTACCGCCTGACGCGCACCATCGTCGCCGCCGCCTGTGGCGCGGGGCTGGCGATTTCGGGTCTGATCCTGCAGTCGCTGCTGCGCAATCCGCTGGCCGAACCCTATCTGCTGGGCATCTCTGCCGGTGCGTCGACCGGTGCGGTGCTGGTCACGCTCGCCGGCATCGGCGCCGGCGCGATCTCGCTGTCGATGGGCGCTTTCGTCGGTGCCATCGCCGCCTTCCTGCTGGTGGCGATGCTGGCGCATTCGGCGCGCGGCGGCACCGGTGGCGGCCAGATCATCCTCGCCGGCATCGCCGGCTCGCAGCTGTTCAATGCGCTCACCGCCTTCCTGATCACCAAGTCGGCGAGCGCCGAGCAGGCGCGCGGCATCATGTTCTGGCTGCTGGGCAACCTCAGCGGCGTGCGCTGGCATTCGGTCACGCTGGCGGTGCCGGTGGTGCTGGTCGGCCTGCTGGTCTGCATCTGGCATCGCCGTTCGCTGGACGCCTTCACCTTCGGCGCCGATTCGGCCGCCAGCCTCGGCATTCCGGTGCGGCAGGTGCGCCTGGTGCTGATCGGCTGTGCGGCGCTGGTGACGGCGGTGATGGTGTCGATCGTCGGCTCGATCGGCTTCGTCGGCCTGGTCATTCCGCACGCGGTGCGCCTGCTGGTGGGCGTGCGCCATGCCCGCCTGGTGCCGCTCAGCGCCTTGGCCGGAGCCTTGTTCCTGATCGCCGCCGACGTGCTGTCGCGGACGCTGATCAAGGGCCAGGTGCTGCCGATCGGTGTCATCACCGCGCTCGTCGGTGCGCCGGTGTTCGCGCTGATCCTGATCCGCGGAGGGCGCCGCTGATGGACATGTCCGTTGCCCGCCTGCCGGTGCTGGCGTGCGAGAACCTGAGCTATGCGGTGGGGGAGACCTGGCTGCTGCGCGACGTCGGCTTCAGCGTGCACGAGGGCGAGAACCTCGGCATCGTCGGCCCCAATGGCTCCGGCAAATCCACCCTGATCAAGCTGCTGACCGGCATCCACAAGCCGGCGAGCGGCGTGGTGCGCCTGCTCGGCCAGCCATTGGCGAAGATGCGCCGCCGCGACATTGCCCAACTGCTGGCGGTGGTCGAGCAGCATGCCGAGACGGGCGATGCCATCCAGGTGCGGGATGCGGTCGAGCTGGGGCGCACGCCCTGGCTGTCGGCGCTGGCGCCGTGGACCCGGGAGGACGAACGCATCGTCCTCGAAGCGATGCGCGACGTCGCCATCGAGCACCTGCAGAACCGCATCTGGCACAGCCTGTCCGGCGGCGAGCGCCAGCGCGTGCATATCGCTCGCGCACTGGCGCAGCGGCCGACCGTGCTGGTGCTGGACGAGCCGACCAACCACCTCGACATCCAGCACCAGCTCTCGCTGCTCAAGCTGGTCCACACCCTGCCGGTGACCACGGTTGCGGCTCTGCACGACCTCAACCAGGCCCTGGGCTGCGACCGCCTTGCGGTGATGGAGCGCGGAAAGATGGTCGCGCTCGGCGCGCCGTACGAGGTGCTGACGCCCGAACGCCTGCGCACCACCTTCGGCGTGCAGGGCCACTGGCTGACCGATCCGCTGGACGGCGCGCGCGTGCTGCGCCTGCGCCAGCTTTCAAGCCCGAAATCCAGAGAAGGAAATACCGTTCATGCTCAATAAACTGCTCTGCGCGCTCGCACTGTGTGCGCTGCTTCCCGCGACGGCCGCGGCCGAAGTCCACGAGATCAAGATGCTCAACCGCGGCGATGCCGGCCCGATGATCTACGAGCCGGACTTCGTACGCGTCGCGCCCGGCGACACCGTCAAGTTCCTCGCCACCCATCGCACCCACAACGCTGCGTCCATCCCCGGCATGCTGCCGGAAGGGGCGGCGCCCTTCAAAGGCAAGATCGACGAGGAAATCGAACTGAAGCTGGACGTTCCCGGCTACTACGGCGTGCAGTGCATTCCGCACATCGGCATGGGCATGGTCATGCTGATCCAGGTCGGCGAGCCGGAATCGCCGATGTCGGCACTGCCGGCGAGCCTGCCGAAGCGGGCTGCCGAGCGTTTCAACACGATCATCGAGCGAGAGGTACTCATGAAATGAGAATGCTCGAGCTACTCAAGTTGGATTGATCGGCAGATAGATTTGGTAAATGAGAGTGGATATCATTTGCGTTGCCAGGGAAAGTGGGCTGCTATAGACTCCGCCCAACTTCAACCCGCTGTCCTTGGAAATCACTCATGATGAATCTCAAGCACCTGGTCAAAAGCCTGCTCGTCTCTGCCTGCATCAGTGCATCGGCATTTACCGCTCATGCCGAAGTCAAGACCCTGACCGACATCAGCGGCCAGCAGGTCACGCTCGACCTGCCCGCCAAGCGCGTGGCGCTGGGCTTCTATTTCGAAGACTACATGGCCGTGGCCGGCGAGCAGGGCTGGACCAAGGTGGTCGGCATCTCGAAGGAAGCCTGGAAGGGCTGGCGGCCGACGAGCTGGAAGCTCTACACCGACCACATGCCTGCCATCGACGAGCTGCCCGACATGGGCGAGGTGGAGATCATGACTTTCTCGGTGGAGAAGGTCATCGAACTCAAGCCCGACGTGCTGGTGCTGGCCGAATGGCAGGTGCTGGGCCTGGGCAGCGACGTGGACCAGATTAAGGAAGCCGGCATCCCCATCGTGGTGGTGGATTACAACGCGCAGAAGCTGGAGAACCACCTGAAGAGCACCGAGCTGTTCGGCGAGATCGCCGGTCAGCCCGATCGCGCCGCCGCGATCAACAAGGACTACAAGGACGCGATCGACGACATCAACGCCCGCCTGGCCAAGGCCGGCCTGCCCAAGCCCAAGGCCTACGCCGAATTCGGCAACAAGGGTCCGGGCGAAGTCGGCTTCACCTACGGCAAGAACATGTGGGGCGGCATGATCGAGCAGGCCGGCGGCATAAATATCGCCAAGCCCTTCGTCGAATGGTGGGGGCCGATCAACCCCGAGCAGATCCTGGCTTCGATGCCGGACGTGGTGTTCATCACCGGTACGGAAGGCGGCAACCTGTCCAAGACGTCCACCGCGATGCGCATCGGCCAGGGCGTGGACCGCAAGGAATCGGCCGAGCGCCTGGCCGGCTACACCAAGCGGCCGGGCTGGGACGCGCTGCCGGCGGTCAAGAACAAGCGCCTGCATGCGCTGTACCAGGGCGCGTCGCGTACCCAGGCCGACTACACGATGGTGCAGTACATCGCCAAGGCGCTGTACCCCGAAGTGTTCGCCGACCTGAACCCGGAGCAGAACTACATCGATTTCTACAAGAAGTATCTGCCGGTGGTGCCGCAGGGCACTTTTGCCACCAACCTGGACGGGCAGTAAGCACGATCGGCCGCAACGCAGGGCTTTTGCACTGCGTTGCGGCCATGGAGTTTCCATGCAACTTTCCGCTCAACTGGAGTCGGCACAGCTGACACACCGCCGCCGCGAACGCCGCCGCGGCGGCTTTTTGCTTGTGTTCGCGGTGCTCTGTCTGTTCACGCTGGTGCTGGACATCGCCACCGGCCCGTCGATGATCGGCCTGGTCGACGTCGTGCAGACCCTGCTCAATGTGGACGAGGCCGACAGCTCCACCCGTGCCATCGTCATGAACATGCGGCTGCCGATCGCAGCGATGGCGCTGGTTGTCGGAGCGTCGCTGGCGCTGGGCGGTGCCGAGATGCAGACCCTGCTGAACAACCCGATGGCCAGCCCTTACACGCTGGGCCTGGCGGCGGCATCGGGTTTCGGTGCGGCGCTGACGCTGTATTTCGACGGTTTCGGCCTGCCGACCCTGATCGCCGTGCCGCTGGGCGGTTTCGTCTTCTGCATGCTGGCGGCGGGGCTGCTGTTCGTGCTGGCCTCGGTACGCGGCATCAGCACCTACGTGCTGGTGCTGGCAGGCATCTCGCTGCTGTTCCTGTTCCAGGCGCTGCTGAGCCTGCTGCAATACATCGCTTCACCGGAGCTCAGCCAGCAGATCACCTTCTGGCTGTTCGGCAGCCTGCTGAAAAGCCACTGGTACAGCGTGGCCTGCGTGGCCGGGGTGCTGGCGGTCTGCACCGTGCTGCTGATGCGCGACGCCTGGAAGCTGACCGCCTTGCGCATGGGCGAGGAGCGCGCCGCGAGCCTGGGCGTGAACGTGCGCTGGCTGCGGCTGAAGACGCTGGCGCTGGTGTCGCTGATCACCGCCACGGCGATCGGCTTCGTCGGCGTGATCGGCTTCATCGGCCTGGTGGCGCCGCACATCGCCCGCATGCTGGTGGGCGAGGATCAGCGCTACTACATCCCGTTGTCGATGCTGTGCGGCGCCTGCCTGCTGTCGGCTTCGTCGGTGCTGTCCAAGACTATCCTGCCGGGGGCAATTTTCCCGATCGGCATCGTCACCGCGCTGATCGGCGTGCCCTTTTTCTTCGTGCTGATCCTGCAGAGCCTGCGCAAACATGCTTGATATCACTGACGCCACCGTGCTGAGGGGCAAGGACACCATCCTCGAAGGCATTTCCCTGCGACTGCATCCGGGGCGGCTGTACGCCATCATCGGCCCCAACGGCGCCGGCAAGTCCACCCTGCTGAAGATGGTCACGGGACAGTTGCAGCAAGTGAGGGGGCAGGTGCGTCACGGCAATGTGCAGAAAGACCATTCCCGCCTGACGCAGTGGCAGGCCGCGATGGCCTACATGCCGCAGGACATCAACCTGGACGTGGATCTGAGCGCGGTGGAAGTGGTGCTGCTCGGACGCCTGACCAACCTCGGCATGCACATCAGCGACGAACTGCTGCAACAGGCGCTGGCCGCCCTGCAGACCGTCGGCCTGCTGCATCTGGCCAACCGCTCGGTTGCCCGCCTGAGCGGCGGACAGCGCCAGATGGTGCTGTTCGCCCAGTTGCTGATGCGGCAAAGTCCGCTGATGCTGCTCGACGAGCCGGTCAGCGCGCTGGACCTGAAGCACCAGGTGCAACTGCTCGACATCCTTCTGGAGCAGACGCGCCAGCGCAACTGCATCACCCTGACCGTGCTGCACGACCTGAACCTGGTGGCGCAGTACGCGGACGAGGCCATCGTCATCGCCGAGCGCGGCGTCCAGGCGCAAGGTGCGCCGAACGAAGTAATGAGCGTCGGCTTCCTGGAGCGCATCTACGGCATCCGCACTGACGTCGTCACCGGCTGCGATGGCCTGCCGCGCATCACGCCGCTGCGCGGCGCGTTCGGCGGTGCCGCTGGCAGGGTCGTGGAAGTTGCGTATCAGCCCGCCTGATCCGTGCCTCGAGACCGTTTTCCTTTGTTAACTCACTCGACTCATCAACCATGAAAACTAGAAACTGGATGGCTGCCGTAGCCTGCATCGCAGCTACGACCCTGGCCCCCCAAGCCTGGGGGGCCGATCACGTCGTGGAAATGCTCGACATCGACGATGCCGGTGCCACGATGGCCTTCAAGCCGATGTACCTCACGGTTCAGCCGGGCGATACGGTCACCTTCAAGCCGACGCACAAGACCCATTTCGTCAAGCTGATGACCGCGCCTGCCGGCGTGAAGAAATTCACCAGCCAGGAAGACGAGGAATACACCGTCACCTTCGACAAGCCCGGCATGTATTTCTACGTCTGCCCGCCGCACATGATGATGGCGATGATCGGCGCGATCCAGGTCGGTGAAGGCGAGGAAATGCAATCGCAGGTGCCCGCCGCCGTGAAGTCGGTGCAGGGCCTGCGCGGGCGCATGATGACCAACGCCAACCGCGCCGACGAGCTCATCGGCCTGATGGAGGCGGCGAAGTGAAATCCATCAAGAACACCCCTCTGGCGCTCTGCGCACTTGTCTCCGCGCTGGCGGTTTCCATGCAGGCGCATGCCGGCGCCCAGGACGAGGCCAAGGGCTTCGTCGAAGGTGCCAGCCTGAAGATGCAGAACCGCCTGCTGTACGAGCGGCTCAACTATCAGCACGGCGACACCACGCGCGTGGTGAAGGGGCCGCGCTCGGACAAGGCCGAAGAAATCGGCTACGGCCTGATGCTCAACTTCGAATCGGGTTACACGCAGGGCACGGTCGGCTTCGGCGTCGATGCGCATGCCTATGGCGGGCTGAACCTGGGTGCGGATCCGGATACCGTGCGCAGCAATCCGCGCTATCTCGCGCGGGACGACGACGACCTGAAGGACGCCTTCGGCCGCGCCGGTGCAGTGGTGAAGCTGCGGTTTTCCAATACCGAGCTGAAGTACGGCGAAATGCGCACCAAGAATCCGATCTTCCACTCGTCGGATACCCGCCTGCTGCCCGAAACCAACCGCGGCTGGCTGCTGAGCAGCAACGAGATCAAGAGCCTGTCGCTGCAGGCCGGCCGCTTCACCCAGTGGGCCGACCGCAATTCGCGCAAGAACGGCGGCGAACTGCTGGCCAACTACTCGGGCGTCAACGGCAATTCCTTCACCTTCGCCGGTGGCAACTGGACCACGCCGGTCGCGGGGCTGAGCCTGTCCGGCTACTACGGCCGCTATGAGGACGTGTGGAACACCGCCTATCTGGGCGGCTTCTACAAGATGGCGCTGGCCGACAAGCAGTCGCTGTCGTTCAGCCTGAACCTGTACCGCAACACCGACACCGGCAAGGCCAAGGCCGGCAAGGTGGACAACACCACCTGGAGCCTGATGAGCACTTATGCCTTCGGCGTGCACAAGCTGGGGCTGGGGTATCAGAAGGTGGATGGCGACACGCCGTTCGACTACGTCAACCGCGGCTCGATCTGGCTGGAAAACGCCATGCAGATCTCCGATTTCAATGCGCCGAACGAAGCATCGTGGCAGTTGAAGTACGACGTCGATCTCGGCCAGATGGTCACGTCGGGCCTGACGGCAGGCGTGGCCTATACGCGCGGCTCCGACATCGACTACCGCCGCATGAACAGCGTCTACACCAACTTCCTCGGCGCGCCGGGCTCGGGTGGCAAGCACTGGGAACGCGACATGATCGTTCGCTATACGGTGCAGGAAGGCAAGGCCAAGGGCCTGGCCCTGCAACTGCGCTACAGCGCCCATCGCGCCAACAAGGCCCAGGGCGAACTGAGCGTGGATCAGATCCGCCTGGTGGCGGAAATGCCGCTGAGCATTTTCTGATCGGTGACGCAGCCGGCCTGGCGATGGGCCGGCTGCACCCCGCAGGCCATACGGCCGCAGCTCGCCGGCCGCAGCTGCATGCCGCTTGCTAGCGCATGCGACCGTCGGACAGCTTGCCCGGCAACTGCCCAAGGCGTTCGGCGAACCAGCCGATGCGCTCGGTGTGGCGGACGTCGAATGCCGGTACGTAAGGCTTGATGTCCAGCACCGGCGTGCCATCTACCATGTCGTTGCCTTCGAACGACAGCCGCGCACCATCGATCCCTGCGAGCCGCACGATCGACAGGCCGATCCGGTTCGGGCGGCTCGGCGCCCGCGTCGCGAACACGCCATGGCTGGCGTCGTCGAGGAAGGGCACCACTTCCAGCGGTTCGTCCGTCCCGAGATGGAGGCGGGTGAGCAGGATGATGTACTCGAACTCCGCCAGATCCTTCAGACCGGCGACGAATTCGGCAAAGACCTCGATTTCTCCCTTCACCTCCGGCGCACCGGCCGTCTGGATCGGAACGCCTTCCTTCGACGTGAACGGGCTCAGAACCCGGCCGATGGGGCGCATACGGATGAAGTCGGAATCACTCATGGATTTTCGGGCCCTGCACAGTTAGCGAAGAGACGGAGCTACACAGTGCATCATGAAGCGCCTTAAGAAGTTCGCTTCAGTTCTCCTTGCCATCCGGCATGAACTGCTCGAATACCTGCTGGCCGGTGAGCTTGTGCGTCTCGTTCCTGAAGTCGTAGAACGATGGCTTCTCGTCGATGAAGATCTCATTGGTGAGCCGGAATTGAGTGTCCTGGAAAAGCCCGGCTGGAAGGATGTACTCGTTGCTCGGCAGCAGGTGGTAGAACAGGTGCGTTCCGCATGTGGAGCAAAAACCGCGCTCGGCCCAGTCGGATGAGCGATAGGTGGAAGGCGTGTCGCCACTGAACCGGACGCTCGCTCCACAGTGGACGGCGAACATCGGCCCACCCGACCAGCGCCTGCACATGGAGCAGTGGCAAAGTCCGACTTCGGTGTGATCTTCTGTCTCAACTTCTATGGAGCCGCACAGGCATGAGCCTTTCATGGCAATCTCCTTGATAGTTATCTGACGAAAACTGGGTCACTCAGCCTTTTTGTCCATGCGTTCGGGATCTGAGAGTCATCAAAGCCTGACTGACGAAGACCAGTGCGATTGCAGAAATGAGTCAGGCAGGTCCTCGTATGCCCATGAGCGAGTGTACGGCACTGTATATGTAGGAAAGTTTCCCGCTGAATGGCGGCAATAAAGGTTGGAGCCATTCGGCTGCTGCGATGATTGCCACGATCAGGCTCACGCCGAGGGTGCCAAGAAATTTTGGGTCTGAATAAGGGGGCCGCTCTCCGCCGCTGGAGGGGCTGCTTGTCCATAGATAGCCGAAGATCAGCACGACTGGTGCAGAGGCGAGGGAGAGAACCAGTAGCGGAGTCATGCGCAGGCAGTGCTTCAGGTCTTGCTTGTCAGGGATGGCTTGATCACGAGAATGACGAGGAAGATCAAGGTACGGATCACTTTCTGGACGGAGGTGAGGCACAGGATGAAAACAAGGATCCGGCTCGCTTCAAAAGATCCTTCAAGTACATTAAAACCGGCCGATCGCGTCAGCCATAGAGAAAGCATGAATGCAAGGTAGAATGTAGTGGCTTGCATCCACCATTTGTTTTCAATTTTCGGGATCGAGATGTTGAGCATGAGTGTGGCGTCTGAGTCTGGTCGCTGCGAAGCGTTCGCTGGTTGACGGGAAACTAGAATAGATTGGCAGCGAAGTATGGTAAAGCGGGATATGTGAAGGCCGTCAGGCCTTGTTACCGCTTTCTGACTATGAAATCGAAACGATGCCAGTGATGGGGCACGTGCCCGCCATCCCCCTCGATTTCGCGCAGCAGTTCAACCTCCAAGCCCTTACACAAGGCATCGACGTCTTCCCTGCCATGGAAGCTCATCTCAGGGTGCCCGGCCCAGTCATGCCTGTCGCCAAAAAGGTGGCCGACGAACACTCCGCCAGGCTCGAGCGCCGTGACGATCGAGGCCCAGAAGGATGGAAAATTCGCCGAGGCGCAGAACGGCAGGCTGAGTCCCGCGTGAACGAGTGCGGCGGGCGGTAGTTCGTCCAGATCCTCGAAGCGCGAGACGAGGGTAAGCAGAGTGCCGCTGGTACTCTTGGCTACCAATGCTTCGACACGCCGGATCGCTTCCGGCTCCTTGTCGATGGCCAGGACGTTCCAGTGCGCGTTCAGCAACAGCGAGGTCTCTATGCCGGCGCCGCAACCAAGATCGATGGCGTGGCCATTGCCACGGGGCAGAAGCTCAGGGCCAAGAGCGCGGCGGAGAAGTGGAGAGACTGCGCGATCCTGGTTGGCTCGATAGAAGGCTTCCCATCCACTCTCTGTATCCTTGGCTGTCATCAGGATCGTCCTTTCGTCTTATCGCGTAAGTCGCTGAGGCGGCTCTATTTTCCAGCTTCCGGACTGGTCGATGGATCGGGCGGCAAGGCCTCAATGGAGCGAAGTGTTGACCGCGCGACCGCCTCTCTCTTGTACAGATCGTCCAGCCTGTTGGGAGTATCGATGTTCAGCGCGAAGAAGACGGGGCCCGTGGGCCACTCGACCCAGCCTACCCACCAGCCCGTGCTGCCTTCCCAGCCCGTTTTCGCGCGCAGTATCCAGTTGCGGCCTGCCTCCACGATCATGAGGTCCTTGACCAGGCGCTGATGTTCCACCCGGAAGGGCAGCTCGTTCCGATAGAGCTTTCTGAGAAACGCGACCTGCTCCTGTGCCGAGATTGCAAGTTCGCCATCTATCCAGTAATCGCCATCCTTGGTCGAAGGATCGGCGTTGCCATAGTCGATTTGCTCGAGATAACGCCTGGCGCTGCTTTCGCCGATCTCCTTGGCAAACAGCTCATAGACCCAGACGGTGGAATTTCGCATTGCGGATCGCAAGTCCTGATCCTGGTTGTGGCCCGCGAAGCTCCTCTCGACACCGTCCCAGTGAAAAACCTGGAATTCATCGCGAACCACGCCTGCATCGAGCGCAAAAAGCGTATGTGGAATCTTGAACGTCGAGGCGGGTGAGTAGCGCTTCTCCGATCGGGAGATATCGAAGCTCATGATGGTAGCGTCCGCCTGGCGCTCGTCCGTGATGGCTATCGTACCTTTGGCCTGCATGCTGCTGAAGAACCTTCCCCAGTCGGGGCGTTCTTGCACGCCTTCCTGCGCATGCGAGAACGCGGCTGGAGAAAGCGTCAAAAACAGTATTGCAAGGATCCGGGTTGCCACCTGTTCTCCTTTGCGATTCGATGGTAGTTGCAATCGGTGTACACCGCTGTTGCTAGGCATGGTCTTCAGCCAAGGGTTGCAGCGCCTCGTCCTGAAAATGCCTGCCTGCAAAATCAATCACTGACACGAGGCCCGATGAACATACAGGCGAGTACCAGCGCTGAACGTCAGCATCGAAGCGCAATTTCAGCATGCTGGGCACGGCTGCATCGAGCACGAGCAGCCGGACAGGATGGCGGTAGTCCGATGCCGCCCCGCTTAACGCCTGCAATGCCTGTTCAAGACTGCTGCCGCGCAACTGGTCGGCGATGATCAGCGTGGGCCGGCGTGGCCTGAAGCTTGCCAATCGAGCCATTGCCGCGGAGTTTTCCATCAGGTAACCGCAGTCCCAGGGCTGGCGTGGATGCCGTTTTCGCCACCACCACAGTTCGTGCCATTTCGTCGCCAGCTTGAGCTGCCAGCCTTTCAGCTTTGAAGCTGCGGATAATTCGGCGAGTTCATCATTGCGGTCGAGGTGGAGCGCAAAGGTGTCGACCAGGCGTGATCTGCCAACGCTGTCTTCTCCCACCATGACGGCCAAGCTGAAGCGCACGGGCACGTCGGGTAGTTGCGACGGGCGCCAGAACGGTGTGCGCCCGGTGCCCGCGCCGGTCTGGCACCAGGACTCGAGGGCGCCCCAGGCGCGCTGCTGTTCCGCATCCAGCGGTTTGCCCGGCTCAGCCGGGGAAGGCGATCTAAGCACTTCGTCGTCGTAGCGCGCGACCAAGGTGGCAAACCAGTTCCTGCAGGGATCGGTGAGGCGGGGCTTCTGAAGGGGTTGGCTCATCTTCTGTGCGATATGAGAAATGCGGGGGGCCTCGTCAGAACTGCGGATTGATGCTCAAGGACAGCATGGCGGATAGCTGGCAGAGCGGTCTTCCGGAGTCTTGCTGCAATGCATTGAAGGCATCCTGCACGATTTGCAGGTCGCGCTGGCTGGTGGGCTCATGGTCGATGATGCCGGCGGCAGCAAGGCGTGCAATCACATCGCTGGTCAACAGGAAAGTATCCTTTCCGACCAGGCGCAGAAATCCGGCGCCCGAGCGCCCGCCCAGGCGGGCGCCGCGCTTGGCCAGCAAGCGCCATAAACCAATGATGTCGGAGATCGGCCAGCTGGCAATGAATTCGCCAAAACTGCTTCCTCTCTCCTGGCGGATATCCAGGATGAAACGGGCGTTTTTGGGAATGCTTTGCAGCTTGGTGCGATCGCGGATGATCCGCTCGTTCTTCATGTGGGCTTCGATTTGCTCGGGGCCCAGCAGTACCATCTGCTCAGGCACGAAGCCGCAGAAGGCTTCTTCAAAGGCAGGCCACTTGGCATCGACGACCGAGTGCTGGATGCCGGCCTGGAATACCCGCTGGCTCATGGCGGAAAGATAGCGGTCATCGCCTTTGCACTTCAGTTTTTCGGCAGTGAGTGCCTTGGGCAGGAAGGCCTCCATGGCCTCGTCCGATTCGAAACGCATGCGCACCGTGTCGTAAAGCCAGCGGTAATCGAGAGTCATTTTGGTCTCTTGTTGTTTCGGCATGTGGAGTCTTGCGAAAATCGATTTTCAAGTTTGGTGATGCTTGAGCTGAACCACAGAGCCCGCAGTGGGCTGCATACTGAAACTGCATACGGCAAAAAGCTGGAAGATACCTCATTCACAACGACGAGCGTCATCGATTGAACGCCTGCATGGAGGTATTCTGCCGAGCCATGTTCGGCTGGATGTCTCCAAGATCGCGGCATGGTCCGGTATAGTCGAACCGGACTCCATGGAGGCGACGACAACGCATGCAGCCCCTGACCGCCCACCGGATCAGCTTCGTCACCCTCATCATACTGGTGACTGCCGCCTTCGTATGGCTGCTGCTGCCCTATTATGGCGCGCTGCTGTGGGCGGCAATTCTCGCCATCCTGTTCAATCCCCTGCAGCGCCGGCTGGTGGTCTGGCTGGGTGGGCGGCACACGCTGGCGGCGGCGCTCAGCGTGTTTGCCTGCGTGTGCATCGTCGTCATCCCGGGCCTCGTCGTTTTTTCCTCGCTGGTCCAGGAGGCAACCGGTCTCTACACTCGCCTCAGCACGCGGCAGTTCGACCCCGGAGCGATCGTTACACACATCCATGACGCGCTGCCCGCGACCGTGATGAGAGGGCTCGAAATGCTGGATCTGGGGGATGTCGCCGAGATCCAGGCGCGGCTGAGACAGTTTGCGGTGAAGTCGGCGCAGGTCATCACCACGCAGGCGCTGAGCATCGGCCAGAGTACGGCGCAACTGCTCGTCAGCGGGGCAGTGATGCTGTACGTGCTGTTCTTCCTGTTTCGCGACGGCGCCGGCCTGGTGGCCTCGATCCGCGGTGCCAGCCCGCTCAGCGCCCACCATACCGACCGGATGATGGCCAAGTTCATCGAGGTGGCGAAGGCCACGGTGCTCGGCAATTTCACCGTCGCTGCGATCCAGGGCGCAATCGGCGGCGTGGCGTTCTGGCTGTTGGGCATCGAAGCCGCCTTGCTGTGGGGGACCGTGATGGCCGTGCTGTCGCTATTGCCGGCCATCGGCACCTTCGTCGTGTGGGGGCCGTTCGCCTTCTACATGCTGCTGTCCGGCGATTACATGAGAGGCCTGATCCTGCTGGCGATCGGCGCATTCGTGATCAGCACGATCGACAACCTGCTGCGCCCCGCGCTGGTCGGCAAGGGGCTGCGGCTGCCGGACTACGTGGTGCTGGTGTCCACGCTCGGGGGGCTCACCCTGCTCGGCATCAACGGTTTCGTCATCGGCCCGTTGATTGCGGCCTTGTTCGTGGCGGTGTGGTCGATATTCACCGAGGAGCGGCGGCAGCCGGTTACCGGCGTCGGGCCGGTCGCACGGGTAGCGGAACAGGAGGAGGGCTTGCCGCCGCTGGCTGAATCATCGAGTGGGACTGTGGGTGCGCAGACGGAGAAATTGGACTCTGATCACGCGGACTCATAGCTGATCAGATCGATCTCTGCCGCCTGAGTGCGTAAAGGGATCAGCGCCTGATAAGCGCTCGAGTTGTACCATTTGGCCACAGCCTCCGAGTCAGGGAAGCGTATGACGACTGTATCCGTATGCCTGTGCTGTCCGCTGAGTACGCCGGTCTGCTTGCCGCGCAGCACGAGTTCGGCGCCCCAGGGCGCCAGCGTTTCCGGTACCTTGCTGCGATATTCAGCCCATTTGTCCGGGTCTTTCACGGTGATGTGGCCGATGACATAGGCTGCCATTTCTTTCAATCCTCTGATGTTTGAGCTAATCGGGCCGAATGTCTTGATGGTTTGCTTGAGTGGAACTTATACGGCACCGAGCAAGTGAAGGCCGATGTCCTCCAGATGATCGCTGCTGAATGCCACTTTTGCCGAGGCTACTACCAGAACAGGCTTTCCTGTTCGCCTTTTTCGCCAAGATCCAGCATGGTTGTTGCAAGCCCCGCGAGCGTGGCCGGCATAGGATGTTGCTGCAGTTGTTCGAGCAGGGCGCGGTCGCGATCGGTGAGAGGGCGGCGGTGGGCGAGTCCGCGCAGGTCGGCGGCATTCATGCGCCACGGCGTCCATTCTTGCCCCGCCTCTTCCCACAGAGAGCCGGCCTGCATCGCGATGGCGATGCCGATGCCGTCCGGGTCGGGGTCGCAAGCAATGGTGGCGGGAGCTGGGGAGAGATGCAGCAGCTGAGTGATTGATTCGCTCCACCAGCCTGGTGGGTAGCAGGGCAGCCGTAGCACGGCTTCATCGGACTGGCGCGCAGCGGCGGCTTTCTCGAAGGCGCTGCGGTTTTCGACCAGACGCCAGGTGGCGGGAGGGGCATTGGCGCGCTCGGAGCCGGCCTTCTCGAATAGCGCTTCGTGGCGATGGCGTTTGTCGGGAGTGGCACAGCGCACCCATTGCGTCAGCAGTTCGCGCCACGCGGAAGGCCAGGCGTCGATATCAGGGAGAGGGTGGTCGAAGGCGCGGCGCAGGCGCTTGCCGCGCAAGCTGGAATGGCTGGGGTCGGTAAGCCATGCGGTGGAGATGCCTTGGGCGTCGGGAGGGAGCCAGTCGAGATGCTCTGCGTTCACGCAATCACCACATGATGGCGAGGAAAGTCGCTAATGATCCGTTCCCGCATAGATCCACATCGGCACTGTTCGCCCCGCTCGGGCAAAGCCCATCGCTTCGTAGAACTGAACAGCGTCTCCATCTGCCGTCAGCATGAGCTGATGAAAATGGCGGTAGCGCTCCAACAAAGCGTTCATCATCGAGCGACCGATTCCCTGCCGATGAGAATCAGGATGAACCAGCATGTGCGGGAAGTACACCACCAGGTGCCCATCCGAGATGGCATTTGCGAGGCCGAGCAGCCGACCTTCAACTCTGGCGGTAACCAGCGAATGCGACCCTCTCAACGCCGCCATCAGTTCGATCGGTTTGTCTGCCGAGGACCAGCCGTTGGCGCGATAAAGCTCGATAACTTCATCCTGATCGATCGCATCTTCCAGGCTCACGACTACGTTCATTGTCTCTCCATCCTGTTCCAATGCCCCCAATTGCTGCGCCTCGGACGCCGTCATCCCGTCGTACTTTGCCTTCCAGTTGTAGTACATCATTTCCGATATTCCGTGCTTGCGGTACAGCTCCGCCGGCTTGACGCCTGCCTCGGCCTCTTTGAGCACGCCGATGATCTGTTCCTCCGTGAACCGTTTGTTCATTGCCGTTCCTTTGCGAACGGACTCTACATCGGTTACGTACTATTCACAGGGAGCGGGTCACCAACGTTTGAAATCACCGACCTGCACGGCTTTCCGCGCAGGCCCGGTGGATTAAAAGGTTGGGCGTCGCAGAGCCAGAGGGGACTGGGTTGTTGAATTCTGTAGCCGTCATTTGTTCCGCGGATAAAGACCGACAGCGATTAGTCCAAACCCCACCCCGAGCAACGCCAGCTCGGCAATAGAGCCGTTTTCTGCAGGAACAACGCGATAGTAGGTGTGGCCTGGTGAAGAAGAACTGAAAAGCAAGTTGGTTAGTGAAGAAGGAAGGTCGACCGGCAGGAAATCAGCCCCCCAGGACAGCAGCAGGCCAAGAGCTAGGCACGTAATTCCTGCTCGTAGCGCCCATGTGCGTAGTTTCGTCATTGAAGAGATGCCCAACGTAGAAATGAGCGGCCTGCGCGGCTTTTCGCGCAGATCCGCTCGACTGAAAGGTTATGCGTCATGGCTTCAGCAGTTGAGTACCGGCGCATACACGTCCTTGCTGATGCCGAATTTGACGGGAGGAATGTCTAGCTTCTTCCCGTTGAGAAAGATATCGGGGAATATGACCGTGAAATTGTCAAGCATCTTTGGCGAAATAACGAATTGCGGCCCCCAAATTCCGTGGGCGCGGGGATCTTCACTATGGTTGTACGGCTTCTCAAGGAACGGAAGTGCGACTTGAGTTCTCGTTCCGTCCGGGAGCACGATAGTAGCGAAGGGGCTCGATGCCGTTATCTCAAGTCGTTGGTGCTTTCTCCGCTCCAAGAGGTTTTTATTCTCCTCCTTTTCCGCTTCGCTGGGGAATAGCGACCAGCTCGTGCGCGGTGGTTCAGGAAGAAGATAGATAAAGCGGAAGTACGCGGTGAGCTTCGTCCCCTCAGGGCTATGCGGGTTGGGAAGCTTGGCCAGGACGCGAAAGACAATCCACGTTTCGTCAGCGGGACGGAACTCGATGACCTGCTGCGGGCCAGGATAAGTGGGGTTCTCAGTGTTATAGGTGCCGTTAGCGGCCTCAGGCTTGAGATAAAGCCCCGTGCTGCAACCACCAAGAGTGAGCGTAAGCAGAAGGCCAAGACAGCGGAAAAGATGGCTAGGTGTCATGACGCATAACGTTGTAAATCACCGAACGGAGGCAAGCGCAGCTTGCCGGAGGTTCGGTGGATTGACTACAAAGGGACTTCCCACTTCCGCTGGTGGCCTGTTGGGCCCGGCATCGAAGTGCCAAGATTGGATTGCTGAAGTTCAATCTGAAGACGCGAAAGGGGAAGTCCAAATGAATGCTACGACGATCGGGGTGGATCTGGCAAAGAACGTGTTC
>NZ_JANUXN010000014.1 GCF_025699485.1 Thauera carbonicopians | reverse complement strand
CGTTTCATAACCCGGCTCGGGGTCGTATGACCACCCCCCAATGTGGTCAACTGTCAGGGGAATACCGTATCAGCACATCCAGTGGTCTAGCCTTCAGCGCCAACTAGACCAGAGACAAGGCCGACGGCAGCGACCTGAGTTGGACCCATACCTATGTCGAAGCCGACATCGACGGGTCGCTGGCCATAACACTGACCGCACTGGCCAGCACTGCTGCGGGAGCGGCGGTGGGCGGGGCGCACGGCGCGGGGACCGCGCTCAATGAGGTGGCGAACAACTGGCTCAGCCACGCAGAAGCCGAAACGCTTGCAAAAGCGAAAGAGAAACGCCGGCAATGCACCAACCAGGCCTGCATCGATGCGGCCGACGCCGAAACTGGCGGGAGAAGGAGCGGCGGCAACGAAAACGGCACCCGCAGGTGCCGTTCCGTGTGCTGCAAATTCGCAGGCTTCAAACGCTGCCGAATACTTCTTCCAGAGTTTGCGCATCGAGGATGTTCTCGGCCCATTGCTCCAGTTCGGCTAAAGTGGCTTGCTGCAGCCGCACCGTTGTGGCGGCATCGAGCGGACCGAAGCGGCGGGTGAGTTGCCGGGTCAGGACAGCCAATTCTCCTCGCTGGACGCCTTCTTCCAATCCTTCCTGCCGACCCAACTGCATCCCCTGCTGCCGGCCCTCGCTGCGCATCCGCTCGCTCCAGATCATCACGATTTGCTTCTCCTGCGGGTACTGTTGGCTGAAAACCTGTCGTTCATTATCGTCCAGGGCACTGTAGGTGTCGATGAAGTCCATGTATTTGAGACGTTTTTCCTGATCGGGTTCAAGCAGCAGCAGGCCGCGCAGGGCCCAAGCAAAGATGTCGACCACCTGCTGGCGCGGGTAGGCCATGTTGGGCAGGTTCAGGCGAGCGACGATGTTGTCGCTGTCGCGGTATTGCTCGACCGGCAGCTCATCCAGGATGCAAAAGAGGTAGCTGAACGACAGGAAGGCGAAGTGTTCGCTGCCCAGCTCCAGCCGCTTACGAATCCGTTGGCCGCCGCGCAGGAAAACCACCACTGGCACCATGCGATCGGTCTTGCACAGTTCGGCAAGATCCAGGCAGTAATGGCCGAGCCGATGGATGGAAAAGCGTTCGGGGTTGCTTTCCTCTTCGATGATGAATAACAAAGCCTCACGTCGGCCATCCGGCCACTCGACGAGCAGCGGCACATCCAGCTCGTGGAAGCGATCGCCGAGGCGGTTCTTCAGTTGTTCTTGCCGAATCGGTGTGATCCGCACCGTGTCGTCGATCTCCTGCGCTTCGCTCGGGGCGAAGAACTCGAGCGCCTGGCGCGGATAGTCGAGGATCAGATTCTTGAAGTTCTGGTCGTGGCTGACATTGGCGGGGACCGGCATGACGGGCATTCCACTGGCAGAGGCGTGTCATTGTCATTATCCGAGACATTATCGTCAATGCGTTTGTCTTGAATTACGTCGCGCGATGATCTTCCGTCTCGATCCCATCTGCATGGTGGCGGCCAAACTGATCTTCGGCTCCCCGTGTAGCCAAGCCGCAAAACGAAACGGCCGGAAGGGCATTCCCCTTCCGGCCGTTTCCCATCAATCCATCAACCCGTCAGAGCTTCCCGCTCACCCACTCCCTGACTCCCGCCAGCGCCACCGGCAGGTTTTCCGGCTGGGTGCCGCCCGCCTGGGCCATGTCCGGCCGGCCACCGCCCTTGCCGCCGATCTGCTGGGCGACGAAGTTGACCAGCTCGCCGGCCTTGATCTTCGACGTGCTGTCGGCGGTGACGCCGGCGATCAGCGAGACCTTGCCGTCCGTCACCGAGGCCAGCACGATGGCGGCGGTCTTGAGCTTGTCCTTGAGCTTGTCCATGGTGTCGCGCAGCGTCGGCACGTCGGCGCCGTCGAGCGTGGCGGCCAGCACCTTGATGCCGCCAACTTCGACCGCCTGGTTCGCCAGGTCGTCGCCCTGGCTGGCGGCGAGCTTGCCCTTGAGGCGGGCGAGTTCTTTTTCCAGCGCGCGGACGTTGTCGAGGATGCCGGCGACGCGTTCGGCGACTTCGTCGGGCTGCACTTTCAGCAGCGCCGACATGCCCTGCACGCGGCGTTCCTGTTCCTGGGCGTAGCGCAGCGCGTTTTCGCCGGTGATCGCTTCGACGCGGCGGATGCCGGCGGCGACGCCGCCTTCGGCGACGATCTTGAACAGGCCGATGTCGCCGGTGCGCGCGACGTGGGTGCCGCCGCACAGTTCCTTGGAGGTGCCGATCGACAGCACGCGCACTTCGTCGGCGTACTTTTCGCCGAACAGCATCATCGCGCCGGACTGCTGCGCGGCTTCCAGCGCCATCACTTCGGCCTGGGTCGGCGAGTTGGCGAGGATTTCGCGGTTGACGATTTCCTCGACCTCGCGGATTTCCTCGGCCGTCATCGGCGCGGTGTGGGCGAAGTCGAAGCGGGTCTTGTCCGGGTCGACCAGCGAACCCTTCTGCTGCACGTGGGCACCGAGCACCTGGCGCAGCGCCTTGTGCATGATGTGGGTGACGGAGTGGTTGCGCGCGGTGGCGGCACGGGCGGCGACATCGACGCGGGCGACGACGCCCTGCCCGACCGACAGCTTGCCGGTGCGCACCACGCCGTGGTGGCCGAACACCGCGGCCTGGATCTTCTGCGTGTCCTCGACGCCGAAGATGCCGCCGGTGGCGCGCAGTTCGCCGCGGTCGCCGACCTGGCCGCCGGATTCGGCGTAGAACGGGGTGTTGTCGAGCACGACCACGCCCATTTCGCCTTCGAGCAGTTCATTGACCGCGGCGCCGTCCTTGTACAGCGCGAGGATGTTGCCCTTTTCCTCCAGGCGCTCGTAGCCGTGGAAGGTGGTCGCCGGGCCGTCGTATTCGAGGTTGGTCGCCATCTTGAACTTGCCGGCGGCGCGCGCCTGTTCCTTCTGGCGCGCCATCGCGGCGTCGAAGGCGGCAGCATCCACCGTCACCTCGCGCTCGCGGCAGATGTCGGCGGTGAGGTCGAGCGGGAAGCCGTAGGTGTCGTGCAGCTTGAACGCGGTGCCGCCATCGAAGATCTTGTTGCCGGCCTTTTCCATCGCGGCGAGTTCGGCTTCGACGATGGCCATGCCGTTTTCGATGGTGGCGAAGAAGCGGTCTTCTTCCTGGCGCAGCACCTCGGTGATGCGGCGCTCGCCGTCCTTCAGTTCGGGATAGGCGGCGCCCATCTCGGCGACCAGATCGGGCACCAGGCGGTGGAAGAAGGCGGCGCGCGCGCCGAGCTTGTAGCCGTGGCGGATGGCGCGGCGGATGATGCGGCGCAGCACGTAGCCGCGGCCTTCGTTGCCCGGAATGACGCCGTCGGCGATCAGGAAGGCACAGGCACGGATGTGGTCGGCCAGCACCTTCAGCGACGGCGAATCCATGTCGGCGCCCGAAGTTTCACGCGCGGCGGCCTTGATCAGCGCCTGGAACAGGTCGATCTCGTAGTTGGCATGCACGCCCTGCAGCACCGCCGAGACCCGCTCCAGGCCCATGCCGGTGTCCACCGAGGGCTTGGGCAGCGGATGCATCACGCCGGCCTCGTCGCGGTTGAACTGCATGAACACGTTGTTCCAGATCTCGATGTAGCGGTCGCCGTCCTCGTCGGGCGATCCCGGCGGGCCGCCCCAGATGTGCGGGCCGTGGTCGTAGAAGATCTCGGTGCAGGGGCCGCAGGGGCCGGTGTCGCCCATCATCCAGAAGTTGTCCGAGGCGTAGCGCGCGCCCTTGTTGTCGCCGATGCGGATCACGCACTCGGCGGGCACGCCGACTTCCTTGGTCCAGATGTCGTAGGCTTCGTCGTCCTCGGCATACACCGTGACCCACAGCTTGTCCTTCGGCAGCTTGAAGACTTCGGTCAGCAGTTCCCAGGCGTAGGTGATCGCATCACGCTTGAAGTAGTCGCCGAAGCTGAAGTTGCCCAGCATCTCGAAGAAGGTGTGGTGGCGCGCGGTGTAGCCGACGTTTTCGAGGTCGTTGTGCTTGCCGCCGGCGCGCACGCATTTCTGCGAGGTGGTGGCGCGGCTGTAGGGGCGCTTGTCGAAGCCGAGGAAGACATCCTTGAACTGGTTCATGCCGGCGTTGGTGAACAGCAGCGTCGGGTCGTCGTGCGGCACCAGCGAAGACGAAGGCACGATCTGGTGGCCTTTCGACTCGAAGAACTTGAGGAATTTTTCGCGGATTTCGGCGGCTTTCATGGAGATTGGCGTGTTTTCTGGACGATAGGCCCGTGCTGCAGGCGAATGTGCAAGTTTATCATGAGCTTAAACCGGCCATGAGCCGGCCCGCGCGGCCGGGGCCTTCGCCTATAATTGACGCGAACGTCAACCTTAACCTCAACCGATAGCGAGGCACGACACGCCATGGGCAACCGCCTTTCCAAGATCTATACCCGCACCGGCGACGCCGGCACCACCGGCCTGGGCGACGGCAGGCGCGTTTCCAAGGACAGCCTGCGCATCCACGCGCTGGGCGAGATCGACGAGACCAATTCGGTCGTCGGCCTGCTGCTGTGCGAAGAGCTGCCGGAAGACGTGCGCACGCTGCTGACCGATGTGCAGCACGACTTGTTCGACCTCGGCGGCGAAGTGTGCATCCCGGGCATGAGCATGATCACCGACAGGCAGGTGACCCACCTCGAAAACGAGCTGGACCGCTTCAACGAGCCGCTGGAACCGCTGAAGGACTTCATCCTGCCCGGCGGCACCCGCGCGGCCGCGCTGGCCCACCACGCCCGCACCGTGTGCCGCCGCGCCGAACGCGCGCTGGTGGCGGTGGCGCTGGAGGAAACGATCAACGACGGCCCGCGCCAGTATCTCAACCGCCTGTCCGACCTGCTGTTCGTGCTCGGCCGCGTGCTGAACCGTGCCGGCGGGCGCGGCGACGTGCTGTGGCAGAAGCGCAAGAACGCCTGACGGCGCTCCCTGCCCCTGGGTTTCAGCGCGCCTGCGACTGAGCCTCCGCCCCCTGCGCGGCGAGCAGTTCACGGAACAGTGCCGACGACTGCGCCAGTTCCCAGGCGCTGCCCGTCGCCTCGATCCGCCCGCCGCACATCAGGATGACGCCGTCGAAGCGGTCGAGCAGGTGCAGCCGATGCACCGAGGACACGATGGCCGCATCGGCGAAGTGCTCGAACAGGCGGCCGTAGACCCGGCCTTCGGTTTCGGGGTCGAGGCTGCTGCTCGGTTCGTCGAGCAGCACCAGCGAACTGCCTTCGGCCGCCAGCACGCCGCGCGCCAGCGCCAGCCGCTGGCGCTGGCCGCCCGACCAGTTCGCGCCGCCTTCGCTGACGCGCGACTCCAGCCCTCCCGCCAGTCCATCGACGATGACGTCGGCGCAGCTCGCATGCAGCGCGGCGGCGATCCGCTCGGCCGGCGCCTCGCCGCCGAGCAGCAGGTTCTCGGCCAGCGTGCCGTCGAACATCTCGGCCTGCTGCGGAATCAGCGTCGCCATGTGGCGCAGCGTGTCCGCCGCGGCGGGCACTTCCCGGCCATCGATCCGCAGGCTGCAGCCCGGCGCCTCGTCCAGCCCGGCCAGCAGGCGCAGCAAGGTGCTCTTGCCGCCGCCGCTCGGCCCGACCAGCGCATAGCACCTGCCGCGCGCCAGTTCGAGCCGTTCGACCTGCAGCGACGCGCCGCCGCGGGCTGCGGCATGGGCGAAGCGCAGGTCCCGCAGTTCAAGCTCGTGCCAGCCGCCCGTCTCGGCGTCCAGCAGCGGCACGGCTGGCGAAGCCTGCCCTGTTTCCAGCACCGGCTGCGCGGTGGCGTAGTCGGCGCGCTGGCGTGCCAGCGACTGGAAGTGCGCCGCGATCGCGGTGATCACGCCGCCGGCCTGCTGCGCGTATTCGTACACCATGAAGACCTTGCCCAGCGCGATGCCGCCGGCTGCACCGGCCAGCACGGCGGCCCCGCCGCCGAAGCTGATCACCCCCGCGGCCTCGGCCGCATAGACGCCGACCAGCACACACCACAGCGCATTCGCCAGCAAATCGACCGAACACCACTTCAGTTCGTTGAGCACGATGCCGCGCCGCAGCGGGCCGAACACCGCCGCCAGTCGCGTCGCGATCAGGCGCGCCACGCCTTCGCCCCGGCGCAGTGCCAGCACCGAGAACACGTTGCCCAGCACGTCCACCAGCGTGGCCGAATAGGCGCGCTCGGCGCGGTTCTCGTCCAGCGCGATGCGCATCATGACGCGGTCGAAGCGGGTGATCAGCAGGCCGATCAGGCCGTAGCCCAGCATCGCGACGACGCCGACCAGCGGCGAGATCAGCCACAGCGCGACGATCGGCCCGACCAGCTTCACCGTGTTCTGCAGGTAGATGAACTGGCTCTGGGCGAAGTCGTACAGCGCGCGCGTGCTCTGCTGCACGCGGTGGGTGGTTTCACCCGAATGGTGGCCTTCGTGCCAGGCCAGCGGCGCGCCGACCAGGCGCCCGACGAGCAGTGCCGACATGCGCTCGCGCACCTTGAGCGCGACGTTGCGTTCCAGGATGCGGCCCGGTCCGTGCAGCAGCCAACTGGCGACAATGGCCGCGAACACCAGCGCGAGCCAGCGCGCTGCGCCCGGCAGCCCTTCGACGCCGCCGGACTGGATGGCGTCGATGGCGTTGCCCGCCAGCCAGGGCACGCCGAGCTTGAAAAGCTGCGAAGCCAGCAGCAGTGCGAAGGCGAGCAGGATCAGGTGGCGCGCGCCGACGGCATGCTGCCACAGCGTGCGGTAGAGCGTTGCCAGGCTGGCAGGCTGCTCGCGCACGGGCTGCGCGGCGGGAGGGTCTTCGTCGGCATGGGCTGCGGCATCGGCACGTTCGGCCATCGGGATGTGTCCTGCGGAGAAGATTCGAAAAAGGTCCGGGCCGGCAGACTATCGGATCGGGGCGCGGAGAGCTGTTTCAGGTGGAGAGCGCGCGGGGCTCAGCCGGCGAAATCCAGCGCGATCTGCCCGGCGCCGGCTGCCGCGCCCTCATCCTCGGCAAAACGCACGCCGACCCCCAGCAGCCGCACCGGCCGCGCCTTGCGCGCATGCGCCTCGTCGAGCAGCGCCAGCCACACCGGCTCGTCCGGCGCCTCGCAGACGCATTCGGCGGTGGTGCGGGAAAAATCGTCGAATCGGATCTTGACCACCGCCTTGTGCACCGGCCGCGTCTCACGCGCGCGGTCGAAGCGCTCGCGGAACTCGCCGATCAGCACTTTCAGTTCGGTCCGGCAGGTTTCGAGATCAGGCAGATCGGTGACGTAGGTGGTCTCGATCGACAAGGATTTGCGGATGCGGTCGGGGCACACCGGCCGTTCGTCGATGCCCCGGCACAGGCGGTACAGGCTGGCACCGAAGCTGCCGAATTCCTGCGCCAGCTCGGCCAGGCTCCAGGCGCGCAGGTCGCCGCAGGTGTTCACGCCCAGCGCCTGCAGCCGCGCCGCCGTGACCTTGCCGACGCCGAAGATCTTCTTCACCGGCAGCGCGGCGACGAAGGCATCGACCTCGTCGGGCCGCACCACGAACTGCCCGTCCGGCTTGTTCCAGTCGCTCGCCACCTTGGCGACGAACTTGCTGGGCGCGATGCCTGCCGACGCGGTGATGCCGACTTCGGCGCGGATGCGGGCACGGATCTCCTCGGCCATCAAGGTGGCCGAGCCCTTGCAGCGATCGACGCCGCTGACGTCGAGATAGGCTTCGTCGAGCGACAGCGGTTCGACCAGCGGCGTGTAGTCGCGGTAGATGGCGAGGATCTGCTTCGACGCCGCGCGGTAGCGCTCGAAATCGGGCGGCAGCAGCAGGAGCTGCGGGCATAGTTGCAGCGCCCGCGCGGTCGGCATCGCCGAATGCACGCCGAAGGCCCGCGCCTCGTAGTTGCAGGTGGCGATCACGCCTCGCGTTTCCGGCCGCCCGCCGACCGCGAGCGGCCGTCCGCGCAGCGCCGGGTCGTCGCGCATCTCGACCGAGGCGTAGAAGCAGTCGCAATCGCAATGGATGATCTTGCGCATCTCGGCCGAAACCCGCAGCTCGGGAAAATGGAATCTGCCCGCAAGTATACGGGCACTTCCGCCTTCACCCATTCAACGCAATCGGACAGCCCTTCCAGCAGACGGCTTCGGCGGCGGGCAAGATGTGCTGGCGAGTCGCTGCCCGCCGGATCTGCCCGGTTCTGGCGCCCGGGTGCGCGATGCGAGACAATGACAGGCACGTTCCGGATGCCGCACGGGCAGGACGGCCGCCTGACCGGGCCGCCCCCGATCATCCAGCATGCCTCGCCCACTCACGTCGGATCCTCGTCCATGCATACGCGCGACACCGCCCTCTCCACCGATCAGAAGGCCCTGCAGCTCAACCTCGACAAGTACAAATACGGCTCCATCGTCGAGATCGGCGCCGGACAGGAAGTCGCACGCCGGTTTTTCCAGGTCGGCGCGGCAGCAGGCACCATCGCCAAGACCATGTCGGCCTACGACATGGCGGTGAGCGACGACATTTACGGCCATGTGGACCGCTACGTCAGCCGTGCCCGGCTGCTGCAGATGCTGGAAAAGGAGTTCGACCAGGTGGTGGCGCGGCTGGCCCATCTGCGGCCGAAGAACACCACGTTCTTCGCCTATGCCGCCACCGTCACCGCGCGCAGCTTCAAGCAGAAGAACGAATGCCACGGCTGGGTCGGCATCCGCCTGCAACTGCACCCGGGCGCGGCGCCCAGCGACGTGATCCTGCACGTGCGCATGCTCGACAATGACAATGCGCAGCAGGCCGAGGCGCTCGGCATCCTCGGCGTCAACCTGATCCACGGTGCCTTCTTCCATCACCACCATCCCGAATGGGTGGTCGAGGGTCTGGCCGACGCGCTGGGCTCGGAGCGCATCGAGGTCGATCTGATCCATTTCTCCGGCCCCTATTTCGAGGAAGTCGACAACCGGCTGATGAATCTGCACCTGATCCGCAGCTGGCTGACGCGGGCGGTGGTATTCAACCCGGCGGGCGAGATGGTGGTGCCGGGCGAACTGTTCCATCGCAAGCCGGTGATGGTGATCCGCGGCAGCTTCAAGCCGGTGACCTGCGTCAATGTGGACATGACGACCGCCGGCCTCAAGCAGTTCAGCCAGCTCGCCGCGGTGAACGAGGACGAGATCGTGTCGCTGGCCGAGATCACGATGAATTCGCTGATCAGCGGCGACAGGATCGACGGCACCGATTTCCTCGCCCGCATCGAGCTGCTCGCCTCGCAGGGCTACACGGTAATGATTTCCGACTACGTGCGTTTCTTCCGCCTGCGCGCCTACCTGCGGCGCTACACGCAGAAGCCGATCGGGATCGTGCTGTCGGTGCGCGACTTCGATTCCCTGTTCGACGAAAAATACTACGAAGGCCTCGAGGGCGGCATCCTCGAAGCCTTCGGCAAACTGTTCCCGGACAACACCCACGTCTATGTGTATCCCTCGCGCCCCAGGGGCGGCGGCGCGGAACTGGTGACGCTGGACAACGTGCAGGTGCCGGCCAAGCTCCGCCACCTGCTCGCCCACCTGATGGACAACGACAAGCTGCTCGCCGTGCAGCCGCTCGACGACAGCCATCTGCACATCGACGCCACCGAAGTGCTGACGGGCCTGCGCCGCGGCCGCGGCACCTGGGAGCAGGACGTGCCCGAACCGGTGGCGCAGCGCATCATCGACGGGCGTCTGCTGGGTTACGACACCGCATAGGCCAGACAGCGGCGTCTATGGATCCTCCCTGCTGTTCGCCAAGCGCGCCGAGAGAAGTACGGCGTGCCGGCGCGCGAGATCCTGGTCGGGATGCCGCGTCCGCTCATTCCGCCGCGCTATCGGCCGCCGGCCGCATCGGTGCGTCGGCGCCCTGCCCGGCCTGCTTGCGGCGCGAGAAGCGCGACAGCACCCAGACGAAGAAGATCGGCACCAGGATGACGCCGAGCGAGGTCGCGGTCAGCATGCCGCCGATCACGCCGATGCCGATCGCGCGCTGGCTGGCGGCGCCGGCGCCGGTGGCGATGGCCAGCGGCACCACGCCGAGGATGAAGGCCAGCGAGGTCATCACGATCGGGCGGAAGCGCAGCCGCGCCGCCTCGATCGCGGCCTCGACCAGCGGACGCCCCTGTTCACGCAGGCTCTTGGCGAACTCGACGATCAGGATCGCGTTCTTCGCCGACAGGCCGATGATGGTGATCAGGCCGACCTTGAAATAGACGTCGTTGGGCATGCCCAGCAGGGTCACGGCCAGCACCGCGCCGAGCGCGCCGACCGGCACGATCAGCATCACCGAGGCCGGGATCGACCAGCTTTCGTACAGCGCCACCAGCAGCAGGAACACCACCAGGAAGGACAGTGCGAACAGCATCGGCGCCTGCGCACCGGCGAACTTCTCCTGGTAGGACAGCCCGGTCCATTCGTAGCCGATGCCTTCGGGCAGTTCGCCGATGATCCGTTCGATCTCGGCCATCGCCTCGCCGGTGCTGTGGCCGGGCGCGGCGTTGCCGCCGATCTTGAACGCCGGATAGCCGTTGTAGCGCGAGATCTGCACCGCGCCACTTTCCCAGGCCGTGGTGGTGAAGGCCGACAGCGGCACCTGCTCGCCGCGCGCATTGGGCACGTGCAGCGCCAGGATCTGCTCCGGCGTCATGCGCTCGTCGACGTCGGCCTGCACCACCACCCGCTGCTGCCGGCCGGCATTGGCGAAGTCGCTGACCAGGGCCGAACCGTAGGCGCTGGCGATGGCGGTGTTGATGTCGGCGAAGCTGACGCCCAGGGCCTCGGCCTTGGCACGGTCGATGTCCAGCCGAAGCTGGGGCGCGTCTTCCAGGCCTTCCATCATCGCGTAGGCGAAGAGCGGCGAGGTGTTGGCCTTGTACAGCAGCTCGTTGCGCGCGGCGATCAGCGCCTCGCGGCCGAGGCCGCCGCGGTCCTGCAGGCGCAGGGCGAAGCCGCCGGCATTGCCCAGGCCTTCGATCGGCGGCGGATCGACCGCCATCACCGCGGCATCGCCGAGGCCGGCGAAGCGGGCGTTGAACGCCGCGACCTCGTCCGAAGCCGACTGCCCACGGCCGCGCTCGGACCAGTCGGTCAGCGTCGGAAAGCCCAGGCCGGCGTTCTGGCCGGTGCCGGAGAAGCTGAAGCCGAGCAGCATCGTGGTCGAATCCATGCTGTTCCGAGAATGCAGGTACTCCTCCAGCTCCTTGACCACCGCTTCTGCGCGCGGATAGGTGGCGCCCGGCGGCAGTTGCACGTCGACGATGAAATAACCCTGATCCTCGACCGGCACGAAGGATTCGGGCAGGCGCAGGTAGAAGAAGCCCAGCACCGCGACGATGGCCGCATAGACCAGCATGTAGCGGCCGGAGCGCCGCAGCAGGCGCGCGTTGAGCCATTCGTAGCGCTCGGTCAGCCCGGCGAAACGGCGATTGAACCAGCCGAAGAAGCCGCTCTTCTCGTCGTGATGGCCCTGCGGAATCGGCTTCAGCAGCGTCGCGCACAGCGCCGGCGTCAGGCTCAGCGCGAGGAAGCCGGAGAACAGGATGGACACCGCCAGCGACAGCGAGAACTGCTGGTAGATCACGCCGACCGAGCCGCTCATGAAGGCCAGCGGCATGAACACCGCCGCCAGCACCAGGGTGATGCCGACGATGGCGCCGGCGACCTGCCGCATCGCCTTGATCGTCGCCTCGCGCGGCGCCAGCCCCTCCTCGGCCATGATGCGCTCGACGTTCTCGACCACGACGATGGCGTCGTCCACGACGATGCCGATGGCCAGCACCATGCCGAACATCGTCATCATGTTGACCGAGAAGCCCAGCGCATACATCACCGCCAGCGTGCCGAGCAGGCACACCGGCACCACGATGGTCGGGATCAGCGTGTAGCGGAAGTTCTGCAGGAACAGGAACATCACCAGGAAGACCAGCACCATGGCTTCGACCAGGGTCTGGATCACCTTGTCGATGGCGACGTCCACGAAGCGCGAGGTGTCGTAGGGCACGGCGTATTCGATGTCGTCCGGGAAGGACACCGACAGTTCCGCCAGCCGCGCCTTGACCGCCGCCGCGGTCTGCACCGCGTTGGCGCCCGGCGACAGCTGCACCGCGCCGGCCACCGACAGCTTGCCGTTCATGCGCGAATCGAAGTTGTAGTCCTGGCGGCCGAGTTCCAGCCGGGCGACGTCGGCGAGCGTCACTTTCGAGCCATCGGGATTGGCACGCAGCACGATGCGGCCGAATTCCTCCGGCGTCGCGAGCATGCCCTTGACCACGATCGTGGCGCTCAGCTCCTGCTCGGCGCTGCCGGGGCGGCTGCCGAAGCTGCCGGCCGGCACCTGCGCGTTCTGCGCCGCGATCGCGGCATTGACGTCGGCCACCGACAGCCCGTAGCCGACCAGCTTCTGCGGATCGACCCACACCCGCATCGCCGCTTCGGCACCGAAGTACTGCACCTTGCCGACGCCGGGCACGCGGCGGATCTCGTTGTTGATGTTGCGCACGGCGAATTCGGACAGGCCGACGACGTCCTGGCCTGCATCGTCGCCCTTGTAGGTGAGCGCATAGATCAGCAGGAAGCCGGCGCTGGCCTGGTCCACCTGCAGGCCGAGCTGGGTGACGACGCCGGGCAGGCGTGCCTCGGCCTTCTTCAGGCGGTTCTGCACGTCGACCTGCGCCAGATCCGGGTCGGTGCCCGGCGCGAAGGTGACGACGATCTCGGCGGTACCGGCGGAACTGCTGGACGACTCGTAATACAGCAGCCCCTTGGCGCCGTTGAGTTCCTCCTCGATGACGCTGGTCACCGAATCGACCACGGTGCCGGCCGAGGCGCCGGGATAGGTCGCCCAGATCGAGATCTGCGGCGGCGCCACCACCGGGTACTGGGCGACCGGCAGCGAGGGAATCGCCAGCAGGCCGGCGAGCGAGATGAAGATCGCGACCACCCAGGCGAAGTTGGGGCGGTCGATGAAAAACTTCGGCATGTTCCTGTCCCTGGCGTCTGGTTTCAGCCGCCCGCAGCGGCGGGGGCAGCCGCGGCGGGCGACGCCGCCGGCGCGACGGCAACCTTGTCGCCCGCCTTGGCGCGGCCGCCGACGACGACCCGGTCGCCGGCCTGCAGGCCGTCGGTGATGTGCCACGCGGCGCCGTGCATCGCGCCGGTGCGCACTTGCCGCGCCTGCACGGTGTCTTGCTCATCGACCACCAGCACCTGCGGGCTGCCGTCGGTGCCCCGCACCACCGCGCGCTGCGGCACCAGCACCGCCTGCGGGTCGACGCCCTGCGGCGCATGCACGCGCACGTACATGCCGGGCAGCAGCAGCCCGTCGGCATTGTCGAAGCGGCCGCGCAGCGATATCTGACCGGTGCCGCGGTCCACGGTGATGTCGGAGAACAGCAGGTGTCCGTCGCGCTGCTCGCCCGTGCCCTCGACGCTGACCGAAATCCGCGCACCCTTGCCCTCGTCCTGCGCCAGCCGTCCCGCGGCCAGTTCGGCGCGCAAGGCCTGCACTTCGGCCACCGGCTGCTTGAAATCGACATGGACCGGATCGATCTGCTGGATCATCGCCAGCGGCGTGGCTTCGCCCTGGCCGACGAGCGCGCCTTCGGTCACCAGCGCGCGGCCGATGCGGCCCGAGATCGGCGCCTTCACCGTCGCATAGCCGAGATCGAGCTTCGCCGTCTCGACCTCGGCCAGCGCCGCCTGGCGCTCGGCCTGCGCGCTCTTCAGCCGCGCCTGGGTCGCGTCGTAGTCCTGGCGGCTAACCGCTTCGATCTTGACCAGTTCTTCATGGCGCTTCAGCACGGCCCGGGCATCGAACAGGTTCGCTTCGGCCTTGGCCAGCGCGCCCTGCGCGCGCGACAGCGCCGCCTTGAACGGCGCCGGGTCGATCTGGAACAGCACCTGGCCGGCCTCGACGTCGGCACCTTCGGTGAACTTGCGGCTCAGCACGATGCCAGCGACCCGCGCCCGCACTTCGGCGACGCGGACCGGCTCGACACGCCCCGGCAGTTCGCTCGACAAGGCCAGCGGTCCGCGTTCGACCGTGATCGTCTCGACCGTCGGCAAGGCTTCGGCCTGTGGTCCGGGCGCGCCCTGGCCGCCGTCGCAGCCGGCGATCAGCGCCGCCGCGGCAAGCACGAACAGGGATGGCGGCCACATTTTCGGGCTCTTCGTCATCGTTCTCTCTGCAGGATCGGAATGCACAAGCGCTGCATGATTCCACAAAACACCCGATGAATCAATTTTGATTCAAAAGATATTTTTATGATCAATTTTACGTTTGAATCAAGCTCATGCGACAATGAGGCCGATGATTGGCGAAGGTGAGTCGGATGTGATTCACCTCCGCATCCGAACCCCTGACATGGAAGCGTGTGAGCTTGGCATGACAACTCCTGCCGCCGATGCCGAAGACCGGAAACTGCTGGCCGCGCTGGCCCTCGCCCTCGTCGACCAGCCCAGGGCCTCGCTGCAGGAACTCGCCCGCGCCATCGGCATCAGCAAGGCCACGCTGTACCGCTTCTGCCGCACCCGCGAGCAGCTCATCGAGCGCCTGATGCAGCACTGCACCCAGGTCTTCAGCGACGCCATCAGAGACGCGAATCTGGACACGGCGGCGGTGCCGGACGCCCTCAGGCAACTGACCGCCAGCCACCTGGAGCATCGGGAGCTGACCGCCTTCCTGACGTACTACTGGAAGGACGCGCTGAGAGACCCCTGTATCGAGGAAGGCTGGGATGCCTCCCTCGATGCCTTCTTCCTGCGCGGCCAGCAGGAAGGCCTGTTCCGCATCGACATCCCCGCGCCCGCGCTGACCGAGATCTGGGTGTCGATGGTGATCGGGCTGGTGGACGCGGAACGCCGCGGCCGCGTCGCCCGCGCGGGCCTGCCCGGCCTGCTCGAACGCGCGTTCCTGCAGGGTACGGCAAAGCAGTGACAAGCTGCCGGGACGGGCATCGCCGTGGGCCTGAGGCTGGCCTTCCCGACCCCGCCATCGGGAGCTGAACATCCTGGCGGGCGCGATGACCGGACGCTGCCCGGGCCATGCGCTGCCGGATCGGAAACATCTTGTCGATCGTGGGTGGCAATGATGCGGCCGATGCATCTCGCCAAACAGACCGAACGGGGACAGCGCCGCTTTGCCGATCGGGGAGGCCGCTCGCCTGCCACCGACCGGCAAGGGAACAGCAATACGATCAGCCCTGCACAGCCCTGACGACGTCGATCACGGTGCCGTCGCAATACTCCACGAAGGCGACCACACGTCCGCGGGACGAGACCTCGGCCGGCGGCTTCGTCGCCTGCCCGGCGGCGATGTCGCGCAGCGCCTCGACCGGCACCACCGGCAGGCCGGCGGCCCGCAGCCGCTGCGCGAGCTCGGCGCGCAGCGGATTCACCGCGACCCCTGCCTCGGTGACCAGCACGTCGATCGTCTCGCCGGGCGTGGTGACCACGCCGACGCGATCCACTACCTTGGCGAAGCCGCCGGCATTGAGCTTGGTGGTGACGATCGCCAGCTTCGCCCCCGCGGCGGTGTCGGCATGGCCGCCCGAGCCGCCGAGGATCACGCCGTTGGTGCCGGTGGTGACATTCACGTTGAAATCCGTGTCGATCTCGGCCGCGCCCAGGATCACCACGTCGAGCTGGTCGACGACCGGGCCGCGGGTCGCCGGATTGGCATACAGCGAGGCCGACATCTCCATGTGGGCGGCGTTGCGGCGGAAGGAATCGACCGCGGCGAGATCGAAGCACTGCACGTCCAGCAAGGTCCGGAACAGGCCTTGTTCGAGCATCCCGACGAGGTAGGAGGTGATGCCGCCGGAGGCGAAGCTGCCGGTGATTCCGCGCGCGACCATCAGCTCGCGCAGCGCGGCGGCGACGGCCAGCGAAATGCCGCCGGCACCGGTCTGGAACGACAGGCCGTCCTTCAGCAGCCCGGACGCCTCGATCACCTGCGCAGCGGTACGCGCGATCTCCAGCCCGACCGGGTCCGAGGTCGCCCGCGTGGTCCCGGAGACGATGCCGGCCGCGTCGCCGATGGAGTCGACCTCGACCACGTAGTCGACGAAGTCCTGGGTGATCTGGGCCGGGCTGGCGGGATGGGGCACGAGGTGGTCGGTGACGGCCACCACATGCCGCGCATGCCTGACATCGACCAGCGCATAACCCAGCGTGCCGCAGGCCGAGCGTCCATTGGTGCCGTTGATATTGCCGCAGCAGTCGGCCGTGGGCGCGGCAACGAAGGCGACGTCGATCGGCAGCTCGCCCGCCATGATCGCCCGCGCCCGCCCGCCGTGGGTCAGCATGCGCACCGGCTCGCTCAGCTCGCCGCGTGCGATGGCCTCGCCGACCGCGCCGGAAATGTAGGTCGCGCTGATCCGGCCGACGACGCCCGCACGGATGTGTTCGACCAGCGGCGCATGCACCGGAAACAGGGAACTGGCCGCCACGTGGATGTCGCGCAGCCCGCGCCGCGCGATCTCGGCAAGCACGAGGTTCAACAGGTGGTCGCCATTGCGCAGATGGTGGTGGAACGACACCGTGCCGCCATCGGCCAGCCCGCAGGCATCCAGCGTGTCGCCGATCGACGCCAGCAGCTTCTGCTGCCCGGAGGCGCGGCCGGCCTTCCCGCCCGCGCCGGCAAAGGGCGCGCGGCCGGGCAGTTGCGCGGGAATGTCCCGTCCGACGGCGTTGATCATGTTCGTCTCCTCATTCATTCGATCGGCCGGCGCATCGAGGCGCCGCAAGGGCGCATCGTATCGAAGGCGCCCGGAGAGGAGGTATCGTTGATTGATTAACCCGGCCTTCACGAAATCCGAAGGCCGGCCAGGGCTCCTCCCAGCCACAATGGAAAAAGCCTTGGCATGGAAGAAGCCCCGGTAGCGGCGGCGAGGCTCACGCTGCCGCCTTGCGGCAACGGCATGGATCAGGCGCTCATTCCGCGAGCTTGCGCATCTCGCAGATCAGGTCCGACTTGCCCTCGAAGCCGATTCCCGGCAGCTCCGGCAGCGTGACGTAGCCGTTCTCCACCTTCACGCCATCGGGGAATCCGCCGTAGGGCTGGAACAGGTCCGGGTAGGACTCGTTGCCGCCCAGGCCGAGGCCGGCCGCGATATTGAGCGACATCTGATGGCCGCCGTGCGGAATGCAGCGGCTGGCGGACCAGCCATGCTGCTTCAGCATGTCCAGCGTGCGCAGATACTCGACCAGCCCGTAGCTCAAGGCGCAGTCGAACTGCAGCCAGTCGCGGTCGGGACGCATGCCGCCGTAGCGGATGAGGTTGCGCGCATCCTGCATCGAGAACAGATCTTCGCCGGTCGCCATCGGCTTGTCGTAGTAGTTCCTCAGCGCGGCCTGCAGCTCGAAGTCCAGCGGATCACCCGGCTCCTCGTACCAGAACAGGTCGTATCGGGACAATGCCTTGGCGTACTGGATGGCGGTATCCAGATCGAAGCGGCCGTTGGCATCGACCGCGAGTTTCTGGCCATCCTGCAGCACGCTCAGAATCGAGTCGATCCGGCGCAGATCCTCATCCAGCGATGCACCGCCGATCTTCTTCTTGACCACGGTGTAGCCGCGATCGATGTAGCTGCGCATCTCGTCCTTCAGCTTGCCGTGATCCTGGCCGGGGTAGTAATAGCCGCCGGCTGCATACACGAAAATCCTGCGGTTCACCGTGCCGTCGCCATAGCGATCGGCCAGCAACTGGAACAGCGGCTTGCCTTCGATCTTGGCCACCGCGTCCCAGATCGCCATGTCGATCGTGCCGATCGCAACCGAGCGCTCGCCGTGGCCGCCCGGCTTTTCATTGGCGAACATGCAGTTCCAGATCTTGTGCGGGTCCAGGTTGCTGCCGCTGGAATCGACCAGGCTTGCCGGATCGACCTCCAGGATGCGAGGGATGAAACGCTCGCGCATCAGCGTGCCCTGGCCATAGCGGCCGTTGGAGTTGAAGCCATAGCCGATGACCGGCCTGCCATCGCGGATGACGTCGGTGACGACGGCGACGAGGCTGAGCGTCATCTTGCTGAAATCGATATAGGCATTACGGATCGGCGAACTGATCGGTACGGTCTTCTCGCGAATTTCCACTATTCTCATGTGCGTCTCCTTGAAGTCCGGAAGCTGGCAGTTCAGCTTCCGTGGCACTAGAATAGTTTTAAGTTTCTTGATGCTGTTTCAGCCCAATCTAAGATCATTATTAAGCTTTGATTAAAGCTGCAAGCTTCTCCGAACTCGAATTCTTCGTGCTCCTGAACAGGCTGGGCAGTCTGTCGGCCGCAGCCCGGGCACTCGACATCACACCGCCGGCGGCGACGATGCGTCTGGCAGCGATGGAGAAGCGCATCGGTGCCCGATTGCTGAATCGCAGCACGCGCAGGATCAGCCTGACGCCCGAAGGGGAGGTCTATCTCCAGCATGCGGTCCGCCTGATCGACGAACTGCGAGAACTGGACGAGATCGTCTCCGGAAACGGTGCCGCGCCGCGCGGGCTCCTGCGCGTCAACGCACCGCTGGGCTTCGGCCGTAGCGTCATCGCGCCGCTCGTCTCGACCTTCACTGCCCGCTATCCCGATGTCGAGGTGCAACTGGAGGTCACCGACCGCCCCGTCGATCTGATCGACAAAGGTTTCGACCTGGCAGTCCGCTTTGGCGAACTGCCGGACAACAGGATCAACGCCCGCCGGATCATGTCGAACCGGCGCTTCATCTGCGCCTCACCCGCCTACCTGGAAAGGCATGGCACGCCGAAGAAGCTGGAAGACCTGACCCGGCACCGCTGCATCGTCCATCGGCAGAACAACGATGCATACGGCGTATGGCGCTTCCTGGTCGATGGGCGCACGGAAGCCATCAAGGTCCGGGGGGTCCTGTCCAGCAACGACGGGGACATCGTCCAGGGCTGGGCGCTGGATGGCCGGGGCATCGTCATCCGCTCGGAATGGGACGTGACCAAGTACCTTGAAAGCGGCCGGCTGCGGCGCATTCTTCCCGAGTTCGCGCTGCCGAGTGCGGACCTGTACGCCTATTACCCGAGCAAGAAGAACCTGCCCGCCCGGGTCAGGACGTTCATCAACTTCCTGGTCGAGCAGCTTGCGAGCGAACAGGCCTAGCCGGTTCGGGCCGACATCGGGCAGCGGCGCCCAGCAAATCCTGGCGGCAGTTCCCCGGAATGGACCTTCGAGTTGCGGAAGCAATGTGGTGAGCCGAATCGTTTACTAAGATGCAGGTGGGGTCCCCAACACCCCGTCAAGGAGAACGACATGAAAGCCTCCAGAACATTCGCCCGCCTGATTCTTTCCGCCACCCTGCTGGCGGCCGGCTACACCGTCCAGGCCGCCGAACCGGCGCAGGTGAGCGACGGCATGCTCACCGGCAGCAACGGCATGACGCTCTACACCTTCGACAGGGACGCCGAAGGCAGCGGCACGAGCGCATGCAATGGCCCCTGCGCCACCAACTGGCCGCCGCTGCTGGTGATGGAGGGCGAAACGGCCGGAGCCGACTACAGCGTCGTGATGCGCGACGATGGCAGGAAGCAATGGGCCTACAAGGGCAAGCCACTGTATTTCTGGGCCAAGGACCAGAAACCGGGGGACAGGACGGGAGACGGCTTCAACAACGTCTGGCGCGTCGCGAAACCCTGAAGCCGATGGCGATCCCGGATTGCCGGGGTGTCATAGCCTGCCGATGCGCATGTTGATGGGCCAGACGATGGCGCGACGGGTGTCGCCGTCGCCCCATGCCGCAGAAATTTCGTCGGCGAAGCTGAGCAGAACTTCTTCGCGCCCCGCTTCCCTGGCATTGCGGACGGCCGACCAGGTCGACAGATAGCCCAGGAATTCGGGCAGGCGCCAATCGAGCCGGATCTGCAGGGCTGGGGCACTCAGTTCCTGGAAAGGAAAATCGAGGGTCGCGTAGCCGCTGTCCACCAGCTTGCGCTCGGGGGGCCAGTAGGGGCCGATGCCGTCCCGGTAGAAGGTCTGGAATCGCTCGTCGAGCGCGGGTTCGAGCCTGAGAACGCCATAGCTGACCAGGGCCAGGACGGCTCCCGGCGCGCCGATCCGGCGAACCTCCCGGTAGAAGGCGGGCAGGTCGAACCAGTGCGCGGCCTGGGCCGCGGTGATCAGGTTCGCACCGCCATCGGCCAGCGGAAGCCGTTCGGCCGGTGCACACCGATAGGCGATGCGTGCGTTCGGCGTCGCGTGCGCGATCTGGTCGGCACTCGGGTCCAGGCCGACGACCGCGTCGAAATGCGGCGCAAGCAGCTGGCTCAGTTGTCCGTTGCCGCAGCCGACATCGACCGCAAGCCGGGTGTCCGGCGCCGCCGAGGCGAGGAAGGCGGCAAGCTGGGACGGGTATTCGGGCCGAAAGCGCGCGTAAGCGCAGCCGCCCTGGTCGAACCAGTTGCGTGCCGGGGCGGAATCACTCGGCATCCGTGCGGCCTCCTATGGAAAGTCCTGCCTTGGCGGCCGCGATACGGGCCGGGAATCCTTCGCGCGCCAGGGCCTGGGCCGCATCCTCCAGCGCTCGTCGCAGCGGATGGCCGATTTCTTCTTCCAGGCGGGCAATCGCGGCAAAGATCGCAGCCCAGTGCAGTTCGAGCTCACCGACCAGCGCCAGCCCCGCCGCAGTCAGTCGAATTCCGCTCTTGCGCCCGTCATCGACCGCATGGCGCGAGACGAGGCCATCTGCTTCCAGCAACGCGACGGTCTGGCTGATGGCACCCTGGGTCAGGTGGCTGCGCGCAGTGACGTCGGTCACCGTCTGCGCGCCAGCATGCAGGGCGCGAAGGACGGGGGTGTAGCGGGCGCGGTAGTTCAGGCCCATCGTGCGGTAATGCGCCTCCGCGCCCTGCTCGACCAGTTCGCCGACGTAGCGGAGCAATTCACCGAGGCCGGGTTTGTCCTTTGCGTTCATGCGCTGGATAATACATTAGCACTAATGCAAATTTCAATGACGAGGCATCCAAACCCTGCGCCTGCTCCAGCCGGCACACACACGGCGAAACGGCTTCTGCCGGCACCCTCACGCCCGGGTGAACGCCGCCAGGCATTTCTGCAACTGCGCCTTGGGCACGCGCTGGATTCGCCGCAGCAGCTCGACCGACACCTGCGGCACCCGATGGCACAGGCGCAGTTCCTCTTCCAGCCGCAGCAGCAGGCTGGCCGCCATCTCGGCATCGGCCAGCGCGCGGTGGTAGCGGCCGGCGACCGGCAGCTTCGCATATTCGATCAGCGCACCGAGCTTGTGGCTGGGTGCCAGCGGCAGCAGGCGGCGGGACAGCAGCAGCGAACAGACGAAGTCCTGCCGGCGCGCGCGCCGGATGCGGCCGAGCTCGGCATCCCAGAACTTGGCGTCGAAGGCCGCGTTGTGGGCGACGATGGGCATGTCGCCGACGAAGTCGGACACTTCCCGCATGACCTCTTCGGCCGGCGGCGCGTTGCGGACCATCGCATTGGAAATCCCGGTCAGCGCCTCGATGAAGGCCGGGATGCGCACACCGGCGTTCATCAGGCTCTGGTATCGATCCACCACCCGGCCATCTTCCACGATCACTACGGCGACCTCGGTCGCCCGGTCGCCCTGCGCGGGCGACAGCCCCGTGGTCTCGAAGTCGATCACCGCCACCACTTCCATGCTCGGTACACCTGCTGATTCGTCAGGGTCGGGACTGTAGCCGAGTCCGGCACATCGGACCATGCCGATGGCGGCTTCATGGAGCCGGTTCGGCCCCTGTCCGGCTGGCGCTGACAGCCATCTGCCACCCCAACAGCAGGACTGCCATTTACGGCAGCCGAGACAGCGCCGCATTTCCCCTGCCGCCGCGGAAATACCCGGCGCAATGCCCTTTTCCGGCATTGGCACGAAGCGTGCTCAATCGAAGTCATTTTCCAATCCGAAAAGTTCCGGCGGATCCGGCTCCACGAATCAATCTCTCCGATTCACCCGTTTCCACGATCCGGCGCACATGGGCAGTGGTTCGGAAATCAGCGTTTTTCCCGAAGGCTGGAATGCAGTCACTCATCAGGAGATATCCAAAATGAAAACACTGGCAGTAAAGACCATGGCCCTGCTCATTGCGTCCGGCCTCGGCCTGGGCGCAGGCATGTCCTTCGCGGCCGAATCGCTGCAGGACGTGATGAAGCGCCGCAACCTGACCCAGCAGGATCTGCTCGCGGCGGCCAAAACCTATACGCCGAGCGGCGGGCGCGACGAATTCCTCGCCTTCAGCTCGGGCGGGCAATCCGGCCAGGTTCTCGTCTACGGCGTGCCTTCGATGCGCATCCTGAAATACATCGGCGTATTCACGCCCGAGCCCTGGCAAGGCTACGGCTACGACGAGGAGTCCAAGGCAGTGCTGGCCCAAGGACGCATCGACGGCAAGGACATCACCTGGGGCGATACCCACCACCCCGCGATCTCCGAAACCAACGGCGAATACGACGGCCAGTTCCTTTTCATCAACGACAAATCGAACCCGCGTATTGCGGTTCTCGATCTGCGCGACTTCGAGACCAAGCAGATCGTCGTCAATCCGATCATGAAATCGGAACATGGCGGCGCTTTCGTCACGCCGAACACCGAATACATCATCGAGGCCTCGCAATACGCCGCACCGCTCGAGAACCAGAAGTTCCATCCGCTCGAGCAATTCAACGAAAAATACCGCGGCGCCATCACCTATTGGAAATTCGATCGCGAGCACGGCAAGATCAAGCTCGAGGAATCATTCTCGCTCGAGCTCCCGCCCTATTCGCAGGACCTTTCCGACGCGGGCAAACTGCTTTCCGACGGCTGGTCCTTCACCAACAGCTTCTGTACCGAACGTTACGTTGGCGGCATCGAGAAGGGGCGCCCACCGTATGAAGCCGGCTGCTCGGCGAAAGACACCGACTACATGCACGTGATCAACTGGAAGCGTGCAGCCGAAATCGCCCGGAACGACAGCAAGATCCAGCTCATCAACGGCCATCGCGTGATCGGGATGGAAACGGCGATCGCGGAAGGCATCCTGTTCCTGATTCCCGAGCCGAAGAGTCCGCACGGCGTCGATGTGACGCCGAACGGCAAGTTCATCGTCGTGTCCGGCAAGCTCGACACCCATGTCTCGGTCTATTCCTTCGACAAGATCATGGATGCGATCAAGAACGGACGCTTCGAATCCAAGGATCCGTACGGCATTCCGGTCATCGGCATGAAGGATGCGCTGCACACCCAGGTCCAGCTCGGCCTCGGTCCGCTGCACACCCAGTTCGATGCCAAGGAGTGCGTCGCCTACACCTCGCTCTACGTGGATTCGATGGTCGCGAAGTGGAACTTCTGCGAAGGCAAGCTGCTGGACAAGCTGGCCATCCACTACAACATCGGCCACCTGATGACGATGGAAGGCGACACCACCAAGCCGAAGGGCAAGTACCTGGTGGCGCTCAACAAGCTGTCGATCGACCGCTTCAACCCGGTGGGCCCGCTGCATCCGCAGAACCACCAGTTGATCGACATCAGCAACGACAAGATGCAGCTGCTGTACGACATGCCGCTGCCGCTCGGCGAGCCGCACTACGTCGTCGGTATCGAGGCCGGCAAGCTCAAGCCCGCGATCCGCTACAAGGTCGGCACCAACACCCGTACCGACTCGCAGCACGTGGGCAAGGTGCGCGCGGGCGAAGAGAAGGTCGTCCGCGAGGGCAACAAGGTCACGGTGTATGGCACGCTGATCCGCTCGCACATCACGCCCGAGACCATCGAGGTCGAAAAGGGCGACGAGATCACGATCCATCTGACCAATCTCGAGCGCGCCCAGGACGAGACCCACGGCTTCACCGTCTCGACCTACAACGTGCATGCCTCGGTCGAGCCCGGCAAGACCGCTTCGGTGAAGTTCACCGCGGACAAGGAAGGCGTGTATCCGTACTACTGCACCGAGTTCTGCTCCGCGCTGCACCTCGAGATGCAGGGCTACCTGCTGGTGAAGCCGAAGGGCTGGAAACCGGAGGAAGGCGCCCAGCTCGCCGCCGCCAACTACACCGAGACCGACTACAAGAACACCTTGAAGAAGGTCGCGGACACTCAGGCGGTCATCGACCAGGTCGTCGGCTACATCACCTCGGTCAACTACAAGGCCTATCCGGAAGTCGTCGCGCTGATGGAGGACGCCACCGACCAGCTCGGCAAGACCGAGGAAGCCCGGGCCAAGCACGAGGCCGCCGCTGCCAAGCAGGACTGGGAACAGGCGAACCTGTGGGCCGAACAGGTGTGGCAGTACCAGGTCAAGGCCGCCGACATCGGCCTGCGCGCCAAGACCTTCCTCGAACAGAAGGGCGCCAAGTAGCACGCCTCCCTCGCGGGCTCCCCGGTCGGGGAGCCGGGCCGCCGGCCACGCCTCCCCGACCCTTCTTCTCTCCCAAGGATGACGGATCCATGAAGCTGATCGTTTCCCTGCTGCTGGCGGCCGCCGTGTCCGCCCCCGCTTTCGCCGCGCTCGACGGCGCCAAGCTCTACGCCGAAAAGACCTGCAACGCCTGTCACGGCGCCGACGCCAGGAAGCCGCTGCTGCCCACGTACCCGATGCTCGCCGGCCAGAACGCCGCCTATGCCGAGCAGCAGATGAAGGACATCAAGAGCGGCACCCGCGCCAACGGCCAGTCGGCGGCGATGAAGGGTGTGATGCACCTGGTGAATGACGAAGAGATCAAGGCCATCGCCGCCTGGCTGGAAAGTCTGAAATGAGCCAGCCCTCCACCGCCCCCGGCGGCAGCGATGGCCTCCCCGAACCCTCCGCACTGCACCGATAGAGGACCCGAATCATGAAGATCACTGTTCTGCTCACCGCCCTGCTCTCCGCCAGCCTCGCCTTCGCCGGCCCCCCGGCGCCGAAGGCGACCGGCATCGAGGGCGAAGGCTACGTCTGGAACGCCCAGGAAGGGGAGAAGATCGAGGCGCTGCAGCTCGAGGGCGACATCACCCGCGGCGAAGAGGCTTATGAAGTCTGCGGCGCCTGTCATCTGCCGTCCGGCGCCGGACGGCCCGACGGCACCTTCCCGCAGCTCGCCGGCCAGCACACCACCGTGCTGATCAAGCAGATGGCCGACATCCGCGCCGGCCTGCGCGACAACCCGACCATGTATCCGTTCGCCGCCACCCTGATCGACCCGCAGGAGCTTGCCGACGTCTCCGCCTACATCGAGAGCCTGTGCATCCCGACCGACCACGGCAAGTACGAGGGCGCCGACGCCGCGATCCAGATCGCCAAGGGCAAGGATCTGTACGAGAAGCAGTGCCGGGAATGCCACGGCGCCAACGGCGAAGGCGACAAGGCCAAGTTCTACCCGGTGATCGCCGGCCAGCACTACAAGTACCTGCTGCGCCAGATGACCGAGATCCGCGACGGCCACCGCCGCAACGCCAACCCCGACATGGTCAAGGTGATCAAGCCCTATACCGACGACCAACTGGTGGCGATCTCGGCCTACCAGGCGAGCCTGAAGATGCCCGGCTCGATGTGCAGCGCACGGCAGTAGTCCCTTGGCCTGCCCTTTCGCACCGGGGCGCGCGTGCCATGCACGCCCCGGTGCCGCCAACCCCTCGCGACCGGAGTTCGAAATGTCTGCAAGCCAAAAAAGGAACGGCCTGATCGCCGGCCTCACGCTGGTGGCGCTGGTGGCGATGGTCGCCGCCTACTTCGCGCCCATCTGGTGGGTCTCGCTGACGGCCCCGAACTATCCTGAAGACGCCTTCCCGGACGGCATCCGCATCCACTTCCACTTCGACGGCGTCAAGAACGGCTGCTCCACGCCACCCAAGACCTCGCGCCTCGCCGAAGAGACCATGGCCGAGGACATGGGCGAAGGCACCGGCCGCTACAACCCGATTCTGGCCGAGCAGACCACCTTGAGCGGCAAGGCGACCGCGCTCGACTGCGTTCACGAGATGAACACGATCAACCACTACGTCGGCATGTATCCGATCGCCACCGGCGGTCCGGTCGAGACCAAGCTGTCCAAGTTCTTCATCGCCTTCTTCGCCGTGATGCTGCTCAGCTTCGCCGTGCGCGACCGCAGGCTCCGCCTGGGCATCATGGGCGTGGGTTTCGGCGCACTGGCCGCCTGGATGCTGATCGACCAGTTCGCGATGGGCAGGCTCGCCGCCCACGTGCAGCACTACATGGACGAGTCCGCGACTTTCTTCAACGACCCCGAACGCATCGCCGCCTGGGGCGGGAACGTGGAGCTGATCTCGAAGATCGCGATCTTCGGCATGATCGCCGCGATGCTCGTGGTGATCCTCGGCGTGCTCAGGTTCCGCTCCTTCGAGCTGCTGCTCGCGCTGGTCCCCGGCCTGCTGCCGCTCTTCTACCTGATCGAATATTCCGCCTGGCTGTGGTTCTTCGGCCACAACCTGCATCCGTGGGGCGCTTTCACGGTGAAGCCCTTCATGCCCACCGTGTTCGGCGAAGGCAAGGTGGCGCAGTTTTCCACCTTCTCGTACCCGCACTGGGGCTACGGCCTGCTGATGCTGGTGTTCGTCTGCCTGATGCTCGCCATGCTGCTGCGCCGCAAGCAATTGCGTGAAGAACAGGCCCTGGCCAGCGCCCGGCAAGGATGAAGCCCCGTGCGCGCCCTTCACCGCCTGACCGTACTGGCCGCAGCCGCGGTCCTGGCCCTGCCCGCGGCCCAGGCCCGGGCATCCGACGACGAAGACCCGGTCCGCGGCCCGGGCGCCGGCGCCGACTTCTCGACCGCGCCGCGCGTCGATGTCCATAAGCCGGCCGAACTGATCCCGCTCTACATGCGGCACAAGCGCATCCACGGCCTGCAGCCTTTTCAGGAGCTGGTGGACAAGGCGCCCGCGGGCAGCGTGCTCCGGGTTCCGGCAGGGCACTACGCCGGCCCGGTGCAGCTCCGCAAGCGCCTGACGATCGAGGGCGAAGGCGAGGTCGTCATCGACGGCGGCGACAAGGGCACGGTGTTCGTGCTCGAAACCAACGAGGCCACGCTGCGCAATCTCACGATCACCGGCTCGGGCGACTCGCACGACGCCGACGATACCTGCCTGAACATCCGCGGCCACGGCAATCTGGTCGAGAAGCTGAACATCGCCGACTGCCTGTTCGGCATCGATCTCAAGCAGGCCGACCACAACGTCATCCGCGACAACAGGGTGCGCTCGAAGGACGCCGAGCTCGGCGTGCGCGGCGACGGCATCCGCCTGTGGTACAGCCACGACAACCTGATCGAGAACAACCTCGTCACCGACACCCGCGACATGGTGGCCTGGTACTCGCACCGCAACATCTACCGCGGCAACGAAGGCCGGCGCAGCCGCTACTCGATCCATTTCATGTTCGCCAACCACAACGTCGTCGAAGGCAACCGCTTCCACGACAACGCGGTGGGCATCTACTTCATGTACATGGAAGGCGGCGTGGCGAGAAACAACATCATCTCGCACGCCACCGGCGCCACCGGCATGGGCCTCGGTTTCAAGGAGTCCTCGGACATCCTGATCGAGGACAACGAGATCGTCTATTGCGCCGTGGGCGTGGGCTCCGACCTGTCGCCCTTCCAGCCCGACACCACGATCCGCTTCCTCGGCAACCGCTTCGCCTTCAACGGCATCGCCATCCAGCTCACCAGCGAGCTGGGCGGCAACGAGATGCTCGGCAACAGCTTCGAAGGCAACCTGACCGACGTCTTCCAGGCCGGCCGGGGACGCGGTGAAGGCACGAAGAACAGGTGGCAAGGCAACTACTTCGACACCTATCAAGGCTTCGACCGCGACGGCGACGGCCGCGGCGACACCCCGCACGAGGAATACGCCTACGCCGACCGGATCTGGATGGAGATTCCGAACGCACGCTTCTTCAAGACATCGCCCGTCCTCGAGCTGCTCGACTTCCTCGAGCGCCTCGCCCCCTTCTCGGCCCCCGAGCTGCAGGCGCGGGACGAGCAACCGCTCTACACGAGGCCCGCACGGCGCATCGAAGGAGACGCATCATGAGCGACGACACCAAGGCTCCGGCTGCCGCTGCCGCCAAGGGCGGCGCGCCGGTTTCGCGCGAGCGCAAGCGCCAGGGCCGGCGCAAGGCCCTGCGCACGATCCTGCTCACCGGCGGCGTGCTCGGCGCCGGCCTGTCCGGCTACCTGCCGCTGCTCCATGCCCGCAGCAAGCGCCTGCGCCCACCCGGCGCGCTCGACGAAAAGGAGTTCCTGCAGTCCTGCATCAAGTGCGGCCAGTGCGTGCAGGTGTGTCCGGTCAACGCGATCAGGCTCGCCGACCTGGTCGACGGCTTCGGCGTCGGCACCCCCTACATCGATGCGCGCGAGCAGGCCTGCGACTTCTCCTGCGACGCGGTGCAATGCATCCTCGCCTGTCCGACCGGCTCGCTGACCTACCACAAGCCGGATTTCCTGCCGGTGCGCGAGGGCGCGGCGCTGCCGCAGAAGCCGACCCTGATCGCCAAGATGAACGACCCCGAGCCCACGCTCAACATGACCGAGCGCATGGGCGTGGCGCGCCTGGTCCGCCCGGATTCCTGTCTGGCGATGAAGGGCGAAGGTTTCAAGGGCCAGGCCCGCGGCCCCGGCTTCGAGGGCAGGATGCGCTACGCCGAGGTCGATCGCTGGAAGCCGATCGGAATCGCGGAGCATCCCTACGACCTTCCGCTGTGCGACCTGTGCATGCGCGAATGCCCGATCGCCGGTGCGATCTCGCTGGAGAAATTCACCGGCCCCGGCGGCAGGACGCACGCGCGCCCGATCGTGCACGAGAACTGTGTCGGCTGCGGCGTGTGCGAGATGATCTGCCCGACCGAGCCCGCCTCCATCACCATCGTTCCGCGTGAGGTGTGGACATCATGAGCAAGCTGCTGACCCGCCGCTACCTCGACCAGATCAAGGCGATGTTCGGCAAGGAGCCCGAAAAGCCCAGGGAGATCTCGCCGGCGGCGCAGAAGATCCACTTCTACAAAAAGAACAACCGCGACGAGATCGGCCAGCTCAAGCATCGCCGGGCACACGAAAAACCCAGCCACAAGTGGCGCAACCGGCGCTGGGCGGCGCTGATCTTCGCCAACCTGCTGTTCGTGCTCTCCTACCAGCTCGACATCCAGGTGCTCGAAGGCGCATTGACCGCGTCGCGCTTCGTCGGCTTCCACATGGCCGACCTCAATTCGGCGCTGCAGGTGATGCTCGCCCACAAGCACATCATCACCAACCTGCTGATCGGCACCGCCACGGTGCTGCTGCTGTGGGGGCTGCTCGGCGGCCGGACCTTCTGCTCCTGGGTCTGCCCCTATCACCTCGTGGCCGAGTGGGCGGAGAAAATCCACCTTTATCTGGCGAAGAAGAAGCTCGTCACCGACCAGCCGATCGATCGCCGCCTGCGCACGGTGTTCTGGATCGTGTTCGCGGCGCTCGCCGTCGTCACCGGCTACACCGTGTTCGAGGCCATCTCGCCCACCGGCATCCTGTCGCGTGCGCTGATCTACGGTGTCGGGCTGTCGCTGCTGTGGGTGCTGGCCCTGCTCGTGTTCGAGGTCTTCTTCTCGCGCCGTGCCTGGTGCCGCTACGCCTGCCCGATCGGACTCACCTACGGCGTCGTCGGCATCGTTTCGCCGGTCCGCATCGTATACAGCCTCGAGAACTGTTTCCACGAGGGCGACTGCCGCAAGGTCTGCCTGGTGCCCCACGTGCTCGACACCGTCATCAAGGGCCGCGCGGTCGAGCCGGAAGTGCCGCTCGGCCCCGACTGCACCCGCTGCGGCCTGTGTGTGGACGCGTGTCCGACCGGTTCGCTGCGCTTCAACATCAAGGGTCTGTCCAGGCTGCTTTGAGCCAGGCCCCGACACATGACGGGAGACGACACATGATCCGACTGGAGAACGTCCGCAAGACCTTTCGCGGCGTGCGGGTACTCGACGGCCTTTCGTTCGAGCTCGCCCTCGGCGAACGCATCGCGCTGATCGGCTCGAACGGCGCCGGCAAGACGACGCTGATCCGCTGCCTGCTCGGCGAGTATGTCCATGACGGCGAAGTCCGCATCGGCGGCGCCGACCCACGGCGCGATCGTGCCGCGGTGCTCGCCGGCATCGGCTTCGTGCCGCAGTTGCCGCCGCCGCTGAGGATGCCGGCCGGCCAGTTGATCGACTTCGCCGCCGGCCTGTGCGGCAAGGCACCGGCCCGCATCGACGACATCGCACGCCAACTGGGGCTCGACGTCGATGCCATCCGCACGCGCCAGTTCGTCCGCCTGTCGGGCGGCATGAAACAGAAGCTGCTGATCGCGATCGCACTCGGCCGCGACGCGAAGCTGCTGATCATGGACGAACCGGCCGCCAACCTCGACCCCGAGGCGCGCAGGATCTTCTTCGACCTGCTCGCCGAACGGGCCCAGGCGGCGACGATGATCATCTCCAGCCATCGGCTCGACGAGGTTTCCGCGCTGGTGAACAGGGTGATCGAGATGGACACCGGGCGCATCGTACTCGACGACAAGGTCGCCGAGCCCGGTGCCTTGTCCAGCCGGCTCGACTGCCGCATCAGGCTCAAGCATCCCGATCCCGCGATCGCCAAGGCCCTGGCAGGCTGGAAGTTCGCCTTCGACGCCGGCGAGGCCGCCTGGAGCGGCGAGATCGCCGGTGCCGACCGCCTGCGCTTCCTCGGTGTCGTCTCCCGCTATACCGGGCTGGTCAGCAGCCTGGACATGACCGAAAGGACCCATTGACCATGTGCAACCCGCATCGACGTCGATTCATCGCGCGCCTGGCGACAGGCGGACTCCTGCTCACGCCGCTCGCCGCCGCGCTGTCGGGCTGCGGCACCGGCGACAAGTGGCCCGAGGGCATGCAAGCCATCGTCTGGGACCGCGACACCTGCTCGCGCTGCAACATGACGATCTCCGACCGCCGCTTCGCCGCGCAGCTGCGCGGCGGCCCCAAGCACACGGCGTTCAAGTTCGACGACATCGGCTGCCTGATCTTCTGGCTGGAGGAAAAGCGCGAGCAATTCCCCTGGATGGCGGATGAAGCCACCCGCATGTGGGTGGCCGGCTTCGACAGCAGGAGCCGCGAGGAGATGATCTGGCACGACCCGCGCAAGGTGCGCTACGTCGCCCGCAGTTCGCCGATGGGCTACAACAGCGCCGCGATCGGGACGGCCACCGAGGCCGAAAGCATGGGCTACGACGAGGTACGCAGGCAGATACTGGCAAGGGGAAGGTGAAGCTCATGAAACAGTTCTGGCTCACCGCCCGTCTGGACATCGTCGAATCGCTCCGTGCTCGCTGGTTCCAGATCTACTCGCTGGTGTTCGGCGGCATCGTCGCCCTGCTCTTCCTCTTCGGCCTCACCGAATCGCGCGTGCTCGGCTTCATCGGCCTGTCGCGCCTGCTCGTCACCTACATTCAGCTGACGATGGCGATCCTGCCGATCTTCGTGCTGATCACCACCGTCCGCTCGGTCGCCGGCGACCGCGAGGCGGGCGTGTTCGAGTACCTGCTGTCGCTGCCGGTATCGCTGTGGGCCTGGTTCTGGGGCAAGTTCGCCGGCCGCTACATCGTGATCTTCCTGCCGGTGTTCGGCGCCATGCTGCTCGCCGTGGCCTGGGCCGCGGTGCAGGACATCGAGGTGCCCTGGGACATGTTCGCCTACTACACGGCGCTGATCGCGGCCATGGCGATGTGCTTCCTCGGCTTCGGCATGCTGATTTCCTCGATCGCACGCAGCACCGACGTCGCCCAGGGTGCGGCCTTCCTGACATGGCTGGGCTTCCTGCTCTTCCTCGACCTGATCCTGCTCGGCGTGATGATCCAGGAACGCATCTCCCCGGAGCTCGCGGTCACGATCGCACTCGCCAACCCGCTGCAGGCCTTCCGCACCGCCGCGCTGTCGATGTTCGACCCCCAGTTGATCGTGCTCGGCCCTTCCGCCTACGTGATCCTCGACATCTTCGGCGCCGACGGCTACAAGCTGTTCGCGGTCGCCTACCCGGCCGCACTCGGGGTGGCGAGCGCCGCGCTCGGCTTCCTGATCTTCCGCCGCGGCGACCTGCCCTGATCTCCCGTCACCCATGAACGACGACGAATCCCTCCGCGCGCCCCTGCGCGGTCCATTCAGGAACGCATTCACGCGCTATCTCGCGGCGACGCGGCCTGCCTTCCTGACCGTGACTTTCGCCGGCTCGCTGATCGGCCTGGGCACGGCGGCGGCCGACGGGCTCGCCATCGATTTCGCCAGGGCGCTGGTCACCCTGCTGTTCGCCCTCGTCGCCCATGCGGGCGCAAACGTCATCAACGATTATTTCGATGCGCTCAATGGCAGCGATGCCCTCAACACCGAGCTGCTCCACCCCTATACCGGCGGCAGCCGCTTCATCCAGAACGGTTACCTGAGCCTGGCCGAGATGCGCCGCTTCGGCTACCTGCTGCTGGCGGCGGTGGTTCCCGGCGGCCTGTGGCTGACGATCGGGTCGGGCCCCGGCCTGGTCGTGATCGGCCTGACGGGCCTGCTCGTGGCCTGGGCCTATTCCGCGCCGCCCTTCAAGCTGATGTCGCGCGGCATCGGCGAAGCCGCGATCACCGCGGGCTGGCTGCTGGTGGCGCTCGGCACCGACTACGTGCAGCGCGGCGAGCTGGCGGCGCTGCCGCTGGTGGCCGGACTGCCGTTCGCCCTGCTGGTGGCTGCCATCCTGTACATCAACCAGTTTCCGGACCGCCGGGCGGACGAAGCGGCCGGCAAGCGCACCGTGGTCGTGCGCCTCGGGCCGCAGGCCGCGAGCCGCGGCTATGCAATGCTGGTGGCCCTTGCCTACCTGTGGCTGCTCGGCGCGCTGATCGCCGGTGCCTTGCCGGCCAGCGCCACCGTGGCCCTGCTGCCGGTCGTCCTGTCGGTCCGCGCCGCGCGCAGCCTGATGGCCGACGCCGGACATCCGTCCCGCCTGGTGCCGCCGATCCGCGACACCATCGCCGCGGCCAACCTGTCCGGCGTGCTGCTGGCTGCAGGCCTGGCGGTGTCGCGGCTGTTCGCATGAAGCATGCTCCACGCCGCCGGCCTGGCCTCGTGCTTCCGCGCGCCGTACCCGCATGCGCTCAGCGCTGCACTTTCCGTGGCGCCAGACCCAGGACGCTGCCGACTCACTGCAGCAGGGTCTGGACTGCGGCGTCGAGATCGGCCCTGCGCACCACGCCCAGCTTGCTGCCGACCGGCGACCCGTCGCGGCCGATATACACGGTGAAAGGCAGTCCGGCCTTGTCGTTGCCCAGCGTCTTCATCAGCGCGATGCCGTCCCTGGCCGCAAGCACGACCGGATAGCTCATGTCATAGGCCCTGGCGAAATCGCGCACACGCCCGGCATCGTCCTCCAGCGCCACGCCGATGACTTCGATGCCATCCGCGGCCTGTTCCCCTTGCAGCCGAACCAGTTCGGGGATCTCCTCGCGGCAGGGACCGCACCAGCGCGCCCAGAAGTTGACGACGAGCGGACGGCCGCGAAACTGCTCCATCGGCACCGCCCGTCCATCGACCCCCACCAGGGTGGACGCGAAGAAGGCCTTCGTCTCGATCCCCTCCGCAGCCTGGGCACAAGCGGTGAAGCCCAGGCACAGGACAGCGACAAGTTTCTTCATCATGATCATGCTCCATCGAATCGATTGCGCGCTCGCTCAGCGCTCCCACGCACAGCCCTGCAGGGTGTCACCCTCTTCCAGCTCCAGCGTCGCCTGCCAGCCCGTCAGCGCGCTGCCGTCGGCGAGTCGACACAGGCCCTGTGCAAGATTCAGGCTCGCTCCCGGCGCCGCGATGCGGTACCGCTCACCCTCGTGCTCGATCGCCCCATACTCGAACTGCAATACCGGCTTGCCGATACGCTCGACACGAAGCCTGCCGGCGCCGGCAACGGCTTCCCAAGCGGATTGCAGCCCCACTGCTCGCCAGCCAGCCTCATCGCCGATTTCGCTCAGGCAGCGGGCCGCCGCATGGACGAAGTTGATCCCCGAAACCTGCAATGATCCGCCCCGCTCGACGGCGAGCAGCTCGACGTACAGGCTGCGCCCCGGTGCCAGGCCGAACGCCTTCAGGGCGGCGAGCACTTTCCCGCCATCGGAGACGTCCTCCACGTTCAGGTAGCTGCGATGCCGGCAAGGCGCCAGAAAGTGGCGCCCTTCATGTTCGAGCATCAGGCCTCTGGCGATCTTCGCTTCCGCCGATGCCGGCGGCAGGCCCGCCGCGCCCTGCTGCGCCAATACGTGGAACGCTGCCAGCACGGCAAGGAGAAAAACCAGTCGGGAATGCTTCATGGGAAGACCTTTCTGCTGCGGCCATGTCGGCCTGGCTCCGGCCGGAAAGATTTCAGGCCGGCGGCTTGATACCGCGGTGGATGCAGGCAATGCCGAAACTCAGATTGCGCCAGCCGACGGCGGCAAGCCCGGCAGCTTCCAGCATTGCGGCAAAGCCTTGCTGATCGGGGAAGTTCCGGATCGATTCGACCAGGTACCGGTAGGCCGCCGGATTTCCTGCCACCCAGGCGCCGAGACGCGGGATGACATGGAAGGAATACGGCTCGTAGAAAGGCCGGAGCCATTTCAGCGGACGGGAAAACTCCAGGCAGGCAAAGACGCCGCCCGGCTTGAGCACACGCACCGTTTCGGCCAGAGCGGCCTCCAGGCAGGTCGCGTTGCGCAATCCGAAGGCAACCGCGAGCCCGTCGGCCGAAGCGTCCGGCAGCGGCAGTTGCTCGGCTTCGCCGGCAAGCCAGCGGATCGGCATCGCCCCGCGCTTTCTGCGTCCTTCATTCATCATCGGCATCGACGGATCGATCACCAGCACTTGCCGCCCCGCACCGTGCATCAGCAGGGCTGCCACATCACCGGTGCCGCCCGCCAGATCGACGAACAGGCCATGCCCGGGCAGATCCGCCGCCAGGCTGCGCTTCCACAGGCGATGGATGCCGAAACTCATCAGGTCGTTCATCAGGTCGTAACGCGTCGCGACGTCGTCGAACACCCGGCGAATCCTTTTCCTGCGCTCGTCCGCCGTCACCGGCTGCCGGCCGAAAGTCGAATCCATCGCCTTGCCGCTATCGCCATTCATCAACACATTCGAACCCTGTCCGAGGGAATCCGGTATTTCCAGCCTCCGCGGCATCGCAGGGCTGCCCAGCAGCCGAGCAGCAAATGCCGTGCCATTTTCCCTCGAACATCAGGAGAGGCGCCTGTCTCAAGCCGCGCAAGCCTTTCCAGCTTTATCGAGCGTCTCGGCCATCTTCCAGGTGGCTGCCATCGACCGCCATGGATGGCAGTCCATATGCGGTGGCAGTCCATGACTCGAATGAAAAAGCGATGGAACGGCACCCCGGCAAAGGCGGCAGACAATTCCGGATTGATTCCGCGGGCCATTCTTCTCGATTCGCATCCTGAATGCCGAATACCGGTCTCGCACCGCGGCGAAATCGAAAAGCCTGCAATACGGCATGGAGCCCGCTCGATGAATCAGGCGGAGCCTCTGTCCTTATGGCAGAATCGAACTCTCCGTTCCGTCATGGCGGCATCCCAATGAGCCCCGCGTCGCGCCCTCTGCCCGAATTGATTTCGTTCATGGAGACTTTGCCGGAACCGCATATCCTGTGCGGCCGGGATTACCGGATCATCGCCGCGAATGCGGCATATCGCCGCACGTATCCCGATAGGCAGAGCGTGGTCGGACGAACCTGCTACGACGTGTCCCACCATTACAGTGTCCCATGCGATCGCGCGGGAGAGTCCTGTCCACTGGCAAAGAGCCTGCAGTCGGGGCAGCGCGAAAAGATGCTCCACCTGCACCACACGCCGCGCGGGGAAGAATACGTCACCATCGAACTTTCGCCGATCCGGGATGCGGAGGGGGAGATTGCCTGGTTCATCGAGAAGATGGAGCCGATGCAGGTGGCGCGGGGCGCGACGGGCCATCAGGGACTGATCGGGCGCGCACCGGCATTCCAGCGCATGCTCGAAATGGTGATGAGAGTGGCGCCGTCCGAGGCCAGCGTGCTGCTGCAGGGCGAGTCCGGTACCGGCAAGGAACTCGTCGCCAGTGCAGTACATGCGGCCAGCAGCCGGGCGGAGGCGCCTTTCGTCGTGGTGGATTGCTCCGGCCTGCCGGAAACCCTGTTCGAGAGCGAAGTCTTCGGCCACGAGCGCGGCGCCTTCACCGGCGCGGTCGCGCGCAAGCAGGGGCTGGTGGAGGCGGCCAGCGGCGGCACGCTGTTCCTCGATGAGATCGGCGACATTCCGCTGAGCATGCAGGTCAAGCTCTTGCGCCTGCTCGAAACCGGCACTTACCGCAGGGTCGGCTCGACGGAACTGCGCCATGCGGACGTGCGCCTCGTTTCGGCCACGCATCGTCCGCTGCGACAGATGATCCGCGACGGTGGCTTCCGCCAGGATCTGTACTTCCGCATCAATGCCTTTCCGATCCTCGTGCCGCCGCTGCGCGAGCGGCGCGAGGATCTGCCGCTGCTGGTGGCTTCGCTGCTCGAGCGGGTGGCGCCACGCCGCCGGCTGAGCCTGTCGCCGGCGGCCTTGCGGGCCTTGTCCGCCTATCCCTTCCCCGGCAATGTGCGCGAACTGCGCAACGTGCTGGAACGTGCCAGCCTGATGTGCGACGGAGAACTGATCGACCTCGAACATCTTGCCGAAGAGGTCCGCAACCCGGGCGAACCGCCCGAAGCTGCGTATGCGCGCCAGGAAAGCGCGATGGAAACGGCAGCGGGACTCGATCTCGGCGAAATCCAGCGCCAGGCGCTGATTCAGGCGGTACGCGGCCACCGTGGCAGCCGTCGGGATCTGGCGCGCAAGCTGGGTTTGAGCGAGCGCACGCTTTATCGCCGGCTGCGAGCGCTCGGCCTGGACCACGCTGCAAACTGAGACCGGCCCCGTCGTCCACCAGCGTCGGCGGAACCCGGCTGCTCATGGCACGGGATCGCGGCCGGCGGAATTCATCGTTCTCCGCGCGGCCATGTCGGTAATGAAGGCTTCCCGGCCGCGCCGCAGCACGGACGCGAAGCGCATCCTCAATTCGTCCAGCGTTGCGACCCGGCGCGCCTTGATCGGATGGGCAGGGAATACCAGGGTTTCTTCCGGCAGGACGAAAACGCGCCGGATCAAGGTATCGAAAAGCCTTCCCGGATCTGCCTCGCTGTCATGGGCGGCACAGCCGTCCAGATCGAAGACATCGCCGCAAAAGAGGCGGTCGCGCCAAAGGTAGCTCAGGCTGCCGGGGGTGCGGCCGGGCGTGCCGATCACGCCGATCGTCTCTGTGCCGAACGAAAGCGTCGCCCCGTGCGCGACGCGGCGCAAGCGCGCCGCCGGCATGCCGGCCGTGTCGATCTCATCGCCTGAAAGCAGGCTGGCGCGGGTGCGGCCGCACAATTCTTCGCATGCATCGGCATCGGCCACATGGGCATGGGTGCGAAGGACATGTTTCAGCTCGACGCCACGCTCTTCGGTCAGGGCGAGAATCAATTCGGTCTGCCCACGCGGCGGATCGATGACCACCGCAGCCCTGTCGATCAGATCCGCCAGCAGATAGCCGATCAATCCCGTTTGCAGCCCCTCGATCGGCCTGAACTGCAGCGGATTCACCTTGGCATGCATCGAAACGGCCTCCCTGCTCCTGGTCCCGCAACGACGGACCACGGGCGTCTGCCCGGCCTGGCGCAACTGCGGGATAGGCATGGACAGGCGGGTTCAAGCGCGCTCGCGGGCGAGAACTTTCGGCGGCTTGACGATGCCCTGGATGTAGTCATGCACGGCCTGCAGGGGATTCTCCTCAGCGCTGCAGACGACCTCGATACCGCGTTGTGCCATGCGCGAGACGAAATCGTCCTGCGCACTGCCGGTGATGATCGCCGTGACGCCATCGACCGGATGGCGACCGCCGTGAAAGGAATGGAAAGCCATTTCCTCGGGCAGATCCAGCAGCTCGATTTCCTGGGGGGCACAGGGGCAACGGATATCGTAGATCAGGAAGCGGTGCGCCCTGCCTGCGTGCGCGGTGACGGTGCGCAGGTTCTGGCTGGTGATCGCAACTTTCATCGGGAAGACTCCTCGACCGAGCGCCCGTGCGCTCCTCTCATTCCTTGCCGGCCGGCCTGGCCAGCATCTCATGCAGCATCGCCACATGCTCCGCTTCCTCGGCAGCGAATTCGGCCGCCATGGCCTTTACCAGCGGGTCGGCCGACCCGGCCGCGATCGAGCGGTAGAAATCCAGGCCGCCCTGCTCGCTCTCCAGCGCGAGCCTTAGCGCCGCTTCGACGTCCATCAAGCCGTCGACGCCCCACCACGGCGCGGCCTCCGGCGGCTCGCCATGCGGCCATTCGTAGCCGTCCTGCGGCAGATCCCGGACATGTCTGAAACCGGCCCGCTCCATCGCGTCCTCGAGGTGCAGCCGGGAGAAGTCCGCGAAGCGCCGGAACACCGCCTCCACTTCGGCGTTGCCATGGGTGGCCATGTGTTCGGCCAGTTCGTCGAAACGCCTCGCCGACTCCGCCTCCAGACGCACGGCATGGGCCAGGAATTTTCGGATACCGTTCATCGCGCCGATCAACCGAACTTGAAGAGGATGCCGAAACCACCCCGCGGGTAGTTCCAGTCGACATTGGCTTCGTCGCACACCAGCCGGCAGGTACCGCATTCGAGGCAGCCATCGACGACGAGGTCGATGCCGCCGCCCTCGACAGCGCGCCAGCAGCCGGCGGGGCAGCACACGGTACAGGGCTTGGCGGCACACGCCGTGCAGACCGCGGCGTCACGCAGCTTGATGTGCGGCCTGCCGACATCGACGCGATAGCGATCCTGGAAGAGCTTTTCTTCCACGTTGACGCTGGGCAGCAGGGGTTCGGCAAGCATGTTCATCGAAACGCTCTCCAGAACTTGTAGGCATCGCCCAGCAGGCCGAGCAGGGAGCGCCTGCGCGCCAGTTCGCCGAGGATCTTCTTCTGCTTGTCGCGCTTGGGTGCGCCGTCGACCGTCAGGATTTCCCGCGCGGCATCACCGACGAAACGTGGATACAGGTCGAGGATGTGCGGATTTTCGTGAAGCAGCTCCGGTACGCCCTGGTACTTCTTCAGGTCGGCCATCACGAAACTTTCGTCCAGCCCCTGCCTGTATCCCGCCAGATTGGCGGCGCTGAACGGCTTGCCGGCCTGGCGCAGTGCGATCAGCGTCTCCGCGGCGATGCGCCCCGAGGTCATCGCCAGGTTCGAGCCTTCGCGATGCACCGCATTGACGAAGCCGGCCGAGTCGCCGACCACCAGCCAGCCTTCGCCGTAAAGCTGCGGCAATGCGCGATAGCCGCCTTCGGGGATCAGGTGGGCGGAGTACTCCTTCATCTCGGCGCCGTCGATCAGCGGCTGTACGGCAGCGTGGCGCTTCAGCCCTTCCAGCAACTGGTAAGGCGTGAGCTGCTGCCGCTTCATGTCGCCCAGCATGCAGCCGATGCCGATCGCGATCGAGTCCTTGTTGGTGTAGAGGAAGCCGGTGCCGACCATGCCGTGGGTGACGTTGCCGGCGATCTCGATGACCACGCCCTGGGTGCCGCTGATGTTGAAGCGTGCTTCCAGGGTTTCCTTGGGCAGGAACAGCACCTCCTTCACCACCAGCGCCATGTCCTCGGCCTTGATCGCGGGGCGCAGGCCGGCACGCTCGCCGAGCAGCGCGTTGGCGCCATCGGCGAGGATCACGCAGTCGGCCAGGATGTCGCCCTCGGCGCGCTCGGTACGCACGCCGATGACTTTGCCGGCGTCGTCCTTCAGCAGGCCGGTCACCGTGGTCTCGCAGATCACCAGCGCGCCGGCACGCTTGACCTGCTCGGAGAACCAGCGGTCGAAGCGTGCGCGGATGATGGTGTAGCGGTTGTACGGCTGCTGCGAGAAGCGCGCGTCGCGGTGGCTGACGCCGGTACAGGTCTGGTTCTCGTCGAGCAGCCACATCCGCTGTTCGGCGACGTGCCGTTCGAGCGGCGCCGAGTCGCGGAAGTCGGGAATGATCTTCTCCAGCGCATCGGCGTAGAGAATCGCACCCTGGACGTTCTTGGTTCCCGGCGATTCGCCGCGTTCGAGCTGGAGCACGGACAGTCCCCCGCGCGCGAGGGTGTAGGCCGCAGCATTGCCGGCCGGGCCGGCGCCGACGACGATGACGTCGAATTTCTCCATCACACCGTCTCCTCCGCCGCCTGCGCCCGCCGCGCCCGCGCCTCGGCCAGACGCCGGGCGAAGGCGCGTTCGAGCGCAGGCAGCAATTCGGCGGCGCTGCCGATCAGGGCGTAGTTGGCGAAATCGAAGATCGGCGCCCGCGGATCGGGATTGATCCCGGCGATGACGTCCGCGCCCTCCATGCCGACCCGGTGCTGCACCGCGCCGGAGATGCCGGCGGCGATGTAGAGCTTGGGCCGCACGGTCTTGCCCGACTGGCCTACCTGGCGTTCGACGTCGGCCCAGCCGGCATGCACCGCCGGGCGGGAAGCGCCCACCTCGGCGCCGATGGTGCTCGCCAGGCGGGTCACGAGGGCGAAGTTCTCCGGCTTGGCCAGGCCCCGGCCGCCGGCGACGATGAAATCGGCGAACGGCAGCTGGGGTTTGTCGGCGCGGGCATCGGGGATGAAATCGAGCACCTTGGTGACGACCGCGGACTCGTCCAGCTTCAGGCCGTGCTCGACGACGCGCGGCAGGCGGCCCGGCTGGCGCACAGGCATCGCCATCACCCGCGGCCTGACCGTGGCCATCTGCGGCCGCGTCGCCAGGTTGACGATGGTGCACATCAGGCTGCCGCCGAAAGTCGGGCGGCTCGACAGCAGCGAACGGTCGCTGGGGTCGATGTCCAGCCCGGTACAGTCCGCGGTCAGGCCGGTCAGCAGCGTGGTCGCGACCGAACCGGCCAGATCGCGCCCCTGCGTGGTTGCACCGAGCAGCAGGATTTCCGGCTGGTAAGTGTCCACCAGCTCGGTCAGCCCCGTGGTGTAGGGCTGGTTGCGGTAATCCTCGAGCACCGGATGCTGGGCCAGGTAGCACAGCTCGGCGCCGTGGGCACCGGCTTCCTCGGCCAGCTTCCTCACCGCCTCGCCCATGCCGCCCAGCAGCACGCCGGCCAGCTCCACGCCCAGCTTGTCGGCCAGTTCGCGCCCCTTGCCGAGCAGTTCCCAGGACACCGGGTGCACGTGTCCGTGCTCGTGCTCGATGAAGACCCACACGCCCTTGTAGGACTTGAAGCGTTCGGGCAGGACGCGCTTGGGCTTCTTGATCGGCTTGGCGGCGGTGTCGAGTGAGTCGCTCATGGCTCCACCCCCTGCTGGCCGAGCAGTTCCAGATGTTCGAGCATGGCGTCCTCGAGATGCGGATGATCGGCGAACAGCTTGTCGACGAAGGCTTCGGCGATCGCATCCGGGGTTTCTCCTTCGATGCGCAGCGCCTTGACCGCCTTGGGCCTGGGACCGAAGACCTGGGCGACCACCGTGGGCGAGCCCTTCAGCCCGACCTGGGCGAGCTCCACGCCGATGCTGTCGCGGTTCCAGCGCTGCACTTCCTGGCGCGCCGCTCTGAACATGCCGGGCATGTCTGCGAAGCGGAGCTCGTTGCTGCCCTCCAGCATGGTCACCACCGCAGGCAGCGCCGACTTCAGCACCTGCACACCTCCTTCGGCCCTGCGGTCGACGACGATGTGCCGCGCCGCCGGCTCCAGCTCGCGGATCTTCGACACGTAGGTCAGCAACTGCCAGCCGAGCCGGATCGCAATGCCGGGACCGACCTGGGCGGTGTCGCCGTCGATGGTCTGCTTGCCGGTGAAGATCAGATCGACCGGCGTCCGCGCATCCAGCGTTTTCAGCGCAGCCGCCAGCACATAGGAGGTGGCGAGGGTATCGGCACCGGAGAACACCTTGTCGGTGACCAGGATGGCCTCATCCGCACCGAGGGAAAGGCACTTCCTCAGCGCCTCCTCGGCCTGGGCCGGCCCCATCGTCAGCACGGTGATCCGGGCGCCGGTACGATCCTTGATCCGCAGCGCTTCCTCGAGCGCGAACAGGTCGTAGGGATTGACGATGGTCGGCACGCCTTGCCGCATGATCGTGTTCGTGACCGGATGCACGCGAATCTGCGCGCTGTCTGGAACCTGTTTTATGCAGACGGCGATGTGCATGGCATTCAGTCCCGTTTGCAAGGATTCGACGGCAGACTCATCGCCCCGGCCCTCATCACGCAGAATCACCGCTGCCGTCGTCACCGATCCGGACCACGGCTTCCGACAACCACTGGTAAGGCGGCACTTCGAGATTGGTCGGCGCCGGCTGGCTGAGGTAGACACGCCCGGCCAGATCGAAGATCGAGCCATGGCAAGGGCACAAAAAGCCGCCCGGCCAGTCCTCCCGCATCCCTTGCGCAGTGCCCGGCGCAAACTTCTCCGACGGCGAGCAGCCGAGGTGCGTGCAGATGCCGATCACGACGAGAAATTCGGGATTGATCGAACGATGACGATTGGCGGCGTACTCGGGCTGCTGTTTTTCCGCCGAGGCAGGATCGACAAGGCGCTGCTCATGGCCTTCCAGCGCGGCCAGCATCTCCGGCGTGCGGCGCAGAATCCACACCGGCTTGCCCCGCCACTCCACGGTCATCATTTCACCCGCCGCCAGCTTGCCGACATCGGCTTCGACCGGCGCCCCGGCCGCCTGGGCGCGGCTCGACGGCGTCAGGCTGGCAACGAAAGGAACCGCAGTCGCAGCCGCCGCAACAGCCCCTGCACCCGCAGTGGCAGCCAGCAGCTTGCGGCGGTCTTCGAGATATTCGGACATCGACTGCTCTCCCGGCAACGAAACAAAAAAGAAGCAAGACCGGGAAACACGCGATCCAATCCAGCAAACTCTGCCGGGGGGTGGGCCGAAGAGGGAACGGCTCAGGCAGGAATTTGGCCGGCGGCCTTGCTTCGACCATTCCATTGCAATCCGCGTGCCACGGACGAGAAGGCGCGAAACGGGCGGAAAACAGGGGATATTGCCAACAGGGCTGCGCTAGCGCCTGCCATTTACCGCCAATTCTGTCAGCCTGATTGGCAGTTCTGCCATGGGCACGCGTGGGACGGCAGTTGCGGGATTTGCTCTGCCCCGACGCGCATGGAGGCCAAAAAGCAAAACGCCCAAGTGATCGACTCACTTGGGCGTTTCCCGGGAATTTCTGGTCGGGGAAAGAGGATTCGAACCTCCGGCCCCTGCGTCCCGAACGCAGTGCTCTACCAGGCTGAGCTATTCCCCGACACTTGTTTGCTGCCTTGCGAAGCCCACTAATATATCAGTGATTTCGCTCAACTGCAAAGTGGGACAATTGTAGCAGCGCGTCCTTGAAAATGGAAGGGGGCAGCACCGAAATCGCATCGATCGCCAGCCGGACTTCGGCTTCGGCGTAGCGGCGGGTTTCTTCCAGCGCACCGGTGGTCTTGATCGCTGCCAGCACGGCGGCGAAATCGTCACGGCCGCCGTTCTCGATGGCGCCACGCACCAGCGCGGCCTGTTCGGGCGTGCCGTGGCTCATGACATGGATCAGCGGCAGCGTGGGCTTGCCTTCGGCGAGGTCGTCGCCGAGGTGCTTGCCGGTATCGGCTTCGTCCGCGGAATAGTCGAGCACGTCGTCGATGAGCTGGAAAGCGGTGCCTAGGTGCATTCCGAATGCGGCAAGGCGCTGCTCGGTATCCTCGTCCGCGCCGCCGACGATGCCGCCCAGGCGGGAGGCGGCTTCGAACAACTTGGCGGTCTTGTAGCGAATCACACGCAGATAATCCTCGATGAGGACATCTGCGTTGTGACAGTTCAGCAACTGGAGGACTTCGCCTTCGGCGATGATGTTGGTGGCGTCGGCCAGCACGCGCATCACGTGCATGTTGTCCACCCCGACCATCATCTGGAAGGCGCGGGTGTAGAGGAAATCGCCCACCAGCACCGAGGCCGCGTTGCCGAACATGGCGTTGGCGGTCTTGTTGCCGCGGCGCAGGTCGGACTCGTCGACGACGTCGTCGTGCAGCAGCGTCGCGGTATGGATGAACTCGACGACTGCAGCCAGTTCGTGGTGATGCGTCCCCTTGTAGCCCATCGCCCCGGCGGTGAACAGCACCAAAGCGGGACGCAGGCGCTTGCCGCCGCTATGGATGATGTATTCCGCAACCTGGCGGATCAGGACTACGTCTGAATGGAGACGGCTGCGGATGGCCGCATCCACCGCCTGCATGTCGGCGGCGATCGGCGCAAAAAGCTGCTTGACGGACAAGGCGGACACGCTGGCGGAAAAAGCCTGGATGGTAGGCGCCCGCGTCGACTCGCGTCAAGCCGCGCAGGCGACCTGCTTCCGGCGCCGTGCTAGTGGCTGGCCAAGGCGCGCGCCACGGCGTTGTCCAGCGCTTCCTTGGCGGCCTTGCTGTCGGCCCACACGCCGGCGAGCTCCTCGTCGAGGATGCGGCGCACGCGCTCGCGCTCGACCACCGGCTGGGCGCCGGATTCGGCCGTGGCCGGCTTGTTGGTGAGCTGCTCGACGGCCACGCGCACATTGTCGAGGTCGTCGCCCAGCAGTTCGCTGGTCGATGCCAGCAGGCCGGCGCGGTTCAGCGGCAGGTAGCCGGTCTCGCGCTGCCAGGCGACCTGGTTCTGCGGCTCCAGCCAGAACGCGATGAAACGCGCGACCGCCTTGTATTCGGCCGGTTTCTTGCCCGCGGAGGCCCACAGCGCAGGACCGTCGGCAATGGTGTTCTGCGGCGCGCCGGGGAAATCGTCGTAATACGGCAGGCGCGACACCGCGACATCGACCTTGCCCTGGCGACGGAAATCGGCCCAGCTCGACGACGACGCCGCGATCACCGCGCAATCGCCGCTCGCGAAGCGCTGCTCGGCTTCGCTGTTCTGCTCGAAGACATGCAGATAGCGCGCCCGCGACCAGCTCGCCATCATCGCCACGTGCTTGACCTGGAACATGCCGTTGAAGGACGGCGCCATCGTCAGCGCCTTGCCTTTGCCCTGGGCCTTGGCGACGGGCTGGTTGTGCCAGGCACTCAGGTTCTCGACCATCACGCGGCCCGGCTCGGCCACGGTGTAAGGGCAGGCATGGCCGGTATCGGCCAGGCGGCCGAGCGTTTCCTGCAGTTCGAACCAGGTCGCCACCGAAGGCGCTTCCGCGTTCACCCCCGCCTTGCGCAAGGCCTCGCGGTTGAGGAACAGCACCGGCGTCGACAAGCCGACCGGCAGCGCCAGCAGCTGGCCCTTGGCATTGACCGGGGTGCGCGTCATCATCGCGGGCGGACGCAGCGTCTGCAGGGGCACGCCGGCGTCCTTCATCAGCGCGTGCAGCGCCTTGTAGCGCGGCTTGCCGGAGACGAAGGCTTCTTCGTCCTCGCCTTCGAGGATCAGCATGTGCGGCGCTGCACTGCGCCAGTCCGCATCGGACAGCACCACCCTGGCGTTCTTTTCCTGTGCGTTGAAGCGCTCGACCAGCTCCTGCAGCGCCGCTGCCTTGCTTTCGGGCAGCCGATGGAAGAGCTGGATCTGCACGCCGGCATCCGCTTGCGCCGCAGGTATGGCAACACCGGACAGAAGGGCGGCAAAGGCAATGACTGTCGTCTTGAAACGTTTGGTATTCATGGACCTGGCGCAAAAGGAAAACGGCGGGAAAAGAAGGGTGGCAAAAACCGGTCAACCGAAGAATTATAGAGCGCTCCTCGATGTTGTTGACGGAACATCGCACGCCTTCACCCCAGGCCTTCAAGATATGGCGGACGATGCCGTTAAACCCTGCCATAGCCCGTGCCCATTCCGACCAGCCATGCACCGACACGCCCTGCCTTCCGCACCTGCGAAACGCACATTCGCGAGACTCCTGCTCGCCGCCTCGCTGACGATGACCGCCGGCTGCGACGTCCTGGGCGAGTTGCTGGAAATTCCCAACCCAGCACGCGAACAGGCAGCGAAGGACGCGGAGGGACGTGCGGTCGGCAGCGCCTGCCGCCATGCCGGGCGCTCGCTCGAAGACTGCTACGCGCTCAACCCATCGTCCGAGAAGGCAGCGGTATTCACCGGCTGGCGGGACATGAACGATTACATGATGGAGCACAAGCTCGACACCGTTCCATCGAGGCTGGTGCCGGGTGCCCAGCAGCAGGCCACGCCCGGCACGGCCGCCTCCCCGGGCGACGCCACGGCGCCCGCACAGTAGCGGCGCCACTGCCCCTGGCGGGCTGCAGGGCTTATCATCCGCACTTTCCCCGCATCTGCTCCCATTTCGCGATGGGAGCACCCCCTTCATCGATGACCCAACACACACCCGCCGCCGGCCTGCCCTGTTCCGGCCTGATCGGCTATTGCCGCGCCGGCTTCGAGAAGGAACTGGCCGGCGAGATCGACGACCTGGCCGCCGAAGCCGGCCTGATCGGCTTCGTTCGTGCCCAACCCGATACCGGCTACGTCGTCTTCGAGACTTTCGAACCCCTTCCGCTCGGCAGCTTCGGCGAAGCCACCGACTGGCGGCGGCCCTGCTTCGCGCGCCAGTTGCTGCCGTATTTCGCCCGCGTCGAGGATCTGCCCGAGCGCGACCGCGCCACGCCGATCGTCGACGCGGTCAAGGCCTCCGGCCAGCGCTTCTGCGGCGTGGTGCTGGAGACGCCGGACACCGACGAGGCCAAGCAGCGTTCGGGCTTCTGCAAGCGCTTCACCGAACCGCTGACCAGGGCATTGGAGAAAGCGGGCTGCCTGCGCAGCAGCCGCACCGGCCTGCCGGTGCTGCACGTGCTGTTCACCGACGCCACCACCGCTTGGCTGGCGGCCGGCCTGGACGGCCAGTGCGCGCCCTGGACCATGGGCATTCCGCGGCTGCGGATGCCCTCCAACGCCCCCAGCCGTTCGACCATGAAGCTGGCCGAAGCCTTCATGACGCTGCTGGAAGAAGGCGAGCGGGAAAACATCCTGCGCGCCGGACAGCGCGCGGTCGATCTGGGCGCCGCCCCCGGCGGCTGGACCTGGCAGCTCGTCCATCGTGGCCTGCGGGTGACCGCGATCGACAACGGCCCGCTGCGCGACAGCGTGATGGCGACCGAGATGGTCGAGCACCTGAAGGCCGACGGCTTCACCTGGCGGCCGCAGCGATCGGTCGACTGGATGGTGTGCGACATGGTCGAGCAGCCTTCGCGCATCGCCTCGCTGATGGCCGAATGGATCGCCACCGGCAAGTGCCGCTACACGATCTTCAACCTCAAGCTGCCGATGAAGCGCCGGCTCGAAGCCGTCGAGCAATGCCGCGAACTGATCCGCAAGCGGCTCAACAGCGTCGGCCCCTTCGACCTGCGCATCAAGCATCTCTACCACGACCGCGAGGAAGTCACCGCCTTCCTCACGCTGAAGCGCTGACGCCGGCCCGACCGGGCAGGGCCAGGCCGAGAACGGCCTGGCCCTGCCGCAAGCGAAGCCCCTGTCCCGTAACGATTTTCCGTGCGGTGTATAATCCGGGGTTTCGTAATCAGGCGGTCGGCTGCCGGCCGCATTCAACGCAAAGGCGCCCATGAGTTTCGCCGATCTCGGCCTCATTCCCGAACTGCTCAAAGCCGTCACCGACGCCGGCTATTCCGAACCCACGCCGATCCAGCGCCAGGCCATCCCGACCGTCATCGCCGGCCACGACGTGATGGGCGGCGCCCAGACCGGCACCGGCAAGACGGCCGGCTTCACGCTGCCGCTGCTGCAGCGAATCGCCCGCCACGCCAACACCAGCACCTCGCCCGCCCGCCACCAGACGCGCGCGCTGATCCTGGCGCCGACGCGCGAGCTGGCGATGCAGGTGTACGAATCGGTCAAGACCTATAGCAAGTACCTGCCGCTGCGCTCGGTATGCGTGTATGGCGGCGTGGACATCCGCGCGCAGCAGATGGAACTGCGCCGCGGCATCGAAGTGGTCATCGCCACCCCGGGCCGCCTGCTCGACCACGTCGAGCAGAAATCGATCAACCTGTCCCAGGTCGAAGTGCTGGTGCTGGACGAAGCCGACCGCATGCTCGACATGGGCTTCATCCCCGACATCAAGCGCATCCTCGCGCTGCTGCCGGCCAACCGCCAGAGCCTGCTGTTCTCCGCCACCTTCTCGGACGAGATCAAGAAGCTGGCGGACCAGATGCTGAAGAACCCGCAGCTGATCGAGGTCGCACGCCGCAACATGGTGTCGGAGACGATCACCCACGTGGTGCACCCGGTCTCGTCGGGCATGAAGCGCAACCTGCTCGCCCACCTGCTGCGCCACCAGCCGGACACCCAGGCGCTGGTGTTCGTCGACACCAAGATCGTCTGCGGCAGGCTGGCCCATTTCCTGGAGCGCAGCGGCATATCGGCCGACGCCATCCACGGCGACAAGAGCCAGCAGCAGCGCACCGAAACGCTGGAGGCATTCAAGAGCGGCAAGCTGCGCGTGCTCGTCGCCACCGACGTCGCCGCGCGCGGCATCGACATCGACGAACTGCCCTACGTCATCAACTTCGAACTGCCACATACCGCCGAAGACTACGTGCACCGCATCGGCCGCACCGGCCGCGCCGGCCACAAGGGCAACGCGGTGTCGCTGGTCAGCACCGAAGAAAAGCACTGGCTGGCCGAGATCCAGAAGCTGATCAAGCTCGAGATTCCGCAGGAGATCGTGCCCGGTTTCGATCCCGAGCCCGAGTTCTTCGAAGCCGGCAGCCGGTCGCGCGGCCGCCGTGCCGCAGCCGCCACCGATGGCCAGCGGCCGCCGCGCCAGAGCGGATCGCGCCAGCCGGGGACGCACCAGCCCGCCGTACCGGCGGCACGGACCGGCCCCCGGTCGCGTTCGACGGTCGCCGCGGACGGCTTCGATTTCAGCAAGCCTTACCAGCCCGCAGCCTCGTCGTCCGCCTCCGAGCACCCGGCTGCCGATGCCCGTCCCGACTCCCTGCGCCGGCCCCAGCGGCCGATCGCGGTTCTGCTGGGCGGGCTGGGGCGAAAATAGCCGCGACTCGGGCGTCTATTTCCGGCTCGGCGATGACGGAGGTTCAAGTATTCTGACGGCGATGCCGTAGATCACTACACCACCACCCGCAGGCCTTGTTCCTCGTGAATCTTCCCGGACGCCCGTCTTCGCCGCAGCACGAACCTTTTGTTGCCGACCTCTCGGAAGGCGCCGAAACGGGCGTCTACCTGGCCCTGCTCGAACTGATCGACGAAGGGCTGCTGATCATCGGCGACGAGTTCATCCTCGACGCCAACACGGCGGCCTGCAAGCTGCTGGAACGCGACTACAGGGAAGTCGCGGGTCGGCCGCTTGCCACCCTGTTCCCGGACGAGGAGCGTTTTCTCGAAGCACGCGGCCGGCTCCTGATCCAGGGAGAGCGACGCAGCCAGGTCGGCTTCGCCCTGCCGGACGGACGCACCCGCGAACTCAAGGTGCTTTGCGCGCCCCGGCTGCGCCCTGGTGTCCATGCGCTGGTGCTCAGCCCCACCGGCTCCCGCACCCGCGCGCCGTCCCGTACGTCTTCACGCACAGCGATGGAGCCGGCAGCCCATTTCGCCGCCCATCTCGATCCACGTCATCGCGTCCTGAGCCGCCCGGGCAGCCTGTTCGAAGCCGCCATCTGGCCCGACGCCAGCGCCGGCAGCTTCGAACCCCGGCTGTGGCAGGCGCTCGACCAGGACGAATTCTCGCTGGACTTCCAGCCGCTGATCGACACCCGGAGCAAACACCTGTGCGCCGGTGAAGCGCTGCTGCGCTGGCAGCACCCGACGCTAGGCCAACTGCCGTTCGGACGTTTCCGGAACGCGATCCACGACCCGCAACTGATCGCCCGCCTCGGCGATTGGGCGCTCAATGCAGCCTGCCGCAGCGCCCGCACCTGGCACGGCAGTGAGGGCCAGGCGCCCAGGCTGACCGTCAATGTCGCCACCGAGCAGTTGCTGCATGGCGATTTCGCCGAATGCGTGCGCCTGGTGCTGGAGGACAACGATCTGCCGCCGGCACGGCTGGAGCTCGATCTCGACGAGAAAGTGCTCGAAAGCGACAGCCCGGGCCTGCTGGCAACCCTGAAAGCGCTGTCGGCAATGGGCATCCGCCTTGCCATCGACGATTTCGGCCGCGGCCTGTCGTCGATTCCGCAGTTGCGCCGTTATCCGCTGAACGCCATCAAGCTGACGCCCGGGCTCGTCCAGGGCGTGGGACACAGCGAAGACAGCGAGGCCGTCGTCGAAGCCATCGTCAGCCTGGCAGACACGCTCGGACTCGAAGTGCTTGCCCGTGGCGTGGAAACTGCCGCCCAGCGCGATTTCCTCAGCGCCCTGGCCTGCCACCTGCAGCAAGGCCCCCTGTTCGGCCAGCCGATGACGGCACACGCGTTTTCGCGCTTCCTGGCCTGAGCTCCCGCACATCGCCCGATGTCGCTCGTCGAAGGCCGCGCGTCTTCAGTAGTCGAGCAGCGTCCGGCAATCTTCCTCGCGACCGGTCATGGCACTGAAACGGTTCAGCCGCTCGCGCACGAAATCGTCGGGGATGCGCGCATTGGCGCAAAACTCCCGCAACTGCATCGCATAAGCCAGGTTCTGCATGTCCTCGACCGTCTTTGCCACGGCGGGAAAGCGGTAACCGTCGGTCTTGCGCCATTCGGGCACTTCCGGCTTCGCCGCGGCCGGCTCCGGCATGCCGCCGGCCGTGGTCGCCGGCTGCTGTGCGGCAGCCGGCAGCAGGACGGAGAACAGGCTCAGGAAAAGCAATGCACGCATGAAGGACATCGGGCCGTAAGCAGGAATGATCCTCCTGCTTACGGCCCGATGAGGCCAGGCTTTAGCTCCGGCCGGCACCTGCCGGCCGGAAACCACCCGGATCAGGACTCCAGCGCCTTGACGTGGGTGATGACCTGGGCGATCGCTTCCTGCGCGCTGCCGTACAGCATGCGGCAGTTGTCCTTGTAGAACAGCGCGTTCTCGATACCCGAGTAGCCTGCGCCCTTGCCGCGCTTGACGACGATGACGTTCTGCGCCATGTCGACGTTCAGGATCGGCATGCCGTAGATCGGGCTGGTCTTGTCGGTGCGGGCGACCGGGTTGACCACGTCGTTGGCACCGATCACCAGCGCCACGTCGATCTGCGGGAAGTCGGCGTTGATCTCCTCGAGGTCGAAGATCTTGTCGTAGGGCACACCGGCTTCGGCCAGCAGCACGTTCATGTGGCCAGGCATGCGGCCCGCGACCGGATGGATCGCAAACACCACCTCGACGCCGCCCTCTTCGAGCAGTTGCGCCATTTCCCACACCTTGTGCTGCGCACCGGCCACCGCCATGCCGTAGCCCGGCACGATGGCGACCTTGCTGGCGTAGCGCATCACCGAGGCGGCATCGAGCGCGGAGAACTCCTTCATCGTGCCTTCGATCACTTCACCTTCGCCACCGGCGGCGGCACCGCTGATCGGGGTGAAGATGACGTTGGTGATCGGACGGTTCATCGCCTTCGCCATCAGCTGCGTCAGCAGCGTGCCCGAGGCACCGACGACGATACCGGCGACGATCAGCGCCGGGTTGCCCAGCACGTAGCCTTCGAAGCCCACGGCCAGGCCGGTGAAGGCGTTCAGCAGCGAGATCACCACCGGCATGTCGGCACCGCCGATCGGGCTGGTCAGGATCGCGCCCAGCGCCAGCGCCAGCACGAAGAACAGCACGATCAGGGTCGAGGACGGCGTGTCGGAGACGATGATCGCCAGCCCCAGCACCGCGGTCAGCACGGCCAGGCCGATATTGACCAGGTTCTGGTTGGGCAGCCGGAAGGCATTCTTCATGATGCCCTGCAGCTTGGCGTAGGCGATGCACGAACCGGAGAAGGCCACCGAGCCGATCAGCGCACCGAGCACCGCCAGCGTCGCCACCACCGGATCGGTGATCTCGCCGCGGGCGAACTCCAGCGCCGCGATCGCCGCCGCCGCACCACCGCCCATACCGTTGTAGATGGCGACCATCTGCGGCATGTCGGTCATCTTGACCGTCTTGCCGCTCCACCATGCCACGGCGCCGCCGGACACGATGGCGAGCACCATCAGGCCGACGTTGTGCAGATCGGGCGTGAAGAAGGTGACGACGGTGGCCGCAACCATCGCGTAGCCCGCCCATACGATGCCCTTGCGGGCCGTCACCGGCGAGCTCATCGCCTTCAGGCCGAGGATGAACACCACGGCAACGATGAAATAGGACGCCTGAATGAACCAGTTCGCCATTTATGCGCCTCCTTCCTTCTTGTTGCCACCCTTGAACATCGCCAGCATGCGCTCGGTGACGACGTAGCCGCCGGCCGCGTTGGCGGCGCCGAGGAACACGGCGATGAAGCCGATCACCAGTTGCACCGGGTCTTCCGGGTCGGCGTGGCCGAGCACCACCATCGCGCCGACCAGCACCACGCCGTGCACGAAGTTGGAGCCCGACATCAGCGGCGTATGCAGGATCACCGGCACGCGCGAGATCACCTCGTACCCGGTGAATGCGGCCAGCATGAAAATGTACAGTGCTGCGTATCCTTCCATCGTGGTTCTCCTTACAGACCCAGGACCTGCTTCACCCCGGCGTGGCGCACTTCGCCCGCATGGGTCAGGCAGGTGCCGGCCACCACCTCGTCTTCCCAGTCCAGCGTCAGCGCGCCGTCCTTGATGAAGGGCGAAATGAAGTTGAACAGGTTCTTGGCGTACATCTCCGAGGCATGCACCGGCATGCGGCTGGGGATGTTGACGGGGCCGATGACGAGCACGTCGCCGACCCAGGTCTTCTCGCCCGCCACCGTGCCTTCGACGTTGCCGCCGGTCTCGGCCGCCATGTCCACGACCACCGCGCCCGACTTCATCCGCGCGACCATGTCGGCGGTGATGATGCGCGGCGCCTTCTTGCCGGGCACCGCGGCGGTGGTGATCAGCGCATCGCACTGGGCAACGGCCTTGGCCAGGCGTTCGGCCTGCTTGGCCTTCTCCTCGTCGGTCAGTTCGCGGGCATAGCCGCCCGCGCCCGCCGCGGACACGCCGGTGTCGACGAACTTGGCGCCGAGCGATTCGATCTGCTCACGCGTCTCGGGACGCACGTCATAGGCCTCGACCATGGCGCCGATACGGCGCGCGGTGGCGATGGCCTGCAGGCCGGCAACGCCCGCACCGATCACCAGCACCTTGGCCGGACGGATCGTGCCGGCGGCATAGGTCATCATCGGGAAGAACTTGGGGCTGTGGTCGGCGGCGATCAGCGCACATTCGTAGCCGGCCACCGCGCCCTGCGAGGACAGCACGTCCATGCTCTGCGCACGCGAGATGCGCGGCAGCAATTCCAGGGCGAATGCGGTGATCTGCTTCTCCTGAAGCTGGCGCACGCGCTCGGCACTGGACCACGGCTGCAGCAGGCCCAGCAGCACGCTGCCCGGCTTGATCGCCGCGATCGTCTCTTCGCTCGGCGGCTGAACGCAGAACACCACGTCCGCCTGCCCGCAGACTTCGGCCGCGGTGTCGGCGAAGCTCACGTCGGCGAAGACTTCATCGGGGAAATGCGCAGGCACCCCCGCCCCTTTCTGCAACACTACCTGAGCACCCTGGCTCAGGTATCTCTTGACCACGTCCGGCACGACAGACAAGCGTCGTTCGCCCGCAGCGGTCTCCGCTAGCACTCCGATCGTCAGAGGCATAGGCCGATCCTCCCTGTTGTTTGACCACGTTGCACGTTCCGCCGGCCCCACCCGTCGTTATCCTTGTCCTGCAACCTTTCGTTGCAACACCGGCGAACCCCGGACATTAGACGGATTTGCTGCACCACAGCAACAAGGGTGAACCCGAAGTCGTCGAGACATGCCGTGCGGGACCCGCCCGCATGCGTTCACCGTGGAGCGTCTGCGGCAGGCTGAACGAGTTTGACGATGATAAGGGAGATGTTGTCGCCTGCGCCGCCGGCACGCTCCCGCGCCAGCTGGATCAGGCGTTGGGCAGCGATCCGGGGTGGATGCGCCTGAATGGTCGAAGCCAGTTCGAAATCGGTGAAGTAGGCCCACAGTCCATCCGAGCAGAGCAGGAAGCTGTCTCCGGCATCGGGCGACGCCGCCGCGCCATATTCGATATGCGGCTCGCGTTCGCTGCCCAGGCAGGACAGCAGCACGTTGCGTTGTGGATGCTTGAGCGCCCCCGCCTCGTCGAGCCGCCCTTTGCGCATCAGTTCGGCAACCAGCGAATGGTCGCGACTGCGCGCCGCCGTGTCGGTGCCGCGGAACCAGTAGAGCCTCGAGTCGCCGCAATGCGCCCAATAGGCCTTGCCTTGCTGCAGCAGAAATGCGACGGCGGTACTGTGCGGGTCCTTTTCGCTGGTGAAGCGGGTGAGTTTGATGACGGTATGCGCTTCGTCGATCACGCTCGTCAGCAAATCCCGCGGCGTCTCGTGCAGCGGCGCGTAGGTTTCGAGGTTCTGCCGGGCGCGCATGATCACCTGTTCGGCGGCCACCGCGCCTCCGCTGTGCCCACCCATGCCGTCGGCCAGCACCGCCAACATGATGCCCGGCCGCTTAGGATGCGCGAAAAGGCCGACGCGATCCTGCTGTTCCAGGCGGTCGCCGATATGCATGGCGACACAGGTTTCGGCGGAGAAAGGCATTGCGGGCATGCTTGCTGAAGAGGCGCCGATCATAGCAACGGCTCATCGCCGCCGCGCGGCACTTCTACCGGAAACGGCCATCGCCGGCGCATGCCGCGTGACAAAGGTCACGCCCTCACCTACATCACTGATCGATATTGACTTTTCCCGCCCGGAAAGCTAGAGTGCGCGATTCTTTGCAAACCCATCAACTGGAGCAGCACCATGTACGCGGTGATAAAAACCGGTGGCAAGCAGTATCGCGTTGCCGCTGGCGAAAAGATCAAGGTAGAACAGATACCGGCCGACGTGGGTTCCGAAATCACCCTCGACCAGGTTTTCATGGTCGGTGAAGGCGAGTCCGTGAAGATCGGCACGCCGGTGGTGGCCGGGGCTTCCGTCAAGGCGACCGTGGTTTCGCACGGCCGTCACGACAAGATCAAGATTTTCAAGATGCGCCGGCGCAAGCACTACCAGAAGCATCAGGGGCATCGTCAGAACTACACCGAGCTTCGCATCGAAGCGATCTCGGCCTAAGGCGCAGGAGGTAATCCGACATGGCACACAAAAAAGCTGGCGGCAGTTCGCGTAACGGTCGCGACTCGGAATCGAAACGCCTCGGCGTGAAGCGCTACGGTGGCCAGTTCGTGCTCGCCGGCAACATCATCGTTCGCCAGCGCGGCACCGAATACCACCCGGGCGACAACGTCGGCATCGGCAAGGACCACACCCTGTTCGCGCTGAAGAACGGCACCGTCCAGTTCGCGGTCAAGGGTCCGTCCAGGCGCCGCACCGTGATCATCGTGCCCGAAGCGGCCTGATCGACGGCAGTACGCGCTTTGCAGCATCGAAGCCCTATCCTTGCGGTAGGGCTTTTTCATTTTTGGATCAAGGTTGATCAGGCATGAAGTTTTTTGACGAAGCCCGCATCGAAGTCTTCGCCGGCGACGGCGGCAACGGCGCCGCCACCTTCCGCCGCGAGAAGTTCATTCCCAAGGGCGGCCCCAGCGGCGGCGACGGCGGACGCGGCGGCAGCGTCTATGCGGTGGCCGACCGCAACCTCAACACCCTGATCGACTATCGCTACACCCGCAGCTTCCGCGCCCAGCGCGGCGAGAACGGCGGCAGCCGCGACTGCTACGGCAAGGGCGGCGACGACATCACGCTGCGCTTTCCGGTCGGCACCGTGATCCGCAACCTCGAAACCGAGGAACTGATCGCCGACCTCGACGAAGACGGCAAGGAAGTGCTGATCGCCCGCGGCGGCCGCGGCGGCCTGGGCAACATCCACTTCAAGTCCAGCGTCAACCGGGCGCCGCGCAAGAAGACCATGGGCCAGGAAGGCGAGCGCTTCAGCCTCCACCTCGAACTCAAGGTGCTGGCCGACGTCGGCCTGCTCGGCATGCCCAATGCCGGCAAATCCACCTTCATCCGCAGCGTGTCGGCGGCCAAGCCCAAGGTGGCCGACTACCCGTTCACCACGCTGGCGCCCAACCTGGGCGTGGTGCGCACCGCCGAGAACCGCAGCTTCGTCATCGCCGACATTCCCGGCCTGATCGAAGGCGCGGCCGAGGGCGCCGGCCTGGGCCACCAGTTCCTGCGCCATCTCCAGCGCACCCATGTGCTGCTGCACCTCGTCGACCTCGCGCCCTTCGACCCCGAAGCCGATCCCGTCGCCGATGCCAAGGCCATCGTCGAAGAACTGCGCAAATACGACGACGAGTTGTACGCCAAGCCGCGCTGGCTGGTGCTGAACAAGCTCGACCTGGTTCCGGAGGAAGAACGCGCCGAACGCATCGCTGCCTTCCTCGAGACCTACGGTCCGGTCGAGCGCCATTTCGAGATCTCGGCGCTCAAGAGCGACGGCACGCAGGCGCTGATCTTTGCGCTGCAGGATTTCCTCGATGCCGAACGTGCCCGCATCGAGGCCGAACGTGCCGAACGCCAGGCTGCCGAAGCCGAGCGCCTGGCCGCACTCGACGCCCAGCGCGCCGCAGCCGATGCGGCCTATGCCGCCGACAGCCTGGATGATGACGACGAAGGCGCCGAAGACAAACCCATCGACGGCGCTGCGCGCTGACCGCCTTCCAGCCGCCTCATCATCCTACCGATCTTTCCCGCAGACCCTTCTTCCCTCCGCCGCGACACCATGAGAACCAAGATCCGCAACGCCCGCCGCCTGGTGGTGAAGGTCGGCAGTGCCCTCGTCACCAACAACGGCGCCGGCCTCGACAAGACCGCGCTCGACGACTGGGCGCGGCAGATCGCCGCGTTGCGCACCCAGGGGCGCGAAGTCGTGCTCGTGTCCTCCGGCTCCATCGCCGCCGGCATCCAGCGGCTGGGCTGGGGCAGGCGGCCGCACGAAATGAACAAGCTCCAGGCCGCCGCCGCCGTCGGCCAGATGGGGCTGGTCGAAGCCTACGAGGAAGCCTTCTCCCGCCACGGCCTGCAGACGGCGCAGATCCTGCTGACGCACGAAGACCTCGCCGACCGCACCCGCTATCTCAACGCCCGCAGCACGCTGACGACGCTGCTCGAACTCGGCGTCGTGCCGATCATCAACGAGAACGACACCGTCGTCACCGACGAGATCAAGTTCGGCGACAACGACACCCTCGGCGCCCTGGTCGCTAACCTGATCGAAGCCGACGCGCTGATCATCCTGACCGACCAGCAAGGCCTGTACACCGCCGACCCGCGCCGCGACCCCGGCGCCACGCTGATCTCGGAAGGGCGCGCCGAAGACCGCCAGTACGAAGCCATGGCCGGCGGCGCCGGCAGCGGCATCAGCAAGGGCGGCATGATCACCAAGATCCGCGCCGCCCAGCGCGCAGCCCGCAGCGGCGCCCACACCTGCATCGCCAGCGGACGCGAGCACGACCCGCTGCTGCGCCTGGGCGCGGGCGAAGCCGTCGGTACCCTGCTCTACGCCAGCAGCACGCCGCTGCAGGCCCGCAAGCAATGGCTGGCCGACCACCTGCAACTGGCCGGCGACCTGATCATCGACGACGGCGCCGTCGCCGCGCTCCGGAGCGGCCGCAGCCTGCTGCCGGTGGGCGTCATCGAAGTACACGGCGATTTCGTCCGTGGTGCCGCCGTGGCCTGCCGCAGCGCCGCCGGCGAGGAGATCGCACGCGGCCTGGTGAACTACAGCGCCGCCGAATGCCGCAGGATCGCCCGCAAACCGAGCGCCGAAATCGAGAAGCTGCTGGGCTACGTCGACGAACCCGAGCTGATCCACCGGGACAACATGGTCGGCCGCTGAGGGCCCCGCCCGACGCATCGAGCCGGGCGAATCCGCCCAGCCCGCTTTCGTACGGGATATCCTCCCTGAATAGCGCATCGTCGGCTAATATTCCCTTTGGCTCGGGGAGCACACCGGCATTCCCTGGCCGGATATCGCGCAAACGCTCCGGCGTGCGCGTGGACAAGCGCCAGCGAGAGGGCAATGCAGAGGACGTCGACCAACTTCGAAGCCCAGGTTTCGAACCCTGGAACCACGCAACACCATCGCCAGCCGGACGGAGCGATCAATGCCCCCGACGATGTCCGCACCCAGCTTCGGCAAGTCCAGACGCTACCGGCCCTGCTCGACGCACGGGCGCAATCGAACCCGTCCGCCATCGGATATGTCCATCGCACCGGCGGCACGACCACGGCATTCACCTGGGCAGACATCCAGGCAAGAGTGCGAGCCCTGCAGAACGGCTTTCAGCATCTGGGCATCGGGCGAGGCGACCGCGTCGCCGTCATGCTGCCGACCACCCCGGAGTGGGAGCTCGTCCATCTGGCAATACTAGGACTCGGTGCGGCCATCGTCGGGCTCGACGCTCACGACACTTCACGCAACCTCGGACACATCCTGGCGATCGCCCGGCCCCGCATCGTCATCACCGCCGACGCGGCCCAGTTCGACAGGCTCGATGCCCTATACACGGGCTTCGCCATACGGATCATCGCAGCACCGGATGCCCCCCCGGGCACGCATGCGCTCGGCCCACTCTACGCATCGCCTCCCTCGTCGGCGCCCGTCCTCCCGCTGCCGACGGATGTCGCAACCGTCATCTTCACCTCGGGCAGCACCGGCGAACCCAAGGGCATCGCCTACACCCATGCCCAGATCCTGCTGGCCTGCCGCGCCACCTGTGACTGCTTCCCCTCGATAGGCGTCGGCGATCGCATGGTCTGCTGGCTCCCGCCCTCTAGCATGTTCCAGCGCGTTCTCAACCTGTGCGCCATCCTCTTCGGCGCCGAGACACATTTCGTCGAGCGACCCGAGCAGATCGTGCAACGGCTGCCGGAAATACAGCCCAGCCTCTTCGTGGCGGTACCGAGGTTCTTCGAGAAACTCCATGCCGGCATGCTCGACCGCATCGACACCCAGCCCGCTCCCATCCGGATGGGTCTGCGCGCCGCCTGGGCCATCGAAGAGCGGATCACCAAGGCTCGCAGTCTCGGCACCGGAACACCGCTGCACCTCCGCCTGCTCCATCCGTTCGCCAAACGGGCCCTGAGCCCCTTGAGACGCGTGATGGGCAGCAAGCTGCGCTTCCTCGTCAGCGGCTCGGCTCCCCTCCCCGTCTGGCTGATCGAACGCTTCGGCGCACTTGGCTGGCCGATCCTCGAAGCCTACGGCGTCAGCGAGAACATCGTCCCCATTGCCTTCAACACGCTCGAAGCCTCGCGAGCCGGCAGCGTCGGCCGCCCCCACCCCCAGAACGAGGTGCGCATCGCCGAAGACGGCGAACTGCTCGTGCGCGGCCCCGGTGTCTGCAGCCGCTACGAACCCTGCACGCAGGCAGTGTCACTCAATATGAGCAATGACGGCTTCTTCCATACCGGAGACTATGCCCGCCTGGACGAAGACGGCTACCTCTGGCTGCTCGGCCGGAAAAGCGAAATCTTCAAGACATCGACCGGACGCCGCGTCACGCCTCACCCGATCGAGGCCGAGATCAAGCGCCTGGAGTACGTGGAGCATGCCGTCGTCACCGGCGAAGGCCACCCCTTCCCTGTCGTCATCATCACCCTCATGCAGGGAAAGGCCAGCAGCACCGAAACAGCGTCCGCGCCTTCCCCGGAGCAGATCGCCGGTGATGTCCGGACCATCTGCGCATCGCTTCCCAGTCACCAGCGTCCAGCCGCCGTCATCATCACATCGACACCGTTCAGCATCGAGAACGGCGAACTCACCGCAAACCTGAAGCTGCGCCGCAAGGTCGTGGCGCAGCACTTCGCCGAAAGCATTGCAGAAGCCTACCGCCGCATCGAAGCCATCCCGGACCACGGCCCCAGTTCAGCCCCCATCGTCATCATCGCGCCATGAGCACCTATCTTCTCACCGGCGCGTCGGGCGCCGTCGGCAGCGCCATCGTGCCCATGCTGCTGCAGAACCGGGACACCCGCATCCGCGTGCTGCTGCGCGCCGAGTCGGATGAGCATCTCGCCCAGCGACTCGAGGCGCTCCACGACTTCTGGCAACTCCCGCCCGGCGACGACACTCGCCAGCGCGTGGAAGCATTGCGTGGCGATGCCACGCAAGCCCAGCTCGGCCTGGACGCCGCCGCCTACGCCCGCTTGTGCGACGACACCACGCACCTCATCCATTCGGCCGCCAGCGTCAGAATGAACGATCCGCTGGACCATGCCCGACGCTCGGCAGTCGGCTCCGCCGAAGTCATGCTCGAGTTCGCGCGCACCCTGGCCAGGCGGAACACCCTGCAGAAGATGGAGTTCGTCAGCACGGTCGGCATCGCCGGCAAACGACCGGGCATCCTGCCCGAAACCTGGATCGACGAAGCCCGTGCCTTCCACAACACCTACGAACAATCCAAGGCCGAAGCCGAAACCCTGGTCCGCGCAGCCATCGAGAAAGAAGGGCTGCCGATCACGGTCCATCGGCCCAGCATGGTGATCGGCGACTCACGCGACGGCCGCATCATCCACTTCCAGATCTTCTACTACATCTGCGAAATCCTGTCGGGGCGCAAGACATCCGGCCTGCTGCCGGATTTCGGCGACGCGAAGCTCGACATCATTCCGGTCGACCATGTCGCGGCAGCCATCGTGGCATCGAGCCACGGGCAGTCGCCCCGGGGACACATCCTGAACCTGTGCTCAGGCCCCGAACGCTCCCCGCGCATTGCAGACCTGGTCGAGCTCGTGCGCCAGATCCTGCAGGAGCGCGGCCAGGAACTCCCCCGCGGCAGGAGCATTCCAAGCGCATGGTTTGCCGCCCTGCCCCGCCTGCTGCGCCCGTTTCTCCCCGCACCGCAAAAGCGGCTGCTGGCGACCTTTCCGATGTACATGGACTACCTCTCGGACCATCAGGCATTCGGCAATGACATCTATATGGGCTGGCTTGAGGCACGCAAGCTCTCCCCGGGCGAAAGAACGGATCAGTACGCCCGGCGCGCACTCGACTACTATCTCGACAGGATTGCAGCTTCCAGGATTCGCAAGCCGTAGGGCCGTTACGGCTCCGCCGTCCGGCACACCGGATAGAAATCGATGATGATCGCAACAAGCAGTCGGCGACAACGAAGCTCATATGCCGAATCCCGGAAGCGCTGGCGCAACAAACCGGTCGAGACGCCATGGCTTTCGAGCATGTCCAGCACCGGGTGATTTTGCGTACCATGCGTGCGTTCCCATCATCACCTCCGTTGCTATGAGCCTACCCGTCGATGTCGCCTCGGTCACCCACAGCGTCCAGCTGGCGGTGGCACCCGTGTTCTTTTTAACGGCAGTGGCCGGCATGATCGGAGCCGTGGCCGGGCGGCTGGCCCGCATCATCGACCGGGCCCGCGTACTGGACGAGCGCGTGCGAACCAGCACCGATCAGGAGCTAATCAGGCGCTTGCTGATGGAGCTGGCGCTCCTGCGCAAGCGAGGACGCATCGCGAATTTCTCCATCGGCTGCCTGGCGCTGTGCGGCTTTTGCATCGGCATCACCATCGTGTCCCTGTTCCTTGGGCAAGCGTGGGAAACACAATGGCCACTGGTGGCAATGGCGTGCTTCCTGATGGGCGTGCTGTCCTTCCTGGTGGCGCTCGGCTGCTTCATGTGGGAGACGGTGCTGGCTACCCACCTGCTGAATTTCAAGGTGCTGGAAATGGGGCGCGAGCTCCAGCGCTGACGAACAGCCCCTGATGGCACGGAGACGAACGCAGCTTGATGGCGCCATTTTTTTCATTATTCAGCGCACCTTGATGCACTGCGACCGACTGAAATGAACGCAAACAAGCCGGTTAGGCATACCGAACGGACCGATCCGGGCGATACGCCGATGCGTTTTTCAGGAAGCGACGCCTGATCGGCGGCCCGTTGGTCACGCTCAAAGAAGCCAAGACGGCTTTCGGCCATCCTCGGCCTCGGTGGGCCCAAGAAAGATGCCATGACCATGCGTTACGATGTCGAGGTAGCGAAAATCTTCAGGCCACAGGCAAAGACTGGCAGATACGGAGACGCTGCCCTGGGCCACTGGCTCGATACCCATCCTCCGACGGTGTAGGCGCCTGCGTGCCGAATTTCAAGGTACTGATTCAGGTCACCTCGCCGTGGCAACCTGTTTGATCATTTATCAGCACTTCTAAAACGAAATCCCCGCCCAACACGAACATTGGACGGGGATTTGAACGAACACTCGATTACAGCCCTAACAACGAACCATTTCGAGCCGTTCCGTAAGAGGCATCATGCCTTGCGACGACGCATGCTGACACCCAGGCCCATCAGACCAAGGCCGAGCAGGCCCAGCATAGCGGGTTCCGGAACCTGCTGCTGCACGATATAAGCATCACCGGCAGATGCAACGCTGAACCGCGAGCAGGTGGCGCCAGCCTTGAACGAGCACTCACTCAGCCCAAAGCTGTCTGTCACGTTGTTGTTCGTCACAGCTTCGAACAGATACTCACCAGTGGCAAAACCGGGGTTCAACAATCCACCCCCGTTATCATAAAAATTCATGATGCCAGCAGTGCTCAGAATCTGAGCCAGCAGCGTGGAGTCACCATTGGTTCCGCCAATGACGGCAGTGCTGGCTGCATTACCGCCGATCCCGATGATGCTGCCAGAAGCGCTAGCACCGTCAGCAGATTGAATCGTGAAATCGCCGCTGGTGAACGAGTACGCGAAGCCGCCACCGGAGTTCAAGGCAGTCACTTGACCTGCCACATTGCTGAAGCTGATCGTCAGCATCGTATGCAGATTCCCCGGTGCGCCAGTGTCGCCAGCGCCGACCGTGTTTTCAGTCGTGTAGGAGATCGAATAGATGCTGCCCTGTTCCCGGAAGGCTGCCCCAACAAACACGTTTCCGGCGGCATCCGTTTCCTGCTCCACGGTGGCAGTACCAGACACCAGATTCAACCGCCCGATGTTCGAGGTAGTACCGCTCGCCGTCTCGAGCGCCCAGCCATCGAGAACCACGGCAGCTTGGGCTGCACCGCTAGCGGCGACAGTGGCACCAACTGCTGCAATGGCAAGAGCAATTTGCTTGAATTTCATGACCATCTCCTAGGTTTTCTTGAGTAAAACATGCTCTCGCCGAGAGCAGTTCAATTTGGCAGGTGCCGCACGGAGACTCAAGCATGTAGTGTGCCAATAGCCGCACAAAACTCTAAGTCAATGAAATTAAATAAGTATCTCAACCCCCGAGGAAGCTAGCCGTCTGCACAAAGCCTGGTATGTAAAAAAAATCGACACCATTATGCTCAAGCGGGCGGAGATGTACTCTCTTGCTTCTGCCAACACGGCCTGATTCAACGGCCGCTAAACCATCAACTCCGCCAATTCCTTGCGAATCGACCGCGACACAGGCACGCTAGACTCTCCGACCCGGCAGAAGAACACGCCCTTGCCGCCGAGCATCCGGTCGACCTGCGTCCCCACTTCACGCATCGCGGCATTGACATGCTCGTCGGCCGAGACCGGTCTGCCTGCACTTGCGTACCAGCCAAAGATCAGCGGTGTCATCTGCGGCTGCAGGTGCAGACCCTGTGACGCTGCCGTCAGCCACACCCGCTGCATCGCCCGCCCCGCATCGACGAACTCGGGCAAGCTGGCCGGCAAGGCATGACGCTCGACGAGCACGTGCGCGGCGCAGGCCCAGGCTGGCAGGAAATCGAGCATGAGGCGCGGCGCGACCGTGCCGAAGGCGTAGCGGTTCAGGGCATCGACGCGCTTCCAGTTCTTCATCGCCCACTGCATCAGGCGGGCGGTGAGCGGATCGACACCAACCGCGCGTTCGGGGATGCGATCCTTGCTGAAGGTGGCGCCCCACTCGATGATCTCCCGGTGAACCTCGAAAGCTTCAGGGCATGTCAGGCGGACACGGGCGCTCGTCCATAGCAGGCTTGCTATTTTCAACCTCTCTCCGACGGGCTCGATGAGCCTGAGCGAATAGCCATCTCCCGGCGCAAGACGCAGTGCCTGCACGGCGGACGGCGTCAGCGGCGTGCGGCGCATCATCCTGCGCTGCACCGTGCGTGTGGTGATGAAGGGATGTAACGGATCGACCGCGAGATCGGCTTCAGGCACCAGCTTTACGTCATAGATCGGAGCATGCTCGGGGGTTTCGGCCCGCCAGTTCCAGTCCGCACGCAAGCCGAATCGGGTCGCGGCGATCCTCAGGGTTTCGAGCAAGGCGCCGTGCGCCATCTGGCTCGCCCGCCCATCCATGTCATAGAGGCACCAGTCCCGGGTGTCATGGCCGTGCACGGCGACATGATCGTCGGCAATGATCTCGAATTTCCAGGGCTGGGTGTTGTCGCCGCTGGGCGCCCAGCGGGCGAGATTGAGAATTTCCAACAGTGTTTCGCGATCGTTCACTTCATGCCCCTGTGGATTTCATCCGGCGCAACTGCCAGCGTGCGATCATCAGCCCGAGCCGCTGCAGGGGATTGCGATTGCCGCCAGGCCGCCATGTACGCACGAACCGGTTACGATAGGCATCGAACTGATATCCGCGCGGTGCGGCAATCACGTCCCCCCGTCCCAGCAGTATCTTGGCCGCCTCCGTTGCCGCGACACCCGCACACAACTGGCATGCCATGATGGTGGAAGGGCCGCGGCGTTCGGTCAGGTTCACCCGGGATGGATCCGCCAGATAGCTTCGCTGCAGCATAGCGGGCGACAAACCGAGCAGGAAACGAACAGCCATCTCGTCTTCGTCGCATCCGTCCAGGCAGAAATACTCCTCGAACGACATCTGCCCCGGCAGGAATACCAGTACCGCAGTCCCCATCCCCAGGGGGGCAGCGGTCACCGCGGGGACCCCCAGGCGATGGCAGGCTGCAAAGGTTGCACGGCGGGCCTTGAACGAGAAGAAATCCAGGCCATCGACGTAGAGATCGACTCCGGAAAGAAAGTCATCGAGATTGTCATCCGAGACTCCCTGCGGAAACATCCTGACTTCCACCGTCGGATTGATCTCCGCCGTCATCTTCGCCAGCACCTCCACCTTGGGCTGCCCCAACGACCCCATGACCGCCCCGGCCTGGCGGTTGAAGTTGGCGATATCGAACTCATCGAAATCGGAAATGTTGAAGCCCCCGATCCCCAGGCGTGCCAGAGTGAGCAGATGGACGCCACCCACCCCTCCCATGCCGGCGATGGCAACCCGCTTGCCCCGCAACACAGCCTGTTCTTCAGACGTCACCCAGCCGATGTTTCGCGAGAACGCAGCAGTGTAGTCGAAGTCCTCTTTCACCCCTTTCCCCTTCAGTTTCCGCCGGCACGGCCGCTATCATAGAGAGAGAACACTTATACGCGAACCCCTGATGAGTTTCCGCGGCATGCGCCACATCCTGACCCTTTCCGCACGGAACCTGCTTCGGCAACGGCGGCGCGCCCTGCTGGCCCTGACCATCGTGGCGGGGGGAGTCGTGGCGTTTCTGCTCGCCAGCGGCTTCATCAACTGGATTTTCCAGGACATGCGGGAAGCGACGATCCACTCTCAACTCGGGCATGTCCAGGTGACCCGTCCAGGATACTTGCGTGAAGGATTGGGTGACCCATACCAGTATCTGCTGCCGGCCGATACGTCGCCCGTCACCGGCATCATCGGGCAGCAGGCTCGCACGGTGACACCGCGGCTGGCCTTCAGCGGCCTGCTCAGCAAAGACGAAGCCACGGTCTCCTTCGTCGGCGAAGGTATTTCGCCGGAGCAGGAACAACCGATCGCGCGCGCGATCACGATCGTCGCCGGCAAGGATCTGACCGAAAGTCCGCCCGACTCCGTGTTGCTGGGCGAGGGTCTGGCCGCCAACCTCGATGCCTCGCCGGGGGACCGCGTCGTCCTACTTGCCACCACGGCCAGCGGCGGCATCAATGCGGTCGAGCTCACCGTCGCAGGCCTCTTCGCCACCATCACCAAGGCCTACGACGATACCGTGCTGCGGGCGCCGATCGATGTCGCGCGCAAGCTGATGCGTGTAGAGGGCGCGACGAGCTGGGTCGTGCTGCTGAACGAGACAAGCGATACCGACAAGGCTGTGCATGCCTTGCGCGAGCGCTTGCCGGCAACCGGCTTCGAGGTCATTCCCTGGACCGATCTGGCCGACTTCTACAACAAGACCGTCGAGCTGTTTTCGCGCCAGGTCGGCGTCGTGCAATTGCTGATCGCGCTGATCGTCATCCTCAGCATTTCGAACACCCTGTCGATGACCGTCGTCGAACGCACGGGAGAGATCGGCACCTCGATGGCGCTTGGCGTGCGCCGGCACGAGATCCTGAAGCTTTTCGTCACCGAAGGCATCCTGCTCGGCATCATCAGCGGGGTGGTCGGCATCATGCTGGGCTATCTTCTGGCACAAGTGATATCGGCAATCGGCATCCCGATGCCGCCACCGCCCGGCATGGCGCGAGGCTACACGGGAGAAATCGCGATCTCCCCTGCGCTGGCGCTCGAAGCCTTCGCGCTCGCCTTCTTCACGACCTTGCTCGCCAGCCTGTTTCCAGCCTGGAAGGCATCGCGCATGAACATTGTCGACGCGCTGCGCCACCAGCGGTAAAAGCCATGCTCTTCAAACTCGCCTTCCGCAACGTGTTCCGCCAGAAGATCCGCACGGCCATGACGCTCGTGGCGATCGTCTTCGGCGTTTCAAGCCTGATCCTCAGCGGCGGCTTCGTGCAGGACATCTTCGTCCAGTTGGGCGAAGCCATCATCCATTCCCAGACCGGGCATATCCAGGTTTTCCGCCAGGATTTCATCGAGAAGGGAAGCCGCCAGCCAGACCGTTTCATCATCGATGACCCGGATGCTGTCACTCGCAGCATTCTCCAGCAGCAAGGCGTGACCGACGTGACTGCGCGGCTGAATTTCTCGGGCTTGCTGAACAATGGCAAGCGTGATCTGGCCATCATCGGTGAAGGCGTCGAGCCGGACAAGGAAGCGGAGTTGGGCTCCTACGTAAACATCACCGCTGGACGCCAACTGACGGACGCCGACCACACCGGCATCATCGTCGGTCAGGGCGTCGCGCACTCGCTCAGCCTGAAACCGGGTGACTTCGTGACGCTGGTCATGAACACCGCAGACGGCGCCCTGAACACGTTCGACTTCGAACTCATCGGCGTTTTCCAGAGCTTTTCGAAAGATTTCGACGCGCGTGCGGTCCGCATCCCGCTCGATGCGGCACGGGAATTGATCGGGACTGCAGGTGCGAACCTTCTGGTGGTCTCGCTGAAGCAGACAGAGGACACCGACGCCGTTCAGGCTCGTATCGACGAAGCGCTCTCTCCAGGGACCGATTCCCGCAACTGGCACCAACTATCCGACTTCTACGACAAGACGCTGCAGCTTTACGACCGGCAGTTCGGCGTACTCAAACTGATCATTCTGATCATGGTCCTGCTGTCCGTCGCCAACACCGTCAACATGAGCGCTTTCGAGCGCCTGGGCGAATTCGGCACCCTGCAAGCGCTGGGCAATACCCGGCGCCAGGTATTCCGCCTGATTCTGGTGGAAAACCTCGTGCTGGGCCTGATCGGCGCGCTACTCGGCGCGGCCATCGGCATCGCGCTGGCCCTGCTGATCTCGGCGATCGGAATTCCGATGCCACCACCGCCGAACGCCAATCTGGGTTATACCGCTTTCATCCGGATCGATGCGACCACCGTCGCCGTATCCTGCCTGATCGGCCTGGGCGCGACCGTGCTTGCCTCGGTGTTCCCGGCAATCCGCATATCCGCCACTCCCGTCGTGGATGCACTGCGACAAGGCAACTGACTACCTGGGAGCGACACCACATGTCTCTACTCGATCGCATCAATCTCGGCTACGGCTTCCGAAAATATTTCCGCATCGATGCTGCACACGATGAAGCGCTTCGTGACCAGGTTTACCGCGTCCGCCACGAAGTCTATTGCGAAGAACTCAGGTTCGAGCCGGAACGCCCCGACCGGCGGGAAATCGACGCTTACGATGCCCACAGCCTCCATTGTCTGCTGCGCGGCGTCGACGAACCACACACGCTGGTAGGTTGTACACGGCTCGTACTGGCCAATCCGGATGATCCCGATGCGCTGCTGCCCTTCGAGCACACCTGTGCCGCAACGCTCGACCGCAGCATCATCGACCCCGCAAAACTGCCCAGGGGCCGCATCGCGGAAGTTTCCCGGCTCGCCGTATGCGCGCGATACCGGCGCCGTAAGGGCGAAACCAGAAAAGCGGCCGACATCCAGGACGAGGACTTCGGCAACAAGGGCCAGCCGCGCTTTCCTTACATCCCGGTAGGCTTGTACATGGGCGCCATCTCACTGGCCATTCGCCACGACATCGATACCCTGTTCGTGCTGACCGAGCCTCGCCTGGCCAGCCACTTTGCCCGTCTTGGCGTCGATATCAAGCAGATCGGTGGCCCCATCGAACACCGCGGCACGCGCGTCCCCTCAGTCATGGATGTGCAGAGCATCGTCCGCAACATGCGCATGATCATGCGTCCGCTATGGCGCACGATCGACGAGGAAATCGCCCGCAGCCTCGGTCAGTGACGAAGACAAGCGGCCCCGGGATGGGTACCCGGGGCCGCTTCAGGCTCGCTTGTAATCGAGGTGGGCCGAAGCCCGCCCGCACCTGCTTATGACTTCAGCGCTTCCTTGATCTGATCCAGCGTGCTCGGATCGTCGATCGTCGTCAGGTCGCCTGCATCGCGGCCTTCGGCCAGTGCCTGGATCGAGCGGCGCAGCATCTTGCCCGAACGCGTCTTGGGCAGGCCGCCGATGAAGTGGACGCGGGCCGGCCGCGCGATGGCGCCCAGGCTTTCGTCGACCTTCTTCATCACGGCCTTCTCCAGTGCAACGCGCTTTTCGGGTGTATCGACATCGGCGGCATTCTTCACCACCGCGAAGGCCATCGGCATCTGGCCCTTGACTTCGTCCGCCACCCCGACCACGGCGACTTCGGCGATCGCCGGGTGCGACTGCACAGCTTCCTCGATCTCACGCGTGCCGAGGCGGTGGCCGGCGACGTTGATGACGTCGTCCATGCGGCCGAGGATGGTGTGATAGCCGTTCTCGTCCTTGATGCCCCAGTCGGACGAGGAATACACCACCGGGTCGGCAAAAGTGCTGAAGTAGGTCGACACGAAGCGGTCGTCCTGGCCCCACACGGTGGACAGGCAGCCCGGCGGCAACGGCGGCATGATGCCGACGATGCCCTTCTCGTTGGCACCGCATTCGGTGCCATCCTCACGGAAGATGCGCAGATCGTAGCCATACACCGGGAAGGCGGGCGAGCCGAGCTTGATCGGGCTTTGCTCGACACCACGGCAGATCGCCAGCATCGGCCAGCCAGTCTCGGTCTGCCAGTAGTTGTCGATGACCGGAATGCCCAGCTCTTCCATGATCCACTGGTGCGAAGTTTCGTCCAGTGGCTCGCCGGCCAGGAACAGGTGCTTGAGCGAGGACAGGTCGTATTTCTTGAGGAAAGCCGGATCCTGCTTCTTCAGCACGCGCACCGCGGTCGGCGCGGAGAACATCACGCTGACCTTGTACTTCTCGACGATCTGCCACCAGATGCCGGCATCCGGACGCAGCGGCGTGCCTTCGTACATGATCGTGGCCATGCCGGCGATCAGCGGGCCGTAGACGATGTAGCTATGGCCGACCACCCAGCCGATGTCGGAGGTCGAGAACATGGTCTCGCCGGCCTCACCGGTGAAGATGTGCTGCATCGACGCCGCCAGCGCCACCGTGTAGCCGCCGGTGTCGCGCTGCACGCCCTTCGGCTTGCCGGTGGTGCCGGAGGTATAGAGGATGTAGCTCGGCTCGGACGACTCCACCCATTCGACCGGCACGGTGTCGTCCATGTGCTTGGCGCGCAGTTCGGCGTAATCGACGTCGCGGCCTTCGACACGCGGGAAGCCCTTGTCCAGGCCACGATCGACGATCAGCACCTTGGCCGGCGGGAACTCGGCCAGCTTGCAAGCCTCGTCGACCAGATGCTTGTAAGGCACCGGCTTGCCGTTGCGCATGCCGGCATCCGAACTGACCATCAGCACCGGCTTGGCATCGTCGATGCGGGTGGCGAGCGAACCGGCGGCGAAACCGCCGAACACCACCGAATGGATGGCACCGATGCGCACGCAAGCCAGCATGGCGAACGCGGCTTCGGCGATCATCGGCATGTAGATCAGCACGCGGTCGCCGCGCTTGACGCCGAGTTCCTTGTAGATGGCCGCCATGCGCTCGACTTCGCGCTGCAGCTCGGCAAAGGTGTAGACCTTTTCCTCGTTGGTCTCGGTCGAGATATACACCAGTGCACGGTCGTTAGGCCGCGTGGCGGCGTGGCGGTCCACCGCGTTGTAGCAAAGGTTGGTTTCGCCGCCCTTGAACCATTTGACGAACGGCGGCTTCGAAAAGTCGCAGATCTGCTCGGCCGGCTTGTTCCAGTGGATGAGCTGGGCCTGCTCGGCCCAGAACCCATCACGATCCTCGATCGAGCGGCGGTGAAATTGCTGGTAATCCGTCATTACTTCCTCTCCCTCTCATTCCCTCATTGGCGGATGACAAGCCGCCCATGCCGACGCGCCGGGAAAGCGCCTTCGCCACGAGCGGCGATTTACGACTCAGATGGTGGTTTGCGTGCCATCCATCCTGCCACTGCCGGCGTCCGATCCATATTGGTATCGTTCGAGCTGCTCGATCGGCAGCCCGCAGTGGAGTCGAGATTCTATCAATTCGAATAGCGGCATAAGCGCGCCGATGATGTCGGGCAGGCGCGCCTCGACTTCACCGATCGCGCCAGCACGCAGTTGGCGCAACGCGGCATCGACACTGCATATACGCCTGGCCTGGCGTTCCACCCATTCGGGCTCGACCTTGCCGTGATCCGCGAACACGCAATTGCCGCCCGCCTCATGCCCCCGCTGCACGCGTTCCTGGGCAATCTCCAGCAACTCGCTGACCTTGCCATGGCCATCGACCGCGGAGTTGGCCACGCCGATCGTCACGGTCACGCGGATGTGCTCTTCACGATAGGCCAGCACCAGCTTTTCGAAACTGCTCCGCAGGCGGAGCGCGAAAGCACAGCTCGACACCACGTCGATGCCGGGCGACAACAGCGCGAATTGAGTAGTCGAATGTTGCGACACACTGTCTTCGGTACGAATCCGTGCCGTGACCATCTTGGTCAGCCTGCGCACGATCAGTTGCACGACGTGCAGGCCATGGCGTTCGAGCAAGGTTTCGTAGTCATCGAGCTCGATCAACATCACCGCGATGCCGGTCTGCCGTCGCTGGGCCTCCGCCAGCACCTGTTCGCCATGGTGCTCGAGATAGGCCCGGCTGACCAGGCCGCTTTCCGGATCCTTCGGGCTGTTGCTCGCGAGCGCTTCGCGGCTGCGCTCGAGCTCGGTCTGCGTCCGCGACAGGCGTACCAGCGAATCGAGCGTCGCCAACAGTTCCACACTGCCCACGCCCTTGGCAATGAAACCGTTCGCACCGAGCGCGAGGGCGCGTTCACGCGCATGCTCGTCCTCATCGCCCGAGATGATCACGACCGGCAGGCCGCGCACCCGCGCCACTCTGGAGGAGCGGATCCGCTCGAGCAGGCCGAAGCCGTCGAGGCGCGGCATGCCGATGTCGGTCAACACCAGGTCGATCGCGGGGTCGACCAACAGGGCCTCCCAGCCCGCTTCGCCATCGACCTCTTCGCGCGCTTCGAAGCGGCCCCGGACATTCTTCAGGATGGAGGCCCGCACCATGCGCGAATCGTCCACCACGAGGATCCGGGGGAGTCTGTCGTCCACGGTCATCCCCGGAACGCCATCGCCCCGAGAGCGAGCTTGCCGCCCAGGTCGATCACAAAAGCGTTGAAAGGCTTCACTCAGGCTTCTCCTGCCGGTGGAATGTCACGGACCGTCTCGGTGCGATTCGCCATAATTATAGCCCCATGGAAAGGCCGCCCCGGCAGGTGGCTTCAGTTTGAGCGACGCCGGCCGTTAGCCATCCCGAGACCCTGGTTTCCGAGCATGCCCATGAGCACCCTGCACTCCCCTCTGCCCTCGGTGGGCGCCTACGTGGCGTACTTCACGCAACGGCCACTGCCGGTGCTGCGCCGAACGGCACGCGAACTGGAGGCACTGCACCGCGAGCCGGAGCATGCCGAGAGCCGCCAGTTGGCCTCCATCGTGCAGGCCGACCCGCTGATGACGATGCGCCTGCTCACGCACCTGGAAACGCATCGCCGACAATCCCAGAATCACGATATCACCACGATCGAACGCGCCGTGATGATGATCGGTGTCGAGCCATTCCTCCGCCTGTTCGACGCGCTGCCGACCGTGGAGGACGCGCTCGAGGAGGATCCGCGTGCGCTGGTCGGCGTGCTGCGGGTCATCGCCCGCGCCCGCCGCATCGCCGGGCTGGCACGGGAGTTCGCAATCATGCGGCACGACCTCGACGTGCAGGAGATCACGGTCGCCGCGTCGCTGCACGAAGCGACCGAAATCGTCTGCTGGATCCATGCGCCGGCGCTGACCGAACAGGTCTATGCGCTGCAGACCGCCGATCGCCACCTGCGCTCGGCGGATGCCCAGCGGCGGGTATTCGGCATCACGGCCAATGAACTTCAGCTCGGCCTGGTCCGCGCGTGGCGCCTGCCGGCACTGCTGGCGCAGTTGCTCGACGACAGCCAGCAAAACGATCCGCGGGTCAGGACAGTGAGCCTGGCAGCGCGCCTCGCCAGACATCTCGCCCACGGCTGGGATGACCCCGGCCTGCCGGATGATCTCGCCGAACTCGGCACTTTGCTGCGGATTCCGCGCGAAACCCTGCTCAGGCGCCTCGGCGCCCCTGAGGAGGCCTTGAATCGCCTGGCCACACGCTGACCGGACAATCCTTCTGGAGTCGAACACATGAACACCTTCAGCGCACTGGTAATGGGCGTCCTCGCCCTCGGGCTGGTCTATGGCGTGCTCGCCTATAACGGGCTGGTCAATCTCAAGCACAACATTACCAAGGCCTGGGCCAACATCGACGTGCTGCTCAAGCAGCGCCACGACGAATTGCCCAAGCTCGTCGAGGTATGCCGCCAGTACAAGCAGTTCGAGCAGACCACGCTGGCGCGCGTCACCGAAGCCCGCGCGCGCGTGGCCGCGGCACGCGAAACGCACGATGTCGACGCCCTCGGGTCGGCGGAGAGCATGTTGCGCGCCGGCCTGGGCCAGATTTTCGCCGTTGCCGAAGCCTATCCGGAGCTGAAGGCAAACGAGCACTTCGCGCAGTTGCAAAGTCGCATCAGCACGCTCGAGAACGGCATTGCCGACCGGCGCGAGTGGTACAACGAGGCGATCAACCGGCATAACGTCCGCATCGAGCAGTTCCCGGACCTCATCGTCGCCCGCCTGTTCGCTTTCAGTGCCCAGCCCTTGCTGCAGTTCTCCGGCGCCGAAAAAGCCGACGTCGATCTGAAGGCGCTGTTCAAGGGCTGAACCGGCCAGACGCAGCAGATCCTTGCATGCTCGTTCGACTCATTCACAGTCGGCTGGACGCTGCGCTGCCGCTGCTCCAGATGGGCGCCGCCGCAGCTCTGTTCCAGGCCGATGGCAGATGGCACGCCACCGCGGCGCTGGCCTTTCTGGCCGCGACCGGCCTGTATGGCTGGGCGCGCTCGCTGCGGCATTCGCGGTTGATCGCCGATACACCGACATCGCGTATCGCCTCGGCGGCGCAAGGCTATGCCGAACTGCGCGGCAGGACCCGGCCGCTCGACGGCCGCCCTCTCCATTCGCCGGTGAACGGACTGCCGGTGCTGTGGTACCGCGTGCAGATCGAGCGCCGCCAGGCCAAGGGCGAATGGCAAATCGTCAGCACGGTCGAAAGCGACACCTCATTCCTGCTCGACGACGGCAGCGGCACATGTGCGATCGACCCCGAAGGCGCCGACATGCTGGTGCGGCGCCGGGATGTCAGCACGGTCGGCGACATGCGCTACACGCAATGGTCGCTGATCCGCCACGACACGGTGTATGCGCTGGGCGACTTCGCCACCCTCGGCGGAGCCTGCACGCATCTGGACAGCCGCACACAGATCCGCGAGCTGCTGGCCAGTTGGAAACGGGATCGCAAGACGCTGCTGCAACGCTTCGATCTCGACGGCAACGGCGAACTCGACCTGCGCGAATGGGCACTGGCCCGGCAAGCAGCCAAGCGCGAAGTCCAGCGCCAACGGCAGGAACTGATGGCCGCGCCCGAAGCGCATGTGATGCGCAAACCGGCGGACGGCCGGCTCTACCTGGTTTCGGATCTCGACCCGGACCGGATCGCGCGGCGCTACCGCTGGCTGGCGGCATTCCACGCCGCCGTGTTTCTCGGCGCCGTGGGCGCCTCGGCCTGGCTCCGCCAGACCGGCGACTTCTGACAGCGCCTGCGGCCCACCGCGTAGCGCACTCGATCGTCAGGATGCGGCACGTGATTCCAGTTCTTCCCAACGCAGCATGGCGACCTCGATCTCGGCTTCGAGCGCGTCGAGGCGGGCCTTGATCTGCGCCACTTCCTGCGGCGCCTGCTGGTACAGCGCGGGATCGGCCATGCGCGCATGCAGGGCCGTCTGCTCGTCCTCCAGCGCTGCGATCCGGTCCGGCAGCGCCTCCAGTTCGCGTTTGTCGTTGAAGGACATCTTCGCCGGGCGCTTGGCCGCCCCGCCCTCCGGCCTGGCTTCGGCTGCCCGCTGCTTGTCGGCAGTGGCAAGCGCCGCCCGTTTCGCGCTGTCGCGCCGGGCCTGCTCCTCCTCCCGCGCCGCCTGCACCCGCTGCCAGTCGGCATAACCGCCGGCATATTCGCCCCAGCGGCCGTCGCCTTCCGCAGCGATCACCTGAGTGACGACGTTGTCGAGGAAGGCGCGGTCGTGGCTGACGAGAAAGAGCGTGCCGTCGTAGCCGGCCAGCAGGTCCTCGAGCAGATCCAGCGTCTCGATGTCGAGATCGTTGGTCGGCTCGTCCAGCACCATGACGTTGGCCGGGCGGGCGAACAGCCGTGCCAGCAATAGACGGTTGCGCTCGCCGCCGGACAGCGACTTGACCGGGGAGCGCGCACGCTGCGGCGCGAACAGGAAGTCGCCGAGGTAGCCGATGACGTGCTTCTTCTCGCCGCCGATCTCGACGAAGTCGGAACCCGGGCTGATGACCTCGGTCAGCGGCAGCTCGGGATCGAGCTGCGCGCGCAACTGGTCGAAATAGGCCACGGTCTGGCGGGTGCCACGCCGCACCGTACCTTCGTCGGCTTCGATCTCGCCGAGGATCAGCTTGAGCAGGGTCGTCTTGCCCGCACCGTTGGCGCCGATGAAACCGATCCGGTCGCCGCGCATGATGCGGGTGGAGAAATCGCGCACCACCACACGATCGCCATACCGCTTCGAGACGTGTTCCAGCTCGGCCACCATCTGGCCGCTCTTTTCGCCGCGGTCGACGGCCAGGCTGACGTCGCCCAATCGGTCGCGGCGCACGGCGCGCTCGCGGCGCAAGGTTTCGAGACGGCGCACCCTGCCCTCGTTGCGCGTGCGCCTCGCCTCCACGCCCTTGCGGATCCAGACCTCTTCCTGCGCCAGGAACTTGTCGAAGCGCGCCGCGGCCTTTTCCTCGGCTTCCAGCTCTTCGGCCTTGCGCCGCTGGTAGTCGGCAAAGCGCCCCGGATAACTCGCCAGCCGGCCGCGATCGAGCTCGATGATGCGGGTCGCGATGCTGTCGAGAAACACGCGGTCGTGGGTGATGACGATGACCGCGCCGCGGAACTCGCGGATCAGGCCCTCGAGCCAGAGGATGCCGTCGAGATCGAGATGGTTGGTCGGCTCGTCGAGCAGCAGCAGATCCGGCTCGGCCACCAGCGCACGCGCCAGCGACACGCGCTTGACCCCGCCGCCCGACAGGCTGGAAACTTTGGCGCCCGCATCCAGTCCGAGCCGGGCGAGCATGTGCTCGACACGCTGGTTGAGACGCCAGCCGTCGGCTGCTTCGACCTCGTGCTGGAGCGTATCGAGCCTCGCCAATGCCTCGGGTGTCGCGTGCTCGGCCACCGCCATCATCGCGGCATGGTAGTCGACCAGCAGGCGGGCGGCGTTGCCCAGGCCGTCGGCCACGGTCGCAAACACGTCGCGCTCGAGATCGAAGTCGGCCTCCTGTGGCACATAGGCCGTCACCAGCCCGGTTTCACGCCACACGACGCCGTCGTCCAGCGCGGCCTGGCCGGCCACTGCCCGCAGCAAGCTGGACTTGCCCGAGCCGTTGCGCCCGATCAGCGCCACACGTTCACCGGCGTCGAGCTGGAAGGAAATCTTGTCGAGCAGGTCGACATGGCCGAAGGCAAGACTGGCGTTTTCTACGGACAACAGAGGCATGGCGTGAAATCGGCCGGGTCCCGGCCAGCAGCAGACAATCCCGGATTCTAGCCGCCCGCTCGCAGTTCGGGCACTTTGCCCGATAATGCAGCGCCGTCCGGCCGTGACCGCCATGCAGGAAACACTTGATGGAAGATATTCTTCAACGCTTTGCCAACACTGATGGAGATCCGGTTGCCCTGTGGGTAGCATTGGTCGACCGTCTACGGCCACGGCATGCAACCCAGATCGACAAGGCCACCGAAAATCTCCGCACCCTGACGCACTGCCTTGCTCGCCGGCCGGAACTGCTTGCCCAGGTACGCGCGGCGCTCATGCGGCTGTTTGCCGAGCGCAAGCAGGTGTCACTCTACGTCTCCTCCGGCCTGCTCCCCTCCACCGGCTTCTTCACCGAAACGGCGAACCGCATCTCGCACCGCCTGCTGCCCGAAGTACGCGACACGAGCTATCTCAAGGATCTGCTGTCGATCGTGTTCCACCGCAGCGACGACGAAATCTGGGTCAACGGCGTCAGCGACGAAGTCTGGCTGGATCTGATCGTGGTCCTGGTCGGCGATGAGCAGCCGATGGCCGAAGAGGATGCAGGCCCGCTGCCGCCGGCAGTGGGCGAGATTCTCGAATCGCTCCGGGTGCTGTCCTACCACGTGTCGGCCATCGGCCTGGACCCGGAGCTGGTTCGCATCGATCCGAACCTGGAGGAATACGAATCGCCCTTCCTGGCGCAGAACGCCGAACTGTTGGTGTATATCGACCACTACAGCGACTGGTGGACCACCCCCGGCGCGCTCGTCACCGACGATCTCCATCTGACCGTGATGCTAGGCCAGTGCGACGAAGTGCTGCAGCGGGTGCGCAAGCGCGCGACCAAGCTCGGTACCAGCCTGACACTGACCTTCAAGCTCGAGCGCTTGCGCCAGCACCTCGACCGCATCGACGAACTGGTGTCGATGCTGAACGAATTGCGCAAGCGCCGCATGCTGGCCGACGTCGCACCGCGTGCGGTAGGCCTGTTCAAGACCCTGGTGTGGGCGGAATGCCGCAAGAACAACCTGACCGACTACTGGAGCCAGAACGTCGAGATCCTGTCGCTGCGCATGACCGAAAGCGCCAGCAAGACCGGCGAGAAATACATCACCAGCACACGCAGCGAGTACTTCGGCATTCTTCGTTCGGCCATGCTCGGCGGCGTCATCATCGCCTTGATGGCGGGAATGAAGGTCGTGCTGGGCGCGCAAGGCCTGGCACCGCTGAACGCCGCCCTGGCCTTCTGCCTGAACTACGGGCTCGGCTTCGCCCTGATCCACATCCTTGGCGGCACCGTGGCCACCAAGCAGCCCGCGATGACCGCCAACGCCATCGCCGCCTCGATCGGTGAAGCGCGCGGCAGCACGCGCGACCTCGAGGCCCTTGCAGACCTGATCGCACGCACGGTTCGCAGCCAGCTTGCCGCGATCCTTGGCAACCTCGGCACCGCCATTCCGATGGCGATCCTGGTCGGCACGGCCATCCACTACGCGACGGGTGCGCATTTCGTCGATCCGGACAAGGCGCATCATCTGCTTGCAGAAATCGACCCGCGCAGCGGCGCGCTGTTCTTTGCCGCCGTCGCAGGCGTGTGCCTGTTCCTGTCGGGCCTGATCGCGGGCTACTACGACAATCTCTGCGCCTACTACCGTATACCGGAGCGCCTGCTGCAGTTGCGATGGCCACGTCACTTGCTCGGCGAGGCCCGGATGCAGCGAATCGCCGGCTACATCGAGAACAATCTGGGCGCCCTGGCCGGCAACTTTTTCTTCGGCTTCCTGCTGGGCGGCACGACCGCGCTGGGTGTGCTGTTCGGGCTGCCGCTCGACATCCGCCACATCGCCTTTTCCTCGGCCTACCTGGGCTACGCTTCGGCAGCGCTCGACTTCGCGCTGTCCTGGCAAATGGCAATGCTGGCGCTGTCCGGCGTGCTGCTGATCGGCCTGGTCAACCTGGTCGTCAGTTTCACGCTGACCCTGACCGTCGCCATGCGCGCCCGCCGCATCAGCTTCGCCCAGGGCCGCAGCCTGGGCCGGATGCTGCTGCAGCGCCTCGCTCGCCGCCCGCAGGACTTCCTGCTGCCGCCACTGCGCAAAACGACCGGCCCTCTTGGTGAGCCGCCGCCGAACGGCTAGAATGCGCGGTTCGTCGGCTCGTCATAGTTCAATGGATAGAACGGGCGCCTCCTAAGCGCCAGATCCAGGTTCGATTCCTGGTGACGGGACCACTTCAAAGCACCAAGCAGCACCCGGAAGCACCAGAAACCCGCGTAGCCACTGGCCTCGCGGGTTTTTTGTTGCACCCGTTTGCACCATACGGCACCATACCAATACCCGATTTTGGGGGGTATCTGTGGGGGTACATCGAGAACATACCCCCGTACCCCCAGAAAAATACCCCCACGAGGCACCGGTATGGCCCTGACCGACACCGCCATCAAGCAGGCAAAACCACAGGAAAAGCCCTACAAGCTCGCCGACGAGCGCGGCCTCTTCCTGCTCGTGCAGCCCGCCGGCTCGAAGCTCTGGCGCTTCAAGTACCGCTTCCAGGGAAAGGAGAAGCTGCTTGCGCTGGGCAAGTACCCCGAGGTGAGCCTGGCGGCGGCACGCAAGGCACTGGCGGCCGCACGCGAGCAACTGGCCGCCGGCGTCGATCCTGGCGCGGCCAAGAAGGAAGCGAAGCGCGCCGCCAAGGTCGCAGCGGAGAATTCGTTCGAGGCGGTCGCCCGGGCCTGGTGGAAGGGCTGGAAGACTGATCGCACGGAAGGCACCGCGAACGCAGCCATTCGGGCGCTCGAACTGCACGTCTTCCCGCACATTGGCGACAAGCCCATCACCGCCGTGCAGCCGGTCGAGATCCTGGAGCTGCTGCGCAAGGTCGAAGCCAAGGGCGCCACCGACATGCTCAAGCGCGTTCGCGCCCGCATCGGCGAAATCTACATCTACGCCATCGCCAATGGCCTCGCCAAGAGCAACCCCGCCGAAGGCCTGCACAAGGCGGTCAAGACGCACACGGAGCAGCGGCGCCCTGCCCTTCGCGCGGCCGATCTGCGCGAGTTCTTCATCCGCCTGGACGCCGTGCGCATCTCCCAACCGATCAAGCTGGCCATCCGCCTGCTGGTGCTGACCTTCGTCCGGCCGGGGGAGCTGCGCTGCGCCCAATGGCCCGAATTCGACCTCGAGGCCGGCGTATGGACCGTGCCGGCCGAACGCGACCGCAGCCGCGGACTCACTGGCATGAAGATGCGCGAGGAACACATCGTGCCGCTGTCCCGCCAGGCGGTGGAGATCCTGCGCGAGCTGCACGACCACTCCGGCGGCCGCGACCTGCTCTTCCCCAACCGCAACGGCCAAGGCCGCCCGATCAGCGACGGCACCATCAACAGCGCATTGCGCGCCATGGGCTACCAGGCGCAGGAAGTGACCGGCGCCGGCTTCCGCGCCACCGCCACCGGTGCGCTGCTGGAGCTGGGCTACCGGCCCGACGTCATCGACAAGCAACTCGCCCACCGCGAGCGCAAGCAAGTCTTCGCTGCATACAGTCATCACGCGCAGTTCATGGCCGAACGCAGGGCGATGATGCAGGCGTGGGCGGACTACCTGGATGCGCTGCAGGAGGGCGCGAGGATCATTCAGTTTCCCAGCGTGGTGAACGGGTAACGCTATGGATTTCCCCAAATGGGCGCCATCAGCCTTGGTCTGCGAATTCGAAAAACTCCGTCAGGAAGCAACACGGTCTAGACGCGAATTTGAATATCACTCCACCGGTCCGGGAAAGTGGCTTAATGAATTCTTCACCAATCACCCTCAGTGCTATTTGGATGAAGAAAGAACATACATCAAACTGGCTGCAATACTGAATAGATTGCTTTCTAATGAAAACATGCGCGAGATCTGGAGAAGAGTCAGCACCGACCACTCCAGCGCGGCCAGTACCGGGGACATGCCGATTTTACTGTGGCGCACGATCGCAAAAGCCTGCCTGGATTTTTCTCAACAAATCGCCTCAGCTCGGTCACCAGCCAATAAAAAAAGAGAGCTAGATAAAGTCATTCAAGCTACTCGAACACTTGCCAACGCGATCAAGACATCACCGCGAGCAATGGCTGTACAGCAAAATCTTATAGCTCACATATTGGGTGAGAAGGCGATTCTTCACCGAGAAATGCTAGACGATGAAATCGATATATCAGAACGCATGTACCCACCTCTTCCTCTGTCTTCCGATCTCGTCGAAGGTAGAAGAGCTGCCGACTCGTGGGGCTCTGCAAGACGTGACGCCCCCCTGATTGAGCGTCTGATCTTCTGGGCAGAGACGGCAGAGCGTACGTCTCTGCTCGAATTACTGGATCTGTTTGAAGAAGCCATCCAGGCGGAAAAAACAATCGATGACGAAATCAAGCAACCAGCCCGCGGGGGCCAATACTTCCGCCCATACCTGACCCGCCGACTCAGCGAGTTCATGAAGGAACATTACGGCAGTCCGCTGGATGACAGCGTGGCAGCGATTACCGGTGTATGCCTCAACATCCAAGGGCTGGACCGTGACTCAGTACGTCCCTACCGAAAATCCACCGGGAAGAAAACCAAGGAAACGCGGTAAAAACATCCCGTCCATAAATATGGCTCAGCCTGCATCGTTCGCCCCATGCCGCCCCGAGCGGCGTTACCTAGAGGCGAACAATGCAAACCCCTGCCACTCTCAAACCATCTGTTTCCCACTTCGACAACCTGCCAGCATCCGGCCTGGTAGATGACAAGACAGTAGCCGGCGTCCTTGGCTGCAGCCGCAATACCATCTGGCGCAAAGCGAAGGCCGGAGACCTCCCCTCCCCCGTAAAGGTCGGCCCTAAGACCACCCGCTGGCAGGTCGGCGCGATCCGTGAGTATCTCGCGAGCCTGACCGCTCAGCAGTCTGCTGCGTAAGGGGGAAGCGATGAGCCATTCCCTCAAAGACCTGGCTATCCAGGCCATCAAGTACGCCGAAGCGGCTGAACACACTGCGCGCTGCAAAGAGGCATTGCGTGACGCCTATCGGGAGTTCCGCCATCAGGCCAGCCCCGGGACGTACCTCGAAAAGAACTCCCCGCAGTGGGCGGCAATGATGGTTGCCACGGCGCCGGAATATCGCGAGCTGGAGAGCGCCAAGGCCCGCGAGCGCCGCGCCAGGGCCAAGCTGCTGCAGATGGCCAAGGGGGTGTAAGCATGGCGCCCCCCGAAAAAGACAACGCCCGCGGGCAGGCGGGCGAAGTCGGCAAAGCAAAGCGGAACGAGCACGTCGATTCTACCGCCCCTGGTGCTCAACGCAAAGGCTCAGCCACCACCACCACCATCCACGCCCCGGTATTCCCGAAGCCGAACAGCATTCGGGAATCGGCTCTGCTGGCACTGGTCGCCGGCCCCATTCGGCAGTCCGGTTTCAAACCTTCGTGGCGCCTGGCCGCGTACGTCCGCTTTCTGCGTGATGACGGCTGGGCAATCATCAGCCGCGAGGTGATCGAGAACGGACGCACCGTGGCCGAATACCTGCTCGACCTGCAGGACGGCCCGACACGCGCTGCCGCGGCCCTGTACCGGAAGGGCAGGAGGTGTGCAGCATGATGAACCGCACGCCCTACAGCGGCCCGCGTCGCCGCTCGAACGTACAGATCCACGGAGACCGTGACTTCGATCGTGTCGGCGGTGCTTACCCGGCCATGCCGGAACTGCGGAAGCAATTCCACGAGCCTGTCAGCTACTGGCACATCCGCGGCCCTTACCACCTCTCGATCCAGCTCGAAGCGCCAGCCGTCGTCTGGGGCAGGAACGGCCGTTGCTGGGCCTTTCTGCACGACTTCGACGACGAGTCCATGCTGCAGATCATGGCCGACTATCGGGATGCCACCGAAGACAGGCGCGGTGCGTCCGGGCGGCCGTTCGGAGCTCGCTCATGAACAGCGTGTTCAGCATCGTCCCGATCGAGGTGTGGCGTGACAAGCGCCTGACCCTGGAGCAGACCCGGGTGCTTGGTGTGCTGTTCTCGTTCAGGGGAAAGAACACGGACGTGGTGTGGCCGTCGCGAGGTGAAATCGCGGCGCGCTGCGGTATGCATCTCAGTAATATTTCCAGTGCGACCTCTGCGCTCGAACGGCTCGGATGGATATCGAAAGAGGGTAAGGGCGGACATTCGAAAGCCACCCGCTACACCATCACCGTCCCCGAATTTTTGGGCGATGAAACGGTAGCCGAACCGGCTACTGTTTCCGAATCTACTACCGTTGCCCCTTCGGCTACGGTTGCCCCTTCGGCTACGGTTGCCCCTTCGGCTACACGCTTGCCCGTAGCCCGTTCGGCTACCCCACCCGTAGCCTATTCGGCTACACGCAAAGAACAGACCAGTGAACATACCAATGAACAGACCAAGGTAAGTGAACACACTCCCCCGCCTGCGGCTTCGAAGTCGAAGAGGCAGCCCATCACCTTCGACACGTTCGCCGAACGCAAGAAGGCCGCCGGGGAAAAGCTCATCGCTGAAGACGATCCGATTTTCGGATGGGCAGAAGGCGCCGGCATTCCCGATGAGTGGTTGCACCTTGCCTGGATCGAGTTCGCAAACCGCTACCGGGGCAATGCGAAGCGGTATGCCGATTGGCCGCAGACCTTCCGCAACGCAGTGCGGAACAACTGGTACAAGCTCTGGCGCGCTGGCGGTGACGGCACCCTGACCCTGACGACGGAAGGCGAACTTGCCCGTCGCGCCGCCGAGGCGAATAGGCGCACCCACCGGGAGGCCGCATGAACGCCCCGATGATGCCGCCCCCGCCCATGCCCCCGCATTCGCTCGAAGCCGAACAAGGCCTGCTCGGTGCGATCCTGATGCACGGCTCCGCGGTGCTCGACCGCATCGAAGGCGCTGTCCGGCCGGCCGACTTCTACCGCGACGATCACCGCCGGATCTTCGCCGCCGCCAAGGCGCAGCACGATGCCGGCAAGCCGGTCGATGTGGTGACCGTCGCCGATGCGCTCACCGCCACCGGAGAAGCCGAGCGCACCGGCGGGCTGACCTACCTCGCCGAGCTCGCCAATGCCAGCCTGTCGGCAGCGAACGCGCGGCGCTACGCCGAGATCATCCGCCAGCGCTCGACGCTGCGCGGCCTGCAGCAACTGGCCACCGACCTGCAGAGCGCATGTGCAGCCGGCGACAGCCGCGACCCGGCCGAGATCGCCGCCGAACTCGAAGCCCGGATGCTGAAGCTGATCGACCGCAGCGAGAGCGATCCGGTGCGCCTGCACCACGCGATGCTTGAAGTGCTGCAGGACGTGGAAGACCGCCGGGGCCGTGGCGGGCAGATCGCCGGCCTGGCGACGGGCTTCCGCCGCCTGGACGAGATGACCGGCGGCTTCGAGCCCGGGCAACTCGTGATCGTGGCGGCGCGCCCCGGCGCCGGCAAGACGATCGCCGCCTGCAACATCGCTGCCCACGCCGCGGCAGCCGGAACACCGACGCTGTTCTGCACGCTGGAGATGACCCGCCGCGAGATCGCGGCCCGCATCCTGGCTGCACGCAGCCATGTGAGCGTGCAGGCAATGCGCGCCGGCACCAGCAACCACGACGACTGGGACCAGATGTCCGACGCCATCACCGCCTCGGCCGCCTGGCCGATGTTCGTCGATGACCGCCCGGCCGTGACCGTGCCCTACATCCGCGCGAAGGCCCGCCGCATCCAGCGCACCGAAGGGCTGGGGCTGATCGTCATCGACTACCTGCAGCTCATGCGCGGCACCGGCGACAACCGCACCCAGGAGGTCGGCAGCATCTCGCGCGGCCTGAAGGCGCTGGCGAAGGAACTGCGCGTGCCGGTGATCGCCCTGGCCCAGATCAACCGCGCCAGCGAGAACCGCCCGGACAAGCGTCCGACCCTGGCCGACCTCCGGGACTCGGGCGAGATCGAGCAGGACGCAGACATCGTGCTGATGCTCCACCGCGAAAGCCAGTACCGCGACGCCCCCGAATGGCGAGGCAAGGTCGAGCTGCTGCTGCGCAAGAACCGCAACGGCCCGACCGGTGACTGTCTGCTCGAGATCGACGGCGCGCTGATGCGCTTCACCGACTACGACGGTGTGTCGCCGCGCGAGAGCGGAAGCGCCCAGAACCAGCCGACCCGACATAAAGGGTTTGAGGCATGAACGCAAAGGTCGCCGGGAACATGCCTGCCGGGCCGTAGGTGCCGATGAAATCGACGCATACCGCACCACCCAAAACCCGCTACAGGCCCGATTTTGAATCCATCGAATCACAAGGAATTGACCATGACTCACCACACCTGCAACGAAGCTCCGCCCCCGGTCTGGATCGGCGACAAAGCCGCCCTGCTCACCCGCCTGATGGTCGCAACCGAATGCAATCCCAGCGAGGAAACCAACGCCCTGCTCGATCGCATCCTGGAGGCGATCACCGACAAACGCCCTGCCGGCTGGGAAATGGTCGAGGCACTGCGCACGCAAGCCGTCGCGCTGTACCGCACTGCGGAAGCGGCCATGGCCCTGCTCCCGGACGATGAACTGGCCCTGCTGATCGCCGAACACGACCAGCAGGAGAACGGCCCGGTGCCGGCCGGCGATCCAGCGGACGAGGTACGCAACCCGGTACGCAGCGAGGTACGCATGGAATCCAGCATCGATGAGCTCCACCTGATGGAGCTCGTCCGCCGCGCAGAAAGCGAGGGCATCCGCTACGAGGATCGCCATTTCCCCGCTCAGTTGATACGCCTCGACAAGAGCGGCCTGCTCACCGGCGAGGTTCGCCTGTTCGCCGCCCGGCTCATCGCCGAAATCATTGCCCGACTCTTCGAGTACTCGGATGCAACTCGATTCGTCGCCAGCCTGCATGCCAAACAGGAGCCGCGTGCATGAAATCCCAGACCTACGCCGCACAAAGCATTGCCGCTTCTGGCATCGCGATCATGGACTGGCGCATCGCCCTCGAGCTGCGCCCCGACCTATGGAGCAGTGCCCAGGACTGCCACATCAACTTCATCTCGGATCAGAAACTCGACGGCACGCATCGCCTCACGGCCACGCTGGAAGGCCATGGGAAGGTGCGCGTCTATGCCCGCTCGCTTGATCTGCTTGAGAAGCGCATCGAATGGATCGCTGGGCGCCGAGTCATCGAGCTGAAGCCGGCAGAGCTGGAACAGGCGCCGGCTCCAAAGCCGAGCGTTCTGCACACGCAAGCTGCCGATCAGGAAGCCGCTCGCATCGCGGACTTGCGCAAGATCGCTGCCCAAGAGCCGCCCGCCCATGACTGCAGTCTGCGCCGGGAAATCCTGGCCGCGCGTGCAGAGCTGAACAAATCCCACGCCTGACCACGACAAGGAGAATTACATGCTAGGCGACTACGAAGAACCCATGGATGACAAGCCTCGCAACGAGGCGGCCAGTTCAACGAAGCCGCGGTCGGTGCCCGGCGCGCCCGGGGTGCAACGGATGGGCAGCTCGTACAGCGCCGCCCCGGACGTAACACCCCAGCTCACCGCTCCCCCGCCCGGCAATTCCCACAGAATGGTCCTGCCCCAAACTCAGCTCAGCGCCCCGCCGCCTAGTAATTTCCGCAGAACGGTCCCGCCAAAGGAGGAACGATCGAGCTGGACGGGCGTGACCTACGGCCAGGTGACGTCCAGAGAGCCACAATTGCCGCGGTTCGCACGCTCCATTGAACCTGCGATTCCCGAGGCAGTGACGCGGCGATTCGGCGAACTTCAATCCCCCGGCATGGGGCTCAGAGTTCAAGGCCAGGATCTTGCCGAACCCGGCCGGGAGATGGGGGTAGCCAAATTCGCCAGGACCGTATCGCCCCCCTCGGCACAAGGGGCACAAGAACGCACCTTCGGTGCCGCCGGCGCGGCATCAGCCGGGCCAGCACAGGAAGTCGCAGGAAATTCGTTCAGCCATATGAGCCAGCAGCAACGCAACGATGCCGGCGACGCCTATCGGCAGGCGTGGCAGCAGGAAGCGCCCGGCGGCTTGCGTCGCGCCAACGGGCCAGCGCTCGACTACTACAACGCCGAGCAGCAGGTTCGCGGCACAGGCATCACCGCCCAACGCGGCGCCAATGGCGTGATGGAATTCTCCGGCGACGGCAGCAATGCGCTGCCGCAGAACTACACGCAAGGCGTCGACCTGAACCTCGCCAACGAACGCATGGCCAGGGCGAACGCGATTCGCGGCGAGACAACGGCGATCCGCGATGGGGCCAACTTCAATGCCGGCGGCGCACTGTCGCGCCAGGCGTCGCAGGACGAGACCACCCGCAGCCTGCTCACCGGCCCCAGCCGCAGCGGCCGGCAGGTGGCGGCACAGTTGATCGCCGGGCAGCAGCAGAACGCGCTGAATCAGCAGCGCATGGTTACCGACGCCGATCTATCCCGCCAGCGCCTCGGGCTCGACGCGCAACGCGTGGGCTTCGATCAACAACGCCTCGGCATGGACCAGGCCGAACACAGCGGAAAAATGACGGATGCCGCATTCGTTCGCCAAGCGCGGCAGGGACTACTCGACACGGCAGGATCCACCGATCAGACCGCGATCAGCCGAGCACGCGCACAGGCGATCGCCGCCGGCATCCTGAAGCCGGAGAGCGACGCCGAGCAGAAGGTCATCTACAACGAGGAAGCGCTTGATCCCGGTAACGCCATGGCCGGCACCCGCCGCGTACCGCTGGTGCTGAACCGCGACGGCACCGCGACTGTCGTTCAGCCGCGCACCGCCCCCAGGGGCTTGCCACAAGGCGTGAGCCGCGACGCCGCCCTCCAATCCGCCCGCCGGGCGATCGAGATGGGCTACGACCGCGATGCGGTGATGGCCCGCCTCGGTGAGTTCGGGCTGTCGTTCGGGGATCTGAAGTGATGAACGCCGACGACCTCTTTTCCGATCTGGCACCGGCCCGGCAGGCCTCGGGCGGCACCAGCGGGACGAGCAGCAGCAGTGCCGATTCGCTGTTCGCCGACCTCGCCCCGCCCGAGCCGAAGCGCAATGCCTTCGCCTACTCGAACGACTTCATGATCGACACCGCCAATGCGGCCGCCGGGCTGGCGAAAGCTGGCGTCGATCTGGTCGCGCCCGGCTCCGCACCGTCCAAGGCCATCGAGGGATTCATCGAGTCCGGGCATCAGTCGCAATCCGACTGGAAGAGGGCCCAGCGTGCCAACTTGAGCCGGAATCTCGCGAATGCGGATGGCGAGCTGGACAAGGCCGGCATCTACCTCAAGCACGCCATCACCGAAGACCCGATCGGCACCGCCGCGGAAGTGGCCGGCAACCTCGGCCCGTTCGGCGCCGTCGGCAAGGCGCTGCAGGGAACAAATGCCGCCGTACGCACCGGCACGACGATGGGCCTGGCCGGTGGCCTGTCGGCAGGTGAAGTGCGCGGCAACATCCACGAGAAGATCGACGGCACGCCCGATACCGAGCTGCAGGCATCGAGCCCCGAATATGCCCGCCTGCGGCAGACGATGAGCGAAGCTGACGCGAAGGCGCAGATCGGCAGCAGCTTCAGCCGGAACGCACCCGAGATTCTGGCCGCAGGTGCAATCGGCGCGGTCGGTGGCAAGTACGGTCTGGAAGGCATGGCGGCGCGCGTGGCACCGGCCCGTGGCCGCCTCGCGAATGCCGCCATCGGCGTGGCGGACGAAGCCACCCAGGGCGCGGTCGAGCAGTTGGCCTCGAACGTCGGTATCCGCCGCGCCCTGCCCGATCAGCGCCTGCTGGAAGACGTGGCCCTGAATGCCGCGGCCGAAGGCATCCTCGGTCTGGGGGGTGCGGTCGTGGGGCCGACCCGGGGCGCACGCGCTACCCAGCCCGATGGGGGCATCTTCGACGTTGAGGCGGCACGCGCGCCCACCGGACAGGCGACACAGCAGGATAGGCAGGCGAACACTGCGCCGGCTGTTGCCCCGGATGGCGCGGGCCAGGCCACCATCGAGGGTGTCCATACGATGGACACTCCGCAGGCGCCCACTCCCGACACCCCCGCCCCGCTACCGTCCGAACTGATGGGCCTCGATCCGAACGCCGGTCCGATGTCCGCTGCGGCGGCGCTGGCCGTGGATAGCGGCGCAGCGCTCCCAGCCGAAGCGCCGATGGCAGCCGGCCCGATGTCACAGGCCGCCGCCATCGAGACCGACAGCGAAGGCGGCGATACCGATATGCTGCCGTCGCCCGACTTCGGCGAGTTCGCGGCCTTCACACAACAGCAAGCCCCCATCCCGCTGGAGAATGCCCAGCGCCTGGCCGGATGGATGAGCGAGGACGGCAGCGCGGTGATGGTGGTGCCGAACGCCGACGGCACGGGCTTCGGGATCGCACCGGCCGAATCCCTGACCTCTGAGCAGCGCGCCGCCGTCGCACGTTTCCAGCCGCAAAGCCCGGACACCGGATGGGGTTGGGCGGATACCGCGCCGCAGCCGGCTGTGGAAACGACCGCCACGCAGACACAAAGCGCGCTGCCCGACGTGTCCGGACGCACCGCCGACCAACTGCAGTACTTGGCAAGCAACGGGCAAGCCGGCTGGAAGGAAGCCGCACAGGCCGAACTGACACGCCGCGCAACAGCATCCGGCAGCGGTGACACCCTGACCGCGGCCGCCTCAAGCACGCAGCAGACGCCGGCAGAACTGAGCACCACAGCCGCCGGCGAGTTGTGGGCCACGATGGCCCCGGCCGAACGCCAGGCGGTGGCAAACCTCGCCGGCCTGAACCCGGTGCAGCGCGGCAACGTGCCGGCCCGACCCTGGCGGCAGTTGAGCGGCGAGCTGCAGAACCGGCTGACGCAGGCGATGCAGGCCAATCCGCAGCCAGCGGCAGCGAATCAGACGGTCCACACCTCGCCGGCCGCGCGCTGGAATGCGATGCCTGCGGAACAGCGCCAGCAGATCGCCGCCCGCGCCGGCTGGGCAACGAAGGCCGGCGCCCCGAACGTGATCGCGAAGCGCCACGCGGGAAAGACCTGGCAGGAACTGGACGATTTCATCCGCGGCAAGCTGTCCGCGGCCCTGCCCGCTGAAAGCCCGGCAACTGCACCGGCGACTGCACAGGCGCCCGCCCCCCGCTTCCAGGTCCTGCGCCCGGACGGCTCGCTCTTCGGCCAGTACTCCCATCGCCCGGATGCCGAAGGTGCCCTCTGGCGCGCTGGCGCGAATGCCCGACTCATCGACACAACCACCGCGCCGGAAGCAGCCACCCCGCGACAGGAGGCCACGAATGCCACGCCCGACCCTTACCCCCACATCGACACCCGCCCCGACACCACCGACGCCCAGCGCAGCACCGGACGCTCTGCACTCGCAGACCTTCAGCGACGGATCATCGGTGCAAGTGCTGCCCGGCGCCGTGGTCCTGACGGAAGCCAGCCCACCGTACTCGGCTCCGCACTCTACGAAGGATTCACCGCCGGACGCGCCAACCAGCTGACCGGCCTGCGCATCGACGGCCCGGCCGACCTGGCCAGCCTGGCACAGGTGTATCGCGATCCCCGCTTCGAGACCTTCCGCACCTTCTTCGTGAAGGACGGCCGCATCGTCGGCGAGACCGGGGTAACGTCGCGCATGCCCGCCGCCGTGGCACTGCCGCCGGTCGATGTGTTCGATGACAGCCTGCGCGAGAACATGGCGCGCTTCGGCGCTGATGGCTTCTACATCCTGCACAACCACCCGAGCGGCCACGCGGCGCCATCCGGGGCCGACATCAGCATCACCACCCGGCTGGCAGAGACGCACCCCGAGGCCTTCCGGGGCCACGTCGTGATCGACCACAACGAGTATTCGGTGATCGACGCGCGCGGCCGTGCCGAGACCATCAAGGCGCCGGAGCTGGCGGGCATCGACTTCAAGAGCCGCCCCGAGCTCGAGCACGAACTGCTCGGCGTGAAGCTGTCGCGCCCGAAGGACGTGGCGATGATGGGGAAGATCCTGCAGGTCCAGAACGGCCACGCCACCATCATCACCACCGATCGGCGTCTGCGTGTGCAATTGCTGGTCGACCTGCCGGCGGCGCTGCTGAAGGATCGCAGCAAGGTCGGGATCGCACGCCTGAAGGCGGTGGTCCGCCGGGCCGCACGAGAAACCGGCAGCGGCGGCAGCCGCTTCCTGGTGCTGCCCGAGAACGGCCATGCGGCGCATTTCGACTTCCTGATGCGCGAGGGCATCTTCAAGGACGTGGTGCAGGCCGACGGGCTGGCGCTGTCGGAATCCGGCGTCGAGGCCGCGCGCGACTTCATGGACAGCGGCCTGCGCTCCATCGCCATGCGCGAAGAGGCATCGCCCTACACCGCCACCGACAGCGCGCCGCCTCCGCAACGGCTCACCGTGGGCGAATGGCTTGCCCATGCCCTGCGCTCGAACCGCGGCTGGGCGATGGGGGCGCTGACCCGCGACCAGATCACCGACATCTGGGGTGATGCGATGCCGGGCGTGAAGCGCTTCGACGACGTCGTGCGGCAGATGGACACCGTGCGCCAGCGCACCGCCGAACGCGCGGACAACCTGATCGAGCAGTGGCGGCAGTTGCCCTCGGAAGTCTCCGACCGCATGTCCGACCTGATGCACCGCGCTACCCTGGCGCAGTTCGATCCGGATGCCCAGCGGCAGGGCGGCGAGTTCAATGCCGAGCAGGCCGAGATGATGCGGCTGTGGGACAGCCTGCCCAACACCGCGAAGGACATCTATCGCGAGGTGCGCGACACCTACCGCGACACGCTGAGCTCGATCCGCGACGGCCTGGCGAACCGGGCCGAGATGGCCGGCACGAACGGCGCCCGGGTGGCGGCGCAGATTCGCCTCGAGTTCGACAACTACCTGAAGGACGGGCCGTACTTCCCGCTGGCCCGCTTCGGCGACCTGGTGCTGATCGCCGACAAGGGCAAGGAGCGCATGGTCGAGACCTTCGAATCCAGCGCCAGGCGCGAGATGCGCATGCGCCAGCTGCGCGCCACCGGCTGGACGGTGAAGGCCACCCACAAGGCGCAGTACTCCGCCACGCGCGACGGTGCGGCCGGACAGTTCGTCGGCGACGTGCTGGAGCGGATCAACGCCCTGGACCTGCCTGCGGCCGAGAAAGCCAACCTGATGGACAACCTGAACCAGTTGGCCATCGGCACGCTGCCGGATTCGAGCTACCGCCGGCACTTCCGCCACCGCAAGGGCGTACCGGGCTTCAGTTCGGATGCGATGCGCGCCTTCGCGGCCAGCATGCAGCACGCCGGCCACCACATCGCCAAGATCCAGCACGCACACGAGCTCTCGCTGCTGATCGACGAGATGCAGAAGGATATCCGCGAAGCGGGCGGCGACACGACCGAACAGCAGCAGGTGGTCAATGAACTGACGCGCCGGCTCGATCTGCTGCTGAACCCGAACACGCATCCGGTCGCCGCCGCGGCCGGCCAGGTGGGCTTCGTGATGTCGCTGGGCGGCTCGATCGCCAGCGGCTTGGTGAATCTGACGCAGACGCCGTTCGTGACCCTGCCCTGGCTGGGTGCCCGCTACGGCTTCGGCAAGGCCAGCGCGGCGATGACGAAGGCGAGCAAGGACTACTTCGGCGGCAGGTGGGAGAAGTGGTCCGGCTTCGTCATGCAAGGCAACCCGAATCTCTCGGCCGACGAGCAGAAGGCGATCCGCGAGCTGGAGAACATGGGGCTCATCAACCTGACGCAGGCGCAGGACTTGGCCGGTACCGCCAACACCGACAGCACGGTGAGCAAGCGCGCCTTCGCGATCAACCGGGCGATGAAGATCGTCGGCTGGACCTTCCATGTTCCCGAGGTCTTCAACCGGCAGGTATCGGCCCTGGCGACCTATCGGCTGGCCCGCGACAAGGGGCAGGCCCATGCCGATGCAGTCGAGGCAGCGCGCAATGCCCTGATCCGCACGCACTTCGATTACTCGGCATCGAACCGCGCCCGCTTCATGCAGGGCAACTTCACCCGCGTCATCACGATGTTCAAGCAGTACAGCCAGCAGATGACCTACCTGCTGTGGCGCAACGCCTACCAGGCGCTCAAGGGCGAGAGCCCGCAGGTGAAGCGCGAGGCCCGGCGCATGCTGCTCGGGGTGGCGGCGATGCACTTCACCGCGGCCGGCACGTTGGGGCTGCCGCTGGGCATCTTCGGCATCACGCCGCTGCTGTCCCTGCTGGCGCTGGGCATGGGCGACGAGGACGATCCGTGGGAGTGGGAGACCGAGTACCGGAAGATGCTGGCCGACGTGTTTGGCGTGAAGGTGGGAGAAGCCATCGCCCACGGCCCGATGCGCATGCTGCTCAACGTCGATATGGCCTCTCGCGTGGGGCTGGGCGATCTGTGGCTGCGGGCGCCGAACAAGGAAGCCGAGGGCCGCGATCTGGTCGAGGCCTGGATGCTGACGCTGCTCGGGCCGGTGGCAGGCTACGCCGGGCAGATGGGCACGGCGATGCAGGCCTTCGAGGAAGGCAAGTTCGCCCGGGGTGTGGAGTCGATGATGCCGAAGTTCATCAGCGCTCCGCTCAAGGCCTACCGCTTCAGCGATGAAGGCGTGCGCTCGTGGCGCGGCGACGATCTGGGCATCGATCTGACGCCGGCGGAGATCGTGGGTACGGCCATGGGCTTCCAGCCGTCACGGATGGCCGAGATGTACGAGGGCCGTGCCGCGGTGAAGGGGCGGGAGGCCAGGCTGCAGGCCCGGCGCTCGGAGATCCTGAACATGTGGGTGGCCGCCACGATGGCGGGCGACCGGGAGACGCAGCAAGAGGCCATCACCCTGGCCCAGCGCTTCAGCCGCCAGAACCCCGCCTTCGCCTTCAACGCCCTGTCCTTCCAGCAGGCCTACCGGACCAAGCTGCGCAACGCCGCGCAGATCAGGGACGGCATCTTCCTGTCACCCAAGCGCGAAGGGCTGCGCGAGGAAGGGGCGTTCGCGAACCTCGAATAACCACAGATGAATGCATGACGGGGCAGCCGCGCAGGAGTGCAGCCAGACCCTTTCCGAGAATGGACAGGGAGTATTGAAGCATGACGAAAATCACCACCGAAGCAGTGCTCACGGCCATCACCGACTACCGCGGTGAAATCGACACCGATGGCCGCACAGTGTTCTCCACGTCCGACATCGCCCGCGTCATGGGTTGCGACGAGTACCGGGTGCGGGTTGCGTGCTCGTGGCTCCGGCGCCAACGGATCATCGAGGCTATCGAAGGCTCGGCCGTGATCCGTCGCACCGCCCGTACCGGAGAGCGCTACACGGCGAACCTGTACCGACTGAAACCGCAGGCACGGGCCGAGGCCTTCGATGCCCTTTTCCAGACGTTCGGGCTGGGGGGTGAAGGATCGCGGACAGCCTGAAAATTCAAGGGGAGAACAAGCCAATGGCGTTTAAGCCTGGCCAGTCCGGCAACCCGAGAGGCAAGCCGCGTGGAACCAAGCACCGCGGCCGGCGTGTCCGAAGCACAGCAAATCATCTTGCAAGCCGTCGCCGAAGGCTCCCTCACCCCAAGCGAGGCCGCGACGCTCTCCGGCATTGTGGAGAGCCGTCGCAAGGCCTTGGAGACCGTAGAACTCGAATCCCGTATCACCGCCCTGGAGAACCGCAAATGACCAACCTGAAAACCCGCCTTGCAAAGCTTGAGCAGGCCACCCCGCCAGAAAACGACGGTACGATCGTCGTCATCACAGACCAGACCGGCGCGGCGATCAAGATGACCCGGAACGGCCTCCCCTATACCGGCCGACTCGAAGGTATGCGCCGCATCATCGTGCCGGCGAAGCTTCCCGCCGTCGTGGAGACGCGCCACATCTCAGCACAGGAACGCCGCCATGACGAAACGTGACCGAATGACACCAAGGCAGGCTCGCTTCGTTGATGAGTACCTGATCGACCTGAATGCGACACAGGCGGCGATCCGAGCGGGGTACAGCCCACGAACGGCCACCCAGCAGGGCGAACGCCTGTTGAGGAATGTTGAGGTGTGCGGAGCCATTGAAGAAGGGCGCAAGGCGCGCCAGAAGCGTACCGGCATCAGCCAGGACGACACCTTGCGAGAACTGGCGCGAGTCGCCTTCTTCGACCCACGCCGGCTCTTCAATGCAGACGGCAGCCCGAAGGGAATCCATGATCTCGACGACGACACCGCCGCAGCCGTGGCCGGCATCGAGGTGCTGGAGCAGTTCGAGGGATCGGGCAAAGACCGCGTATTCGTCGGCTACCTGAAGAAGTACAAGATTGCGGACAAGAACAGCGCTTTGGAAAAGCTGATGAAGCACCTGGGTCTGTACGAGAAAGACAACAGCCAGAAGACCGATCCGTTGCGCGACCTGCTCGGCCAGCTCTCTGGCAATGTGTTCGGCGCAACACCATCAGGCGCACGCTATGAATCTTGATGTCGGAAAATCCGACATCAACGCGCGACATGCGACCTCACCCATTCGCGCATCGCCGCATTCACCCGTGTCTGCCAGCCCGGCCCGGTAGCCTTCAGCGCGGCCAGCACATCCGCGTCGAAGCGGATGGTGGTCGGCACTTTAGTGGGGGCTTTCTGCGGGCCGCGCCTACGGGTAATCAGGGCCTGCGCGGCAAAGGCCTCGACAGCGGCTTCATCGTTCGGATCGTACGGATCGCCGTCGGCATCGAACGGCACCGGCGCATCGGCTTCGGCCTCACGCTTCACACGAGCCCAGTCAGTTTTGCTGTGCGGATTCATAGACCCTCCTTTCAGACTTCGACGCGCGGCGCAGTGAAATGGCACGCACCGCGTCACCACGAACCACATAGACCAGAACCAGCACCACGCCCATCACCTCGACCATTGCAATATCGACAAGGCGCTGCTCATCCTTACGCGTCGAGGCCAGCGTGATCTTGTTCGGCGAGTCGTAGACCAGCGCAGCATCTGCCAGATCAAGGCCGTGCTTCACGAGGTTGGCCTGCCGCTTGGCTTCGTCGTAGGTGATTTTCATGAGTAAATTGTATTAACAGAAACCACGAAGAGCAAGCTATCTGTTAATACGCTTGACAGCCCCCACCCCGCCCGCCTACTCTGCACACGTCCCCGCAAACAACGGGGCACCGGTTTGGCGACCGGGCTTACTTGGGCGGACAACCGCCCCGCGCGGTTTTTTTACGTCCGCAACATGGTGTTGCCCTATGGGCGGGCCGTGTTGGGAGACCGCAAGGTCTGCCGGTTTCCAAGTACCGGTTCGCCAACCCGACACGGTTCCGCTCACCCGTTTGGCGACGGGAAGGCGGAGAAAAAGACCGCTACTTGGAGTACCACCATGGCACACCCCACCACCGGCGCGCCCGCGTCCAGCACCCTCGAAGCCAGCACCACCGAAGTTCGCCGCCTGCAGCTTGCCATCAAAAACATGGCAGTCACGGCACAATTCAACCTTTCCGAGATCGCAGCCATCGCCCAGCTCGCGCTGGCGGCGATGGAAACCCCGCTCCCCTATCGTTCCCCGGACCTGGGCAAGTGCAGCGGAAGCCTTGCTGACCAGACAGAAGTGGGCGCCTTCCGAACATACGCCAGAAGGCGCCGTGCTCATGTCGCTTCGCGCCGCCCTGGCGAAGGTGGAAGGGAGGACGGCAGCATGACCACGATCAGCCGCTTCACCCTGTACCGCGCGCTGCGCCGCTTCGCCGGCCCGGCGCTGGCCTATCGTCTGACCTTCGGGAGGAAGTGACCATGAGAAATCTACGCGATGCAGTTTTTCTGTTGTGGGAAAAGGCCGAGGACCGTCTGACGCTCGACGAGGTGTCAATGTTTTCCGGCGGGATAGAGAACGCACAGCATCTGGCGCAAGACTTGGCCGTTGTATGCGGCGGCCTCGCCGCCCTCGTCGCGGAAGACAGCGAGAACGGCAATGCCGGCAACTTCCAAAATGGTGAAGAAGTGCAGGCGTTGCTCCGTACGCTCGAATGCGGCTCCGATCAGGTCGCTACCTTGATTGGCCTGGCACGACGCGCAGAACCGCGCCGGCTTGAAATGATGGGCTGGAACGAAATCGAAGCCTACGAGAAGGCGAAGCATTTAAGGAAGGTGAAGTCATGAGCACGGACAACATCGATGTGGATGCCATCAACCTCAAGCTGTCATCGGCCGCCGCGCTCATCGACATGATCTACACGCTTGAAGTCACCGGCGACATCAACAGCCTGAGCCAGCATTCCCTGTCCGGGTGCCTCAGCGAGGCCATGGACCTGGTCAACGATTCGCGCGATCTGCTCATCGGAACAACCAGGAGTGGAAGCGATGAAAGCCCTCATTGAAGTTGCCGCCCGCGACAGCATTTTCGACGCGGCGCTGGCCGATCACCGGCCCAGCCCTCACGCGCTGGGGGTAGATTTGGGGGTAGGAATTCGCCGTACCGCTTCAAATCCTTTTCAGGATAAGGCGGCTACCATCTTCTTCGATTCCTGGTGACAAGGCCAATTCACCGTATCACCCCGTAGCACCAAGACCCAAAAACCCGCACTGCTAAAGGCTTTGCGGGTTTTTTGTCGTGCCTGCCATCCGAAGATGCGATCCGGTGTCGTTCAGGGAGCGTTCCCAATTAGCCTGTGAAGGTACTCCACGGGAATCGCATAACTGATTCCCGAGGGATCGGACAGCACGCTTTCCTTGGTCGATTTGACAAACACCATGTTGATGACGCCGATGACCTCGCCTGTCTTCGGGTCGAACACAGGACTACCGCTATTGCCGGGATAAGCCGTGGCATCGAGTTGATAGACGCGGAACACGTCATTGGCGAGCCGCCGGATGAGGGCGGGATTGAGGTCGCGTGAATTGCCCTGCGGAATGCCGATCGGCGTGATCGCGGAGACGATGCCGCGATGCGTGACCGGAGTCATGCCCAGCACGGCACCGATCGGGAAGCCGGTAAACGCGATCTCCTGCCCTTCCTGTACCCGCTCCCGCGAAGCCAGCTTCAGGGCAGGCAGGGCCTCCCCGCCTTCGAGTCGGAGCACGGCAAGGTCGCGGCTGCGTTCGCTGGCAACGCGGCTGACCTGCCTAACCGTCCCCTGCTGGTCCTTGCCGGGAACGACGATTACCAGCATTTCCATGTTCTCGCTTGCGATCGCTTCCGGAAGCACATGGGCATTGGTCGCAATCATGCGCCCATCGCCGACGACAAAGCCCGTGCCGCGAAACTGGAAAGCGGGGCTGCGGGTACGCTGATAGGTGCCGACCGCAACGACGGAAGGCTTGATGCCGGGCAGGATATCGACCAGGTTCGCCCGCGCAAGCGCAGGACATGCCGTCAGCGCAGCGAACGTACAAACCGATTGCAGCACCCGCCGGCGAATCCCGGCGTGCGCTACGCGCTGCTGTTCAGCATTCATGTGCCGCTCCCTTCCTGTGCGGCCAGGCGCAGGTTGCGCAGCATCCGGCTGGGTGAGACGACACTGCGGTCGTAGGGGTGATGCGCCTGCCCGACGTGGCGAAGGATACGTTCGACATAGGCCTGCGTCTCGCGATAAGGCGGTACGCCGCGATGGCGGTCGACCGCCCCTTCTCCCGCGTTGTAGGCTGCTGCGGCAAGGGCGATATCGCCTTCGAAGTAGGCCAGCAACCAGCGCAGATAGGCCAGACCGCCCCGAATGTTCTGTTCGGGATCGTAGGGCTTGCTGACGTTGAAGCGCTCGGCGGTCTCCGGAATCAGCTGCATGACGCCCATCGCGTTCTTGGGCGACAGGGCTTGCGGATTCAGTGCCGACTCGGTCAGGCCGATGGCCAGCGCCAACACAGGCTGGATACCGTACTTCGGCGAGAGCTCCGACATCAGGCGGGCGATTTCGCGTCGTTCCGGCGACAGACGGGCGATGAGCCCATCGATCGGCCAGCGCTCCCGCACCACATCTGCCGGCCTGCGCAGGCATTCGGGCTTCGCGCGAGCGTCATCTCCCGTGTAGCGCAACATCTTCCTGGCATGCTCGTGGCCCTTGCGGGCAGCCTGGGCAAACAAGGCACCGGCATAGGCGTCGTTGCGCTCGACGCCCCGGCCATTGGCATACATCCAGCCCAGGGAATACATCGCTTCGACGTCGCCCAGGCGAGCCGCTTCACAATAGAGCCGGGCCGCGTAAGGCTGATCACGCGGAACCCCTTCGCCATGCTCGTAGCTCAGGGCTTCCCGCGCCAGATATCGGGCCTGCTCGGCCAGGCGCTTGTCGATGGCGAATGCAGTCGGCGCCGGCAGCGCGATCAAGAGCCCGAGCATCCATTTCATGCCATTCCTGAAAAATCCGGGATGGCCAAAGTCGGAACGGATCGCTACGGACTGCTTCGTCATCACTGCCTCACCGATACGATGGCCCTTACAGGCGCCAGACAACTGCCCCTGCGGCCTCGAGCGCCGCCGGATCGTAGGCCGATTTTACGTCGCTGAACACGCCACCGGGCGAGAGTTTTTGCAATAACCCGGTAACGGGCATGTCCAGGTACTGCTGGTGCGCCACCGCTGCCACGATGGCTTGCGCCTGCGGCAGGGTATCCCATGCGCTGAGGCTCACGCCATACTCATGCTCCGCCTCGGCAGATTCGGCCACCGGATCATGGACGTGGACCCTGCAGCCGTAGCTCTGCAGTTCGCGAATGACGTCGATGACCTTGCTGTTGCGCAGATCGGGGCAGTTTTCCTTGAAGGTCAGGCCGAGCACGACGACATCGGCACCCTTGATGCTAGAGCCCGCGGCGATCATGTTCTTGACCGTCTGCTCGGCGACGTACTTGCCCATGCCGTCGTTGATCCGGCGGCCGGCAAGGATGACCTGCGGGTGGTAGCCGAGCATTTCAGCCTTGTGCGTCAGATAGTAGGGATCGACACCGATGCAGTGGCCGCCGACGAGGCCCGGCCGGAACGGCAGGAAGTTCCATTTGGTACCGGCCGCCTTGAGCACTTCCAGCGTATCGATACCGATCTTGTGGAAGATGACGGCCAGCTCGTTCATCAACGCGATGTTGAGATCGCGCTGGGTGTTTTCGATGACCTTCGCCGCTTCGGCAACCTTGATCGAACTGGCCGGGCAGACACCGGCGGTGATCACCGAGCCGTATACCTGCGCCACCGTTTCCAGCGTCTGGGGCGTGTCGCCGGAGACGACCTTGACGATCCTGGTCACCGTGCGTTCCTTGTCGCCCGGATTGATGCGCTCGGGCGAGTAGCCGACGAAGAAATCCTCCTTCCACTTCAGGCCGGACTCCCGTTCGAGGATGGGAATGCAGACCTCTTCGGTGGCGCCGGGGTAGACCGTGGATTCATAGACCACGATCGCCCCGCGCTTCATGTTGCGACCGACGGTTTCGGACGATTTCACCAGCGGCGTCAGGTCCGGCTGATGTGCGTCATCGACCGGCGTGGGCACGGCAACGATGATGAAATCCGCCTCCTTCAGCACCGAAGGGTCAGTGTGGCAAGTCAGATGCGTCGCCGCACGCAGATCTTCGGTGGCGACTTCGCCGGTCGGATCGATGAAATCACGGTAGGCCGCAACCTTCTGCGGAGACAGGTCGAAGCCGAAGGTCTTTTGTTTCTTGCCGAACTCGACGGCAAGCGGCAAACCGACATAGCCCAGACCGACGACTGCAATGGTGTTCATGAACAGATTCCTTGTTGCAATGTATTCAAATCAATGGGTAAGGATCATCAAAGCGAATTCAGGAGTTCGCTTGCTTCCTTGTGCAGGGGCGTATTTTCCTGCAGCTTGGGCATCAGCGTATCGAGTTCCTTGCGAGCATCGTCCTTGCGCCCCAGCTTTGCATACGAACGCGCCAAGTTCAGGCGCAACTGAGCGAGATCCGGTGCCAGCGACACTGCGCGCTGCAAGTTGGCCAGGCCCTTGTCGGCCTGGCCATGCTCGATCTGGATCACGCCCAGGGTATCGAGGATGGCGGGGTTGTCCGGCGCAAGGTTTTGCGCCCGCTCCGCATATTCGAGTGCCTTCGGATCCTTGACCTGGTTGGCAGCCCAGGCCAAGTTGTTGAGCACCATCGGGTTGTCGGGCGATATCTTCCTCATCGCCTCGAAACCATCGACTGCATCCGCATAGCGGGTCTCGCCCAGTGCACGCTCGGCCAGATAGCCCCTCATCGCCAGATCTTCCGGCTGCTGCCGCAGCCAGTCGGTAGCGAACTTGTCGGCTTCGCCCTTGCGCTCTGCGCGCATCAGCGCGGAATGCAGACGAATCGCGATCTCGCCACTGCTTCTGCGCTCGAGGGCCTGGCGATACACCGACGCCGCCTCGGCCCAGCGATTGCCGGCAGATTCGATCTCCGCCTCCAACACGTAGCCGGCCGGGTTCTCGGCATGCTGCTTCTGCACCGCCCTGGCAACCTTCAGTGCGTCCTCGCGCGCTCCGCGTTCGAGCATCAAACCTGCGAGCCGCTGCTGAGCATCGATCGAGTCCGGCTGCACCGCCAGTGCCCTGCGCACAGCCTGTTCGGCTGCGGCATTGTCCTTCGCCCCCCGATGCACGTCGGCCACCATGATCAAGGGTGCTGCGGATTGCGGACGCAGCGTGGCCAGCCGGTTCAAGGAGGCTATGCCTTGCTGGGTTTCATTGGCCGCCAGTTGAGCACGGGCGAGCGCTTCGACCGCGCGAACGTCGTTCGGGTTTGCTGCACTGAGTTTTTGTGCAGCAGCGAGCGCTTTCGGGAACTCCCGGTTGCGCAAGTGATGCTGGATGATCGCCAGAGCGGGCGCCATGGTTCCCGGCGCAGCCGCTTCCGCGCGCTCGAGCGTGGCAAACACGTCGGCGGGCACAGCACCGGTTGCGACCTGCAGTTCCGCCAGCGCGAGACGAGCCTCGACGTTCTTGTCGTTGCGATCGGCAATCGCGCGAATCCGCGCCAGCGCTTCCTCCGTCTTGCGCTCGCCAAGATCCAGGCGTGCAAGATTCACTGCGGCAGCGAGGAAATCGGCATTGAGCGACAAGGCCTTCTCGAACGCAGCCCGTGCGGCGGGGATGTCCTGCCTGGCCTGCATCACCCCGCCACGCAGGTTATATACGAGCGGATTCTGCGGCTGCTTGCGCTCCAACTCTGCCTGGGCCTTGAGCGCCTTCTCGGTGTCACCGCGCCGCAGGTAGGCAACGACCAGAGCCAGGTCCGCCTGGATGGCAGAGTCGTCCATCGTCGATGCGCTTTCGAAATCAGCCAGCGCACCCTCTGCATCGCCGCTGGCCAGACGGGCCGCACCAAGACGCAGACGGGCCTGAGGATCTTCCGGGGCAGCCTTGGCCGCCCGCTCCAGGTAATCCTCGGCTCTGGCCAGATCGCCGTTGGCGAGAAACACCTGTCCGGCCAATCCCAGTAAGCGTGCGTCGCTTGGCTGCGTCTCGAGCAGCGGTTGCAGCAGTTCGAGCGCACGCGCCGCTTCACCCGAGGACAGATGGGACGTGATCAACAAGGTACGTGCCAATTGCTGGCCAGGAGCACGGCTGAGTACGGTGTTCAGGTGATTGCGGGCCTGGGCCTGGTCGTTGAGTTGCAGCAGCACCGAGCCGGCGAGCAGTTGCGCGGGCAGGAAGTTGGGCGTCTGCTTCAGGACCTGTGCCAGCAAATCGCGCGCTTCGGTCAGACGGCCCTCGCGCGCATCGATGAAGGCCTGGAGATAGCGGGTCGACGGATGATTGGGCGCCGCCTTCTTCATCGCCTCGAAGTGCTTCACCCCTTCTTCGTATCGGCCACCGCGAAACAGCAGGGAAACCAGCGCATAGCGGTAGCCAACTTGGTTGGGACTCAGGCGCACGGCCTCTTCCAGGGCCTTGAGCGCCTCTTCCTGCTTGCCCTGTGCCTGCATAATGTCGGACAAGGCGGCCAACACATCGCCATTATCGGGGCTGTGCGCAACAACGGCCCTGATGGCCTCCTCTGCGCCAGTCGGGTCGTTGCTGAAAAGACGTGCTCGCGCCAGGCCGATGCCGGCCTCGACGTCAGTCGCACGCAGCGTGAGCGCCTGCTGATAGGACCGAATGGCCTCCTGAACATTCGCCTTGCCGAAATGGGCATCACCCACGGCCCCCAGCAGACGCCCCTGCGCAGCATCGTCCTCCAGTTTCACATTGGCGAAATCGGTCAGTACTCGATCGAACTCGCCGGCGCTGACTCTGGCCCTCGCCAGCAGAGGGACGACGTCGATTCTGGCGTAGCCGAGATCGAAGGCATGCTGCAGTTCCTTGATCGCGCCCGCCGTATCGCCTTGCTGCAGGTTGATGCGCCCAAGGAGGAAACGGGCCTCGGCGAGGTTTCCGTTCTCCTGCAGGGCATTCTTCAACTGAATGACCGCAGCATTGGTATCGTTGTTGGACAGATAGCCTTTCGCCGAAGCAAGCATCTGCTCCGGGCTGTCGCTGCAGGCACCCAACAAGGCGGCGGAAACCAGCGCCAGAGCCAGGCCCCGGGAACGCCCTCTCCAGGCCGAAGGCCGCCGGCCCTCTGCAGTGTTGTTCACGATCCGTTCTCCTTCTTCAAACCGAAGCGGTTCATCAAGTCGTAGAGTGAAGGGCGGCTGATTCCAAGGACTTCGGCCGCCCGGGCAATGTTGTTGTTGGTTCGCGCGAGGACCCGCAGCACCGCCCGGCGCTCGGCCTCATCCCGAACCTGACGCAGGTTGAGACGTTCGAGATCCTCGTCGACCGTCTCGAAGCCGAGATCGTCCGCGGTAATGCGGTTGCCGTCGGCCATGATGACTGCGCGCTTGAGGCAGTTTTCCAGTTCCCGCACATTGCCGGGCCACGGATGTGCCTCGATTGCGTTAATCGCATCGTCGGTCAATGTCATCGAACCACGCCCGTTCTCTCGCGCATAACGCTGAACGAAGGCATGGGAGAGCAGCACGGCATCGCCTTCCCGGTCACGCAGCGGAGGGATGTCGACGACGATTTCCGCCAAGCGGTAATAGAGATCCTCGCGGAACGCACCCGTCTTGATCTGCTCTTTCAAATCCCTGTGCGTGGCACACACGATCCGGACATCAACCGGAATCTCGTCACGCCCGCCAACGCGCTCGATGACGCGTTCCTGCAGGAAACGCAGCAGCTTGGCCTGCAGGGGCATCGGCAGATCACCGATTTCGTCGAGGAACAGGGTGCCCTTGTTGGCGGTCTCGATCTTGCCGAGCGTCTGCTTCACCGCTCCGGTGAATGCGCCCTTCTCGTAACCGAACAGCTCGCTTTCCAGCAAGGCTTCGGGAATGGCTGCGCAGTTGATTGCCACGAAGCGCTCCGCGGAACGCGACGACAGTGCGTGAAGGCCGCGCGCAAGCACTTCCTTGCCGGTCCCACTCTCGCCCAACAGGGCTACGGTGACCGATGCTGAAGCAAGCTTCTCGATCGTGCGGCAGATCTTGAGCATCCCGGGATCGCGTGTCAGCAGGCCGGACAGGGGGCTGGCTCCCATTGCCGACAGGCGTGCATTCTCGAGTTGCAGGTCGTGCATGCGGAAAGCCCGCTCGATGGTGAGCGCCAGCAGTTCGGGCTCGAAAGGCTTAGCGAAGAAGTCGTACGCCCCCAACCCAATCGCCTTGACCGCGTTCTCGCGATCATGCTGGCCAGTCAGCACGATCACCTTGGTGTCCGGCGCCAGTACGAGAATTTCGCGCAGCAGCCGAAACCCCTCGGTGACATCGTCAGGCGCTGGAGGAAGCCCCAGGTCCATGGTCACCACTGCAGGTTCGTGGCGGCGCAACTGTGTAATCGCACTTTCCCTGTCGTCTGCAACGACGGTTTCACAGGCATCGAAAGCCCAACGCATCTGCTTCTGCAGCGCAGGATCGTCCTCGACGATCAATAGCGTCCGCTGCTTTTCAGGCATGAATTTCACTGGCTCCGTCTTGTAGATCCTGCCGCCCATCCGACAAGCATGGCAACAGGATGGTTGCTCGCGTCCCCTGTCCGATTTCGCTTTCGAACTGGAGATCGCCACCGATCTCGTTCAGATACTGACGGGTCTCGAACACGCCTATGCCCATGCCGCTGGCCTTAGTCGTCTGGAACGGACGAGACAGGCGGTCGCGAAGGAAATCGGCTGACATGCCGCACCCCGTATCTGCAATCACCAAACTCGCCCTGCCGTCACCGGCAAGACTGAGCTGAGCAGTCACCTTACCATCCTCATTTGTGGCATCCAGTGCATTTTGCACGACATGGCCAATGATTCTCTCCAGGCGCTCGGGATGAGCCAGCACCATCGCTTGGCGAGGAAGCGGGTCGAGCAACTGGATCACGGGCGACTGACAACGCTTCGACTCGCAGACACTGCGCAGGATCTGCACGATATCGACGCCGCGGGGCGAATCGATGGGACGCTTCTCCTGCAACTGCGTCATCAGCCCCCTCATCCGCGACTCGACGTGCGAAACAGTCTCGAGCATATCCTGCTGGAACTCGGGCTTATGTCCGTGGCGCTCCGCGTTCTTGAGCATCAGCGACATCTGCGCGACGAGGTTCTTCAGATCGTGCACGATGAAGGCCGACATCCGATTGAAGGAGTCGAACTTGCGGGCTTCGAGCAGCGCCTCCGCAGCAAGCATCCGCTCGAGATAGCCTGCAGCCTGCCGCTGAGCCGTCTTCAGCAGATCGAGCACCTCCCAATCCACATCGAACGGCGCACGAGGCCTTGCCAGCACGACAAAACCGAGCAGCGAATCCGTGCTCCTGAGGGGTATGACGAGCCACGCATCCGGCAAGTTGGAAAGCCAATCCGGCAATACGAGGCCTTCATAGTACTTGGGGCGACTCCGGTATTCCTCGAGATCGATGATCCACTCGCGTTCATCGAGAAAGCGGCAGAGTCCGGAATCCATCGACTCGACGACATCGATCGCCGGACGGTTCAGGCGAGCATAAGGCACGAATTTGCCGTAGCTGTCGCGCAGCCACAATGTTCCACCAGGACTTTCGACCAGATCCGACAATGCCTTGACGACCGACTGGCCGAGATCGAGCCCCTTGTCCGCCGAGGCCAGCGCCTGGGTGAATCGCAGCCATTCGGTACGATAGTCGTAGCGATACGGGAAAAGGTGCTTGCTGAGGAGAACCCTCAGGCGAGCCCGCTGCGATCCGGAAAAAAGCAGCGCCCCGAGCAGCACGAGACCGCCGAAGAGCAAGGCCATCTGCAACGCCCGCCCCCAGCTTTCTCCAAAATAGCGTACGTAGTAGGCAACCGCGGCAATCACCAGCAGATAGACCCCGGCAGCGGCGAGAGCGGCAGAATGGAACACGACCTCCCGCGACACTGCCATACGCAGTGTCCAGGTAGGGCTGCGTGTCCCAGAAAGCGCGATCAGCGGTATCAGCAGCGCATGCGCCACGCCCCGAACCGCAATGACATCGAGATCGATTCGATTGAACAAGGCTGCATCGGCAAACAGGTACAACTCGAAGATGTAGCCAGCTCCAAGTCCGATGCACAGGGGCTTGATGCCCCATCGGGAGGCATCGGGAAGCGCCCGATAGAGGTGCTCGATGAACATCAGCCCCACTACCGCATGCGCAAGCCAAGCAACCAGGATCGGCCGAATCGGCAACACGATGCCCGGCACGAACACCTCGAAAGCCAGCGATGCCAGTTGGCTTCCAACGACCCCTGCGGCGAGATACGCAGGCCATCGCACGCGTGCGCCCCACAGGGGGCGCATCAGGACGATGAGAAAGGCAAACCATGCCGCACCGCGAAGGCAGTCGAGCAGAACGCCCAGCACCGGCCACGGCGCACCGGTCAAATAGACGGAGCTCGCTTCTGTCGCAGCCCACAGGCAGGACAGCACGACCGCAACCAGGAGGACGCCTCCCGGAAGCCCTCCTCGCCATGCGAAGAAGACGTAGAGCCCGAAGAAGAAAAAGGCCAGCGCCGCAGTGCCGTAACCCCAAAAGGCGAGCTCCAGCACTTCAGGTCTCTCGTTTCAGATCGACGACAGCCAATGCACCTTCACCTTCAGCCGACATACGTCCGGTGCATCTCAATGGGCCCCCTCGCCCGTCAGCACGACGCGAACCGTTTCGAAAAGCACGAGAATGTCGAGAACGAGCGTATGGTTCTTGACGTAGTAAAGATCGTACTGAAGCTTCTCCATCGCATCATCGACAGAGGCGCCATACTGGTAACGAACCTGAGCCCAGCCTGTCACACCAGGCTTGACGCAATGTCGAACATTGTAGAAAGGGATTTCCCGCGCCAGTTGATCGACGAAGAACGGACGCTCGGGGCGCGGTCCAACCATGCTCATGTCGCCGACAAGCACATTGAACAGTTGAGGAAGTTCATCGATCCGTAGCTTGCGAATCACACGCCCCACTCTGGTCACGCGATCATCATTCGACGTCGCCCAACGCGGCTTGCCGTCCTTTTCCGCATCACGACGCATGCTGCGAAACTTGGTCACACGAACAACCCGGCCACCCAATCCGACCCTCTCCTGGCGATAGAACACCGGAGCACCATCCTCGATGAGGATGAACAGCATCGTCACGAGCATGATCGGCATCGCCAAGATCAGCAACAACAATGCTGCACAAATGTCGAACACACGCTTCACGAAGGTGCGGATCAAGCCCTGCCGGAAACCGTCACCATAGATCAACCAACTCGCCCTGAGCGAATCGAGCTTCACCTGCCCCTGGACCCTTTCAAAAAAGGACGACAGATCGACAATGCGAACGCCTTCGAGCTTGCAATCGAGCAATTCACGAAGAGGCAGCACGCCCCCCCGCCGCTCACGCACAGCAACGATGACCTCGTTGACCTTCAAAGTGCGGACGACATCGAGCAGCCCTTGCGCCGGCAGAACCTGCCTCGCATCCACTTCGAGCTTTTCGTCCCCACCGCTCCGCAGGAAGCCGACCACTTCGACGCTACGCTGCAGCGGACGAGTCAGATCACGGTAGACCTGAGCGGCATCGGCCCCGGTGCCGATGATCAGCACGCGCGGAGAAAAAAGGCTGGAAGCCTGCCTTTGGTTGATCAAGCCCCGCATCAACAGCAAGGAGGACAGCAACAACACGACGGTCCATTGCAGCGAATGCGGCGCCATCTCGGCCCAGGGCAGCAGCCCGAAAACACCGTAGGCCACGGGGATGCTGACCAGCAGCGACAGGGCAACACGGGCAAACGCCTGTCGCTTGCAGCGCTGCAGTACAGGACGATAAAGCCCCATTGCGGTATTCAGCCCGACCATCAACACCGCAAAAATCAGGGCAGATGGAGCAAAGACGGCCCAGTCAGGAACTCCAGGCGGCGCCAGGAAGATGACCGTACCCAGCACGACAAGAAACAGCAGCAAGGCATCGAACAGCACCTGTTGCAGCGTGTGAGACGGAAGATAGTGACTGAAGACCTTCAGCATCGTTTACCCCAGACTGAACCCATTCACCTTGGAGCTCCCTCACACCCGACATGAGCGCAAGCAGCTTCCTGACAGACTATCCGACTGACACCCTACAAGCGCGTTAAACCCATCACATCCACGGCATCACAGGCCACGCCAAGAGCCATGAATGCAAAACAACTTTGTATATTATCACGACATTTCAACGCCCATCAGTCAGCGGGTCTCCAGTCGCTGTTCCGGTCGGAGCTTGGTCGGCCGGTCACGAGCGAGACTTCTGGCCGGGTACGGAGTTGGATGTTGCGACGTTTTTCTCTGCGTCGACGCACGAACGCCCGAGACCTGTTTTTGGGTGCTCGGGCGTTGGCGTGGTGTAGTTAGTCTGACGATGACCTACTTT
>NZ_JANUXN010000013.1 GCF_025699485.1 Thauera carbonicopians | reverse complement strand
AGCCCGAAGTGCCGATGATGGAAGCTGCGTAAAACAACACCGGCCCGGGGCCGGTGTCAGGGGAATACTTGATCTGTACAGCCTGATCGAGTGCCGAATCATTCGCTATCCAGTGTCTTGTGGCTTATGGCTTCATTGATCGATTCGATGACGATAGCGCGTACCTGCCTGCCGGCCGCCGCATCGCAGAATCTTATCTTGGCGATGTTTTCATTGATGCTTGACTGTATGACGATGCAGCAATCCTCTTGACTGGAGCATCTGTCATCAACCAGGAACATCCCGCTGAAGTTCTTGTAGAAAGAATTCCATTTTTCAGAACCGTCGTGTTTTCCGCCCAATCTGCTGTGTGCATCAAGGTATATGTCTCTGAATTCTTCTTTTGGAACATCCCGATAGTGTCGATTGTGTTCATCGACAGTTGTGCAATCCCTCAACTCCAGGAGCCAGGCCATCTCTTTTCCTCCTCATCGACACGGTGCGAGTCGATCGATCGCGCAGCGCAGTTCCACGGCACTGGCCGGGAGGGAACGGGCGGCGGCGCACGGCATGGAGTGACTGCGTTCTCCCGTGTCCGTGTAGAAGAAAGTACCACCTGGCCGTCGATGTGCCGCATAACAACTACGGTTATGCCGCGGTGGTGGCCGGTGGCCCGGGGCATTCTTCCGACGGGTAGCGGGCGTGCGGGTAGACTGATCGTATGGATTGGCAGGCGATCAGGTGGGCTTGCCAAGCGCTGCGGAAGGCCGAGGCAGGACGAGAACTTCACCATCCGCCATCGCGCCTTCCCCCGGGCAAGGCGCGGTTCGCCGCCACGGCAGTGCATGGCGGGGCGGGCCTTGTCAGGCGCGGTCGTCGGGCCGCTGCACCGTCTTGCCGCCCTGCCCCAGCAGATTGCCGAGCAGTTCCACCGGCACCGGGAACACGATCGTCGAATTGTGCTCGCCGGCCACCTGCGTCAGCGTCTGCAGGTAGCGCAACTGCATCGCGGCCGGTTCGCGCGACAGCATCCCGGCCGCTTCACTCAGCGTCTGCGCCGCCTGCTTTTCGCCTTCGGCATGGATCACCTTGGCCCGCCGCTCGCGTTCGGCCTCGGCCTGGCGGGCGATGGCGCGGACCATGCTGTCGTTGAGATCGATGTGCTTGATCTCGACGTTGGTCACCTTGATGCCCCAGGAGTCGGTCTGGGCGTCGAGTATCTGCTGCACGTCGAGATTCAGGCGCTCGCGTTCGGCCAGCATCTCGTCCAGCTCGTGCTTGCCGAGCACCGCGCGCAGCGTCGTCTGCGCGAGCTGGCTGGTGGCGACGAGGTAGTTCTCGACCTGGATGATCGCCTTCTGCGGATCGACCACGCGGAAGAACACGATGGCATTGACCTTGACCGAAACGTTGTCGCGCGAGATCACGTCCTGCGCCGGCACGTCCATGGTCACCACGCGCAGGTCCACCTTGACCATCTGCTGCAGGCCGGGAATCACGATCACCAGGCCGGGGCCCTTCACTTTCCAGAAGCGGCCGAGCAGGAAGATCACACCGCGCTCGTACTCGCGCAGGATCTTGATCGAAGTGGCGAGCACGAACAGCAGCAGGATGATGAGGGGAGCGAACCCCAGTTGAAGGTCGATCATGGCGTTTTACTCCTCGCATCGATGGAAACAGGTTCGGGGGCTACTTCCAGGGTCAGGCCGTCGAGGCGGACGACATGCACCCTGGCGCCGGCCGCCAGCGGCGCTTCGCTGCGCGCCCGCCAGCTCTCTCCATGTACCGTCACCCACCAGTCGCCGCCGCCGGCCGGACCGAGCACCGTGCCGACGGCACCGGCCATTTCCTCGCGCCCGCTGACCACCGGCCGCTTGAAGCTGCGCGCGGCGAAACTGCCGATCGCCAGCAGGATCGCCGCGCTGGCCAGCGCCAGGCCGACGAGCAGCGGCAGCGGCACGCCGAAGCCGGGCGCTTCGGCATCCATCAGGAACAGGCCGCCGACGACGAAGGCGATCACGCCGCCGATGCCGAAGGCGCCGAAGCTCGGCAGGAAGGCTTCGGCCAGCATCAGCCCGGCACCCACTGCGATCAGCGCCACGCCGGCCCAATTCACCGGCAACAACTGGAAGGCATAGAGCGCGATTAGCAGCGAGATCGCGCCGGCCACGCCGGGCACGCCGAAGCCGGGCGAAGTGGCTTCGAAGAACAGGCCGTAGATGCCGATCATCATCAGGATCAGTGCCACCTGCGGATGGGCGAGCACGGCCAGCACGCGATTGCGCAGGTCCGCCTCGTGGCGCTCGATCACCGCGTTGCGCGTCGCCAGCGTGACGGTGCCGCTGCCGAGCCTGAGCTCACGGCCATCGAGGCGGGCCAGCAGATCGGGCAGATCCGCGGCGACCAGATCGATCACGCCCTGCTGCAAGGCCTCGTCCGCCGACAGGCTGGCCGCCTCGCGTACCGCCCGCTCGGCGAAGTCGGCATCGCGCCCGCGCAGTTGCGCCAGGCTGCGGATGTAGGCGGCGGCATCGGCCACCGACTTCGCGCTCATCGCATCGCCGCCGGCCAATGGCCTCCGCGCCGGCGCAGCACCGGCTTCATCGTCCTTGCCGGCCGGCTTGGCGGCATCCGCTCCGGAGTCCGATTCGGCACCCGCTTCGGTGTCCGGCGGCCTCGGCTGCGCACCGCCGATGCCGATCGCCACCGGTGTGGCCGCACCGAGGTTGGTCGCCGGCGCCATCGCCGCCACATGGCTGGCATAGAGGATGTAAGTGCCTGCGCTTGCGGCCCGGGCACCTTCGGGCGCGACGAAGGTCGCCACCGGCACCGGCGAGGCCAGAATGTCCTTGATGATCAGGCGCATCGAAGTATCGAGCCCGCCGGGGGTGTCCATCTCGATCACCGCCAGCTCCGCTCCCTGCTCGGCCGCGCGTGCCAGCCCACGGTGCAGATAGTCGGCAGTGGCCGGACCGATCACGCCATCCACACGCAGCACGACCACCCGCTTGTCCTGGCCGCTGGCCACGGCACCGCCGAGAGCGATCACGAGCGCAGCCAGCAATCCCCACATCAGCCATCCGAACGATGAAACCCTGGGTTCCCGCATGCCATGACCTCCGCCGGTGTCCTTGCATGTCCGTGCCTATTCGAAAGGCAGGGCGGCACCAAAGTTCAAGCATCTGCGAACGATCGCACCGCTGCATGCCGGCCGGGCTTGCGCACGGGCGTGCTTGTCATGTCCGGCGCCGATCGGCAAGATTGTGCCCCCAAGCCCCGCAACCGGGCGAAACCAGGCTCCAGGACGCCATGCCCCAGTTCGAACAACACCCCCTGCGCTGGAGTCTCAGCGGCGAGATCCATGCCCGGCCGCCGGTTGCGCTGGACACGCCGGCCTTCGTCACCTATCTCGCCTTCACCCACCACGAAGGCAGCGCCGAACGCGAAGCCGGCCACCTGCGGGCACTGGCCGAACAGCTCGCCCTGCCCATGCCCGACCCCGGCTCCGGCCACATCGAATTGAGCGTCGGCGCACAGGGCACGGGCGGCTTCCGCCTGAAATGGGAACGGCACAACGAGTTTTCGAGCTACTGCTTCTTCCGCCGCATCGATCCGGCCGCAACCGGCAACGGCGATTACGCGCTGCTGAACGTACCCACCGCCTGGCTCGACGCGATCCCCGGCCAGTTGATCGCGGCCACGCACATCGAGATACGCCGGGCTGCCGACCTGCCCCTGGAGACCGTACTGCAGCAACAGTCGCCCCACGGCCATCCCCTGGTCGCCTCGAAAATCGCCGGCGGCGCCGGCTGGGTGCTGACCGACTTCCACCTGCACGACGGGTTTTCGCATTTCCTCGTGCTGGACGATCACCTCACCCCGCGCCAGGCCGGCCGCATCGCCCAGCGCCTGGTGGAAATCGAAACCTACCGCGTGATGGCCCTGCTCGCCTTCCCTGTCGCCAAGGAGGTCGGCCGCCTGGTGTCGCGGGCCGAAGACGAACTGGCGGACCTGATGGACGGCATGAGCCAGGCACGCAATGCCGAGGATGACCGTTCGATCCTCAGCCGCCTGTCGCGGCTGGCCGCCGAAGTCGAGCGCTCGGTAGCGCGTACCACGTTCCGCTTCGGCGCCGCGGCGGCCTATTACCGGCTGGTGCGCCAGCGCATCGAGGATCTGCGCGAGGAACGCCTGCCCAGCCTGTCGCCGATCAGCGAGTTCATGGACCGCCGCCTGGTGCCGGCAATCGATACCTGTAGCACCATCTCCCGCCGGCTGGACGACCTGTCGGCACGGATCGCACGCAACTCGCAACTGCTGCGCACGCGGGTGGACATCGAGCTGGAACGCCAGAACCAGGAACTGCTGGCGCAGATGAACCGCCGCGCCAAGATCCAGCTCCACCTGCAGGAAACGGTGGAAGGCCTGTCGGTGGTGGCGATCACCTACTATGCCTCGCAACTGGTGAACTACGTCGCCAAGGGCGCCAAGGACCTGATCACCCCGCTCACGCCGGAAATCCTCACCGCGATCTCCATTCCGGTGATCGCCGGCTTCGTCTTCATGGGCCTGCGCCGCATGCGCAAGGCGCTCGCCAAGGAAGAAGGCAGCGGCGGGCACTGAGCACGGCCGCACATCCGCCTGCGCTATCCATTCCGTTCAATACCGCGGACGACAGTTGCTCCGCCACCATGCGCAGCCTCCATGTATCCGGAGGCGCGCGCATGGGCCTTGCGCTCATCCCTCCCATGCCCGCGTTCGCCGCGGTGATGGCACAACTCCCGCAGCTGACCGCACTGCCGCACTGGAGCGGCATCACTTTCCTGCTCTACCTGAGCTGGCAACTCGCGAGGAACGACGGCAGGCTGGCCGAGCGCGGCACCTCAGCCCCGGCGCCCCCGACCGCGGGCAGGCCAGCACCAGCAAGCCGAACGCTGCGGACAACGGCGCGAGCGATCCAGGCTCGGGCACGGCACCGGCCGGCAGCGGAACGGAGTCTGCCCGGCCCCGGGGCCGGATTTGCCGGGTGACGCCGATCACGTCCTCCCGCATCGCCCACGACGGCGCGCAGCGAACGGCACTCCCCTATAATTCCCGCTTTGCCAGCAAGCGAGGCCAGACCGTGGCGACTCCCCTCTTCGAAACTTCCATCACCAGCCTGCCGCTGCTCGGCCGCGGCAAGGTGCGCGACATCTACGCCATCGACGACGACAAGCTGTTGATCGTCACCAGCGATCGCCTGTCGGCCTTCGACGTGATCCTGCCCGACCCGATCCCGGACAAGGGCCGCGTGCTGGTGGCGCTGGCCAACTTCTGGTTCGAACGGCTCGGCCACATCCTGCCCAACCAGCTCACCGGCATCGACCCCGAGACCGTGGTCGCCGCCGACGAGCGCGACCAGGTGCGCGACCGCGCGCTGGTGGTCAAGCGCCTGAAGCCGCTGCCGATCGAGGCCGTGGTGCGCGGCTACGTGATCGGCTCCGGCTGGAAGGACTACCAGGCCACCGGCACCATCTGCGGCATCGCCCTGCCCCCCGGCCTGCAGCAGGCGGCGAAGCTGCCGGCGCCGATCTTCACGCCCTCGTCCAAGGCCGAGATGGGCGAGCACGACGAGAACATCTCCTTCGAGCAGGCCCAGCAACGCTGCGACACGATGCTGAAGGACGCGCTCGCCAGCACCGGCAAGACCGGCGCCCAGCTCGCCGAAGAGGCCCGCAAGGCCGCGATCGCGCTGTACTCGGAAGCGGCCAGCTATGCCGCCGGCCGCGGCATCATCATCGCCGACACCAAGTTCGAGTTCGGCATCGACGACGCCGGCACGCTGCACCTGATCGACGAGGCGCTGACGCCGGACTCCTCGCGCTTCTGGCCGGCCAACAGCTACCGCGAAGGCATCAGCCCGCCCTCCTTCGACAAGCAGTACGTGCGCGACTACCTGGAAACGCTCGACTGGAACAAGACCGCGCCCGGCCCGAGGCTGCCGGCCGACGTCATCGAGCATACGGCGGACAAGTACCGCGACGCCTACCAGCGCCTGACGGGCTACAAGCTCGACTGATGCTCGCCGGCGCCGATGCCCGGCCGGCAGGCAGGCAGGCAGGTATCGGCGCTGCCACAGGCAACGCAAACGACTCGCATTTCCGAACTCGCGGTTTTTTTCCTGGTCTCAGAGGCAGCCCGACACCGTCGTGCACGGCATGGCGGTGTGGTGTGTTCGACCCACGTCAAATCACCGGAGGTTGCCATGGACAAGCCGCTCAGCTCGCTGGAACAGCATTTCCACCTTCCCCGCATACGCGAAGTCGATGCATCACGTCCCTTCCATTGGCTGCGCATGGGCTGGAGCGACATGCGCGCGAACCTGGGCGCCAGCCTTGCCTACGGCTTCATTCTCGCCGCGATCGGCTATGCCATCCTGTCCTACGCCGCGACCGCGCCCTATCTGTTTACCGCGGCAATCTCGGGCTTTCTGCTGATCGGCCCGATCGCGGCGGCGGGGCTGTACGAGATATCCCGCCGTCACGAACGCGGTGAGCCCGTCTCGCTGGCCGGCTCTCTGCGCGGCCTGTGGCAGCACGCCGACGGCATGGCCTATTTCGGCGCCTTCCTCGCCATCACCCTGATCGGCTGGGAACGCATGTCGGCCATCCTGTTCGCGCTGTTTTACGGCGGCAACCTACCCGAAGTGACGAACTTCTTCGGCGACGTCTTCCTGTCCGGCGACCACCTCTCCTTCGTCCTGGCCTACATGGTGGCGGGCGGCGTGCTGGCAGCCGTGGTGTTCGCGCTGTCGGCGATCGCGATTCCGATGATGATGGACCGCGACACCGACGCGATCACCGCAGCCATGACCAGCCTGCGCGCGGTGGCCGTCAACCTCGGCGCCATGGCGCTGTGGGCAGCGCTGATCGTCGTGCTGGTCGCGCTCGGCTTCGCCACGATGATGATCGGCATGATCATCCTGCTGCCGCTGCTCGGCCATGCCACCTGGCATGCCTATCGCGACATGGTCGGCTGACTGCCATATCGGCAATACCCTCACGGGCGCCGGCCGCGGCGCCCGTGACATTTTGCGGCACAATAGCCCGCCCTGGCCAGCAACCCACAACCGCCACCGAGATTCAGCCCAATGAACGATGCCGTCGCCAATCCCCTGCTCGACTTTTCCGGCATGCCGCGCTTTGCCGACATCAAGCCGGAACACGTCAAACCCGCCATCGAGCACCTGATCGATGAGAACCGCCGCCTGATCGAGCGCCTCACCGGCGACCCGGCGACACCGACCTGGGACGGCTTCGTCGGCCCGATGGACGAAGCCGGCGAACGCCTGGGCCGTGCCTGGGGCGTGGTCGGCCACCTGCACAGCGTGTTCGACGTGCCCGAATGGCGCGAAGCCTACAACGCCATGCTGCCGGACATCTCGCGCTTCTATGCCGAAGTCGGCCAGAACCTGGCCTTGTTCGAGAAATACAAGGCACTGCGCAACAGCCCGGAATTCGCCACCTTGTCGCCGGTGCGCCAGCTCATCCTCGAACACGGCCTGCGCGACTTCCGCCTGTCCGGCGCCGAACTGCCGGACGAACAGAAGCCGCGCTTCCAGGAGATTCAGGAAGAACAGTCGCAGCTCGCGGCGAAGTTCTCCGAGAACCTGCTCGACGCCACCAACGCCCACGCGGAGTGGATCGACGACGAAAGCCAGCTCGCCGGCATTCCCGACGATGCGCGCGAAGCCGCCCGCGCCACCGCCGAAACCGACGGCAAGCCCGGCTGGAAATTCACGCTGCAGATGCCGTCCTACCTGCCGGTGCTGCAATACGCCGACGACCGCGAGCTGCGCGCGCGCATGTATCGCGCCTACGCCACCCGCGCCTCCGAACTCGGCGATCCCGAACTCGACAACGGTCCGCTGATCGGCCGCATCCTCGCGCTGCGCGACGAAGAAGCGCGCATGCTCGGCTACCGCAACTTCGCCGAAGTGTCGCTGGTGCCGAAGATGGCCGACACGCCCGAACAGGTGCTCGGCTTCCTGCGCGATCTCGCCGCCAAGGCCAAGCCTTTCGCCGAGCGCGATCTGGACGAACTGCGCGCCTTCGCCGCGCAGGAGCTCGGCCTCGCCGACCTGCAGCCCTGGGACGTCGCCTACGCTTCGGAAAAACTGCGCCAGCAGCGCTACGCCTACTCCGACCAGGAAGTGAAGCAGTACTTCCCCGAGCCCAAGGTGCTGGACGGCCTGTTCGGTGTGATCCGCGCCCTGTACCGCGTCGACATCCTGCCCGACGAGGCGCCGGCCTGGGATCCGGACGTGCGCTTCTTCCGCATCGAGAAGGAAGGCGAGCTCCTCGGTCACTTCTACCTCGACCTGCATGCGCGCCCGACCAAGCGCGGCGGCGCCTGGATGGACTCGGCGCGCAGCCGCCATCGCGACACCTGGGGCAGCAGCACGCCGGTCGCCTATCTGGTGTGCAACTTCCCCGGCCCGGTCGGCGGCAAACCGGCCACCTTCACCCACGACGACGTGCTGACCCTGTTCCACGAATGCGGCCACGGCCTGCACCACCTGCTGACCCAGGTGGACGAACTGGCGGTGTCCGGCATCAACGGCGTGGAGTGGGACGCGGTCGAACTGCCCAGCCAGTTCATGGAGAACTTCTGCTGGGAGTGGGACGTGCTGCAAGGCATGACCGCCCATGTCGACAGCGGCGAACCGCTGCCGCGTGCGCTGTACGACAAGATGATCGCGGCGAAGAACTTCCAGAGCGGCATGCAGACCGTGCGCCAGCTCGAATTCTCGATGTTCGACCTGCGCCTGCACAGCGAGCTGGACGCCGCCGCCGGGCCCGTGCCGATCGAGCGCGTGATGGCCCTGCTCGACGAAGTGCGCAAGGAAGTGGCGGTACTGATTCCGCCCGCCTGGCACCGCTTCCCGCACAGCTTCTCGCACATCTTCGCCGGCGGCTACGCGGCGGGCTATTACAGCTACAAGTGGGCGGAAGTGCTGTCGGCCGATGCCTTCGAGGCCTTCGAGGAAGCCGGCACCGGCAAGGGCAGCCTGCTCGACCCCGAAACCGGCGCGCGCTTCTGGCGCGAGATTCTGGCCGTGGGCGGTAGCCGCCCGGCGCTGGAATCCTTCAAGGCTTTCCGCGGCCGCGAGCCGAAAGTCGACGCCCTGCTGCGCCACAGCGGCATGGTGGATGCCTGAATGAAAGCCTGATGGCCGAATGCCGCCGCCCATGACCGGGCGGCGGCATCGGCAACATCAGCCCAGCGCGGTGTCCAGCACCATCATCAGCACGAAGCCGATCATCAGTCCCGCCGTGGCATAAGCCTCGTGCCCCTTGCGGTGTGATTCGGGGATGATCTCGTGGCTGATCACGAACAGCATCGCACCGGCCGCGAAACCCAGCCCCCACGGCAGCAGCGCTGCCGAGTAGCCGACCACCGCGGCGCCCAGTACGGCGCCGACCGGCTCGACCAGGCCGGACGCGATCCCCAGCCCGACCGCGACCGCGCGCCGATAGCCCGCCGCCAACAGCGCGACGGCCACCACCAGCCCTTCCGGCACGTCCTGGATCGCGATGCCCATCGCCAGGGCGTTGGCCCGCATGCCTTCATTGCCGGCGTAACCAACCCCGATCGCCACCCCTTCGGGCAGGTTGTGCAGCGCAATCGCGAAAACGAACAGCCAGGTGCGGCGCAGCTTCTGCGCCACCGCGCCTTCGCGCCCCTTGATGAAGTGTTCGTGCGGCAGCAGGCGATCCATCACCAGCAGCACAACACCGCCCAGCAGAATGGCAATGCCGACGACGGCACCGGCCGCCCATGGCCCGCCGCCGAAGCTGCCGGTGTCCTCCGCCGCCTGCAAGCCCGGAATGACGAGCGAAAACGCGCTGGCTGCCAGCATGACACCGGCACCGAAGCCGAACAGGCTGTCCTGCACGCGATCGGACAGGCGCTGCGAGAACAGCACCGGCAGCGTGCCGAGCGCAGTCGCCAGCGCCGCCACCGAGCCGCCGATCAGCGCGCTCAGCACCACCGGATTGCCCTGGACGAAGCGCCAGCTCTGCACGAGCAGGACGAGCGCGCCCGCCACGTAGATGGCCAGGCCGAGCCATTGCCTCGGCCGCCAGCCGCGCCACCAGGGGGGTGGAGAATCCAGAGTAGGCGTCTCGTCCATATGATGATCGTCCCGCTTATCCCCGCGCCACGGCATGGCGACGGGCAACCTCGGCCCAATCGATGACGTTGTAGAACGCGGCGATGTATTCGGGCCGCCGGTTCTGATACTTAAGATAGTAGGCGTGCTCCCAGACATCCAGCCCGAGGATCGCGGTGTTGCCCGAGCCGATCCCCTTCATCGCCGGATTGTCCTGGTTGGCGCTGCTCTCGACCGCCAGCCTGCCGGCCTCGTCCACCGTCAGCCAGGCCCAGCCGCTGCCGAAGCGGCTCACCGCGGCTTTCGTGAAAGCCTCCCTGAAGGCATCGAAGCCGCCGAGATCGGCATCGATGGCACGCGCCAGATCGCCGTCCGGCTTGCCGCCGCCGGTGGGCGACATCACCGTCCAGAACAGGCTGTGATTGGCGTGCCCGCCGCCGTTGTTGCGCACCGGCGCGCGCAGGGCTTCCGGCAGCGATTCGACCTGCGCGATCAGTTGTTCGATCGGGAGCGCGGCATATTCCGTGCCTTCCAGCGCCGCGTTGAGGTTGTTCACATAGGTCTGGTGGTGCTTGCTGTAATGGATCTCCATCGTCTGCGCATCGATGTGCGGCTCCAGTGCGTCGTAGGCGTAGGGCAAAGCAGGCAGGGTATGGGGCATGTCGATCTACCGGAAAATTGGGGGAACAGGGGGGGAAACAGCTACAGGACGGGGGACGACAGGACCGGCCGCTCATGTGCGCTTGCCCGGTACGTCGTCCGCGAGACTCAGCACCCGCAGCTCCCCGGCACCGATCCTCTGCGCACCAGCGATGTTCGGCACCTCGGCCTGCTCGACGAACACGCAGGTCTTGTTGGTCCGCTTGCAGTAGTCCTGCACCCGCCAGTAGTCGCCGTGGCTCAGGCAGCCGGTCTGGCAGATCACCAGGTCGGCAGCACGCAGGCTCGCTTCCAGCGCCTCGGGGTCCAGCACCGTCCCGGGCGCTGCTGGCTCCTCGGCGACAGTCGACGCATCATTGCCATCCCATTGGCCGACCGCTCTGCCTCGCGGCCTTTTTTCCCACTGCAGGCGTTCGCGCATCAGCACCTGGATGCGCGCGACCAGCGTCTCCACATGGCGCGCCAGCGTGACGCGCTTGGGCAGGCCGGGAATCGCCGCTTCCAGCGCGGCACGATCTTCCCGCTCCCAGGCCAGCGCGGTTTCACGCCTGATGACCTCGGCCTGCAGACGCATCACCTGCGCCTGCAGGCGCTCCAGCTCGCGCGCCTGCGCGTGCAACTGTTCCGTGCAGCGCCGTTGCGTACGGCCATAGTCGTGCATCAGCGCACGATGTTCCTCGGCGAGTTGATCGAAGTCATGGCTGGCGTATTCCATGGTCGGCCTCACAAGTCTTGCGCATACGGAGGATGCGATGATCGGGACGCTTCGTCATGGTGAGTGACAAAGAAGATAAGACGACACTATAAATGAGAATGATTTTTGTTCAAGTAGCAAACAGTAATGATCCTCTCCGGCCATGATCAAATCGCCTGCGGTGCCGCATCTGCCGTGCGAGTTGTGTTATGCGGCAAGTCGTGGCTGAATGGTCTGCTGCCGCGAGGCTGCCGGGATGCTCTCCGCGACTTGCGGCCGCACCGTCACGCTCACACGGAGCCGCCAACGGGCTCCTATCGAAACGAAATACCGATCAGATGAAAATCGTTACGTGGAACGTCAACTCCCTCAAGGTCCGCCTGCCGCAGGTCCTCGACTGGCTGGCTGCCAACACGCCCGACGCGCTGTGCCTGCAGGAACTGAAACTCGAAGACAAGGCCTTTCCCACCGCCGAACTTGAAGCCGCCGGCTACCACGCGGTGTTCATCGGCCAGAAGACCTACAACGGCGTCGCCATCCTCAGCCCGCGGCCGATCGACGAAGCGACGGTGGTGCGCAACATCCCCGGCTTCGAGGACGAGCAGAAACGCATCATCGCCGCCACCATCGATGGCCTGCGGGTGGTCTGCGGTTATTTCCCCAACGGCCAAGCGGTGGGTTCGGACAAGTTCGAATACAAGCTGAAATGGCTGGCCGCGCTGACCGGCTGGCTGCGCGAGGAACTGAAGACGCACGAGCGCCTGGTGCTGGCGGGCGACTTCAACATCGCTCCCGAGGACCGCGACGCCCATCCGGACTGGAAGGACGAGATCCACGTTTCCGTGCCGGAACGCGAGGCCTTCCGCGCCCTGCTCGATCTGGGGCTGGTCGATGCCTTCCGCCTGTTCGAGCAGCCCGAGCGCGCCTTCTCGTGGTGGGACTACCGCATGATGGCTTTCCGGCGCAATTTCGGCCTGCGCATCGATCATCTGCTGGTATCCCCGGCGCTGCGCGAGGCTTGCCGCAGTTGCACGGTGGACAAGGCGCCCCGCCGTCTGGAACGGCCTTCCGACCACGCCCCGGTCGTACTCGAACTTGCTTGAGACCATGGACGCCACCGAAGCCGATCGCCTCTCGGCCTGCTATCCGATCCTGGACAGGCTGTCCGCGGATGCGCGCCTGCGCGTCCTGCGGAGCGCCCGCTGGATGCGTGTTCCGGCCGGCGCGATGCTGTTCGACGACCGCCAGGCCTGCGAAGGCTTTCCCTTCATCGTCGAAGGCTCGGTGCGCGTCAGCAAGTGCGCGCCGAACGGGCGCGAACTGCCGCTGTACCGCGTCGCGCCGGGCGAAACCTGCATCATCTCCTCGTCCTGCCTGCTCGGCCACGAGGACTACAACGCCCGCGGCGTCACCGAAACCGACACGCTGCTGATGCTGCTGCCGAAGACAGTGTTCGACGACATGATGAACGAACGCCCGTTCCGCGACTTCATCTTCCATCTGTTTGCCGAACGCATCGCCGACCTGATGCAGTTGATCGAGGAAGTGGCTTTCCGCAAGCTCGACCAACGCCTGGCCGCCTTGCTGCTGGGCAAGGGCCGCATGCTGCACGTCACCCATCAGCAACTGGCCGATGAACTGGGCAGCGTGCGCGAGATCGTCAGCCGCCTGCTGAAGAGCTTCGCCGACCAGGGCCTGGTGCGGCTGGCGCGCGAACAGGTGGAAATCCTCGATCCGGCGGGTCTGCGCCGGCTGGCGGCCGAGGGCTCGACCAGGGCCTGAGACGGCCGGGCCCCCGACGGTTTCTCCTTGGCCGGCCGCTCTGTAACCGTGGTTACAGACCGCGAATGGAATGGCGTGCTCCAATCGAAGCGCTATCCCATCCTTGCAAGGAGAACATCATGAAGAAGAACGTAGGCGGTATCGACAGGATCCTGCGTATCGTGGCCGGCATCGCGCTGATCGCCTGGGCCCTGATGGGCGGGCCGGTCTGGGCCTGGATCGGCATCGTGCCGCTGGCCACCGGCGCCATGGGCTGGTGCCCGCTCTATCCGCTGCTCGGCCTCAATACCTGCCCGCTGAGCAAGAAGTAAGCTGAGGCGCGACGCGGCAACTCGAACATCTCGGGGCGCCGCGGCAAGAAAAAACGGCAGGCTTCCACCACTGGAGTCCTGCCGTTTTCATTGCTGCCGAAAGACGGCCCATCCAGCCTACGCCAGTTCTGAAGCCCCTGTCCTCATCCCCGCGCGCTGCAGTGATTGGCGATCGCGACGAACTGCGCGACCGACAGTTTCTCGCCGCGCAGGCCGGCATCGATGCCCAGAGCGTCGAAATCGGCATCACCCATGAACTCACGCAGCGTGTTCTTCAGCGTCTTGCGGCGCTGGCCGAAAGCGGCGGTGACGATCTGGCCGAGCAGCGCCTCGTCCTGCGCCCCGAGCTGTTCCCTGGGCAGCGGCGCCATGCGCACGATGCTGGACATAACTTTGGGCGCCGGACGGAAGGCGCCGGGCGGCACGTCGAACATCCTGCCCATGCGGAAGCGGTATTGCAGCATCACCGACAGGCGGCCGTATTCCTCGGTGCCCGGCTCGGCGACCATGCGCATGACGACTTCCTTCTGCAGCATGAAGGTCATGTCCCTGACCTGGTCGGCGAAGTCGGCGAGATGGAACAGGATCGGCGTGGAGATGTTGTACGGCAGGTTGCCGACGATGCGCAGCGAGCGTTCTCCGTCGGTACACAGGCTGCCGAAATCGAACTTCAGCGCATCGCCTTCATGCACCGTGAGCTGGTCCGGCGTATAGCGCTCGTGCAGGCGCGCGATCAGGTCGCGGTCGATCTCGACCACGTGGAGGTGGCCGAGACGCTCGATCAGCGGCGCGGTCATCGCCCCCAGGCCGGGGCCGATCTCGACCATCGTCTCGCCCGCCTGCGGACGGATGGCATCGATGATGCGGCGGATGATGTTGGGGTCGGACAGGAAGTTCTGGCCGAAGCGCTTGCGTGCGCGGTGGCCGTCGGTTTCACGGTCTTGCATCGGGGTCCTCGTCGTCGTGCGCCGGCGCTGCTCAGGCCGCAGCGTGGGCTGCGCGGGCAGCGACCATCGTCGCCGCCAGCTCCAGCGCGGCGAACAGGCTGCCGGGGTCGGCCCGGCCGCTGCCGGCGAGGTCGAGCGCAGTGCCGTGGTCGACCGAGCTGCGAATGATCGGCAGGCCGAGCGTGACATTGACGCCGCCGCCGAAGCTCGCATGCTTCAGCACCGGCAGCCCCTGGTCGTGGTACATCGCCAGCACCGCGTCGCCCTGCGCCAGCGTGTGCGGCACGAACAGCGTATCCGCCGGCAGCGGGCCGACGAGCTGCATGCCTTCGGCGCGCAGCCGCGCCAGCACCGGCTCGATGACGTCGATTTCCTCGCGCCCCATGTGCCCGCCTTCACCCGCATGCGGGTTGAGGCCGGCGACGAGGATGCGCGGCGCGGCAAGGCCGAAGTGGCGCACCAGGTCGGCGTGCAGGATGCGCAGCGTTTCCTCCAGCGCCTGCGGCGTGATCGCCGCCGGCACCCGGGCCAGCGGCAGATGGGTGGTGACGAGCGCGACGCGCAGACCGCCGCCGACCAGCATCATCACCACCCGCGGCGTCTTGGTGTGCTCGGCCAGGTATTCGGTATGGCCGCTGAAAGGCAGCGCCTCGGCCGCACCCAGGTTTTCGCAGATGACGCCCTTATGCACCGGCGCGGTGACCATGGCGGCGAACTCGCCGCTGACACAGCCGGCGATCGCGCGGTCGAGCAGGCCGAGCACGTAGGCGCCATTGGCCGCATCGAGCACGCCGGGGACGGCCGGCCGGGCGAGCGGCACATGCAGCACGTCGATGGTCCCGTCCGGTGCGTCCGACTGCGTGCCGGGCTGCCAGGGCCGGAACGCCGTCGCACTGCCGAAGGCACCGGCACGCTCGCGCAGTAGCTCGAGGTCACCGAGCACGACCGGCCGGACCGGCCATTGACGCTCGGCCAAGCGGGCGCACAGCTCCGGCCCGATGCCGGCCGGCTCGCCGCTGGTGATGGCGACGACCGGCCTGGAAACCCCGGCAGCGCTCACTCGCGGTCCAGGCGCAGATCGACGTAGGTGCTGTCGCGCAACTGGCGCAGCCAGTCGTCGTAGGCCTCGTCGGCCTTGCGTTCGCGCAGCGCGGCGCGGGCGGCATTGCGCTTGCGTTCGTCGGTGACGTCCTGCACGCGGCGCTCGACGACCTGGATCAGATGCCAGCCGAACGGCGACTCCACCGGCATGCTGACTTCACCCGGCTGCAGCGCGTCCATCGCGCGTTCGAATTCGGGTACGGTGTCGCCCGGGTTGAGCCAGCCGAGGTCGCCGCCCTTGGCCGCGGACAGGTCCGCCGAATTGGCCCTGGCCAGTTCGGCGAAGTCGGCGCCATTGACGACGCGCTCGCGGATGCCCATCAGGCGCGCCTCGGCATCGGCGTCGGACAGCACTTCGGAAGTCTTGATCAGGATGTGGCGGGCGCGCGTCTGCTCCATCTGGGCCACGGCGGTGTCGCCGCCACCGCGGCGATCGATCAGGCGCACGATGTGCAGGCCGGAGGCGCTGCGCAGGACGGGCGAAGTCTCGCCGGGGCGCATTTCGCGCACCACGTCGGCGAACAGCGCCGGCAGGCGGTCGAGCGGACGCCAGCCCAGGCTGCCGCCCGACAGGCCATCGGGCGCATCCGACACTTCGGCGGCAACGCGGGCGAAATCCTCGCCCGAGCGCAGACGGGCCATCACGCTTTCGGCGCGCCCGCGCAGCGCTTCGATCTGCTCCGGCGAAGCCTGCTCCGGCACGCGCAGCAGGATGTGGGCGACCTCGAACTCCTCGCCCGAAAAGGCATCCGGATTGCTGGCAAGGAAGTTGTCGATTTCGGCGTCGGTGACGACGATCTTGCTTTCCACCTCGCGCTCGCGCAGCCGGGTCAGCAGAATCTCGGTGCGGATCTCGTCGCGGAAGCGCGACCACGATACGCCGTCCTGCTCCAGCGTCCCGCGCAACTGGTCGATGTTCAACTGGTTGTTCGAGGCGATGCGCTCGATCGCACGCTCCAGCGTGGCGTCATCCACCCGCAGCGAAGTCTCGCGCGCCAGTTGCAGCTGCGCACGCTCGATGATCAGGCGCTCCAGCAACTGCTGCTCCAGCACTTCCCGAGGCGGCAGTTCGACGCCCTGGCGCTGGAGCTGGCGCACGACCTGGTCGACGCGCGACCGCAGTTGCAGCGCGGTGATCACTTCGTCATTGACGACGGCGACGATGCGATCGACCGCCACCGCCTGCGGCGCGGCATGCAGCGGAAAACTCAGGACCAGGCTGGCGATGCCAACGGCGAGCAGCGAACGGGAACGGGACAGGGGACGATTCATGATCATTATCTGATGGGTTGCTCGCGGGGTTTCAATCCATGCCGAACACGCGGTCGGCCGAAGAATCGTTGATCTTGCCATAGCCGGGCACGCTGCGCGTCAGCAGGTTGATCGGATTGGAGCCGATGCCGGCCAGGTCGTTCAGTTCGAGCTGCACGTAGATGGCTTTCGAAACGTCGTCGCGCTCGAGCGCGAAGCGATGCACGGCGACGCGCAGCACCCAGCAGCCGCCGTTGTATTCGAGGCCGCCGATCGCTTCGGTGATGCGGTTGTCGAGCAGCGAATGAGTGACGCGGCCGACGCCGTACCAGCCGCCGCCCAGCGGCCACTGGCCCGACACGTCGATGTCCTCGAGGCCGACCAGATTCTCAGCGATGCGCAGTTCGGGGGCGTAGCGATAGCTGAAATTCAGCACCTTGGCGTAGTCGGGCTGGTAGCGCAGGTTGAAGTTCGCCCGTTCGGTGCGGCTGGTCTCGGTGTTGTACTGCAGGTAGGAGTTCAGCGAGAACTCGCGGGACAGGCGTCCGCCCAGGCCGAGCAGGATTTCGGTGCCGCGGCCGGCGTCGCGCAGTTCGTCCCGATTGAACAGGTAGACGTCCTGGTCGGAGAAGTAATAGCGCTGGCCGACCATCGCGCGCAGGCGCTCGACGCCGGTTTCGGCATCAATGAAGCGCGTCGTCAGCGCGGCGGTGAGGTCGTTGGCGTCGCCGATCCGGTCGCTGCCCGAGTAGCGGTTCTCGGAGAACATCTGGGCGAAGCCGACGTCGAAGCGGCTGCTGTCGAAATTCGGGATGTCCTGCTGGTCCCGCGACGGCACCCTCAGGTAGTACAGGCGCGGCTCCAGCGTCTGCAGATAGCTGCCGCCGAAGATCGTCGTCTCGCGCTCGAAGAACAGCCCGGAGTCCACCGAGAAGATCGGCACCGAACGCGTCATCGAATTGGGCTTGGCGGCGTTCTGCGGCAGCGGCGAACGATCGAGGTCGTAGCTGGTGTAGTGCAGGCCCGCCTTCGGCGTCACGAACCATGCCGCGCCGGTCAAAGGCAGCGAGAGCTGCGGATAGGCGACGAAGCGCGTGCCTTCGTCCTTGTTCTTGTCGGCGTCGGGATGCTCGAACCTGACGAATTCGGTGGTGAGGGCCCCGGTCAGCCCGCCCGGCAGATCGGGACGCTTGCCCTCCACCAGGACCTGCGGCAGCCGGCGATAGGGCGAGACGTTCCTCGATTCCTCGTCCGGGTTCAGGGTCTGGTAACTCTGCGCGCGAACGGTCGCACTCCACCAGTTCGAGCTCCGGTAGGTGAGCTGCCCCTGCCGCAGCAGGTTGATCCGCGAGGCGACGCCGATACGGGACGACAGATCCTCGAAATAACGATCGTCCGACACCGAGTTGAAATCGAGCGAGCCGTACAGGCTCGACGTGATCCGCTGCTGATGCTGGATGGATGCCAGCGTGCGGTCCTCGCCCGTCAGCCTGTCCTTCGGCATCCATTCGACGCGCGACTCGCCCCGGTAGCTTTCGCCCAGGTAGCGGAACTCGCCGCCGAACTGGACGCCGCGCCGGCTCATGAAGCGCGGCGTGATCGTGGCATCGTAGTTGGGCGCGATGTTCCAGTAATACGGCAGCGCGAGATCCACGCCGGTCTTGTTCGACGAACCGAAGGTCGGCGGCAGCAGGCCGGACTGGCGGCGGGCGGTGAGCGGGAACTCCGCCCACGGCATCCAGAAGATCGGCACGTCCTTGAACACGATCGAGGCGTCGCGCGCGGTGCCGACCTCACGGTCGTAGTCCAGGTCGAGCTCGCCCGCGCGGATGTACCAGTCGGGGTCGCGGGCCTCGCAGGTCGACCAGGTCGCGTTCTGCAGGTGGTACTGGTTCTCGCCTTCGAGCCGCAGCAGGTCGGCTTCGCCGCTGCCCGAAACGATGCGTGGCGCTTCGCCGGTGAAGCTGGGCTGGCGCTGACGCGAAATCCGGTAGGCCGGCGACTCGAAGGTACCGGTGCTGTCGCCGATCACCATCGTCGCCCTGGGGCCGGCGATGGTGTCCTCGCCCTGCTGCAGTTCCACGTTGCCTTCGGCCACGGCCTCGTCGATCGGCTCGCGATAGGTGACACGATCGGCGGTGAGGATCATGTCGTCGCGCTGCAACTCGGCCTCGCCATCGGCAACCAGCTCGATGCTGCGCGCGCCGAGGATTCTCAGCGCCTTCACCGAAGTGCTGCCCGCCGGCAGGGCGATTTCCTCTTCGGCCGCGGCTCCGGCAGCCGCCCGCTCCTGCTCCGCTGCTTCAGCATCGGCAGGGGCCGGCTGCAGCGTCGACGAAACGCGCGCCCCGGCCCTTGCTGCAGGGGCGGCCGGTACTGCCGCAGCAGGCCGGGAAGCCGCATTGGCAGCGGATTCGGCCGGCCTAGCCGTCGGACCGGTAGTGGCGCCGGTCGCCGAACCGGCGGGACCAGCAACGGGCTCCGGGCTTCGTACCAGATCGGGCGATACGATCAGCGGCGGCAGGCCGGCCGCGAGCGCCGTGCCGGACAGCCAGCACAGCAGGAAGGGGATCAGACGCATGCGCGTATTCAGAGGCATGAAGGCAAACGCTTTCCATCGTTCGCAGGGCGATCCCCTGTCGCACGACCGTGTTGATAAACTTGCGAATTGTACACGAACGCCCGTGGAGAACTTCCTCTTGCAACGCCTCGAACAACTGCGTGCCTGGCTCGCCGCCACCCTGCCCGGCCAGTCCTTCGATCTCGCACCGGCCTCGGCCGACGCCAGCTTCCGCCGCTACTTCCGCGCCAGCTTCGCCGATGGCAGCCCTTCCCGCATCGTCATGGACGCCCCGCCGGGCAAGGAAGACGTGCGCCCCTGGCTGCAGGTGGCCGAACTGTTCCGCGCCGCAGGCGCCCACGTGCCCGAGGTGCTGGCGCAGGATCTCGAGCAGGGTTTCCTGCTGCTGTCCGATCTCGGCTCGACGACCTACCTGGCCGCGCTGAAGGCGGAGGGGGGAGAAGGCGGCGGCGACCCGCATCGCGCCGCCCATCTGTACGCCGATGCGCTCGGCTCGCTCGCCGCCATCCAGCACGCCAGCCGCCCCGGTGTGCTGCCCGAGTACGACCGTGCCCTGCTGCTGCGCGAGATGATGCTGTTCCCCGAGTGGTACGTCGCCCGCCACAAGGGCGTCACGCTGAGCGAGGCCGAAACGGCACTGCTGAACACCGCCTTCGAACGCATCCTCGCGGTCAACCTGGCCGAGCCCAAGGTCTTCGTGCACCGCGACTACCACTCGCGCAACCTGATGCTGCTCGAAGCCGGCGACGGCCTCGGTACCAACCCCGGCATCATCGACTTCCAGGACGCGGTCCACGGCCCGATCAGCTACGACCTGGTGTCGCTGTTCAAGGACGCCTACATCCGCTGGGACGAGGAGTTCGTCCTCGATCTGCTGATCCGCTACTGGGAAACCGCGAAGAAGCTCGGCCTGCCGGTGCGCGAGGAATTCGCCGACTTCCACCGCGACTTCGAATGGATGGGCGTGCAGCGCCACCTGAAGGTGCTCGGCATCTTCGCCCGCCTCTGCCACCGCGACGGCAAGGACGGCTACCTGGCCGACATGCCGCTGGTGATGGACCATCTGCGCCGCGCCTGCAAGCGCTACCGCGACCTCGGCCCGCTGCTGAAGCTGCTCGACCGCCTCGAACCCGAGGAAACCCGGGTCGGCTACACCTTCTGACATGAAAGCGATGATCTTCGCCGCCGGCCGCGGCGAGCGCATGCGGCCGCTGACCGACCACTGCCCCAAGCCGCTGCTCGAAGCCGGCGGCAAGCCGCTGATCGTGTGGCAGATCGAAGCCCTCGCCCGCGCCGGCATCGTCGACATCGTCATCAACCACGCCTGGCTCGGCGACCGGATCGAAGCCGCACTGGGCGACGGCAGCCGCTACGGCGTGCGCCTGCGCTATTCGCCGGAGACGACCGCGCTGGAGACGGCCGGCGGCATCGCCCAGGCACTTCCGCTACTGACCGGGCGGACGGCGAGCACAGACGGTGAAATCTTTCTCGCCGTCTCCGGCGACATCCACACCGACTACGACTACCGCCGCCTGCTGCCGCGCGCCGCCGCGATGGCCGGCAGCGCCGAACCGCGCATGCACCTCGTCATGGTGCCCAACCCGCCCTTTCATCCGGCCGGCGACTTCGCGCTCGACGAAAGCGGCCTGCTGTCGCTGGATGGCTCGGACAAGGGCGCGCGCCTCACCTTCGGCAACATCGGCCTCTACGACTCCCGCCTGTTCGAGGGCATCAGCCCCGGCGAGAAGCTGGCGATGACGCCTTATTACCGCCGCAGCATCGCCGCCGGCCACGCTTCCGGCGAACGCCACGACGGCCACTGGGAAAACGTCGGCACGCCGGCCCAGCTCGCGGCACTCGATCACCACCTGCGAACGGGACGGAAGCCGGCTGCCGCGGCAGACAATGAGATAATCGCGCCATGAACGCACCGACTCCGCCCGCTACCGTCCCGTCGCCCGATCTCGCGCCCTTCCGTGCCCGCCGCGAACGCCTGCTCGCGCGCATGCAGGCCGCCGGCGGCGGCGTTGCCGTCCTGCCGACCGCGCCCGAGCGCATCCGCAACCGCGACACCCACTACCCTTACCGCCACGACAGCTATTTCTACTACCTCACCGCCTTCCGCGAGCCCGAGGCCGTCGTCGTCCTGGTTGCCGGCGAGGAACCGAAGCAGATCCTGTTCTGCCGCGAGAAGAACGAGGAGCGCGAAATCTGGGACGGCCATCGCCATGGCCCCGACGCGGCGCGCCAGACCTTCGGCTTCGACGAAGCCTGGACCATCGGCGACCTGGAAAAACGCCTGCCCGACTATCTCGCCGGCCAGCCGCTGGTATGGGCCAGCCTGGGCTACGACGAGGCCTGGGATGCCACCGTGCTCGGCGCACTGAACACGGTGCGCGGCAAGGCCCGCGCCGGCGTCACGCCGCCGCATTCGATCCGCGACCTGCGCGCCGAACTCGACGAGATGCGCCTGGTCAAGGATGCCGCTGAACTCGCCACCATGCGCCGCGCCGCGCAGATCTCGGCAGCAGCCCACTGCCGGGCGATGCGCGCGACCCGGCCCGGCCGCTTCGAATACGAGATCGAAGCAGAACTGCTGCACGCCTTTCGCAGCGCCGGCAGCCAGGCGCCCGCCTACACCTCGATCGTCGCCGGCGGCGCCAACGCCTGCGTGCTGCACTACATCGAGAACGACTGCCGGCTGCGCGACGGCGACCTGCTGCTGATCGACGCCGGCTGCGAGCTCGACGGCTACGCCTCGGACATCACCCGCAGCTTCCCGGTCAATGGCCGCTTCAGCGCTGCGCAGCGCGAAGTGTACGAAATCGTGCTCGCCGCGCAGCACGCCGCCCGCGACGCCACCCGCCCCGGCGCGCACTGGAATGCGCCGCACGAAGCGGCGGTGAAAGTGCTCGCACAAGGCTTGATCGACCTCGGCCTGCTCAAGGGCAGCCTGGACGGTGTGATCGAAAGCAACGCCTACAGCCGTTTCTACATGCACCGCACCGGCCACTGGCTGGGCATGGACGTGCATGACGCTGGTGAATACAAGCTCGACGGCGAATGGCGCCCGCTGGCCGAAGGCATGGTGCTGACGATCGAGCCCGGCTGCTACATCCGTCCCGCCGACGATGTCCCCGAACGCTTCTGGAACATCGGTATCCGCATCGAGGACGACGCGGTGGTGACGGCCGACGGCTGCGAACTGATCACGACCGACGTTCCCAAGGCCGTCACCGACATCGAAGCCCTGATGCGGGAGGCCAGCCATGGCTGACGAAGCCCCTGCCCCCGCCTCCGTCCCTGTCCACGATCTGCTGATCGTCGGCGCCGGCCCGGTCGGCCTGGCGCTGGCGCTGGCGCTGAAGGACGCCGGCCTCGACATCGTGCTGGCCGACGCCCGTTCCCGCGAAGCTGTCGCCGGCGACCCGCGCGACCTCGCGCTGGCACACGGCAGCCGCCTGACGCTGGAACACCTGGGCGTGTGGGATGCGCTGTCGGCCACGCCGATCGAGCACATCCACGTCTCCCAGCAAGGCGGCCTCGGCCGCACCCTGATCGACGCCGACGAGCACGGCCTGCCCGCGCTGGGCTATGTCGCCTCCGCGGGCATGCTGGCCGCCGCGCTGCGCGCTGCCGTCGACGCCGCCGGCATTCCGGTGCTGGACGAAACCGAAGTCGCCAACCTGGCGCCCGGCGGCGACGACCTCATCGCCAGCCTGAGCGGCCCCGGAGGAAGCCAGTCCACGCTGCGCACCCGTCTCGCCGCCTGCGCCGAAGGCGGGCTGAAGGCCGGCGACCCGAACGTGGTCGAGCACGACTATCGCCAGCATGCCCTGATCGCCCAGGTCGCCGTTGCCGGCGGCCATCGCGGCACCGCCTTCGAGCGCTTCACCCGCGAAGGCCCGCTCGCGCTGCTGCCCAGGGGCGACGGTTATGCGCTGGTGCACGTCGCCCGCCCCGACACCGCCGATGCGCTGCTGGCGCTGGACGACGAGACCTATCTCGCCCGCCTGCAGGCCCACATCGGCAACCGCGTGCGGCTGGAAAGCGTTGGCAAGCGCCTGCGCTATCCGCTGCTGCTGCGCTACCGCGAATCCGCGGTCGGCCCACGCACCGTGTGGCTCGGCAATGCCGCCCAGACCCTGCACCCGGTCGCCGGCCAGGGTTTCAACCTCGCGCTGCGCGACGTCTGGGCACTCGCCGACACCCTGCTGCGCCATAAGGACGAAAGCGCCCGCGCCGCTTCGGCCACCAAGCCACCATGTGACCTCGGCGATCCCGCCGTGCTGGCCGCCTACGCCCGCAGCCGCGGCCTCGACCGCCTCGGCACGATCCGCTTCACCGACACCCTGGTGCGCGTATTCAGCAACGACGTTGCCCCGCTGCGCCACGCCCGCGGCGCCGCGCTGTTCGCCCTCGACGTATTCCCGCCGCTGCGCAACTTCGTCGCCCGCCGCATGATGTTCGGCGCCCGCGCCTGGCCTTGAATTCTTGGGCAAGCGTGCGGGAATGCATGAAAGACATCGGGGAACACCAAGAGATCAAAAGTCATAACGCAGGTTCAGCTTGAGACTGCGCGGCGTTCCCCAATAGACGGTGTTGTAGTTGCCGATACCCGCGTAATACCTCTTGTCGGACAGATTGTCGATATTCAGCGTGGCCTTGAGCTGGCGACTCAATTCCATGCCGGCAACCAGTCCCACGATTGCATGGCCGTCCTGTTCGAAGCGCCTGGGCGCACCCGCAACCGTCTGCATGAAGTAGGTTTCGCTCTGCCATTGGACGCTGCCGCCGATGCTCAGATGACGCCATTCCCCCGGCAGCCGGTACATGGTGGAGAGCTTGAAGGTTTTCTCCGGCTGCGTGGTGCTGACGCGTCTGTCATCTGCATCGCGTGGCTGGATGTAAGTGAGGCCGGCCCCCAGCTGCCATCCCGGCAACAGTTCGCCGAAGAGTTCCAGTTCCGCGCCCCTGGTCGTCACCCCCTGGATCGCCACGCGTGCGACGCCGCCGCCGGGGCGGGTCGCACCGCTCGGATCGTTGATGGCGTAGTTGTCCTGCTTGAGCTGGAACAGTGCCGCACTGGCATTGAGCTTGCCGCCGAGGTAACTGCCCTTCACGCCAAACTCGTGGCTTTTGCCCGTCAGCGGATCCAGTTGCCGGTCGTTGACGTCGTACTCGTATGCCTGCGGCTTGAAGACGTCGGTGTACGAGGCATAGATCGTGTGATGGCCATCGATGTCGAAGGTCACGCCCGCGTAGGGAATGAGCTTGCCACTGACCTTGGTCGAGAAGTTGCTCCGGAAATTGCTGGCAAAAACGCCGTCGAGGTTCCACGAGTAATCCGTAACCCGAGCCCCTAGGATCAGCGACAGCCTGTCGGTCGGTTTCAGCACAGTCGCTGCATAGCCAATCTTCTGGCGGACTTTGGCATTAAACGACAAGACCCAGGCATAGTCGGTCGGTTGGGCCGCATTGTTGTCCCAGTTAAAAACATCGGAAATCAGCGAATCAGAGGCCCCGATCCACGAATTCGAACCAGCATCTGTGTGCGCTACGCTGTAACCGAGCACGAGTTGGTGTTTCCGATCGAAAAGCGTATATCCACCTGACACCTGCAAGTCCAGGTTTTCTTCTGTCGTGTTGGTATTGAACCGGTTAACCGGATTGGCATGCTCATGACTGTGCGTGTTGGCATCGATCAGCACATTCCGCATGCCTGCGATAACCTCGCGTGATTCGTACCTGCGCTGACCAAGGTGGGCCTTGAGATTCCAGTCGCCGCCGAAATCGTGCTCCAACGTGGCGAACAGGTGCTGCGTGTCTTGGTTGCGGTATGACCAGATGTCGGCTGCGTTCGTGGAGCGGGGAAACCGGGCGACCCTTCCATCCGAGTAGAACGCAGGCAGATGGGCATTGGTCGTCGCATCGTTCTTGTTCTTCTGCACATTGACCCCCAGCGACAGGGTGGTCGAATCGGTCAGGTCGGCTTCGACGATGCCATACAGCACTTCCTTGCGGGTTTTCAGGTGGTCGATGAAGCTGCGGCTGTCCTGCACGGCGGCGACGAGGCGGCCGCGGAGGCGGCCATCCTCGGTCAAGGGGCCTGAGACATCGACTTCCCCGCGGTAGTCGTCCCATGAACCCGCACCGATCGATGCGTGTCCGCGAAAATCCGCCGTCGGACGCTTGCGTATCAGGTTGATGACCCCTGACGGATTGCCCGCGCCATTGACGAGGCCGGTGGCTCCCTTGAGGATTTCGACGCGATCGTAAATGGTGGAGTCGGTGATGCTGTAGTTGTCGCGCACGTTGCCGCCCGCGCTGGACAGGCTGGGCACGCCATCGAACTGGTAGTTTTCGACCAGGAAACCCCGCGAGTAGAAGCTGTAGCCTTCCGTGTTGTCGCGATTCACCGTAATCCCCGGAGCCTGCCTGAGCACATCTGCGATGTCGGCCAGCCCCTGGTCGTCCATCTGTTGGCGCGTGATGACGGTGACGGATTGCGGCGTCTCGCGTAGTGACAGTGCAAGCCTGGTGGCCGTGCTGGAGCCCGCGGTGGAATAGCTGCCCGTGCCTTCGGTCACGCCGCCAGAGCCGTCCTGGGCAGTCACCGTGACCGCAGACAAGGTGACCGGTGCGTCCGTAGCAGCCGACTCGATGACCAGCGTCCTGCCTTCGATGCGTCCACGCAGACCCGTCCCGCGCAGCATCTGCGCCAGCGCATCACCCGCATCCCGCGCGCCGCTGACGGCCTGGGCCTGCCGGCCGCGAAGCAGCTCCGGTGCAGCCAGCACCTGCAAGCCGGCCTGGCGGGAGAAACGGTCGAGCGCCTGCGCGAGCGGCTGGGCAGGTTGATCCAGCGGGGCGGCGTGGACGATGGCGGCGGGACTGCCGAGGGCGAACAGGGCTGCTGCGAGCAGGATGGTGCGTGGGGCCATGATGCGATGTTCCTGTAGCGGGTCGAAGGAAGGGTGTTGCTGCTTCAACCGCTAGAACGCGCCAGCCGCAAAAGTCCCCCCAAGAAATTTCGCTTTCAGGCCAAAGGATCGAGCAAACGCGCACCCGTGCCGGCAAAATCCGTCGTGTTGCGCGTGGCCACGGTAAGGTCGTGAATGAGGCTGATGGCAGCGATCTGCTCGTCGATCGGATGCGGAGGGCTGGATGACGGCAGGCAGCCCCGGAGCCGGACGCAGCCGAGGTCGAAATCCAGGATGCGGCAGGAATGCTCGGCGACCGCGGCATCGAGCCGCTTGATCGGTGTCATGTGCGCCTGACGATGTGCAGCCCGCCCTCGGCGTCGTCCATCAGCAGGACCGGCAGGATGCGCGGCAGTTGACGCAGCCAGGCCTGGCTGTCGGCGATGCTGACGCGGCCATAGACGCGCAGGCCGGCGGCCTTGGCGTCCACCCGGACGGGGGTGGCGGTGTAGCGGGACAAGCGCTGCGCGGCCTGGCCGAGCGGCACGTCGTCGAAGTTCAGCCAGCCTTCGCGCCAGGGAGCGGACGGCGCATCGGCGGTGTGGCTGATGAAACCGCCGGCTTCGCGCACGAGCAGGCTCTCGCCGGCGCCGAGTTCGCGTTCGCTGCCGTCGGCGGCCTGCACCCGCACGTGGCCGGATTCGACGTCGACGCGCACCTGCCCCGCTTCGACGTCCACGCCGAAGCGGGTGCCGAGCACGGTGATGCGCGCATCCAGCGCATGCACGGTGAAGGGACGCTCCAGGTCGTGGGCGACCTGGAAGAAGGCCGCGCCCCGGCGCAGCGTGGCAATGCGCCGGGTGGCGTAGTAGGCGATCTCGATGGCACTGGCGCTGTCGAGCAGCACGGTGCTGCCGTCGGGCAGCGCCTGGCCGTGGAAGCGGGCGCCGGCGGTCGTCCACTCGCCGCGCCAGACGGGCACGACGTGGCGCCAGCCCTGCCAGGCGGCGGGCAATGCGAGCAGGCCGCCGAGCAGCGACAGCAGGCGGGCGAGATTCTTGCGGCGCGGCTTGCCGTTGGCGGAGGCTGCGGGCGGGCACTCACCGCGCTGGGCATGCAGCGCGCGCTCCAGCGATTCCATCGCGGTGGTGATGTCGCGCTCGACGGTTTTCAGCGAGATGCCGAAACGCTCGGCCAGTTCGGCACGGCGCATGCCCTCGAGCCGGCTGGCGAGGAAGACTTCGCGCGTGCGCTGCGGCAGTCGTGCCAGTGCAGCATCGATGTGGCGCAGGGTGTCGCGAGCAAGATAGATTTCGCCGACGTCGGGGGTGCTGGAAAGGCCATCGAGCCGGGCCGGATCGTCGACATGCACGAAGCGTTCGGCGCTGCGGCCCGCCTTGCGGTAGCGGTCGATCTCCAGGTTCGCGGCGACGGTGTAGACGTAGGCACTCAAGCCCCGGCCATGCTGCTGGGACAGCGCGGCGCCGTCCTTTTCCGCCAGGCACAGCCAGGTCTCCTGCATCAGATCCTGTGCCGCATCGGCGCAGCGGGTGCGCCGAGTGAGAAAGCGCAGCAGTCCTGCGTAATGTTCCTGGTAGCAGGCGAGCAAAGGGTTGGAAGCAAAACCGGACATGCGGCCCACCCTGCGGCGAACTAGAAAACATCGGATTCTATGTGCGACCGATTCTCATTTCAATTCATCTTCGCCGTGCGCCCCACCCCATTGCGAAATGGCCCGCATGCCACTCCAGGGAACGGCTTGCCTGGAATCGACGATGCGGGCATCACGATCTTCACGCCGACAGCACGCGCAGATCCGCGAGCAGCGCATCGACACTCTCCGGCAGCGTGTCCCAGCCGCACATGAAGCGCGCGCCGCCGGCGCCGATGAAAGTGTAGAAGCGCCAGCCGCGCTCGCGCAGGCCGGCGAGCACGTGCTCCGGCAGTTCGCAGAACACGCCGTTGGCCTCGACCGGGAACATCAGCTTCGCCCCCGGCACCTGCTGCAGGCCGGCCGCCAGGCGCCGTGCCATCGCATTGGCATGGCGGGCATGATTCAGCCAGACCTCGCCCTCCAGGATGCCGAGCCAGGGTGCGGACAGGAAGCGCATCTTCGAGGCGAGCTGCCCGGCCTGCTTGCAGCGATAGGCGAAATCCTCGGACAGGGCACGGTCGAAGAACACCACTGCCTCGCCCACCGGCAGCCCCATCTTGGTGCCGCCGAAGCACAGCACATCCACGCCGGCGCGCCAGGTGATGTCGGCCGGCGCCACGCCGAGCGCGGCCACTGCGTTGGCGAAGCGGGCGCCGTCCATATGCACCCGCAGGCCGTGTTCGTGCGCGCAGGCGGAAATCGCCGCGATCTCCCGCGGCTGATACACGGTGCCGACCTCGGTGCTCTGCGTCAGCGTCACCACGCGCGGCTTCGGATAATGCACGTCGCTGCGGCGCGAGATCACTTCCAGCACCGCGGCGGGCGTCAGCTTGCCGTTCTCTCCGCGCGCGGGCAGCAGCTTGGAACCGTTGGAGAAGAACTCCGGCCCGCCGCATTCGTCGGTCTCGATGTGGGCCAGTTCGTGGCACACCACGCTGTGGTAGCTCTGGCACAGCGCGGCGAGCGCGAGCGAGTTGGCCGCGGTGCCGTTGAAGACGAAATAGACGTCGCAGTCGGTGTCGAACAGCACGCGCAGGCGGTCCGACACCCTGCGCGTCCAGTCGTCCTCGCCGTAGGCGGGGGCGTGGCCGGCATTGGCCGCCGCGAAGGCCGCCATGGCCTCCGGGCAGATGCCGGCGTAGTTGTCGCTGGCAAAATGCTGCGTACTCATGGCGGGCCTCAAAGCTTCAGCGGTTCGCCGCTTTCGGCCGCGCACACGGCGCCGACGAACACGATGTCGGTGTGCGAGTTGAGCGCGGTCTCGACCGAATCCTGCAGGACGCTGATGATGAAGCCGATCGCCACCACCTGCATCGCCACGTCGGTGTCCATGCCGAACAGCGCGCAGGCCATCGGGATCAGCAGCAGCGAACCGCCCGCCACGCCCGACACGCCGGCCGCAGCAAACGAAGACACGACGCACAGCAGCAGCGCAGTGGGAAGGTCCACCGGAATGCCCAGCGTGTTCGTGGCTGCCAGCGTCATCACGGTGATGGTGACGGCCGCGCCGGCCATGTTGATCGTGGCGCCGAGCGGAATCGCGATCGAATAGGTGTCTTCGTGCAGGCCGAGGCGCTTGCACAGCTCCATGTTCACCGGGATGTTGGCCGCCGAGCTGCGCGTGAAGAAGGCGGTGACGCCGCTCTCGCGCAGGCAGGTGAACACCAGCGGATAGGGGTTGCGGCGCATCTTCCAGTACGCGATCAGCGGATTCAGCCCGAGCGCGACGACCAGCATGCAGCCGACGATCAGCAGCAGCAGGCGGCCGTAGTCGAGCAGCACGCCGAGACCGGAGTCGGCAAGCGTGGAGGCCACCAGGCCGAAGATACCGAAGGGCGCGAAGCGGATCACCAGGCGAACGATCGACGAGATCGCGTCGGATACGTCATTGACCATCGTGCGCGTGCTCGGGGCCGCATGCCGCAAGGCAATGCCGAGGGCGACGCCCCACGCCAGGATGCCGATGAAGTTCGCCTCCAGCAGCGCCTTGACCGGGCTCGTGACCACGCTCAGCAGCAGGTTCTTCAGCACGCTCATGATTCCGCCCGGCGGCGCGCCGGTGACCGGAGGCGTATTGAGGGTGAGCGTGACCGGAAAGGCGAAGCTGGCGATCACCGCGATTGCCGCCGCGCCCAGCGTACCGATCAGATAGAGCATCAGCACCGGCTTCAGATGGGTCGGCTGGCCATGCTTGTGGTTGGCGATCGATGCCGCCACCAGTACCAGCACCAGGATCGGCGCCACCGCCTTCAGCGCGGAGATGAAGACTTCGCCGAGTACCCCGACGGCCGAAGCAGTGGCGGGCGAGACAAGGGCCAGCGCGATGCCGAGGACGAGCCCGATCGCGATCTGGGCGACGATGCTCAGGCGCCTCAGGCGCTGGAATACGGTGAGTTCTGCAGTGGTCATCAGGGAGTCTCCTTATAAGGTCTGGTTTTGTCTGAACGGCCCGGACCGCCTGGTACCGGGCACGGATGCAGCGTGAGAAACGGATGGCTGGGAAGCAGCAGCACTCAGCACTCGGGAAAGCTGACCGCAAGCCCGCCGCGCGAGGTTTCCTTGTATTTGTCCAGCATGTCGCGGCCGGTGTCCCGCATCGTGCGGATCGCCTGGTCGAGCGAGATCGTGTGCGCGCCGTCGCCGCGCAAGGCGAGCTGGGCAGCATTGATCGCCTTGATCGAAGCCATCGCGTTGCGCTCGATGCAGGGCACCTGCACGAGGCCGCCGACCGGATCGCAGGTCAGGCCGAGGTTGTGCTCCAGGCCGATCTCGGCAGCATTCTCGACCTGCTCCGGCGTGCCGCCGAGCACTTCGGTCAAGCCTGCCGCCGCCATCGCACAGGCCGAGCCGACTTCGCCCTGGCAGCCGACTTCGGCGCCGGAGATGGAGGCGTTCTTCTTGCACAGCACACCGACTGCGGCAGCGGCAAGCAGGAAACGATCGACGTCCCGGTCGCTGCTGCCGGGCATGAATTCCATGTAGTAGTGCAGCACGGCCGGAATGATGCCGGCGGCGCCATTGGTCGGTGCGGTGACGACACGCCCGCCGCCGGCGTTCTCCTCATTGACCGCCAGCGCATACAGGTTCACCCAGTCGAGCGCCACCATGGTGTCGCTGATCAGGTTGCGGCCGGCGGTGCGCTCGCTGAGCTTGCGGTGCAGGGCCGGTGCGCGGCGGCGCACGTTCAGGCCACCCGGCAGCACGCCTTCCTGGGTGATGCCGCGTGCGACGCAGCCGCGCATCACCGCCCAGATACGCTGCAGCGCGGCACGCGTGTCCGCCTCGCTGCGCCACGCGGTCTCGTTGGCGAGCATCAGATCGCTGATGCCCAGGCCGTGCCGACGGCACTGTGCCAGCAGCTCCGCCCCGGTGTCGAAAGGATGGGGCAGCGCGAGCTCGGCCTCGGCCGACAGCCCGGACTGCACCTGCGCCTCATCGACGACGAAGCCGCCGCCGATCGAATAATAGGTGTTCCCGTACACCACGCCTGCCTCGCCATGGGCGGCGAGGCGCATCGCGTTCGGATGGTAGGGCAGGCTGACCGGCAGCAGGCGCATGTCGCGGCTCCACACGAACGGTATGGCGTGCGTACCGGCGAGCGGCAGTTCCTCGTCGAGGCGCACGAGATCGACCGCCTCGATGACGAAATCGGGATCGACTTCGTCTGGCCGGGCCCCCATCAGCCCGGCGACGACCGCACGGTCGGTGCCGTGGCCGACGCCGGTCGCCGACAAGGAACCATAGAGCTTCACTTCGATGCGCGTCACATCGCCGAGCCGCCCCTGCCCTGCCAGCGCAGCGGCGAAATCATGGGCAGCACGCATCGGCCCGACGGTGTGCGAGCTCGACGGCCCGATACCGATCTTGAACAAATCGAGAACACTGATGGACATGACTGCTCCGGATAGAATGCACAAGCTGTTTAATCGACCTAAGCAATAAAATTCTTATTGCTGCATGAGCGCATTTTCTACGCTCGATACAGGCGACTCAATCGATTGTTTTTGACTTCGGGTTTAGATTTTCTAAATCATGACATCAACTCCACCAGCACAGCTCCACACCCGCCTGCGCGTGTTCCTGGCCACGGCGCGCCATCTTTCGTTCACCCGCGCAGGCGAAGAGCTGCACATCACGACCGGCGCCGTGAGCCAGCAGATCAAGCTGCTGGAGAACTGGCTGGGACAGCGGCTGTTCCGCCGCCTGCCGCGGCGCATCGAACTGACCGACGCCGGCAATCGCCTGCTCGCCGCCGTCGACCCTGCCTATTCGGCAGTGGATCTGGCCATCGGCCGCCTGCGCAACGGCGCACTGAGCGGCGTGGTCCGCCTGCGCGCCCTGCCGTCCTTTCTCACCACCTGGCTGGTTCCCCGCCTGCCCGGGCTGATGAAAAGCTTCCCGCAGATCGAACTGCAGGCGGAAGCCGAGGACAGCACGCATTCACTGCGCGACGGCGACTTCGATCTCGCCATCGACCTCAACGACGGCATCTACCCCGGTTTCCAGAGCACGGTGCTGCTCGAGGAAGAAATCTTCCCGGTGTGCTCGCCGCGCCTGCTCGACGGCCGCCCCCCGCTCGTCTCGCCCGAGGATCTGCGCCACTATCCGCTGCTGCACGACATGACCGCCTGGCGCGGCAGCCCGCCCTATGCGGAATGGGAGCGCTACCTGAGAGCGATCGGTGCGCCGCAGGTCGAGGTGCGCCGCGGCTACATGTTCAATCGCAACCACATCACCATGCAATGCGCGATTGCCGGCATGGGCGTGGCGATCGCCCGGCGCACGCTGATCACCGACGAACTCGACAGCGGCCGCCTGGTGGCGCCGTTCCGGCAATCCGTGCCCACCGGCAAGCGCTACTGCCTGGTCTACTCGAGCGGCGCGCTGGCCGACCCGCGCATCGCCTCCGTACACGACTGGGTCGTCCGCGAAGCGCGCGGATCGGCCGAGCCCCTGCCGCGCGGCACCTGATGCGCGGGCACGGCGAACCCCGGTCCGGGCCTCGCGCCAGTGCGCGCATATGCGATACCGACGCGCCAGAGCCTTGAGCGATGGGGTAAAATGCGCCGTTTCCCCCCGCTCGATCCCAGCATGCAGTTCGCCGGCTTCACTCTGCGTAACAATCTTTTCGTCGCTCCGATGGCCGGAGTGACGGATCGTCCTTTCCGCCAGTTGTGCAAGAAGCTCGGCGCAGGCGTCGCCGTGTCCGAGATGGTCACCTCCAACTCCCTGCTCTACGGCAGCGAGAAGACCCAGCGCCGCGCCAACCATGACGGCGAAGTCGATCCGATCTCGGTGCAGATCGCCGGCGCCGACCCGGCGATGATGGCCGAGGCCGCACGCTACAACGCCGACCGCGGCGCGCAGATCATCGACATCAACATGGGCTGCCCGGCCAAGAAGGTGTGCAACGTGATGGCCGGCTCGGCGCTGATGCAGGACGAGCCGCTGGTCGCGCGCATCCTCGAAGCCGTGGTCGAGGCCGTGCCGCACACGCCGGTGACGCTGAAGTTCCGCACCGGCTGGAACCGGCAGAACAAGAACGCCCCGGTGGTCGCCCGCATCGCCGAGGAATCCGGCATCCGCGCCATCGCCATCCACGGCCGCACGCGCGCCGACCAGTACATGGGCGAAGCCGAATACGACACCATCGCCCAGGTCAAGACGCTGGTGAAGATCCCGGTGATCGCCAACGGCGACATCACCACGCCCGAGAAGGCGAAGTTCGTGCTCGACTACACCGGTGCCGACGGCGTCATGATCGGCCGCGCCGCGCAGGGCCGGCCGTGGATCTTCCGCGAGATCGAACACTACCTGAACACCGGCGAGCTGCTGCCGCCGCCGCTCGTCAGCGAAATCCACCGTGTCTGCCGCGAGCACCTGGCCGACCTGTACGGTTTCTACGGCGAGGACCGCGGCGTCAAGATCGCCCGCAAGCACATCTCCTGGTACACCAAGGGCCTGGTCGGCTCCGCCGCCTTCCGCCGCACGATGAACCAGATTCCCGACATCCCCGCGCAGCTCGCCGCGGTCGACGAGTTCTTCGGCCAGCTCGCCGAAGCCGACGCCCGCCTGAGCTACGAGGCCGAACTTCCGCAGGAACTCGCAGCATGACCGGCCGCAGCAACGAGATCGCGGACGCCGTCGTCCGCACGCTGGATCAATACTTCCGCGACCTCGACGGCGAGAAACCGGCCGCCATCCACGACATGGTGATCCGCAACGTCGAGCGCCCGATGCTGCAGTTCGTGCTGCAGCAGGCCGGCGGCAACCAGACCGTCGCCGCCGAGATGCTCGGCATCAACCGCAACACGCTGCGCCGCAAGCTGACCGACTACGAACTGCTGTGAGGGGCATGGCCGCCATGGACCACGATGGCCGCCCGCCTCCCCCGCTCAGCCGGCATCCCTTCCCACGTTTCCCCTCTTCGCTTCCGATCCCACGATGAACGTCACCCAAGCCCTGATCAGTGTCTCCGACAAACGCGGCGTGCTCGACTTTGCGCGCGAACTCGCCGGCCTCGGCATCAAGCTGCTGTCGACCGGCGGCACCGCCAGCCTGCTGCGCGACGCCGGTCTCGACGTCACCGACGTGTCCGAACACACCGGCTTCCCGGAAATGCTCGATGGCCGCGTCAAGACCCTGCACCCGAAAGTGCATGGCGGCATCCTCGCCCGCCGCGACCTGGCCGAGCACATGGACACCATCGCCGCGCACGACATCGGCCGCATCGACCTCGTGGTGGTGAACCTCTACCCCTTCCAGCAGACCGTGGCCAAGCCCGACTGCACGCTGGAAGACGCGATCGAGAACATCGACATCGGCGGCCCGACCATGGTCCGTGCCGCGGCCAAGAACCACGGCAACGAGGACGGCGGCGTCGGCATCGTCACCGACCCCGAGGACTACGCCGGCATCGTCGCCGAACTGAAGTCGAACGCCGGCAAGCTCAACCACAAGACCCGCTTCGCGCTAGCGGTGAAGGCTTTCACCCACACCGCGCGCTACGACTCGGCGATCTCCAACTACCTCACCGCGCTGGTCACCAACGAGGCCGGCGACGTCTCGCTGCAGACCTATCCCGAGCGCCTGCAACTGGCTTTCGACAAGGTGCAGGACCTGCGCTACGGCGAGAACCCGCACCAGAGCGCGGCCTTCTACCGCCAGCCGGGCGCGGCCGAAGGCGGCATCGCCGGCTACACCCAGCTGCAAGGCAAGGAGCTGTCGTACAACAACATCGCCGATGCCGACGCCGCCTGGGAATGCGTCAAGGCCTTCGACCGCGACGCTGCGGCCTCGGCCTGCGTCATCGTCAAGCACGCCAACCCCTGCGGCGTGGCACTGGGCGCGAACCCGCTGGAAGCCTACAAGAAGGCCTTCTCCACCGACCCCACTTCGGCCTTCGGCGGCATCATCGCCTTCAACGGCGAAGTCGACCGTGCCGCCGCCGAAGCGGTGTCGGCGCAGTTCCTCGAAGTGCTGATCGCACCGTCCTATACCGACGAGGCGCTGGAACTGTTGCGCGCCAAGCAGAACGTGCGCGTGCTGAGCTGCCCGCTCGGCCAGCCCGCCGGCGCCTTCGACTACAAGCGCGTCGGCGGCGGCCTGCTGGTGCAGAGCGCCGACGAGGCCCGCATCCAGCTCGCCGACCTGAAGATCGTTACCAAGCGCGCACCGACCGAAACCGAACTGCGCGACATGCTGTTCGCCTGGCGCGTGGCCAAGTACGTTAAGTCCAACGCCATCGTCTATTGCAAGGACGGCATGACCATCGGCGTCGGCGCCGGCCAGATGAGCCGCGTCGATTCCGCCCGCATCGCCAAGATCAAGGCCGAGAACGCCGGCCTGGTGATTTCGGGCTGCGTGGTCGCTTCGGACGCCTTCTTCCCCTTCCGCGACGGCCTCGACGTGCTCGCCCAGGCCGGCGCCACCGCGGTGATCCAGCCGGGCGGCTCGATGCGCGATGCCGAAGTGATCGCCGCGGCCGACGAGCAGAACATCGCGATGGTATTCACTGGTTTCCGCCACTTCCGCCACTAATGCATACCGGTTTGCATTCGAAGCGGGAACACGACGCGAAGCCGCAGACAATGCTCGTAGTACGGCAAGGATGAGCAAGGCCGTTATCGCTTTGAAGGCAAGCCGGCAAAGCATCAACCCAGCAGAAACTCGGAGTACTCCATGAAAGTCCTCGTCATCGGTTCCGGCGGCCGCGAACACGCGCTGGCCTGGAAGCTCACCCAGTCGCCCAAGGTCACCCGCGTGCTGGTGGCGCCGGGCAACCCCGGCACCGCGCGCGAGCCCAAGGTGCAGAACGTCGACGTCGGCGCCACCGCCGTGGTCGAACTGGTCGAGCTGGCACGCCGCGAGCAGGTCGCGTTCACCGTGGTCGGCCCCGAAGCGCCGCTGGCGGCCGGCGTCGTCGACGCCTTCCGCGCCGCCGGGCTGGCGATCTTCGGCCCGACCAAGGCCGCGGCCCAGCTCGAAAGCTCGAAGGACTTCGCCAAGCAGTTCCTGGTCCGCCACGGCATCCCGACGGCGAAGTACCAGACCTTCTCCGACGCCGCCGCGGCCCATGCCTACATCGACGCCGAAGGCGCGCCGATCGTGATCAAGGCCGACGGCCTCGCCGCCGGCAAGGGCGTGGTGGTGGCGATGAGCGCCGACGAAGCGCACGCCGCGATCGACATGATGCTGCTGGACAACCAGCTGGGCGTGGATTACGGCGAAGCCGGCGCCCGCGTGGTCATCGAGGAATTCATGAGCGGCGAGGAAGCCAGCTTCATCGTCCTGGCCGACGGCAGGAATGCGCTGGCGCTGGCGACCAGCCAGGACCACAAGCGCCTGAAGGACGGCGACGAAGGCCCGAACACCGGCGGCATGGGCGCCTATTCGCCCGCCCCCGTCGTCACCCCCGAAGTCCACGCGCGGGTGATGCGCGAGATCATCGATCCGACGCTGGCCGGCATGGCCGCCGACGGCCTGCCCTACACCGGTTTCCTGTACGCCGGCCTGATGATCGACGACGAAGGCCGGCCGCGCGTGGTGGAATTCAACTGCCGCATGGGCGACCCCGAAACCCAGCCGATCATGATGCGGCTGAAGACCGATCTGTCCGACCTGGTCGAAGCCGCCATCGCCGGCAAGCTCGACCAGGTCGAAGCCGAATGGGATCGGCGCTTCGCCCTCGGCGTCGTGCTGGCTGCGGCCGGCTACCCCGCCAGTCCGCGCAAGGGCGACCCGATCAGCGGCCTGCCCGGGAACGGCGCCGAGGACACGCACGTCTTCCACGCCGGTACCGCCGAACGCGATGGCACGGTCGTCACCGCCGGTGGCCGCGTGCTGTGCGTGACCGCGCTGGGCGACAGCGTGCGCACCGCGCAGAAGAATGCCTACCAGGTGGCCGACGGCATCGCCTTCGACGGCCGCCAGTATCGCCGCGACATCGGCCACCGCGCACTCGCCCGCAAGGCTTGATCGTACCCGACACGAGGCGCGGCCCTCCGCGCCCGTGCCATCTGCCACGGACAGAGGCGTAAACCACGGCTATCCTAGGCACGCGCCAGCCCGGCGCTCACCACCAAACCCGATGCCATGGAGGCGCAGATGTCCGTCAGATTCGAGATCACCAAGAACGACAAGGGCGAGTTCTACTTCAAGCTGCTCAACGCGGACGGCAAGACGCTGGTTCGCAGCGAGGGCTACAACGCCAAGGCCAGTTGCACCAACGGCATCGAGTCGGTGCGCAAGAACGCCGGCGACGACAAGCGCTACGAACTCAAGACGGCTTCCGACGGCCGTCCCTACTTCAACCTGAAGGCGAGCAACGGCCAGATCGTCGGCACCAGCCCGATGTTCGCCGATGCTGCCGCCTGCGCAGCCGCCGTCGCCGCCACCAAGGCCGGTGCCGCCGAGGCGCCGATCGACGACAAGAGCTGAGCCACGATGAATCCCGCCACCGTCAAACCCTGGTTCACCGATCTCCAGCAACGCATCGTCAGCCGCCTGGAAGCCTTCGACGGCAAGGCTTTCGCAGCGGACGGCTGGGAGCGGCCCGGCGGCGGTGGCGGCCTGACCCGCGTCATCGAGGAAGGCGACTTCTTCGAGCGCGGCGGGGTCAATTTCTCCCATGTGATGGGCGACGGCATGCCGGCTTCGGCCACCGCCCACCGCCCCGAGCTCGCCGGCCGGCGCTTCGAGGCGATGGGTGTGTCGCTGGTGCTGCATCCGCGCAATCCCCACTGCCCGACGGTGCACATGAACGTGCGCTGCTTCGTCGCCCTGGCCGAAGGCAAGGCGCCGGTATGGTGGTTCGGCGGCGGCATGGACCTGACGCCCTACTATCCGGTGGAAGAGGACGTGCGCCACTTCCACGCCGCCTGCAAGGCGGCGGTGCTGCCCTTCGGCGGCGAGGCGGAATATGCCCGCCTGAAGGAGTGGTGCGACCGCTACTTCTTCCTCAAGCACCGCAACGAGCCGCGCGGCGTCGGCGGGCTGTTCTTCGACGACCTCGGTGCCGACGGCAAAACCGGCTTCGACACCGCCTTCGGCCTCACCCGCGCGGTCGGCGACGCCTTCCTCGACGCCTACATGCCGATCGTCGAACGTCGCCGGAACACGCCCTGGGGCGAGCGCGAGCGCGACTTCCAGGCCTATCGCCGGGGGCGCTACGTGGAATTCAACCTCGTCTTCGACCGCGGCACGCTGTTCGGGCTGCAGTCGGGCGGACGCACCGAATCCATCCTGATGTCAATGCCGCCGATCGTCAAATGGCGCTACGACTGGCAGCCCGAACCCGGTTCGGCCGAGGCGCGTCTGTACGACGAATTCCTCAAACCGCGCGAGTGGGCGTAAAAGCCAGGGCCTGAACAGTCCCCGCGCAGACTTCGATTCATTGGAAACGGCATGAGCGACATCACGATCTTCCACAACCCGAGATGCGGCACTTCGCGCACCGTGCTGGAGATGATCCGGGCCAGCGGTGCCGAACCGGACATCGTCGAATACCTGAAAACGCCGCCGTCCGCCGACGAACTGCTGGCGCTGGCGCAGGCCACCGGCGAGCCGCTGCGTGCGCTGCTGCGCACCAAGCAGCCCGAATATCTCGAACAAGGCCTGGACGAGCCTTCGCTCACCGATGCCCAGTTGGCCGCCGCCATGGTGGCCACGCCCGTACTGATCAACCGGCCCATCGTCGTCACCCCGCGCGGTGTGCGGCTGTGCCGCCCGGCCGAACTGGTCGAGGCATTGCTGCCCGGCGCCGCGGCGTGATCCTGAACCGCCCGGACCTCCGCGCCTTCTCCACGCCGTAGCTGCAGGGTTCACAAACCCAGCTCGACCATGCGCAGCAGACGGGCGCCCAGCGCCTGCTGCTGCTCGGCCGATGCGTTCCGCAGCGGCCCATCGATGATCAACAGTGCCATGCCATGCACTGCCGACCAGGCCAGATACTCCGCACCGGGCCGCCGCTCGGCAGGCAGCACGCCGGCATGCACCATCGCATCCAGCGCATGGCCCAGCAATTCGAAGGGATTGAGCCCCTTGGCAGCAGTGCGCGCCGGGTCGGCAGGCACTTCGACGTCGTGCACGCCGAAGGCGAACGCGGTGCGGAACCATCCCGTCTCGGCCCGCGCGAAGCCCAGGTAGCCGCGCCCCACGGCCGCCAGCATGCCGCGTGCACGCTCGGCGGGATCCCGCAGCCTCTCCGCCTGCCGCAGCTCGGCTTCCATCGCCGCCGCCAGCACGCCCAGCACCGCTGCGCGCACCGCCTCGAACAAGGCCTGGTGGTTGGCGAAATGGCGATAGGCCGCATTGGGCGTCACCCCTGCACGGCGCGTCGCCTCGCGCAACACCAGCGCCTGCGGCCCACCCTCGCGCACCAGCGCCATGCCGGCCTCGACCAGTGCCGTCCTCAGGTCGCCATGGTGATAGGTCGAGCGGGCAGCGATGGACATGGACAATTCTCGGCAGCAGGGAATATTTATTTACAAGCGCGAAGCACGATTCATGTAGACATCGTTCACATCGGATTCTAACCTATGTGCACGCCGTCCACACACTCTTTGCGGCGGCCCACCACGCGTTGGGGCAGCCCCTGCCCCAGCCTCGCCCCGGGAGACAGCAATGGAGTTCACGCCTTATCTCAATTTCGACGGCAACTGCGCCGAAGCCTTCGCCTTCTACGCCGATCTGTTCGGCGGCAGCATCGTCCACCAATCCACCTTCGGCGAAATGCCCGCCATGGAAGACATGCCGCCGATTCCCGAATCGGCCAGGAACGGGATCATGCATGTGCACCTGCAGATCGGGCAACAGTCGCTGATGGGCTCCGATGCCATGTCCGGCGCCGATGGCGACTGCGGCGGCTACCAGCCGGCCCAGGGCCTGTGGATATCGATCCAGGCCGCCGACGTGGCGGAAGGCCGGCGCCTTTTCGATGCCCTGGCGCAAGGGGGACAGTGCGTGATGCCTTTCGCCGAGACTTTCTGGTCACCCGGCTTCGGCATGGCCAGGGACCGCTTCGGAACACCCTGGATGGTCAACGTCGCCATGCAGGCCTGACGGCCGAAGCGCTTGCGGCGGAGGGGGCTTGCAGCCTCTCCGCCGCATGGCTGAAGCCGCCTTCCCAACCCCAAAGGAGAGACTCATGCACTACGTCGATGGATTCGTGCTGCCCGTACCCCGCGCCAAGCTGGATGCCTATCGCGCACTCGCGCAGCAGGCCGGCGAGGTCTGGATGGAACACGGCGCACTGCAGTATTGGGAATGCGTGGGCGACGACGTGCAGCCCGGCAAGATCACTTCGTTTCCGCAGGCCGTACAGCTCAAGGACGACGAAGTGGCCGTGTTCTCGTGGATCATCTACGCTTCGCGCGCCGAGCGCGACCGCATCAACGCACTGGTGATGGAGGATCCCCGCATCACCTGCACCAAGCCGGAAGACATGCCTTTCGACGGCATGCGGATGTTCTGGGGCGGCTTCAGCGGCCTGGTCGAGATGGGTGCCTGCCCTCCGGCTTCCGCCTGAAAGCCATCGGCCGCGCCGCCGGTGCAGGCAAGCCGCGCCGGCAGCGCGGCGGCGCAGCCTCCTCAGGCGGGCAGCAGCGCCACGGCGTTCTTCTGCCCGCCGGCGGCAACGATTTCGGCCGCTGCGCGATAGTAGGGCTGGGCCTCGGCATTGCGTTCGAGATTTTCCAGCAGATGCGCCAGGGCGAGATAGGCATCGACGCTCGGGCCGTACTTCACCGACGATTCGAGATAGCTCTGCGCCTTGCCCCACAACTGCGCACGAACGCAAAGCTGGCCGAGCGCGAACAGCAACCCCGCATCACGCGGCTGCTGCTGCAGCCAGCTTTCGGCTTTCTGCAGGCAGGCGCGCACGCTGCTTTCGCCTTCGTTCTCGGCGCAATGCGCATATTGCCGTGCAAGGTCGGAATCCCAGTGCTCGTCGAGCAGATGCTCCACCTGCTTGCGTGCGAGCTCGCCGCGCCCGGCTTTCGCCAGCAGCGGCAGCACGCGTTCGATCAGGCCGCGATCCTGCAGCTCGCCGGCGGGAATGTTCTTCCAGTAATCGATCAGCGCCTCGCTGTCGCCGGCGAGTTCGCGCATGCGCTCGACATGGCCACGGCGCAGCAGCGGCACGGCCTGCTCGTCGGTCAATGCCTTGTGCTTGCGCAACTGGCGGACGGTGCCGATCAGCTCTTCCCAGCGCCGCAGCGCCGATGCCACACGCGCCTCCAGCCGCAGCATGGCGATGTGGCGGTGGCCGCCTTCGCGCAGCGTCGCCAGTCGCGCCGCGGCCTCGTCGAAGCGGCCGGCATCCACAGCCAGCTCCGCTTCGGTCATCAGGCGCGCGACATCGCCGTTCGCTTCCTTCTTCGCCGCATTGCCGAGCCATTCACGGTAGCGCGGTTCGTCCTGCATCGCATGGGCGGCGCGCGCCGCGACCAGCGCTGCCATCGACGCCCCCTCGCCCGTCTCGTAGGCGCGCGATGCCGACTTGAGCGACTGCGAGAAGCGGCCTTCGAACAATGCATTGACGGAATCCGTCAGCGCCCGCCCGGCACGTTCGCGCCGGCGTCGCTCGCGCCACTGCGCCACCCGGGTGGGCAATTGCAGGGTCCGGCTGACGAGGCGGATCAGCGCATAGCCGAGGGCAAAGCCGACGACGACGATGACCACCAGCAGGTTCAGGGACAGCTGCACGCGCCACGGCGGCGCCACCAGCAACAGGTAGCCATCGTTGAGGCCGGCCACCATCGCCACGCCCACTGCGACGGCGAAGATGCCGATCATCCAGATCAGGGTCCGCATCGTCGTCCCCTCACTGCGCCGGAGACGCGGCCGGCGCGTCCTCCGTTACGGGGTCGGAAGCAGGCTCGGCCGTGGCCGGTTCAGCGGCAGCCGGTGGTTCGGCGGCGGCTGGCTCGGCTGACGCCGGCAGCGAAGGCGCTTGCGCAGCGGCCTGTTCCTGGGCCGCCGGACGCTCGCCGCGCGCCTGCATCACGCGCAAGGCGGCGAAAGTCTCGGTCAGCGTGGGCAGCTCGGTACGGATGGAAACCGATTCCAGCGCCTTCAGTTCTTCCAGTACCAGCTTCACACGCTCGTCGCTCAGGTCGAAGAAGCGTTCGACCCACGCACGCGCCTGAGCGAGGTCGGCGGCATAGGTGCGCGCATCCCGCGCCAGCAGTCCAAGACGCGCGGTGAGCAGCCGGATCTTCAGATTTTCCCGCAGGAAAGTGTTCTGCGCCGGTGCCAGCAGTACGGGATCGTCCTGGTCGAGCCGCTCCATGCGGACCAGGCCGCGAATCTCGCGCCAGACGTCGGCGGCGAGCTCGCGCGCATAGCCGAGCCCCTTGGCCATCCAGTCGTCGCCGGAGGGGACGACAGTGCCGTCCTCGGGCGGAAGCTGCGGCGCCGGCAATTGGCCCTCGAAGGCCAGCGGCATCACGTCCGCACGCTCGAGCAGGCGTTCCAGGCGCAGGCCGAGTCCGGGCACGTCGACCACCGGCTGCAGCTTCAGCGCTTCGATGTCGCGTGCCAGGGCACGGCGCAGCGGCGCATACTGGCCGCGATCGTAAAGCGCGAGGCGGGCATCGGCCTGGTTCAGCGCGATCAGCGCCGCCTCGACATTGCCGGCGAGCTGCAACTGCTGCGCCGCCAGGGCAACGGCCTGCTCGACTTCGGCAACGACACGGTCCTCGCGCGAGCGGGAAAACTCCTGGTACAGAGCTTCCAGCGCGGCGGCCTGGCCTTCGGTGGCCTCGACCTTGGATTCGAGCCCCCCCAGCTTGCCCTGCAAGGCGGCAAGCGTTTCCTGCTGCTGGCGGACGATGCCCCGCGCCTCGTTGGCGAGGCCTTCGGTTTCGGCGAGGCGGCTGGCCAGCGTCTCGCGCAGTTGCGCCGACTGCCCATGGACATCGCGCGCCTGCCAGGCCGACCAGCCCGCGCCGCCACAGGCTGCGAGCGCCAGCAGCAACGCCCACCAGGCGACGGTCTGGCGGGGGGCCGCCGATCCGGCCGGCGGCGGCGATGTTTGTTCGGTCGATTGTTCGGGCATGGCACCGTCCTTGCTGGAGGATTTGGCCGCCCCGGGCGGCTGGGTCAGGGCAGGAAGTTCAGTATTCATGCCGGAGAGTTTAACCAAAGTATCCTGCCAACGCCTGCAACAGGCCTTCATCGCCGGCCGCAGTCTCGATTACCGTACCGAAACCGGCCTCGCTCGCCTGTGACACGATGCGCGCATGCGATGCGAACACCGGGATCGCCGCCAGCGCACGCATCCCCTCGTCACCGAGGATGGCCGCCAGATTGCGTACCCCCTCGCTGCTGGTCAGCAGCAGCCCGGCAAGCTCGCCCCGGGCGGCAGGCTCCAGCAACAGCGCAGGATCCGGCGTCGGGCAGTAGCGTCGGTAGCAGGTCACGTACTCGGCCTGCGCGCCGCGTTCGCGCAAGGTGTTCCGGATCAGGTCGCGCCCGCCGTCGCCGCGGAAGATCACGACCTTACGGCCGCGCACGGCCTCGGCCGCGAATTCCGCCAGGGCCAGCACGGACTCGCTGTCGAAGCCGTGCTCGGGCACGATCGGGTCGCCGAAGCCGCGCTGGCGCAGCACTTTCCCGCTGCCCTTGCCGACAGTGGACACGCGCAGCGTCGCAGGCCAGGCACGGCGCGCGAGGATGAATTCGAGCGCATGGTGAATGGCGTTCGGGCTGACGAAGAAGGCGAGATCGAATTCGTCCAGTCGCGGCACGATCGCTTCGAGCTGCGCCGGATCCGGCGCCGGTCCGATGCCCAGCACCGGGAAGCGGATCGCCTTGCCGCCAGCAGCCTCGATACGACGGCACAGGCCGTCGGCCTGCTCCAGCGGGCGGGTGACGGCCAGCAGGCGCCCGGCCAGCGGCAGGGCACAGTCCTTGGTCTGCAGATCCTGCGTCATGACGGCTGCCGCATCTGCCGTTGAGCCACTCGTTCGGCCACGCATTCAGCCGCGCATCAGCCGATGTCGGCGAGGATCGCTTCGGCACCCTGGGCCCGTAGCTCCTCGGCCAGCGCCCGGCCCAGTGCTTCGGCCTCGGCCGGCAGGCCTTCGCGCTCGGCACGCACGATTTCGCTACCGTCGGGGCGGGCGACGAAGCCGCGCAGCCAGACCTTGCCTTCGCGCATCAGCGCATAGGCACCGAGCGGCACTTCGCAGCTACCGGCCAGCGCACGGGCCACCGCACGCTCGGCGCGCACGCAGGCGGAGGTATCGGCATCGACCAGCGGCTGCAGCCAGCCGATCACGTCCGCGCGCGAAGCCAGGCATTCGATGCCGAGCGCGCCCTGGCCGGCAGCGGGCAGCGAGACTTCGGCCGGCATTACCGAACGGATGCGTTCGCCCAGCCCCAGCCGGGTCAGGCCCGCCGCGGCGAGGATGATGGCGTCGTACTGGCCCTCGTCGAGCTTGCGCAGGCGGGTGTCGAGGTTGCCGCGCAGGCTGGTCACGCCGAGGAAGGGATACTGGGCGTGGATCTGCGATTCGCGCCGCAGCGACGAGGTGCCGACGACCGCGCCCGGCGGCATGTCGTCCAGGCTCGCATAGCGGTTGGACACGAAGGCATCCAGCGGCACTTCGCGCTCGGTGATGCAGGGCAGCACGAATTCCTCGCCCATTTCCATCGGCACGTCCTTCATCGAATGCACGGCGATGTCGGCGCGGCCGTCGAGCAGGGCGGTTTCGAGCTCCTTGACGAACAGGCCCTTGCCGCCCACCTTGGCCAGCGGCCGGTCGAGGATCTGGTCGCCGCGGGTGGTCATGCCCAGCAGTTCGACGCGACAGCCGGGATACAATCCTTCGAGACGGGCCTTGATATGTTCGGCCTGCCACAGGGCGAGGCGGCTTTCACGGGTGGCGATGACGATGCGCTCGGGGTTCGCTTGGCTCACGGTTGGGATCACTCAAGAACAGGATTCGACGATGCCGGGGAAACTCGATTTTCGCCGCACCGCAGCATCAGGGTTCGCACCAATGGTGCGTGGATTGGCCGCGATTCTAGCATGCGTGCCACTTGCACTCCCGGCGGCGCCCGGCGCGCTGCCGGCGGCAAACGACCTGGCGCGGGACAAGGCCGCGATGCGCAGCAGGCAGTTGCCGATGGTGGTGCTGTTCAGCCAGGCCGACTGCAGTTACTGCGACACCGCGCGCCGCTACCTGGTGCCGATGTCGGCCGCGGAGCGGCACGCCCTGTTCCGCCAGATCGACATCGACTCCGGCGCGGCGCTGGTGGATTTCTCCGGCCGCCGCTCGACCCACCGCGAGGTGGCGGCGGCGCAGGGCGTGCGCTTCGCGCCGACCGTCAGGATCTTCGACGCGGACGGCCGCGCGCTGGGTGAGGACATCGTCGGCATCGGCGTGGAAGATTTCTACGGCCTGTACGTCGATGACGCGCTCGCTGCCGCGCGCCGTCGCATGGGTGCGCCAGACTGACGGTACCCGCTCGTTCTTTTTTCTTGCAGCACCGTGCGGCGGCGGATCCCTCCCCGCTTGCCGCGCGTTCCACCTCCCCACCCACTCCTACAAGCAGAAACGACATGAACCAGGACAAAGACGCACCGCTGCGCGAAGACATCCGCCTGCTCGGCCGCCTGCTCGGCGACACCGTGCGCGACCAGCAAGGCGCCGCCGCATTCGAGCTGATCGAGCGCATCCGGCAGAATTCGGTCCGCTTCCACCGCGACGACGATGCCGCCGCGCGCCGCGAACTCGAGGACATCCTCGACGCCCTGTCGCGCGATCAGACCATCCAGGTCGTGCGCGCCTTCAGCTACTTCTCGCACCTGGCGAACATCGCCGAGGACCAGCACCACATCCGCCGCTCGCGGGCCCACCTGATCGCCGGCTCCGCGCCGCGCGAAGGCAGTCTCGCCCACGCCGTGGCCAGCGTGCTGGACAGCGGCGCGGCCGATGCCGCCGGGCTGGCCGAATTCTTCGACACCGCGCTGGTGTCGCCGGTGCTGACCGCTCACCCCACCGAAGTCCAGCGCAAGAGCATCCTGAACTGCGAGACGGTGATCGCGCGCCTGCTCGACGAGCGCGACCGCATGCAATTGACCCCCGAGGAAACCGAAGCCAGCCTCGAAGCCTTGCGCCGCGCCGTGCTCACGCTGTGGCAGACACGCATGCTGCGCACCGCCAAGCTGTCGGTGATTGACGAGGTCACCAACGGCCTGTCCTATTTCGACACCACTTTCCTGCACGAACTGCCGCGGCTCTACGCCAGCCTCGAAGACCGCCTGGCCGCGGCCGACACCACCCTCGGCAGTGTCGAACTCGCCGCCTTCCTGCAGGTTGGCAGCTGGATCGGCGGCGACCGCGACGGCAATCCCTTCGTCACTGCCGAAGTGCTCGACAAGGCCTTGTCGATGCAGGCCACCGTGGTGCTCGACCACTACCTCGACCAGTTGCACCGCCTGGGCTCGCAACTGTCGATGAGCCACGGTTTCGCCGGCGCCTCGGACGCGCTGCTGGCGCTGGCCGAACGCTCGCCGGACAACTCGCCGCACCGCAGCGACGAACCCTATCGCCTGGCCGTGTCGGGCATCTACGCCCGGCTGGCCGCCAGCTATCGCGCACTGCTGGGCCACGAGCCCACCCGCCACGCCGTCGCCGAAGCCGCGCCGTATGCCGATGCGGCGGAACTGGCCGACGATCTCGACATCCTGCACCGCTCGCTGCTCGCCAACGGCTCCGCTGCGCTCACCCGCGGCCGCCTGCGCCAGTTGCGCCGCGCAGTGAAGGTGTTCGGCTTTCACCTGGCGCCGATCGACCTGCGCCAGAACTCCGACGTGCATGAACGCGTCGTCGCCGAACTGCTCGAAACCGCCTGCCCCGGCACCGATTACCGTGCCCTCGACGAGACCGGCCGCTGTGCGCTGCTGCTCGAGGAACTGGCCACCGCCCGCCCGCTGGCTTCGCCGCACCTGCGCTATTCGGAAGAGACCGAAGGCGAGCTGGCGATCTTCCGCACTGCCCGCCGCGCCCACCTGCGCTACGGCACGGCAGCGATCCGCAACTGCATCATCTCCAAGACCGACGACGTCTCCGACCTGCTCGAGCTGGCGGTGCTGCTGAAGGAAGCCGGCCTGCTGCGGCCGCTGGAGAAGGCGCTCGACGTCAACATCGTGCCGCTGTTCGAGACCATCGGCGACCTCGAGAACGCCGCCGGCGTCATGGACCGGCTGTTCTCGCTGCCGATCTACCGCGAACTGCTGGCCGCGCGCGGTCAGACGCAGGAAGTGATGCTGGGTTATTCGGACAGCAACAAGGACGGCGGCTTCCTGACTTCGGGCTGGGCGCTGTACAAGGCCGAAGGCGAACTCGTCGCCGTGTTCGCCCGCCACGACGTCCGCCTGCGCCTGTTCCACGGCCGCGGCGGCTCGGTCGGCCGCGGCGGCGGCCCGAGCTACCAGGCCATCCTGGCCCAGCCCGACGGCGCCGTGCAGGGCCAGATCCGCCTCACCGAACAGGGCGAAGTCATCGGCGCCAAGTACGGCAACCCGGAAGTCGGCCGCCGCAACCTCGAAGTGCTGGTCGCCGCCACGCTCGAGACCAGCCTGCGCCCGGCCGACGCCGGACCCACGCCGGCCGCCTTCCTCGACGCCATGCAGGCGCTGTCCGATACCGCCTTCGCCGCCTATCGCGGCCTGGTCTACGACACCGAAGGCTTCGAGCGCTATTTCTGGGAATCCACCGTGATCAGCGAGATCGCCGCGCTGAACATCGGCTCGCGGCCGGCCTCGCGCAAGAAGAGCACCGCGATCGACGATCTGCGCGCGATTCCGTGGGTATTCAGTTGGGCGCAGTGCCGGGTGATGCTGCCGGGGTGGTACGGTTTCGGCAGCGCGGTGCGCGCTTTCCTGGAAAAGCATCCGGACGACGGCCTGGCACTGCTGCAGCGCATGTACCGCGAGTGGTCCTTCTTCGCCACGCTTCTGTCGAACATGGACATGGTGCTGGCCAAGAGCGACCTGGCGATCGCCAGCCGCTACGCAGGCTTGGTCAAGGACGTCGCACTACGCGAGGATATCTTCGGCCGCATCCGCGCCGAGCACCAGGCCACCGTCGACGCGCTGCTGCAGATCACCGGCCAGCACGAACTGCTCGACGACAACCCGCTGCTGAAGCGCTCGATCCGCAACCGCTTCCCCTATCTCGATCCGCTCAACCACGTGCAGGTTGAACTGCTGCGCCGCCACCGCGAACAAGGGGAAGATCCGCGCATCCGCAACGGCATCCACATCTCGATCAACGGCATCGCCGCCGGCCTGCGCAACAGCGGCTGATCAGCGTCCGAGCGCCTGCTTCACCACCGGCCATTGCCGGCGGCTGACCGGCAGGCGCCCGTCCGGACCTTCCAGCCCTCTCAGCAGCACTTCCCAGCGCCCTTCGCCGTCGGCCTCGCCGACACGCTCGACACCCAGCACCGCGTCGCGCGCCACCAGGCAGCTGCGGTGCACCCGCAGCAGGCGCCGAGGGAACTCCTGTTCGAGCTGCACCAGGGACTCGTCGAGCAGGTAGTCGCGTTCGGCGGTGCGCGCGGTGACGTATTTCAGCTCGGCCTTCAGGTAGAGCACGTCGGCCACCGGCAGCAGCAAGATGCGGCCGCGCTCGCTGACGCTGAAATGCCGGCGCTCGTTCGGCGCCAGGCTCGCCAGCACCGGATCGGCCGGCGGCTGGCGGCTGCGCAGCTTGCCCAGCGCAGCCGCCAGCCGCTCGGCGCGCACCGGCTTGAGCAGGTAATCCACCGCCGCCAGCTCGAAAGCCTCGACCGCGTACTGGTCGTAGGCGGTGACGAAGATCACCGGCAGCGGTGGCGTGCAACGGGCCAGATGGCGGGCAAGCTCGACGCCGTCCATCGCCGGCATGCGGATGTCGGCGAGCACCACGTCGGCCTCTTCGGTTTCGAGCAGGCGCAAGGCCTCGACACCATTGGCGGCCATGCCGGCCACGGCGTTCGGGCAGGCCCGGGCGATGTCGCCGAGCAGGTCGCGCAGGCGGGAGCGGGCGGGCGCTTCGTCATCGACGATCAGTACCCGCAGTGCGGCCGGCTGGCCGGCAGCAGGATTCATGCTTTCGAGCTCCTGTAGGGCAGGCGGATGCGGACGCGATAGCGGCCCTCGCCGCTATCGCTGTCCAGCCCCGCTTCCAGATCGAAGAACAGCATCAGGCGTTCGCGGATGTTGTCCAGCGCCATGCGATTGCCGGCGCGATGGCGCTCGGCATCGCACACCGGATTATCGACTTCCAGCCTCAGTTCGCCGCCGCGGCGCTCGATGCGCACGACGACCTCCCCCGGCTCGCTGGACGGCTCGATGCCGTGGTAGACGGCATTCTCCAGCAGCGGCTGCAGCAGCAGCGCTGGTACGCAGGCATGCATCAGCTCGGCATGCGCGGGCGTTCCCGCCGCCGGCAGCTCCCAGCGCACGGCCAGGCGCTCGTCGAGACGCAGGCGTTCGAGGTCGACGTAGCGCTCGCACAGCGCCACCTCGTCGCCCAGCGGCACCAGTTCGCGGTTCTCCCGCATCAGCACGCGGAACAGATCGGCCAGTTCCTCGAGTGCCCGTTCGGCCCGCCGGGGGTCGGAACGGATCACGCCCAGCACGCCGTTCAGGCTGTTGAACAGGAAATGGGGGCGGATGCGCGCGCTCAGCGCCTGCAGCCGCGCCTCGGCCAGCGCCGGGGAATAGCGCCGGCTGCGATAGTCGAAGTAAGTCAGGCAGATCATGGCCGCCGCCAGCGCCCAGGCAAGGCGGCGGAACAGGCTGCCGCCTTCGGTCAGCGGATAGCTGAGCGCCACCGCGAACACCACCAGCGCCAGCAGGCCGCCCAGCGCGATGCGGGGGGACACCGTCCTGAGCCGGGGCGAAGCGAGATACAGCAGCAGCACGACCAGCAGCAGCGGCAGTTCGAGGCGGCCGGCCATCAGCACCGCCTCGGCGAGCAGCCGTTCCCCTTCGTCGACGCGAACCAGCAGCGTGGCCAGCGCGAACAGATTCACCAGCACCAGCAGGCGCAGGATGACGCCCAGATTGCGGAAATCCGGCAGCGCCGGGGCGCCGAGCGGCACGGGCTTTTGCTTTATACTTTCCATCGTTTTCGGCGCCGCGCCAGCGATCGCTCCCCCGCAAGACAAGTCCCCATGCAAGACCCGCCGAATACGCGGGCCGACACCCTCCGACACGCATTATGACAGACACCACGATGCCGGCTGCCGGCAATGGCGAACCCGCCAAGGCCTGGTCCGGCCGCTTCACCGAACCCGTTTCCGACCTCGTCAAACGCTACACCGCCTCGGTCATGTTCGACCAGCGCATGGCCCGCCAGGACATCCGCGGCTCGCTCGCCCACGCCAGGATGCTGGCGAAGCAGGGCATCATCGCCGCCGCCGACCTTGCCGACATCGAACGTGGCATGGCACAGATCCAGGACGAGATCAAGCGCGGCGAATTCGCCTGGAACCTCGACGACGAGGACGTCCACCTCAACATCGAGAAGCGCCTGACCGCGCTGGTCGGCGACGCCGGCAAGCGCCTGCACACCGGCCGCAGCCGCAACGACCAGGTCGCCACCGACATCCGCCTGTGGCTGCGCGATGCGATCGACCAGATCCTGGCGCTGATCACCGAATTCCAGGACAGGCTGCTCGACGTCGCCGAAGCCAATGCCGACACGCCGATGCCCGGCTTCACCCACCTGCAGGTCGCCCAGCCGGTCACCTTCGGCCACCACCTGATGGCCTACTACGAGATGAGCCGACGCGACGCCGAGCGCTTCGCCGACTGCCGCAAACGCGTCAACCGCCTGCCGCTCGGCGCCGCCGCGCTGGCCGGCACCAGCTATCCGATCGACCGCGAATTCGTCGCCGCCGAACTCGGTTTCGACGAAGTCTGCTTCAACTCGCTCGACGCCGTCAGCGACCGCGACTTCGCCATCGAGTTCTGCGCCGCCGCCGCGCTGCTGATGACCCACCTGTCGCGCCTGTCGGAAGAGCTGATCCTGTGGATGAGCCCGCGCGTGGGCTTCATCGACCTCGCCGACCGCTTCTGCACCGGCAGCTCGATCATGCCGCAGAAGAAGAACCCCGACGTGCCCGAACTGGTACGCGGCAAGACCGGCCGCGTCAACGGCAGCCTGATCGCGCTGCTGACGCTGATGAAGGGCCAGCCGCTGGCCTACAACAAGGACAACCAGGAAGACAAGGAACCGCTGTTCGATACCGCCGACACGGTCATCGACACGCTGCGCATCTACGCCGACATGATCACCGGCATCCGGGTCAAGGCCGAGGCCATGCGCGGCGCTCTGAGCCAGGGCTATGCCACCGCCACCGACCTCGCCGACTATCTGGTGAAGAAGGGCCTGCCCTTCCGCGACGCGCACGAAGCCGTGGCGCTGGCGGTGCGCGCAGCCGACGTCAAGGGCTGCGACCTGCCGCAGTTCTCGCTCGACGAACTGCGCATCGCCATGGCGCATGTACCGGGCGCCGCCGAGCGCCTGGGCGAGGACGTGTTCGGCGTGCTGACCGTCGAAGGCTCGCTCGCCTCGCGCAAGCACGTCGGCGGCACCGCGCCGGAGCAGGTGCGGGCAGCGATCGCGCGCGCGCGCAAGCTGCGAGGCTGACCGAACCCCATGGCGGTGGAGCGGATAGGAAAGTACGAGATTCGCCGCCAGCTCGGCGAAGGGGCCACCAGCGTCGTCTTCCTGGCCTGGGACCCCTTCAACCAGCGGGAAGTGGCGATCAAGCAGCTGCGCCGCGACGTGCTCAACGATCGCAACCGCGGACGGCTCTACCGCCAGCTCTTCCTCAACGAATCCGCCTTCTCCGGCCGCCTGCACCATCCGCACATCGTCCAGATCCATGACGCCGCGGTGGACGACGACAACGCCTACGTCGTCATGGACTACGTGCCCGGCGGCACGCTGGAGCAGCTGACCCGCCCCGGCTCGCTGGCCAGCTTCGAACGCATCATCGAAATCGTCTTCAAGGCCACCCGCGCGCTGGACTACGCTTTCCACCAGGGCATCACCCATCGCGACATCAAGCCGGCCAACATCCTGCTGATGACGCCGGAAAGCAGCGGCATCCGCATCTCCGACTTCGGCTCGGCACTGGCCACGGCGCGCGAGACCACGCAGATCTCGGGCATCGGCTCGCCGGCCTACATGTCGCCCCAGCAGGTTCGGGAAGTGCCGCTCGACCATCGCACCGACATCTATTCGCTTGGTGTGGTGATGTTCGAGCTGCTGACCGGCCGCCTGCCCTTCGAAACCAGCAACAACTACAGTCTGCTGTACCGCATCGCCCACGACGTCGTGCCGCGCCCGTCCGAACTGCGCCCCGAGGTCCCCGAAGCGCTCGACGCCATCGTCCGCCGCGCCACCGAGCGCGACGTCGACCACCGCTACCAGAGCTGGGCCGAGTTCTCGCACGACCTGGCGCTCGCCTTCCGCAACCGCAGCGTGGAAGTCGCGCGCGGCTCGATACCCGAAGCCGAACGCTTCGAGGCCTTGCGCGCAATGCGCTTTTTCCGCGAGTTCTCGGACGCCGAGCTGTGGGAAGTGCTCCGCCTGTCGCAGTTCAGCCAGGTGCAGCCCGGCACCGTGATCATGAAGGAGGACGAAGGCGGCGACTCGATCTGCTTCATCATCGACGGCGAAGCGCAGGTCAAGAAACGCGGCCGCCTGCTCAACGTGCTGACGGCAGGCGAATGCTTCGGCGAAATCGCCGTCTTCTCGGCCGCTGCGGGCATACGCTCGGCCTCGGTCACGGCAAGCACGGCGACCAGCCTCGTCACGTTGCGCGCCCGCGCCTTGCGCCGTGCCAGCGACACCTGTCGCATGCACTTCTACAAAGCCTTTCTCGAAGTCCTGGCCACCCGCCTGTCGCTGGCCAGCGCCCGGATCGCCAACCTGTGACACATCCAGCCCTGCCAACGGTCGAGGCCGCGATTCGCCAGCGCCTCGGCAACCGCTTCGGCATCCGCAGCGCTCACGCAAGCAGCGCCGGCATCAGCACCACGATGGTCGTCACGGGCGACAGCGAACGCTTCTTCGTCAAGCTCGGCAGCGCCGACCGGCTGCCGATGTTTGAAGCCGAAATCGACGGCCTGCTCGCGCTCGCCGCCGGCAGCTTCCGCACGCCGACTCCGATTGCCAGCGGCAGCGACGGCGACGCACATGCTTTCCTGGTACTGGAACATCTCGAGCTGCATCCGCTGCAATCTGCCGAGGACGGCGTCCGCTTCGCCGATGCCCTGATCGCACTGCACCAGGCCACCGGCCCGCATTTCGGCTGGCGACGCGACAACTTCATCGGCAGCACGCCGCAACGCAACCCCTTCGCCGACAACTGGGCGCTATTCTTCACCGAACACCGCCTGCGCCCGCAATTCGCCCTCGCCCGCAGCAAGGGATTCGGTGGCGAACTCCAGAAGCAGGGCGAACGCCTGTTCGACCGCGTGCCGGCACTGTTCCTCGACTACCGACCGCGCGAAAGCCTGCTGCACGGCGACCTCTGGCACGGCAATGCCGTGATGCTCGCCGATGGCACACCGACGATCTACGACCCCGCCGTGCATTACGGCGACCGCGAGTCCGATCTCGCCATGAGCGAACTGTTCGGCGGCTTTCCGGGCAGCTTCTATGCCCGCTACCGTGCCGGCTGGGCACTCGACGAAGGCTACGAGACCCGCAAGCAGCTCTATGGTCTGTACCACATGCTGAACCATCTGAACCTGTTCGGACGGGGCTATCTGGGCGAAGCCCTGCGTCTCGCCACACGCCTGAATGCCGCGCTGTCGATGTGGCGCACCTGACAGGCACTCTTTCGTGCGGCACAGCCGGATTGTCGGGATTTCTTACACCAGAAATGCGAAACTGAATTCCGCCTAAAAAAAATTCATGTTATTCAACGGGCTGAGAATTTTCTTGGCATCCGGGCGTGAAATTTGCTACACCGATATCAGACTTCGCTCTCGGGTTTGGAACCCGAGCCGATATAATTGCTCAAACACAGCCAGAAATTCGAAGAGGTTGAACATGACACACGCTCCCCGGAACGACTCCACCGAGCAGCGACGACGCCTGCTGAAGGGTGCATTGGGCGCCTCTACCGTTGTCACGCTTGGATACGGCGCACCGGCTGCGGCAGCCTCGCTCGGTTGCGTAGCCAATGTGCGCGAAAACGGGGGCTACCCGACTGAAGATTACCAGATCACTACGCTGGCTCCAGATTCCTCGACCCGCCCGGATAATGGCCCAACATGGGCGTGGAAGGCAGTCTCGCCCGCTCCCGATGTCTTTTCATATCAGGTTCCAGGCCAGCAAGAGTTCGAAGGCTTCACATTCGAAGGCAAAGTCTATCGAGCCGAAGAGGCTGTGAAAGCAATCGAGGTGCCCGGAGCTACGCGGCTCAACGGTGTTCAGCAACCCATCAGGCAGCAACCCGTGTGGGTTCTTGTCTACTTCGCTGACGACGGAACGGAATCCGGTACCTACCCGGGAGTCTTAGCGGCCGAGGAAGGCGCCACGCCCGCCCAACAATCTTGCCTTGCCTCTCTCACACCAGGGGGCGGGCCCGGGGGCGCACCCGCGAATTACACCTATGGTGGCTGATCGCCGATGACAGCACCCGGCCCCTGCGCTTGGCTCGAACGCCACTGCCCGTCCTTCGGCGGGCAGTTTCTTTTTCTGGATCCACTTTGGTGGGGTACTCACCAGCTCAGCGAAGGTGCGGCACTGGTTCTGCATGAAGCCGCCGAAGCCATCGAGACCGGGCATTTCGAGGATTTCCTGCGTGACGTCGATGCTGCCGGGGGCTGGCCGCCAGGCCTGGAAAGACTGGCCCGCACGCTCACGATCCTGGGCGCCCCCGTCCCGGTGAATGGGTGAGCATGCCGGCATACCGCGTGCTCGATGTCGGTGCCGCGCGCATCGGGGTGTACTCACCGATCGCCCGCTTCCACGCCGATCTGGACACCGTCTATCCGCACCAGAGCCGCGAAGATCCGGCAGCCTTTGCCGACGTGCGCGTGTCCCTGCTGCCCGACGCCCCCTTGTTGCGGCCATGGAAGCGCCAGGTATCGCTCTGGTCCGAAGCCACCCGCCCTTTCGACCCCTACCCGCGCGACAGCGCGCTGCCGCTATTCGAATGGGGCGGCAACTGGCTGATCGCCCAGCGTCTCAATGCCTACCTGCTGCTCCATGCCGGCGTCGCCGCCCGCAATGATCGCGCGCTGATCCTGCCTGCAGCACCCGGCTCCGGCAAGAGCACGCTCACCTGCGCGCTGCATCTGGCCGGCTGGCGGTTTCTGTCGGACGAGTTCGGCGTGATCGACCCCGAATCCGGTCTGGTGCTGCCGCTGATCAAGCCGGCGGCACTGAAGAACCGCTCGATCGAGGTGATCGGCGCACACCCTGGCGCCGTCCTCGGTCCGGTTTTCCCGGGAACACGCAAAGGCGACGTCGCCCATTTCGTGCCCGGCCGCGACAGCCACGACGGCCGGCACCGCCCTGCCCGCCCGCGCCTCGTCGTCTTTCCGCGCTACCAGGCCGGCGCAACGCTGTCATGCACACCGGTCCCTGAAGCCGAGGCGGCCATGCGGCTCGGCCTGAACAGCTTCAACTACCGGGCGCTAGGGACCGTCGGCTTTCAGGCCGTGATCCGGCTCGCCCGCGAATCTCATGCCTGGGAACTAGTATACGACAGCCTGGACAGTGCCATCGAAACCATCGAAAACCTGCTGGAGCGTGCACCATGAGCATGTCGGCCCGCTCCGCAACCCGGCTTCTGCTGCAGGGCATCGCAGGTCCGCTGCAACTGGCTGAATCGGACTGGGAATACGTCCTCCGCCTTGCCCGCATGAGCGGCCTGCACGGCCGGCTGGCCGCTGCCAACAAGGACAATCCCGCACTGCCCGCTCCCATTCGCCGCCACCTGCTGTCGGCCGAACGGATGTGTGCCTTCAACCAGCAGATGCTGAAAGGCGAGCTTTCGAGCCTGGCGGAGCTGTGCGACGGGCAGTTCCCGGTCGTGCTGCTGAAGGGGAGCGCCTATTTCCTGCAGGGCCACGCCTTCACCCGCGGCCGTTTCGTGTCCGACGTCGATCTGCTCGTTCCTCGCGAACACCTTCGCAGCATGGAACAGCGCCTGCGGTCTGCAGGATGGAAGCCGGCCGAACTCGACCCCTACGACGAACGCTATTACCGGGACTGGAGCCACGAAACACCGCCGATGCGTTTCCCCGGGCACTTCCTGGAAGTGGATCTGCACCACGCGATCACACCGGTGACCACACGCCTGCGCTTCGATCCCGCACCCTTGTTCGAGACCAGCCAAGCGCTGCCCGGCACCCCTTTCCGCGCCCTGTCGCTCGAGGACCAGGTGCTGCACGCCTGCCTGCATTGCTTTCAGGACGGGGATCTGTCGCTCAGGCTGCGCGAGGTGGCCGACATCGACGGCCTGCTGCAGAGCGCAGCCGGGCTGCACGGATTTGCCGAGTGCCTGGCCGATCGTGCCGCACGCCTCGGCCTGCAGCGCCCGCTATGGTATGGCCTGCACTTCGCCCATGCCTGGATGGGAACGCTGCAGGCGCAGGAGGTGCTGGCAAGGCTCGAAGCGCCGCCGGCCGTGTGCCGCGCGGCGATGGAACGGCTGGTCCCGCTGGCCATGCTACCGTCGGATCCAGATTTTCCGCCGTCGGCGGGAGTGCACCTCGCCCGGCTGGCCATGCTGACCCGCTATCATCTGCAGCGCATGCCCTTGCGTATGCTCCTGCCTCACCTGGCGCGGAAAGCCGGCTTGCGCATGCGCAGCCGTTTCGCCGGCCACGCCCCCGCACAAAATGCATGAAGCCAGCCCTCGGGCTGGCTTCGATCGATGCACTTCCGACGGGCCTGTTCAGTGCCAGGACAGACCCCGGTTTTTGGCAACTTTCAATCCGCGCCGTCGACACCTGCATCCTTCAGCATCTGCTGCAGCTCGCCGTTCTGGTACATCTCGCGCATGATGTCGCTGCCGCCGACGAATTCGCCCTTGATGTAGAGCTGCGGAATGGTCGGCCAGTTGGAGAATTCCTTGATGCCCTGGCGGATCTCGTCATCGGCCAGCACATTGACCGCCAGCACTTCCTTCACACCACAGGCCTTCAGGATCTGGACGGCGGCCGACGAGAAGCCGCACTGCGGAAACTGCGGCGAACCCTTCATGTAGAGAACCACATCGTTGTTGGTGACCTGGTCGCGAATGACGTCTTGAATGCTCATGATTGGGGCCATCAAAAGTTGAGTTTAATAGTCGGGTAATTTTAGGATGGGTGGTGTTCAGCGTCAATGCACCCACAATGGGCATGCCGCAGCACTTCGTGGATTCAGTCACGCCCCAGCCAGCGGCCGCCCGAGACCCGCTCGATGCCGGCGATGTCCTTCCACGAGGCGATTTCCGCAAACCCGGCATCCGCCAGCAGGCTGCGCACGGCAGCGGCCTGATCATAGCCATGTTCGAGGAACAGGCGGCCGCCGTCTGCCAGGCGGGCAGGCGCCTGCATGACGATTTCCTGCAGATCGTCGAGCCCGGCAGGGCCCGCGGCCAAGGCGCCCGGCGGCTCGAAGCGCACGTCGCCCTGGTCCAGATGCGGGTCGCCCGCGGCGATGTAGGGTGGATTGGCGACGATGAGGTCGAAGCGCTCGTCGCCCAAGGAGGCGAACCAGTCGCTCTGGACGAAGGAGACGCTGGCGCCGAGGCGGGCGGCATTGGCCATCGCCACCCACAGGGCTTCGCGCGAGCGGTCGATCGCGCTGACATCGACCTCGTCGAGTTCCAGCGCCAGCGTGATCGCCAATGCCCCGCTGCCGGTGCCCATGTCCAGCACACGAGCAGCCTTGCGGTCGGAAAAATATGCGATCGCCAATTCGACCAGCAATTCGGTATCCGGGCGAGGGATCAGCACCGCAGGCGTGACCATGAACTCGCGGCCGAAGAACTCACGCATGCCGACGAGATAGGCAACCGGCTCACCGATCACACGGCGCTCGACCAGCGCGCGATACGCTGCCCAGTCTTCTCCATCCAGCATCTGCTCCGGCCAGGCCACCAGCCGTGCCGCCGGGCACTGCAGCACGTGGCGCAGCAGCACGCGTGCATCCATCAGATCGATACGCATCCTCGCCCACGCCAGGGCGCCGGCGATGTCGGTTCGATCGGGGGCGGAGCCCGGCGTGTTCTCCGTCATCACTCTTCAGCCAGGGCGGCAAGCAGTTCGGCCTGATGCTCGAGCGTCAGCGCATCGACCAGTTCGTCGAGCTCTCCCTGCATGACCGCTTCCAGCTTGTACAGCGTGAGGTTGATGCGATGGTCCGTCACCCTGCCCTGCGGGAAGTTGTAGGTACGGATGCGCTCGGACCGGTCGCCGCTGCCGATCAGGCTCTTGCGCTGCGCCGCCTCCGCGCTCTGCTGGGCGCGCACCTTGGCATCGTGGAGCCGCGCCGCCAGCACCGACATGGCCTGGGCCTTGTTGCGATGCTGGGAGCGGTCGTCCTGGCATTCGACGACGATGCCAGTCGGGATGTGCGTGATGCGGACGGCGGAGTCGGTCTTGTTGATGTGCTGGCCACCGGCTCCGGAAGCCCGGAACGTGTCGATGCGCAGATCGGCCGGGTTGATCTCGACCGCCGCGACCTCGTCCGCTTCGGGCAACACGGCGACGGTGCACGCCGAGGTATGGATGCGCCCCTGGGTTTCGGTCGCCGGCACACGCTGCACGCGATGGCCGCCCGACTCGAACTTCAGTTTCGAGAACGCGCCGTTGCCGGCGATGCGGACAATCACTTCCTTGTAGCCGCCCAGGTCGGATTCGCTCGCCGACACGATCTCGACTTTCCAGCGCTGGCGCTCGGCATAGCGCGAATACATGCGCAGCAGGTCGCCGGCGAACAGCGCCGCCTCGTCGCCGCCGGTACCGGCACGGATCTCGAGGAAGAGATTGCGTTCGTCGTTGGGATCGCGCGGCAACAGCGCACGCTGCAGTTCGTCTTCCAGCGTCGCGATGCGTGCTTCGCCCGCTTCCAGTTCCAGCTCCCCCAGTTCGCGCATTTCGGGATCGGCCAGCAACTCGCGCGCAGTATCCCGATCCGCTTCGGCCTGTACGTAGGACGCATACAGCACGACCACCGGCTCGATCTCGGCGCGCTCCCGCGACAGATCGCGAAAGGCATTCATGTCATGCGCGCCATCCTCGGCCGCCAGGGCACGGTCCAGTTCCTGCAGGCGCGCTGCAAGATGTTCGAGTTTGTCGCGGATGCTCTGTTTCATGGCTGGATGACGGCTGTCGGCCCGCAGTTGCGGGCCCGAGCGCAGGCGTGCTGCGCTAGCCCTGGTGGGGGAGATTGAAAAGCTGACGCACGAACTGGCCGGCCTCGGCCTTGTGCGCGACCTCCGCCTGATTCAGATAGCGGGTCGGGCCGTGCATCAGCTTGTTGGTCAGACCGTGCGACAGCGCCTCGAGCACCTTCTGCGGATCGTCGCCCTTGGCCAGCAAGCGCACCGCACGCTCCAGTTCGGCCTGGCGCAGGCTCTCGGCATGTTCCCGCAGTGCCCGGATCGCCGGCACGGTCTCACGTGCCGACATCCAGTGCAGGAAGCCGTCCACGCGCATGTTGATGATCTGTTCGGCCTCGACCACCGCCTGCTGGCGCGACTCCATGCCGGCATCGACCACTTGGGCGAGATCATCGACGGTATACAGGAAGATGTCGTCGAGCTCGGCGATCTCCGGTTCGATGTCGCGCGGCACGGCAAGGTCGACCATCACCATCGGGCGGTGGCGGCGCGCCTTCACGGCCCGCTCGACCATGCCCAGGCCGACGATAGGCAAGGGTGCCGCAGTACAGGACACGACCACGTCGAAGCGCGACAGCATGTCACCGATCTGGTCGATGCGCATGGTCTGCGCGCCGAAGCGGGAAGCCAGCGCGAGCGCACGCTCTTCCGTGCGGTTGGCCACCGTCATGGATTTCGGCTGAGCCCCGGCGAAATGCGCTGCGCACAGCTCGATCATCTCGCCCGCGCCGATGAACAGCACGTGCTGATCGCTCACGCTCTCGAAGATCCGCTCGGTCAGATGCACCGCCGCCGCCGCCATCGACACCGTATTGGCGCCGATCGCGGTGGTCGAACGCACTTCCTTGGCCACCGCGAAGGTGTTCTGGAACAGCTTGTGCAACAGCGTGCCCAGCGTACCCGCCTCCTCGGCCCGGCGCGCGGCATCCTTGACCTGGCCGAGGATCTGGGGCTCACCGATGACCATCGAGTCGAGGCCGCTGGCAACGCGGAATACGTGGCGGATCGCATCGCGCTGCGGATAGGCGTACAGATAGGGCGACACGTCGTTGAGCGCCACCTGATGGAAGCGCGCCAGCCAGTCGGCCGCATGCTGGGGCTGCTCGGCAGCGAAATAAAGCTCGGTGCGGTTGCAGGTCGACAGGATCGCCGCCTCCCGCACCGAATCCGCATGGGCCAGATCGTGCAGCGCCTGGCCCAGCCTTTCCGGCTGAAACGCAACGCGCTCGCGAATCGCAAGCGGCGCTGTGTGATGATTCAGGCCAAGGGCGTAAAGCTGCATTCGGAATCAGGCGGTTCAGCACGCTTCGATGGAGAGGTACGCATTATAGCACCCAGGCCTACAGGCAAAAATTGAGCGGAATCAGCCTGTTTCCCTGCTCCACCGGCAGCTCGCACATCGCCTGCATGAGGACGGAGAGGCGCTTCAAAAGCAAAAAGCCCGATCGCAAGGACCGGGCTTTTTGCTTGAACGAATTCCGTGGTGGCCAGGGACGGAATCGAACCGCCGACACGCGGATTTTCAATCCGCTGCTCTACCAACTGAGCTACCTGGCCGAAGAGGTGTGCATTATAGCCTGAATTCATTCGAGGTCAAGCATTACCTGTCAGCAGCCCTTCTTTTTTCCTTCGCCTGAATCAGGCCGTCCAAAAACCGACAGGCGGTGGGCCTGAGCCCACCGCCTGTCGTATTGCCTTCCCGGCAGCCCCTCTTCAGTGAAGGAGGGGCATGGACCGGGGTTTAGTGGCTCGAAGCCGCCGCTGCACCGATACCGGTTTCGGAACGCACACGCTGGGCCAGGTAGCCGGCGCGGTCCGCCTTGGCACGGGCGCTGTTGTCGAGGATCGAGAACAGCCAGATGCCGAGGAAGCCGGCGGTCATCGAGAACAGCGCGGGCGAAGTGTAGGGGAACAGCGCCGAACCCTTCGGGTTGCCGAGCGTGGCTTCCCACACCGACGGCGACACCACGGTGAGGCCCACGGCCGTGATCAGGCCGATGAAGCCGCCGATGGCCGCACCACGCGTGGTGCAATCCTTCCACAGCACCGACATGAACAGCACCGGGAAGTTGGCCGACGCGGCGATGGCGAAGGCCAGCGACACCATGAAGGCGATGTTCTGCTTCTCGAACGCAATACCCAGGATCACCGCGATGACACCCAGCACGATGGTAGTGATACGCGACACGCGCAGTTCGGAGGCGGAATCGGCATTGCCCTTCTTGAACACCGTGGCGTACAAGTCGTGCGACACCGCCGAGGCGCCCGACAACGTCAGGCCGGCCACCACCGCGAGAATGGTCGCGAAGGCCACTGCCGACATGAAGCCGAGGAAGATGTTGCCGCCGACCGCGTTGGCAAGGTGGATCGCCGCCATGTTACCGCCGCCCTTCAGCACGCCATTGGCGTCGAGGAACTCCGGATTGTTCGACACCAGCACGATCGCACCGAAACCGATGATGAAGGTGAGGATGTAGAAGTAACCGATCCAGGTCGTGGCCCAGAACACCGACTTGCGTGCTTCCTTGGCATCCGGCACGGTGAAGAAGCGCATCAGGATGTGCGGCAGACCCGCAGTACCGAACATCAGCGCCATGCCGAAGGAGATCGCCGAGATCGGGTCCTTGATGAAGGAGCCCGGCCCCATGATCAACTGAGCGAGCGCACTGGCCTCTTCCGGCGACTTGCCGACCGCGATCGCGGCATCAGCCTTGACCTTGACGGAAGCGGCGAACAGCTGCTCGGGCGAGAAGCCGTAGTTCATCATCACCATGAAGGCCATGAAGGACGCGCCCGACAGCAGCAGCACCGCCTTGATGATCTGCACCCAGGTAGTCGCGGTCATGCCGCCGAACAGCACGTAGATCATCATCAGCGCACCGACGATCACCACCGCCATCCAGTACTCGAGGCCGAACAGCAGCTTGATGAGCTGGCCGGCACCCACCATCTGGACGATCAGGTAGAAGGCCACCACGACCAGCGTGCCCGAGGCCGCGAAAGCGCGGATCGGGGTCTGTTCGAAGCGATAGGCAGCCACGTCGGCGAAGGTGAACTTGCCGAGGTTGCGCAGCTTTTCCGCCATCAGGAAGGTGATGATCGGCCAACCGACGAGGAAGCCGATCGAGTAGATCAGGCCGTCGTAGCCGCTGACCATGACCGCGGCGGAAATACCGAGGAAGGACGCCGCCGACATGTAGTCGCCGGCGATGGCCAGGCCGTTCTGGAAGCCGGTAATGCCGCCGCCGGCGGTGTAGAAGTCGGCCGCCGACTTCGTCTTCGACGCCGCCCACTTGGTGATGAACATGGTACCGGCGACGAAGGCGCCGAACATGATGATCGCGGTCCAGTTGGTGGCCTGCTTTTCGGCCTGACCGAGATCACCGCCGGCAGCCAACGCTGCCGCCGACAGCAGGGCGAGGGCGAGGCCTCCGCCCAGACGTGCATAAGAACCCATCATTTGCCGGCCTCCTTGACGATTTCCTCGGTCAGGGCGTCGAACTCCGAGTTGGCACGACGCACATAAATGCCGGTGATGATGATGGTGAAGAGAATCACCCCGAAACCGACGGGAACGCCGAGCGTCATCACCCCTTCACCCAGGCGCTGATGGAACAGCTCCTTGTCGAAGGCGATGATCGCGGTGTAGCCGTAGTACACGAGCAGCATGATGATCGTCAGCGTCCAGCCGTAGCGGGTACGCGTACTGACCAGCTTCTGATACTTGGGATTGGCGACGATCTTCGCCACCGTATTGCTTTCCATGTCTCCCTCCTACTTGTTTGAACAAACCGGGCATCCACCGGCTGGACTCAAAAGTATGCGACGACACTTACGGTGTGCTTACACGTTGTCAAAAAGTTTCTCTTATGACGAATTTTCGAATATCTATTGACCTCGATCAAGCAATCCAGCCGCCGAACCATGCAGGCGCGCTCAGCCGAGGGGGTAGACGTCGCCCTGCACCGGGGGCGGAGCGTGCAAGTGGCTGCGCGGAAAAACCACGCGCGCCAGCGTCCCCTGCCCGGCCGGATTCGCATCCAGCGTGACGATGGCACGGTGCAGTTCGGCGATCTCGCGCACGATCGGCAGCCCCAGGCCGGAGCCGTCGACCCCACTTCCCAGCACGCGATAGAAACGCTCGAACACGCGCTCCCGATCGGCCTCGGGAATGCCCGGGCCGGTATCCTCGACTTCGAGGATCGGCGAGCCGGCGAAACGCGTCCGCACCGTCACGCGTCCGCCATGGGGCGTGTACTTGATCGCGTTGTCCACCAGGTTCTTGACCATTTCGCGCAGCAGCACCGGGTTGCCCTCGACCAGCAGTTCCCCGTCACCGCCCTCCGCCCCGAGATCGATCTCCTTCGCCTGCGCCCGCGGAAACAGCCCCAGCGCCACTTCACGCACGACCACCTCGAGGTTGACCGGCTCGACCGCATACAGCTTCTCGAAACTCGCCTCGGCCCGCGCCAGTGACAGCAACTGGTTGATCAGGTGGGCCGCGCGATCGGTGCTCTCGGCGATGTGAGCGAGCGACTGGCGCAATTGTTCGGGGTCGGTTTCATGCAAAGCGAGGTCGGTCTGCATCTTCAGCCCGGTCAGCGGCGTGCGCATCTGATGAGCGGCATCGGCGATGAAGCGTTGCTGGGCCTGCAGATTTTCTTCGAGACGCGCCATCATGTCGTTGAAGGCAACGATCAGCGGCCTCACCTCTTCCGGCACGCTCGCCGGCTGGACCGGCGAAAGATCGGTCGGCCGCCGACGACGAATCAGGCTCTGCAGGCGGTTGAGCGGCGTGATGCCGCGCGACAGCCCGACCCAGACGAGCAGCACCGCCAACGGAATGATGGCGAATTGCGGCAGCAGCACCCCGGTGACGACGCGCGACGCCAGGTCGCCGCGCTTGTTGCGGGTCTCGGCCAGCTGTACCCAGACCAATGGAGCATCTTCGCCCTCACCCGCCTTCAGCAGCCGATAGGCGACCCGCGTTTCCTCGCCATGGATGGTTTCGTCGCGAAACAGCACCTCCTCGCCCGCAGGCGGCTGCAGCCCCTGAGGCCTGGGAATGTCCGCATCGCCGGCCACGAGCACGCCATGCTCGTCCGCCACCTGGAAATACAGCACATCGTCCTGGTCCGCACGGAACAGGGCACGGGGCGGCGCCGGAAAACGCACGACGACCTGCCCTTCGTCGAATGCCACCATGCGGGACAGCATCCGGACATCATCGGCCAGCGCAAGATCGTAGGGCTGGTTGGCGATGTTGTCGGCGACGTTGTGCGTGATGATGATCGAGATCGGCCACAGGAACAGCAAGGGCGCCAGCAGCCAGTCGAGGATTTCGCCGAACAGCGAATTCGGCGGCCCCGGGCGTTTCGTACTCGATACGGCCTTGTCAGACTTTCGCCGCCGGCGCCGCATCCGAGTTCTCCAGGCAATAGCCCAGCCCGCGAGCGGTCACGATGCGCACACCGCTGTCCTCCAGCTTCTTGCGCAGACGGTGTACGTAGACTTCGATGGCATTGCTGGAGACTTCCTCTCCCCAGCCGCACAGGTGATCCACCAGTTGATCCTTGCTCACCAGTCGCCCGACGCGCAGCAGGAAGACTTCCAGCAAGCCGATCTCGCGCGCCGACAGTTCGAGCACCTGACCGTCCACCTTGACCACGCGGTCGGCCTGATCGTAGGACAGCCGCCCCAGTTCGAGGCAGCGCGCCTGACCGGTGCCGCGGCGCGTCAGGGCCCGTACCCGCGCCTCCAGCTCGGGCAGCGCGAACGGCTTGGCCATGTAGTCGTCCGCACCCGCATCGAGCCCGCGCACGCGGTCATCGACGCCGTCCTGCGCCGTCAGGATCAGCACCGGCAGCGCCGACTTGCGCGCTCTCAGGCGCTTGAGCACCTCGATGCCCGGCAGCCGCGGCAGGCCGAGATCGAGAATGAGCAGATCGTAAGGCTGGGAGGCCAGCGCCACGTCGGCGTCGATGCCGTTGTCGACATGATCGACGGCATATCCATTGCGCTTCAAGGCGCGGCCGATGCCGTCGGCAATCACGGGATCATCTTCTGCCAGCAGAATACGCATGGAATTCCGGGATGTAAGTTGTGCGTAAGCGAATGCACCTAGCATCTGCTGGAATGCACTCCCTGTGCTCGATCGCTGGATGCAGCGGAAGCGATCAATTATCCCACGGATTTTGACCATACTGGCAGCAAGGTCGAAAGAGCCTGTGGCAGAGTCTGCCGCAAACTGAAAAGGCCCCGCTTGCGCGAGGCCTTCCTGGTCAGACGGCAAGCGGCAAACCTGCCGAAACAGGCTTGCCGCAGGCAGGCATCACATCATGCCACCCATACCGCCCATGCCACCCATACCGCCCATGTCAGGCATGCCGCCGGCCGGCTTGTCTTCGGCCAACTCGCCGACCATGCAGTCGGTGGTCAGCATCAGGCCGGCAACCGAAGCGGCGTTCTGCAGCGCGGTACGGGTCACCTTGGTCGGATCCAGCACGCCCATCTCGACCATGTCGCCGTACTCGCCGGAGGCGGCGTTGAAGCCGTAGTTGCCCGAACCTTCGACGACCTTGTTCACCACCACGCTCGGCTCGTCACCGGCGTTGGCGACGATCTCGCGCAGCGGCTGCTCCATCGCACGCAGCACGATCTTGATGCCGGCGTCCTGGTCGTGGTTGTCGCCCTTCAGGCCGCTCAGGTTGGCGCGGGCACGCAGCAGCGCGACGCCGCCACCCGGCACGATGCCTTCTTCCACTGCAGCGCGGGTGGCGTGCAGGGCGTCCTCGACGCGAGCCTTCTTCTCCTTCATTTCGACTTCGGTGGCGGCACCGACCTTGATCACGGCAACACCGCCGGCCAGCTTGGCCACGCGTTCCTGCAGCTTCTCGCGGTCGTAGTCGGAAGTCGCTTCCTCGATCTGCACGCGGATCTGCTTGACGCGGGCCTCGATGCGATCGGCCTGGCCGGCACCGTCGATGATGATGGTGTTTTCCTTGCCGATCTCGATACGCTTGGCCTGGCCCAGATCGTCCAGGGTGGCCTTTTCCAGCGTCAGGCCGACTTCCTCGGCGATGACCTGGCCGCCGGTCAGGATGGCGATGTCTTCCAGCATGGCCTTGCGGCGGTCGCCGAAGCCCGGAGCCTTGACGGCGCAGGTCTTCAGGATGCCGCGGATGTTGTTCACCACCAGGGTGGCCAGGGCTTCGCCTTCGACGTCCTCGGCGATGATCAGCAGCGGGCGGCCGGCCTTGGCGACTTGCTCCAGCACCGGCAGCAGGTCACGGATGTTGGCGATCTTCTTGTCGAACAGCAGGACGAAGGGGTCGTCCAGCACGGCGACCTGCTTGTCCGGGTTGTTGATGAAGTAGGGCGACAGGTAGCCGCGGTCGAACTGCATGCCTTCGACGACGTCCAGCTCGTTGTTCAGCGACTTGCCGTCTTCGACGGTGATCACGCCTTCCTTGCCGACCTTGTCCATCGCATTGGCGATGATGTCGCCGATGTCGCTGTCGGAGTTGGCCGAGATCGAGCCAACCTGGGCGATTTCCTTGTTGGTCGAGCAGGGCTTGGACAGCTTCTTCAGCTCTTCGATGGTGGCGGCGACGGCCTTGTCGATACCGCGCTTCAGGTCCATCGGGTTCATGCCGGCGGCGACGTACTTCATGCCTTCGCGCACGATCGACTGCGCCAGCACGGTGGCGGTGGTGGTGCCGTCACCGGCGATGTCCGAGGTCTTGGAAGCGACTTCCTTGACCATCTGCGCGCCCATGTTCTCGAACTTGTCCTTCAGTTCGATTTCCTTGGCCACCGACACGCCGTCCTTGGTCACGGTCGGGGCGCCGAACGAGCGCTCCAGCACCACGTTGCGGCCCTTCGGGCCCAGGGTCACCTTGACCGCGTTGGCGAGGATGTTGATGCCGGCGACCATGCGTTCGCGGGCGGAATCACCAAACTTGACTTCTTTAGCTGCCATTCTTAAGAACTCCGGAATTTTTCAGGGATTAGCGCTTCAGGAATGCGGCAAGGCTCAGCCTTCGACCACGCCCATGATGTCTTCCTCGCGCATCACGAGGAGCTCTTCGCCTTCGACCTTGACGGCCTGGCCGGCGTACTTGCCGAACAGCACCTTGTCGCCCGCCTTGACGGCCATCGGACGCACGTTGCCGTCGTCGAGGATCTTGCCGTTGCCGACGGCCAGGACTTCGCCCTGATCGGGCTTCTCGCCTGCGCTGTCCGGGATCACGATGCCGCTGGCGGTCTTGCGCTCGGCTTCCAGACGCTTGACGATCACACGATCGTGCAGAGGACGAATCTTCATCGAGTTCACTCCTATCTTCGGTTCGACTGTTTGAGTTGATGGCTTGCGGGTTGCCCCGCGGAAAATTCGCAGTGGCCCGAATGCAGCAACTGCGCCGCTCCGGGCTTGTTAGCACTCACTGCCAACGAGTGCTAATAATAGGGACGGGGTTCGGGGATTTCAAGTGCAGCCGGTGTGATTTCTGTCTGCTCTCCCATGCAGGGCGTCATCGGACGCTGAACTTTTCGACCGCTGAGTCGCCCCAAGGCAAGACAAGCCCTTGAGCGATGGAGCATGGCCTCACAGCACGGCCGCCGCTCCGAACAGTGGATCGAAATGAACATTCTTGCTGCAAGCTTCCGGCACGCCCTTTTCGCTCTCTTCATCTGTCTCGGCGGCCTATCCTCGGCTACCAGCCAGCCTGCACCAGGCACACAGTGGCAGGGCGCCGCCTTCGAAGGCGATGCAGCCGGCCTCGCCCGCCTGGCCGCAGCCGGCGCCCAAGTGGTACGCGTCTATCGGCAGGCCGATGCCTGGGTGCTGGACGAAGCACAACGGCTCGGCTTGAAGGTGATCATGGGCCTATGGCTGGAGCATCCGCGCCATGGCTTCAGCTATGACGACGAGCAGGCCGTGCAGGCTCAGGAGCAGGCCATCCTCGACTTCGTCGAGCGCCACCGGGAACACCCCGCCCTACTCGCCTGGGGGATCGGCAACGAAATCGAGACCGCGGTGGAAAACCCGCTGCCACTATGGCGCGAAGTCGATCGCCTCGCTGCGGCGATCAAGCGGATCGATCCGGCCCACCCGACGCTGATGGTCGTCGCCGATACCGGCATGGACGCTTTCCGCAGCCTGGCGGACTGTTGCCCGAACGTCGACCTGCTGGGCATCAACGTCTATGCCGGTGCGGTATTCGATCTGTCTCGACGGCTGCGCGACGCCGGCATCGGCAAGCCGGTCGTCGTCACCGAGTTGGGGCCGCTCGGCCAGTGGCAGGCCGGTCGCAAACCCTGGGGAGCGCCGGTGGAGCCGACCAGCAGCGAAAAAGCCCGCTTCTTCACCGAGGCCCTCGACCACCTCGCGCGCCAGCCGCAGATTCGCGGCGTGTTCCCCTTCCTGTGGGGCGCCAAACAGGAACAGACCGAAACCTGGCACGGCCTGCTGCTGGCCGACGGCAGCGACACCGCGATGAGCGACGCGCTGGCCTCGTTCTGGGGCCGGCCGGTGGAGAGGCCCGCACCGGTCGTGCGCGGCATCGGCATCGCCGCCGACGTATTCGCCCCCGGGGCGGAGATTTCGGCCGGAATCGATGCCGTCAGCGCCGATGGCACGGCGCTGGAGACGGAATGGAAAATTCTTGCCGAAGCCACCGACCTGCGCAAAGGCGGCGACCACGAATCCCCGCCCGCTCGCATCGCCACGCACATCCTGCACGCCGATGCTGCCAGCGTGCGCCTGCTGGCGCCTGCCGAGCCCGGAACCTACCGCCTGTTCATCACGACACGCGATCACCACGGCAAAGCGGCAACGGCCAACCTTCCTTTTCTGGTGCGCTGATGCCTCCTGTTTCCGGGCACGAACCATCCCGGGCACCAGCATGAGCTCGGCCAGCGATCCGCACATGCCCTGGAGCGGGGAAAAGTTCACGGTCGACGGCTGTCGATGCTCGCTCGGCACGGCGGTCTGGATCACACTCCGCGCTCGACAGTCCAACGATCCGATACATCAGCCTCCTCCGCCCCATGTCCAACGATCGACGCATGTTCTCTCCTTCCACCGAGCGCAACCGCGGCCACATCCTGCCGATTCTGCAGCGCGTCCTGCCCGCTGCAGCCTCGGTGCTGGAGGTGGGCAGCGGAACCGGCGAACATGCCGTGTACTTCTGTGCCCACATGCCCTGGCTTCACTGGCAGCCGACCGAAGGCGATCCGGCCGCCATCGACTCCATCACCGCCTGGATCTCGCATTCCGGCCTGCCCAACATCGAGGCGCCGCTGGAACTGGAATTGAACAGCGAAAGCTGGCCGATCCAGCATGTCGATGCGGTGGTGGCGATCAACGTGCTGCACTATTCGCCGTGGTCGAGCACGGCGGCGCTGTTTCGCGGCGCAGCCCGTGTGCTGCCTGAAAACGGCATCGTCTATTGCTACGGCCCCTACCGCCGCGACGGTGCACATACTGCGCCGTCCAATGCCGCGTTCGACGAATGGCTGCACGGCATCGATCCCCGCTTCGGCGTGCGCGACCTGGAAGCCGTCGAGGCCGAAGCCAATGAGCATGGCTTCCGGCTCGACGAAGTCATCGAAATGCCGGCCAACAACTTCAGCCTGATCTTCCGGCGCGAGGCCTGAAGCCGGCACCCTGCCGCCGGTCAGAAGGCGATCGCCACGCCGAAGTGCAGCCGCAGCCTGCGTTCTTCGTGCCCCCAGGCGAGATCGACCGCCAGCGGCCCGGCCGGGCTGCGCCAACGAGCGCCGACGCCATAACCCGTGTGCAGATCGAAGTCGTCGCGCGTATCGGCCGCATCGCCCGCATCGACGAACACCGCCGCCCCCCATTGCGGCTCGAACCAGCGCACGTACTCCGCGCTCATGGTGCCGAGGTAGCGCCCGCCTACGGTCGCCCTGCCCTCACGGACCCCGAGGCTCTGGTAGGCGTAGCCGCGCACCGATTGCGCACCGCCGGTGCGGAACAGGAAATCCTGCGGAATGCCTTCCCGCGAATCGGCCAGCGTCACGCCGGCCTCGCCGCGCAGGATGAGCACGTCGCGCTCGCCGACCGGCTGGTAGCGCACCGCGCGGCCATACAGGCGGACGAAATCCTGGTCGGCCAGCGCCACCGCCGCGCCGCCGCCGACCTGGAATTCCAGCACGTAGCCGCGCGTCGGGTCGAGCAGATCATCGACGGCCCGCCGGAGCCAGGTCCAGTTGAGGGTCAGCGTGTTCTGCGAACTCGCTTCCGCGCCGCTGGGCTGGATGCGCTCGTGCTGCAGCCGCAGCGCGAGCTGAGTTTCGATGTCGCCCCGCACCGTGCTGCGCGTCGCGCCCACGGCCTGTGAGCTGACCTTGAGCCCTTCGAGATCGCTGCGATCGATCAGTGCGCCGAAACTGTCCCGATGCCGTCCCGCAGGCGGCAGGAAGATGTCGGCATAGGCCGACTGGCGGCGCTGCTCGATGCGCAGGCCGGTCGACAATTCCCAGGCACGATGGAACAGATTGGAATCGCGATAGCTGGCCTCGACGCGGAAGCCCGTATTGCTCGACACCCCCACGCCGAAGCCGAGGTATTTGGGCCTCGCCTCGGTCACCTGCACTCTGACCGGAACGGCCTTGGCCAGCGCAGGGTCGCGGTCGATGGACACGATCACCGAGGCGAAATGCGGCGTGTTCTGCAAACCGGTCTGGAACGCCAGCAAGGCTTCACGATCATAGGGCTCACCCGCCTCCAGGCGGCTGTAGCGCTGCACCAGATCGGCAGGCAGTTCCTGCAGGCCACTGACGTCGAGGTCGCCGAGGTAGAACGCAGGGCCGCTGTCCAGCGTCACGCTCAGGCGTGCCGACGCCGTGTCGGGATCGATCTCGGCGCGGCTGGCAACGATGCGGGCGGCCGCATAGCGGCGGGCGGCGACGGCATCGAGCAGCGCCTGCTTGGCGGCATCCCAGTCGGCCTGGCGGAAAGGCGCGCCCTGCGGCAGGCTCCAGCGGCCGCGCAAGGCCTCGAGATAGGCGTCCCCTCCCGCCTCCGGGTCGCCCTGCGCCGCCGCGACCTCGCCTTCGAAAGCGATCGATACCTGCCCGACGGTCGTCCGCTGCCCCGGTTCGACCTTCAGCAGCCAGCGGCCCGCTTCACTGCGGTCGATGCGGACCGATGGCGAAAAATAGCCCTCGGTCGCCAGCAACTGTTCCACCTCGCGCCGCGCGCGGCGTGACATGGCGATGCGGTCGGACGTGGCTGCGGGAAGCACCTGCTCGCCCTTGCGCAGCAGGCGGACATGGCGCTCGAGCAGTTCCCGCACTTCGCCCGGCGCCTCCAGGCTGACATCCAGCGCCTGCTGGGCAGCGGCAGGCAGGACAAGCTGCAGCGACACGCCCAGCAGCAGCGAGACGGTGAGACGCCGGCAGACCCGCATGCGAGACGATCAGTGCGCCCGGTGGTATTCGACGACGCGCTCCACCTCGGCCTTCGAGCCGAGGATCACCGGCACGCGCTGGTGCAATTCGGTCGGCAGCACGTCGAGAATCCGCTCCCGTCCGGTGCTTGCCGCGCCACCGGCCTGCTCGACCAGCATCGCCATCGGGTTCGCCTCGTACATCAGGCGCAGCTTGCCGCCCTTGGCGCGGCACTTCTCGTCCATCGGATACATGAAGATGCCGCCGCGCGTGATGATGCGATGCACGTCCGACACCATCGAGGCCACCCAGCGCATGTTGAAATCCACGCCACGCGGACCGTCCGCCCCTTGCTGCAGTTCCTCGACGTAGCGCTGCACCGGCGCTTCCCAGAAGCGCACATTCGAGGCATTGATGGCGTACTCGCGCGTTTCCTCGGGAATCGTCATGAACGGATGGGTGTAGATGAAGCTGCCCATCTCGCGGTCGAGCGTGAAGCCATGCACGCCGTTGCCAACGGTCAGCACCAGTTGGGTCGAAGGACCGTAGATCGCATAGCCCGCGGCAGCCTGCTCCCGCCCGGGCTGCATGAAGCTCTCCTCGGTCGCCGGTGCGCCGCCCGGCGGCATGCGCAGTACCGAGAAGATGGTGCCCACCGACACATTGACGTCGATGTTCGACGAACCATCCAGCGGATCGAACAACAGCAGGAAACCGCCTTTCGGATAATCGAAGGGAATCTGGTGCACGGTCTCGACCTCTTCCGAAGCCATCGCCGCCAGGTGGCCGCCCCATTCGTTGGCCTGCAGCAGGATCTCGTTGGCGATGACGTCGAGCTTCTTCTGTGCTTCGCCCTGGACGTTGTCGGTGCCGGCCTCGCCCAGCACTCCCGCAAGCGCGCCCTTGGAGACATTGACGCTGATGGCCTTGACGGCACGGGCGACGACCTCGATCAACAGACGCAGATCGGCGGTAATGCGACCAGCACGCTGCTGCTCGATCAGGAACTGGGTGAGGGTGACACGACGCATGAAGGGACTCCGTGGATGCGATTGATGCTGACAGCGACGGATTATCCCGGTTCCTTGCGCTCAGCGCACGGCAAAAAAAGTTTCACCGCTCTCCGGATGGATGGCTATCATCCCTGCCTTGGCCCAGGCACGGCGGTTCGAATCCCCGCTCCGCGCCACCGTCTTTCAGCACCTCCATCCTTTATGCACGTCATGGTTCTCGGCGCCGGCGTCACCGGTGTCACGACCGCCTGGTATCTGCGACAGGCGGGATTCGAAGTCAGTCTCGTCGATCGTCAGGCGGGCGCAGGCATGGAAACGAGCTTCGCCAACGGCGGCCAGATTTCCATCAGCCATCCCGAGCCCTGGGCCAACCCCTCGGCGCCCTGGCTCGCCTTGCGCTGGCTCGGCCGCGCCGACGCGCCGCTGAAGATCCGCCCGGCCGCCGACCCGGCCCAGTGGCGCTGGATGCTCGCCTTCCTGCACGAATGCCTGCCCTGGCGCACGCGCCGCAATACGGCAGCGATCGCCGCGCTCGCGGTCTGGAGCGGGCACTGCCTGGCCAGGCTGCGAGACGAAACCGGGCTGGAATACGAACAGCGCAAGCGCGGTATCCTGCACCTGTTCAACACGCCCCGGGAATTCGCCCGTGCACCTCGTCGAGTGGCGGAACTGGCGCATTTCGGCATCGAGGCACGCGTCTGCCAGCCTGCCGAATGCGTCGCCATTGAACCTGCGCTGGCGGCCCGGCAAAGCCCGCTGGCCGGCGGCATCCATGCACCGGGAGACGAGTCGGGCAATGCGCACCTGTTCACCCGGGCATTGGCCGAAAGGCTGGAGCAGGCGGGCGTGCGCTTCCACTGGAACACCCAGGTACTGCAGTTGAACCACGGCAACGGCACGATCAACAACATCGACATCGAGGACGGAATCGGCCGCAGAGGCGCGCTGATCGCCGATGCATACGTGGTCTGCCTCGGCAGCCGCAGCACGGCACTGCTGGCACCAACCGGCATGCGGCTGCCGATCTATCCGGTGAAAGGGTATTCGATCACCGCAGCATTGACGGAGCCCGCCAGGGCGCCCGAAGTCAGCCTGACCGACGAGTCGCGGCGGATCGTCTGCTCCCGCCTCGGAGATCGCCTGCGCGTTGCCGGAACGGCCGAGCTGGCGGGGTTCGATACCCGCATCCGGCCCGAACGCATCCGCCCGCTGCTGGACTGGACCCGGCAGAACTTCCCCGGTGCCATCGACGAGGCCAGCGTCGAGCCCTGGGCAGGCCTGCGGCCGGCCACGCCGGGCAATCTGCCGCTGATCGGCAGGAGCACGAGCGCGAATCTGTGGCTGAACACCGGCCATGGCACGCTGGGCTGGACGCTCGCCTGCGGCTCGGCCAGCGCGCTCGTGGCCTTGATGCGCGGCGAACGCCCTCCGGTCGCCTACCCTTTCCGTACCTGATCGGTCGGCGGCGCCGGAAAGGATCTCAGGCGCAAGCGGCCTTGTCGTCGGCCGTCAGCGTGGCACAGGCGCAGCCTGCAGATTTCTCGCCACCTTCCTCGACCGGCACGAAACCTTCCGCCTCGACGTCGTAGCCGACGCTGTTGAGATGGAAGGCGAGCGCCGCATCCATGCCGTTGGTGTGGTTCTCGAACCACGCCGGCAGTTCCTGGATCAGGCGCCTGGCGAAGAACATGTCGCCATTGGCCACGCGCTTGCGGATGTCGTGCAGCACGGCGAGCACGCGCTCATGCTCGGCACGGTGACAGCCCGGGAAATCCACCGCTTCCATCCAGCGGTTCTCCTGGGCGAAGTGCGCTTCGGTATGGGCGACGAAGGCGTCGTAGGCGGTGAGGAAGTGCTCCGGTGCGGCGTTCGCCACGGCGGTATACAGCTCGACGAACTCGCGATGGGTGTCGTCCATGCGCGCAAGACCGTTCTCGAGCTTTTCGCTCCATTCCAGGCTGGACATCGTGTCTCCTTACTTGACCACGGTCAGGTGCGAAGGGCGCGGGCGCCGCGGCGAGCCATCGCCGGGCTTCGCCGCTTCCTCGCGTGCCTTTGCTGCCGCCTCGCCCATGTCTTCGGCCGCTTCCGGCTCCCGGGCGTCGCCGTCCCGGGATACCAGCGCGGGCACGCTCTCGCCCCCTTCCTCGAGTTCGGGCTCGAAAGCCATGCCCTGCCCGTTCTCGCGCGCATAGATCGCGATCACGTTGGCGACCGGAATCACCAGCGAATGCGCGACACCGCCAAAGCGGGCCTGGAAGCTGACGTAGTCGTTGGCCATCTGCAGGTGGCCGGTGGCCTCGGACGACAGATTGAGCACGATCTGGCCGTCGCGGGCATAGCCGGGCGGCACGCGCGTCTGCCCATCGACGATGGCGGCGAGGTAAGGCGTGAACCCCTGGTCGACGCACCATTCCCAGATGGCGCGCAGCAGATAGGGTTTGGTCGATATTGTGCTCATGGTCTTTCCATCAGGCGATGCCCGCGCCGGCGGCGGGGCATCGCGGGTCGAACGGTCAGCGGCGCATCACCTTCTCGGAAGGCGTCAGCGCGTCGATGAAGCCCTGGCGGCTGAAGATGCGCTCGGCGTACTTCATCAGCGGCGCCGCCGCCTTGGGCAGTTCGATGCCGTAATGTTCCAGGCGCCACAGCAGCGGTGCGATGGCGACGTCCAGCATCGAGAACTCCTCGCCGAGCATGAACTTCTGCTTGGTGAAGATCGGCGCCAGCTGGGTGAGATGGTCGCGGACGTGGGCACGCACCTTGTCCACTCCCTTCTGGTTGGCCTCCAGCGCTTCGAGGTGCGAGAACAGCTCGTGCTCGAAGGTGTGCAGCAGCTGGCGCGCGCGAGCACGCATGATCGGGTCGGGCGGCATCAGTTGCGGATGCGGGAAGCGCTCGTCGATGTACTCGTTGATGATGTTCGACTCGTACAGCACGAGATCGCGATCCACCAGCACCGGCACGCGGTTGTATGGATTGATGACGGCAATGTCTTCGGGCTTGTTGTAGAGATCGACGTCGATGACTTCGAAGTCCATGCCCTTCTCGAACAGGACGATCCGGCAGCGGTGGCTGAAAGGATCGGTCGTGCCGGAATACAGATTCATCATGGTGTTGCCACTCCGGGGATGCAAAAGCAAAAGCGCACCACGCGATATCGCGTGGTGCGTCTGGGTTAGGACTAGATCAACAGGCCTCCCGGCCTGCCGCGGTTCCGATCAATGAATGTCCTTCCAGTAGTTCTTCTTCAGGGCATAGGCCAGCACGAAGAAACCTGCCAGGAAGATCAGCACGACGGTACCGATCGCCTTGCGCTTCTCGGCCACCGGCTCGCCCATCCACACGAGGAAGGAGACCAGATCGGCCACGGCCTTGTCGTACTCCTCGACCGACAGCTTGCCGGGCTTGGCCAGCGTCAGCTCGACGTGCTTGCCGCCATGGCCGTCATCACTGACCTTGGCCACCTGCTCGCCCTGCAGCTCCCACAGCACGTGCGGCATGCCGACGTTTTCGAAGATCACGTTGTTCCAGCCGGTAGGGCGCTCCGGATCGCGGTAGAACTGGCGCAGATAGGTGTAGAGCCAGTCCGCACCGCTGCCGTCGCCGGAAGCACGCGAACGCGCGATCACCGACAGGTCCGGCGGAGCGGCGCCGAACCAGGTCGTACCATCGGCGCGGCTCATGCTGATCTTCATCAGATCGCCGACCTTCTCGCCGGTGAACAGCAGGTTGTCGCGGATCATCTGCTCGGACAGGCCGATGTTCTCCAGCTGGTTGTAGCGCACGTAGGAGGCGCCGTGACAGTTCAGACAGTAATTGACGAACAGCTTGGCGCCATGCTGCAGCGCGGCCGGCTCGGTGCTCACCGGTGCCTTGTCGAGGTTCACCGAGACGTCGGCCGCCAGCGTAAGCGCCGGGGCGAACAGCAGCACGGCTGCTGCACGCTTGACGAAATTGATCACGCGCATTTTCATTTGAAGTTCACCCTTTCCGGTTCGGCCTTGCACTTGTCGAGCTTGCTGTACCACGGCATCAGCAGGAAGAACGCGAAATACAGCACCGAGCAGATCTGCGACACCAGCGTACGACCCGGGGTCGGGGGCAGCACGCCCAGGTAGCCCAGGATGAAGAAGCAGATGACGAAGATGACCACGGCGATCTTGAAGATCGGACCCTTGTAGCGGATCGACTTCACCGGGCTGCGGTCCAGCCAGGGCAGGAAGGCGATGATCACCACCGACGCGCCCATCGCCACCACACCCCAGAACTTCGCATCGAGACCGAACAGCGGATAGGTCACTGCGCGCAGGATCGAATAGAAGGGCGTGAAGTACCACACCGGCGCGATGTGCGGCGGCGTCTTCAGCGGGTCGGCCGGGATGAAGTTGTTGAACTCCAGGAAGTAGCCGCCGCCTTCCGGCGCGAAGAACACCACCGCGCTGAAGAAAAACAGGAAGGCGACAACGCCGACGATGTCCTTGACGGTGTAGTAGGGGTGGAAGGGGATGCCGTCCAGCGGGATGCCGTTGGCGTCCTTCTTCTTCTTGATCTCGACACCGTCCGGGTTGTTGGAGCCGACTTCGTGCAGCGCGATGATGTGCGCGGCGACGAGGCCGATCAGCACCAGCGGCACGGCGATGACGTGGAAGGAGAAGAAGCGGTTCAGCGTGGCATCGGACACCACGTAGTCACCACGGATGACCAGCGACAGGTCCGGACCGATGACCGGGATCGCCGAGAACAGGTTGACGATGACCTGCGCGCCCCAGAAGGACATCTGGCCCCAGGGCAGCAGATAGCCCATGAAGGCTTCGGCCATCAGCACCAGGAAGATCAGCGTGCCGAAGATCCAGATCAGCTCGCGCGGCTTGCGGTAGGAACCGTAGAGCAGGCCGCGGAACATGTGCAGATACACGACGATGAAGAAGGCCGAGGCACCGGTCGAGTGCAGGTAGCGGATCAGCCAGCCGCCCGGCACCTCGCGCATGATGTACTCGACGCTGGCGAAGGCCACCGGCACGCCGGCGGCGTTCAGCGACGCATCCGGCTTGTAGTGCATGACCAGGAAGATGCCGGTCAGGATCTGGATCACCAGCACCAGCAGCGCCAGCGAGCCGAAGAAGTACCAGAAGTTGAAGTTTTTCGGGGCGTAGTATTCGGTGAGGTGCCCCTTGATGGACGACGTCAGCGGAAAACGCTCGTCGATCCAGTTCAGCACAGCCTGGGATTTGGTCGTCATCGCTTATGCCTTCCCGTCTTCGCCAACAAGAATGGTGGTGTCCGCGAGGTACTGATGCGGCGGAATTTCGAGATTGTCCGGCGCCGGCATGCTGCTATAGACGCGGCCGGCCAGGTCGAAGAGCGAGCCGTGGCAGGGGCACAGGAAACCGCCGGGCCAGTCTGCGCCCATGCCGCTCTCGGCGCCCATCTTGAATTTCTCGGACGGGGAACAGCCCAGGTGAGTACAGATGCCGACCGCGATCAGGTATTCCGGCTTGATCGAGCGGTGCTTGTTCTTGGCGTACTCCGGCTGCATCGGCTTGTCGGACGCGGGATCGCTGACCTTCTCGTCGGTCTTGTCGAGCGAGGCCAGCATCTCTTCGGTGCGGCGCAGGATCCACACCGGCTTGCCGCGCCACTCCACCGTCATCATCTCGCCCGGAGCGAGCTTACCCACATCCACTTCGACCGGCGCACCGGCTGCCTTGGCACGCTCGGACGGCGTCAGGCTGGCAACGAACGGCACCGCTGTTGCCACGGCGGCGGCACCGCCCGCGGCGGACGTCGCCAGCAGCAGGGTGCGGCGGCTGCTGTCCATCTTTTGATCAACGCTCATGACCCTCTTCCCTGAAAGGAAAACGAAAGACCCGGATACAAATAACTTCGGGATTATAGCGAAGTCGTCGCAGCAGAGAAAGCGCAAAGGCCGGATCGCCAGTCGGAACAAGGCTTTCCACGTGGCATCCATGCGACGCCAGAGCATCGCCGACAGCATTTTTGCTGCATTGCAAAACCCGTTTGCTCCACATGCCTCAGACCGAGCGCCGCTCGATCAGCGCCTGGGCGATCGTGCCGGTGTCGGTATGCTCGAGCTCGCCGCCGACCGGCACTCCGCGCGACAGGCGGCTGACTTTCAGGCCGCGCGCCGACAGCAGGCTGGCAACGGTGTGGGCGGTCGCCTCGCCTTCGTTGGTGAAGTTGGTGGCGAGGATGACTTCCCTGACCTTGCCGTCGCTCGCGCGCGCGATCAGCTTGTCGAGCCGCAGTTCCCTCGGCCCGATGCCGTCGAGCGGCGACAGCCGCCCCATCAGCACGTAGTACAGCCCGCTGTAGGACTGCGTCTGCTCGATCATCGCCAGATCGGCCGGCATCTCGACCACGCACAACAAGGAAGCATCGCGGCGCGGGTTGGCGCAGCGCGCGCAGACCGCCTCCTCGCTGAAGGTGTTGCAGCGCTCGCAGTGGCGCAGCACGTCGAGCGCATGGGCGAGCGCGCCGGCCAGCCGCGCGGCGCCGCGCTGATCGCGCTGCAGCAGGTGGTAGGCCATGCGCTGCGCCGACTTCGGCCCGACGCCGGGCAGGCAGCGCAGGGCTTCGATCAGTTCGTCGAGGCTGGAAGGCGACATCCGCCCGCTCCCGTCAGAACGGCAGCTTCATGCCCGGCGGCAGATTCAGGCCGGCGGTGAAGCCCGACATCTTTTCCTGGGTGGTGGCTTCGACCTTGCGCACCGCGTCGTTCAGCGCGGCAGCGACCAGATCCTCCAGCATTTCCTTGTCGTCCATCACCGAATCGTCGATCGAGACGCGGCGCACGTCGTACTTGCAGGTCATCTGCACCTTGACCATGCCGGCGCCGGACTGCCCTTCGACTTCGACCGAAGCGAGCTGCTCCTGCATCTTCTTCATGTTTTCCTGCATCTGCTGGGCCTGCTTCATCAGCCCGGCGATTCCGCCTTTCATCATGCTGGCTACTCCAATGGAATTGATCGTTCAAACGAGGGAAGGAAGGCGGCAAGCCACCGCCGTTCACAAGGGTTTCACGCTGTTCTCGACCAGCGTCGCATCGAAGCGCTCGATCAGCTCGCGCACGAAGGGGTCGGCCTCGAGCGCCGCGACCGCATCGGCATGGCGCGCACGGCGCTCGGCCTCGTCACGCTGGGCCGGCGTCTCGCCGGCGATGTCGCCGACTTCGATGCGCACCCGCAGCGCCCGCCCGGCCGCATTGCCGAGCATGTCCTGCAGCCGCTCCGCCGCCGCGCGGTTCATGTCGAACAGGTGGCGATGCGCATTCGACAGCCGCAGGCGCAACTCGCCATCGTCGAAATCGAGCCATTCGCAATGCTGCGCGAGTTCGCGCATCAGGCCGCTCAAGCCGAGCGCCCTGATCAGGCCGCGCCAGTCGCCCATCGCCAGCAAGGCGGTCACGTCGCCGCCGGCTGCCGCGGGCGCTGCAATCTCGGCTGCCAGCGGCCCTTCCGAATCCACGGTCGCGACAGGCGTGCCCGGATGCCGCGGCTGCGCCGCCGGCTCGGCAAGCGCAGGCCTGGCTTCGCGCGCGACCACCACGGCATCGACCGGCACGGCCGGCGGCACGACCGCGGAGGCAGGATAGTCCCCGGCGTAGGCCTCGGGCGGCAGCTCTTCCCACGGTGGCACGTCATGGTCGCCGTCGGATGTGACCGGCGCGGGTCCGGCAGCGGACTCCGCACACCGGGGCATATCCACGGACGGCGGGGGCGAATCGGCGGGACGGGAGCCTGCAGCAGGCGGCGTGGCCATCGGGGCTGCGGCCTGCATAGCGTGCGGCACAAGGGGCTCGGAAACGCGCTGCGGCGCTACGGCACTGGCGTTTCCGGGTTCGGTGACCACACTTGCCGGAACCGGCGCCGGTCCCGCCGACGGCTTCGCCGGTTCGGGCGCCTCGCGGACCGGTGCCCGGGGCGATGCCGCCGTCGGCTGGACGGCAGCGGGCACCGGGCTGCGGGCCTGGCCGCTGCCGGCAGGCGCGACGCCGGGGCCACCGAGCGCGGCCGGCTGTTCCGGGCGGAAGGCATGCAGGCGCAGCAGCGTCATCGCGAAACCGGTGTATTCGTCCGGTGCCAAGGGTAGTTCGTCGCGGCCATGGATGGCGATCTGGTAGGCCAGTTGCAGGAATTCGGCATCGAAAGCGGCAACGTAGGTGACGATGCGGGCGCGTTCCACTTCGTCCGCGATGGCATCCGGCGCATGTTGCGCAAGCGCGATGCGATGGAACAGGCTCGCCAGCGACTGCAGCGCCGCGTCGAAGGACAGGCTGCGCGCCTCCATGCCGTCCGCCACCGCCATCAGGCCAGCCACGCTGCCGGCCGCCAGCGCATCGAGCACCGCATACAGGTGATCGTCGCCGACCGTGCCGAGCATGTGCGTGACCTGCTCCTCCTCGACCTTGCCGGCGCCGTGCGCGATCGACTGGTCCAGCAGCGACAGCGCATCGCGCATCGAGCCGTTGGCCGCCTTGGCGAGGTGGCGCAGCGCGCCCGGTTCGAACGGCACCGCCTCGGCCTGCAGGATGCGCGTGAGGTGGTCGACGATGTGGCCGGGCGGCATCTGCTTGAGGTTGAACTGCAGGCAGCGCGACAGCACCGTGACCGGAATCTTCTGCGGATCGGTGGTGGCGAGGATGAACTTGACGTGCTCGGGCGGCTCTTCCAGCGTCTTCAGCATGGCGTTGAAGGCGTGGCCGGTCAGCATGTGCACTTCGTCGATCATGTAGACCTTGTAGCGGCCCTGCACCGGCGCATACACCGCCTTGTCCAGCAGCGCCGCCATGTCATCGACGCCGCGGTTGGACGCGGCGTCCATCTCGACGTAATCGGGGAAGCGGTCGGCATCGATCGCCTTACAGGCCTCGCATTCGCCGCAGGGCTCGGCGGTGATACCGGTCTCGCAGTTCAGCGCCTTGGCCAGGATGCGGCTGATGGTGGTCTTGCCGACGCCGCGCGTGCCGGTGAACAGCCAGGCATGGTGCAGCCTGCCGGTGGCGAGCGCATGCGTCAGCGCCCGCACGACGTGCTCCTGACCGACCAGCGTGCCGAAGGACTTCGGCCGCCACTTGCGCGCAAGGACCTGATAGCTCATGGCGCCCGATTCTAGCAGAGCAGGACGCCCCGTCCGGTGCCGATCATGCGAGCGGCCGAAATGCCGATCGATAGCCAGCAAGGATCGCCATCATTCTTCTTATCAATTTGAACTATCGACATCCCGATCCTATCCTTGTATCGAGTCCAAGGAATCCAGGAGGAACCGGCCATGAACCCCATGAACCCATTCCGCTCCGACATCGACGCCTTGTTCGAATTGTTGTGCCAGGTGTGCGCCGAGTTTGCGCAGACGCTCTAGCGCCTCGCCGGCCGCACCTCGCCGGCCGCACCGTTTCCACCCAGCGCATCGATCAGAAGGAATCCATCCATGGTTGCCGAAGTCGCCCGTCTGCACCTCCAGCCCGCCAGCCCCTCCGGCGTCGCGCGTGCGCTCGCCGGCTGGATGATCACGCTCACCGGCCTTGCCGTCCTGGTGGCCCAGGCGCTGCGCGGCATCGACGGTTTCGAGCTGCCGCTCGCCGCTGCGCTGTCCGGCGGTGCGATGGCGGCGGGCGCCACGGCACTGGGGGCGCTGCCGGTGCTGACGCTGCGCCGGATCGGCGCCGGCATGCAAGCCATGCTGCTCGGTTTCGGTGCCGGCGTGATGCTGGCCGCCAGCCTGTTCTCGCTGCTGCTGCCGGCGTTCGAGGCGGCGCAGGTGCAAGGCCGGGGGCCATCCGGCGCCGGCATGCTGGTGGCAACCGGGTTCCTGAGCGGCGCCCTGCTGTTGCTGGCAATGGACCGCCTGCTGCCCCATTCGCACACGCCCGCCCGGGCGGGTTCCAGCGACGTGCGCAACGGCACCTCGGCGTGGCTGTTCGTGTTCGCGATCGCGGTGCACAACATTCCCGAAGGCCTGGCCATCGGCGTGGCATCCGGGCTCGGCGAACTGCAGGCCGGCAGCGGCAGCGCCGTCGCCACCGGCATCTCGCTGCAGAACGTACCCGAAGGCCTGATCGTCGCCATCGCCCTCGCCGCAGCCGGCTACAGCCGCATGTTCGCCTTCGTCGTCGCCACTGCATCCGGCCTGATCGAGCCGATTGCCGCGATCACCGGTTCGATGGCGGTTTCCGCTTCCGCGGAGATCCTGCCATGGGGGCTGGCAGCGGCGGCAGGGGCGATGCTGTTCGTCGTCAGCCACGAAATCATTCCGGAATCGCATCGCCGGGGCCGCGAAACCCTGGCAACCGGCGGGCTGATCCTCGGTTTCGTCACGATGATGCTGCTGGACGGCCTGCTCGGCTGAAAATTGGGTCCTCACGGCGGCGCCGGAGAGAGATTCGCAGGCTGCCCGTCCGGAACGTGAAAAAGCCGAGGCGCTCCGCAACGGAGCATCCTCGGCTTTCCGGATTCGGGGTGGCGAGCCCGACCCCCGGCACTTACAGGAAACGGCTGTGGCTGCTGCCTTCCGGCCCTGACCAGATTCACCGCGCTGCAATGCGGGGAGACCCGCCACGGCCGGCATTGTAGCAGCATGCCGGCCATGTGGGGCACGAGGCTCAGCCTTTGAGCTCGGGGAAATCCTCCTCGAAGAACTCGAGTTCGCCGCGGGCCTCCTGAGCGCGGGCCTCTTCGGCCTTGCGCAATTCGACACGGCGGATCTTGCCCGAGATCGTCTTGGGCAGGTCGGCGAAGGACAGGCGGCGGATGCGCTTGTACGGTGCCAGCCGTTCGCGGGTGAAGGCGAAGATGTCCTTCGCCAGTTCCCTGCTCGGCTGCTGCCCGGCGACCAGGATCACGAAAGCCTTGGGTACCGCCAGGCGCACCGGATCGGGGCTCGGCACCACCGCGGCCTCGGCCACCGCCGGATGCTCGATCAGCACGCTTTCCAACTCGAACGGGCTGATCCGGTAGTCGGAAGCCTTGAACACGTCATCGGCACGGCCAACGTAGGTGATGTAGCCATCGGCATCGATGCTGGCGACGTCGCCGGTGCGGTAGTGGCCATCGCGCATCACTTCGGCGGTCTTGGCCTCGTCGCCCGCATAACCCACCATCAGCCCGGTCGGGCGGTGCTCGCCCGTCACCAGCGAAATCTCGCCTTCGTCGACCGGATTGCCGTCGGCGTCGAGCAGCGCAATCCTGTAGCCCGGCAGCGGCCTGCCCATCGAGCCGGGCTTGAGCGGCTGGTCGGGCGTATTGCCGATCTGCGCCGTCGTCTCGGTCTGGCCGTAGCCGTCGCGGATGGTGATGCCCCAGGCTTTCTTCACCTGCTCGATGACTTCGGGGTTCAGCGGCTCGCCGGCACCGATCAGCTCGCGCAGGCGGGTTTTCACCGCAGCGAGATCCTGCTGGATCAGCATGCGCCACACGGTCGGCGGTGCGCACATCGTGGAGACTTCGTACTTCACCAGCACGTCGAGCAGCGCCCGGGCGTCGAAGCGGCCGTAGTTGTACAGGAACACGCAGGCCCCGGCGTTCCAGGGGGCGAAGAAGCAGCTCCAGGCATGCTTGGCCCAGCCCGGCGAGGAGATGTTCATGTGGCGGTCGTTGGGTTTCAGGCCGATCCAGTACATCGTCGACAGGTGGCCGACCGGGTAGGACTGGTGGGTGTGCAGCACCAGCTTGGGCTTGGACGTGGTGCCCGAGGTGAAGTACAGCAGCAGCGGGTCGTCCGCGCGGGTGACACCCTCCGGGGTGAAGAGCTCGGACTCGGCGGCGGCGTCCTCGAAGGCCTTCCAGCCGGCCGGCGCGCCGCCCACGGCGATGCGGGTGAACGCGCCCGGCAGCTTCTCGAACTTGTCGGTATGGGCCGAGCCGATGACCACGTGCCTGACCCGGCCGCGCTCCAGCCGATCGACCAGATCGTCCGGCGTCAGCAGCGTGGTGGCGGGAATCACCACCGCGCCGAGCTTGATCGCCGCCAGCATGGTTTCCCACAGCGGCACTTCGTTGCCGAGCATGATCAGGATGCGGTCGCCACGTTCGACGCCCTGTCTGCGCAGCCAGTTGGCGACGCGGTTCGAACGCGCCGACATCTCGGCGAAGCTCAGCTTCGACTCGCGGCCGTCCTCCTCGACGATCCACAGCGCCGGATCGTCGTTGCCCCGGGCGAGCGCATCGAAGTAGTCCAGCGCCCAGTTGAACTCAGTCAGCTTCGGCCACTTGAAGCCGGCGTAGGCGGTGGCGTAGTCGCTGCGGTGTTGCAGCAGGAAATCGCGCGCGGCGATGAATTCAGCAGCACTCATGGTGCTTCTCCTCCTGGTTGTCGTCGAAAGCTGTCGGCAGTCATGCGCCTGCATGTCTGCGCTTATTGTTTATTACGTTGACGTTAACGTAATACAAACCTGAAATCAAACAACAGCGCAGATCGGGGACGCGGCGGACAGCATCCTTTCCCTGCACTTCCGAAGAGGCTTGCCGAATGGCTTGTCGAAGAGGCCTGCCGGACGGCTCGCCGAAGCGCCGCCGCGGCGCCATACTTGCGGCCTATAGCGACAACGACCGGAGTAAAGATGCCCCACGTCCAGCAACGCCTTCACGCCCGCTATGGCAACGACGCGAGCGTTCCCCTCGAGATGGCTTGCACCCCGCTGATCGAACAGCTTCTCGACCACCGCTCGGTGCGCGGCTACCTGCCCGACCCCGTCGGCGACGACATGCTGACCGCCATCATCGCCGCCGCGCAGTCGGCGGCCAGTTCGTCCAACCTGCAGGCCTGGAGCGTCATCGCCGTGCGCGACCCGGCCACGCGCGCAGCCCTGGCCGAATACGCCGGCGGCCAGGCCCACGTCAGGGACGCGCCGCTGCAGCTGGTATGGCTCGCCGACCTCGCCCGCCTTGCCCACATTGCCGAAGTCACCGAACGCCCGGCCGAAGCGCTCGACTACACCGAGATGTTCCTCGTCGGCGTCATCGATGCCGCACTCGCGGCACAGAACGCCGCCGCCGCGGCCGAGTCGCTGGGGCTCGGCACGGTCTATATCGGCGGCATGCGCAACCAGCCCGAGAAGGTCGCGGAGTTGCTGGCGCTGCCCCAGCGCGTGGTCGCGGTATTCGGCATGTGCGTCGGCCACCCCGACCCGGCGCATCACGCGGCAGTCAAGCCGCGGCCGCCGCAACCGGTTGTGCTGCACCACGAAAAATACTCGCTGGCAGCACAGGACGGCGGCATCGAAGCCTACAACGCCGCGATGGCCCGCTTCTACGACGAACAGCGCATGAACGTGCGCGGCACCTGGGCCGTGCATTCGGCCAAGCGCATCGCCGGCCCGCAGACCCTGTCCGGCCGCGACCGCCTGGTCGAGGCGCTGCGTGCACGCGGCTTCCAGCTCAAGTAGGGATACGGGGCGGGAGGCAGCCACAGCGAGTGCCCGCAGACCGTGACGCACTCGACAGCGCAGGGTAGTCCCGGCAAGACAGGATTACCCATTTTGGGGTATATTGCGCACATCCGCGACGGCCCCCTCCGGCCTGCCGACCAACGTTTCCCAAGAGGCAAGATGATCCGCAATTCGCTGCGCCTGCGGCTGTGGCTGACGATCGGCCTCGCCCTGGCACCAGTGCTGGTGTTCGTGCTGGTGGACTACCACCAGCAGCGCACGCAAACCATCGAGCGCGCGCACGAGGAAATTTATCAGTATCTGTCCGCCGCCCGCAGGGAGGCGGACAAGGCTCACCAGAACGTGGGCCTCGCACTGCGGTTGATCGCCCGTTCGAACGACTTGCGCTCGCTCGACAGCACCGCCTGCGAAGATATCGCCCAGCGCGTGCTTGCATCGATGGAAGACGTCATGAACATCGGTGCGGCCCGCTCGGACGGTCAGATCTTCTGCAGCGCGCTGCCCGGACGCAAGAACGTGAACATCGCCGACCGTGCCTGGTTCCAGGCCACCCTCAACGGCAACGGCGTCTCCCACGGCGAGTCCTACATCGGCCGCATCTCGAACAAGCCCGTACTCACGTTCGGCTATCCGCTGCGCGGCCCCGAAGGGAAGACGAATGGCCTCGTATTCGCGACGCTGTCACTAAACTGGCTCAACAGCCTGATTGAGGACTTCAAGCTGCCACCGGGCTGGGAAGCCAGCATGGTCGACCAGCGCGGCCATATCCTGGCTCACTATCCCAACCCCGAGCAGTGGCAGAACCATGTCCTCACGGCGGATGAGCTGACGCAACTGCGTCACACACTGGCGACGGCAGGCGGCGTCGCCGAACTGACCGGCCCCGACGGCAAACGGCGGCTGTACGGCGTCACCTCTCCCGGCTTCACCTCGGCGAACGATCTCATCGCGATCGGCGCCCCGCTCGAACGCTCGCTCAGCGCAGTCGACCGGCGCTTCCAGATCCACCTGGCGATCTTCGCCGCCGTCGCCCTGCTGTCGGCGCTGATGGCCCGCCTGTACATCTATCAGTCGATCGAGGTATGGACCTCGCGCATCCGCAACGCGGTGGCACGGATTGCCGCCGGCGAACTGGACACCCGTGTCGGCCACGGTGCGAAAGTCGAGGAGCTGGACGAGGTCAGCGCCGGCATCGACCACATGGCTGCGGAAATCCAGCGGCGCGACGCCGAGCTGCGCCGGCTGTCGATGGCCATCGAACAAAGCCCGGAGTGCGTCGTCATCACCGACACCAACGCCCGTATCGAATACGTCAACGACGCCTTCCTGCGCATCACCGGCTACAGCCGCGAGGAAATCATCGGCCGCAATCCGCGCATCCTGAACACCGGCAGAACACCGGGGGAAACCTACACGGAGCTGTGGGACACGCTGACCCGCGGCGAAGTCTGGCGCGGCGAATTCCACAACTCCCGCAAGGACGGTTCAGGCTATCTTGAGCTGGCCACGATCGCGCCGATCAAGCAGGCCGACGGCACGATCACGCACTACGTCGCGGTCAAGGAAGACATCACCCAGCGCAAGCAGTCCGAAGCCCTGCTGCATCGCCTCGCCTATTACGATGCGCTGACCGGGCTGCCCAATCGCGCCCTGCTGCGCGACCGCCTCGAGCAGGCGATCCGCGTCAGTAGCCGCAACGAAGTCTGGGGCATGCTGCTGTTGCTGGACATCGACCGCTTTCGCAAGCTCAACGATTCCCTCGGCCACAGCAGCGGCGACCAGTTGTTGAAGGAGCTCAGCGAGCGGCTGCAGGCAGCCGTGCGCGAGGACGACACCGTCGCCCGCCACGGCGACGACGATTTCGCAATCATCATCGAGAACATCGGCGCCGGCGAAGCCGATGCCATTGCCCGTGCCGAGCTGATCGCCAAGAAGCTGCACAAGGAACTGGACATCCCCTACCAGTTGGGTGGCGCGCAGAAAGGCCCCTACTACGCGACGCTGAGCGTCGGCATCAGCCTCTTCCGCGGCCACGCCTCCTCACCCGAAACACTGCTGAAGCAGGCCGAAGTCGCGCTCTACTCGGCAAAGGAGGACGGCCGCAACGCCATCCGCTTCTTCAACCCGGCGATGCAGGCCGTGGTCGATGCACACACGCGCATGGAGATCGGCTTGCGCGCGGCGCTCGACAACGGCGGTTTCCACCTGCTCTACCAGCCCCAGGTCGATCGCCAGGGCCGGCCCGCCGGCGCCGAAGCCCTGATCCGCTGGTCCGGCCCGGACGGAACGACCATCTCGCCGGCCGAGTTCATTCCGCTCGCCGAGGACACCGGGCTGATCGTGCAGATCGGACAGTGGGTGCTCGACACCGCCTGCGCGCAACTCGCACAGTGGCAGCAGTCGGCGACGACCCGCCACCTGTCGATCGCGGTCAATGTCAGCGCACGGCAGTTCCGCCAAGCGGATTTCGTCAGCCTCGTACGCAACGCGATCGAGAGAGCGGGTGCCGACCCGTCCCGGCTGAAGCTCGAACTGACCGAAAGCGCGATTCTCGACGATCTCGACCAGAGCATCACCCGCATGAACCAGTTGCGCGAATTCGGCATCCAGTTCGCGCTGGACGACTTCGGCACCGGCTATTCCTCGCTGTCCTACCTCAAGCGCCTGCCCTTCGCCCAGTTGAAGATCGACCGCTCCTTCATCCGCGACATGGCAGAGGACGAAGGCAGCGAGACCATCGTGCTCGCCATCCTGTCGATGAGCCACGCCCTGAGCCTGGAAGTGGTTGCCGAAGGCGTCGAGACGCCGATCCAGCGCGAGTTCCTGCGCCTTCACGGCTGCGAATTCTTCCAGGGTTACCTGTTCGGCAAGCCCCTGCCGATCGAGGAATGGCAGGATTTCCTGGCGATGGTGTGAGCGCGGCCTGCACCGCGGCCCGGGCGCAACGGGCGGCATGATGGATCGCACGGTCCGCGCCGGCGGCGCTCAATACACATCCCGCAGGTAGCGCCGGTCGCGGCCCAGCGCCGCCACCCATTCGGCGGCACGCTCGGCGCTCATGCCGCCGTGGGTGGCCACCACCTGTTTCAGCGCCGCATCGACGTCGCGCGCCATGCGTGCCGCATCGCCGCAGACGTAGAAATGGGCGCCCTCCTGCAGCCATGCCCATAGCTGGGCACCGTGTTCGATCATGCGCTGCTGGACGTAGACCTTTTCCGCCTGGTCGCGCGAGAAGGCGGTGTCGAGCCGATGCAGGCTGCCGCCGCGCAGCATGCCTTCCAGTTCGTCGCGGTAGTAGAAATCGGTGGCTGCATGCCGCTCGCCGAACAACAGCCAGTTGCGCCCGCCGGCGCCGGTGGCGCGGCGCTCCTGCAGGAAGGCGCGGAAGGGCGCGATGCCGGTGCCGGGGCCGACCATGATCATCGGCGCGGCGGGATCCTGAGGCGGGCGGAAATGGGCCGAGCGCTGCACGAAGACCGGCACCTCGGCGTGCTGCGCACGGTCGGCGAGGAAGGTCGAGCACACGCCGCCGCGCGGCCGGCCCTCGCAGGCGTAGCGCACGGTCGAGACCGTCAGATGCACCTCGTCGGGGCAGGCCTTGGAGCTGGACGAAATCGAATAAAGCCGCGGCTGCAGCCGCTTCAGCAGCGACAGCCATTCGCCGGCCCCGACCTCGATCGGGAACTGCAGCAGCAGATCGACGATCTGCCGGCCCCACAGCCACGCCTTCAGCGCCTCCCGGCGATCGTCGCCGAGCAGGCGGGCGAGCTCCGCGCTGGCCGAGCGCTCGCAGACGAAGCGCAGCAGATCCGGCGTGATGCGCGTGATGTCGAAGTGGCGCACCAGCGCGTCGGCCAGCGCCATCTCACCACGGCCATCGACGCTCACCAGGGCCGACGCGGGCAGATTCAGAACAGCCAGCAGTTCCGCCACCAATTCCGGACAGTTGCCCGGCCACACACCCAGCGCGTCGCCGGCCTCATAGCGCAGGCCGGTGCCGGACAGATCGAACACGAACTGCCGCACCTCCTTGCCCGCACCGGCGCCGCTGAGCAGGCGGTCGAGCTTCAGGCGGACGGGCTGCGGTGAGGCCCGGCCGGGCCGCGACAGGCCGGGCGCGGCACGATCCGACGCGGTGCGACCCGTCTGCGGAGCCGGTGCGGCTGCCGGCTGGGGCACAGCCGGCAACGGCGCCGACTCGCCGGCATCCGCCGCTCCGGCGAATGCAGCAGCAGGTTCGGCTACCGGCAAGGCAGCCGGCTCAGCCACCTCGGCCCAGGCCTCGACGACAGCTTCCAGCCAGGCCCTTGCCTTGTCTTCGTCGTCCGGCTCGCAGTCGACGCGCGGCAGCAGCCGGCGCCCGCCGAGCGCCTCCAGGCGGGCATCGAGCTTGCGGCCGAAGCCGCAGAACTGGTCGTAGCTGGAGTCGCCGAATGCGAGCACGGCGAAGGCGGTGCCATCGAGCCGGGGTACGGCATCGGCCTGCAGCTTCTCCCACAAGCTGCTGCCGTTGTCGGGCGGATCGCCGTCGCCGAAGGTGCTGGCCAGCAGCAGCACACGCGGCGCTGCAGCCAGCCGGTCCGGACCGACGGCATCCATGCCGAGCACGGTGACGGCGTGGCCTGCCTGCTCCAGGCGCCCGGCGCAACGCGCCGCCCAGGCCTCGGCATTGCCGGTCTGCGATGCCCACAGGATCAGCGCCGGTTGAGGTGCAGCAATATCGCCGGCACCGTCGCCCGCGGCCACCGGCGCCGGCAAAGCCTCGCCGATCCGGCTGCGGGCGAAGAGCCCGGCCAGCATGCCGTCGAGAAACAGGCGCTTCGATGCTTCCAGTGGAGCGCTGGGCGGCAGTACCGGCACGCCGCCGCCGCTGCGCGCGGCCTCGGTACGCAGCGCCGCGAGATAGCCTTGCAGATACAAGCGCTCATGGGCCTCCAGGGTGGGCGGAGGAGCGCCGTCGAGGCCGAGCAGCCCGGCCAGGGCGTCGATGTGCTGCATGTCCAGTTCCTCGATGGCTTGCCCGGGCGCAGCCGCGCCCGCAAGCATGGTTGCAGGTGCTGCCTGCGGCATGGCCCGGGTCTCGCGCCGGCGGCCGGCAGCGCCGGCCTTCGGTTCTGCCGCTGCTTCCCTCGTCACGCGCAGCAGCGAAACGGCACAGAACTTGAGCTCGGGCTGCAGCGACACCTCATCCACCGCATCGCTGGTCAGCGCGTTGATCGCCAGCCTGTCGCCGAACACGTCGTTCCAATGGAAAGGAGCGAAGCAATTGCCCACACGCACCCGCTCGGAGATGCTGGCCGGCAGCACGGCGCAGCCGCGGCGCGAACGCACTTCCACCCGGTCTCCGGCCGCGATGCCGAGCCGCTTCGCGTCCTCGGGATGAAGCTCGACGAAGGGGCCGGGGTTGAGCTTGTTGAGCGTGGCGATCCTGCCGGTCTTGGTCAGCGTGTGCCACTGGTGCTGCAGGCGGCCGGTGTTGAGGACGAAGGGAAAATCCTCGTCCGGCAGCTCGGCAGGCGGCAGCCAGGGCCGGGCGAAGAAGACGGCCCTGCCGCTGTCGGTGGCGAAAGCCAGCCGCGGCGGCCGCCCGTCCGGTGCCAACCTCAGCGCCTGGCTCACGCCGTCATTGAGGTAGCGCAGCGGATGGCGGTCCTGCTCGTCGCCCGGCGGGCAAGGCCATTGCAGCGGGCCCTGGCGCAAGCGTTCGTGGCTGGCGCCGCGGATGTCGTAGCCCGTCTTGGGGTTCCAGAAGCCTTTGATCTCCTCGAACACTTCGGCCGCCGAGACGTAGCCGAAGCCGTCGCCGTAGCCCATCGCACAGGCCACGCGGGCGATGATCTGCCAGTCCGGCAGCGCCTCGCCGGGCGGCGCCACGGCCTGCTGCGCCAGCGTCATGTTGCGTTCGGAGTTGATCATCACGCCATCGGCTTCGGCCCACAGCGCACCCGGCAGCAGGATGTCGGCGTAGCGGTTGGTCTCGGTGTCGAGGAAGGCGTCCTGGGTGATCACCAGTTCGGCCGCCTGCAGGCCGGCGATCACCTTGCCGCGGTCGGGCACGGTCGCCACCGGGTTGGTGCAGATGATCCAGCAGGCCTTGATCCGGCCGGCAGCCATGTCCTCGAACATCGCCACCGTGCCGCCGCCCGCTTCCGCGCGCAGCGTGCCGGCCGGCAAACCCCACGTCTGCTCGACGAAAGCGCGGTCGGGCGCCGACAGCGCCGAGCGCTGGCCCGGCAGGCCCGGCCCCATGTAGCCCATCTCGCGTCCGCCCATCGCATTGGGCTGGCCGGTCAGCGAGAACGGCCCGCTCCCCGGGCGGCAGATCGCGCCGGTGGCCAGGTGCAGGTTGCAGAGGGCATTGGTGTGCCAGGTGCCGCGCGTGCTCTGGTTCAGGCCCATGGTCCAGCAGCTCATCCACTCCGGCGCCTGGCCGATCCAGTCGGCGGCCTTGCGGATGTCGTCCTCGGCAAGCCCGGTGATGCGGGCGACGGTCGCCGGCGGATAGTCGGTGAGAAAGCCGGGCATCGCCTCCCAGCCCTCGGTGAATTCGGTAATGAAGGCTTCGTCGACACGGCCATTGGCGACGAGCAGGTGCAGCAGGCCGTTCAACAGGGCCAGGTCGGTGCCCGGCCGGATCTGCAGGAACAGGTCGGCCTTCTCCGCCGTGGCGCTGCGCCGCGGATCGACGACGATCAGCCGCGCGCCGGCCTTGACCCTGTCCATCATGCGCAGGAACAGGATCGGATGGCAGTCGGCCATGTTGGCGCCGATGACGAAGAACAGCTCGGCGCGGTCGAAATCCTGATAGGAGCCGGGCGGGCCGTCCGAACCCAGCGAGAGCTTGTAGCCGCTGCCGGCGCCGGCCATGCACAGGCGCGAATTCGACTCGATGTTGCGGGTGCCGATCCAGCCCTTGGCGAGTTTGTTGGCGAGATACTGCGCTTCCAGCGACATCTGGCCGGAGACGTAGAGGGCGATGGCGTCCGGGCCGTCGCGCTCCAGGATGCGGCGCAGACGTCCGGCGGTTTCGGCGATGGCATGGTCGATCGCGGCCGGCACCGGATCCTGTTCACGCCGGCTGCGCAGGTAGGCGTGGGTCAGCCGGCCCGGGTCGTCGATCACCTGGGCACAGGTGCTGCCCTTGGTACACAGGCGGCCGAAATTGCTCGGGTGCGACTTGTCGCCGCTGACCTTCACCACCCGGCCGTCCGCCACCTCCATGCGCAGGCCGCAGCCCACGCCGCAGTAGGGGCAGACGGACTTCACCACGCTGGCTGCCGGCGTCATGGTTGCGTGCTCAGGCTTCGACCCGCAGCGTGCTGCCGCGCCGTTCGACGGCGCAGGCAGCGAGCGAGGTGTCCTGGTTCTCGATGCAGCCGCCATCGCGCACCATGATGCACACCGCCTTGGCACATTCCAGCCCGGACGGGCCGTTGCCGATCGCCGCGAATCCTTGCTGATGCATGAGCTTCTCCTTCGGGCTGCGGCCACTTGGCGCTGCGGCCTGCCGCGTCGCGGCAGCCGTACGAGCCGTGGCCGCCTCCGGCGCCTAGGCGGCGCGCTTCAACTGCTTGTGGTAGAGGAATTCCATGATCGCCGCCCGGCATTCGCCGAACTGGGCGTCATGCGCCAGCGCCAGCCGGTCGCGCGGCCGCTCGATGCCGACCTCGAGGATCTCGCCGATGGTCGCCGCCGGGCCGTTGGTCAGCATCACCACGCGATCCGACAGCAGCACCGCCTCATCGACGTCGTGGGTCACCATCACCATCGTGGCCTTGGTGGCGGCGAGGATCTTCATCAGTTCGTCCTGCAGGTTGGCCCGGGTCAGCGCGTCGAGGGCGCCGAAAGGCTCGTCCATCAGCAGGATGCGCGGCTGCATCGACAGCGCGCGGGCGATGCCGACGCGCTGCTTCATGCCGCCCGAGATCTCGTGCGGGAACTTGGTCTCGGCATGGGCCAGGCCGACCAGCTCGAGCGCCTCGTGAGTGCGCTGCTTCAGGCTGGCCTTGCCCTCCTTCGCCGCGAACACCCGCTCGACGGCGAGATAGACGTTGTCGAAGCAGGTCAGCCAGGGCAGCAGCGAGTGGTTCTGGAACACCACCGCACGCTCCGGCCCCGGGCCGGCGATCTCGCGCCCACCGCACAGCATCACCCCGCTGCTCGGCCGGGTCAGGCCGGCGATCAGGTTCAGCAGCGTCGACTTGCCGCAGCCGGAATGGCCGATCAGCGCGATGCTCTCGCCTTCGTGGATGTCGAGATCGATGTCGCGCAAGGCGACGAACCTGCCTTTCTTGGTGTCGAAGCTCTGGCCGACATTCTCGATCTGAACGATTTTCTTCGTCATGATGGGTCTCCTCAACGGTTCTCGTAACTGAAACGGCGGGCGACCAGCATCAGCATCTGCTCGAGGATCAGGCCGACGATGCCGATGACGAAGATCGCGATAATGATGTGCTCCACCTTCAGGTTGTTCCATTCGTCCCACACCCAGAAGCCGATGCCGACGCCGCCGGTGAGCATCTCGGCGGCGACGATGACCAGCCAGGCAGTGCCGATCGACAGGCGGATGCCGGTGAGCATGTAGGGCAGCACCGCCGGGAACAGGATCCTGGTGAAGACTTTCCATTCCGACAGGTTCAGCACGCGGGCGACGTTGAGATAGTCCTGCGGCACGCGGGTGACGCCCTGGGCGGTGTTGAGGATCATCGGCCAGATCGAGCAGATGAAGATGGTCCAGGTCGCCGCCGGATCGGCACGCTGGAACACCAGCAGGCCGATCGGCAGCCAGGCCAGCGGCGACACCGGCCGCAGCAGGCTGATGATCGGGTTCAGCATCTGCGACAGCAGCGCGAAGCGGCCGAGCAGGAAGCCCGCCGGAATGCCGACCAGCGCGGCGATGCCGAAGCCGATGCCGACACGTTCGAGCGAGGCGAGCACGTTCCAGCCGATGCCCTGGTCGTTCGGCCCGTCGACGTAGAAGGGGTCGGAGAACAGCGCCACCGCCGCATCCCAGGTCTGGCCCGGGCCGGGAATGCCGCCACCGCCGAAGGTGGCGAGATGCCAGATGCCGATCAGCAGCGCCAGCCCGGCCAGCGGCGGCAGCACGATGCCAAGCAAGGCTCTGGCCCACTCTCCGATCCGGCCGGCCAGCGGTTCGGCCGGCAGGCTGAGGCTTTTTTCCGCCTTTTCCTTCACGCCGTCTGCCACCTTGCTTGCGCTCGCCGTCGCCGGCAGCTCATTCCCTGTCTCGTCGATCGACACCGCCGTCCTGCCGGCATCGGCTTCGGTGGCGTCGGTTCCGGCCATGTTTCCCGGCCGCGCCGCGATCATTGCTGCAGTCATGATTCCGTCCTCCGGTTCAGGCCTTGAGCTTGAAGCTGCCGGCATACTTCGCCGGCTCCGTGCCGTCCCACACCACGCCGTCGATCAGCGTGCTGCTGCGCATCTCGCCCGCGGGCAGGGCGACGCCGGCCGCCGTCGCCGCCTGGCGGTAGATGTCGAGGCGATTGATCGCGCGGGCGGCCGCCAGGTAATCGACGTCGCTGCCGAGCAGGCCCCAGCGCCGGTGCTGGGTCAGGAACCACATGCCGTCGGAGAGCCAGGGGAAAGTCGCGGCGCCGTCGCGGAAGAACTTCATCGCGTTGGCGTCTTGCCACTTGCGGCCGAGGCCGTTGTCGTATTGGCCGAGAATCCGGCCTTCGATGACGTCGACGTCGGTATTGACGTAGGAGCGCGCGGCGATGACCTTGGCCGTCTCCTTGCGGTTGGCCTCCGAGGCGTCGATCCAGCGCGAAGCGTCGAGCACCGCGGCGGTCAGCGCCCGCGCCGCGTTGGGATGCTTGTCCACCCAGGCGGCGCTCGTGCCGAGCACCTTCTCCGGGTGGTCGGCCCAGATGTCCTGGGTGGTGACGGCGGTGAAACCGATGCCGTCGATGACCGCGCGCTGGTTCCAGGGCTCGCCGACGCAGTAACCGTGCATGTTGCCGACGCGGGCGTTGGCCACCATCTGCGGCGGCGGCACGACGATGCTCTTGACGTCCTTGAACGGATGGATGTCGTGCGCCGCCAGCCAGTAGTACAGCCACATCGCATGGGTGCCGGTCGGGAAGGTCTGGGCGAAGGTGTAGGTGCCGGGCGCACTCGCCGCCACCACCTGCTTCAGCGATGCGCCATCGACCACGCCTTTTTCCTTCAGCTGGGATGCGAGCGTGATGGCCTGGCCATTGTTGTTCAGCGTCATCAGCACCGCCATGTCCCGCTTCGGCCCGCCGACGCCCATATGCACGCCATAAACGAGGCCGTACAGCACGTGCGCGGCATCCAGCTCGCCCGACAGCAGCTTGTCGCGCACCGAGGCCCAGTTCGCTTCCTTGCTCGGCACGATCCTGATGCCGTACTTCTCGTCGAACTTCTTCACCGCCGCCATCACCACCGAGGCACAGTCGGTCAGCGGGATGAAGCCGACCTTGATCTCCTTCTTTTCCGGCGCATCGGAGCCGGCGGCCCAGGCGCCGCCGGGAAACAGGCCCGGCAGCAGCGCGGCCGTGCCGGCCGCGGCCCCCGCCTTGATGAAGCCGCGGCGCGACAGCACCGTGGTTCCGGTCTTGAGCGTCTTCATGATGTGCTCCTTGAAAAGCATGGCAAAAACGAAAAGGCGCCCATCCCTCACTTCGCGCAGCGCGAAGAGGAATGGACGCCGTTGTCCTGTGTTCGAGTCGGAAGATCGAATGCCGGGCCGCCGTTGGCCCAGCCTTGCCTCACCTTATGCAGCAAGCGTGCCAGCTCGCGGGATCGATTCGTTTCCCTTGCATTTCATCGGTTTGCCTGCTGGCTGCATGACGAAGCGGCGAGGCCGGATGCACTGCTGCAGTGCAGCATCGACGGCTGCCTGCACATCCCTGGTGCGCCGTCCCCCCTAGTGCCTGCCCAGCACCGGGGCCAGCGCCAGCGTCGCCGCGGCGACCTCGGCCAGGCGCCGCCCCTGGCTCATCGCGGTCTGGCGCAGCAGGCGGTAGGCCTCGTCCTCGGAAAGGCCGCGGCAGGACATCAACAGGCCTTTCGCGCGCTCGATCAGCTTGCGCTCGTCCAGCGCCGCGCGCGCCGCGTCGAGTTCGTCGCTCATCGCCTGCAGGCGCTGCGACTGGGCATGGAGCAGATCGACGATCGAACGCCGCAGTTGCGGACCGAAGGGCTCATCGCCCTGGGCAGGCTCTGCCGGCGCCCCCTCCCCGGCCATCTCGGTACCGATCAGCATGTCGAACGGCGCCCGGATCTCCGGTGCCGCGGACAAGGCCTCCAGCAAGGCCGCCTGGTCCTGCGCCTCGGTCCGCGCCGAGGCGATCCGCTGCGCGCAGGATTCACCCAGCCCGCGGGCGAGCGCCACCTCGGCTTCGTGCATCTGGTCGAGGCGCTGCGAGCAGCAGTCGAACCAGGCCTCGGCCAGCGCGGGATCGAGCGCCGAACCCAGCGTCGACGCCAGCAGTATCCGGCGCAGGCGCTCGAGCTCGGCCAGCGGCATGACGGACTGCAGCGCCCGCCACTGGCGCAGCACCGCGTCGCCGCAGAAACCTTCGAAGCGCCGGAAGCACTGCGCCTGTGCATCGATCAGGTGCAGGATGGACTGCACGCGCTCGGGCGCCGGATGGCCCGCGGCGAACAGCGCCGCGCCCAGCGCGCGCTCCTGGCCGGCGAACTCCTTGCCCTGCATCAGGTTGAACAGCGCGACCAGCAGCCGCGAAACCCCGGGATCGACCGCCACGTCGGCAGCCTCGAACACCAGCGCGAGCAAGGCCGCGATGATCTCGCTGTAGCGCGCGGTCGACACATCGGGCCGGCAGCGCCGGGCGGCAATGTCGCCGCGCAGCCCGGGCAAGGCATCCAGCGCATGCAGCGCAAGCGCGATGCGCGTCAGCAGGCGCGAGCCGCCATGCACCGCGCCGCCCGACTTCCCGCCGCCCAATTCCGGGCGCTTGAGCCAGCTCCGGACTTCGGCTTCCGCGGCCCGGCTGGCAAGCAGTTGCGCTTCGCGCTGGGGGCCGAAGCGGACGCCTTCCGAGCCGAGAAAGACGTTGGAAGCGCCGCGTTCCCGCTGGAGCTGGTGGACGAGTTCACTGACCGCCTGCACCAGTTCGCAGCTGAGCGCGAGCCGTTCGAGATCGTCGATTTCGCAGCGGCGTGCTGCGAGCAGAAATGCGAGCGCCGTTTTCATCCTCTCTCCGGAACCCTCGTTGCCATGGCCTCGGCCGGAACGGCCGTGGCCATGGCAACAAGCAATTGCCGTGCAAGCCTGTGTGCGCCGCACCGAGCGGCGGCTGCGCGAAGGCCGAAAAAGCGGAATGGTGGCCCGGTTATGCCGGCATGACGCGCGAGACGGCGTCGGCGAAACGCTCGCCCGCTTCGTCCGCCTCGCCCTGCCAGCGATCGAAATGCAGCAGCTCGGTCAGCGGCATGCGCTTGAGCCAGCCGGCCGACTCCAGCTCCGGGCGCTGATGGAAATGGCTGACATGGCCGATGCAGAGATAGGCGATCGGCACGATTCCGTCCGGGATGCCGAGCGTCTCGCGCAGCGCCTGCGGGTGCAGGATGCTGACCCAGCCCACCCCCAGCCCTTCGGCACGCGCCGCCAGCCACAGGTTCTGCACCGCGCAGACCGCGCTGTAGATATCCATCTCCGGCATGTGGGTGCGGCCGAGCACCACCGGACCGTTGCGGCTGCGGTCGCAGGTGACGCACAGGTTGAGCGGTGCTTCAAGGATGCCTTCCAGCTTCAGCTTGCGATACGTGCCCCGCTTGCCGGTCTCGAACATCTGCTCGGCTTCGGCATGGGCGGCGAGGAAATCGCGATGGATCTGCTCGCGCACCTGACGCGAACGCACGATGACGAAGTCCCAGGGCTGCATGAAGCCGACCGAAGGCGCGTGATGGGCGGCGGTCAGCACGCGCGCCAGCACCTCGTCGGCAATGGGATCGGGCAGGAATTGCCCGCGCACGTCGCGCCGGGTATGGATCGCGCGGTAGACGGCGGCGCGCTCGGCGGCGCTGAAGGATGGATCGGTCTGGATGGTTTGCGCATGGCTGCTCACGGAGTCGTCCCCTTGTCGTGAAGCAGTGGACAGCGCGCCGACCAGACGGCTGTTGAACGCTTCCGGGGCCGGTCTTCCGGCTGAGGATCATCCCGTCCGGGCGCCTTCCCGGCCTTTGCAGGCCAGTGGCTGGGCAAACCTTGCCCGGACGGTCCCCTTCACGGCGCTGGGCACGCAGCGGATTTGCACCGCTTTCCCGATTCTCCCGCGCAGGCGCGGGCACCCCGAAGCTCGAAAGACGTGAAGCGTATTGAATCGCGCTGCGGCTGGCAAGCTGCGGCCGGCAAGGTACGCCGCCACCGCTCGGCGAGCCGGATGTGGAAGGTGGCGAAACCCATCGACGGCGGCACACGCCGGGGGTGATGAGTTTCGCCCTCGGCTCCGCGCAGCCCGTTCCACCTTCCCGCAGCGCAGACTCCCGCGGCCGCCACCGCTCATCCGCGCTGGCGGCGCGCCTCGAACAGGCAGATGCCGCTCGCCACCGACACGTTCAGGCTCTCGACGCTGCCGAGCATCGGAATCCGCGCCAGCTCGTCGCAAGTCTCGCGCGTCAGCCGGCGCAGGCCGTCGCCTTCGGCGCCCAGCACCCAGGCCACCGGCGCTTTCTGGTCGATGTCGTACAGCGACTTCTCCGCCTCGCCGGCGGCACCGACCACCCATACGCCGGCCTCCTGCATCTCGCGCAGCGCGCGCGCCAGGTTGGTGACGGTAATGTAGGGCACGGTGTCGGCCGCACCGCTGGCGACCTTGACCGCGGTGGCGTTGAGCCCGACGGCGCGGTCCTTGGGCGCGACCACCGCATGCGCACCGGCCGCGTCGGCGACGCGCAGGCAGGCACCGAGGTTGTGCGGATCCTGCACGCCGTCCAGCACCAGGATCAGCGCGTTCTCTTCCAGGCTGTCGAGCACGTCGGCGAGCTTGATGTCGCGCCGCGTCGCATCGACCTTCGCCACCACGCCCTGGTGCCGGCGGGTGCCGACCATGGCATCGAGCTTGTCGCCTTCGCAATACAGCATGCGGACGCCGGCGGCCTCGGCCTGGGCGACGAACTTCTTCACCCGTGCGTCCTTGCGGTCGGCCGACAGATGGACTTCCAGCACCGAGTCCGGCGCATGCCGCAGCTTGGCCGACACGGCATGGAAACCGTAGATCAGCCGGCTGGCGGCGCTGGCGTTCGTGTTTGCGGTCGTCTTAGGCACGGCGTTTTTCCTTCGCGGAGGTCTTGCCGCCAGAACGCGCGGCCGGTTTCGAGGCGCGCGATTCTACCGGCTCGGCAGCGGCCGCGGGCACGGCCCTGGCCGCTTTGGCAGCCTTCGCCGGCTTGGCCGGTTTCGCTTTCCCGGCCTTTTCCGCTTTGTCCTTCTTGCCGGCCTTCTTCGCCTTCTTCTCTGCCTTGTCGGCCGATTTGGCCTTGCCGGCCTTGGCCTTCGCCTTCACGGCCTTGGCTTTCTTGCCCTTGTCCGCAGCGTCCTTGTCCTTCTTGCCGGCCTTCTCCTTCTTCTTCTCCGCCTTGCCATCCTTGCCGGCGGCAGTCTTGCGCGCCTTGGCGGCCGATGCCTCTTCGGCAGCCAGCTCGATCGACGCAACCTCCTGGTCGACCGCCTTCTGCCGGATGTCGTCGAGCACGCTGGCCCCGGCGCGGGCGGCCTTGGCCGGTGCCGGGCGAGCCTCCGCCTCGGCTGCAGGAGACGCCGCTGCTTTCGGGGTAGCGGAGGCGCTGGCGCGCAAACGCCGCCTCGGTGCAGCAACAGGCTTCGGCACGGACGCAGCAGCAACTTCGGCCACAGCAGAAGTTTCGGCTGCCTGCGATGCCTCGGCAACGGCCGGTGCGGCAGCGGCCGGCGCAGCTTCGGCTGCCGCAGCGCCGGCTGCCGAAGCTTCGGCCACGGGCTTCGCCTTGCGCGTGCGGGTGCGTCTCACCTTCTCCGCAGGTGCCGCGACTTCGTCCGCTGCAGCGTCGGCTGCCGCAGCATCGGCTGCCGCCGGCTCGGCAACCGGAGCCGCCACGACGGCCTCGGCAGGTGCAACGACGGCAGCAGGCTGGGGTTTCTCGACGGGCAGCGGACCTTCGATCAGACGGAAATCGATCTTGTTGGTCGCCATGTCGACGCGCACCAGCTGCACCTTGACCCGGTCGGACAGGCGGAACTGCTTGCCACTGCGCTCGCCGAGCATTGCGTGGCGGGTCTCGTCGTAATGGAAGTAGTCGCTGCCGAGGTCCGAGACATGCAGCAGGCCTTCGATGAAGATGTCGTCGAGGGCGACGAACAGGCCGAACGGCACGACCGCCGACACGCTGCCGGAGAAGGTCTCGCCGACGCGATCCTGCATGAAGTAGCACTTCAGGAAGGCGACGACGTCGCGCGTGGCCTCGTCGGCACGGCGCTCGGTCGCCGAGCAGTGCAGGCCGATCTGCTCCCAGTCGCCAGGCTTGTACTGCCCGCCCGCCAGCACCGCCTTGATCGCGCGATGGACCAGCAGATCGGGATAGCGCCGGATCGGCGAAGTGAAGTGGGTGTAGCTCTCGTAGGCCAGGCCGAAGTGGCCGACGTTGTCGGGGCTGTACATCGCCTGCTTCAGCGAGCGCAGCATCACGGTCTGCAGCAGTTGGGCGTCCGGGCGGTCCTTGATCTGCGCGAGCAGCGCCGCGTAATCGCCGGCGCGCGGCTCGTCGCCACCGCCGATGCCCAGGCCGAATTCCTTCAGGAACTCGCGCAGCTTGGCCAGCTTCTCCTCGGACGGCGAGTCATGCACGCGGTACAGCGTCGGATGTTCGTGCTTGGCAAGGAAATCCGAGGCGCAGACGTTGGCCGCCAGCATGCATTCCTCGATCAGGCGGTGGGCGTCGTTGCGCACCTCGGGCACGATCTGCGCGATCTTGCCGTTATCGTCGAAGATCATGCGCGTCTCGGTGGTCTCGAAGTCGATCGCACCACGCTTGGCACGTGCCTTCAGCAGCACGCGGAAGAGCTGGTCGAGGTTCTCGAGATGCGGCAGCAGCTTGCCAAACGCCTTGCGTTCCGCCGCATCCTGCTCGTACAGCGCCGCCGCCACCCGGGTGTAGGTCAGGCGCGCATGCGACCAGATCACCGCCGGATAGAAGCGATAGGTCTTGATCTCGCCGGTGGCGGTGATGTTCATGTCGGCCACCATCGCCAGGCGCTCGACTTCCGGGTTCAGCGAGCACAGCCCGTTGGACAGCTTTTCCGGCAGCATCGGGATCACCCGCCGCGGGAAATACACCGAGTTGCCGCGATCGTAGGCGTCCTTGTCCAGCCCGTTGCCGGCCTCGACGTAGTGCGACACGTCGGCGATCGCCACGATCAGGCGATAGCCCTTGCCCTGGCGTTCGCAATACACCGCGTCGTCGAAGTCCTTGGCGGTCTCGCCGTCAATCGTCACCAGCGGCAGTTTGGTCAGGTCCTCGCGGCCCGCCCAGTCCTTCTTGCGCACGGCGGCCGGCAGCTTGCGCGTCTCCGCCTTGGCTTCGGCGGAGAACTCGAACGGCAGGTCGTGCTTGCGCAGCGCGATCTCGATCTCCATGCCGGGGTCGGCGTAATTGCCCAGCACTTCGACGATGCGGCCGATCGGCTGGGCAAACTTGGTCGGCTGCTCGACCAGCTCGACGGTGACGATCTGGCCCGGCTCCGGCTTCTTGCGCCCACCGGGTGCGATCAGGATGTCCTGCGCCAGACGGCGGTTCTCGGGCACCACGATCATCACGCCATGCTCGTTGATGATGCGGCCGACGACGCGGCTGTTGGCGCGCTCCAGCACTTCGACCAGCCGGCCTTCGGGGCGGCCGCGGCGGTCCTGGCCGGCGATGCGCGCCAGGATGCGGTCGCCGTGCAGCAGTTCGCGCATTTCCTTCGGGCCCAGGAAGACATCCGGCCCGCCGTCGTCGCGGCGCAGGAAGCCGAAGCCGTCGGGGTGGCCTTCGACGCGGCCCTTGATCAGCTCGGCCTTGTCGGGCAGCAGATAGGCATCACGGCGATTGCGCACGACCTGGCCTTCGCGCTCCATCGCACGCAGGCGGCGGTCGAAGTGCTCGCGCTCGAAGGCCTGGATGTCGAGCGCAGTCGCCAGTTCGTCGAAAGGCATCGGCACGCCGCGCTCGGCCAGCACCTGCAGCACGTATTCGCGGCTGGGCAGCGGTTGTTCGTATTTCTGCGCTTCGCGCTCATGGAAAGGATCCGCCAGGCGGATGGCGCTCTGCCGGGCAGCGTTCTGCCGGGCTGCGCCCTTGCGCGCGGCACGGCTGCGGCCGGCCGTCGGTGCGGCAGCACGGCCGCCTGCTTGCGGCCTGCCGGCCGCAGCCCCCTGGGCCGTGGTGTTGCGGGAACGCGAACCTGCCGGGGTATTGGCACGTGTTTGAGTGTTTCTTGTGGTGGTGTTTTTTGTTCTGCGAGTCATTGACAGTTTTCTTCGAGTGCTTATAATGCGCGTCTTCTTGCCCAGATGGCGGAATTGGTAGACGCACTAGTTTCAGGTACTAGCGCCGCGAGGCGTGGAGGTTCGAGTCCTCTTCTGGGCACCAGTTTCACAGGAAAGCCGCTCTTCGGAGCGGCTTTTTTGTTTTCGTGCCGCTTGCCTTGCTGCTCTCCTCCCGCCCGGGTAGCCCTGGGCAATCCGGCAACAGCTTGCGGGAAAAAAGAAAAAATAGGGGAAAACTTTGCAAATGCCGGAGCCTTTGCTATTATGCGCCTCCCTGCCCAGATGGCGGAATTGGTAGACGCACTAGTTTCAGGTACTAGCGCTGCGAGGCGTGGAGGTTCGAGTCCTCTTCTGGGCACCAGTTGCAGGGAAAAGCCGGCTTTGAGCCGGCTTTTTTCGTTTACATCGCCAGTCGTGCCTGCCCAAAAGAAAACGGCGCCGCCCGCGCCACGGCCACACAAGGTGACCGGAGATACGGACAGCGCCGTCTTTCCGGCTTGCAGGCGAAAACGGCCGTATGGCGCCTTCGCCGCCTGCAGCTTGCGCTCAGGCACCAAACGGATGGCGACGCAGAATCGTTTCGTCGCGTTCGGGGCCGGTCGAGATCACGTCGATCGGAATCTCGCAGATCTCCTCGATGCGGTGCAGGTAGGCACGCGCCTCCTGCGGCAGCGCATCCCAGCTCTGCGCACCGAAGGTGGTGCCGCTCCAGCCCTTCATGGTTTCGTAGATCGGCTCGCAGCGCGTCACTTCTTCGGAGCCCATCGGCAGCAGGTCGATGCGCTTGCCGTCCAGCATGTAGCCGGTGCACAGCTTCAGCTCTGCCAGGCCGTCGAGGACGTCGAGCTTGGTGATGCACAGCCCGGTGACGCCGTTGATGATGATCGAGCGCTTCAGCGCGGCCAGATCCAGCCAGCCGCAGCGGCGCTTGCGGCCGGTGACGGTGCCGAATTCGCGGCCCTTGGTCGACATCTGCTCGCCGGGCACGCCCTTGGTGTCGATGTCGAGCTCGGTCGGGAAGGGGCCGCCGCCGACGCGGGTGCAATAGGCCTTGGTGATGCCCAGCACGTAGTGCAGGCGGCTCGGGCCGACGCCCGAACCTGCCGCGGCTTGGCCGGCAACACAGTTGCTCGAGGTGACGAAGGGATAGGTGCCGTGGTCGATGTCGAGCAGGGTGCCCTGCGCGCCTTCGAACAGCAGCGAGCCGCCCGACTTGTTGATCGCGTACAGCTCGGCCGAGACGTCCGCCACCATCGGCAGCAGCTCTTCGGCATCGGCCATCGCTTCGTCGAACACCGCCTGGAAATCGACCGCTTCGGCGCCCAGATGCTGGGTCAGGACGAAGTTGTGATACTCGAGGTTGGCCTTGAGCTTGGCGGCGAAGCGCTCGCGGTCGAACAGGTCATAGACGCGCAGCGCGCGGCGGGCGACCTTGTCCTCGTAGGTGGGGCCGATGCCCTTGCCGGTGGTGCCGATCTTGTCGCCGGCGGACTTCGCCGCTTCGCGCGCGCGGTCGAGCGCACTGTGGTAACCGAGGATCAGCGGGCAGCCCGGGCTGATGCGCAGGCGGTCGCGGACCTTGATGCCACCGGCTTCCAGCGTGCGGATTTCCGACAGCAGGTGATGGGCGTCGAGCACCACGCCATTGCCGATGAAGCAGGCCACGCCTTCACGCACGATGCCCGAGGGCACGAGGTTCAGCTTGTATTCGGTCTGGCCGATCACCAGCGTGTGGCCGGCGTTGTGGCCGCCCTGGAAGCGGACGACCCCCTTGGCGTGGTCGGTCAGCCAATCGACGATCTTGCCCTTGCCTTCGTCACCCCACTGGGTGCCGACGACGACGACGTTCTTTGCCATTTTCTACTCTCCCTGTAACGGCACGATCGCCCAGCGACCGTCCCGCCTGACCAGTTGCCGGTCGCAACCGGCCTCGTTCCAAGTTCCTTGATGCCCGGGCAATGCCGTGACGACGATCTCACCGCGCACGCGCAGCGCCGCCACTTCGGCAGCCAGCTCGGCATCGTCGCCCGCCCAGGGCGCCAGCACCGCGCCCGGATGCGCCAGCGGCGCCGGCAGGTGCCACACCAGTTCGCGCAGGTCGAGGCTGAAGCCGACCGCCGGCCGCGCGCGGCCGAAGGCCTCGCCGACGCGGTCGTAACGCCCGCCGAGCGCCAGCGCCGCCGGCGACTCGGCGCCATAGGCGGCAAAGACGATGCCGCTGTGATAGTGATAGCCGCGCAGGTCGGACAGGTCGAAGCTGATCGGCAGATCGGCCAGCGCGCCGGCCAGCTGGCGCAGCTCGTCCAGCAGCGCCGTGATTTCTTCGTCCCGCGGCAGACAGGCCGCAGCACGGTCGAGGACTTCCGGCCCGCCATAGAGACCGGGCAGCGCGAGCAGGGCGGCGCGCACCGGCTCGGCGACATCGGCCAGCATGACCTGCAGCGCCGGCACGTCCTTGGCCTGCAGCAGATCGAACAGCTCTTCCTCGCGCCCCGGCACCAGGCCGGCGCGGGCCGCCAGCGCATGGAACAGGCCGACGTGGCTGATGTCGATGCGCGAAGCCGGCACTTCGGCCAGGCGCATCACTTCGGCCAGCAGGTGCAGGATCTCGACGTCGGCCTCGATGCCGGCGTGGCCGTAGAGCTCGGCACCGAGCTGCAGCGGCTCGCGCGTCGCCGTCAGCGTCGACGGCAGGGTGTGCAGCACGCTGCCGCAGTAGCACAGCCGCGACACGCCGCGGTGATTCAGCAGGTGCGCGTCGATGCGGGTGACCTGCGGCGTCATGTCGGCGCGCACGCCCATGGTCCGCCCCGACAACTGGTCGACGAGCTGGAAGGTGCGCAGCTTGAGGTCCTGCCCCGCCCCGGTGGTCAGCGAGTCGAGATATTCGAGCAGCGGCGGCATCACCAGCTGGTAGCCGCGGACGCGGAAGGCGTCGAGCAGCCGGCGGCGCAGCGTCTCGAGCTGGTGGGCTTCGGACGGCAGCGCGTCCTGGATGTGATCGGGCAATACCCAGCGCATGAGCGTTCAGTTCAGGACGAAAAGGAGCAGCACACCGCCCAGCATCGAGGTCAGTCCGACGAAGCGGATCTGGCCATCGGCCATGCTGGCGAGGCGCAAAAAAGTTTCGCGCCAGGCGGCTGGCGCGACGAAGGGAAGGATGCCTTCGATGATCAGCATCAGCGCGAAGGCGGTCAGCAGGGAGGCGCCCATCAGGCTCTCAATTGCGCGGTGCGCCCCCGATGTCCTTCATGAAGCGGAAGAAATCCGAGCTCGGATCGACCACCATCACGTCATCCTTGCCGGCAAAGCTGGCCCGGTAGGCTTCGAGGCTGCGGTAGAAGGCGTAGAAATCCGGGCTCTTGCCGAAGGCTTCGGCATAGATCGCGGTGGCCTTGGCGTCGCCTTCACCCTGGAGCTGCTGTGCGGTCCGGTAGGCCTCGGCGATGATGACCTCGCGCTGGCGCTCGGCGTCGGCGCGGATCTTCTCGGCTTCGGCGGCACCCTGCGAACGCAGCTCGTTCGCCACCCGGGTACGTTCGGCTTCCATGCGGCGGAACACCGATTCCGACACTTCGTTCGGCAGGTCGACCCGCTTCAGACGCACGTCGACGATCTGCACGCCGATGCTGCGGGCGTCGCGGTCGGCGCGCTCGCGCATCTGGTCCATGATGCGGTCGCGCTCGCCGGACACCACGTCGTGCATGGTGCGGCGGCCGAATTCCTCGCGCAGGCCGGAATTGACCGTCTGCGTCAGCCGGGTGCGCGCACGCGCCTCGTCGCCGGCCACCGACTCGTAGTAGAGCCGCGGATCGACGATGCGCCACTTGACGAAGTGGTCCACCAGCACGTTCATCTTCTCGGAAGTGATGAAGCGCTCGGGCTCGGGCGTGTCCAGGGTCAGGATGCGCTTGTCGAAATAGCGCACGTTCTGGATCAGCGGCAGCTTGAAGTTGAGGCCGGGCTCGGAGATGACCTCCCTGACTTCGCCCAGCTGGAAGACGATCGCATACTGGCGCTGGTCGACGGTGAACAGCGATGCCGAGGCGATCACAATGGCGACCAGAATAATGCCGCCGATCAGAGACAGCTTGTCACGCATCAACGTTCTCCCCGCTCACGGCTGCGCATCAGGTCGCGGCTGTTGCGCGGATCCGATGCCAGCGTGGATGCATTCGATCCGGCCGCCGGCTGGGCGGGCGCGGCTCCCGCAGCCGCCCGCGGCGCTGCGCCGGCCTGCTGCATCAGCTTGTCGAGCGGCAGCATCAGCAGATTGCCGTTGCCCTGCGCATCGATCATCACCTTGGACGTGTTGGACATCACCTGCTGCATGGTCTCGATGTACAGGCGCTCGCGCGTCACGTCGGGCGCACGCTGGTACTCGGCGAACACCTGGTCGAAGCGGCTCGCCTCACCTTCGGCGTTGGCGACGACGCGTTCGCGGTAGGCGTTCGCTTCCTCGATCAGGCGCGACGCGGCACCGCGTGCCCGCGGGATGACGTCGTTGGCGTAGGCCTCGCCTTCGTTCTTCTGCCGCTCGCGGTCCTGGCCGGCCTTCACCGCGTCGTCGAACGCAGCCTGCACCTGCTCCGGCGGCTGGGCGTTCTGCATCGTCACGCGGCTGATCTGGATGCCGGTCTGGTAGCGGTCGAGGATGCGCTGCATCAGCTCGTGCGCGGTCGCGGCGATCTCCTCGCGCCCTTCGTAGAGCACGAAGTCCATGCGGCTCTTGCCGACGATCTCGCGCATCGCGGTTTCGGCCACCTGCGCCACCGACTCGTCCGGATAGCGGTTGTTGAAGATGTAGTTCTCCGGGCTGTTCAGCACGTACTGCACCGCGAACTGGATGTTGATGATGTTCTCGTCGTCGGTCAGCATCAGCGACTCGCGCAGCACCTTGTTGCGCTCGGAGCCGCGGTAGCCCACCTCGACGGTGCGCACGCCGGTCAAGTCGACGATCTCGTGCGATTCGAACGGATACGGCAGGCGCCAGCGCAGACCAGGCTCGGTGGTCTGGACGTACTCGCCCAGCCGCAGCACCACACCGCGCTGGTTGGCATCGACGGTGTAGAAGCCGCTCGCGGCCCACACCACGGCGACGAGCGCGACGAGCGCACCCAGGCCGCCGCCGAACTGCTTGAACGAGAACTCGGGCAGTTGCGGCCTGCCGCCACCACCGCCTCCGCCACCCGACGAGCCGCGGTTCTGCCGCTTGCCGCCGAACATGCCGGACAGGCGCTGGTTGAAGTCGCGCCAGACCTCCTCGAGGTCGGGCGGCCCCTGGTTGCCGCCGCGATTGTCGTTACCGCCGCGATTGTCGTTGCCGCGCCGCCCATCGTCGCGGTCGCGATCATCGTCGCCGCCGCCTTGGCCGCCCCAGCGGGGGTCGTTAAGTGACATGAGAATGCCCGTAATCACGATTGAATAGGAAGCTCTTCCACCGTACCGGATTCCCGGTCGGCATCTTCATGAAAGGCCTGCTGAGCCACTTCCGCGAGCGCTTCGCGAAGCAGATCAAGGCCTTCACCCGTTCTGGCGCTCAAAAAAACGCGCCGAATGTTACCACAGTCACTCCGCTCGACCGCCGGCACGGCATGCGTGAGGTCGATCTTGTTCCAGATCAGCACCTGCGGCACGTCGGCCGCACCGATCTCGGCAAGGACCTCGTTCACCGCGGCGATCTGCGCGTCGCGATCCTCGCTTGCCGAATCGACGACGTGCAGCAGCAGGTCGGCCTGCACCGTTTCCTCGAGTGTCGCGCGGAACGCGGCGACGAGGGCATGGGGCAGGTCGCGGATGAAACCGACGGTGTCCGACAGCACCACGCTCGCTCCGGCCCCCTCGCCGCCGACGTAAAGCCGGCGCGAAGTGGTGTCGAGCGTGGCGAAAAGCTGGTCGGCCGCATAAGCGCCCGCTTTCGTCAGCGCATTGAACAGCGTCGATTTGCCCGCATTGGTGTAACCGACCAAAGAGACAGACAGCACCTCCCGGCGTTCCCGGGCACGGCGGCGAACCTTGCGTTGCCTCTCGATCTGGACCAGGCGCGACTTCAGCATCTTGACCCGGTTGCCGAGCAGGCGGCGGTCGGTCTCGAGCTGCTTCTCGCCGGGGCCGCGCAGGCCGATGCCGCCCTTCTGCCGCTCGAGGTGGGTCCAGCCCCGCACCAGCCGGGTGGACAGGTGCTCGAGCTGAGCCAGTTCGACCTGCAGCTTGCCTTCATGGCTGCGCGCGCGCTGGGCGAAGATGTCGAGGATCAACGCCGTGCGGTCGATGACCATGCACTGCAGTTCGCGTTCGAGGTTGCGCTGCTGACCAGGCGACAGCGCGTGATTGAAGATCACGATGTCGGCCGAATGCGCGCGCAGCGCCTCGCCGATCTCCTGCACTTTGCCGCTGCCGGCGAACAGCTTCGGATCGGGCGCCTGGCGCCGGCCCTGGACCACGGCCTCGATCGATGCGCCCGCGCTGCCGACCAGCAGCTTCAGTTCGGACAGGCGTTCGTCGATGAGTCCCTGGCCGAGGTCGAGCTGGACGAGGACGGCACGCTCTCCCGCTGCAGGACGCTCAAACATGAGCACTCCCGGCAGCCGCACTCCCCCGGCTGCGAACGATGGCTACGATGTTCAGTTGCCTTCTTCCTGCTGCTGGATGACGACCGGACGGGCCGGCACCACGGTGGAGATGGCGTGCTTGTAGACCATCTGGGTGACGGTGTTCTTCAGCAGCACGACGTACTGGTCGAAGGATTCGACCTGGCCCTGCAGCTTGATGCCGTTGACCAGGTAGATCGACACCGGGATGTGCTCCCGGCGCAGCGTGTTCAGGAACGGGTCTTGTAGAAGTTGCCCTTTGTTGCTCATGTATGAACCTCTTTATTTTCTGTTTGTATGAATGTAATGGATTTGATGTTGCACCGCCACATGGCAGTATGCATCGAAACCCGGGTGTGGAAACAGGTTCTTGTCGTCCACGCGCTCAGTCCCGCGCGGCGTACGGATTGTGCGTGGTGCGGAACTGGATGCGCAAGGGCGTGCCCTGCAGCTTGAAGGCTTCCATGAAGCAGCGCTCCAGATAGCGCACGTAGGAGGCGGGAATGGCCTCCAGCGCGGTACCGTGGATCACGATCACCGGCGGGTTCATGCCGCCCTGGTGGGCGTAGCGCATCTTCGGCCGCGACAGGCCATGGCGCGGCGGCGCCTGGCGGGCCACGGCCTGCTGCAGCGTGCGCGTCAGCCGCGGCGTCGCCAGGTTGGAGGTCGCCGCGGCATAAGCGGCATCGACCGACTTCAGCAGGCCGCCGATGCCCTGCGACTTGAGCGCCGAGATCTGGTGGAAGCGGGCGAAGCCCAGAAAGGCCAGCTTGCGCGCGATGTCCAGCTTGAGACGGTCGCGCTGGTAGTCGTCGACCGCATCCCATTTGTTGATGCCGACCACCAGCGCGCGCCCGGCGTCGAGCGCGAAGCCGGCGATGTGCGCATCCTGATCGGAGATGTCCTGCGCAGCGTCGAGCACGAGGACGATCACGTTCGCCTCCTGGATCGCCTGCAGGGTCTTGATCACCGAGAACTTCTCGACCGCCTCGAAGACCTTGCCGCGGCGGCGCAGGCCGGCGGTGTCGATCAGGGTGTAGCGCTTGCCGCCGCGTTCGAACGGAATCGCGATGGCGTCGCGCGTGGTGCCCGGCAGGTCGAAGGCGATCACCCGCTCCTCGCCGAGCAGGGTATTGACCAGGGTCGATTTGCCGACGTTGGGGCGGCCGACGATCGCGACCTTGGGGCCGCTGTCCTCGGCAGCCTCCGCTTCGTCGTCGAGCGGAAACGGCGCCAGCACGATCTCGACGAGCTGCTTGATACCGTCGCCGTGCGCCGCCGACACCGGCAGCGGATCGCCCAGGCCGAGGGCATGGAAATCGGCGGCGACGATCGCGCGGTCCAGGCCTTCGGCCTTGTTGACCACCAGATGCACCGGCCGGCCGGCGCGGCGCAGGCGGGCGGCGATCTGCTCGTCGTGCGGCGTGCGGCCGGCGCGGCCATCGACGAGGAACAGCAGCACGTCGGCTTCGGCGATGGCCTGCTCGGCCTGCCGTGCCATCTCGTGCATGATGCCGTCCTTGGCGACGGGATCGAAGCCGGCGGTATCGACCACCAGGTAGTCGCGCTCCCCCACCCGGCCGACGCCGTAGTGGCGGTCGCGCGTCAGGCCCGGCTGGTCCGCCACCAGGGCGTCGCGCGTGCGCGTGAGGCGATTGAACAGGGTCGACTTGCCGACGTTGGGCCGGCCGACCAGAACGATGGTAGGTTTCACTTCAGAGCGCCCGCCTCAACGCAGTTCGTAGGCCGCGACCGTGCCGTCGCGCCCCTGCACGACGAAACCGCGCCCGAAGGGCCGCGGCGCCGCCGACAAGGGCCCGTCGCCGGCGCGGCTGCGCGCGGCGAAAGCGCCCGTATCGCGATCCAGCGCATGGACATAGCCCTCGACGTCGCCGACGACGATGTGGTCGCCGACGATCAGCGGCCGCGACACCGCGCGCCGCGCCAGCGCATCCTGCTTCCACACGCTGGCGCCGCTATAGACGTCGAGCGCATGCACGGCATCGCGGTCGTCGGTGGCGACGGCAAAGCGCGCATCGCGGTCCATGCCGACGCTGCTGGAAAAGTCGCGCGCCCACAGTGCATTGCCGTTGCTGGTGTCGAAGCAGACCATGCGCCCCTGGTAGGTCACCGCGCACACTTCGCGGCGGCCCGCGACCGGCGTGCCGGCGACGTCGGCAACCCGTTCGAGCTCGGTCGAACCGCGCGGATTCGCCACCGACAGCTCGGTGATCGCACCGCCGTTGACCGAATTGATCACGACCAGCTTGCCGCCCGGGAAGCCGGCGAGCACGACGTTGCCTTCGAGCAGAACGCCCGAGAAGTTGCGCAGCGCCAGCGGCGGATTGGCGCGCTGGTAGATCCAGCGCCGGCTGCCGTCGCGTGCGTTCAATGCGATCAGGCGGTTGTCCGAGGCGCGCAGCACCACCAGTTCGCCATCGACCGCCGGCTGCGCCAGCACCTCGGCGCCGATGTTCGAACGCCAGCGCTCGCTGCCGTCGTTGGCGTCGTAGGCGATCGCGGTGCCGCTCGCGGTCACCACCACGGCGAGGCTGCGGCTGGCGCCGACGCCCGCGGACAGCCGGGTGTCGGCATCCACCCGCCACACCGCGCGGCCGCCTTCGAAGCGGGCGACGTCGCCGTCCTCGCCGGCGGCATAGACGCTGTCGCCGACCACCGCAGGCTCGAACAGATAGGGACCGGATTCACCGATGTCGGTACGCCACAACTGGACCAGCTCGGCGTTCGGCTTGAACTCGGCCAGCGGCGCCGGCTTCGGCTTGTCGCTGGCGAAGGGGTTGAGGGACGAGCAGCCGGCAGCCAGCACGGCTGCAGCGACGAGCGGTACGACACGCAGGGAAGCAAGCTTCATCGGTCAGCCTTCCAGGGATTCGAGTTTCACGCGCACCACTTCGCGCAGGGTCACGGCCTGCTCGCCTTCGCGGGCAAGCGCGTCGATCGCGGCCTGATAGGCATTCCGGGCCTCTGCCGCCTTGCCTTGCGCGGCGAGCACGTCGCCTCGCAGGTCGGCGAAGCGCGCGGCATACGCTTCCACCGGCGCCGCCTGCAGGCGGGCCAGCGCAGCGTCGAGCTCACCCTTCTGCAGCAGCACCGTGGCCAGGCGCAGGCGGGCCAGATCGCGCAGCGCCGGGTCCTGGCCCTTGTCCACCGCCCATTCGAGCTGCGCCTGCGCATTGTCCAGCTCGCCGGCCCTGAACTGGGTGCCTGCCGACAGCAGCGCGCCCAGTTGCGCGTAGGTCGTGCCCGGGTAGTCGCCGATCAGGCGGCCGGCGGCGTCGCGCGCCTGCTGCGCCTCCTGGCCGTCCGCCGCCTTCTGCACGACGTGGTACAGCGCGCCGGCCTCGGCGGCATTGCGGTTCTGGTACCACTGCCAGCCCTGCCAGCCGACCGAGGCTAGCGCCACCAACGCCGCGATCGTCGCCACCAGATTGCCGTACTGCGCCCACCAGGCTTTCAGCTCGGAAATCTGTTCCTGTTCCTCGAGGTCATATACCGCCATCATTCAGCCCCTTCTTCGTCATCACCGCCATACAGCAGTTCCGCCATCGCCTCGGGCAGCGCATCGAGCGCCACGCGCTGCTGCGCCCCCGGGCCGCGCATCGGCTTCAGGCCCACTTCAGCCGCGGCGGCTTCATCTTCGCCGATCACCAGCGCCACCGGCGCGCCGCTGGCATCGGCCTTCTTCATCTGCGACTTGAAGCTGCCGCCGCCGCAATGCAGGATCGCGGCAAAGCCATGCGCACGCAAGGCCTCGGCGGCGCGGAAGGCCAGCCGCGCCGCGGCATCGCCCATATGCACGACGTAGGCATCGACCACCGGCCGCTCGGGCTCGCCGCCGCAATCCTTCCACAGCAGCAGCAGGCGCTCGATGCCGATGGCGAAGCCCGCCGCAGGCTGGGGCTTGCCGCCGAGCTGTTCGACCAGGCCGTCGTAGCGGCCGCCGGCGCAGATCGTACCCTGCGCGCCCAGCCGCGTCGTCACCCACTCGAACACCGTGCGGTTGTAGTAGTCGAGACCGCGCACCAGGCGATGATTGATGCGGAACGGAATGCCGGCATCCTTCAGGAAGAGCTGCACCGCCTCGAAATGCGCCTTCGACTCCTCGCCGAGATAGTCCGCCAGCCTGGGCGCGGCCTCGACGATCGGCTGCAGATCCGGATTCTTGGTGTCGAGGATGCGCAGCGGATTGGTGTACAGGCGCCGCTTGCCGTCCTCGTCCAGCTTGTCCTGGTGCTGCTCCAGGTAGGCGATCAGCGCGGCACGATGCAAGGCACGCTCTTCGGGCGCCCCCAGCGAGTTGATCTCGAGGGCGACATCTTCGAGGCCGAGGTCGTCCCACAGCCGGGCGCACATCAGGATCAGCTCGGCATCGGTCTCGGGGCCGGCGAAACCCAGCGCCTCGACGCCGATCTGGTGGAACTGGCGGTAGCGCCCTTTCTGCGGGCGCTCGTGGCGGAACATCGGGCCGTAGTAGTACAGCCGCTGGGGGCCGCCCGAGGCGACGAGATTGTGCTGGATCGCCGCGCGCACGCAGGAGGCCGTGCCTTCGGGGCGCAGCGTCAGGTGTTCGCCGTTCAGGGCGTCCTCGAAGGAATACATCTCCTTCTCGACGATGTCGGTCACTTCGCCGATCGCACGCTTGAACAGCGGCGTGGGTTCGACGATGGGCATGCGGATCGGGCGATAGCCGTAGCTTTGCAGCCAGTCGCGCACGATGTCTTCGAAGTATTCCCAGGTTTCGGCGTCGTCGGGCAGGATGTCGTTCATCCCGCGCACGGCTTGCAGGGTCTGGCTCATGGGTGCTTGGTCTTGTCGGTGTCGCCCGGAGGCGTTGTCGTTGCTGGCTGGATTTGCGAGATTACCTGACGCCCGGCACGGCCGGGCGCCGCAGGCTCAGGCGCCCTTCTTCACGTAATGGCTGACCACGTAGTCATCGACGATGGCCTTGAATTCGGCGGCGATGTTGTCGCCGCGCAGCGTGACGGCCTTCTGGCCGTCGATATAGACCGGCGCGGCCGGCGATTCGCCGGTGCCGGGCAGCGAAATGCCGATGTTGGCATGCTTGGACTCGCCCGGCCCATTGACCACGCAGCCCATCACCGCCAGCGTCATGTTCTCGACGCCGTCGTACTGGTCCCGCCACACCGGCATCTGCGCCCGCACGTAGTCCTGGATGCCGGACGCCAGTTCCTGGAAAAAGGTGCTGGTGGTGCGGCCGCAGCCCGGGCAGGCCGTGACCATCGGCGTGAACGCGCGCAGGCCCATGGTCTGCAGGATCTCCTGCGCGACCACGACTTCCTGCGTGCGGCTGCCGCCGGGCTCCGGTGTCAGCGAGATGCGGATGGTGTCGCCGATACCTTCCTGCAGCAGCACCGACAGCGCCGCCGTGGAGGCGACGATGCCCTTGCTGCCCATGCCGGCCTCGGTCAGGCCCAGATGCAGCGCATAGTCGCTGCGGCGGGCGAGATCGCGATAGACGCCGATCAGGTCCTGCACGCTCGAGACCTTGGCCGACAGGATGATGCGGTCGCCGGCCAGGCCGTACTCTTCGGCCTTGGCGGCGGATTCGAGCGCCGACACCACCAGCGCCTCGCGCATCACCGCGCCGGCGTCGCTCGGCTCGGCACGGCGGGCGTTCTCGTCCATGATCCGCGCCAGCACCGACTGGTCGAGGCTGCCCCAGTTGACGCCGATCCGCACCGGCTTGTCGTAGCGGCAGGCAAGCTCGACGATGGCGGCGAACTGCGGATCGCGCTTGGCGCCGGTACCGACGTTGCCGGGATTGATGCGGAACTTGGCCAGCGCTTCGGCACAGGCCGGAAAGTCGGTCAGCAGCTTGTGACCGTTGTAGTGGAAGTCGCCGACCAGCGGCACGTCCATGTTCAGCGCCAGCAGGCGGTCGCGGATGTGGGGCACGGCCCTGGCCGCGGCTTCGTTGTTCACCGTGATCCGAACCAGTTCCGAACCGGCCCGCGCCAGTTCGGCGACCTGCATCGCGGTGCCGAGCACGTCCGCGGTATCGGTATTGGTCATGGACTGCACCACCACCGGCGCATCACCGCCGACGCGCACGCGGCCGATCGCCACCTGGCGCGTCGGATGCCGGCCACGCGGTCCGGCAGCGGCTGAGAAAGGCTTATCGTCTTGGATCATGTTGATCGACATCGTTTACTGGACGGTGAGGCGCGCCACCGAAACCTTGGTGTGGGCAGCCAGATCGACCGGCCTGCCATCGAATTCGAGGCTCACGTTGGCCGCATTGCCGACGACGAGCGCGAACGGCGGCTTGCCCTGGACGTTGCGCGTGGCACCGGCACGGTTGATGCCCGAATAGAGGACGCTTCCGCTGGCATCGCGTACTTCGATCCAGGATTCGCCATTGAAGCGGAAGGCGAGCACCCCGTTGCCGGCCGAGGGCACGGGGGCAGGCTCGGCACCGGCCGGGCCCGCTTCGGTTGCGCTGGAATCGGTCTGGGCCACGCTCGCGTCCGCAGCACCTGCGGCTGACGGAGCGGGCTCCGACGGTGCTGCATCGGCGGCCGGAGAGTCGACCGGAACGGCGGCCGCCGGATCGCTGGCCGCCGGAACCTCGCTCGCCGCGGCCGGAGCCGGCTCGGCTGCTGCCGGCGGCATGACGGCCTGCGCTGCCACCGTTGCCGGCGGCGGGGCCGGCTCGACGCGGACGCCGCCCATCATCGGCGCTTCGAGCGTGGTTTCGGCGACCGAGGGCTCGGTCTGGAACCAGTCGAAATACCAGCCGACCAGCACCATCAGCAGCAGCGCCAGCACGATCCAGCCGATCGGTGCGGTGCGCACTTTCGAGCCGCTGCCGTTCGGCATTTCCCCTTCGGCGTTGCGGATCGGCGTCAGATCGACCGCGCCGCCGCCGCTCAGGCGCTGCACCTCATCGAGCAACGGTGCGGGATCGAGCCCGAGGTAGCGCGCATAGTTGCGCATGAAGCCGCGCACGAAGGCCATGCCCGGCAGCGCGGCGAAATCGTCCGACTCCAGCGCCACGACCTGGCGCGGATTCAGCTTCAGCGCGAACGCGACTTCGCTCACCGACTCGCCGCGCCGCTCACGCGCCTGGCGCAGACGGCTGCCGGGAGAGATCGCGGCGGACTCGGCCTCCAGCGTGGCGGAAGCCTGGGATTGAATGCTGCTCACTCGTACTTCCCTTGCGTCATCTTCTGATATTCCTCGGACGAACCGAAGCGGCTCTCGAGCTGCGCGGCATAGCTGGCCTCGGCATCCCGGTTGCCCAGGCGGCGCTCCGTGCGCAGGCCGAGCCAGGCCGAGGCCGCGGTCGGGTTGCTCTGCCGGTGCAGGCGGATCAGGAAGGCACTGGCCTGATCGTAGCGCCCGCCACGATAGGCGATGTCCGCCAGTTGGTACAGCGCCTGGTTGTTCGACGGGTCGGCCTGCACGGCGGCGAGAAATTGGGTTTCGGCCGCAGCAAGGTCACCGAGCCGCAGGTGGCACAGTCCCGCATTGGTGTAGGGACGCGTCGCATGCCGGTAATAGGGATTGCGGGCCGCCTGAGCGAGCCGCTCCAGTCCGCGGGTCTCCTCGTCCTGGGTGCACAGGAACCAGCCGTAGCTGTTGTTGAACTCGGGATCGCCCGGTGCATTGCGCAGCGCCAGCTCGAAATTCTGCCGCGCCAGACCGTTTTCCTCGATCATCATGTAGGCCAGCCCGAGCAGATGGTAGGCAGGCGCATAGCCGGGGCTGTCGTTGAGCGCGATGCGCGCTTCGTCCAGCGCCACGTCGTTGCGCCCGATCTCGAAGTAGGCCATGCCGAGATCGACATGCACGCGGGCACGGGTTTCGGCCGGCGTCGAAGGCGAGATGTCGGACATCGGCCGGCTGACCGCCGGATCGCCCGCCCCCCGCATTCCGGGTGCCGTGGCGCAGCCGGCGGCGAGCGCGGCGGCCAGCAGCATACCGATCAGCGCAAGGTTTTGCTTCATGAACGTTCCTCCGTTGCCTGCTTCAGGCGCACCGTGCGCCGGGTCCGGTCCTGGACCTGGCCGGCAAGCTGGCCACAGGCCGCATCCACGTCGTCGCCGCGCGTCTTGCGCGTGGTGGTGACGATGCCGGCATCGATCAGGATAGCGGCAAAGCGACGGATGCGTTCCGCCGGCGAGCGCAGGAAGCCCGAATTCGGAAAGGGGTTGAACGGAATCAGGTTGAACTTGCACGGCGTGTCGCGCACCAGCGCGACGAGTTCGCGCGCATGGGCCTCGCTGTCGTTGACGCCGTCGAGCATCACGTACTCGAAGGTGACGAAGTCGCGCGGCGCCCGCTCCAGATAGCGCTGGCAGGCGGCCATCAGCTCGCGCAAGGGGTATTTCTGGTTGATCGGCACCAGCTTGTCGCGCAAGGCATCGTTGGAGGCATGCAGCGACACTGCCAGCGCCACCGGGCACTCGTCGCGCAGCCGGTCCATCGCCGGCACGATGCCGGACGTCGATACCGTAACGCGGCGCCGCGACAGGCCATAGGCATGGTCGTCGAGCATCAGGCGCAAGGCGGTGACGACGTTGTCGAAGTTGGCCAGCGGTTCGCCCATGCCCATCATCACCACGTTGCTGATGATGCGGCCGTTGTCCTTCTCGCCGGCTTCGAGGTCCTGCCCCCCGACCTGCCCCTCGTCCCGCGCCGCGCCGAGCAAGGTGTTGGCCAGCCACAGCTGGCCGATGATCTCGGCCGCCGACAGGTTGCGGTTGAAGCCCTGCTTGCCGGTCGAGCAGAACGCGCAGTCGAGCGCGCAGCCGGCCTGCGAGGATACGCACAGCGTGCCGCGGTGGGTTTCAGGAATGAACACGGTCTCGACCGCGTTGGCATTGCCGACGTCGAGCAGCCACTTGCGCGTGCCGTCGGCTGACACCGAATCGCGCACCGGCACCGGCGGCGCGATCACCGCCGACTCCTTGAGCCTGGCGCGCAAGGCCTTGGCGACGTCGGTCATCGCGTCGAAGTCGGCGCAGCCTTCGCGATGCATCCAGCGCATCACCTGGCGGGCGCGGAACGGCTTCTCGCCCAGCCCGGCGAACCAGGCGACGAGACCGTCGACGTCGAAATCGAGCAGATTGACCGGCTTGGATATCGACCGGAATGGCGGCTGGGAAATGCTCATGCCTGAAACTTCAGTCCTGTAATGCAAACGGCCCGACCACGCCGCGCGCGGCGCCGGAGCGCCGCGGCGTGCGCGACGGGCCGTGGGAACGGACCGCTCAGCGCGAGTAAACGTTCATTCCGGGGAAGAAGAAAGCCACTTCCACGGCAGCGGTTTCCGGCGCATCGGAGCCATGCACCGCGTTGGCGTCGATCGAGTCGGCGAAATCGGCGCGGATCGTGCCCTTGTCGGCCTTCTTCGGATCGGTGGCGCCCATCAGCTCGCGGTTCTTGGCAATCGCGTTCTCGCCTTCGAGGCACTGGATCATCACCGGGCCGGAGGTCATGAAGGACACCAGATCCTTGAAGAACGGACGCTCCTTGTGCACGGCGTAGAACTGGCCGGCTTCCTGTTCGGACAGGTGCACCATCCTGGCAGCGATGATCTTCAGCCCGGCGGCTTCGAAGCGGGCATAGATCTGGCCGATGACGTTCTTCGCCACGGCGTCGGGCTTGATGATGGAAAGGGTGCGTTCGATTGCCATGAAAAGCTCCAAGCGGTGTTTGAAAAAAACAGGGAATTTTAGCAGGTTTCCAAGCCGGCTCGGAGACAAGGCTGAACACGGGACATCAGCCGCAGCCGACAGGCCGCCGGCGCGGAACGGCCGAGGCCCTGCCTCGGACTCAGGCGCGCGCGCGCGCCGCCCCGGCGCGATGGCGCAGCCAGCCGATGAACAACGGCATCAGCGACAGCGCGATGATGCCCAGGATGACCAGCGTCAGGTTGTTCTGGATCACCGGCAGATTGCCGAACCAGTAGCCGAGCATCACCAGCGGGCCGACCCACAGCGCAGCGCCGAGCACGTTGAAGGCGACGAAGCGGCGGTAGTCCATCGGCGCCATGCCGGCGACGAAGGGGGCGAAAGTACGGATCAGCGGCATGAAGCGGGCGATGATGATCGTCTTGCCGCCATGGCGCTCGTAGAAAGTGCGGGTGTACTCCAGCGCGCGGCGGTTGAAGAAGCGGCTGTCCGGCCATTGCGAGATGCGCCCGCCGAAATGCCTGCCGATCGAGTAATTGACCGAATCGCCCAGCACCGCGGCAACGAACAGCACGCCGATCAGGATCGCCGGATCCATGCCGCCGCCGGCAGCCAGCGCGCCGGCCACGAACAGCAGCGAATCACCGGGCAGGAAGGGCGTGACGACGAGACCGGTCTCGCAGAACACGATCAGGAACAGGATCGCGTAGATCCAGTTGCCGTATTCGGCCAGCAAGGCGGCAAGGTGGCGGTCGACGTGCAGCAGCAGGTCGACCAGCAGGGCAAGATATTCCATGAGGTTTCCGAGCGGGCGGGGCGCGCGAGATTCTACCCCGAGCACGCGTCCCTGCATGTTGCAGGATGCACGATGAAACACTCGCGGCCGGGGCATGAAAAGCGAAGCCCGGCTCATCGCCGGGCTTCGTCGCTGCTCGCTTGCTGCTTCAGCCGTTTACATCATTCCGAGCGCGGTGGGCAGCCAGGTGGAGATGATGGGCACGTAGGTGACCAGCATCAGGAACACCAGCATCGTCACCAGCCA
>NZ_JANUXN010000012.1 GCF_025699485.1 Thauera carbonicopians | reverse complement strand
CGCAGCACCATCGCGTCATCCATTCGTTGGCGAAGTGGCGACATGACGTTCTCCTCGTGACCGGGAACATTCCCGATCGCGAGGATGGCACTGCATGCCGGCGACTTCCCGGCGCCACGCCCGATCAGCGCCGCTGTCCAACCCAAATGGGCAACGCGGTGGAAGCTCGTGCCACCACCGCGTCAGCGGTTTAGTTCAACGTGCAGGTTCAGACGCGCGACCGCGAAGCGGGCGCGTCGGCTGCAACTGTTTGTTGGGCATCCGACGGTTCTTCGCTATAGTCTGGATGGTCACGAGCAGTAAGTCTCTGCAAAGCAGACCGGGTGTCTGCCGTATCTCCTCTCGAATGCTTAATCAGATCGGCGATTGCTCTATTCTGTGACCGCGGATCAAGAATCTCTTGGATCTCAGAGACAAATTCACGCTTTATGACAACCAACGTTCCACGTACGCTGCCGAATTGTTTAATGTACTCCGGTTCAGCGTCAGATAACACCCGCTCCGCTGCAACGAGATAGTCAAGTGCGGGGTGCCGAACTCCCCGAAAGGCTGGCGGCTTGTGAAGGCCGATTTCATCCGGAGTGTAGTTAGGGATGAAGAAACGGCCCCGATCAATAAGTGCCGAAAGTCGATGTTGGCAACTGCGTTTTAACTCGGATTCCATAGGAGCCGTGTCGCGACGACCGGGTGCTGCATAGGCTGCCTCGCTCAGTACGTCAATCGCCTCGGAGGCCCAACCCCTAAGATCTCTAAACCAATCTGAGGCGAATGCATTTGCACTAAGCCTGTACTGGTCTGCTGAGGAGCGTTCGGCCCGCATGCCCAGATACCAGGCAGCCGCCAACGAAAGTGCAGCTATTAATACTTCAGCAATTGACACGTCCATTAGTATCCTTTGATGGCCCAACGTGGAAGTAAGCCGACGGCAAAAGCGCAGCTTTTGACGGTCGGCTTGACTGCAGAGTTAGCACAAACGAAGGCCAAATTGGTTCTGGATGGCACTGCGTCTGTGGTGGCTTGAACGCGGTTGTGGCACGGCGCCGCAGCAGACGACAACGCCCAGCGTTTATTCGTGGCACCAGCCTTGAAGCCACAACGTGCGATTGCGTGCGGAGGTTCAGTGTGGAAACGCGATGGGCGACCTGCACGACGGACAGGCACCATGAAAAACGGCGGTTGAGTTTTCGATGCTGTCGCCATTGGATTCATCTGAACAGTGCTAACGTTGCCGCTGTGCCGCGAGCAAAAGCGCTTCGCTTTTGCGAGTCGGAACCAGTGGCTTGTTATGCCTGACTTCGGCTGGACCAATCATCCCAGTAACCCTTGCAAAGTTCGCTCAGTTCTTCAATCGAATAGCCTTTTCCACCTTCGTCCGTGACCTCGGCGCGGAGGCAGTGGAAGCGCAGTTCCCCGCCACAATACGGGAGGTTAGAGGAGTGCTGATTGCAAACGACTTCAATCTCCTTCTCGCTCAGATTGCCCTCGAGTATCTCAAGATCGGCATCGAAGATATCCGGAAAATCTGTGAGCACGGTCGAATCCGACTTCAGATCACTTGGCCAAGTGGAGAAGCGGACGTTGCTTACCCCAAACAGCCGGACCTTGAACTTCCGAAACCCTGGATTTACTCGCTCTGCCAAGTATTGAATCTCGACTTCCAGCGTCAGATCGTCTCCATCAAGAGCGCAGGAGTTGATCGAGCCATCGTGAAAGATGGAAAAGATGTCTCGCACATTCTCCAGACCGTCAATGTTCATGGGCCTAACGAAAAGCGTTTATTCGCCGTTGAAGGCGTGAGAGGAGAGTGCGGACGGTCATTGCGGCGAATAAGCCTCGTTGGACTAAACCGGGTGATGACGTTGGCTAAGGGGATTGTAAGTGTGGGCCGGCGCTTTGTTATGCATGGCGCGACTGTGCCAATGCAATGGCAGCCTGGATAGCAGCGCGAGCTTGCGGACTGTTCTTCCAACAAGTGGAGCCGACGATAGCCGAGGCTTGAGAGGCGATATCCAATGCATTGGCTTTACTCAGATGGGTCAGTGATTCAAATCCCATTTGTTCGAGACGAGCCACCACCATGGGGCCGACACCTTTCACGCCTAGCAATGCCTTACGTTCTTCCGGTGGGAATGGCATGGGTACTTTCCATTGATGCATAACGTAGAAGTGAGCGGCCTGCGCGGCTTTTCGCGAAGGTCCGCTCGACTGCCGGGTTCGGCGTCGTGCAGTGGGTAGCGTGCTTTTCGTTCACTTGTGAGCAGACCTATAAAAAGCGCGGCTCCCGGTCTTTTTGTATTCGACGAGCGACTTGTCCTTAAGCATCCGTGCGAGCGTGGCAAACACCCATCCTTTCGGACCGTACTGCTTTCCGCTCCGCGGAACGGCGACAAAATTGAGGTCGAGGCTGTCCTTAATCTCAGCCGCAGGCACCCAGCGATCGCGGTCCTTGAGCTTTGACTCGCAATCTTTGATGAACCCAAGTAACTCCATGGCAGCATCGTCTAGCAGTTTGTGGATTGCGTCTTTTCGAGTCATGAAATTACCCCCCTGTACTGCCTGCGTGATGGTGACGCCGAACGCTGTGCTCACCGGAAAATTGGGAGCGTAGCGAGTAATTTTTCCGTGTGCAGCACTTTGTTAGAGCTACATCGACAACCTAAACTGTTCAATTTTTCTTCCCAATACATCCTCTGGTGGACGACCATCTGACTTTGCCATCAACATTTCAATAATGTCCTCATCACTTAAAGCCAAGATCATTTTCTGGCTAATTAGCCATTGCTCTCTGAGTGTATGTTCGCATCCCGCAGAATCCCCTCCCTGTCGAGATACGATGATTCCAAATAGACCCGCACCATGCTGTTTCAGATAATTGGCCATTTGAAAAACTTCTGTTTTCTTTACCTTTCTTGCGTAGTTTTTTGCATCAATAATGACATAATCAGCGCCGTACTTTCCCCTCATGAATGCCCAAAATCCCTTGTCGGAATAATTTGGCATGATGAAATCACGGCGATTTGCCAATGTTTTATCAGAAAGTTCTGGAATAGGCTTGTTTAGAGGAGGCGTGAACAGGTGTTCTAGAATATCACCGACTAAACTTTGATAAACGTAGCAATCAGCTCTCCCGGGAGGGCATTTCTCTAAAGACTTAATAAGTTCTTCTTCTCTAGTCGGTTTAGAGGCGCGCGCAAGTTGGGTTAAAAATAGAGTTTTATAGTAACTTGGTGAGGCATCTATAATTTGCTGCTTGAAGTTATGAGCAATAAATCCTATGTCCCAGACCTCAACATTCTCTCCTGAGAATATTTCTAACTCCCTTTCTTTTAGCGAACCAGGGACCGCCAATACCATCTGACAGTCACCGTATTCTTCTTTGTATTTATTAAGTTGACTGATGATGTTTTTCGAGCGAGCCATGCTTCCTATTAGGTATGATTTACATTCAATCAGCAGGGTTTCTCTTGCTCGCTTAACTATAAGGTCGGCTCGGTAACGCGTGCTACGGCCTAAAAGCGGCTCTATTTGGACATTACTATAGGAGTCATTAGCATTTATTATTTCAGATAGAAAACTTATGAATTCGTGTTCTCTAGGCTGCCTATCAAAAGATCGATGGCAATTAGGGCAAAGAATGGTGAAGTTTTCTTCACTAAAGTCTCCGCCTTCTGAGGTTGGCACTATTGATGCCATTTCAAGCGGAACAATATCATCACTTATTCCGCATGAAACACATGTGTGATTATGCTTTTTCAATAACAGTTGACGAAGTTTGGTGGAAATCTGTCGACGCGGTTTTATTACCACTTTCTCTTCAATTAATCCTTCCAATTGCTGGTTCCCTGTGTAGCTCTAACGCCTGAATTAAGCCGCGCCGCGAAGCGGCGTCGGCTTGAATGAATTGTTAGGCGGCAGACCGTTTGCGCCACCGACTGCAACTGTTGGAGTGCCCAAAGATGTCATGGCTGGATGCCCTACCGAATGGCTCTATAAGATCGGTGCATTTATTGAGGAGTGTAGAGAGCTGTTTGTGGACGGACATGAAAGGCTCACCCCCGTCACGGTAGGCGTACAGGGCCTCCACATAGGCAGGTTGGTTACGTTGAGCAATGCGCAGAATGAACTCGTGGCTGGTAAATATATCTGGCATCTCTTCTATGACCTGAGGATAGAGTGCAAGTAGTTCCGAGAAATCGTGCCTAGCCATGAAGCCTCCTTGAGCCGCCTAACAGTGTAGTAGACGGAACGGGCCGGTGGATGAGTAGGCGGAATCCACATATTGCTCGCCCCAAATTATTTGTTTAGCATTTACGCCTACAACTTCAAACTGCATCGGCGATGACGTTAGTCCAGGCTCATGACCTTGTCAAACCACTCCGACACGGTAGCCCGCTTCTGGCGTAAGTACCGGTTTTCACTCACTGAATCCGGTGTGAAACCGGCGGCGCTGCAGTGGTACGCCCGCCACGCCGCGGCCTATGTCAAGGCCGCTGACGGCCAGCGCCTCGCCACTCACTCGGCAGCCACAGTGGAGTCCTGGTTGGGTGAGCTGGGCAGGGTAGACGGAATTCCTGCGTGGCAGTTTACGCAGGCGGTTGATGCGGTGCGCCACTTGTTGACAATGGTGGGGGCGCCTGCAGCGACCGAGGTGGATTGGGCGTTCTGGCGCGAAGGGGGGCGTACCCTGGGGGCAAGCCATCCAACGATTGCACGCGCAATGACCAGTCCGCCGTCCTTGCCCACGGGAAATGACGATGGCGGTTCGCGGCCTACACCGGGTGACCGCCTGGTAGCGGTGATCCGACAGCGCAATTATTCGATTCGCACTGAGCAAGCCTATCTTGGATGGCTTGAGCGCTATCTGCGCTTTATCGGCGGTCGCGACCCAGCGCAGGTGGGGGCAGCACAGGTGAAGGCTTTTCTGCAAGCTCTTGCAGTGCAGGGGCAAGTGGCGGCCAATACGCAGAATCAGGCGCTCAATGCGCTGGTGTTCTTTTACGCTCAGGCGCTGGAACAGCCCTTGGGCGAGCTGGGCGCTTTTGCGTGCGCGAAGCGTCCGCAGCGCTTGCCGGTGGTGTTGACGGCGGACGAGGTGAGGCGACTGCTGGCGGCTTTGCAGGGCATGCCGGCGACGATGGCTGCACTGCTGTACGGAACCGGAATGCGCCTGATGGAATGCTTGCGCGTGAGGATCAAGGATGTCGACTTTGCCTATGGCCAGATCGTGGTGCGCGACGGCAAGGGCCAGAAGGATCGCGTGGTTCCGCTACCGCAGCGTCTGATTGAGCCGCTGCGGCGCCATCTGGACAAAGTCCGGTCCTTGCATCGTGACGACCTCGCGCTGGGGGCCGGGGCCGTGTATCTGCCTGATGCGCTGGCGCGCAAGTATCCGGGTGCGGCGCGAGAATGGGGTTGGCAGTATGTTTTTCCCGCCAGTCGGCTGGCGGCCGACCCGCGCGACGGCACCGTGAGGCGTCATCACCTGCATGAGAGCAGCTTGCAGAAGGCGGTTCATGCTGCGGCGAAAGCGGCGGGCATCGACAAGCCGGTGAGCTGCCATGCCTTGCGCCACAGTTTTGCCACCCACATGCTGGAAGGTGGCTACGACATCCGTACCGTGCAGGAATTGCTTGGTCACGCCGATGTGAAGACGACGATGATCTACACCCATGTGCTCAACCGCGGCGGGCTGGGGGTGGTGAGTCCGCTGGACAGGGTTTGAGAAGCAGATCCCGGACGCTTTTCCGGCTACGCCCGCAGCAGCGCCTCGCGCCCGCCCAGCCAGCGCTGCATCAGGCGTTCGGCCGCTTCCGGCATGTCGCGCAGCATGCGCTCGGCGAGTTCGCGCGCGGGCTCGATCAGGCCGGTGTCGTTCTCCAGGCTCGCGTAGCGCAGCAGCGGCAGGCCGCTCTGGCGGGCGCCGACGAATTCGCCGGGGCCGCGGATGCGCAGGTCGGCGCGGGCGATCTCGAAGCCGTCGGTGTTCTCGTAGATCACTTTCAGGCGTTCGCGGCCGGTCTGCGACAGCGGCTGGGCGTAGATCAGGATGCAGGCCGATTCGGCGCTGCCGCGGCCGACGCGGCCGCGCAGCTGGTGCAGCTGGGCGAGGCCGAAGCGTTCGGCGTGCTCGATGACCATCAGGCTGGCATTCGGCACGTCGACACCGACCTCGATGACGGTGGTGGCGACCAGCACGTCGATTTCGCCGGCGGCGAAGGCTTTCATCGTCGCCGACTTTTCGTCCGCCTTGAGCCGGCCGTGCACCAGGCCGACACGCAGTTCGGGCAGCGCTTCGGCCAGGGCCTCGAAAGTCTCGACCGCCGTCTGCAACTGCAGGGCTTCGGATTCCTCGATCAGCGGGCACACCCAATAGGCCTGGCGGCCGCCGAGGCAGGCCTGGCGCACGCGTTCGACCACTTCGTCGCGGCGGGCGTCGGATGCGAGCTTGGTGCGGATCGGCGTGCGTCCGGGCGGCAGTTCGTCCAGCACCGAGACGTCGAGGTCGGCGTAGTGCGTCATCGCCAGCGTGCGCGGGATCGGCGTCGCCGACATCATCAGCATGTGCGGGCGGCGGTTTTCCTCGCCTTTCTCGCGCAGGGCCAGGCGCTGGCGCACGCCGAAGCGGTGCTGCTCGTCGACCACCGCCAGCGCCAGCCGCGGCATCGTCACCGGATTTTCGATCAGCGCATGGGTGCCGACGGCGAGCAGCAGCTCGCCGCTGTGCAGGCGTTCGAGCATGGCTTCGCGCTCGCGCTTCCTGCGGCTGCCCGACAGCCAGGCGACTTCGAGGCCGAGCGGCGCGAGCCAGTCCGACAGCTTGCGCCAGTGCTGTTCGGCGAGGATCTCGGTGGGCGCCATCATCGCCGCCTGCCAGCCGTTATCCACTGCCTGCAGCATCACCAGCGCGGCGACCAGGGTCTTGCCGCTGCCGACATCGCCCTGCAGCAGGCGCTGCATCGGATGCGGCGCAGCCAGGTCGGCGGCGATCTCGGCCACGGCGCGCCGCTGCGCGCCGGTGGGCCGGAAAGGCAGGTTTTCGAGCAGCGCGCGCGGCAGGCGGTCCTGCACCGGCAGCGGCACCGCCCGGCGCGCGCGGCGGGCGTTGTAGGCACGCCGCAGCGACATCTGCTGCACCAGCAGTTCCTCGAACTTGATGCGGCGCCAGGCGGGGTGTTCGCGCAGCTCGAGCGCCGCCGGGTCGGCATCGGGCGCCGGATGATGCAGCGCGCGCAAGGCTTCGGCGAAGCCCGGTAGACGCAGTGCGCGCAGTACGTCCGGCGGCAGCGGATCGTCGAGCGGCTCGCTCGTCAGCGCACGGTCGATCAGCTTGCGCAGCGTCGCCTGGCCCACCCCGGCGGTAGCCGGATAGACCGGCGTCAAGGCTTCGGGCAGCGGCTCGCCCTCTTCCACCGGCCGCACGCGGGGGTGCACCATCTCGACGCCGAAGAAGCCGACGCGCGGCTCGCCGAACAGGCGCACCCGGCGCCCCACGGCAAGCTGCTTCTGCTGCGAGGGGTAGAAATTGAGCCAGCGTGCCACCAGCACGCCCGAAGCATCGCGAATGCGGACGACGAGCTGCCGCCGAGGGCGCAATACCACTTCGCACGACGCTACCTCGCCTTCGACCTGGGCGAGGAAACCCGGCCGGGCGTCGGCAATCGGCGTCAGCCGGGTTTCGTCCTCGTAGCGCAGCGGCAGGTGCAGCAGCAGATCCCGCGGGCCACGAAGGTCGAGCTTGGCCAGCAGTCCGGCGAGCTGTGCTCCCACGCCCGGCCACGGCTGCGGCGCGGGGGGCCGGGCGGGAGATGACGCCTCCCGGCCGGGCTTTGCATCGGCGGCATCGGTCCGGGCGGCGGCTTGCTTCGCGCGGGCCACTGCGGAGCCGGTATCAGTCGAGCACGATGGTCAGGTCGGCCTCGACCAGTGCGCCGCGCGGCAGCTCGCGCACGCCGACGGTGGCGCGGGCCGGATAGGGCTCGGCGAAATAGCGCGTCATCACTTCATTGACGACACCGAAATTGGCCAGGTCGGTCAGATAGATGGTGATCTTGGCGACGGCGGCGAACGAGGTGCCGGCCGCTTCGGCCACCGCCTTCAGGTTCTCGAACACCCGCACGGCCTGGGCTTCGATGCCTTCGACCATCTGCATGCTGGCGGGATCGAGGCCGATCTGGCCGGACAGGAAGACCTGGTTGCCGACCTTGACGGCCTGCGAATAGGGGCCGATGGCGGCAGGCGCGTTGGGCGTGGAGATGATGGTGCGGGCCATGGTTCAACCTCGTTGGACAAAGGCCCACATTCTAAACCGCACGCCAGTCTCCCGCAGGCAGGCCGGCGCTTCGTTCAGTCCTGCTGGCGCAGCGTGACCTCGCAGCCGAGGCGGTTGATCACTTTCTGCATCCCCTTGCGGGCCCGGGTATTGAAGACGAGCGGCGCCATGAAGTTGGCGCTCAGCCCGGCGCTGGCCGGCCCGGCTTCTTCAGCGCTTTGAGAGCGCACGATGATCGCCACCGCGACGTCGTCGACGCCTTCGAGCTCCAACAAGGCCACGTCCTCGTCGCTCAGGGCGAATTCGAGATTCACGCCGAGCCGCATCGGTGCGGTGATCGAGAATGCCACATCGGGTTCGTCCACCGACTGCAGCAGGAAGACCTCTGCCTCGCGCCCTTCTTCATGCACCAGCGCGAAGCGGCGGCATTGCTCGAAACCGGGCAGGCCGGCGGGAAACTCGATGATGCGATCGTCGGCAACCTCGACGGTACCGAACTCCGGACTCCTGATTTGCATGGATGCTCCCCTGGATGGAATGAATCGGGCCAGATATCGGGCCTCAGCGCCTTTTCTTCTCTGGTGCCAATAGCATACCCGCCTCGACCCCCGCCGAGCGCAGTGCGGCCTGGGCTTTTTGCGCGGCCTCGCGGTCGGCGAAGGGGCCGAGCACGACGCGGCTCTGGATGCCGGCCTGCAAACCCTGGGCGGCAAGCGTCCGCTGCAGCGCAAGCGCATTGGCCGGATCGCCGAACACGCCGAGCTGGATCCGGTATCCCTCCGCCGGCGCCGGCGGCGCGTCGGCCAGCACCGGCACCGCGGCTTCGGTTGCCGGGCTGCTTGCGGGCGACGGCACGGGCACGGCCGTCTCCACAGGCGTCTGCACCGGCTCCGGAGCAGCCCCGCGGACGGCGGCTGAATCGCCTGCTGCGGCGATACCCGCCTCCATCGGTGCGAACAAGCCGCTGCCGAGCGAAGGCGCCGGTGCGACGGCATCCGCCATCGGGCGGGCGCCATCGTCAGGCACCTTCTGTTCGAGCGTCAGCGCCGCAAGCAGGGCGGCAATCGCCGCCAGCAGGGCAGCACCAGCCATGCGTAGCGCGGCATTGCGTTGGCTTCGCCGCGCTGCCGTCACCGGTGGCCTCCGCTGCGTGCAAGGGACACCAGCAAGCCCGCTTCGGCAATGCTGATGCCGCAGCGCGCCGCAATCTCTTCGGCGTCCAGGCCCTGCTCGGCCAGGCGCGTGGCTTCGGCGTATTCGGGCGAAGCCATCGACTGTGGCGGCTGCGCATGCAGAGACTCTTCGAGCTGCTGCCGCAACCCGGCGACTTCGGCCTGCAGTGTCTCGATCTCGGCACGCTGCTGATCGACCAGCGCCTGCTGACCGTCGAGCAGGCGCCGCAAGCGCTGTGTTTCCAATGTCGAACGGAATGCTTCCGGCTCGTTCCCGACAGCGGCATCGGCAGTGGCCGCATTCAGTCTTGGTGCATAGTCGAAGCCTTCGCCGCCGTCCTCCTCGCCTGCCGCAGCAGTCATCACCGGCTGCCCGGGAGCGGTGGCCGAAGCAGCCGTGGCCTCGGACGGGGACATCGGATCGCGGCTGAGCCACACCGCACGCAGGAACTGCCAGCCGGCCAGCACCAGCAGCAGCAGGACGAGAATCCACAGGGCTTGCCGCAAACTCATCCGGCCACCCTCCTGCCCGGCAACGGCATCGAATCGCCGGCAGCGGCAGCGCCGAAATCGGACAGGCATGCGGTACTCGCTGGCATCGGCAGTAGAGGCATCATCGGCAAACACGGCCCGGGACGGAATTCGCCCGATAATACTGCCCGCCTCTGCCGACCACAAACCCAGGCACGAACCCAGGAACCCGAAGCCCGATGGATCTTTCCCTGCTGCTCTTCTCGCTCAAGAAGCTGGCTGCCGCATTCGCCCTGCCGCCGCTGCTGCCGCTGCTGCCGATTGCCCTCGGCCTGGCCATGCTCGGCCGCTTTCCACGCCTGGGGCGAACCCTGGGCTGGAGCGGCCTGGCCCTCGGCCTGTTGCTGAGCACGCCTGCAAGCGTGAACTGGCTGGCAGCGCAGGTCGAAGACCCCGCGCCGCTGCCGCCCGACGCTGCCCGCAATGCGGACGCCATCGTGATCCTCGGCGCCGGCCGGCGCTCCTACGCGCCCGAATTCGGCGGCGAAACGGTGAACCGCCTGGCACTCGAACGCTTGCGCTATGGCGCACACCTGGCGCGTGCGACCGGGCTGCCCATTCTGGTGAGCGGCGGCGGTGCCGCCGGCAAGACGCCGGAAGCGGTGCTGATGAAAGCCGCGCTGGAAGAGGATTTCGGCCTGGCCGTGCAATGGGTGGAAGAGCGCTCGCGCGACACCCGGGAGAATGCCCGCTACGCCAGTGCGATTCTCGATACGACCGGCATGCGGCGCATTCTGCTGGTGACCCACGCCGCCCACATGCCGCGTGCCCAGGCCGAATTCGAAGCGGCGGGACTGATCGTGCAGCCGGCGCCGACCGCCTGGCTTGTCGACCATGGCGAACAGGCAGCCGAACACAGCATGCTGGCGGAACTGCCCAACCCGAACAGCGCCTACGCCGGCTGGTTCGCCCTGCATGAAGCGCTGGGGCGGCTCGCCTATCGCCTGTCGCGCTGAGCAGGCGTTTCCCCCGAGGCGGCTCCCGCCGCCGTCGGAGGAAAACCGTCAGACCCGCTCGAAGATGCCCGCCGCCCCCATGCCGGTGCCGATGCACATGCTGATCATACCGTGGCGCAGCCCTGGATCGCGCTGCATCGCGGCCATCAGCGTCGCGGTGCGGATCGCGCCGGTCGCCCCCAGCGGATGGCCGAGCGCGATCGCGCCGCCGAGCGGATTCACCTTCACCGGATCCAGGTCGAGCTGGCGCATCACCGCCAGCGCCTGGGCGGCAAAAGCCTCGTTGAGCTCGGTCCAGCCGATGTCGTCGATGCCCAGCCCGGCCCGCCGCAGCGCACGCGGAATGGCCTCCACCGGGCCGATGCCCATCACCTCGGGCGGTACGCCGGCCACCGCGTAGGATGCGAAGCGGGCGATCGGCGCCAGGTTGTAGCGCTTGATCGCGACCTCGCTCATCAGCAGCACGGCGGCAGCGCCATCGGACATCTGCGAGCTGTTGCCCGCCGTCACCGAGCCGCGCGCGGCGAACACCGGCCGCAGCTTCGCCAGCGTTGCCGCCGTCGAGTCCAGCCGCGGCCCCTCGTCGTGCGACAGCACGCGCTCGGCGATGCGCACCGTGCCACCTTCGCCCGGCAGCCAGGACTTCACCGCATAAGGCATGATTTCAGCATCGAACTGCCCGGCCGCGATCGCGGCGCAGGCGCGGCGATGGGATTCGGCCGCGAAGGCATCCTGGTCCTCACGGCTCACCGACCATTGCGCGGCGACGCGCTCGGCGGTCAGGCCCATGCCGTAGGCGATGTCGACGTTCTCGGCGTGGGCGAAGATCTCCGGGTTGAGGCTGACCTTGTTGCCCATGATCTGCGGCATCGCGCTCATGCTCTCGGTACCGGCGGCGATCATCACGTCGGCCTCGCCGAGCCGGATGCGGTTGGCAGCATCCGCCACCGCCTGCAGGCCCGAGGCGCAGAAGCGGTTGATCGTGATGCCGGGCACCGCATCCGGCAGACCGGCCAGCAGCAGGCCGATGCGCGACACGTTCATGCCCTGCTCGGCCTCCGGCATCGCGCAGCCGGTGATGACGTCGCCGATTTCGTTGCCGTCGAGGTTGGGCACGCGGGCCACCAGTTCGCGCAGCACCGCAGCCAGCATGTCGTCGGGCCGCACATGGCGGAAGGCACCGTTGCGCCTGGCCACCGGCGTACGCACCGCGGCGACGATGTAGGCGTCCTGAATCTGTTTGCTCATTCCGTCCGTTCTCCGTCAATTGCGCAGCGGCTTGCCCGTTTCGAGCATGTGCGCGATGCGCTGCTGGGTCTTTTCGGTCTTCAGCAGTTCGACGAACTGCGCACGCTCGACGTCGAGAATCCATTGCTCGCCCACCCGGCTGTTGCTGTTCACTTCACCGCCGCACAGCGCCGTCGCGGCAGCCTTGGCGACGCGGTAATCGTGCGCCGAGATGAAGCCGCCTTCGGCCATGTTCACCAGCATCAGTTCGCAGGTGGCGATGCCGTCGCGCCCCGCCACCTTGACCGCGGAATCGATCAGCGCCGGCCGCCAGGCCGATTCGGCCAGCGCCCGGGCGCGACGGATGGCCGCATGGAGCAGTTCGGCGGCGTTGAAGACGACGTCGTCCGAGGCGCGGGCGAAGCCGAGCTCGACAGCCTCGATCGCGCTCTTCGCCACCGTTGCCATGGCGATGGTCTGGAACGTGGTCTGGATGAACGGGAAGACGTCGCCGCCCGCGGTACGCCTGGCCATCGTGTGCGCCTGCAGCGCGAACTCCTTGCTGCCGCCACCCGCCGGAATCAGGCCCACGCCGGCTTCGACCAGGCCGACATAGCTTTCCAGTGCCAGCACCCGGTGCGCCGCATGCATCGCGAACTCGCAGCCGCCGCCCAGCGCCATGCCCTGCACCGCGGCCACGACCGGTATCTGCGCATGCTTGATCGCCATCGAAGTCTGCTGGAACTTCGCCACCATCCTTTCCAGTAGCTCGAACCGGCCGGCACGGCAGGCTTCGCCCACCTGCTGCAGGTTGGCGCCGACTGCGAACGGCGCCGGATGCCAGATCACCAGGCCGTCGAGATCGGTTTCGGCATGGGCGATGGCCTCCAGCATGCCGTCCATGACTTCCTCGCCGATGGCGTGCATCTTGGATGTGATCGAGACGATGCCGATGCGCGCATCCTGGTCGGCGCGCCGCCACAGCCGCACGCCGGCGTTCTCCCACAGGGTTTCGCCGCGATCGTCCGGCGCTTCGCCGAACACGCGATCCGGGTAGAGCTGGCGCTGGTACACCGGCAGGCTCGCGCGCGGCTTCAGCGCGCCCTGCGCCGCGCTCCAGGAGCCTTCCGGCGCATGCACGCCGTCGCGCTCGAACACCCAGGGCGGCAGCGGCACGTTCGACATCGCGCGGCCGTGGCGGATGTCGTCGTCGATCATCTTCGCCACCTCGCCCCAGCCGGCGGCCTGCCAGGTTTCGAACGGCCCCTGCGCCCAGCCGAAGCCCCAGCGCATCGCCAGGTCGACGTCGCGCGCATTGTCGGCGATGTCGCCCAGATGCACTGCGCAGTAGTGGAACACGTCGCGGAAGATGGACCACAGGAACTGCGCCTGCGGGTGCGGATGGGCGGCAAGTTGGGCGAACTTCTCGGCCGGGTTCTTCAGCTTCAGGATCGCGTCGACGTCGGGGAAGACCTCGTCGCCGCTGTCGCGGTAGTCCTGCAGGCCGAGGTCCAGCACCTGGATCTGCTTGCCCTGCTTGCGGTAGATGCCGCCGCGGGTCTTCTGCCCCAGCGCACCCTTGGCGATCAGCGCCCGCAGCCATTCGGGCGATTCGAAATAAGCGTGCCAGGGATCGTTGGGCAGCGTCGCCTGCATGGTGCCGACGACGTGCGCCAGGGTGTCCAGGCCGACCACGTCCGCGGTGCGGAAGGTCGCGCTCTTGGGCCGGCCGATGCGCGGTCCGGTCAGCAGGTCGACCTCGTCGAAGGCCAGCCCGAGCCGGGCGGTGTGGTGCAGCACGGCCAGGATCGAGAACACGCCGACGCGGTTGGCGACGAAGTTGGGCGTGTCCTTGGCGCGCACGATGCTCTTGCCCAGGCGGGTGGTCAGCCAGGCTTCCAGCGCATCGAGCATCGCCGGATCGGTCTCGGCGGCCGGGATCAGCTCCACCAGCGGCATGTAGCGCGGCGGATTGAAGAAATGGATGCCGCAGAAGCGGCTGCGCAGGCCTTCCGGCATGCCGGCGGCGAGGGCGTGGATCGACAGGCCCGAGGTATTGGACGCGAACACCACGCCCGGTTTCAGGTGCGGCGCGACCTTGGCATACAGGTCGAGCTTCCACTCCATCTTCTCGGCGATGGCCTCGATGACGAGGTCGCACTCACCCAGGCGGGCCAGATCGCTGGCGTAATTCGCCGCTTCGACGAAGCGGCCGCGATCCTTGGCCGCGAACGGCGCGGGATCGAGCTTCTTCATCGCGGCAAGCGCCTTGGTGACGACGCCGTTGGCGTCGCCTTCGCCGGCGGGAAGATCGAACAGGATCACCGGCAGGTCGGCATTGGCGCAATGGGCGGCGATCTGCGCGCCCATGACGCCGGCACCGAGCACGGCAACCTTGCGGATGATGAGACGACTCATGAGGTTCTCCGGATGCTGGGCGACCGGCCAAGGGGCCGGTCGCCACCCTCTGCAGCGGTCAGAAAGCGTGATTGAGCTGAACCGAGAAGATGTTCACCGAGGTGTCGAACGAGCCGCGGACGAACTGGCCGGTCGCATTGGTGCCGAGCACGGTACGACGGTCGATCTTCTCCTTGTCGAAGAACAGGCGGGCATAGCCGGCATCGATCGAGGTCTGCTTGTTCAGCTTGTAGTTGAAGCCGATCGCGAGCCAGGTACGGTCGGAGTCGGGCAGGCGCACGGTGCGGTCCTCGGCCTTGCGGATGGGCGACTGGTCGTAGGCCACGCCCGCACGCAGGCGCAGCGCATCGGTGTACTGGTACTGCATGCCGATGCCGACACGATAGCTGTCCTTGAAGCCGAGGTATTCGTCGGTCAGCACCACGCCGAAGTTGCGATGCTGGACCTTCAGCCGCGGGATGGAGCTCCAGCCGGTCCAGGTGTAGTCGGCGAGGATCTGCAGCTTGTCGCTGGCCTGGTAGGCCAGTGCCAGCGAAGCCATGTCCGGCAGCTCGATGGACACTTTGGCCGGCGTCGACGTCGGCCCCGCCTCGACCTTGCCTTCGACATCCAGGTCGATCTTCGAGCGGTAGGTGAGCCCCACGCGCAACGCCGGATTCAGCTGGAAGATCACGCCGGCGTTCCAGCCCCAGCCGGTATCGTCGCCCGACAGCTTGCTTTCGATGTCCACGGTATTGGGCAGCAGCGCGGTGATGGGCTGCATGCCCCGCAGGTCGGCCTCGAACTTCACGTAATTCAGGCCGAAGCCCAGGGAAACCATGTCATTGACCCTGTACGCGACGCTCGGATTGATGTTGATCGCCTTGATCTCCGAATAGGCGCCCTGGTAGCGGCCGATGAAGGCATCGTCCCATTCCGTCGCATTGCCGAAGGTCGGCGAGATGCCCAGGCCGAGGCGAAGATCCTTGCTCAAGGACATGGCCCAATACACGGCCGGCACCAGGGAGGAGCCGCCGGCGTCGCCGCCATCGTTCCCCAAGGGATAGCCCGGCACCGGCGGCGCAGCAACGCGCAGCGCATTCGAACCCCGGTCGGAAAACTCGAGCTTGCGGTCGAGCACCGTCAGCGCGCCCGAAACATGGTGCCCTTCACTCAGGTACAGCATGCCCGCCGGGTTGAAGAAGATAGTGCTCGCATCCTCTGCCACCGCAGCCGAGCCGGCGTAGGCGTAGCCCGTGCCGGCGCCGTTCTGGTTCTGCAGCATGAAACCCGCAGCCATCGCGTTGCCTGCCGCCAGCATGGCGGTCGCCGCTGCGACCTTGATCGTCAAACGCTTGAGTTGCATATCGTGTCCCCTCACCTTTTATGATTTGCGGGTCCAACCCGCGCTGCTGAAAAAGGATTGCTCCCCAACCAATACCTAAGCGGCCGGCAGCGGCCGCTTGCGCCCCTTGTCATCCAGCGCAACATAGGTCAGTTGCGCCTCCGTCACCTTGACCACGACCGGGTTTTCCGGGTCGCGTTCGGCGAAAACCTCGACATCCACGGTGATCGAGGTCCGCCCGACCGCGATCACCTCGGCATAGAAGCTGACGAGGTCGCCCACCGAAACCGGCTGCTTGAAGACGAAGGAGTTGACCGCCACCGTCGCCACCCGCGAGCGCGCCCTGCGCACCGCCGGGATCGCGCCGGCGATGTCCACCATCGACATCACCCAGCCGCCGAACACGTCGCCTGCGGGGTTGAGATCGGCCGGCATCGGCATCACGCGCAGCGCGGGCTGCTTGTCGTGCGGCAATGTGCTGAGGACATCGGCGAAATCGTTCATCTAGCTCTCCTGTCCGGTGGTCTGGTCAGCACGTTCGGCCACTGCCGGAGCCTCGCCAATCCGGGTTTTCCCCAAGCCGGCGGCATAATTGAGCGGGCCGCCGGTGTGCGGCGCGAAGCCGGTGCCGAAAATCACGCCGGCATCGGCGAGCTCGGCATCGGCGACCACGCCGTCGCGCACGCAGCGCTCGGCGACGGCCAGCAGCGGCGCCAGAATGCGCTCCACCAGCGCGGCATCGACGGCACCCGCCTCGCCCTTCTGCGCCTTGCCATCGACCCAGCGGTAATAGCCTTCGCCGCTCTTGCGGCCCAGCTTGCCGGCCTCGACCAGTTGCAGCAGGCGTTGCGGCGGCGCCACAGGCTGGCCGGACGCGGCATCGCCGGTCAGGGCTTCACCGGCCGCCAGGGCGATGTCCAGGCCCACGGTATCGACCAGCTCCACCGGCCCGATCGGCATGCCGAAACGCAGCAGCGCCGCATCCACGGTCTCCGGCGAGCGCCCTTCCTCGACGCAGCGCAGCGCTTCGAGCATGTAGGGGCCGAGCACCGCGTTGACCAGGAAGCCCGGCGCGCTCTTGACCGGCAGCGGCAGCTTGTCGATCGCGCGCACGAAGCCGATCGCACGGCGCAGCATTTCTTCGTCGCTGGCTTCGCCCTGCACCACTTCGACCAGCGGCAGTTGCGGCACCGGGTTGAAGAAATGGATGCCGACCAGCCGCGATGGCTGCTGCAGCGCCGTGGCGATGTCTTCCAGGCGAAGGCTGGAGGTGTTGGTCGCCAGCGCCGCATCCGGCCTGGCGCGGCGTTCGAGCTCGGCGAACAGGCTGCGCTTGGCCTCCAGGTTCTCGAAGATGGCTTCGATGATCAGGTCGGCATGGGCCGCGCCATGGCCCTGGGGATCGGGGATCAGGCGGTCGAGGGCGAAACGCGCTGCGCGTGCGTCGCCCTTGCTACGGCGTTCGAACAACTTGGCTGCACGCTTGATCGCCGGTGCGATGCGTTCGACCGACTGGTCCTGCAGCGTCACCCGCATGCCGCGCAGCGCGCACACCGCGGCGATGTCGCCGCCCATGACGCCGGCGCCGACCACATGGACGTGCCGCGGCGCGAAGTCGATGCCCTTGCCGAAGGCCTTCAGCCGCTCCTGCAGGAAGAACACCCGCACCAGGTTCTTGGTCGTCGGCGAGGCGAAGATGGCCTCCAGCGAGGCAGGATCGCCCGCCGGCACCGCCAAGGCGTTGCCCTGATGCTTTTCCCAGATCTCGATGATGGCGAAAGGCGCCGGATAGTTGTCGCGCGAAACCTTGGCCTCGGTCTGCTTGCGCGCCTTCTCCGCCACCTTGCTGCGCAGCGGGCCGTCCATGACCTTGCGCAGCAGGCGCTCCTTCAGCGCGGGCTTGCGCGCCGGCGCGCCGGACAGCGCGACGATGCGCGCGGCGGACGCCATCACCCGCGGCGGCACGCAGTCGTCGACCAGGCCCAGGCGCTTCGCCTTGCGCGCATCGACACTCTTGCCGGTCAGCATCATGTCCAGCGCCGCAGCCGGGCCGATCGCCGCGGGCAGGCGCAGCATGCCGCCCCAGCCCGGCACGATGCCGAGCATGACTTCCGGCAGCGCGAGCTTGGTCGACGGCTCATCGATCGCCAGCCGGTAGCGGCAGGCGAGCGCAAGCTCCAGGCCGCCGCCCAGGCAGTGGCCGCGGATCAACGCCAGCGTGGGGTAGCGCACCGCCGCCAGGCGGTTGAACAGGCTCCAGCCGCGCTCGACCAGCGCACGCGCCGCTGCCGGCGAGTCCAGCCGCGAGAATTCCTCGATGTCGGCGCCGGCGATGAAGCCGGCCGGCTTGGCGGAGGCAATCACCAGCGCGGCCGGCGGCTGGCGGTCGAGCTCGTCGAGCACCTGCGAGAACTCGGCCATCACTTCGGCCGACAAGGTGTTGGCCGCGGCGCCGGCGCAGTCGATTTCCAGCCAGGCCAGGCCGTCCGCCTCGCGGCGCAAAGTCCAGTGCATCCAGTTCCGTTGGCTCATTGCACGGCCTCCACCAGCATCGCTCCTCCTTGACCACCACCGATGCAGATCGACGCCAGCCCGCGCCTGCCGCCGCTGCGGCGCAGCACCTGCAGCAGATGCAGCACGATGCGCGCGCCGCTGGCGCCGACCGGATGGCCCAGCGCCACCGCGCCGCCGTCGATGTTGAGTTTCGCTTCGTCCGGTGCACCCGGCGCGGCTTCGAGGCCGAAGTGGGTGCGGCAGTAGGCGTCGTCGGCGAATGCACGCAGGCAGGCGATCACCTGCGCGGCAAACGCCTCGTTCAGTTCCCAGGCGTCGATGTCGGCCGGGGTCAGGCCATGACGCTGCAGAATCGGCAGCGTCGCATGCACCGGGCCGAGCCCCATCTGGTCCGGCGCCAGCCCTGCCCACTGGCTGTCGACGATGCGCCCGAGCGGTCTCAGGCCGTGGCGCCCGACCGCTTCGGCCGAAGCCAGCAGCAGCCATGCGGCGCCGTCGCTGATCTGCGAGCTGTTGCCGGGCGTGACCCGGCCGTATTTCTTGTCGAAGAAGGGTTTCAGCTTGGCCAGCCCCGCCATCGACGCATCGCGCCGCACGCCGTCGTCGGCGCCGTAGACGCTGCCGTCGCGGCCGATCAGCGGGGCAAGTTCGGCGGTGAAATGCCCGGCGTCCTGCGCCGCCGCGACGCGGCGATGGCTCTCGAGCGCGAAGGCATCCATCTCCTCGCGGCTGATGCCGAAGGCGAACGCGAGGTTCTCGGCGGTCTGCCCCATCAACTGGCCGACGATCGGGTCGGTGAGCCCTTTCATGATGCCGATCACCGGCGCCAGGTTGGCGGGGCGGAAATCCTTCAGCGCCGCCAGCTTCTGGCCGGGCGTCTTCGCCGCGTACCAGTTCGCCAGCCAGCGCACCATCTTGTCGGAGAACAGCAGCGGCGCATGCGACAGCGCATCGACGCCGCCCGCCAGCACCAGGCCGGATCGGCCGCACTGGATGTTCGCGATCGCGGAATCCAGCGCCTGCATGCCCGAGGCGCAGTTGCGCATCACCGTCCAGCCGGGCACGGCGTTGCCGCAGCCCATGCGCAGCGCCACTACGCGGCCGATGTTGACCTCGTCGGCCGAAGGGCTGGCGCAGCCCAGGATCACTTCGTCGAGCTGCCCGGGACCGAAGGGCTGGCGCATCAGCAGCGCCGTGCCGGCCGCCGTCGCCAGGTCGGCGGCGGTGAAGGGACCGGGCCCGGTGCGCGCCTTCAGGAAGGGCGTGCGCGCACCATCGACGACGAACACATCCCTGCTCATGCAGCCTCCCCGCGTGCCGGCGACGCCGCCGGCATGGTTTCCACCGCCGCGCGCTGATCGAAGTCGTAGGGGAAGTCGTCCACGCGGATGACCTTGTCGCGCAGCATGTTGCGGCGCTCGACGAGCAGGTATTCGTCGTCGGTGATCACGCCGGCGTCGCGTGCGCGGCGCCAGACTTCATCGACGTCGCCCCCCGTCATCAGGCCCGACTGGAAGGCGCCGGAACGCTGCGCCTGCTTGAGCTTGTCCTCGATCGGCTCGACCGCGATCGTCGCCAGCAGCGCCGCCTCGAGCGCGCCGACCGGCTCCTCGACGTCTTCCGGCAGATGGACATCGGCGGTGAGGCGGTCACGCGTGGCCGACGGCCCGATCAGCAGCGCAGCGACGTCGTGGCCCAGGCGGTCGGACGGCACCACGTAGGGGCGGCCGAGCGGGAACACCACGAGACGGCGCAGCAGGAAGGCGAACAGCTTGTTCGGGAAGTTGGCGATCACGCCTTCGAAGGCGAGCTGGATGCGGAACATGCAGTCCCAGATCGCCCAGTGCATCAGCGGCGCATCGGCGGGCTGGCGGCCTTCGGCCTCGTAGCGCTTGAGCGTGGCGGTGGCGAGATACATCAGCGACAGGATGTCGCCCAGCCGCGCCGACAGCTTTTCCTTGCGCTTCAGCGCGCCGCCCAGCGTGCCCATCGAAATGTCGGCGATGAAGGCGAAGGCGGCGGAGAAGCGGGTGAGCTGCTGGTAGTAGCGGCGCGTCTCGGGCGCGACGTCGATCGGCAGCTTGACGAAGTGCGAGCCGGTCAGCCCCATGACGAAGGCGCGGCCGGCATTGTTGACGGTGAAGGCGACGTGCTCGCGCAGGATATGGTCGAAACCGCCTTCGTCGTTGCGCTGCGCCGCATCCATTTCGGCGAGCACGAAGGGATGGCAGCGGATCGCCCCCTGGCCGAACAGGATCAGGCTGCGCGTCAGGATGTTGGCGCCTTCGACCGTGATGCCGACCGGAATCTGCTGGTAGGCGCGGCCGAGGAAGTTCTGCGGCCCGAGGCAGATGCCCTTGCCGCCGATCACGTCCATGCCGTCATTGACCACCTGGCGCGCACGTTCGGTGACGTGGTACTTGACGATCGCCGACACCACCGCGGGCTTCTCGCCGAGATCGACCGCGCCGGCGGTCATCGTGCGCGCCGCGTCGCACAGATAGGTGTTGGCGCCGATCCGGGTCAGCGCCTCCTCGACCCCTTCGAAGCGGCCGATCTGGGTCCTGAACTGGTAGCGGACGCGGGCGTAGGCGCCCACGGTGCGCGCGGTGAGCTTCTGCATGCCGACGTTGGAGCCCGGCAGCGAGATCGAGCGTCCGGCCGCCAGGCACTCCATCAGCATCCGCCAGCCCTGGCCGGCCATCGCCGGTCCGCCGATGATGAAGTCCAGCGGCATGAACACGTCCTTGCCGCGCACCGGACCGTTCATCCACACCGCGTTGAGCGGGAAATGGCGGCGGCCGATGTCCACGCCCGGGTGGTCGTGCGGCACCAGTGCGCAGGTGATGCCGATGTCCTGCTCGCCGCCGAGCAGCCCGTCCGGGTCGTACAGGCGGAAGGCGAGGCCGAACACGGTGCACACCGGCGCCAGCGTGATGTAGCGCTTGTCGAAGCTGACGCGCATGCCAAGCACTTCCTCGCCCTGCCACATGCCCTTGCACACCACGCCGGCATCGGGAATCGAAGCCGCGTCGGAACCCGCCCACGGGCTGGTCAGCGCGAAGGCCGGAATCTCCCGCCCGCTGGCGAGGCCGGGCAGGTAGTGCTGCTTCTGCTCGGGCGTGCCGTAGTGCAGCAGCAGTTCGGCCGGGCCGAGCGAGTTCGGCACCATCACCGTCACCGCGGGCGCCGACGAGCGGGTCGACAGCTTGGTGATGACCTGCGAGTGGGCGTAGGCCGAGAAGCCCTTGCCGCCATACTCCCTGGGAATGATCATCCCGAGGAAGCCCTTGTCCTTGATGTGCTGCCACACTTCGAGCGGCATGTCCTGCCGCTGGGTGCAATCCCAATCATTGGTCAGGCGGCACAGTTCCTCGACTTCGTTGTCGAGGAAGGCCTGCTCCTCCTCGCTCAGCCTGGGCCAGGGATAGCCGTCCAGCTTGCGCCAGTCCGGGTTGCCCTTGAAAAGCTCGCCCTCCCACCACACCGTGCCGGCTTCGAGCGCATCCTTCTCGGTCTGCGACATCGTCGGCAGGGCATTGCGGAAAGCCTTGAAGATTGGCGCCGTCACCCGCTGGCGGCGCAGCGAATCGACCAGGAAGACGCTCATCGCCCCCGCATAGAGCGCCAGCACCAGGAAGGTCAGCAGCGCCGGCCAGTCGCCCGCCCAGCCCAATGCCGCGATCCACACCAGCCCCGCCAGCAGCCAGGCAAAAAGTGGCGCTCGCCCGGAGGCGCGCGCACCTGCCAAGGGAGGGAGGCAAACCAGTAGCAACCAGACCATCACATTCTCCTCATGCCGGGCGCCGCCCCGGCCGTTCTCGAGTCAATCGCCGTCAATCCGTTGCCGCCGCGCCGAAATCCGGCAGCGGCGCGCGCAGGCCGCCGAGCAGGAAGCTCATCAGCCGCGGCAGCATCCGCGACGGCGGCTCCTTCTCGCAGGGCAGGCCCGCCATCGCATACACGCTTTCGATACCCGCGATCGCAAACGACATCGCCCCCATCATGTAGTGGAAGCGCCACATGATCTCGTCGCGCGGCACCCCCGGCAGCGCGCGGAAGAGCGCCCCCAGGAAGCGGTCCATCACCTCGGCGTATTCCTCGGCGAGGAACTGGCGCACGAAGGCGTTGGGTTCGTTGTAGGTGCGGCTGAGCAGGCGCATGAAGGTGTTGCCGCCATGCTCGGTGTCCGCGGCCAGTTCCAGCGCCGTGCCGAAGAAGGCCTCGACGATGCGGCTGGGCTTGATCGCCTCGCCGCCGGCTTCCGCCTCCAGACGATCGAGCGCCGCCAGCCGGGTTTCGTTCAATGCCGTCAGGCGGCGGCGGAACACGGCCTGGATCAGCGCGTCCTTGCTGCCGAAGTGGTAATTCACCGCAGCCAGGTTGGCATTCGCCGCACCGGTGATCATGCGCATCGACGTGCCTTCGAAACCGTGCTCCATGAACAGCCGTTCGGCGGCATCGAGGATGCGATCGCGCGTTTCGGACTGCGGCAGGCGTGGCTCGACGGGCATCGGTACTCTCAATTCAAACGTTTGTTTGAATCATACGTTCAATTTATTTCCTGTCAAGCATGATCGATCAAAAGACTTGCGGTTTGACTCGCCACGGCCCCGGCAACAGAATCGCGCGCTTGCCGCCCTCCCCGACGAAACCATGAGACGCTCCTCCGCCACCGCCCTGCCCGGCCCCGAACCCACCGAGCGCCACGACTGGCAGACGCTGAAAAGCCTGCTTCCCTTCATCTGGGCCTACAAGGGCAGGGTGATCTTCGCGCTCGGCTGTCTGCTGGCGGCCAAGGGCGCCAACGTGACGGTGCCGATCGTCTTCAAGCACCTGATCGACGACCTGAGCATCACGCGCGAACAGGCCTTCATCGTCGTACCCGCTTCGCTGCTGCTCGCCTACGGCGTGTTCCGCTTCTCGACCTCGCTGTTCACCGAACTGCGCGAGATCGTCTTCGCCCGTGTCACCCAGCAGGCGGTACGCGAGATTTCGCTGCGGGTGTTCCGCCACCTGCACGCGCTGTCGCTGCGCTTCCACCTGGAGCGCCAGACCGGCGGCCTGACGCGCGACATCGAGCGCGGCACCCGTTCGATCGGCTCGCTGATCAGCTACACGCTGTATTCGATCCTGCCGACGCTGATCGAGATCGGTCTGGTCATCGGCATCCTGCTGGTGCAGTACGACCCGGTGTTCGCGCTGATCACGCTGGCGGCGCTGGTGGCCTACATCGGCTTCACGGTCAAGGTCACCAACTGGCGCACGGTGCTGCGCCGGCGCACCAACGAACTCGACTCCGCCGCCAACGCACGCGCGATCGACAGCCTGATCAACTTCGAAACCGTCAAGTACTTCAACAACGAGGAATTCGAGGCGCGCCGCTACGACGAGCAGCTCGGCAAGTGGATGCAGGCCCAGATCACCAACCAGTATTCGCTGTCCGGCCTCAACATCGGCCAGGCGGTGATCGTCGCGGTCGCCGTCACGGCGATGATGTGGCAGGCCGCGATCCGGGTGGCCAGCGGCGAGATGACGATCGGCGACATCGTGCTGGTCAACGCCTTCCTGATCCAGCTGTACGCGCCGCTGAACTTCCTCGGCGTGATCTACCGCGAGATCCGCCAGTCGCTGACCGACATCGAGCGCATGTTCGGGCTGATGAACCAGCACCGCGAGATCGCCGACGCACCGGATGCGCTCAGCCTGCCCGCCGGCCCGGCCAGCGTGCGCTTCGACGGCGTCGGCTTCGCCTACGATGCCAAGCGGCCGATCCTGTTCGATCTCGGCTTCGACATTCCCGCCGGCAGCACGGTCGCGGTCGTCGGCCATTCGGGCTCGGGCAAATCGACCCTGGCGCGCCTGCTGTACCGCTTCTACGACGTGCAGCAGGGCGCGATCCGGATCAATGGCCACGACATCCGCCAGTTGTCGCAGGACAGCCTGCGCGCGGCGATCGGCATCGTGCCGCAGGACACGGTGCTGTTCAACGACACCTTGTTCTACAACATCCAGTACGGCCGCCCGAGCGCGAGCCGGGAGGAAGTCGAAGCCGCCGCGCGCGCCGCCCAACTGGAAAACTTCATCCGCCAGTTGCCGGACGGCTACGAAACCCGTGTCGGCGAGCGCGGCCTGAAACTGTCGGGCGGTGAGAAGCAGCGCGTTGCGATCGCCCGCGCACTGCTGAAGAACCCTGCGATCCTGATCTTCGACGAGGCCACCTCGGCACTGGACTCCAGGACCGAGAAAGCCATCCAGGCCCAGATCGAGCGTGCCGCCGAAGGTCGCACCGCGCTCGTCATCGCCCACCGGCTATCGACGATCATGGATGCGGACGAGATCATCGTGCTCGACGGCGGCCGCATCGTCGAATGCGGACGGCACGGCGCGCTGCTGGCAAGCGGCGGCGCCTACGCGCAGATGTGGCTGCTGCAGCAGGAAGAGGCCGCCACGAACGCCCCGCCCGGCTGAGCACAGGCAAAAAAAACGGCGCCTTCCGGCGCCGCCACACCTGGCAAAAGATCCGCCCGGACTTCAGGCCGCGTTCTTCCGGCGACGCATGCCGACCATGCCGAGTAGGGCAATGCCGGCCAGCGCCAGCGAACCGGGCTCGGGCACGTTGCCGCCGCCATTGCTGGGGGGCTTGACCGTGCCACCAACGGATGCCAGCTTGACATAGTCGTACAGGCCGCAAGTCGTATTCTTGCCCGAGCCGGTAGTAGCGCACTTGTCGCCGAAACCCGCCGCAGAGCCATTGTTCTTGACATCGCCGGACGTCACACCGGTCCCAGCCGCGAAACCGCCCGCACCGATGAGCCAGTAGCTCGAATAGACAATATCCAGACCATTGTTGAATTTTTTCTCCCCTGTGCCCGCGTTGGAAACGAGGCTCACGAGTTCCCAGCCGCTTCCGCTGGTCGCAATGTTCTGGAAAGACTGCCCGGTCAAGGTCGGAGCCGAGCTACCGGTCCAGGCCAACACATAAAGATCGGAATCAGTACTGAAGTAGTTCAATTTCAGCGAGTTCAGCGCCACCTGATCAATGAACGAGAACAGGATCACGTCATTGCGCTGGTTGTTGTCCATCGCGTGCTCGGGCTGGCTGTTCAGCGACTCGCCGGCATCTCCAGTAGAACCATCCCTGTTGATCACCCCCAGGCCACCATCCCACACCGACAGGTAGGCACTTTCGAGGTTCATCTTGTTGACATCCGTCGAGTTGTTGCCCGTGCCTGCATAAGCGTTGGCATTGGCGCTGACGCCATTGTTGCTGTAAGTCCGCGTGTTGCCCCAATCCGACGACTTGATCGAACTAACGTTGCCCCCGGTGTTGGTATTCAGCGTGAAATTGGTCGCGGCAAACGCCGGCATGGCCATCAGCCCCACGATGGCAGCGGCTGCGATCCGAATGCGGTTCTTGGTCATTTTTTCTCTCCCTAGACGGTTTGCGTCATTACAAGCACAAACCGAGCCAGATCAGTAAATTCATTAATTTTCAATTACTTGATAAATATGTTGCTTACATTGTGTAAAACAATGCGACTCAAATAAATCAAATAAGTCAAAAATCTCACAAACCGAGCTCCACGAGCAGAGGTTTCGCTTCGGCTGGCATTCCGGCAACACCCACGGCTTCCAGCGCTGCGCGCAGCTCCGTACGTGCCTCGTCCTGCCGTCCCTTGGACGCCAGCACACTGGCCAGGTGGTAACGGATCTCGGCATTTGACGGGTCGCGCAGCCGTGCCTCGCGCAGGGCGCCTATCGCCTCGTCGGTACGCCCCGCCTGCGCCAGCGCCCAGCCCAGCGTGTCGAGCACGAGCGGCGATGAAGCATTCAGCGCAACGGCGGCCTGGGCGATTTCGAGTGCTTTCGGGTCCTTCAGACCGAGCAGGGCATTGGCGAGGTTGTTCATCACCATGGCATCGCCCGCACCGGCGGCGACGAGCTTCTCGTATTCGCGCCTGGCCGCGGTCCAGTCCGACATGTGCATGTGCAGTTCCGCCAGCGCCTTCCGCGCCTCCACATCCCCCTCCCCGGTCTGTAGCCAGTCGCGAAGCATCGTGACGCCCGCTGCGGGATTACCCTGGGTCATCAGCACCTGTACGCGGCGCAGCAGCAGCGGCGTGGACGGCTGCATGTCGAAAGCCTGGCGATAGGCGTTCGCCGCCACAGCATGCTGGCCACCCGCCATGGCCAGGTCGCCGGCCAGACGCAAACCGTCGGGACTGCTGAGATGCCGGCTGCGCAATTCGGCGACCAGTTGCGAAGCGGCATCGGGGGTCCCTGCCACCAGCGCTGCCTCGGCTGCGAGAACCAGTGCAGCCCTATCTCCGGGCGTTCCCTGCAATGCTTTCTGCGCGGCATAGGCCGCATCTGTCGGATGACCGGTCGCAATCTGCAAGTAGCCGATGCGGACCAGCGCTGTGGTGTCGAATTCGGCGAATTTCACCATTTCACGCAGGGTGTGCTGGGCAGCCTTGGCATCGCCGGCGTCGATCTGGGCTTCCGCCAGCGCCCCCAGCACCGACAGGTCGCCGGAACGCCGGGCCGACAAGGCCTTGGCCGCTTCCAGTGCCCCCTGCCGATCACCTGCCCGACCTTTCGCCTGGATCAACGCGAGGCCGATGCGTACGTCGTCGGGGCGCTCGGCGGCAGCCTTCTCCAGCCAACGCAGCGCTTCCGCAGGCCGGCCGGCACGCTGCTCCAGCAATGCCGATTCGTACATCGCGGTGGTATCGCGCTTGTTCTTCTTCAGCAACTCGCCGTAGGCGAGGCGGGCATCATCGAAACGGCCTTCGGCGACGTCGAGTCTGGCCAGGTTCAGCCTGGCCGGAGTGAAGCCCGCATCACGCTTGAGCGCTTCGGCATAAGCAGCCCGTGCTCCGCTCAGATCACTACCAGCACCCTTGATCGCACCCAGCAGGTTCAGCGCAGCGGGATTTCCGGGAAGCGCGCTGTTCGCCCGCTGTGCGATATCCAGAGCCGTCTTCCCGTCTCCTTCACGCATCAAGGTGTTCGACAGGGTGATTGCCAGGCCGAGATCGCCCGGGCTCTTGTCGAACGCGGCCAGCAGGTCCCGGGTCGCCGCTGGAGAATCACCTTCCGCCAGGCGGCTGAAGCCGAGTGCGACCTGAGCACGCGACTCGCCGGCCCGGGCTGCCTTCTCCAGCAGTTCGGTCGCCTTGGCATAGCGTTTCTGCGCAAGATGAACACGCCCGAGCAGGTAGGTGGCCTGCGGATCATCCGGCTGCACGCGCAGCACCTGTTCGAGCAAGCCCATTGCGCGCGCATGGTCGCCCGTCTCGAAGTAGATCGAGGCCAGCAGTTTGCGCGCCCCAAGGTTGCGCGGATAGCGGGCAGTCAGCGCCTCCAGGTACTTTCGTGCCTTCTCGTACTGGCGTCCGGCATGGTGAGCAAGCCCACCGACCATCAGCAACTGCTCATGGCCCGACAGCCATTCGATGGGCAAGGCATCCACCAGACCTGCCGCTTCGGCAAAATAGCGCGCCGCGCCGCCACCCTCTCCTCGCCGGCTGGCCAGCAGCGCCAGCAGGTAGGAGGCACGCGGCTCGACCGGACCACCCATGGTCAGTTGCTCGAGATCGGCGCGTGCCTCGGCATCCCGGCCGAGATCGATCAGGATGCCGGCGCGTGCGATACGCGCGTCGACAAGACTCGGCTGCAGTTCGATGGCACGCTCGTAATCCTGCAGCGCGGCAGCGATGTCGCCTGCCGCATGCTCCACCGAGCCGCGCGCATTGTAGGCACCGGCATGGGTCGGCCCAAGCTGCACCGCTTCAACTGCGCGCTCGCGTGCGAGGTCCAGACGGCCTGAGGAGATCAGCATCGGCACTTCCGCCACCAGCGGCACTGGCGACGACAGATCGATGGCGCGGGCATCGGCGAAGCTGCGTTCGGCATCGCTACGCTTGTCCAAAGCTGCATAGGCAATCCCACGCTGGGTCAGAACTTCGAGCCGGATTCCCGCCGGCAGGCCGTCGGCAGGGACGGATTCGATCAGCTTGCCTGGCTTCCCCTGCAGCAGATAGATACGCGCCATCGGCACCGCCACTTCGGCGCGGCTCACGCCGAGCCGGAGCGCTTCGCGGAATTCGACCTCCGCCGGCCCCACATCGCCATCACTGAGATAAGCGCGCGCCAGCAGCAGATGCGCGGCAAGCATGTTGCGGTCCTGCTGCAGGGCGTTCTTGAGCTGGATGATGGCACCGGCGACATCCTGTGCCTCGAAGCGCTTCAGGCCGTCCTCGTAATAGCGGCTGGCCGCCGCCGGGTCGGCCAGCGCAGGCACGGACAGGAGCAGCGAGACGGCACCGGTGGCGAGCGTACGGGCCAGCAGTCGGGCAGAGCGTTTCATGAGCTAGGGTTCATCCGGTTTCAGGAGGGTGGAGCGAGTATATGGGGGACACCGAATCGGCTCCGTGGAATTCGTCATTGTCAACGCAAACGACATCGATGACATATTCACCGCGTGCTCGACGCCACACCGGTGCACGCGCCATCCCGTAGAATCGCGGGCAGGCCAGCGGGCTCCATCCCGCCGGCCCCCATATATTCAGGATCCGCCCACACCCGCAGCTCGAACATGCGCAGACCCCGCATCGCCCTCGTCGCCACCGGCGGCACCATCGCCGGCACCGCCGCCTCGCCGACCGACACCACCGGCTACACCGCCGGCCAGTTGGGCGCCGCAGCGCTGCTCGGCGCCGTGCCGCAGCTATCCGCGCTGGCCGAAGTGCATGCCGAGCAATTGTTCAACATCGACAGCAAGGACATGGGCCCGACCCACTGGCTACCGCTGCTGCGGCGCGTGCAGGCACTGGCCGACGACGGCGACATCGACGGCATCGTCGTCACCCACGGCACCGACACGCTGGAGGAAACCGCTTATTTCCTCCATGTCGCGCTCGCCACCGGCAAGCCGGTGGTGATGACCGCAGCGATGCGCCCGGCCACCGCGCTGTCGGCCGACGGTCCGCTGAACCTCTACCAGGCGGTACAGCTCGCCTGCCGTCCGGCAGCGGGCCGCGCCGGCGTACTCGCCGTGCTCGGCGACCGCATCCTGCCTGCGGCCCATCTCGCCAAGCGCCACCCGTCCGCGATCGACGCCTTCAGTTCGCCCGGCGCGCTGACCATCGACGCCGGCGACACCCAGCTGCAGGCCCTTCCGTCTCCTCGCCACCACCGCATCGACCTGCCCGACGGCGTGCAGGCGCTGCCGCCGGTCGAACTGCTGACGGTGAGCGCAGGCAGTTCCCCCGCACTGGCCTCGGCCGTGGTGCGCGCGCTGGCCCGCGCCAGCCAGGCGGCCGGGCGCGCCGGCCTGGTGCTGGCGCTGCCGGGCAACGCCAGCCTGCCCGCAAGCTGGGAAACGGTGCTCGCCGAAGACCTGCCAGCTGCGGTGCCGGTCGTGCTGGCCAGCCGCTGCGGCGCCGGCGCGACCGCACATCGCGCCGATCGGCCGGGCAACTGGCTGCAATGCCGCACGCTCGATCCGCTGAAGGCACGCGTCCGCCTGATCGCCGGCCTCGGCGCCGGGCTGCGCGGCGCCCGCCTGAAGCGCTGGTTCGAGCGCGTCTGAAACCCGCCGCTCAGAGACCCGGGTCGCTGCCGCCGCCGATCAGCGCGCTTTCGACGATGCGCCGCGTCAGGTGGGGCGCGAAGCCCTCGATGAAGGCAAAGACGTAAGTCCTGAGCCAGGCCCGCTTGCGCAGGCCGATGCGGGTCGTGCTGGACTCGAACAGGTGCGATGCATCCACCATGCCCAGCCGCCGGTCCTCCTCGGCGTCGTAGGCCATGCGCGCCAGGATGCCGATGCCCAGGTCCATTTCCACGTACTTCTTGATCACGTCGGAATCGATCGCCGACAGCACCACGTTGGGTTTCAGGCCGCGCCCGAGGAAGGCCTTGTTGATCAGGCTGCGGCCGGTAAAGGCGTCGTCGTAGGTGATGATCGGATAGCGGGCGATCGCCTCCAGCGTCAGCGGCGATTCGTGCAGGATGGGGTGGCGCGGCGTGGCGACCACGCAGCGGTTCCACTGGTAGCACGGCAGCATCACGAGGTCGTCGTAATCGGCGATGGCCTCGGTGGCGATGCCGATGTCGGCGGCGCCATCCAGCACCATTTCGCACACCTGGCGCGGGTTGCCCTGGTGCAGCGACAGCTTGACCTGCGGGTAGCGGCGCATGAAGTCGCGCACCACGGCCGGCAGCACGTAGCGCGCCTGGGTGTGGGTGGTGGCGATGCTCAGGCTGCCCACCGTCTCGTTGGCGAACTCGCTGCCGACCTGCTGCAGGTCGTCGAGGTCGCGCAGCACCCGTTCGGCAATCGCCAGCACCGCCCGCCCCGGCTCGGTGATCGCCACCAGGCGCTTGCCGTGGCGCTCGAAGATCTCGATGCCCAGTTCGGCCTCGAACTGCCGGATCTGCTTCGAGACACCCGGCTGGGAAGTAAACAATGCCTCGGCGGCTTCCGTGACGTTGAGCCCACGGCGCGCAACCTCATGGATATAGCGAAGCTGCTGTAGATTCATTGTCCATTCTGCTACATATAACTTTCAATTCTAAAAGTCTAACCGCAAACCGCTTTATATGGCTAAGCCAAACCTCTACGATCCGCGCACTTCACAGGATGCCCTTCATGGATTTTGCGTACACCCTTGCCGGATTCGCCGTGGGCGCCATCGTCGGCCTGACCGGCGTCGGCGGCGGCTCGCTGATGACGCCGCTGCTGGTGTTGATGTTCGGCATCCATCCGTCGGTCGCGGTCGGCACCGATCTGCTGTACGCCGCCATCACCAAGGCGGGGGGCACGCTCGCCCACGGCCTCAAGGGCACGGTGGACTGGAAGATCACCCGGCTGCTGGCCACCGGCAGCATCCCGGCCGCGGCGATCACGCTGATCCTGGTCGGCCGCTACGCGCCGGGTGGCATCGAAGGCGCCGCCAGCCTGATCAAGGTGGCGCTCGGTGTCGCCCTGGTGCTGACCGCCGTCGCCCTGATCTTCCGCAAGCGCATCCAGGCTTTCGCTCTCGCCCGCTTCGGCGGTGAGCCCGATCCTGCGCGCACCGCGCGCCTCACCATCGTGACCGGCGCAATCCTGGGCGTGCTGGTGTCGATCTCGTCGGTGGGCGCCGGCGCGCTCGGCGTCACCGCGCTGTTCTTCCTGTACCCGACGATGCCCGCGCTGCGCATCGTCGGCTCGGACATCGCCCACGCCGTACCGCTGACCGCCGTCGCCGGCATCGGCCACTGGATGCTGGGCAGCGTCGACTGGCTGCTGCTGGGCAGCCTGCTGGTCGGCTCGCTGCCCGGCATCTGGCTCGGCAGCCACATCTCGACCAAGGTGCCCGACCACTTCCTGCGCCCGATCCTGGCCACCATGCTGGTGCTGGTCGGCGCCAAGCTGATCGCCCACTGACACCACGGCGCAGGCATAGGTCCTGCGCCAACGAATCCCCGAACCCCAGAGAGACGAACCCCATGTACAGATACGACGAATACGACCAGCGCATCGTCGACGAGCGCGTCGCCCAGTTCGCCGATCAGACCCGGCGCTACTTCGCCGGCGAGCTGAGCGAGGACGAGTTCCGTCCGCTGCGGCTGCAGAACGGCATCTACATCCAGCGCCATGCGCCGATGCTGCGCATCGCCGTGCCCTACGGCAACCTGGATTCCAGGCAGCTGCGCATGCTGGGCCACATCGCCCGCCGCTACGACCACGGCTACGCCCATGTCACCACGCGCCACAACATCCAGTTCAACTGGCCCAAGCTGGAAGACGTGCCCGAGATCCTCGGCCTGCTCTCCAGCGTGCAGATGCACGCCATCCAGACTTCGGGCAACTGCATCCGCAACGTCACCTCCGACCCCTTCGCCGGCGTCGCCGCCGACGAGATCGCCGATCCGCGCCCGTGGTGCGAGATCCTGCGCCAGTGGAGCACCTTCCATCCGGAATTCGCCTTCCTGCCGCGCAAGTTCAAGATCGCGGTGAATGGCGCCAAGCAGGACCGCGCGCTGATCCAGGCGCACGACATCGGCCTGGACCTGGTGTACAACGAGGCCGGCGAGTTGGGCTTCCGCGTGCTGGTGGGCGGCGGCCTGGGCCGTACGCCGATCATCGGCGCGGAAGTCTCCGCCTTCGTGCCCTGGCAGCAGATCCTCAACTACTGCAGCGCCATCCTGCGCGTCTATAACCTGCACGGCCGCCGCGACAACGCCTACAAGGCGCGCATCAAGATCCTGGTGAAGGCCCTGGGCGTGGAAGAATTCGCCCGCCAGGTCGAGGCCGAGTTCGTCCATCTGAAGGACGGCCCGTCGACGCTGACGCAGGCCGAGATCGACCGTGTCGCCGGCCGCTTCGACGACCCGGTGCTGGAGCCGCTGCCGCAGGACGCCGGCTATCGCGCCCAGCTGGCGGAGAACAAGGCCTTCGCCGCCTGGGCACGGCGCAACGTGCGCGCCCACCAGGTGCAGGGCTACGCCAGCGTGGTGCTGTCGCTGAAGCCCTATGGCGTGGCGCCGGGCGACCTCACCGCCGAGCAGTTCGATGCCATCGCCGACCTCGCCGACCGCCATGCCTTCGGCGAAGTGCGCAACACCCACGAACAGAACGTGCTGCTCGCCAGCGTGCGCGAAGCCGACCTGTTCGAGGTCTGGCAGCAGGCGCGCGAGCTGGGCCTGGCAACGCCGAACGTCGGCCTGCTGACGGACATCATCTCCTGCCCCGGCGGCGACTTCTGTGCGCTGGCCAACGCCAAGTCGATCCCGATCGCCAACGCGATCCAGGACCGCTTCACCGACCTCGACTACCTGTACGACCTCGGCGAGCTCGAACTGAACATCTCCGGCTGCATGAACGCCTGTGGCCACCACCACGTCGGCCACATCGGCATTCTCGGCGTCGACAAGAACGGCCAGGAGTTCTACCAGGTGACGATCGGCGGCTCGCAGGGCAACCAGGCCTCGCTGGGCAAGGTGATCGGCCCGTCCTTCGCCGCCGCCGAAATGCCGGACGTGATCACTTCGCTGATCAACAACTACATCGACAACCGCCACGAAGACGAACGCTTCATCGACACCGTGCGCCGCATCGGCATCGACTCGTTCAAGACCCGCGTCTATGCCGAGCGCACTGCACGCATCGAAGCCCGGGAGACCGCCAATGTCTGACATCATCAAGAACGGCCTCATCCAGCCCGACGACTGGCAGGTGCTCCGCCTGGCCGAAGGCGAGGCCGCGGCCGACGTCGCGCTGCCCGCCGGCCGCATCATCGTGCCGCTGGCCGTGTGGCAGGCGCGCCGCGACGAACTGCTGCCGAAGGCCGAAGCCGGCGTGCTCGGCGTCTGGCTGGCGGGCGACGAAGACCCCTTCGCCCTCGAAGCCGACCTGCCGGCGCTGCAGCTGGTCGCGGTGGACTTCCCCAAGTTCGCCGACGGCCGCGGCTATTCGATCGCCACCCTGCTGCGCACCCGCCTGGGTTATGGCGGCGAGCTGCGCGCGATCGGCGACGTGCTGCGCGACCAGTTCTTCTTCATGCTGCGCTGCGGCTTCAGCGTGCTGCAGCCGAGCGAAGGCAAATACACCACCGCCCAGCTCGAAGCCGCGCTGACCAGCCTGAAGGCTTTCAGCAATCCCTACCAGGGCGCCGTCGACGTGCCCGAGCCGCTGTTCCGACGCCAGACGCGCACCCCGCTGCAGAAGGACGCCGCCTGATGAACGCCAGCGTCTCCCTGCTGCGTCCGCCCCCCGGCAACCCGGCGACCCGGCCCGAGCTGAGCGACGCCCTGCGCGCCACGGTCGGCGCCAAGGCCGCTGCCGCGCTCGCCCTGCTGCGCGAGTCGGTGGCGGAGTTCGGCACGGCCGGCGAGCTCACCTTCGCCAACAGCTTCGGCGCCGAGGACATGGTGCTGACCGACCTGATCCTGTCGAACGCGCTGCCGATCGAGGTCTTCTCGCTCGATACCGGCCGCCTGCCGGCGGAGACCTACACGCTGATGGGCGAAGTCGAGCAGCGCTACGGCACCAGGCTGAAAGTCTTCTTCCCCGACTCCTCGTCGGTGGAAAACTTCGTCCGCAGCCACGGCATCAATGCCTTCTACGACTCGATCGAGCTGCGCAAGGCCTGTTGCGGCGTGCGCAAGATGGAGCCCCTGCGCCGCGCCCTGGCCGGCAAGAAGGCCTGGATCACCGGCCTGCGCGCCGCCCAGTCGGTGACGCGCAGCGGCCTGCCCTTGCGCGAGTTCGACCAGGGCAACGGCCTGGAAAAACTCAACCCGCTGTCGGACTGGAGCGAGACCGAAGTGTGGGCCTACATCCGCATCAACGAGGTGCCCTACAACGCGCTGCACGACCAGTTCTACCCCAGCATCGGCTGTGCCCCCTGTACGCGCGCCATCGCCCTGGGCGAGGACGTCCGCGCCGGACGCTGGTGGTGGGAAGATCCCGAAACCAAGGAATGCGGCCTTCACGCCAAGAAGGGCTGAAGCCTGCTCCCGTACTCTCCCTCGCGCCCCCGAACACGCATTCGCAACGGTAATCACATCATGTCGACGCTGACCAAACAGACGCTTTCCCATCTCGACTGGCTCGAAGCCGAAGCCATCCACATCCTGCGCGAAGTCGCCGGCCAGTGCTCGAACCCGGTGCTGCTGTTCTCCGGCGGCAAGGATTCGATCTGCCTGCTGCGCCTGGCCGAGAAGGCCTTCCGCCCGGGCCGCTTCCCCTTCCCGCTGATGCACATCGACACCGGCCACAACTACAAGGAAGTGACCGACTTCCGCGACAAGCGCGCCGCCGAGCTGGGCGAGCGCCTGATCGTGCGCTCGGTGGAGGATTCGATGGCGCGCGGCACCGTGGTGCTGAAGCATGCCGACGAGTCGCGCAACAAGCACCAGTCGGTGACCCTGCTGGAAGCGATCGAGGAATTCGGTTTCGACGCCTGCATCGGCGGCGCCCGCCGCGACGAGGAGAAGGCGCGCGCCAAGGAGCGGATCATGAGCTTCCGCGACGAGTTCGGCCAATGGGACCCGAAGAACCAGCGCCCGGAGCTGTGGAACCTGTACAACGCCCGCAGCCACAAGGGCGAGAACATCCGCGCCTTCCCGATCAGCAACTGGACGGAGCTGGACGTGTGGCAGTACATCCAGCGCGAGCAGTTGGAGCTGCCGTCGATCTATTTCGCCCACGTCCGCCCGGTGGTGCGCAAGAACGGCCTGCTGCAGCCGGTGACCGAACTGACGCCGGCCAGGCCGGGCGACAAGGTCGAAGACGTCCAGGTGCGCTTCCGCACCGTCGGCGACATCACCTGCACGGCGCCGGTCGAGTCGGACGCCGACACGGTGGAGAAGATCCTGGCCGAGACGGCGACGACGACGATCACCGAGCGCGGCGCGACGCGAATGGACGACCAGACCTCCGAAGCCTCGATGGAGCAGCGCAAGAAGGAAGGGTATTTCTGAACGAGCAGCACCGCCCACTGCGCACTGCTACCGAATCTGAAGAAAGCTTGAAGGAATCATGACCATGTCCGCCCCCGAACAACTGCCCGAGATCGACAACGGCCTGCTGCGCTTCCTGACCTGCGGCAGCGTCGATGACGGCAAGAGCACCCTGATCGGCCGCCTGCTGTTCGACAGCAAGACCATCCTCGCCGACACCCTCAACGCCATCGAGAAGACCTCGGCCAAGCGCGGCATGAGCGCGGTCGACCTGTCGCTGCTCACCGACGGCCTGCAGGCCGAGCGCGAGCAGGGCATCACCATCGACGTCGCCTACCGCTATTTCTCCACCGGCCGGCGCAAGTACATCATCGCCGACGCCCCGGGCCACGAGCAGTACACCCGCAACATGGTCACCGCGGCCTCCACCGCCAACCTGGCCATCATCCTGGTCGATGCGCGCAAGGGCGTGCTGACCCAGACCCGCCGCCACTCCTACCTCGCCAGCCTGGTCGGCATCCCGCACCTGCTGGTCGCGGTCAACAAGATGGACTTGGTCGACTACGACCAGGCGGTGTTCGAGCGCATCAAGGCCGACTACCTCGCCTTCGCCGACAAGCTCGGCATCAAGGACGTGCGCTTCATCCCGATCTCGGCGCTGGCCGGCGACATGATCGTCGACCGCGGCGATCGCCTGTCCTGGTACGACGGCCCCACCCTGCTCGACATCCTCGAGAACGCCCCCGCCGCCCACACCGAGCAGGCCGAGGACTTCCGCTTCCCGGTGCAGTTCGTCTGCCGCCCGCAGGACTCGGCCAACCCCGAGCTGCACGACTACCGCGGCTTCATGGGTCGGGTGGAGTCGGGCGAGATCGCCGTCGGCGACGCCGTCACGGTGCTGCCTTCGGGCGCCACCAGCAAGGTCAGGCGGATCGAGATCGGCGGCGTGCCGCTGGAGCGCGCGATCCACGAACAGTCGGTGGCGCTGCTGCTGGAAGACGAGATCGACATCTCGCGCGGCGACCTCATCGTCAAGTCCGCCGAAGCGCCCGAGCCGGTCAAGCAGATCGACGCCACCGTCTGCTGGCTGGCCGAAGCGCCGCTGTCGCCGGCGCGCACCTATCTCGTGCGCCACACCACGCGTGAAGTGAAGGCCAAGCTCGCCAGGATCGACTACCGCCTGGACGTGAACACGCTGGAACACGAAGCCGCGACCGGCCTGGCGATGAACGACATCGCCCGCGTCACGCTCAAGCTCGCCCAGCCCATCGTCGCCGACCGCTATGCGGGCAACCGCGCCACCGGCGCCTTCATCATCATCGACGAGAGCACCAACAACACCGTCGGCGCCGGGATGATCGGATGAGCCGGGCCGCGCCAGGCCGAGCCGCGTAGCACTGCAGCGCTTGAGCCTTTGCCCCGATACACGGGGCCATCGATAATGTCGGTGGCCCCATGTCCTTTTTCAGATCTCCGCAACCGCCATGCCTGACCGTCCCGCCGCCGACACCGCCCGCACCCGCCTGGACAAATGGCTGTGGGCCGCCCGTTTCTTCAAGCATCGCACCGCGGCGACGGAAGCGGTGGATGGCGGCAAGGTCAAGCTCAACGGCCTCGCGGCCAAGCCTGCACGCGAGGTCAAGGCCGGCGACCGCATCGATATCACGATCGGCGAGGAAACACGTACCGTCGTCGTGCGGGCAATCGCCGACAAGCGCGGCTCCGCAGCGATCGCACAGACCTTGTACGAAGAAACACCGGAAAGCGCCGAACAGCGCGAAAAGGCGCGCGAGCTGCGCAAGCTCGCCGCCACGCCGGGCGCCGACCTGCACGGCCGTCCGACCAAGCGTGACCGCCGCCGGATCGACCGTTTCAGCTGGTTCTAGAGGCTCGAACCAGCCGGCCAGCCGGCTCGATCATGAATCCGGGCGGCCATGAATCATGCAACTGGACGAAGGCCTGGGTGCCTGCTCCATTCCACCCGGCTGCCCAAGGCCGAAACCAACCTAGGCCAACACCACCGGCACCGTGCGCCAGCCGCCGACCGGAGACACCGCCCGTTCGACGGCTTGCCGCGGATCGAGCACTATCGACGAGCTTGCGGTCAGCAGTTCCTGCAAGGCGATGCGCAGCTCCAGCGTTGCCAGCAAACGCCCGGGGCACACGTGCCTGCCGATGCCGTACACCAAGTTGCGGCTGGCGTTGCGCACCGGATCCAGGGCGTCCGGATCGCCGAAAACCGCTTCGTCGCGGTTTGCGGAGGTCCAGTTCAGCTTCACGCGCGCGCCTTGCGGCAGTTCCACGCCACCGATCGTCACGGGACAGGTCGTCACCCGGCGATTGGACACGAAGGGATCGTCGATCCGAAGGATCTCGTCGATGACGGCATCGGTCTCGGCCTCGGGAACGCCCGAGCGCAGGCGCTTCTGCAGCACGGGGTGGGTCGCCAGGTAATGGACCAGCACGCCGACGCACTGCGCGATGGAACCCAGGTCCCCGCCCGTCCAGTTCCGCAGCACCGACACGATCTCGGCGTCGGTCAAAGGCCGGCCGTTCACTTCGGTCCGCATCAGGCGGGTGGTGACATCCTCGACGCCGTCCTCGCGCCCGGTTCCGCGGCGCGGCGCCAGTACGCAGCGGATCAGGTCGTCGAAAGCCTCCGCCACCTTCCGCGTCCACGCCTTGTCGCCCGAACGCGTCGCGGCATGGTTCTCGGCAACCCAATCGACGAGGCGATCCTCGAGATCGGCCGGCCAGCCCAGCCATACACTTTGCGCCCGCACGGCAAAGCGCACGCCCACCTGCGACACCGCATCGATCGCAACACCCCTCGGCAGCGACGCCATCAGCTCGGCCGCCACCCGGCGGAATGCATCGTGGAAAGGGGCCAGCGCCTCTGCGGTGAGGAAGCCGTCGAGGGCCTGCCGGTATGCCGTGTGCTCGGCTCCATCCAGGCCGTTCGGGATCTGCAGATGGTTCGACACCGCGCTGGAGAAGCGCTCGTCGTCCAGCGCCGCCTCCACCACCAGCCCGTGCCTCAGCAACACCCACTCACCATGGACGTTGCGTACCACGCCGTGCCGGGGGCGCAAGGTATCGGTGAAGGCTCTCAAATCCCTGCCCGCAGCAGACAGGTCATCAGGCATGTGATCGCTCATCCTCATTCCCCCTTTGCCTCCGGCAGGCGGCGGCCGAGACCCGGACCGTCATGGTACTGCAAGCGCTGAGCGTACAGGCCCATGGAGCCAGCCAGCCCCTGCCCCGGTGCCGACCGGCGAATCTTCGCCTGCCCGCCGCTCAATCCGCGCCGCGTGCGCAATGCACGGCCAGCCACACGGTGGCCGGCGCGGTCGACTCCACCCGGTGCCGGCAGCCGGCGGGGAGTTCCACCCAGTCTCCCGGCAGCAATCCGATGCGCTGGCCGTCGGCAAAACCGAGTTCGGCCTCGCCCTGCAGCAGCACGACCCATTCGTCTTCGGCCTGGTCGTACCAGAAACCCGGCGGGCTGGCGTGGCCGTGCGACACGATGCGCTCGACCCGGCAGGCCGCGCCGGCGAACACGGTGTGGAAATCCTCGTCGGCCCCCGCCGCGGGCAGCGGCGCGTAAAGATTGCCCCGCCTGGGCCGAAGGGTGCTCACGTCAGTCCAGCACCAGGGCCAGCGCGATCGACAGGAACAGCACGGCGGCGACGTTGCCGATCAGCACCATCGAGGCCACCTTGTCCGGCTCCTGGCCGTAGCGCTCGGCGAACATGTAGTTGAGGACCGCTGGCGGCAGCGCGCCGAATACCAGCAGCAGCGCCTGCTCGCGCGGCGGCAGCTCGATCACCAGCATGATCGCCCACGCCAGCGCCATGCCGACGACCGGGCGCAGCACGGCGCCGAAAAGCCCGAAGCCGATCGAGTCGATGCGCGAACCCGCCAGGCGCACGCCGAGGCCGAACAGCATCAGCGGAATCGAGATTTCGCCCAGCATGCGGATCGCGGTCAGCAGCGGCGGCCAGACTTCGAACTGGGTCAGGCTGACGGCGATGCCCAGGAAGGTCGCCAGCACCGACGGCACTTTCCAGACCGTGAACACATTGACGCGATGGTCGAACAGCCAGGCGCCGAACGAGAAGTGGATCAGGTTCGAGACCATGAACAGCACCACCATCGGCGCCAGCGCGGCTTCGCCGAAGGCCAGCACGGCCAGCGGCAGGCCGAGGTTGCCGCAGTTGTTGAACATGATCGGCGGCACCAGGGTCTTCGGCTCGATGCCGGCCGCGCGCGCCACCGCCCAGGCGACGAGGCCGGAGCCGACCACCATCAGCGTGGTGGCAAGGATCAGCGGCAGGTAGGCGCTGACGTCGAAAGCCTTGTTGGCGAGCGCCGCGAACACCAGCGCCGGCACGAACACGTCCATGTTCAGCTTGTTGGCGTGCGACAGGTCGGGCTTGACGCGGCGACCGACGAAATAGCCCAGCGCGGTGATCGCGAAGAGCGGGAAGAGGATTTCGACGATTCGGATCAGCATGGGGAATTCGCAGAAAGGAAGCCACGTCCATGAACAGGAACGCCCCGGAAGCGGATGAGATCCGCCCCCGGGGCGCATGCAGCGGAGGATTCGCTCAGAGCACGTAGCGCGCCAGGTCTTCCCGCTGAGCCAGCATGTCGAGCCGGCCGTCGACGTAGGCTGCATCGATCACGAGCTTGCCGAGCGTGGCCTTGCCGGCTTCGAAGGACAGCTCTTCGAGCAGCTTCTCCATCACCGTGTACAGGCGGCGGGCGCCGATGTTCTCGGTCTTTTCATTCACTTGGTAGGCGATTTCCGCCAGCCGGCGGATGCCGTCGGGCGTGAACGCCAGTTCGACGCCGTCGGTCGCCAGCAAGGCTTCGTACTGGCGCGTCAGGCAGGCGTCGGTGCTGGTGAGGATGCGCTCGAAATCGCCGACCGACAGCGATTCGAGTTCGACGCGGATCGGGAAGCGGCCCTGCAATTCCGGGATCAGGTCGCTCGGCTTCGACAGGTGGAAGGCGCCGCTGGCGATGAACAGGATGTGGTCGGTCTTGATCATGCCGTACTTGGTCGAGATCGTCGTGCCTTCGACCAGCGGCAGCAGGTCGCGCTGCACGCCCTGGCGCGACACGTCGGCGCCGTGGGCATCGCTGCGCGCGGCGATCTTGTCGACTTCGTCGAGGAAGACGATGCCGTTCTGCTCCACCGAGCGCACCGCTTCGAGCTTGACCTCTTCGTCGTTGATCATGCGCGCGGCTTCCTCGTCGGCGAGCAGCTTCAGCGCCTCGCGGATCTTCAGCTTGCGCTGCTTCTTCTTGCCGCCGCCCAGGTTCTGGAACATGCCCTGGATCTGCTGGGTCAGTTCCTCCATGCCCGGCGGCGCGAAGATCTCGGCCTGCATCGACGGCGCCGCCACTTCGATCTCGATCTCCTTGTCGTCGAGTTCGCCTTCGCGCAGCTTCTTGCGGAATTTCTGCCGCGTCGCCGTATCCTGCGCCGGCTCGGGTTCGGCATTGAAGCCCATCGCCCGCGCCGGCGGCAGCAGGGCGTCGAGCACGCGGTCCTCGGCGGCGTCGAGGGCGCGGTCGCGCACCCGCTTCATCGCCCGCTCGCGGCCGTCCTTGATGGCGATTTCCATCAGGTCGCGGATGATGGTGTCCACGTCGCGGCCGACGTAGCCCACTTCGGTGAACTTGGTCGCCTCGATCTTGATGAAGGGTGCGTTCGCCAGGCGCGCCAGGCGGCGGGCGATCTCGGTCTTGCCGACGCCGGTGGGGCCGATCATCAGGATGTTCTTGGGCGTGATCTCGCTGCGCAGCGGCTCCTCCACCTGGGCGCGGCGCCAGCGGTTGCGCAGGGCGATGGCGACGGCCTTCTTGGCCTTGTCCTGGCCGACGATATGCTTGTCGAGTTCGGAGACGATCTCCGGCGGGGTCATCTGGGTCATGCGTTCGCTCTCAATCCAGCACTTCGATGGTGTGATGGTGATTGGTGTAGATGCACAGGTCGGCGGCGATGCCGAGCGCCTTGGAGACGACTTCGGCCGGTGCCAGTTCGGTATTCTCGATCAGCGCGCGCGCCGCCGACTGCGCATAGGCGCCGCCGCTGCCGATGGCGACGATGCCCTGCTCGGGCTCGAGCACGTCGCCGTTGCCGGTGATGATCAGCGAGTGGTCGCGGTCGGCAACCGCCAGCATCGCCTCCAGCCGCCGCAGCATGCGGTCGGTGCGCCAGTCCTTGGCCAGTTCGACCGCCGAGCGCAGCAGGTTGCCCTGGTGCTTGTCGAGCTTGGCTTCGAAGCGTTCGAACAGCGTGAAGGCATCGGCCGTGCCGCCGGCGAAGCCGGCCAGGATCTGGCCGTCGTACAGCGTGCGCACCTTGCGCGCCGAAGCCTTGATGACGATGTTGCCCAGCGTGACCTGGCCGTCGCCGCCGAGGGCGACGTGATTGCCGCGCCGCACCGACAGGATGGTTGTACCGCGATATTGTTCCATGACGATTCCCCGCCGGCTCGCGGCCGGCGTTGCTAGATAGATTTCAGTGGCGCAGCGTGATGTGTGCGACCTGGTCGACGCTCATGACGCGCAGCAGCGCCGCCACCATGGCATTGACGTTGAAAAGGGTCACGAGTTTACCCTGTGCCTTGACCGTGGCGAGAATGTTGAACAGCAGGCCCGCGCAGACGAAATCGACCCGGAGCAGCCCTGCGCAATCCACCTTCAATTCCTTGCGGTCCGCGGCGAGGCTGGCAAGCCGTTTCAGCGCTTCGTTCGAGGCCCCGCACAGTTCGCCGCACAAGCGGGGCACATCGCCCTCCAGAGCCGCATTGGTATCGGCCTCGGCGCGTTTCGGCACCGCCACCGCGATCCCTTTCCATGATGGCGGCGACTCCTCGAAGGTCACCGCGTAATCGATGGCGAGGTTCTCGAAGCGTTCCTGGTCGCCGGTGAATTGCAACAATTCGAGCAGCAACAGCCAGGTATCGCGCCCTTCTGCCTGGCCGACGATGGCCCGCCGCGCCAGATCCTCGATGAACGGTTCGACGCTCGACAGGCTGAGCTTGATCCGCTCGGCCAGCAGGGCCTCGAGCAGCCCCAGCAAGGCAGCACAGCCGGCGTCCGATACCTTGCGCAGCTTGCCGACATCGATGCGCACTGCCCCGCTGCGCTGCGCAACGACTGCGATCTGCTTCAACTGTGTTTCGCCCTGGCCGCTCAGGTCGCCGGACAGGCCGACCACCGGCATGCGCTCCCCGCTCGTACGCCCTCCCTTGGGCGACAGATCCACCCACGGCGGCGGCGAACGCTCGAAGCGCATGGCGTAGTCGAGCACGCGCGCCTCGAAGCGCTCGCGCTGGCCGGTCAGGCGATACAGATCCAGCAGCATCATCCACAGCCCCTCGCCCGTCGTCGCCTTCGGATCGTCGAGCGTCGCCGTCAGCACCTGCTCGGCCTCGGCCACGCTGCCGTTGGCGTAGAGGATCGCCGCCTCTTCGAACACCGCACCGATGCCGGTCCCGACCTCCTGGACCTCGACCCCGCCCGCGGCCACGGAGAAGCCGCGCTCGGCTCCGGTGCCGCTGAAATCGAGTTCGGACAGCACGGTCGGTGGCGGACGCCCGGTTTCGCCGAGATCCTCGGCCAGCCCGGTCTGCCGCTCACCGCCCGGCCGTTTCCGGCCGAAAAAGGAAAGTGCCACGCTGTGCTTCGTCCCAAGTATTGACCACGGGCTCCAGGAGCCCTTTCGGAGGATAGCATTTCCCGCAATCCGCCTGCGGAAACCGGCCCGCGTGCGGCCATTCGCAGGGATTACGTTTTGTAAATGTCCCCATCTTCACGCGCCACTGGACGGCCCCACAGGCTCGGATAGAATGCTGCGATGCAACCAGAAATTGCCGCTGCCTCGCCACCGCAGGATTGCCTGCCGCAGGATCGCCTGCCACGGGGCCTGCCGTCCACGGCGGCTTCGTTCGCCCTGCCGGTCCGCGTCTATTACGAGGACACCGACGCCGGCGGCGTCGTCTACTACGCCAACTACCTGCGCTTCTGCGAACGCGCACGCACCGAGTGGCTGCGCGCGCTCGGCGTCGAGCAGCAGGCGCTGCTGGATTCGGCGGGCATCGCCTTCGTCGTGCGCTCGGTCAAGGCGGACTATCTGCAGCCCGCCCGCCTCGACGACGTCCTGCAGGTCGTCAGCCGCATCGCCACCCTGCGCCGCGCCAGCCTGGTGTTCGACCAGGAAATCCGGCGCGGCGGGCAACTTCTGTTCACCGCCCAAGTCCTAATCGCCTGCATCGACCAGCGCCGGCAGAAGCCGGTGCAGATTCCGGCCCCGCTGTACGCCAATCTCCATGCCCACTTCGAAAGCCTAGCATGACCGTCACCCACGACCTCTCCATCCTCAGCCTCATCAGCCAGGCCAGCGTCCTCGTCCAGCTCGTCATGGCCTTGCTCGCGACATTGTCGCTGGTGTCCTGGTACTGGATCTTCCGCAAATGGTTCCAGATTCGCGCCGCCCGCAACGAGACCGACGAGTTCGAGCGCGACTTCTGGAGCGGCGGCGATCTCAACACCTTGTTCGACGCCGCCACCCGCAACGAAAACGGCGGCATGGAGCGCATCTTCGAATCGGGCTACCGCGAATACACCAAGCTGCGGGCCAAGGGCCACGACCATCCGGCCATCCTCGACGGCGCGCGGCGCGCGATGCGCGCGACCTACCAGCGCGAGGTCGATGACCTCGAAGCCCACCTCGCCTTCCTCGCCTCGGTCGGCTCGGTGTCGCCCTACATCGGCCTGCTCGGCACCGTGTGGGGCATCATGAACTCCTTCCGCGGGCTGTCCAGCGTCGGCTCGGCCACGCTCGCCCAGGTCGCCCCCGGCATTGCCGAAGCGCTGGTGGCGACCGCGATCGGCCTGTTCGCGGCGATTCCGGCCGTCGTCGCCTACAACCGCTTCGCGCACGACATCGACCGCCTGGGCATCCGCTTCGAGAGCTTCATCGAGGAGTTTTCCAACATCCTGCAGCGCAACCTGCGCTGACGGACACGGAGGACCACCATGCGTCAACGCCGCCTGATGAACCAGATCAACGTCGTCCCCTACATCGACGTGATGCTGGTGCTGCTGGTGATCTTCATGGTCACGGCGCCGATGATCCAGCACGGCACCATCGAAGTGCCGTCGGCCGGCGCGGGCACGCCCCCGCCGCAGGCCGAAGCGCTCGTCATCGAAGTGGACGCCGAGGGCCAGCTCGCGCTACGCGCCAGCAGCAGCGGCAGTTCCCGCGCCCTGCGCAACGACCAGCTCCAGCCCGCGCTGCTGGAAGCGCTGGAGAAGAATCCCGAGCAGGCTTTCCTCGTCGCCGCCCACAACACGCTGAACTACCAGAAGGTGATCGACGTGCTCGAAGTCGCCCGCGGCGCCGGCGTGCGCCGGATCAGCCTGATCACCCAGAGCAGTGCGCCACAGAAATGAGGGATCGCGTCGTACCGCCCCGCAAGGCACCGGGCAAATGGCGGTCGCTCGGACTGACCGTCGCGGTCCATCTGGGCTTGTTCCTGTTCCTGTTCTTCGGCATCCGCTGGCAAAGCCCGCCGCCGGCCGGGCTCGAAGTCGGGCTCGTCAGCGCGCCCGAAATGGCCACGCCCGCACCGAAGCCGGCACCGAAGCCAGAACCGGCGCCGAAGCCCGAACCCAAGCCGGAACCGAAACCCGAGCCCAAACCGGAACCGCCGCCTCCCAAGCCCGAACCGAAACCGGAGCCGAAGCCCGAACCGCCCAAGCCGGCACCCGCGCCCGAGATCGCCACCAAGGCGCCGGAGAAAAAGCCGGAGCCACCGAAACCGGAACCGAAACCGGCCCCGAAACCCGAACCGAAGAAACCGGAACCCAAACCGGAGCCGAAGCCCGCACCGGAGCCCAAGCCTCAGCCGAAACCGGAGCCGAAACCTCCGGCCAAGCCTCAGCCCAAGCCTGCGCAGGACGACTACATGAAGGAATTGCTGGCAAAGGAAACGCAGGCCGCGCAGGACGCCCGGCTCGAAGGCATGCTGCGGCAGGAAGCCGCCCGCGCCGGCGCGCAGGGCGACATGGACAAGTACGTGAATGCGATCCGTACCAAGGTACGCGGCAAGCTGCTGCCGCCGCCGGGGCTATCGGGAAACCCCGAAGCGGTTTTCGAGGTCGATCAGACTCCGACCGGCGTCGTGCTCGCCGTGCGGCTCAAGCGCTCATCCGGCGTACCCGCGCTGGACCAGGCCATCGAGCGCGCGATCCTGGCCTCGGACCCCTTGCCCACGCCTTCGAACCCGGCTCTGTTCCAGCGCACGCTCGAACTCAGATTCCGTCCGCTGGCCGACAACTAAGCACGCTTTATCTACTTAATCCATCGATATAATCTGCGGCTGGAGCAGCCTCACATGACACGAACCCTGACCCTCTTCCGATTCTTGCTGGCCATCATGCTGGCCGGCTTCGCGCTGGGCGCGCGCGCGCAGCTTTCGATCGAGATCACCGGCGCCGGCGCCTCGCGCTTTCCGGTGATCATTCCGATCTTCGAGCACGAGGGCCAGTTGCCCAACAGCGTCACCGACGTGGTGCGCGCCGACCTCGATCGCAGCGGGCTGTTCAGCCTGGTCGACCTCGGTCCGCTGGCACTGCCGGAATCCGTCATGCCCGACCTGCCGGCGATGCGCGGCCGCGGCGCCGACGCGGTGCTGACCGGCAGCGTCATCGCCCAAGGCAGCGGCCGCTACGAAGTGCGCTTCCGCCTGTTCGACACCCAGACCCAGCTCGAACTCGGCGCCATGGCGCTGCCGATGACGGCGGCGCAGAACCGCCTCGTCGGCCACCGCATCGCCGACTTCGTCTACGAAAAGCTCACCGGCCAGCCCGGCTACTTCTCCACCCGCATCGCCTACGTGGTCAAGAGCGGCCCCAACTTCGAACTGCAGGTCGCCGACGCCGACGGCATGAACGCGGCCACCGCGCTGCGCTCGCGCGAACCCATCATCTCGCCCGCCTGGTCGCCGGACGGCCAGCGCCTGGCCTACGTCTCGTTCGAGCAGAAGAAGCCGATCATCTACGTGCACACGCTCGCCACCGGCCAGCGCCGCGTCGTCTCCAACTTCAAGGGCTCCAATTCCGCCCCCACCTGGTCGCCCGACGGCAGCCAGCTTGCGGTGGTGCTGACCAAGGACGGCCAGTCGCAGCTCTACGTGCTCAACGCCGACGGTTCGGGCGTGCGCCGCCTGGCCACGTCGTCCGGCATCGACACCGAGCCCTTCTGGGGCCGGGACAGCAACATCTACTTCACTTCCGATCGCGGCGGCAGTCCGCAGATCTACCGTATCTCCGCTGGCGGCGGCAGCGCCCAGCGGGTGACTTTCGACGGCAACTACAACGTCAGTCCGCGCCTGTCGGCGGACGGCAAGCTGCTTGCCTTCATCACCCGCAATGCCGGCCGCTTCCAGGTGGCCGTGCAGGACCTCGCCTCCCGCCAGACAACGATCCTCACCGATTCGGCACGCGACGAATCGCCCAGCTTCGCCCCCAACGGCCGCATGATCCTCTACGCCACCGAAAGCGGCGGGCGGGGCGTGCTGTCGGCGGTGTCGTCGGATGGGCGGATCAAGCAGCGCCTGACGGTGAAGGCCGCCGATGTCCGCGAACCCGCCTGGGGTCCGCAGCCACGGCAATAACAAAGCTGTAACAACCACTGCTGTCTCAAAACCAGACATACCGGAGCATCACACATGAAGAAGCTTGCAATCCCCGCCCTGCTGTCGCTGATCCTGGCCGCGTGCTCGAGCACCGGCCCCACCGACACTGCAGCCCAGGTCGAAGACCGCTCGGGCACCGGCGTCGCCACCGTCACCGCCGACAGCGCCGCCGGCTCGGGCATCGCCGCGCTGACCGATCCGAACAACATCCTGTCCAAGCGCAGCGTATTCTTCGACTTCGACAGCTACGTCATCCAGCCGGAAGCCAAGCCGCTGATCGAAGCCCACGCCCGCTTCCTGGTGCAGAATCCGCAGATGAAGATGCTGATCCAGGGCAACACCGACGAGCGCGGCAGCCGCGAATACAACCTCGCACTGGGCCAGAAGCGCGCCGACGTGGTCAAGCAGGCGCTGCTGCTGCTGGGCGCCCGCGAATCGCAGATCGAGTCCGTCAGCCTGGGCGAGGAAAAGCCGCGCTGCGACGCGCCCACCGAAGCGTGCTTCGCCGAGAACCGCCGCGGCGACATGCTCTACTCGGGCGAGTTCTGAGATGAAGCGCCTGCTGCCGCTGGCGGTGATCCTCGTCCTGTCATCGGCCGGAGCCGCGCAAGCGGCTTTGTTCGGTGACAACGAGGCCCGCCGGCAGATCACCGACATGCGCCAGGACATCGAGGGCCGGCTGGAAACCACCAGCCGCGGCCAGCTCGAACTCGCCAACCAGAACGAACAGCTGCGTGCCGAAGTCGCCCGCCTGCGCGGCCAGATCGAGCTGCTGGTCAACGAGGTGGAAACCCTCAAGCAGCGGCAGCGGGACTTCTACGTCGACCTCGACACCCGTCTGCGCCAGATCGAGACGGGCGGCGCAACGGCCGCTGCCGCCGGCGGCGACCCCGCGGCCGAATCCGCCGACTACGAAGCAGCGCTGAACCTGCTCAAGGAAGGCAAGCATCGCGAGGCGCTGACCGCCTTCGATGCCTTCGTCGCCAGGTACCCCGCGGGCAATTTCAGCGCCGGCGCCCATTTCTGGGCAGGCAATGCCGCGCTGCAGGCCAAGGACATCAACGCCGCCACCAAGCACTTCAATACCGTGCTGACCAAGTGGCCCAACGAGAACGTCGCCCCCGACGCCCTGCTCGGCCTGGCCAACAGCCAGCAGTCGATCGGCGACGCGGCCACGTCGCGCCGCACGCTGCAGACGCTGGTCGAACGCTATCCGCAGAGCAACGCCGCCCAGGTCGCCAGGCAGCGCCTCGGCCAGCGCTGAGGCCGGCGTGACGGTTAACGAAACAGCGACGGCGACGGCTGTCAAACTGCGCATCACCGAGATCTTCGCCTCGGTGCAGGGCGAATCGACCCGCGTCGGCCTGCCGACGGTGTTCGTGCGCCTCACCGGCTGTCCGCTGCGCTGTACCTGGTGCGACACCGCCTATGCCTTCACCGGCGGCGAGTCGCGCAGCCTCGACGACATCATGGACGAGGTCGCAAGCCACGGCCTCAAGCACGTCTGCGTCTCCGGCGGCGAACCGCTGTCGCAGAAGAACTGCCTGGCACTGATGCGCGCACTGTGCGACGCCGGCTACTCGGTGTCGCTCGAAACCAGCGGTGCGCTCGACATCGGCAAGGTCGATCCGCGCGTATCGCGCGTCGTCGACCTCAAGGCGCCCGGCTCCGGCGAAGTCGAGCGCAATCTGTACGCCAACATCGCCCTGCTCACGCCCGACGACGAAGTCAAGATCGTGCTGGCCGACGCAGCGGACTACGAATGGGCCAAGCGCCAGATCGCCGAGCACCGCATCGCCGAGCGCTGTACCGTGCTGCTGTCGCCGGTCGCGGGTTCGCTCGAGCCCGCGCAGTTGGCGGAATGGGTCGTGCGCGACCGCCTGCCGGTCCGTTTTCAACTGCAACTGCACAAAGTGCTGTGGAACGACGCCCGCGGCCGCTGAGCCGCAGCACCACAGATCGGAAGCTTTCCCGATGACTCAAGCCAAACGCGCCGTCGTCCTGCTGTCAGGCGGCCTCGACTCCGCAACCTGCCTCGCCATCGCCCACGACCAGGGCTTCGATGCCTATGCCCTGTCGGTCGCCTACGGCCAGCGCCACACCGCGGAGCTGACGGCCTCGCTGCGCGTCGCCCAGGCGCTGGGCGCCCGCGAGCATCGGCTCGCGCGCATCGACCTCGGCCAGTTCGGCGGCTCCGCGCTGACCGACCCGTCCATCGAGGTGCCCGAGGACATGCCCGCAGACGGCGAGAGCACCGGCATCCCCGTCACCTACGTGCCCGCCCGCAACACCGTGATGCTGTCGATCGCCATGGCCTGGGCCGAAGTCCTCGGCGCCAACGACATCTTCATCGGCGTCAATGCGGTGGACTATTCCGGCTACCCCGACTGCCGCCCGGCCTTCATCCAGGCTTTCGAGACGATGGCCAACCTGGCCACCCGGGCAGGCGTCGAAGGCGCCCGCCTGCGCATCCACGCGCCGCTGATCGATCTCAGCAAGGCCGACATCATCAGCCGCGGCACCGCGCTCGGCGTCGATTACGGCATCACCGTCACCTGCTACCAGGCCGACGATGCCGGCCGCGCCTGTGGCCGCTGCGAAGCCTGCCGCCTGCGCGCCGCAGGCTTCGCAGGCGCAGGCGTGGCGGACCCCACGCCCTACCAGTTGCGCAGCGCCTGAGCCGCCGGACGACGACCACTCATCGCCCCGGCAGCCTTCGGCTCAACGCTGCCGGGGTTTTCGCCTAGAATGGCCGGCCATCCCGTTGCCGGCTGCACCATGGAAGAAACGATCGTCTCCGCCTCCACCATCGCCTGGCTCGCTTTCGCCGTCAGCACGGTGTTCGGCCTCGTCGCCAATCGGACCAACTTCTGCACCATGGGTGCGGTGTCCGACATCATCAACATGGGCGACTGGAGCCGCATGCGCATGTGGGTCGTTGCCATCGCGGTCGCCATCCTCGGCACCGCCGCATTGCAACTGGCCGGACTCATCGACGTCACCCGCTCGATCTACACCGGCAGCAAACTGACCTGGCTGTCGCACGTCGTCGGCGGCCTCGCCTTCGGCGTCGGCATGACGCTGGCCTCGGGCTGCGGCAGCAAGACCCTGATCCGCATCGGCGGCGGCAATCTCAAGTCGCTGGTGGTCTTCGTCTTCCTCGCCATCAGTGCCTACATGACACTGCGCGGCCTGTTCGCGGTCTGGCGCGTCAACGTCCTCGATACCGTCGCCGCAGAGCTGCCACATACCCAGGACATTCCTGCCTTCATCGCTGCCGCCGGCATCGAGCCGGCCAGCGCACTGGCGATCGCCGCCGGCCTGATCGGCATCATCCTGCTGCTGTGGGCCATCGCCGACCGCGATGCGCGCACTGTCGACGTCTGGCTCGGCGGCGTGATCGTCGGTGCCACCGTGGTCGCCGGCTGGTACGTCTCCGGCCACATCGGCTACGTCGCCGAACACCCCGAAACCCTGGAAGAAGCCTTCATCGCCACCAACAGCGGCCGCGCCGAATCCCTCACCTTCGTCGGACCGCTGGCCTTCACGCTCGAACTGCTGATGTTCTGGAGCGACACCAGCCGCATCGTCACCTTCGGCATCGCCAGCGTGCTCGGCGTCATTACCGGCTCGGCCCTCTACGCCGTGCTGTCGAAGAGCTTCCGCCTCGAAGGCTTCCGCGACGCCCCCGACCTCGCCCGCCACATGATCGGCGGCATCCTGATGGGCTTCGGCGGCGTGACGGCGCTGGGCTGCACCATCGGCCAGGGTATCACCGGCCTGTCCACCCTGGCCGTCGGTTCCTTCATCACCACCGCCGCCATCATCACAGGCTGCGCCATCGCGATGAAGATCCAGTACTGGCTGCTGATGCGGGAAGCATGAGCCAGACCGGGAGACGGCGGTGCGTTGTTGACGTGGCTGCCCCCAGCTTCTAAAATTCTGCCTCTCTTTTGGGTCGTTAGCTCAGTTGGTAGAGCAGCGGACTTTTAATCCGTTGGTCGCAGGTTCGAATCCTGCACGGCCTACCAAATTCAAATGAAACGCCAATCCTGCCAAAGGATTGGCGTTTTGTTTTTTTCGCCTCCCCCCGCAGCACCGGCCCCCCCAAGCCCCGGCATGTATCCCGAATTGTCCAACCCGCATCGGGATACATGCCTCTGCAAATCCGTCCGCCCCGGAAAAATCCGGGATACATCCGCCTGTTCAAATGGCAGCACGGCCCGAACGGCGGGTCCCCGATCCGAGGAGCAGACACATGAAGACATGGACGAAGGCACTGGTCGCCACGGGCGTCATCGCAGTGCACGCGCTGGGTTTTGCGGCCACTATCCAACCCCGCAGCGAGGCTTTTCAGGAAGGGCTGCTCGTGATGCAGGCCGCCGAAACGGAATGGCTGCTGCCGGAAGTCGTCGTCACCGCCGACAGCGGGAGAACGCCGAAGGAGCGAGGCGACAGGCGTGCCGCCCGGCACGGCAGCGACTGCCGCTTCCATTGCGATGACGGCGGCGGTGCACACCGGACGCCCGCCCGCCGCACTTGATTACAACACCCCGATTGGACAGGCCACCAGAGAGGCAGGTATCATGCCCGCCACTGAAGATTGGCGAAGCCGCTTCCGTCCCCACAGCGCCGCTGTTGCCGTGGCCGCGGAAACATCGAGCCGATGACCGCCTCACCCGCCCATGGCCTGGATGACGCCGTGGCGCATGCGAGGGGCGGCCCTTCCCCTTCAATGACCTATCGTGTCGTCCGGTGAGCCCTTTGGCGGGTTCGCCCGGTTTTTCCGAGACACAAGCTGCGGCACCCGTGTGCCGCAGGCCGATGTGGTCTTCGCGCCCGACAAGCGTTCCGGACCGCTCTCACGCTGCGCGCCGGCTTGCATCCGACGCACGGCTCGCACCCGTTCGGAATGATGCGGGTGTGCAATCGCCCCAGCTTTGAAGCGGCCTGTCACTTTTGCGCAGGCCCGGCCGGTCCGCCCCTTGCGCCACACGCACAAGCCCCCGGCCCGATGCCCTTCCCCGGCGGAGGTGGGCAAATCGCCGCTGCGCGCCCGAGGCATGCGCTCCGGCACAATGACAAGGAGCCCGAACATGGCCAAGGAAGAACTCATCGAAATGCACGGATCCGTTACCGAAGTCCTGCCGGATGGACGCTACCGCGTCACCCTGGACAACGGCCACAACCTCATCGCCTACTCCGGCGGCAAGATGCGCAAGCACCACATCCGCATCATCGCCGGCGACAACGTCTCGCTCGAAATGTCGCCCTACGACCTGAGCAAGGGCCGCATCACTTTCCGCCACTTGCCGGGCCGTCCGGCCGGCACCGCGTCGGCCCCGCCGCCCCGCCGCCGCTGAGCATTCAGCCCTTCGAAGCCCCTGCCGGATCGGCAGGGGCTTTTTCGTTGACGCAGGCATCTGCTCGCAGCGAGCCTGTACCTGCATCGAACGACATGGGAACATCACCCTCGCTGCGGATGTCACCACAGGGCTGCACACGAATCACACCCTCACGGATGGAGATGAAGATGGATGCACACGACACCTCGACGACCGAGTTCGACAGCCTGCTGCCTGCCGCGCGGGTGGACCGCCGCGGCTTCGTCACGACGATCGCCGCCACCGGCTTCGCCCTTGCCGTGCTCCCGGTCCAGGCAAGCACGGTGATCAGCACCGATGCACGAGGCCTGGACGCCGGCACGAGCACCGTCCAGACCGCCGACGGCGAATTGCCGGTGTACTTCGCCCGTGTCGCCGGAAGCGACAAACTGCCGGTGGTGCTGGTGGTACAGGAAATCTTCGGCGTGCACGAGCACATCCGCGACGTCTGCCGCCGCCTGGCCAAGCAAGGCTACCTGGCCATCGCGCCGGAGCTGTTCTTCCGCCAGGGCGACCCATCCAAGCTCGAAAACGTCGCCGACATCCTGTCGTCCATCGTGCCCAAGGTGCCGGACGCCCAGGTCATGGCCGATCTCGACGCCTGCGCCGAGTGGGCCTCGAGCAAGGGCGGCGACGCGTCGCGGCTGGCGATCACGGGTTTCTGCTGGGGCGGCCGCATCACCTGGCTGTATGCCGCGCACAACCCGAAGCTCAAAGCCGGCGTCGCCTGGTATGGCCGGCTGGACGGCGCTCCTTCGGACAATCAACCTGCGCATCCGATCGACGTCGCCGCGCAGCTCCACGCGCCAGTGCTCGGCCTCTACGGCGGCCAGGACCAGGGCATCCCGCTCGACGACGTCGAAGCCATGCGCGCCGCCATCGATGCGGCCGGCAAGCCGAGCGAGATCATCGTCTATCCCGACGCGCCCCACGCCTTCCATGCCGACTATCGGCCGAGCTATCGCCAGACTGAAGCGCAAGACGGCTGGAAGCGCCTGCTGGAGTGGTTCTCGGCCAAGCTGTGATCGCCGGCGGGCGCCCCGGCCGCATGGATGGCCGGGGCGCCCGCCGTCACATGGCCGGCCTCGGCGCGCGCCACACCGAGGCCGGCAAACCAGCCGAAGGCAATGCCGCAGATCGCCGCCAGCAAGGCCGACAGGTATTTCCTCCAGCGCCCCTTCATGCTTCGCCCCAACCGCTCACGGCACTTCGCAATGCGGATTGGACGCAGGCAGGCGCCCGGACGTTCCAGGGAGCTGGCGTTCCGGCGGCCGGAGTGCTGGCCGCCGGAACGCCAGCTCCCGACTCAAGAAGGCCGCACGGCCTCCTTGCTCTTGCCGTCCCCCGACGCTCCGCCGCCGCCAAGCTCCTCCATCAGGCGTGCCGCCACCAGGCCATTGACCAGGCCGAACACCACCGCGGCCAGCGCAAACACCGGCACGAGGTAGAACACCCCGTCGTGCGGCACCAGCCACAGCCGCGCCACCACCAGTTGCGCACCGATATGCGCAAACGCCGCCAGAATGCTGTGGCTGACCGGGCCGAACCAGCGCCGCGGCAGATGCATCGCCAGTCCCAGCACCACCAGGCTGGCGAGCGCGCCGGACAAGCTCAGGAAGAACCCCGGGGCCAGAAACTGGCCCAGCAGCAAGCTGCCGGCAAAGACCCGCAGCAAGGCCACCCATACGGCTTCGCGCCAGCCCCAGCGCGCCAGCACGATCAGCGTGACGATGTTCGCCAGCCCGGGCTTGACGCCCGGCAGCGGCAGCGGGATCGCCGCCTCGGCCACGGTCAGCACGATCGCTGCCGCCGCATGGCGCGCGATGCGGCGGTCCTTCGGCGAAGGAAGGAGTTCAATAGTTGAGTGAGTCATAGTCGGCCCCACGGCCGGTCAGGCTGAGGCTGACTTCGTTCGGTGCGCAGATCGCCACCGCGCCGGCCTGGGTCAGCCAGCCCTGGCGCACGCAATACTGCCGCGGGCCGGGGTCCGCGGCGACGCGTGCGCGGCCGGGCTGGATCTCGATGCGCGTGGTGCCGAGCGGCCCTGCCACATCGAGCATTCGCGGCGCCGACAGCGCGATCTCGGCCACGACCTTGCCGCCGGCGCGCACGACCGCAGTCTCGGGCCGCCCGCCCTGCCATAGCAGCGCCGCGGCATGGACGCAGAGAGCCAGGCCGGCGGCCGCGATCAGCACGTCGCCCGGCCGCAGCAGCGCCCGCCAGGCGGCAAACGGAAAGCTCACGACTGTTTTTCTTCGGCCGCCGGCGCATGCACTGCCGCAGCGCCGCGATCCGCCGCCCGCCGCGCCGCGGAGCGGTGGCGGACGATCACGCTGAGCTGGTCGCGGAAGCGGTCCGCCAGCCATTCGGCGATATAGACCGAGCGGTGCTGGCCGCCGGTGCAACCGATCGCCACCGTCAGGTAGCTGCGATTGTCACGCATGTAGGCCGGCAGCCAGTTGGCGATGAAGCGACGGATGTCCTCGCTCATGCGGGCGACTTCGGGGATCTTGCGCAGGAACTCCTTGACCGGCTCGTCGCACCCGGTCAACGGCCGCAGGCGCGGATCGTAGTACGGGTTGGGCAGGCAGCGGACGTCGAACACCAGGTCGGCATCAAGCGGGATGCCGTACTTGAAGCCGAAGGATTCGAACATCAGCGTCAGCCCCTGGCTTTCCTCGACCCGGATGAAATCCTTGACCCAGGCGCGCAGCGTGTTCGGGTGCAGATCGCTGGTGTCGATGCGATGGGCCAGTTCGGCGATGCGCGCCAGCGCATCGCGCTCGCGCTTGATCGCCTCTTCCACGGTGACGCCCTCGCCCGCCAGCGGGTGGCGGCGGCGCGTCTCGGAGAAGCGCGCGATCAGCGTCTCGTCGCGCGCGTCGAGGAAGATGAAGCGCAGGTCCGAGACCGTATCGCGCAGTTGCTCAACCTGGCTCGGCAAGGCCGCGATGCTCGCGCCCGAGCGCATGTCGACCGCGATCGCCGCCCGCGCCCAGCCTGCGCCACGCAGGTGCGTCACCAGTTGCGGCAGCAGCGCTGCCGGCAGGTTATCCACGACGTAGTAGCCGGCATCCTCCAGCACGTTCAGTGCAATGCTCTTGCCCGATCCCGACAAGCCGCTGATGAGTACGATCTGCATGGTCCCTCTTGATCTGGAAACGGCGCGCAAGATACAGGCGCGCTTCAAGCCCTTCGACCGGCGGATCGGCGTTTCGATCCGGCAGCAGGCGCCAGCCGGAATGGGTGCCTGCCGCGCACGAACGAACTTCGTTCCGCGCGGATCCATTTCCGGCGCATTCTTGCCGATCCGGGAACCACGATTGTATCTGCTTGTTGCGCTTTATCCCCGAGGCTCCAAATCGGAACCACGCAGTTTCTGCTGGGCAACCCGATAGACGCCTGGCGTCATGCCTGTCCAGCACCGAAAAGCGCGATGGAAAACGGCTGGCGAACTGAAGCCCAGCGAGTAGGATATCTCGGCCAGCGAAACGTCCTGGTGAGCGAGGTTCAGGATGGCCAGATCCCTGCGCAGCTCGTCCTTGATGCCCTGAAAGGACAGTCCCTCGTCCTGCAATCTGCGGATCAAGGTACGCGAGGACATGTGGAGTTTGCCCGACACGTCTTCCAGCGTCCGCCCGAGGTCCGCGTACAGCAATTCGCGCACCTTCAGCCGCATGGTGTGTTCATGGTACGAAGTGAAGATCCAGTCGCGAGGGGCACGCTGCAGGAACATGCGCACATCGCTGGCATTGCGTTCAGCCCGGATGCTCCCGAGCTCCGCATCGAAGATGATCTGCGAGAAAGGCCCTTCGAAGTCGATGGGCGCAGGAAAGAGAATCGGATAATCGGCAGCGAAGAGCGGACGCGGGAACACGAACGACACTCGCTGGACCGGCACTTCATGGCCGACGAGCCAGGAAACGATGCCATGCGTGAGCTTCAGCATCAGCGCATGGCCGAACCGGTTCACGACCGCTTTCGGCGATCTGGGCAGCAGTGCCAGGCTGATGGCGTTGTCCGCCTGGGACAGATGCAGGCGGTAGTCATCCAGCAGCAGGTTCCAGACCTGCGTGAAACGATGCAGTGCGACACTGATCGTCGACGCATCCATCACTGCCCGGACGATGTACTTCAGTGCGCCTGCGCGAATCGGGCGGCTCCACAAGCCCATCATCTCGTCACCCGTGGCCGATGCGCTTTCCTGATACAGCCGGACGAGTTGATCGTGCGTCAGGCGGGAACCAGGGTGCTCGATGAACTCCTTGGCAATGCCGGCCTGCTTCAAGCAACGGTCCAGGACGGGCTCCGCACATATCGAACGAAGGCTCTGCAACAAGTCCTGCACGAAGTGGAAGGAGACGGTTGCGGTGGAGGCCGTGTCGGCGATGGCGCCGATCCTGCCCATTCGGGCAGAAGCTTCCAAACCGTCCATGGCACTGACGCCTGCTTTGCGCATTGATGCTCCGATTCGACCTGCGTGATGCTCGTTTCCCAGGGCCGACGACCCCATGTCACAGCCTTTCGAGCAGTGTATCGAAGCGGCTTTCGGCATTCAGGCGATTGTCAGTTTTTGCATATTCATTGTCGCCGTCGGCAATTGGGATGCCCGTTCGGGCTGTTTACTCTGGGCGCACAAAAACCAGGAGACAGCGAAATGGAGCAGCCCGGAAACATGATGTGCATGCCCTTGCTCATCAGTTCGATCCTCGAACATGCCCTTGAAACGAGCGCAGATCAGCAGATCGTGACCGCCCTCGATGACGGCAGCCTGCACCGCTACTCCTATCGGGAGTTCGCTCGCAGGGTCAAGGAACTGGCCGTCGGTTTGGCACGCCGTGGCGTGGCCCCAGGAGCTCGCGTGGCGACTTTGGCATGGAATACCTACCGCCATCTGGAAATCTACTATGCCACTGCGGGCATCGGCGCCATCTGCCATACGGTCAATCCGCGCCTGACCCACGAACAGATCGAATTCATCATCAACGATGCTCGGGACGCGGCGGTGTTCTACGACGTGCATTTCGCCGAGCTCATCGAGTACCTGCGGGAACGGTGCCCGTCAGTGGAGCATTGGGTGCTGCTCGACGAAAGCGCCGGCGGGCACGCAGAGGGAGCGATCTACGCCGACTGGCTGGGCGCTGACAGCCGGAATTTCGACTGGCCGGCCTTCGACGAGAACACGGCCTGCGGTCTCTGCTACACCTCCGGCACCACCGGCGCGCCGAAAGGCGTGCTGTATTCGCACCGCTCGACCCTGCTGCATGCCTATGCGTCCTGCCATCCGAACGCGCTGGCGATTGCGGGCAGCGACGCGGTCATGCCGCTGGTGCCGATGTTCCACGTCAACGCCTGGGGCCTGCCGTACTCCGCGCTGATGTCGGGTGCCAGGATCGTGCTGCCGGGTTCGAACATGCAGGGCGAGCGGATCTACGCCTTGTGCGAGCAGGCAGGCGTGACCTTGTCGGCCGGCGTGCCCACGGTATGGAAAGGCGTGCTGGATCACGTCGAAAGCCAGGGCCTGGCATTCAGCACGCTGCAGCGCATCGTCATCGGCGGTGCCGCCTGCCCGCCGCACATGATCGCCGCCTTCGGCACGCGCAATGTCACTGTCCGCCACGCCTGGGGCATGACGGAAGTATCCCCGCTGGGCACCGTCTGCCAACTGCTGCCCAGGCATGCAGGGATGCCCGCCGATGATGTGCTGCAAGTGCTGGCATCGCAGGGACGTCCATTGTTCGGAGCCCGCTTCAAACTGATCGACGACGACGGCAGGCGGCTGCCGCACGACGGCATGGCCACGGGGCATCTCATGGTGCAGGGCAACTGGGTCGTCTCACGCTACTACGGCAAGGCGGAACCCGCCACCGAGGACGGCTGGTTCCGCACCGGCGATGTCGGCAGCATCGACGCGGAGGGCTATCTGCGCATCACGGATCGCAGCAAGGACGTCATCAAATCCGGCGGCGAGTGGATTTCGTCGATCGAGATCGAAAACATCGCCATGGAAGAGCCCGGCGTCGAACTGGCCGCGTGCGTCGCCGAAGCGAACGAGCAATGGGGCGAGCGTCCGGTGCTCTTCATCGTCCCCAAGCCCGATACCCGCCCATCCGCCGAGCGGATTCTCGCCCGTTACCAGGGGCGCATGGCGAAGTGGTCGATTCCCGACAAGGTCGTGTTCATCGAGCACATGCCGATGACCGCGACGGGAAAGATCCAGAAAGCCGCGCTTCGCGCGCTCGTCATGCGCGCTACCCGGGATCAATAGTTCAAGCACCCACGCCGCAACCCCTAGAGAGGAGAACATTCATGTCCGAAACCTTCCTGAAGATTTCCGAGCTGGACAACATCGGCATCGTCACCCTGAACAAGGCGCATAAACGCAATGCGCTGGACGAATGTGCGATCGCCGAGATCGATGCCTACTTTTCCAACGTGCCCCGCCACATCCGCGCCATCCTGATGACGGCTGAGGGGGATCACTTCTGCGCCGGCCTGGATCTCAGGGAACACCACGACAAGGAGCGCACCGCAGTCGATTTCCTGCGTGTGTGCCAGGGCTGGCACCGTGCTTTCGACAAGATCCAGCACGGCGGCATTCCGGTCATCGCCTGCCTGCAGGGCGCAGTGGTCGGCGGCGGTCTGGAGCTTGCCAGCGCGGCCCATGTGCGCGTCGCCGACAAGAGCACCTTCTTCGCCCTGCCCGAAGGCACGCGCGGCATCTTCACCGGCGGCGGCGCGACGGTCCGCACGGCGAAGATCATCTCGCCCAGCCGGATGGTGGAGCTGATGCTGACCGGACGAGTGCTCGATGCCGTGGAAGGCGAACGCCTGGGCCTCGCCCACTACGTCTGCAACACCGAAGCCAATCCCCGGTCGGCCTACGACCTCGGCCTGGAACTGGCACGCAGGATCGCGGGCAACGCCGTGCTCTCGAACTACGCCATCGTCACCTCCATCGACCGCATCTCCGACATGGCCGCGACCGAAGGTCTGTTCGCCGAGGGCCTGATGGCCGCAGTGGTGCAGACCGGGCGCGACGTCCAGTCGCGCCTGGGCGAATTCGTGAACAAGAAAGCCTACAAGGTCCAGCCGAACAGCTGACCGCCGCCGGCGTGTGGCTGTAGATGCATATACAGGAGAGAAAAACATGAGCTACCAAGCGCCGATCGACGACATGCTGTTCTGCATGCAGGAGCTTGCCGGGCTGGCGCAGACCGCGCAGTGGCCGGGCTTCGAGGAAGCGGGGCCGGACACCGCGGCGACCGTGCTGGAAGAGTGCGCCAGGTTCAGCCAGGGAGTGGTGGCTCCGCTCAACGTCATGGGCGACAGGGAGCCCTCGACCTGGGAATCCGGACAGGTAAGGACGGCGCCCGGTTTCAGGAGCGCCTACCGCCAGTTCGTCGAAGGTGGCTGGCAGGGCCTGCAGCACCCATCGGAGTTCGGCGGGCAAGGCCTGCCCAAGATCATCGGCGCGGCCTGCGCCGAAATGTTCAACAGCGCCAACCTGAGCTTCGCGCTCTGCCCGCTGCTGACCGATGGCGCGATCGAAGCGCTGCTGACGGCAGGCAGCGACGGGCTCAAGGCAACCTATCTCGACAAGCTGGTGACGGGCGAATGGACCGGGACGATGAATCTCACCGAGCCTCAGGCCGGCTCGGACCTTTCGCTCGTGCGCACGCGGGCCGAGCCGCAGGCCGATGGCAGCTACAGGCTCTTCGGCACCAAGATCTTCATCACCTACGGCGAGCACGACATGGCGGACAACATCGTCCACCTGGTACTGGCCCGCGTGCCCGGCGCGCCTGCAGGCATCAAGGGCATCAGCCTGTTCGTGGTGCCCAAGTTCCTGGTCGATCAGGCCGGCAAGCCAGGAGCACGCAACGACGTGCATTGCGTTTCCATCGAGCACAAGCTCGGCATCAAGGCGTCGCCGACGGCCGTGCTGCAGTTCGGCGACGAGGGGGGCGCGGTGGGCCATCTGGTGGGCAAGGAGAATCGCGGCCTCGAATACATGTTCATCATGATGAACGCGGCGAGATACGCGGTCGGCGTGCAAGGCATCGCCATTGCCGAACGAGCCTATCAGCAGGCCGCGGCCTACGCGAAGGAACGGGTGCAAAGCCGTCCCGTGGACGGCTCCACGCCGGGCAGCGCATCGATCATCCAGCATCCCGACGTGCGCCGCATGCTCATGACCATGCGTGCCAACACGCAGGCCTGCCGGGCCATGGCTACCGTGGCGGCCGCCGCATACGACGCGGCACACCACCATCCCGATGCCGCCACGCGCAGGGAAAATGCCACCTTCCACGAATTCCTGGTGCCGCTGGTCAAGGGCTACAGCACCGAAATGAGCCTCGAAGTCGCCTCGCTCGGCGTGCAGGTGCATGGCGGCATGGGCTTCATCGAGGAGACCGGCGCAGCACAGCATTACCGCGACGCCAGGATCCTGCCCATCTACGAAGGCACGACCGCGATCCAGGCCAACGACCTGGTGGGGCGCAAGACGGTGCGCGACGGCGGACGCACGGCACGCGCCGTCGCCGCGCAGATTGCCGCCACCGAAGCCGAGCTCGCCGCCCTGGACAGTGCCGCGGCGCGGGCCATGCACAAGCGCCTGCGTGTGGCGCGGGAGGCTTTCGAGCAGGTGATCGGCTTCGTGGTCGAGCACGCCGGGCAACGGCCGAACGAAGTCCATGCCGGCTCGGTGCCATACCTGATGCTGGCCGGCATCACGGTTGCCGGCTGGCAGATGGCCCGTGCGCTGCTGCGCGCGGAGGAAATGCTGAGGCGCTGCCAGGGCGATCCGGTGTTCCTGCATGCAAAGACCGTCACGGCACATTTTTACGCCGATCACGTGCTCACCCGAGTGCCTTCGCTCCGCGATGCCGCCATCGACGGGGGGAACAGCACGATGGCCCTGGCACCCGAGCACTACTGAACGGCATTCAGCCCCCGTTGCGGGCATGTCAACCCGGAAAACCCATTCGCGACCCACAAGGAGTTCCACCATGACGCAGAGCAGCAGCAATACCGAGATCGCCCAGTACATCGGCGGCACCCGCACGGCCGGCAGCGGCACCCGCACGCAGCCCGTCTACAACCCCGCCACCGGCGCGGTCAGCCGCCAGGTACGGCTCGGCAGCCGGGAGGACGTGGCGGCCGCGGTGGCCGCTGCCCGTGCGGCCTTTCCCGCCTGGGCGGACACGCCGCCGATCCGGCGCGCGCGCGTGATGTTCCGCTTCCTCGAGTTGCTGAACCGGCACAAGGACGAACTGGCCGCGCTCATCACCGCCGAGCATGGCAAGGTCTTCACCGACGCCCAGGGGGAAGTCGCCCGCGGCATCGACATCGTCGAGTTCGCCTGCGGCATTCCGCAGTTGCTGAAGGGCGATTTCACCGACCAGGTCAGCACCGGCATGGACAACTGGACGATGCGCCAGCCGCTGGGTGTGGTCGCCGGCGTCACGCCGTTCAACTTCCCGGTGATGGTGCCGATGTGGATGTTCCCGGTGGCTCTCGCGGCCGGCAACTGCTTCGTGCTCAAGCCCAGCCCCATCGACCCCAGCCCCAGCCTGTTCATCGCCGATCTGCTGAAGGAGGCCGGCCTGCCCGACGGCGTGTTCAACGTGGTGCAGGGCGACAAGGAAGCCGTCGATGCGCTGCTGGAGCATCCGGACGTGAAGGCCCTCTCCTTCGTCGGCTCCACGCCCATCGCCAACTACATCTACGAGACCGGCGCACGGCACGGCAAGCGCGTGCAGGCGCTCGGCGGCGCCAAGAACCACATGGTGGTGATGCCGGATGCCGACATCGACCAGGCCGTCGATGCCCTGATCGGCGCAGGCTACGGTTCGGCCGGCGAGCGCTGCATGGCGATTTCGGTGGCGGTGCTGGTGGGCGACGTGGCGGACAGGATCGTGCCGAAGCTGGTGGAGCGCACGAAGGCCTTGAAAGTGCTCGACGGCAGCAATCCGGCGGCCGAGATGGGCCCCATCGTGACGCCTGCCGCGCACGCGCGCATCACCGGCTACATCGAGCAGGGCGTCGCTGCCGGCGCCCGGTTGCTCGTCGATGGCCGCGGCTTCCACGGCTCGGCTGCCGGCGAAGGCTGCGAACAGGGATTCTGGCTCGGCGGCACGCTGTTCGATCACGTCGGCACCGACATGAGCATCTATCGGGAAGAAATCTTCGGCCCGGTGCTGTCGTGCGTGCGGGTGCCCGATTTCGCCGCGGCGGTGAATCTGATCAATGAGCACGAGTTCGGCAACGGTGTCGCCTGCTTCACCCGCGACGGCCATGTGGCGCGCGAGTTCGCGCGGCGCATCGAGGTCGGCATGGTGGGCATCAACGTGCCGATTCCGGTGCCGATGGCCTGGCACGGTTTCGGCGGCTGGAAGAAGAGCCTGTTCGGCGACATGCATGCCTATGGGGAAGAAGGCGTGCGCTTCTACACCAAGCAGAAGTCCATCATGCAGCGCTGGCCGGAGAGCATCGGCAAGGGCGCTGAATTCGCCATGCCGACGGCGAAGTAAAAAATGCCCGGGCGCGGCCCTGCGCCGGGATTTGCTCCCACTGCAGAGCGCACCTGGGCACGGTGCGGAAAAGGATCCGGGTCGGGGATCCGGGTCAGCCAGCCCGTGCCGCCCTCGCCTCACGCTGCGGCAGCAGGGCCAGCCAGGCACCGCCCAGCGCCGCCAGCACCAGGCCCGTCCACAGCAGCGACACGAACGGGAAGACCTTCACCACGGCGACCACGACCGGCGGCTCGCCATTTGCAGCAGCCGCTTCCAGCAGCGCCGCGGGCGAGATCCAGAACTGCACGCTGCGGCCCCAGCCGTGGTCGATCAGGGGGTCGAGCAGGTAGCCCGGCGTCGTGACGTGGCGGGCATAGCGGTAGTCCAGCAGCTCACAGACCTGCCGCATCGGGCCGTCGTAACGCTCGGGCAGGCTGCGGCTGTCGCGATAGAGCGTCTGTCCGTCCATGATTTCGCCGCGCGCGCCGCGCACTTCCACCGTCGTCACTGCGCGGATGCCGTTCTCGCCACGCCGGGCGCCGTCGTCGGCATCGCCGAAGCGGATTCCGGCCAGGCGGAAGGTATAGCCATGCCTGTCCTTCACCCAGCCGCTGGTCGCCTCTTCCAGCCCGCCCTCCGGCACCAGCTCGTGCTGCGAATAGCTGTTGAGCGCGATCGCCATCATGCCGCCCCACAGCATCAGCACCACGCCGGCATGGATCGCCGCCAGCGGCACCGACACCGACACGCCTTTCCAGCCCAGGCGCCATGCCGTCACGCCGGCCCAGACCAGGCAGCCCGCCGCCAGATAGGCCCCTGCGACCAGGCTGGCGTCGAGCAGCGGCAGCAGCGCAACGATGTTCTGCGACAGGATGCCCATGCCTGCATAACCACGCGTCAACAGGCCGCCGGACTCGGCCCCCAGCATCGCGAGCGCTGCCGCCAGCACCAGCGTCACCCAGCTCGTGCGCTTCGACAGCCGGCGGAAAAAATACCAGCCGCCGACGCCGCCGAGCACCACCAGCGGTGCCAGCAGCAGACGGGCCAGCACGTAGCCATCCACGTCCCATTGATCGAAGGCCCGGCGCAAGGCGTCCAGTTCGCTGCCGCCGGGCATCAGGTTGACCAGCATGGCGAGAAAGGGCTTGTACTCGTCCGGGCGCGGCATCCCCCTGGCTTCCGCACCGAAAGCGAAAGCCAACTGCGCCAGCGCCGCGACGCCGGCCGCCAGGAAGCCGAGCTGCGCCAGCCACAGCCCGATGCCCGACGCCGGCCGCCCCGGCACGCTTCTGCGATCGCGCCGGGCCAGCGCACACCCCAGCCCGGCCAGCAGCAGCACGATGGCGAGCGCGAGATGGACGATCCACGAATCCGCCCCCACGTAGCGGTGCGAGCTGGCGAGCATCGGATTGCGCGTCACCGCCATCGCCAGCGGCGCCATCAGCGCGGCAAGCAAGGCCGCCCAGGGCACGGCCCAGCCGCGCTTGCGCCCGGGCGCCCAGCCGGCGACACCATGCAGATGGGCGCTGAGAAAGCACCACAGGCAGAAGGCCGCGGTCTGCACCGGGTCCCAGTGCCACACCTGGCCGTACATCGCATCCTCGAAAGCCCACACCATGCCGAAGCCGATGCCGGCGGTCAGTACCGCCCAGGCCCGCCGCGCCCGTGCGCGGGCGAGGCCGGGCCAGGCCGGCTGTGCACCGCGCAGGGCGGCCAGCGCGGGCGCCGCCAGCGACAGCGTCCAGGCATAGGCCAGCACCACCAGCGGCGCATGGAACAGCATCCAGATCTTCATCAGATGGGCGTTCATGCCCTGCGACGGCGCTTGCGCCAGCCATTTGGCCGGCGTCGCCGCGAACGGCGCCAGCCAGACCGCGGTCAGCGCATACCAGGCGGCGATCGCCGCGGCGACGGACCAGCGGCCCGCATCCGCCCCGGCGCGCACGCCGCTCGCGGCCAGGCTCAGGCAGCAGGCCGCCAGCAGCAGCGTCGTGCCTTCATCGCCCCCCCACACATTGGCCAGCTTCAGATGCAGCGGCAGCTCGGCGCTGCTGTACAGCCAGACGTAGCGCAGCGCGAAGCCGTCCGCGGCGAAATGCCAGCCCAGCGCCAGCACGCATCCCCAGGCCAGCGCCGCGGCCAGCGACAGCACGCGCGGACGCCCGGCCGGCCTGAACGCCGCATGCAGCGCCAGCACGGCCGCGACCACGAGCATGGCCTGCCCCGCCGCTGCCCAGCCGGCCGCCAGCGCCGCGGCAGCCACGGCAATCGCCCAGGCCGGCACGGCACGAAACGACGCGCCCATTTCAGTTCGCCTCCACCCGCAGCACTTCCGGGTAGTAGCACATGAAGCCGGTGGCGCAGTGCGCTTCGGAGGGTCTCAAGGCCATGGCGAAATCCCGCACCGCCGCATCGTCCGCGCCGCCGCCCACGCGGTCGACGACCGACTTCACCATGCGCACGCTCGCCAGCTTGCGTGCCGTCGGCGCCTCGCGCCCGGCGATCTTGATCGCCGCCACTTTGCCGCGCCGCAGCGCGGGAATGGCACACAGGCCGCAAGGCCCGTAAGGCAGGCCTTCCGGCGTGGTGCTGAAACCGCAGGAGAAGCGGTACCAGAGCCAGCGCTCGTAGGCCTCGTCGTTCTCCCGCAGGCGCGCCGCCAGATGCGGCGGCAGTTCGCCGCCATCCCGGCGGCGGTAGCTGTACCGGTAGCGGTCGAGGCAGATCGGCCCGCCCATCTGCCCCGGCAGATGGATCGTATGGCAGGCGCCCTCCTCGAAGACGCAGCCGTCGTTGAGGACGAAAGCCTCGATCTCGATGTCCGGCACTTCGGCGGCGATGCCGGCGGCTTCGTCGATGGTCACGTCGCGCGGCAGGATCAGCCGGCGCGCACCCAGCTCGAGGCACAAGCGCGCCGCTGCCGCGTTGCGGCAGGTCGCCACCGAGCTGACATGCACGCGCAGGGCGGGAAAGCGCGCCGCAAGCACATGGACCAGGCCGAGATCGCTGACGATCAGCGCATCGCCGCCGATGCCGGCAAAGCGCTGCGCGATTTCCACCGCCGCCTCGGCCTGTGCGGCCGGGTAGTTCTGTGCATTCAGCACCAGCGACAGCATGGCGCCGTGGGCGTGGGCCAGCTCGACGGCAGCGGCCAGATCCTCGTAGCTCTTCAGGTTGCCGGACGGCCGCCGGTTGGCGCTCAGGGCATGGAAGCGGCCGAGCCATTCCGGCGGCACCAGGCCGCAATAGAATTCGCTGGCGCCGGCCTGCGCCAGCAGGCCGATCTCGGACAAGCGGGACACCGGGGCGACGATTCTCACAAGGACTCTCCCGCAACGACCAGGCGCGCGACCCGGCCCATGCCGACCGCATGCCTCAGGGAATGCGCCATCGCATCGGAATGGCGGCTGAACAAGGTGTTGCCGAGCTGCACCGCGCTGCAGGCATCCTCCCGCCCCGGCCGCGAGGCCGCCGCCGACATGCGCAGGCACTCCTTCTTGCAGCGGCGGCCGACGGCGAAGCGCTCCGGTCCCGTCATCGACAGGCTTCCCACGCGGCACATCCTCCCCTTGGCCACATACACGAAGGGCAGATGCACGCCCGCCGGCAGCGGCAGGCCGTCGAGCGCTTCCTCGCCGGGAAAGACCGGCATGTCGAGTTCCAGCCGGCGGATGCCGAGGCGCTCGAACAGCGCACGCATCGCCGGCGCCGCCAGCGCATGACCGCAGCGACCGGCCCAGCCCGCATCGAGGCGCGGGTCCTTGGTCATGCGGCACAGCACCCGGCCCGCCACCAGCCCGAGGGACGGAAAGCGCGTCGCCACCAAGTGGGCCACGCCCCAGTCGTTGGCCACCACCTCCATGCCGTCCGGCAGCAGCGGCAACAAGGCATCGAGCCGCTCGATCACGCCGGGCGAAGCGACCGGCGTGAGCAGGGCGAAACGCAGGCCGCGCTCGCTGGCCTGGCGCACGGCTTCGCGCAAGACACGCGGCGACGGCAGCAGATGCTCGCAGAACTCGCTACCGAAGTGCAGATGCGTCGGCGCCAGCGGGGCGAGCCAGGCGGCCAGCGACGCATCGCCATGGACGCGCCGCCAGTGCTGTTCGCGCACGGCGGGCACTGCTGCAGTCCAGTCGAGGGCGATGGGACGGGTTGCCGTCACCGCCAGCTCGGGGGTATCCATTCCGTTTCGTCCTTGCGGCCCCGGGCCGCGCACAGACCGCATCGGAAGAACCGGCGCGCTGCCGGCCTGCAGCAGCGCGCACGGCACTCACAAGGCCATCAGCACCGACTTGAGTTCGGTGTATTGGTCGAACACCGCGCGTCCCATCTCGCGGCCGATGCCCGACTGCTTGAAGCCGCCGAACGGCATCGAGTTGTCCAGCACCGTATGGCAGTTCACCCACACCGTGCCGGCCTTGATCCGCGGAATCAGCCGATGCACCCGCGTCAGGTCGTTCGACCAGATGCTCGCCGCCAGCCCGTAGGGCGTGTCGTTGGCGCGGCGGGCGACTTCGTCCAGGTCGTCGTACGGCATCGCCACCACCACCGGGCCGAAGATCTCCTCGCGCACCACCCGCATGTCGTCGCGCGCATCGACCAGCACCGTCGGCTTGACGAAGTAGCCGCCGCCCGCACCCGCCTCGCCGCCGACCGCGGCACGCGCCCCTTCATCGAAGCCGCTGCGGATGTAGCCCATCACCCGTTCCTGCTGCACCGCCGAGACCAGCGGGCCGAGCTGGGTGTCGGGATCGAGCCCGGCGCCGACCTTCATGCCGGCGGCGATGTTCGACAGCCCTTCGACCACCTGGTCGAACTTCTTCTTGTGCACGAACAGGCGCGAGCCGGCGGTGCAGACCTGGCCGGAGTTGAAGAAGATGCCGTGCGCCGCGCCGGCCGCCACCGCGTCGACGTCGGCGTCGTCGAGCACGATCATCGGGCTCTTGCCGCCGAGCTCGAGCGAGATGCGCGTCATGTTGTCGAGCGCGGCCTTGCCCACCAGCTTGCCGATCTCGGTCGAGCCGGTGAAGGCGAGCTTGTCGATGTGCGGGTGCGAGGACAGCGCCGCACCGGCGACATGGCCCAGGCCGGTGACGACGTTGAACACCCCGGCCGGGTAGCCCGCTTCCTGCACCAGTTCGGCCAGGCGCAGCGCGCTCAGCGGGGTTTCCTCGGCCGGCTTCAGCACCATCGTGCAGCCGCTGGCCAGCGCCGGCCCCATCTTCCACGCCGCCATCAGCAGCGGGAAGTTCCACGGGATGATGGCGCCGACCACGCCGACCGGTTCGCGCCGGGTGAAGCCCCAGAACTCGCGCTCGCGGATGATCGGCACCGAGGGCTGCATGGTCTCGCCGCCGAGCTTGGTCGCCCAGCCGGCCATGTAGCGCAGCGAGTCGACCACCAGCGCGACGTCGGCGAAGCGCGCCACCGTCACCGGCTTGCCGTTGTCCAGCGCTTCGAGCTCGGCCAGTTCCTGGGCGTTGGCTTCGACCAGGTCGGCCAGCTTCATCAGCAGGCGCTCGCGGTCGACCGGGCGCATGACCGCCCAGTCGCCGCCGTCGAAGGCCTGGCGCGCGGCGGCCACCGCACGGTCGATGTCGGCCTTGCCGCCGGCCGGCACCTTGGCGAAGGCCTGGCCGGTGGCCGGGTCGAACACGTCCAGCGTGCCGCCCTCGCTCGCCTCCACCCAAGCGCCGCCGATCAGCAGGCGCTTGGGCTTCGCCACGAAGCGGCGTGTGTTCTCATTCAGCAGCGCACTCGTATGTGCATCCATGTCCTGTCTCCGTATATGTGCATTGGGTATCGGTGAAATCCAGCCGAAACAGTAGCGTCAGAAATTGAACAGCAGCACCGCCTGCAGATAGACGTTGCGCCTGTCGTTGCCCTGCAGGCTCTTCACGTCCTTGCCGCGCGGCTCGTAGATGCCGATCAGCGGTACGAAGGTGAACTTGTCGTTGATCTGCCAGAAGGCGAACAGGTCGATCTCGCGTCCGTCCAGATCGGCCGCATCGCCGATCGAGCGGATGTCCCAGTACTGCAGCGTGACCGCCAGATCCTCGCGCGGCGTCAGCGTCAGCTCCAGCCGGTCGACCTTGTTGCCGCTGTTGGCCGGCCCGGCGTAGTTGGCGGCGACTTCGCCCTGGAACCAGGTGCCCAGGCCGCGGCTGAGGCCGAAGAACAGCGGATCGAAGGCCTCGTTGCGGGTGGTCGAGGCCTTGTCGGCCGAGAAGCGCGCATGGCGGTAGTTCAGCGTCGGGCTCCAGGCGACGTCGGCGAAGGTCCAGCCGCCTTCGACGAACCAGGCGTCGGCGTCGTTCTTCACCGCGGTGTCGCCGCCGCGCTGGTCGACGTACTCGAAGGCCACGAACAGGTTGTCGACGCCCAGGCTGCCCTGGCCGCGCAGGTTGGCGATGCGCATGCCGTCGCGATGGTCGAAGATACCCAGCCCGGCGCCCTTGTCGACGCCGAGCACCTTCATCCAGCTCAGGCCGAGCGTGCCGTAGGTTTCGGACACGTACTCCAGGTTCAGCCCGCCCAGCTCGGTGTCCTGCTGGTAGGGGTTGTTCGACTTGAGCCAGAACACGTCGCCGCGCCACGGTCCCGCGGGGTCGATGCGCAGGATCGCGGTGTTGCCGAAGCTCTTCTTCGCCGCGAGATAGTAGGCGCCGCCACGGTCCACATCGACGCCGAGCACGTCGAGCCCCTTGCCGAGGTTGACGCGGTCGGCGGCGATCAGGAAGCCGTCGCCGAGCTGGAACTGCTGGCGGCCGAAGGAGAAGTCGAACACCCCGCCCGCGCTGCGCCAGCCGAGGTAGGCATCCTCGAGATCGACGTCGCGCTCGCGCCCGGTGGTGTAGCCGCCGGCATCGCCGTCGCCCCAGGTACCCTGCGCGATGGCGCCCAGGCCGCCGTACAGTTCGCCTTCGCCGGCACGCGTGCTGCCGGTCAGCACACCGTGGATGAAGGCCTCGCGCCACTTCTTGCCACCTTCGCCCAGATAGTCTTCGCGGGTGGAAAAGGCGCCCGCCATGCCGTCCACGCTCAGGCCCAGCGAGCCCCGCTCGCCCTGATAGAGGTCCAGCGCCTGTGCCGGCCCCAGGCCCGTCAGTCCGGCGGCCAGTGCGGCCACCACCTTCGTTCGAATGCGCATTCCGTCGTCTCCTCGATGATGTTTTTCTGGTGCTGCATCCGCGCGGCAGCTCAGGCCGCACGGGCCCTGTCCCGTCGACGGGACAGGGTTTCGACCTCAGCGCACGAAGACCTGTCCGGTGCCGAGGGACATGTCGCCGCCCGGCAGTTGCACGTTGCCCAGCTTGGTCAGCGAATCGGCGTCGTAGATGGCGATGTCGTTGAAGGTACCGGTGAGATAGAGCCGGCTGCCGTCATGGTTGGTCAGCAAGGTGTAGTAGGTATGCTCCAGTTCCACCGCCTGCAGCAGCTTGCCTTCGGCGATGTCGTACTTGGTCAGCCGATGCAGCAGGCCGTAGATGATGTTGCGGTCCTTCGGCGAACGCAGTCCGGTGAAGTAGATCTCGGTCAGCGGCCCGAACTCGCGCGCCTCGGCCTCGCCCGTCAGCAGGTTGACGTTGAGATAGCCGTACTGGAACTCGGCCGTCTCCATGTCCTGCTTGTCGTCCTGATATTCGGCCGTGGTGTAGAGGATCGTGAAGTCCCGCTGCGGCGTCTGCACCGGCCAGATGTACAGCACGTCCAGCGGCGCGTGGGTGCTGCGGTTCCAGTCGCGGATCGGCAGCTTCACCTTCATCTCGCCGGTCTTCACATCGACCTCGTACAGGTTCTGGCCGGCAAGGTAGAGGGTGCCGTCGGGCGCCGCCTGCATGATGGTGGACTGGCGCGGCGCCGGGAACGTGCGCACCGGGCGGGCATCGAGCCCGGCACTGCTGTCATAGACCACGAAGCGCGGTTCGCCGACGCGGTAATGGTCGCGGTTGATCGTCGTCGGGTTCTGCACCGCGTACAGCTCCTTGCCGTCGGCGCTGATCGTGAAGGACGCGATGGACTTCGCCCGTTCGTTGTCGGCCAGCGACATCTCGGCGCGGAACGTCACCTTGCAGGAGTCCAGTTCAATCCCGTAGATGGTGCCGAAGCGGTTGTTCAGGATGTATGCGGTGCGCCGGTCGGGCGAGATCTGCGTCAGGCCCGGACCGAAGGCATCCGGCAGCGTGCAGGTCTTGTAGACGCTGGCGGTCGCCACATCGACCACGTTCAGGTTGTTCGGGTAGTTCGCCACCATCAGGTACTCGCTGCCCGGCTGCAGCGCCAGCGACTCGTTGGCCGCGGCGGCCGGCATCGCGCTGCCGGCGACACAGGCCGCCACGGCGGCGGCGCGTGCACTGCGGCGCAGCGCGCCGCCGATCATCGTGTTCTTCATGTCTGCCCCCTTACAGCTTGTCGCCCGGGAACACCGAGCCGAGGTTGCGCCAGTCTTCGCGGGTGTTGGCCGCATCCTTGTTCCAGTCCGGATAGGTGATCATCGTGTCCGGCACCTGGGCGGGCCACCAGCAGGGGTCGGCGCAGCCGTAGAGGTCGGACTCCATCGGCTGGCACAGCGAGGCCACGCCGCCGAAGGCGTCGACTTCCCAGCCGGGGTCCACCGTCGCCGTGCAGCCGGCGATCGCACTCATCGCCACCACTTCCTCGACGCGGTCCTCGCCGACGGCCTGCTCCAGCAGCTTCGCCTTGTTGTTGATTGCCTTCAGATGTTTCATGACGCCCTCCTCGGGGAAATGTGCTGTTCGATGAAGGCCGGGTTGCCGGCCATGATGCGGCTGTAGACTTCGATGCCGAAATCCACCCAGTCGCGCATCAGATCGCAGTAGTGGTAGGTGGGGTGCGTGGCGTCGCCGTAGCGCGCATAGCTCTCGTGGTAGCAGCCGCCCGAGCACAGGTTGCGGATGCGGCAGCTCGCGCAGCCGGTGTCGCTGCGGTCCAGGCGCTGCGACAGGAAATCGCCCAGCTGCTCGCGCTCGATGCCGTCCTTGACGTTGCCGAAGGTCGGCAGCTCGGAGCCGGTGAAGCGGTGGCACAGGTTCAGCTCGCCCTTGTAGTCGACCGCCAGCATCTTCAGCCCGGCGCCGCAGGGCAGCAGCTTCTTGTGCCCTTCGTGCATGTCGGTGATCAACTGGTGCATGTTCGAGAAGCCGATGTTGCGCCCCTCCAGCGCCGCCTCCAGGTAGCGCCGGCCGAGCTGCTTCATGCCGGCGAAGACCTCGGCCACTTCCTCGTTGCTCAGGTTGAAGGTGCTGATGTCGCCCGAGGTCACCGGCGCGAAGCCGACTTCGGCGAAGCCCAGCTCGTTGAACAGGTGGTCCCAGATGCGCTCGACCTCGGTCGTGCCGTGGGTCAACGTCACCCGTGCGCCGACCGGCCGCGCGGTATAGCGCGACAGCAGCCGCTCGGCCTTGCGCCGCACGGTTTCGTAGGTGCCCTGGCCGCCGACCGTGAGCCGGTTGCGGTCGTGGATCGCCTTTGGGCCGTCGATGCTGATCGACAGGCCGAAGCGGTGGGCGTTGAGCCAGTCGATGGTGTCGTTGGAGAGCAGCGTGGCGTTCGTCGTCATGACGAAATCGACCTGCTTGCCCAGGCCGGCGAAGCGTTCCTCGCAGTAGGCCACCACCTCCTTGATCAGCGGCAGGTTGCTGAGCGGCTCGCCACCGAAGAAGACCACGTTGTAGCGCGGCTCGTCGGGCGATTCGCGCAGCAGCATCTCGATCGAATCGCGCGCGGTGTCGAAAGCCATCTTGCGGCCGGCCGAGGGCTTGTCGAGATCCTCCTTGTAGCAATAGGTGCAGCTCAGGTTGCAGCCGGTATTGACGTTGAGCACTACCGTCGTCAGCGGAAAGCGCTCGAACACGTGCGCGGCCGCCGCGCTGCCGGCCGGGTGGCCGTCGTCGACCAGCTCGAGCGCAACCAGGTCGCGGATCGCGCCGGCGACGTCGTCGGCGTCGAACTCGGTGCGCAGGCCATCGATCAGCGCCTCGGCGGTCAGGCTCTGGCGGCGGATACGGTCGATCAAGGCTTCGGTCAGCGGATCGAGCGCGAACAGCGAACTGCTCGGAATGTGGAACAGCATGCGCGTGTCGTCGACGCGCAGCTCGTGCAGGTTGTGCTGCACCAGGTTCAAGACGGCACCCATCGGAGCCTCCTCAATCATCGGGATCGTGGGCGGCGGGACATCGCCCGCCGGGACGCGGAACACGGCACGCGGCCGCTCACGGAATCGGCGGGTTGTTCCAGCGCTGCGGCGCCACGATCAACTGCCCTTCGCCGCGCACCGGCGTGCCGCCCTGCTGCACTTCGGCCACCACCTTCAGGTTGCCGACGTTGTTCGCAGACATCCGCCTCAAGGGATTGGGGCCTGCACCACCGGGCACGAAGACGCCCGAAGCCTCGTCCATCAGGCCGGCGAACTTCACGTCCTCGTCGCGCACCGCAACCTCGTCGAACGGCTCCACCGACCACCTGGCCGGCACCACGCCGATGCGGAAGTCGTCGCTGGTACCGGGTTGACCGTCCGGCCCCGCATCCCAGGCCTCGGCGTCGAAGCGGGCCTCGACCTTGGCGGTCGGCGTGCCGTTGCCGCCGATGCGGGCGACGGCATAGGCGGGCAGTACCTTGAGCTCGCCGATGCGCTCGTACACCGCCAGGCTGCCGCCGCTGGCCGCACCCACCGTCACCGGATGCACGCCGCGCGCCGCCGCCTCCGCACGCACGCGCAGCACCACTTCGCTGGCCGAGCGGCGGACGGTTTCCAGCAGACTCACGCCTTGCGGCAGGCCGACTTCTCCTTCGAGCTTCGAGCCGACGATACGCAGTTCGCCTTCGTCGCCCGCCTTCAGGTAGGCGGGATGCACGGCCAGCACGCGCGCGTTGCCGTCGCGCTGCAGGCTGGCGACGACGTCGGCACCGACTTCGTCGTGGTCGCGCAGGAACATCCGCCCGCGCAGCACGCCGTCCTCCAGCGCGAACACCTGGCGCATCGGCGTGCCATCGACGACGAGGTCGGCACGCCATTCGTAGCCGGTGTAGATCAGCGCCTGGCCCTTGCCCGCCATCGGCTTGCCGTCGTCCCAGCGGCCCTCGAAGCTCAGCGCATGGAGATCCTGGGCCTTGCCGGCCGATACCTTCATGACGCCGGAGAAGCCGCCGCGGCCGGTCATGTGGCCGCTCAGGCTCCATTCGCCATCGACCGCCTGCGGCGCGCGCGCCTGCCAGGCTTTCCAGGCTTCCGACTCCAGCGGCAGCTTGCCGGCCAGATCGGGCACCACTTCCTTGAGCGCAATCCCCAGCCAGTCGCGGTCGCGGCCGAAGGCCTGGAACTCGGCGGTGGGGTACTGGCCGAGGTGGAAATGCACCAGGTGCTCCCATTCCGACGCCGGGCGGCGCTGCAGCAGCACCCGTGCACCCGAGTGGCAGCGCGCGCACATCTGCGTGAACTGCTCGGATTCGAAGGCCTCCATGGTGTTCAGCCGGCGTTCGAGCGCATAGCGCGACCCTTCGGTTTCGGACGGCGCCAAGCCCTGGGTATCGGCCAGATGCTTGACGACCGCGCGGCGCTCCTCGTCGGTGATCTTCAGGCCATGCACGATCTGCATGCGGGCGATCGACATCAGCCAGCCTTCGGGCGACTTGCGCTGGTCGGCGATGCGGCTGAAGCCCGCATCGGTTTCGGTGTGACAGGCCAGGCACTTTGCGCGCAGCAGGGCCTCGGCTGAAGCGGCGGCCACTGCCGGCGAGGATGCCAGCGCAAGGCCGACTGCAACCACGCCGCTCATCGCGGCGGCAATTTTTTTGATCTTCAAGACCGGATCTCCTCTTGGTACCCGTGGATGAAGCATCCTCCGGCAGCGCGGCCAGGCCGTTCGCCATACGAAGGACACCGCAACGCTGCGCGGGCCGAGGACAAACACCGGCCGGCTCGCGGCGGGCGAGCCGATCCTGCATCTCCTTTCTCCACCGGGGCGCGGCACGGGGCCGGCCTCCAGCCCTTCTGCGAGGGCCTGCGCAACATCGACATCTACCACCCGCCTGCCCCGGTCGCTGCCGGAGTCACGCGGAGGCTGGACAAATGCAAGGCGATCGGCGTTAGCCGAAAACGGCAAGCCACCGGCACGCTACCGGCTTGCACAAGCGGCCCCCGCGTGCCATGCTGGCCTGAAAGACGGGCAAGCGATGAATCGCGCCCGTCCTTACGCCCCGCAGCCAGGGGCGCATAACGACAAGAACGATCGCCCATCGATCGAGTGAGGACGAGACATGTTCGCCACGCTGCACACGCCCGAAAGGCGAGGGCAATGAGCGCGGTCGCCAAGCCTATGGATGCGGGCGGCCCGATCGCAGGCACCGCTGCTCCCGGCACCACGGCCCCTTTCTCCTACACGCTGCGCGACACGCTGGACGCCGACGAGCATGCCGCCTGCCTGAGCAACTGGCAGCAGCAGTACGACCAGCTCAGCGCCGGCCTCTTCGCCGGGGAATTCGAGGAGTTCTGCTTCGGCAAGGTGCAGCTGTTCCGGGAAACGCTCAACCAGTCCGTGCACCAGGCCGGCATCGCCTGGCCGGGCTCGCGCACCGTGGCGGTGCCGACGATCATCGACGGCACGGGCTGGTTTTGCGGCGAGACCTATTCCCGGCACTCGATGCTGACGCTCGGCGACGGCGACGAACTCGACTTCCGCACGCCGCGCCGGCTCGAAATCCTCGCCTGTACGGCAGACGCGGCCGCGCTCAACACCTATGCACTGCAGGTGGAGCACCGCGACCTCGAAGCAGAGCTTGCCGGGCATACGCTCATCCCCGCCAGCCCCCAGCAGATGGAAGCTTTCGGCAGCCTGCTGGCGACCATGATGGCCAGCCTGCGCGCCACCCCGGACCTGCTGCGCCACCCGCAGATGCGCGCGGCGATGGAGCAGGCGCTGTTCGCCACCCTGCTCGGCACGCTGCCCCCCGCGCCGGCTATCCTGGCGCCATCCTGTAGAACCCGCCAACTCATCGTCGCGCGAGCACGCGAATACATGGAAACGCACATCGACGAGCCGATCAGCGTCGCCGACCTATGCACCGAACTCGGCGTCTCGCGCCGCACCCTGCAATACAGCTTCCAGGACGTGCTCGACCTGAACCCGGTGAAATTCCTGCGCGCGATCCGCCTCAATGCCGTGCGCCGCGCCCTGAAGCAGGCCGGCGGCAGCGAACGCGCCACCGTCGCCGACATCGCGGCATGCTGGGGATTCTGGCACCTGTCGCACTTTTCGGCCGAATACAAGGCCATGTTCGGCGAGCTACCGTCGGAAACCCTGCGCCGCGGCAGCTAAATACAAATAATTTATTCGCCCATTAGCCCAAATCGGCAATCCGGGCTTCAGCAAATCCACCCCTGAGCTCGCATCCAGGCGGCGATTCGCACCGCAACATCAGCATCCAGGCCCTCCATCGCCTGCAATACCGCTTCGGCCGGCCTGCCCGGCGCCGCCTGCACTGCCTTCAGCAAGGGCGCCAGCGGCACGCCATCCAGATGCCACACGCCCAGCGGCTGGTCGGGCGTGACGACCACCTCCTCCTCGACGATCCTGCCATCGCGGACCACTGGCCGGCGTGCAGCCACCGCCATACCGGGCTTGACCTCGGCGTGCAGCGGTGCCCGATCGGGCCAGTCCCGCCGCGCCGCCCAGAACGGTTCTTGCGTCCAGCCCGTTTCCTGGGCGTAGAAATCACGCCCGATGCGGGCAAAACGATAGAACAGGTGCTCGATGCGCTGCTGGTGGAAGCGGCGCGCCAGGGCCGCGCGCGCGGGGTCGTGGCGCAGCGTCGCCACCACCGCCGGCGCCTGCAGCGCCGACGACAAGGCCTGGAAGATGCCGTTGCCCGACAGGGGATCGACCGCCATCGCCGCATCGCCGACGCGAATCCAGTCGTCGCCGGCCAGCACTTCGTTGAGCACCGGCGTACTGGTTCGCGCATGGGGCTCGCCAACCGGCTCGGCATCCCGCAGGAAAGGCGCGGCGGCATCGATGCCGCGCAGGCGCGCGGCGCAATAGCCAGCCAGCGCCTTTTTCGGCGGCAGCGCGGCACTGCGCACGTCCAGTGTCAGTTGCAGGTAGCGCCGGCCATCGGCCAGCGCCGCCATCCATGCCCAGCCGTCCTCGCAGCTCTGCACCGCCGAGTGCGCACTGCCGGGTGGCCCCTGCCAGTACTGCAGCAGCGACACCGTTTCGGCGCCGCGCACGCGCGGCAGCCCGCCGCCCGGCGCCGCGCGGCCGCGGGCCTCGACGATGAAATCCGCCGACAAGGTCCGCATGCCGCCTGCCGTCTCGACCCGGATCTCGTGGCGGCCCGGCGCGGAGACGACTTCGGCGACGTGGCCGCGCACCACCCTCACGCCCAGGCGCTCGAGGTCGTCCAGCACGCCGCGGTCGAAAAGCTGGCGATCGACGAGGCTCTCCTGATTGGCCTCGGACAGCGTGCCGTTCCACTGCGCGCGGCGCGGCGACGGCGGCGCGAACGCGCCCATGGCCTGCTCCAGCCCCAGCCCGCGCAAGGCTCCGAGCACACGCGCCGACACGCCTTCCACCGCAGCGAAACGGCGCGGTTCGCCCACCAGCGTGACCGGCTCGCCCATGCGCGCCAGCCCGATTGCCGCCGCCGCACCCGCCGGCCCGGCGCCAATCACGACGATTCCGTCAGCGGCCATGTCTCAGCTTCTCCCGTTTCAGGCTCTCCAGATCTTCCACCCCGTGGTAGCGCGCCTGTGCCGCCAGCCAGCCGGACAGCGAGGCCGCGCTGCCACCGGCCGCCAGATGGCTTGCGGCCATGCCGCTGAGCCAGGCACAGGCCATGCTGGCCCCTGCACCTTCCAGGCTGCCGTCCAGCGGCCGCACGCAGGCGCCGTAATCGGCATGTGCGGCGCCGAGCGCGGCGATCTCGCCGGCTGCGGCACAGCGCGCATCGCCCGTCACCCGCAGCACGCCGGGGAAACCGGATGGATAGACCGGCTGGCCGCGCGCCGGCGCCGACGCGCACAGCACCACGCCCGCCGCCAGCGCACGCGCGCAGGCGGCCGCCAGCACCGGCCGCGGCTCGCGCAGGCCCAGGCTCAGGTTGATCAGCAGCGCATCCTTGTCCACCAGCCAGTCGATCGCCGCCGCCACCTGTGCGGCAGACGTCGCCAGGCGGTCGCGGAACACCTGAGCGACCAGCAGTTCGGCCTGCGGCAGACAATGCAGCAAAGCTTCAGCGACGCGGCTGCCGTGCCCGAGCTTGTCCACTTCTGCAGGCATGCAGCGCAGTTCGCCGCCGTCGAGCACGAAGGCGGCGGATGCGGCTACGTGCGGCACCTGCGCGGCCGCATGTCCGCTATCGACCACCCCGATGCGTATCCGCGCGCTCATCTAGACGGCCTCTCCACTGTCCGGCAGCACGCTCAATCGCCCTGCCTGCAAGCACACTCGCAGATCGCAGCCGGCCAGCGTCGCCGGGCGATGGCTGATGAGGATGCGGGTACGGCCGGCGAACAGCGCATCCACCTCGGCGATGATGCCGGCCTCGGTCGCCTCATCCACGGCCGACGTGGCTTCGTCGAGCACCAGCACGCAGGGCTGCTGCAGCAGCGCGCGAGCGATCGCGATGCGCTGGCGCTGGCCGCCGGAAAGCTGCTGGCCACGCTCGCCCAGCGGCGTGTCCAGCCCCTGCGGCAGGCGTTCGACGAGTTCGTCCAGCCGCGCCCGCTGCGCAGCCTCGCGCACCGCCGCATCGTCGGCCTGCGGCGCGGCGTAGCGGATGTTGTCGGCGAGGGTGCCGCGGAACAGCACGATGTCCTGGCTGACCACCGCCACCGCGCGCCGCAATTCACCAAGCCCGATCCGGCGCAGATCGGTGCCGTCGAGCCGGATCGCGCCTGCACCCGGATCGTAGTGCCGATGCAGCAGGTCGATCAGCGTCGATTTGCCGGCGCCCGAGGCGCCGGTCAGCGCCACTTTCGCGCCGGCCGGGATCGACAGGCTGGCGCCGTCGAGCACCGCGTCGGGCCGTTCCGCATGGCGGAACACCACCTCGTCGAATTCGATCGCGCCGTGCCATGAACGCGGCGCCGGCTGCACGGCGGGCCGCGACTCGGCGGCGCCTTCATCGCCCTCGTCGACGACCTCGGCCGGCGCCTCGCGCAGCTCGCTGACCCGCATCAGGCTCACGCTCATGCGCTGGATGGCGACGTACAGCCCAAGCAGGCTGTTGACCGGGCCGGTCGCCATGCCCAGGTAGGTGGAGAACGCAATCAGGGCGCCGAGCTGCCAGCTGCCTTCGATCACCCACCAGCCGCCGATCAGGAAAGCCGCGGCACGCGTCAGCGAGGTCAGCGTCGATGGCACGGCCTGGGTGAAGAACTCGGTGCGCTGCAGCCGCAGCAGGTCGCCGAGGTAGCGCTCGCCCAGGCGGTCGAGCCGCGCGCGCTCGTCGGCTTCGCGCCGCGAGGCCTGGATGAACTTCATCGCCGGCAGCGTCTCGACCAGGAAGCTCGACACGTCCGCTGCGCGCTCACGCACCGTGCGCGTGCGCGCTTCCACCTTGCGCCGCATCCAGCGCAACCAGGCCGCCTCGAGCGGCACCAATACCAGCACCAGCAGCGACAACTGCCAGGACAGGCTCAGCATCAGCACCAGCGCGCCGACCAGGCCGATGACGCTGCTGACCGCGGCGAACAGGCTGTCGACGGCGAAGCGCTGGATCTCCGCCACGTCGCCGTCGAGCCGCGACATCAGGTCGCCCATGCGCTGGCGGCCGTAAAAAGCCGGCGACAGGGTCTGCAGGTGGCGGTAGAGATCGCTGCGCAGCGCGAACAGGATGCGGCCGGACAGGCGCGTATGCAGCTGCCGGTTGACGCCCGCCAGCACGGTGCCGGTGATGCCGGCCAGGATCATGCCGCAGGCGACCGCCACCAGGGTCGGGTAATCGCGCGCGATCAGGCCGTCGTCGATCAGCATCTTGGTCAGCCACGGCTGCAGCAGCACCAGCAGGGTGGCGCACAGCGAAAGGGACAGCAGCCCGGCGATCGCACGCCGCTGCGGCCGCACGAAGCCGTACAGCCAGCGCAGACCGCGGCGCAGTTCGTCCGGCCGCTCGCTATGGACCAGGCGGCTCAGCACGGAACACCCTCCAGCAGTTGCATGACCCATCCTCGCGACCGGCGGACTGCCTTGACCCGTTCCATCTCTCCGATTAACCAAATCACCAAGGTCAAGCCCGAGGAGAGGCTGGCGAGCACTTGCAGGTCCTTGCACCCTTCTCACCACCCAAACTCCAGGTTAATTCGGTGACTATCGATATAGGGTGAAGCAGACTCATCGTGGTGCTTTCCGAAGCGCGTGAGGGGGTCAGCATGCATGTCAACCGGTTTCTAAACAATAGATAAACTCATCGCTGACATCAGCGCAACGACCGGCTGGCACTAAGCCGCGAGCCATGGACGCTCACCCACCTGGATACACATCAAAGGCCAGGAGGGACGGCGGCCGTGGACTGGCGAAGCGCTTCCAGGCTGCGGCGGCCGATTTTGCGGGACGGGCCACGCAGGCGGGCGCCGCGCCTGGGGAGTCAGAAGCTGCGCGTCAGGTGGACCAGCCACTTGCCCGACGCCGTGTTCTTGCAGTGCCGGCCATCGTCGCACACGGTGTAGAGTGGCTTGTCGGCGTCGGTGTCGACCCAGGCGAGTCCCGCCTGCCAGCCGCCGTCGAAGCTCTTCTCCAGGCCGATCTTCCAGTCGGTGAAGTTGTATTCGCCATAGTTGCGCACGTACTGGTGGCCGACGTGGGCACTGACGGTCCAGCCGGGCAGGAATTCATGCGCCAGATTGGCCTCGACGTAGTACGAGCCCTTCGAGTCTCCCCTCCCCAGGCCGAAGGATTTGTCGTTGAAGCCGAAGTAGTCGCCCAGGGTGTGCGAGTACTTGAGGCTCAGGAATTTCCACGTGATGCCGGCGTAGAGTTCCAGCGTGTCGTACTTTTCGCGCGTGCCGTCGATCCTGCCGCCGGGAAAGATGAACTGCAGCAGGCCGATGTCGTAGCCGAAGTCACCGATGGTGTTCGCGTAGCCGCCATAGACGTCGATTTCACCCGATGCGTCGTTGAGCGCGTCGTCGCTGACGCTGGTGCCCCACACGCCGAGGTAGAGTCCGCTGCCATGCGCCAGGTCGAAGCCGCCCTGCATGGCGGGCCTTTCCTGGGAATACGAAACGCCCCGGAACACGTACTGCGAAACCAGGCTGACGTTCGCGCCGAGGGCAAAGGGCGGTGTGGCTGTGTCGCTGGCATGCACGGCGGAGGCAGCGGCCAGCAGGCTTGCGAGCAAGGTGTTCAGGGCCGTGCGTTTGATGTATCGCTTCACTTCGGATGTCTCCTTGAGTCATGGGCCGGCGGCGCCGGTTCTAGGCGCTGGGGAGCGCCGGGTTGCACGCCTGCGGTCACGCCGGGGCGCGGCATACGGATGCGCACGCCCCCGGCGTCTTGCTTACAGGCGCCCCGGGGCTCGCGCAAGCCTGGCAGCGGAGGCTACGTGCGGCTTTGTACGGACTTTCCCCGGCGGGCACGTTGCGGCGCGAATGCGAGCCACAGCGCGCCCGCCGCAGTCAGCATCAGGCCGAGCCAGAGCAGCGAGATGAACGGGAAGTAGCGCAGCACCACCGTCGCCTGCGGCGTTTGTGGACCGCCTTCGAGCGCGGCCACGGCGGCGGCGGGGGAGACCCACAGTTGTACGTCACGCGCCCAGCCGCGCTCAATGAAGGGGTGCAGCACGTATCCCGGCGAATCGGCGTAGCGCGCGTAGCGGTAGTCGAGAATCTCGCAGATCTCGCGCATCGGGCCGTCGTAGCCTTCGACGGCGCTGCGGCCGTCGCGGTACAGGGTCTGGCCGCTGGCCAGGCGCTGCGACGGCGTCAGCAACTCGATGCGGGCGAAGGCGCGAAAGCCTGCGTCGCCGTCCGCGCGGCCACCGTCGGCCGTGCGCTCGACATCGACGCCGGTGACGCGGAAGGCGTAGCCGTGATGGTCGTGCCGCCAGTCGTCCGACAGGGCGACCACGTGCTGCGAGTAGCCGTTGAGGGCCGTCGACAGCAGGGCTCCCCACAGCGCGAGCATCGATCCCACATGCACCAGCCCGACGGCGAGGGCATGGCCTCCGGCGGCCGTCCTCGCCGCCGTTCGGATGCTCCAGGCGCTCGCTGCCAGGGCCAGGTAGGCGCCCGCCGCGAGGCTGGCGTCGATGCGCGGCAGTACCGCGACGATCCGCTGCGACAGCACCCCGGTGCCGGTGTATTCGCGTGTCAGCAGGCCGCCTTCGAGCCAGACGCCGCCGCAGGCGAGCGCCGCCAGCGCCAGCGACGTCCAGCCCAGCCGCGGCGACAGGCGGCGCATGAAGAACCAGCCGCCGAGCAGGCCGATGAGGATCAGCGGATACAGCGCCGCCCGTGCCAGCGCGTAGCCGTTCACGTCCCACTGCGAGAAGGCCGCCCTCAGTGCCGGCAGCTCGCTGCCGTGCGCCCAGTTGGCCAGCGTGGCGAAAAAGGGCTTCAGGTCGTCCGGCCGCGGCAGTTCCTGGGCGCTGGCAAGGAAGGCCCAGGCGAGATGTCCTGCGGAGGCGGCCGCAATGAAGGCGAAGGCATACTGGGTGAGGCGCAGCCCCCACGCGGCGAAGCCCTGGCGCAGCGGCGCAGGCGCGACGCGGGTGCGCCCGCGCCACCCGCGCCATCCCATTGCCGCGCCGGCGGCGGCGAGCAGCGCGGCGAGGGCGAAGTACACCGGCGCGCTGGCCGCGCCGACGTAGCGGTGCGAACTGGCAAGCGCCTCATACCGCGTCACACCCATGGCGACCAGGGTGAGCGCGGCCGCGCATAGCGCGGTGGCCGGCATCCAGCGCCACGCCGGCCGTCCCGCCCGCCAGCCGGGGATGCCGTGCAGGTGGGCGCCGAGCAGGCACCAGACAGCGAAGACCGCCGTCTGCACCGGGTCCCAGTGCCAGACCAGGCCATACATCGCATCCTCGAAGGCCCACACCATGCCGAAGCCGATGCCGCCGGTGAGCAGCATCCAGGCGCGGCGCGCGCACATCTGCGCATCGTGCGGCCACTGCGCGGCGTGGCCGCCAAGCGCGGCCAGGGCCGGCGCGGCAAGCGCCAGTATCCACGCGTAGGCCGCCAGCACCAGCGGTGCATGCAGCAGCATCCAGATCTTCATCAGGTGGGCGTTCATGCCCTGAGACGCCGCCTGCGCCAGCAGCTCGGCGGGCGTGGCGGAGAACGGCCTCAGCCAGGCGGCGAGCAGCGCGATGGCGGCGGCAATGAGCGCTGTGGCATCGACGCGCACGGACTGACTGCGGCCGCGTGCCGCGAGGCTGGCGCAGAAGGCCGCCAGCAGCAGCGTCGTGCCTTCGTCGCCGCCCCACAGGTTGCCCAGCTTCAGGTGCGGCGGCAGTTCGGCGCCGCTGTACAGCCAGACGTAGCGCACCTCGAAACGGTCGCCGAGCAATAGCAGGGCTAGCCCGAGCAGTGCGCCCCACAGCAGCGCCGCCGCGGCCCGTGCCCAGGCCGAGCGGCCGATTGGCCGCAGGCCGGCGGCAAGCGCGCAAAGGCCGGCGCCCAGCACCGCCAGGTTGCCGGCGGCGGGCAGCGCGGCGCACGACAGCGCGGCGGCCGGCAGGACGAGCCAGACCGCCGGGCGGGCGTCCGTTCGGTGTTCATGCATGGCTTGGCTCCGGAAGGGGCGCCGCGCCCGGCGCGGCGCCATGTGCGGCATGGGCTTGCATGGCGCCGGCCGGCTTCAGCGGCGCACCAGGCGCATCGAGCTGAGCACCTGGTCGCCGCGGCCGACGATGATGGTGCCCTTCTTCTCCAGCGTGTCGCTGTCATGGACGGCGATCTCGTTGATGGTGCCGCCGATGTACAGCTCCTTGCCGTCGGACGACACGTTGACGGTGTAGAAGGTGTGGTCGAGGTCCACCCGCTTGAGCAGCGTGTTGGTGTCGAGGTCGGTCTTGGTGAGCTGGGTGTACACCGTGTAGGCTTCGTTGCGGCGCACCGGGTTGATGGCGGTGGAGAAGAACATCACCGTCGCGTCCTCGAATTCGGAGAAGCGCACGGTGTCCTTCTCGATGTCCAGCGCCCAGATGCCGGCCCGCAGCGACTCCTTGCCGTCCTTGTCCTTGTGCTGGATGAAGTAGGGCGTGGCGAACTCGTTGGTCTGCTCGAACTGCGGCGACACCGACAGCGAGTCCGGTTCGCCGTAGCCTTCGCGCTTCCAGCTCTTCCACGGGTGCGAGCCGATCTGCTCGCCGGTCTTCGGATCGAGCACCAGCATGTCCCAGGTGAAGGTATACAGGCGCTTGTAGTCGGGCGAATAGGCCAGCGTGGTGGCCCGGCGGGGGGCGGGCAGCTTGCGCACCGGCTGGGCATGGATGCCGGCGGCGGTATCGTAGATGGCGATGTAAGGGTCCAGCACCTCGTATTCGCCCGGCTTCAGGCGGGTCGGATTGACGTACACCGCCAGTTCCTTGCCGTCCGGGCTGACGTCGATGGCGAAATGCGCCTTGGCGCGGATGTCGGGCGAGGACAGCTCGGCGCGGAAGACCTCCTTGCCGGTTTCCAGGTCGATGCCGGACACGCTTTCCCAGCGGTTGTGGATGGCGTAGGCGACCTTGCCGTCCCGCGACACCGCGATGCCGGCGACGCTGTTGCCCGGCGCAGTGTTGGGGATCTCGTGGGTCTTGACCACCTGGCGCGCCTGGGCATCGACGACGACCAGCTTGTTGGGGCGCACCGCGGTGACGAGATAGTCCTTGGCGGCCAGGCTGGCCTGGCTGAGCAGGCTCATGCCGAGGCCGACGATGCCGAGCGCGAATGCCTTGCGCAGGGTGGATTGCTGCTTGTTTTTCATTGTGGGAGTCTCCTGGCGCGGCGGCGGCGCCGCCGCGCCTAATGCATTGGCGGGATTCGTCGACCGGGTCCTACTTGGGGTAGACCGACTGCAGCTTGGTCCAGTCCTGCACGGCGGCATCCTTGCCGGCGGCCCAGTCGGTGTAGTTGTGCAGGGTGTCGGGCACCTGCGCGGGCCACCAGCAGGGGTCGGCGCAGCCGTAGAGGTCGGCCTCCATCGGCTGGCACAAGCCGGCGACGCCGAGGAAGGCGTCGACTTCCCAGCCCGGGTCGAAGGTCGTGGCGCAGCCGACGACGGTCTGCATCGCCATCACTTCCTCGGCCTCGCCCCCGCCCTTGCCGATCGCCACCTCGACCTGGTGGGCCTTCGCGTTCATCGCTTTCATGTGCTTCATAGCTGGATACTCCTCGTGCTCAGGTGTTGTCTGAAAAAGCCCGGGTTCTTGACCAGAATCTCGGTGTAGATCTCGATGCCGAAGTCCACCCAGTCGCGCATCAGGTCGCAGTAGTGGTAGGTCGGCGACAAGGGGTCGCCGAAGTGGGCGTAGGACTCGTGGTAGCAGCCGCCGGCGCACAGGTTGCGGATGCGGCAGGTGGCGCAGCCCTTGCCGGCGCGGTCGGTGGCCTTCTCCAGGAAGGCGCCCAGCGCCTCCTTGGCGATGCCTTCGCCGACGTTGCCGAAGCGCGGCATGTCCGAGCCGGTGAAGCGGTGGCACAGATTCAGGTCGCCCTGGTGGTCCACCGCCAGCAGGCCGACGCCGGCGCCGCAGGGCAGCGCCTTCTTGCGTCCCTCGTACAGATCGCTCATCAGTTGGTGCATGTTGGAGAAGCCGTTGTTCTCCCCGCGCAGCGCCGCGTCGCGGTAGGCGCGGCCGAGCGCCTTCATGCCGTCGAAGACCGCCTGCAACTCGTCCGCGTCGAGGTTGAACGCCGTCAGCGGCCCCGAGGTGGCGGGCGCGAACCCCACCTCGAAGAAGCCCAGCTCGCCCTTCAGGTGCTGGTGGATGGCGGACACGTCGGTGTAGCCCGCAGTCATCGTCACGCGCACGCCGACCGGCTTGGAGCGGTAGCGCGCCAGCAGCATCCGCGCCTTGGAGGCCACCACCGAGTAGGTGCCCTTGCCGCCGACGGTGAGCCGGCGGCGGTTGTGCACCGCCTCGGGGCCGTCCATGCTGATCGACAGGCCGAAGCGGTGGCGGTCGAGGTAGTCGACGATCTCCTCGGTCAGCAGCGTGGCGTTGGTGGTCATCGAGAAATCGACGTGCTTGCCTTCCTCGGCGCAGCGCCGTTCGGTGTAGTCCACCACTTGCTCGATCAGCGCCAGGTTGGTCAGCGGCTCGCCACCGAAGAAGATGACGTTGATACGGTCGTGGACGGCACCCTCGGCGAGCAGCAGTTCGATGCTCTTGCGGGCGGTGTCGAAGTTCATTCGGCGTCCCTTGGACGGGACGTCCAGATCCTCCTTGTAGCAATAGGTACAGCTCAGGTTGCAGCCGGTGTTGACGTTCAGCACCACGGTGCTGATCGGAAAGGAACGAATCTCCGTGCGCAGGCCCAAGTCGGGCCCGGCGGGGGCGTCGCACAGGATCGACAGCTCGCGGAAGTTTTCGAAGGTCTGTGCCAGGTCGGAGGCCGTGACACGGCCGTCGAAGCGCTCGCGCACGCCATCCAGCGAGACGCGATCGTTTTCCTTCAGGAAGTCGAGCAGCGAGCCGCCCACCTCGTCCAGCTCGAACAGGCCGCTGGACGGGATGTGGAACAGCATCCGCCGCTCGGGCAGCTTCACGTCGTGGAAGCTGTGGCGGTTGACGAACAAGGTGGTCATGGGGTCGGCTCCTTTGCGCGTCTCAGCGCAGCGGCGGATCGTTCCAGCGCTGCAGGGTCACGATCAGGTGCTTGCTGGCGCTGAGCTTGCGTCCGGCGTCATCCACGGTCGCCGTCACCGCCAGTTCGCCGGCATTGTTGGTGCCGAACCGGCGCTTGGGGTTGGGGCCGGCATCGCCGGGGATGAACAGGCCGTCCGCACGCAGGGTGCCGGCATAGGCCGTGTCCTGCATCTCTTCGGCGAAGGCGTTGGCGTTGATCATCGACCAGGTGGCGGGAAAATAGCCCAAGCGGATGTCGTCGGCCGTGCCCTGCTTGCCGTCGGGGCCGAAGGCGTAGCCCACGCTCTCGAACTGGACCGGCACTTTCGGCAGCGGACCCTTGCCGCCGCCGACCACGGCCATCGCCTGCTCCGGTTCGACAGCCACGTAATCGACGTTCCGGTAGAGCGCGAGCCCCTGCTGCAGCCGGGCGTTGCCGACCGCGGCGGCGCGCACGCCGTCCTTGCCCGCACCGTCGGCCCGCGCTTCGACCACCACCTTGCCGGCGGAGCGCTCGACCACCCTGGCGACCGTGATGCCGTCGCCCAGATTCACGTCGCCCGACAGGCCGTTGCCGTAGAGAGTGACGTGCTGGGTCGTGCCGGCCTTGATGTGGGTCGGCTCGACCGCCAGCAGGCGCTCGGCCGAGCCTTTGCCGCTGCGGGCGGCGAGCAGGCGGCCGCCGATCGCGTCGATGCCGTTCTCGTACCAGCGGCCGGACAGCGTCTGGCCGTCGGGCGACAGCGTGAACACCTGCCGCACGTCCATGCTGCCCTGCTTGACGGAAGCGCGCCATTCGTAGCCTGTGTAGACGATGGCTTCGCCTTCAGCGGTCTCGCGCTGGCCGTCGGCATAGTCGAACTGGAACTTCACCTTGTAGCGGTCGGTGCCGGCGCGGTCGGCCTCGATCGTCGCCACGCCTTCATAGGCGCCGCGGCCGGGGCGGTGGCCGGCGAAGCGCCAGGTGCCGGCGGCGCTGACCCGCTCGCGCTGCTGCCACTGCTGCCAGGCGCCGCTGTCGTTGGGGTACAGCTTGCCGAGAATTGCCGGCACCTGCGTCGTCGCCAGCTCCCACCAGTTGCGGTCGCGGCCGCCGGCCTGGATCTCGATCACCGGGTACTGGCCCACGTGGTAGTGGGGCAGCTTGGCCCAGTCGGACTCAGTGCGGCGCTGCAGCGCGATGCGACCATAGGAGTGGCAGCGCGCACACGTGTCGAAGGCTAGCTGGGCTTCGCCCTGCACGCGCTCGACCCGGTTGAAGTCGCGCTCGATCAGATAGCGGTAGCTGTCGGTCTCCTCGGGCGCCAGGCCGCGCGTGTCGGCCAGGTACTTGACGACCGCGGCGCGCTCGTCGGCGCTCAGCTTCACGCCGTGGCTGATGATCATCCGCGCCACCGTCATGTCCCAGCCTTCGGGGGTACGGCGGCTGTCGCCGATGCGGGCCAGTTGCCCGTCTTCGGCCGGCGCGTGGCAGGTGATGCACTTGCTGTTGACCAGGGTTTCGCCCTGCGTCGCGGCCTGTGCCGGGGGGGTGAGAAGCGGTACCGCCAGGCTCGCGGCCAGCGCGAGCATGCGGGGTTTTCTCCCGTGTACTTTCTCCATCGAGTTGTCTCCTTCGTGAATCTGGATTGGCGTGGCCGCGCATGAGCGGGCGGCTTCGATATCGGATGGTGGCGCGGCCCATACCGGGCGCCGCGAAACGACTATAGGAGGGAAGGCCCCAGGGGCTTATCGGGAAACGGCCAGAGGCAGCGGCGGCCGTATCAAGAATCGGCCACGTGTTTACATCCCGGGGGGGCGAGGGCCGCCGGGTGCGGAAACGCCCCGCCGCGCGCGGTGGCGGAATCGGCGGATGCGCGGCGGGCAGGCAAAAAAAGACGGCCCGTAGGCCGCCTGAAGACTCACTTTCGTGAGATGGGGGAGAACGCCGGCACCCGCGCCGCCCTGCAGCGGCGTGGGGCCCAATTCATCAGAAGAACCCGAGCTTGTTCTCGCTGTAGCTGACGAGCAGGTTCTTGGTCTGCTGGTAGTGGTCGAGCATCATCTTGTGGGTCTCGCGCCCGATGCCCGATTCCTTGTAGCCGCCGAAGGCCGCGTGCGCCGGATAGGCGTGGTAGCAGTTCGTCCACACCCGCCCGGCCTGGATCGCCCGGCCCATCCGGTAGGCCACGTTGCCGTTGCGGCTCCACACCCCGGCACCCAGCCCGTACAGCGTGTCGTTGGCAATCGCCAGCGCCTCGGCTTCGTCCTTGAAGGTGGTCACCGCCAGCACCGGGCCGAAGATCTCTTCCTGGAAGATGCGCATCTTGTTGTGGCCCTTGAACAGCGTCGGCTGGATGTAATAGCCCTCGCTCAGCTCACCGCCCAGCGCTGCCTTGTCGCCGCCGATCAGCACTTCGGCCCCTTCTTCCTTGCCCAGCGCCAGATACGACTGGATCTTGCTCATCTGCTCGCGCGAGGCCTGCGCGCCCATCATCGACTCGGTGTCGAGCGGGTGGCCGTGCTTGATCGCCGCCACGCGCTTCAGCACACGCTCGATGAACTTGTCGTAGATCGATTCCTGGATCAGCGCCCGGCTCGGGCAGGTGCACACTTCGCCCTGGTTGAAGGCAAACAGCACCATGCCTTCGATCGCCTTGTCCAGGAAGGCGTCGTCCTTGTCCATGACGTCGGCGAAGAAGATGTTGGGCGACTTGCCGCCCAGCTCCAGCGTGGCCGGGATCAGGTTGTTGGCCGCGGCCTGGGCGATCACCCGCCCCGTCGAGGTCGAGCCGGTGAAGGCGATCTTGGCGATGCGCTTGCTGGTGGCCAGCGGCATGCCCGCTTCGCGACCGAAGCCATTGACGATGTTGAGCACGCCCGGCGGCAGCAGGTCGGCGATCAGCTCGACCAGCACCAGGATCGACACCGGCGTCGATTCGGCCGGTTTCAGGACCACGCAGTTGCCCGCACCCAGTGCCGGCGCGAGCTTCCAGGCCGCCATCAGGATCGGGAAGTTCCACGGGATGATCTGCCCGACCACGCCCAGCGGTTCGTGCAGGTGATAGGCCACGGTGTTCTCGTCGATCTCGCTGATGCTGCCTTCCTGCGCACGCAGGCAGCCGGCGAAGTAGCGGAAGTGATCGACCGTGAGCGGGATGTCGGCGTTGAGCGTCTCGCGGATCGCCTTGCCGTTGTCCACCGTCTCGGCGTAGGCCAGCCGCTCCAGGTTCTGTTCGATGCGGTCGGCGATCCTGAGCAGGATGTTGGCCCGATCGGCCGCCGGCGTCTTGCTCCAGGCCGGAAACGCCGCATGCGCCGCGTCCAGCGCCAGCTCGATGTCCTCGGCCGTCGAGCGCGCCGCCTGCGTATACACTTGGCCGCTGATCGGCGTCACCACGTCGAAGTACTGGCCCTTGACCGGCGAAACCCATTTGCCGCCGATGAAGTTGTCGTACTTCGCCTTGTGCTGCACCGGGGCCCCGGATTGGCCGGGCATTGCGTAGATCATCTCGATGTCTCCTGATGGAAGTGATGGTGGTGATTGGACAAGTGTCCGCGTCGCAGTCCCCGTTCCATCTTCACGGGGTGCTGGAAACGATCGGGAGGGCTACCGGCATCTAATGCCCGAGTACCTCTGGGTAGTAGCACATGTATCCCGTTCGGCAGTGCTCCTCGGAGGGTCTCAATGCCTGCGCAAACTGCATGATGTGTTCATCGTCTTCGCCCGCCTCGATCCGGTCGAGAACTGCTCTGACCATGCGCACGCTGGCAAGCTTCCTGGCTGTGGGGGCCTCCCTGCCGGCGATCTTCACGGCAGCGATTCCGCCTCTTAGCAGGCTAGGCAACGCACACAGCCCGCAGGGACCAAAGGGCATCCCCTCCGCATTCGTCGTGAATCCGCAGGAGAAGCGATACCAGAGCCATTTCCGGTATTCCTCGTCATTGTCCCGAAGCTTGTCGAGGGCAGGGCCGTCCAGCGTCCCGCTGCCACGCCGCCTATAGTGAGCGGTATGATTATCCAAGCAGATCGGGCCGCCCAGGCTCTGCGGTAGATGGAGCGTGGCGCAGGCGCCTTCTTCGAATACGCAGCCATCGTTGAGGATGAAAGCTTCGATTTCGATACCTGGCACTTCGGTGGCGATTTCGCAGGCCTCGCCCACCGTCACGTCGCGCGGCAGGATCATCCGTGACGCGCCCAGTTCCTTGCAAAGCCGGGCAGCACTGCCGTTGCGACAGGTTGCCACGGAGCTGACGTGGATGCGCGACAGCGGCACGTGCTGGAACAATTCGCCGACCAGCCCGAGGTCGGAAACGATTAGTGAGTCTCCCCCGATGCCCAGAAAAAACTCGGCGATCGTGATGGTGGCGGCGATCTGTTCGTCAGTATAGGTCTGCGCATTCAAGACCAGAGAGATCGAACCCCGGTGTCGATGAACGACGTCGACCGCGCGATGGAGTTCGGCACGATCACGGAAATTGCCTGATGGCCGCCGGTTGGTACTCACTGCACGGAACCTGCCGATCCATTCATCCGGGGCGAAGCCGCAATAGAATTCCCGGGCCCCGGCACGTGCCAGTGCTTCAGCCTCCTCCACGCTGGCAATGGGTGCGACGATCTTCATATCGGCTCTCCCGGCACGACGATCCGACTGATGAAACCTCGCTCGATTGCGTTTCTCACGACCTCGAACATCGTTGCCGAATGCTTGCTGATGATGGAGTTACCGATCTGATATACATCTCGTGTGTCGCGGAAGCCGGGCCGTTCGAGTTGGGCGCTGACTTTCAGACATTCTTTCCTGCATTTGCGCCCGACAGCGAACCGTTCCGGACCACGAATCGAACTCGACCCGATCCGGCACATTCTTCCCTTGGCAACGCAGGCAAATGGAACATGGACACCAGCCGGTAGCGGTAATGTGAAAAAAGTGTCGACATCGGAAGAGAGTGGCACATCGATTTCCATGCGACGAATACCCAGTCGGGCGAATATCGCCCGCAAGGGACGCGGATCGAATCTGAATGCGGCGGTTTGGGCGGCCAGGTCAAGCCGTGGATCCTTCATCATGCGGCATAGCAGTCGCCCTGCGATCAGGTGGAGCGCCGGAAAACGTTCATGGATGAAATGCGCCGTACCCCAGTCGTTGACAATCACCTCGCTCCCATCCGTGAGGGATGGAAGCAGCTTGCCAAGATCCCGGATGAGCTGTGGTGAAGCGATCGGTGTGAGCAGAGACACGCGGCATTGCACTGTCTGTGCATGGGCAATCGCTTTCTCCCAGGTCCGCAGCCCGGGCAGAAGGTGTTCGCAGAACTCGCTACCGACATACAAATGAGTGGGTGTGAAATTCGCGAGCCATGAGGCCAACTCGTGGTCACCCAGCGCGTTCCGCCACCAGGCATACCTGGTGGCGGAGTCGTCGGCTTCGGAAAGCGACATTGGATTGACCATCGATACCGCAAGCTCGAGTGAGTCACCTCCAAATCTTTGCGGCCCGACATTTTTGGCGAACGGTGTTGTTGCAGTCACGCTTGTCTCCCCCGGTGCCGGCACGTGCAATGCGGGCCGAATCATTGTTGGTGGAAAAGGGCCAGTCGATGGGGCCAGCACATCCAACTGCGATGCAAAGTCTGAATGACATCTTAGGGCGGAGGACGAGTGGGGAGTATCGTGAAACGGCCACAGCATCTGGCTGGAGTTATCAAGAATCGGCCAGACGCCGAAGCGGGGTGGCGCCTGCTCTTGCGACAGCAGTGTTACCAACCTAATCTTAACGGAGCCGGCGGAATTAACCGCCCCCTGGCGAGTGAACGTGCGTACCGGAGGCCGCATCCATGCGGCGGCGCTTGAGGAGACGAATCCAGATGATGAACACTGGCCTGCCCCTGGGCCAGGCGGCATCGCGCCGGTCGACCGAGCGATGTTCCGTCATCCCCACCGACGACCCCTGTGTGCATGCGGCCAGCCTTCGGGACTGGACGCAGGACTACCTGCAGCTATCGGCAGGACGCTTTTTCGGCGAAATCATCGAAACGACGATCGGGCCGATTCAAATCTTCCGCGAAACGATTTGGCAGTGCGTGGACGAAAAGGCAAATCCGCGGCGCAACAGCTACACGGTCGGCGTGCCGGTGTGCATGGGGGAAGGCGGCTACTGGCAGGGCCATCACGTGGTACGTGATTCGCTAATGCTGCTGCGCCCCAACGAGGAACTGCATTTCCGCACGCCGAAGAAGTCGACGATTCTGGTCGTGGTCATCGACTCTAACGTGTTTGACGCTTTCGCGCGCGATACCACTGGACGGGATACACCATTGCCGATTGCTGGTTCACATACACGCGAGCTTCCGGAAGCAATGATCCGTCCTTTGCGGATGTCGTTGAAGGAAGTTCTATCGTCAGCAGTATCGACGCCGGAAGTGTTGGAGCATGAGAACTCAATGAAGGCGATGGTCGAGACCATCTTGGGCGCTGCGTTACATGCAGTGTTGGCACGCTCGGCCGAAAGTGAGGTGGCGCGCAGCAGCCATTTCGTGCAGCGCGCAATCGTCGAGCGCGCCCGACAGTACGTTCTTGCCAACAGGCAGAGTCCGCCGACGGTCACTGAACTGAGTGCTTGGCTCAAAATGAGTCGGCGGGGGTTGCATCATGCCTTCATGAACGTGCTGGGCATCAACGTTGTCACCTTTTTGCGCTACGTCAGGCTTCATGGAGCGAGAAAGGATCTGCTGATGGCGGGTCCCGAGGGCTCGGTAAATGGAATAGCTTGTAAGTGGGGATTCTGGCACATGGGGATGTTTTCCGCCTATTACAAAGCTTTGTTTGGCGAACTGCCATCTGCGACATTGCGCAAGACATCCTGTATTTCCATCACGCCGGGGCACTGATCAGCGCGGAAGCCTCTGGCGCGAACCGAGCACCTATGCGCCTTAATTTCGACACCGTGCGGGCCGGTTAGCAGGTGCAGTGCCCCTGGTACAGCGGCTTATGGTTGCAGGTCGCCAGTTTCGCGCGCTAGAGTTCTGGCACATCGCCCTCAAGCCGCCGCATGATTCAGCTTGCGACCAGCGCGCCGTGCTCCCGCCGCGCCACGCCGGCCCGCTCCAGCTCCTTGACCAGCCAGGCGGCCAGCGCATCGGGATCGAGGCCGAGGAAGCGCTGGTTGGCCGCGCGGTACAGCGGTGTTTCGTCGAGGTGGCGCGGCAGTTCGTCGAGCGCCATGCTGCGTACGTCGAGCAGCCTGAAGGTGATGCAGGCACGGATCGCGTTGCGCGCCATGCGCGCGCCGTCGGCCTCGAAGGCACGCAGGCGGGCAAAAGCGCGTTCGAGCGCATCGTCGAATTCGGCAAAGGGCGCGCCGTGGCCGGGAAGGACCACATCCACCGCCAGGCGGCCGATGGTTTCGAGCGTGCGGCGGGCCTCGCCGAGCGCATCGCCGGTACCGAGCACGTGGCCGAACAGGATGCCGAAGCCGTCGCGCCACAGTGCATCGCCCGACATCAGGATGCGGCGCTCGGCGTTGTAGTAGGCCAGCGCGTCCATGTCGTGGCCGGGCGTGGCGATGGCCTGCCATTCCAGCTCGCCGGCGACGAAGCGGTCGCCGGCATCGAGCGTGGCGTCGGCCTTGAAAGGTTCGCCCGCCTGGTCGATGACGCTGAGCAGCAGCGCAGCCTCGTCCCAGCTTTCCACCGCCGGTGCAACGCCCTTCGGCACCGTGATGCTGCAGCCGAAAGCACGCTGCACGGCGGCATTGCCGCCGATGTGGTCGGAGTGCGAATGGGTGTTGATCAGGCTGCCGAGATGGCGCCCTTCGAGCGCGGCATGCAGCAGCGCCACGGTCTGTTCCGCGTGCGTGACGTAGCCGCTATCGACCAGCGTGGCTTCGTCGCCGTCGAACAGCAGCACGTTGTTGGCCGACAGCCAGCCGCGTTCGAGCACACGCAGCGTGTCGGGCAGGCGCGGCGGTGTGCTCAAGCCTCGTCCTTTCCGGCTTGTCCGGCAGCGCCGGGCGCGGGCGCGCCTTCGCTTGCCGGCAATCCGGCCTGGGACTCGGCCGGCGGCTCGGCCTCGGACGTCTCCGTCGTGCCGTAGATCTCGTCGGCCGTGCGGCCGCAGCCCAGGCAGACGCCCGCCTCCCAGTCCATCATGCAGACACCGACACACAGTGCATCGCCGCTCATTCGCGCACCTCCACCGGCTGGCCGGCCTCCTCCAGCCAGACGCGGCGCTCGGCCACGGCGGCGAGAATGGACCGGCGGTCCTCATCCGTAGTACTGCCCCAGCGCACGATCTCCTCGATCGTGCGCTGGCAGCCTTCGCACCAGCCCGTTTCCGGACTCATGCGGCAGACGTTGATACAGGGCGAAGCAGGATTCATGGCGACTCTCTCGGTGGGGCGCGGACGGCGCATGCGTGTGCACCGTCTCGTTGGTGGCAGGCCGGATTATGACCGAGTCGGCGCAGGCCGGGCCGAAACGCCGTCGCGGCCCCCTTCCCCCGGCGCTGAACGGATGCCTCTGCATCGGGTATCCCGGGCCCCCTCACCGGACGCCCTCTCCCACAGGGGGTGGGGGCGTGCTGCCACGTGCTACATGCAGCCGGCCTTCGCCCGCTTGGCCAGCACCGCGCGCGCCACCCGCGAGGCCGGTTCGCGCTCCAGTTGCGCGCTGATCCAGGCCGCCACATCCACCAGCGCATCGAGGTCGATGCCGGTGGTGATGCCCAGCCCGTTCAACAGCCAGACCACGTCCTCGGTGGCGACGTTCCCCGACGCACCCGCCGCATACGGGCAGCCGCCCAGGCCGCCGACCGAGGCATCGAACACCGCCACGCCCATCTGCAGCGAGGCGTGGATGTTGGCGATCGCCATGCCGTAGGTGTCGTGGTAGTGGCCCGCCAGGCGCTCGGCCGGCACCCGCCGCATCACCGCTTCGAGCATGCGCGAGATGCTGGCCGGGTTGCCGGTGCCGATGGTGTCGCCCAGCGAGATCTCGTAGCAGCCCATCTCGATCAGCGTCGCCGCCACCTCGGCCACCGCCTGCGGCGCCACCTCGCCTTCATAGGGACAGCCGGCCACGCAGGAGACGTAGCCGCGCACCCTGACACCCGCCGCCCGCGCCGCCTCGGTGACGGGGCGGAAGCGCTCGAGCGACTCGGCGATCGAGCAGTTGATGTTCTTGCGGCTAAAGGACTCCGAAGCCGCGCCGAACACCGCGACTTCGGTCGCGCCGGCGGCCAGCGCGGCCTCGAAGCCCTTCAGGTTGGGCGTCAGCACCGGATAGGCGACGCCCGGCGCGGCGGCAGCCAGCACGCGGCCCAGCACCTCGGTGTTGTCGCCCATCTGCGGCACCCACTTGGGCGACACGAAGGAGGTCGTTTCGATCGCCTTCAGCCCGGCCGCCTCCAGGCGGCGGACGAGTTCGACCTTGGTGTCGGCGGACACCAGCCGCTTTTCGTTCTGCAGCCCGTCGCGCGGCCCCATCTCGACGATGCGGACGGCGGCAGGCAGGGTCTTGCTGGTCGTCATGGATCACTCCGTCCGTTCAGGCGGTTTTCGCTTCCTCGAGTCCGAGCGCTTCGGTCACCTTCTGGCGGATCAGGAATTTCTGGATCTTGCCCGTCACCGTCATCGGGAAACTGTCGACGAACTGGATGTAGCGCGGGATCTTGTAGTGCGCGATCTGGCCCTGGCAGAAGGCACGCACGTCGTCCTCGGTGATCGAGCCTTCCTCGCGCAGAATGATCCAGGCGCACAGCTCCTCGCCGTATTTCTTGTCGGGCACGCCGACGACCTGGACGTCGAGAATCTTCGGATGGGAGTAGAGGAACTCTTCGATCTCGCGCGGGTAGATGTTCTCGCCGCCGCGGATCACTAGGTCCTTGATGCGGCCGACGATGTTGCAGAAACCCTCGTCGTCGATCACCGCCAGGTCGCCGGTGTGCATCCAGCCGGCGGCGTCGATCGCCTCGCGGGTCTTGGTTTCGTCGTCCCAGTAGCCGAGCATCACCGAGTAGCCGCGGGTGCATAGCTCGCCCCGCGTGCCGCGCGGCACGATACGGCCTTCGGTATCGACGACCTTGACTTCAAGATGCGGCTGGACGCGGCCGACGGTGGACACCCGGCGGTCGATCGGATCGTCGGTGCCGCTCTGGAAGCTGACCGGCGAGGTTTCGGTCATGCCATAGGCGATCGTCACCTCGCCCATGTTCATCTTGCCGATGACGCGCTTCATGACCTCGATCGGGCAGGGGCTGCCGGCCATGATGCCGGTGCGCAGGCTGGAGAGGTCGAATTCGGCGAAGCGCGGATGGTCGAGTTCGGCGATGAACATCGTCGGCACGCCGTAAAGGGCGGTGCATTTCTCTTCGGCGACCGTTTCCAGCACCGCCAGCGGCTCGAAGGCCTCGGCCGGATACACCATCGTGGCGCCGTGCGTCAGGCAGGCGAGATTGCCGATCACCATGCCGAAGCAGTGGTACAGCGGCACCGGAATGCAGATACGGTCGCCGGGCACGAGCCTGATCGTCTCGCCGATGAAGAAGCCGTTGTTGAGAATGTTGTGGTGCGACAGCGTCGCGCCCTTGGGACGGCCGGTGGTGCCCGAGGTGAACTGGATGTTGATCGGATCGTCGAACTGCAGCCGCTCGCCCAGCAGTTCCAGCTCGCCCAGTTCCTCCTTGGTCGGCTGCGTCAGCAGATCGTCGAAGTTGATCATGCCGGGAGACTTGTCGCCGCCCATGCGGATCACCATCTCCAGCGACGAAAGGCGATGGCTGCGCAGCAGGCCCGGCTCGCAGTGGCCCAGTTCGGGCGCGAGGTCGGTGATCATCTCCAGGTAGTTGCTGGTCTTGAACGCCGGCGCCAGGATCAGCGCGCGGCAGCCGACCTTGTTCAGCGCGTACTCCAGTTCGGAGCGGCGGTAGGCAGGGTTGATGTTGACCAGCGTCAGGCCGGCCTTGGCGGTGGCGAACTGGGTCAGCGCCCATTCGAGGTTGTTCTGCGACCAGATGCCGATGCGTTCGCCCGGCGCGAGGCCGAGCCGCCTCAGGCCGCAGGCCAGCGCATCGACGCGGCTGTGCAACTGCGCATAAGTCAGGCGCACGTTCTGGTGGCGCACCACCAGCGCTTCGCGCTCGGCGTGGCGGGCGCAGGCCTCGTCGAAATAGCGGCCGATGGTCAGGCCGATCAGTTCCTTGCCGGTCGAACCGTGCACGTAACTCGGGATATTGCTCGACATCTTCGTCTCCTTTGCATCCTCACGGCTGAGCCGGCTCTTGGACGGCCGGCTGGCAGCGCTCGATACTCCCCTGGTTTCAGAATCTCAGGCTGCCGCGGCCTCGAAGTCGACCAGCTCGGCGCCATCACCCACCTGATCGCCGACCGCGAAACGGAAGGCCTTGACGGTGCCGGCCGCAGGCGCGGTGATGGTGTGCTCCATCTTCATCGCCTCCAGAATCAGCAGCGGCGCGCCCTTCTCCACTTTCGCCCCTTCGCTCGCGACCAGCGCGATGACCTTGCCCGGCATCGGCGCCAGCAGCCCGCCTTCGGCACCGCCGCCTTCGCCACTGTGATGCAGCGGATCGATCGCGGCGAGTTGCCAGGCGCGGCCGCGGGCAAAGACGTGGCGGCGGCCGGCAGCGGCGATCACGGTGGCATCCATGCGGGTGCCGTCCAGTTCGACGCGCAGCAGGCCGCGCGGATTCAGTTCGCCGCGCGCCTCGACGCTGCGGCCTTCGACGGTGAGCCGCCAGGCGCCGGGCAGGTAGGCGACCTCGACCGCATGGTCGGTCTCGCCGTGGCGGAACAGCAATGTGCGGCGCGCGGTGGCGTTCATGCGCCAGCCGTCGCGCGCGTGCCAGGGCGAATGCGCGTCGGCGCTGCGCTGCGCACGCTTGTCGGCCAGCGCCGCCTCGCGCAGCAGTTCGGCCAGCGCGGCGATCTGCAGCACTTCGTCCGGCAGCGTGACGTCGTCGGGGAACAGGTAGTCCTTTTCGCGCTCGATCAGCCCGGTGTCGAGGTCGGCACCGGCAAACGCCGGGCAGGCCGCCAGCCGCGACAGGAACTCGATGTTGTTGGCCACACCCACCACGCGGTAGTCGGCCAGCGCCTGCAGCAGGCGGGCCAGCGCGCGGTCGCGGTTGATGTCCCAGACGATCAGCTTGGCGATCATCGGGTCGTAGTGCGGGCTGATCTCGTCGCCCTCTTCGACGCCGGTATCGACGCGCACGTGCAGGCCCTCGGCCGGCGGCGCCAGGTGCACCAGCCTGCCGGTGGAAGGCAGGAAGCCCTTGGCCGGATCTTCGGCGTAGATGCGCGCTTCCAGCGCATGGCCGCGAATCTGCAGCTGCTCCTGGGCCAGCGGCAGCGGCTCGCCGGAGGCGACGCGCAACTGCCATTCGACCAGGTCCAGCCCGGTGATCATCTCGGTGACCGGATGCTCGACCTGCAGGCGGGTGTTCATCTCCATGAAGTAGAAGGAGCCGTCCTGGTTGGCGATGAACTCCACCGTGCCGGCGCCGACGTAGCCCACCGCCTTGGCCGCATCGACCGCCGCCTTGCCCATCGCCGCGCGGCGCTCGGGCGTCATGCCGGGAGCCGGCGCTTCTTCCAGCACCTTCTGGTGGCGGCGCTGCACCGAGCAGTCGCGCTCGAACAGATAGACCACGTTGCCGTGGGTGTCGCCGAACACCTGGATCTCGATGTGGCGCGGCCTGGTGATGTACTTCTCCACCAGCACGTGGTCGTCGCCGAAGCTGGAGATTGCCTCGCGCTTGCAGGATGCCAGCAGGTCGAGGAAATCTTCCGACTTCTCGACCAGGCGCATGCCCTTGCCGCCGCCGCCGGCCGCCGCCTTGATCAGCACCGGGTAGCCGATGGCTTCGGCCTGCCGGTGCAGCAGCTCGGGCGTCTGGTCATCGCCGTGGTAGCCGGGCGTCAGCGGCACACCGGCCGCTTCCATCAGCTTCTTGGCTTCGGACTTTGAGCCCATGGCGCGGATCGCCGACACCGGCGGGCCGATGAAGACGATGCCTTCGCGCTCGCAGGCCTCACAGAAATCCTCGTTCTCGGACAGGAAGCCGTAGCCCGGATGGATCGCCTGGGCGCCGGTCTGCTTGGCCGCGGCGATGATGCGGTCGATCACGAGATAACTCTCGCGCACTGCCGCCGGACCGATCAGCACCGCCTCGTCGGCCAGGCGCACATGGCGGGCATTGGCATCGGCCTCGGAATAGACCGCGACGGTCTTGATGCCCATGCGGCGGGCGGTCTTGATCACCCGGCAGGCGATTTCACCACGGTTTGCGATCAGAATCTTGTCGAACATCTTGTCTCCCCCAGGTTTGGGTCAATCTTGTCGCGTTCGGTCACACTGCGGTCGGTCGTGGACGCGGCCGGAAAATGCGTTTGAGGAAACGCCACAGCAGCACGATGAGGACGATGGCGCACAGCACGAACACCACCAGGCCGAAGGCGAACCACAGCGGCTGGTTGAACATCAGCCACAGGCCGCCGATGAAAATCCCGTCCTCGCCGAAGGACGCCAGCAGGTTGCTCACCGGCTCCGGCGAAGTGTTGAGCGCCGCCCGCGCACCCGCCTTGGCGAAATGGGTGCTGGCCGCCAGCGAACCGCCCAGCAAGGCGCCGGCAAGCTGCAGCCCGGCACCCTGGTCGCCCATCACGCCGGCGGCCAGCGCCGCGCCGGCCGGAATGCGGATGAAGGTGTGCAGCGAATCCCACAGCGAATCGAGCCAGGGCAGCTTGTCGGCGAAGAATTCGGTGAACAGCATCAGTCCGGACAGGCCGAGCACCCAGGGATTGGTCAGCACTTCCAGCACGCCCGGCAGATGCACGCCGCCCCAGCGGCCCAGCGCGCCCAGCACGAACACCAGCGCATAGAGCCGCAGGCCGCTCGCCCAGCCCACACCGGCAGCCAGCACCGCCAGCGAGGCGAGGTCCAACGGCAGCCCGCTCCAGTCCAGCAGCGGCGTCAGGCTGCCCAGCCCGGCGAACCATTCGGCCAGGGTATCCATGTTCATCGCCCTCAGGCGCGGTTCAGTCCTGCGCTGGCGGCACCCAGGCCGCCGGCCGCTTGGACAGGAAGGCGTCCAGGCCTTCGCGCGCCTCCGGCGTGACGCGCAGGCTGGCGATGCGGCGTGCGGTATCCTGCACCACCGCGTCATCCACCGGCTTGTTCGCCACCGCGCGGATCAGGTCCTTGCCCGCGGCCTGCGATTTCGGCCCGCCCTGCAGCAGCGCGGTAACGATGGCCTGCACTTTCGCATCCAGTTCGTCGCCGGCCACCGCCTCGTGCGCCAGCCCCAGCTCGGCCGCGCGCCGGGCGTCGATGCGCTCGGCGGTCTGGAAGTAGCGATAGGCCTGGCGCTCGCCGATGGCGCGGATCACATAGGGACTGATCGCCGACGGGATGATGCCGAAGCGGACTTCGGATGTGGCGAACACCGCCTTGTCGCCGGCGATGCAGATGTCGCAGGCGCTCGCCAGCCCCATGCCGCCGCCCAGCGCCGCGCCATGCACGCGGGCGATGGTCGGCTTGGCCATCCCCGCCAGCGTGCGCAGCATGCCGGCCAGCTTCATCGCGTCGGCGAAGTTTTCCGCTTCGCTCGCCTCGCCGGCGGCCTTCATCCAGTTCAGGTCGGCGCCGGCGGAAAAGCTCTTGCCGCGACCGGCCAGCACCACCACCCGCACCGCCTCGTCGGCGTCCAGCGCCCGGCAGGCCGCGGTGAGATCGGCGATCAATCGGGCGTTGAAGGCGTTATGCACATCCGGGCGGTTCATCCAGATCGTCGCCACGCCGCCGTCGCACTGGATCTCCAGGGTTTCGTAGTCCATCTTTCTGGCCCCCGTTGCTTACATGCGGAACACGCCGAAGCGCGTCTGCTGGATCGGTGCATTGAGCGCCGCCGACAGCGACAGGCCGAGCACGCGGCGGGTCTGGGCCGGATCGACCACGCCATCGTCCCACATGCGCGCGGTGGCGTAGTAGGGGTGGCCCTGGAACTCATACTGCTCGCGGATCGGCGCCTTGAAGGCCTCCTCTTCCTCGGCGCTCCAGCTGCCGCCCTTGGCCTCGATGCCGTCGCGGCGCACGGTGGACAGCACGCTCGCGGCCTGCTCGCCGCCCATCACGCTGATCCGCGCATTGGGCCACATCCACAGGAAGCGGGGGCTGTAGGCACGGCCGCACATGCCGTAGTTGCCGGCGCCGAAGCTGCCGCCGATCAGCGCGGTGATCTTGGGCACCTGCACGGTGGCTACTGCGGTGACCATCTTGGCGCCGTCCTTGGCGATGCCGCCGTTCTCGTACTTGCGGCCGACCATGAAGCCGGTGATGTTCTGCAGGAACAGCAGCGGAATGCCGCGCTGGCCGCACAGCTCGATGAAGTGCGCGCCCTTCTGCGCCGACTCGCCGAACAGGATGCCGTTGTTGGCGACGATGCCGACCGGATAGCCGTAGAGCTGGGCGAAGCCGCACACCAGCGTGCTGCCGTAGCGAGCCTTGAATTCGTCGAAGCGCGACCCATCGACCACGCGGGCGATGATCTCGCGCACGTCGAAGGGCTTGCGCGTGTCGGTGGGGATGATGCCGTAGATCTCTTCCGGGTCGTAGGCGGGCTCTTCGCCCTGGCCCAGCGCCACGCCCATCGGCTTGGTCCGGTTCAGGTTGGAGACGATGCGGCGCGCCAGGTAGAGCGCATGGGCGTCGTTCTCGGCCAGATGGTCGGCAACGCCCGACAGCCGGGTGTGCACATCGCCGCCGCCGAGGTCCTCGGCGCTGACGACTTCGCCGGTGGCCGCCTTCACCAGCGGCGGACCGCCGAGGAAGATCGTGCCCTGGTTCTTGACGATGACGGTCTCGTCGCTCATCGCCGGCACGTAGGCGCCGCCGGCGGTACACGAACCCATCACCACCGCAATCTGTGGAATGCCCTTGGCCGACATGTTGGCCTGGTTGTAGAAGATGCGGCCGAAGTGGTCGCGGTCGGGGAAGACTTCGTCCTGCTTCGGCAGGAAGGCGCCGCCCGAATCGACCAGGTAGATGCACGGCAGGTTGTTCTGCTCGGCGATCTCCTGCGCGCGCAGGTGCTTCTTGACCGTCATCGGGTAGTAGGTGCCGCCCTTCACCGTGGCATCGTTGGCCACGATCATGCATTCGACGCCCTGCACACGGCCGATGCCGGTGATGACGCCGGCGCTGGGCGCCTCGTCGCCGTACATGCCGAAAGCCGCCATCTGGCCGATTTCGAGGAAGGGCGTGCCGGGATCGAGCAGGTGGCCGACACGGTCGCGCGGCAGCAGCTTGCCGCGTGCGGTGTGCTTCGTGCGCGCCGCCTCGCCGCCGCCCAAGCTGATCTGAGCGGCCTTGGCGCGCAGATCGTCGACCAGGCCGCGCAGGCTGGCCGCATTGGCCTGGAATTCTTCACTGCGCACGTTGATGGCAGATTTGATCGTACTCATGTCCCCTCGTCCTCGTGTCTTGTCTATCTTATTTATCTATCAGACGCCGCAGCCAGCACACTGCGCAAGACTAGCGCCGCAGGCTGTGCCGCGAGTGCCAAGAAGGTCGCAATTCATGCCATCACCGGGCGGAGCGATGCATTGCGGAAATCCGGCGGCCAGCGCCACCCGCTCCGCTCGCGTCCTATGCAGCGCCATGCCTGCGCACATGAATCCGACCGCCGACAGGCGAGCCGTACGGGGAATCGATCCGGCCAGGGATCTGCCTAGCGGGCGATGATCATCCGCGTCACGAGCTCGGCAGCATTATGAACCCCCAGCTTGCGCATGATCGCCGCACGGTGCACCTCGACCGTCCGTGGAGATATCCCCATCGCCAGTCCGATCTCCTTGCTCGTATGGCCATTGACGATATGGCGCGCGACCTCGCGCTCCTTCGGCGTCAAGGCCGAAGAACTCGGGGCCCGGTCCTTCAGGTGCTCGAAGGTCCACACCATCAGCAGGAAAGGCTCTGCCGCCACCAGCGTGCGGCCGCGCGCGCGAACCCAGATGATCTCGCCGTTCTTGCGCTGCATGAAGCGTTCGTCTTCGTAGCGCGGGCAGTTGAGGAGCCAGCGGCTCCAGCGTGAACCGGTCTTCTCGAAGTCGATGTGCGAAGGGTACAGCAGGCGGGTCGATTGCCCTTCAAGATCCACCCGGTTCCAGCCGAACAGCAGTTCGATCTCGGTGTTCACCTTCAGGATGGTTCGGTTGGACGTCACCATGATGCCGACCGGCGCATCCATGAAGCCGGTCAGATTCAGGGTCTCGTCCGGAAGATTGTTGTAGCTCATGCCGCGTCCTGGGCGCATCTAAGTAATTTCTACGTATAAATCTACGTAGTTTGACGCATAGGCGCCAGCCCCTCGCAAAAGCCAAACTGTTTGGCAGGAGGAGAGACATGACACCTGACATCTACATCACAGGCTCGGGCCATACCCGTTTCGGCCGGCTGGAACAGACTCTGGAAGAACTGATCGTCGAGGCCGCGCAGGAGGCCTTGTCGGAGGCCGCGATCGCTGCATCGGAAATCGATGCGGTTTTTCTGGGACACTTCAACTCGGCGCTGGTGCCCGACGGCTTCGCCTCATCGCTGATCCATCAGGCCGACCCCGCGCTGCGCTTCACTCCCGCGATGCGCTGCGAGAACGCCTGCGCCTCGGGCTCGGCGGCAATCCACGCCGCGCTGCACATGATCCGCGCCGGCCGGGCGCGGCAGGTGCTCGTCGTCGGCGCGGAGAAAATGACCCACCGGTCGACCGGCGACGTCACCACGGCGCTGGCCGGCGCCGGCTACCAGAACGATCCCGCGGAAGCGGCACTGAGCTTTCCGCAGGTTTTCGCCATCGCCGCGAAAGCCTACGCCGAGCGCTACTGCGATCCGCTCGATGCCATGGCACGCATCTCGGCAAAGAACCACGCCAACGCGCTGAACAATCCCCTCGCGCAGATGCGCAAGGCCGTGCCCTACGAGTTCTGCCGCGAAGTGAGCGACAAGAACCCGCTCATCGCACCGCCCCTGCGGCTGTCCGACTGCTCGCTGATCTCGGACGGCGCGGCGGCGATCGTGCTGTCTTCCGCCGATGCAGCGGCGAGCGCGAAGCGTCGCGTGCGCATCGCCGCCGCCGAGCACGTCTCGGACTTCCTGCCGATGTCGCGGCGCGACTTCCTCGCCTTCGAAGGCCCCCGGCGTGCGATCGCACAAGCCTACGCGGCAGCGGGAATCGGCGTGGACGATCTCGATTTCGCCGAAGTGCACGACTGCTTCACTCCTGCCGAGCTGCTGACGTACGAGGCCATGGGACTCGTGCCGCAAGGCCAGGGCGCGCGGGCGCTCGAAGAGGGCACGGTGTTCGCCGACGGCCGCACCCCGGTGAACCTGTCGGGAGGGCTCAAGGCCAAGGGGCATCCGGTGGGCGCCACGGGGGTATCGATGCACGCCCTTGCCTTCCGCCAGCTCACCGGGCAGGCCGGCGCCATGCAGCGCAAGGGCGCGCAATGGGGCCTGGCCTTCAACATGGGCGGCACGGCGGTGGCGAACTACGCCTCGCTGCTGAATGCCGATCGCGCCTGAGGCTCGCATGAACATCGCCAACTGGCTTCATCAGGCAGCGCTTGCCTGGCCGCACAACCCCGCGATTTTCGACGGCGTCCGCCTGACCCACAACTACGCGGGACTGCTCAAGGCGGTTTGCGACCGCGCGCGCCATTTTGCCGACCGGCACGGCATCGGCCCCGGAGACAGAGTCGCGCTCTTCAGCCAGAACGCGCCGGAATACATCGAGGTGCTGCACGCCTGCTGGTGGATCGGTGCGGTCGTGGTGCCGGTCAACTACAAGCTGCATCCGGCCGAGGCCGAATGGATCATCTCCAACGCGGGCGCACGTCTCGTCCTCACCGACCAGGGCAATGCCTTTTCCGGCCACGCCGGTTTCGTCGAGGAGGCGCTCTCGGCCCCCGTCGCCAAAGGCGCGCCGGTGACGGCGCCACGCCCGGCCGGCGACAAGGACATCGCCTGGCTGTTCTACACCTCGGGCACGACCGGCAAACCCAAGGGCGTCATGCTCAGCCATGAGAACCTGCGGAACATGACTCTGTGCTACAGCCTGGACGTCGATACGCCCGCCCCCGGCGACCACATGCTCTATGCTGCGCCGATGTCGCACGGCGCGGGGCTCTACATGTTCGCGCAGATCCGCGCGGCCGGAGCGCATCTGGTGCCCGCATCGCGGGGTTTCGACTGCGCCGAGATCATCCAGCTCGCCCAGAGCAAGGGCAATCTCGTGTTCTTCGCCGCGCCCACCATGATCAAGCGCCTCATCGCCGCGGCCCGGGCGACGGGTTACGACGGCTCCGGCATCCGCACGATCACCTACGGCGGCGGCCCGATGTACGCCAATGACATCGACGAGGCGCTGGAGGTGTTCGGGCCGCGTTTCGTGCAGATCTATGGCCAGGGCGAAAGCCCGATGACGATCTCGGTCCTGCCGCGCAAGCTGGTCGCGGACCAGAGCCATTCGCGCTGGCGCGCCCGCCGGAACTCCGTGGGCCATGCCGCAGGCTGCGTGAGGCTCGCGATCCTCGGCCCGGACGGCGCCGAACTGCCCGCGGGCCATACCGGCGAAATCTGCGTGCAGGGGCCGACGGTGATGCTCGGCTACTGGCAGAACCCCGAAGCGAGCGCGGAAACCCTGCACGACGGCTGGCTGCACACCGGCGACCTCGGCCATTTCGACGAAGACGGCTTCCTGTACCTGACCGACCGTTCCAAGGATCTGATCATCTCCGGCGGCACCAACATCTATCCGCGCGAGGTGGAAGAAGCGCTCCTGCGCCATCCGGCCGTCTTCGAGGTTGCCGTGATCGGCGAACCGGAACCGGAATGGGGCGAACAGGTGGTCGCCCACGTCGTGCCGCAGCCGGGCCTGCACGTGACCGAAGCGGAGCTGGACAGCTGGTGCCGGCAGCAGATCGCCTCGTTCAAGCGGCCGAAGCGCTATGTCTTCGCCACCGAACTGCCCAAGAACAGCTACGGCAAGATCCTGAAGACCGAATTGCGGCACGCAGCCCTTCGCACCACACGTTGACAACGACCGACGGGAAAGACACCCGCAGCAAAAACCAAGGAGGAGACCATGAAAAGACGTGATTTTCTGAAGACCGGCGGCGCGCTTGCCGGCGCCGGCATGCTGGGCCTGCCGGGCCTGGCCCAGGCCCGTACCTCGATGAAGTTCGACAGCTATGTCACCGAGAGCGCGGGGCCCTCGTGGATCGACCGCTGGTTCCTCGAAGAACTCCAGAAGCGCTCCCAGGGCGAGATCTCGGTGAGATATTACTGGGCCGGCAGCCTCAACAAGGCCGGCGAGCATCTCGGCGCCGTGCGTGACGGCACCTCGGAAATCACCATCATCTCGCCGGGCTACTACCAGGCCGAGATGCCGGTGACGCGGGGGCTCGAATGGTACTTCCGCGTCGATCGCGCCGACACCCTGCAGCAGGTCTGCCGCGACACCTACGACAACTTCGAGCCGCTGCGCCAGGAATGGGAACAGCGCCACAAGTGCAAGGTGCTGTACTGGACCAACTGGAACTATGCGCCGCTGGTGATGCGCAGGCCGATCTCGTCGCTGGCCGACCTGAAGGGCAAGAAGATCCGCGCCTACGGCGTTGCCACCGACGTCATCGAGCGGCTCGGCGGCATTGCGGTACCGATGACCGCAGGCGAGGTTTACCAATCGCTCGAGCGCGGCGTGCTCGACGGCGTTTACGGTTTCGACTTCGTCACTGCAGTGGCGTACAAGCTGCATGAAATCGCGCCCAACTTCTACGACATCGGCGACGGCGCTCATGCTCCCGCACTCACGGTGATGAACAAGCGGACATGGGAGAAGCTGTCCCCGGCCAACCAGCAGATCTGCACCGATCTCGCCAACGAACTCTACGCCGGCAAGTTCGCCGAGATCTATGAAGGTGTGCTGACCGATTACGTCAAGAAGGCGCTGGCCGAAGGGGTGAAGTTCACTTCGCTTCCCGATGCCGAGAAAGAGCACGCACGAGCCATCGTCCAGCCTGCCCAGGTCGACAAGTGGGTCGACGAGGTTGCCAGACCCAATCGCATCGATGGCAAGGCCATGCAGGACGTGATCGAGCAGGCGATCGCCAGGCATGCGCCCTCGGGCAAGCTCAAGCGGCCGATCGAAATCGCGGCGAGCCTGTAAACATGTCCGCCCTCGACCGCCTGCTGACGCGCATCGCGCACGCGATGAGCTGGGTGGCGCTCGCCTTCCTCGCCTTCATGATGCTGGCCATCACCATCGATGTCTTTGCCCGCGCCTTCAGCGGGCGCACGGTTCCGGGACTCTTCGAGCTCTCGGAGCTGTCGATGGCAATGGTCGTGTTCATGGGGCTGGGCGCGACCCTGCTCGACGACGGGCATATCCGCGTGACCCTGCTGACCGAGCGGCTGCCGCAGCCCCTTGGCCGTCAATTCACCGCACTCGGCTGGGTCTTCGCGGGACTGACCTTCGCCCTGCTCGCATGGCCTGCGACGAAAGAAGCCGCCTATTCGGTTTCGATCTTCGAGTTCCGCTGGGGCGCCGTGCAAATGCCCGTCTGGTGGGCCAAGGTCATCGTCGCCGTCGGACTCTGGTTCGCCGCGCTGCAGGCGCTCATCCACGCCGCCCTCATCGCGCTCGACCGCCTGCCCCCGCAGCGCCGCGTGAGCGTCACCTCCGTCACCCACTGAACGGCGGGCACGGGATCCCAAGGGTCCCGTGCCCCCGCCGCACCCACATTCCGGTGGCATCACCCCCCAGGAACCGTCATGGACGTCACCCTCATCACCACTATCGCCGTCGGGCTGATCCTTCTGCTCATGGCCCTCGGCACGCCGGTATTTGCCGCTCTCGCGCTGTCGGGCGCGTTCGGCATCGTCATGGTCGAAAACCTCGACTTCCTTCTCAACCGGATGAAATCCCTGCCCTTTTCGACCACGGCAAGCTACACGCTGACCGTCATCCCCCTCTTCATCCTGATGGGCGCTTTCGCCCATCACGCCCAGGTCGGCAAGCGGCTCTTCGACGTCGCACGCAAATGGGTCGGCCATATGCCCGGAGGGCTGGCCATCGCCACCATCCTCACTTCGGCCGGCTTTGCCGCCACCTCGGGTTCATCGGTCGCCACCGCGGCCACCGTCGGTGCCGTCGCCCTCCCCGAAATGAAGAAGGCGGGCTACGACCCTCGCCTCTCGGCAGGCTCGGTCGCTGCGGGCGGCGTTCTCGGCGTGCTGATTCCGCCGTCGGTGCTGTTGATCTTCTACGCTGCGCTGACCGAGGTTTCGGCGGGCAAGATGCTGATCGCCGGCTTCGTGCCCGGCATCCTGACCACGCTCGTCTTCATGGCCGGCGTCGCCTTCATCGGCCGACGAGGCATGAACAAGGAAGCACGCAGTCCACGTTCGCCGTGGAGTGAGCGAATCCGCTCGACCGGGCAGGCCTGGCAAGTGCTTGTTCTGTTTTTGCTCGTACTCGGCGGCATCTATCTCGGCCTCATCACGCCGACCGAGGCGGGGGCGGTCGGGGCATTCGCCGCGCTGCTGATGCTGCTCTTTTCCCGCGTCGCCCGCGCAACACTCGGCACACGATTGCTCGACAGCTTCCGCAGCACGGCAACGACCACGGTCATGATTCTGTTCACGATGATCGGCGCCGGCATCTTCAGCTACTTCCTGACGCTGGTGCAGATCCCGCAGGCAATCTCGGAAGCGATCGTGCAGAGTGGCATTTCGCCCACGCTGATCGTTGCGGTCCTGCTGCTGGCCTATATACCGCTCGGCATGTTCCTCGATGCCTTTTCGATGATGGTCATCACGCTGCCAATCGTCTTCCCGACGGTCGCCGGCCTCGGCTTCGATCCGATCTGGTTCGGCATCCTGTGCGTGAAGATGTGCGAAATCGGCCTGATGACACCGCCGGTGGGGCTCAACTGTTTCGTCATTGCCGGCATCGACCGCAGCACTTCACTGACCGACATCTTCCGTGGCGCGCAATGGTTCGTCGTCATGGAATTGTTCACCGTGGTCATCCTGTTCGCCTTCCCCGTGATCACGACCTGGCTGCCCGACACCATGATGGGCCGCTGAGACAGGAGGATGACGAACATGCCCAAGAATTACGGTACGGCCCTCGTGACCGGAGGCGGGTCGGGCATCGGGCGAGCGGCCGCGCTGGCACTTGCCCAGCGCGGCGCACGGCTCGCCGTGACCGACCGGGACGCGGACAAGGCCAGCACGGTTGCGCAGGAAATCACCGCCGCCGGTGCCAAAGCAATCGGCATGGCGATGGACGTTGGCGACGCGGCCTCGATTGCCGCCGGCTTCGATCGCGCCGAGGCAGCACTCGGCGGCATCGACATCCTCATCAACAGTGCGGGGCTGATGCTGGTGGAGCCACTGCTGGATTTTTCCCCGGAGAGCTGGGACAGGGTCATGCGCGTCAATGTCACAGGCACCTTTCTTGCCAGCCAGCGTGCCGCACGCGGCATGGCAGAACGCGGCTACGGCAGGATCATCAACCTCACGTCGGTTTCCGGCTTGCGCGCCGGCATCGGACGCACTGCTTACGGTACCTCCAAAGCCGCCATCATCGGCCTGACCCGCCAGTTCGCGCTGGAACTCGGGCCGCTCGGCGTAACAGTGAATGCGATCGCACCCGGCGCGATCGAGACGCCGATGACGCTGGGCACCTATTCGGAGGAAACCTGGGAAAACATTCTGGCGATGGTGCCCGCACGCCGCCGCGGCACACCCCAGGACATTGCCGAGGCCATCGCTTACCTGGCATCACCCGCAGCATCCTACGTCAACGGCGAAACGCTCACCGTCGACGGCGGCTACATGGCGGCCGGCATGACACAGACCGGCAGGATGCGCATCTGAGCGTCAGAACCCGCCCGTTTCCAGCCAGCGCACTATCTGCGGCACGCGGTCCACACCCCAGAAGGGCTCGCCATCGACGATGACGAAAGGTGAGCCGAACACGCCACGGGCAATGGCCTGGGCGCATTCGTCCTTGAGACGGTTGCGGATCGCGTCGCCGGCAAGTGCCTCGACCAGCGCCGCACGGTCGGCGCCGTGGGCGGCAGCGATGTCCAGCACCGCATCCTGCTGCGAGATGTCGCGCCCGTCTACGAAATAGGCGCGCAGGGCTGCGAGGGCGAAGCGGCGGGCCGCAGCGGCATCACGGTCTTCCAGCCAGTAGAAGGCACGCGCGGCGATCTGGGTGCCGATCGGAAAGACATCGGGAATGCGGCAGCTCAGACCGAGGAAGCGGGCCGAGCGCTCGAAGTCGTGCTTCGAGTAATCGCCCTTGAGCGGTTTCGAAGGCAGGGGCACGTCGCCCGTGACCTTGTATACCGCTCCCAGCAGGAACGGCCGCCAGCGCACGCTGCGGCCATGAGCAGCCGCCAGGGCGTCGATCTGCTCGGCCATGAAGTAGCCGTAGGGGGAGGAGAAGTCGAAGTAGAAATCGATCGGCTCAGCCATGTTCCGGCCCTCCCTGTCAGCGCGTTTCGCCGAACAGTTCGCGGCCGATCAGCATGCGGCGGATCTCGCTGGTGCCGGCGCCGATCTCGTACAGCTTGGCGTCGCGCCACAGGCGGCCGACGGCGTATTCGTTGGTGTAGCCGACGCCACCCAGCGCCTGGATCGCCTCGCCCGCCATCCAGGTGGCTTTCTCGGCGGTGTAGAGGATCACGCCGGCCGCATCCTTGCGCAGCGTGCGGGCGTGGTCGGCGCGGTCGCAGGCCTGGCCGACAGCGTAGGCGTAGGCGCGGCAGGCCGACCAGGTGGAATACATGTCGGCGATCTTGCCCTGCATCAGCTGGAATTCGCCGATCGGCGTGTCGAACTGCTTGCGTTCGTGCATGTAGGGCACGACCTCGTCCATGCACGCCGCCATGATGCCGAGCGGGCCGCCCGACAGCACCGCGCGCTCGTAGTCGAGACCTGACATCAGCACCTGCACGCCGCGGCCGATGTTGGCCTCGCCGCCGAGCACGTTGTCGAGCGGCACTTCGACGTCGTCGAAGAACAGCGGAAAGGTGTTGGAGCCGCGCATGCCGAGCTTATCGAGGTGGGTGCCGCACGAGAAGCCCTTCATGTCCTTCTCGACGATGAAGGCGGTGATGCCCTTCGGGCCGGCATTGACGTCGGTCTTGGCATAGACCACCAGGGTGTCGGCATCGCCGCCGTTGGTGATCCACATCTTGCTGCCGTTGAGGATGAAGCGGTCGCCCTTGCGGTCGGCACGCAGCTTCATCGACACCACGTCGGAGCCGGCATTGGGCTCGGACATCGCCAGCGCACCGACGTGCTCGCCGGAAATCAGCCTGGGCAGATACTTCTGCTTCTGCTCCTCGGTGCCGTTGCGGCGGATCTGGTTGATGCACAGGTTGGAGTGCGCACCGTAGGACAGGCCCACCGAGGCCGACGCACGCGAGATCTCCTCCATCGCGACGATGTGGGCGAGATAACCCATGTCGGTGCCGCCGTACTCCTCGCCGACCGTCATGCCGTGCACGCCGAGGTCGCCGAGTTTCTTCCACAGCTCGGCGGGGAACTCGTTGACGCGGTCGATCTCGGCCGCACGCGGGGCGATCTCGGCCGCACAGAAAGCCTGCAGCGTGTCGCGCAGCGCGTCGATGGTCTCGCCGAGGTTGAAGTTAAGGCTGGGCACGTTCATGGGTGTCTCCTTCTCGATTTGTCCTGGCGCCAGGGCTGGCCGCAGGTTCCAATGATGGACGGCGAACGCCTGAAGATGAAGCGAGATTAGCCCCTCACGATGCCCGACAACTGCCATCAGGGTTGCAGATCCTGCCACCTTGTCTAGTATTTCCAGTCATGAAGATCATCACTCCCTCACCCGCCGAGCTTACGCTGGGCCGTGCCGCCACACCGACCGCCTTCATCCGCGCGATCGTCACCGCGTACCTGCGCCGGGGGATGGATCCGGACAGCGCCCTGCGCCAGGCGCAGATTCCCACCAGTCTGCTCGACGACCCCGATGCGCACGTCACCGCCGCACAGATGGAAACCATCTCGGGCATCGCCATGCAGGCGCTGGACGACGAAGCGCTGGGCTGGTTCTCGCGCCGCCTGCCCTGGGGCAGCTACGGCATGCTGTGCCGTGCCTCGCTCACCTCGCCCACGCTGGAAGTGGCGCTCAAGCGCTGGTGCCGCCACCATCGCCTGCTGACCGAGGACATCGTGTTCGAATTCAGCCAGACGGGCAGCCAGCAGCGCGGCACCGCGGCGGTCCGCGTCGTCGAGAACGTGGAACTCGGCGAACTGCGCGAATTCTGCCTGGTCACCACGCTGCGCTACCTGCTGGGCTACGCGAGCTGGCTGATCGACTCGCGCATCGCGCTGACGGAAACCCGCTTTCCCTTCCCGGCGCCGCGCCATGCCGACGCCTACCCCCACCTCTTCCCCTGCCGACTGCATTTCGACGCCGACACCGCCGGCTTCGGCTTCGACGCCCGCTACCTGTCGCTGCCGGTACGCCGCGACGAGCGCGCCTTGCAGGCGATGCTGCAGCGCGCGCTGCCGCTCACCGTGCTGCAATACCGCCGCGACCGCCTGCTGGTGCACAGCGTCGCGCAGATTCTGAACGCCGCGCCCGGCGCCGCCCATACCGCCGAGGATGTCGCCGCCCGGCTCAACCTGTCGGTGCGCACCCTGCACCGGCAACTGAAGGACGAAGGCGTGTCGTTGCAGCGGCTGAAGAACGAAGCCCGCCGCGAACACGCCGTCCGCCTGCTGCTGCAGACGAAGAAGCCGATCAAGCAAATCGCCGCCGCGGTCGGTTTCGACAGCGAAAAGAGCTTTGCGCGGGCATTCCGGACCTGGACGGGGACAGCGCCGAGCGAAATGCGACAAGACCCCATGGAGCCGGCCCAACGGGAACGCAAATGAGGATGGGCGAAATCCCCCCTCTCCCCGGATTCCTTCTCCGTTCCCGGCGCCGCTGACACACTGCCGAAGCCGGCCGGAATATCGTCCCGCGGCCACCGGCGGATAACGAAATCCGGCGCTGCGCCTGCCCCCCGGTCACAGCTCGATCACATAAGGTTTGTCCGGCACCGGATTGTATTCGGCGACATAGCCGAGTTCGGCCTGCTTTTCCGGCGACGCCCAGGGGCGGGTGGTGTCGCAGTCATAGTTGAAGCACAGCATGGGCGGCTGATGCACCGAACGGGCGATGATGCGCTGCACGGCCTCGGCATCGGGGTGGCCGAACTGGGCGCCATTGGTGCTGATCAGGAAGCGCGGGCTGTCGATCAGGGAGAGCAGTTTGTCGCTGATGTTGCCCGCGCTGCCATGGTGCGCCACCTTCACCGCGTCGACATGAAGCGTTTTCTGGCTGCGTTGTTTCAGCAGGCGCGTGATCGAAGCCGCGATCACCTCGTGATGGGCATCGGCCAGGAACAGGCATGACTTGCCGCCGTATTCGGCCAGGAAAGCGATCGAGCTGCCGTTGGGGGCGGCACCGTCGATCTTGAGCTGGCGCTCGAGCAGCTTGTCCAGCTCGGGCGTGCTGCCCAGCAGCCCCTGCCCGGGCAGATAGACCTTGCGTGCGGCCAGCCTTGCCCACGCTGCATCCAGGTCGCCGGGCACCACTTCCGGGCCGAGATCCTTCTTCCACTTCGTCCGCATCCTGTCCAGCCTTGCGTTCGTCGGCGACAGCAGGGTCAGTTTCATGCCGTCGGCGAGCGTGTGCTCCGGCAAGGGTCCGTCATCCGGCACCACCACGGCCTTGCCGCCGAACGCGTGGTTCCACTGGTCCAGCCGGAAGCGGCGGACGATCAGCGCGCTCAGGAACTCGCCCTGCTTGCCGCCCAGCACCTGCCTGCCCGGCTGCAGATGGCTCCAGCCATTGAACCAGATGTCGATCACGCGGATGGGAACGGGGAGGTTGGCGAACAGCCGCACGATACCCTCGATGTGGTCGGTATCCACATGGCTCATCACCACCAGTTCGAACCGGCGGTCGCCCGCTGGAAGCGCGTTCAGGCGCGCATCGAGGTGCTTGTAGCCGCCGATCGGGCCGCCGTCGATCAGCATTCGCCGTGTGCGCGAAGCGTTTCCGTACTCCACCAGCAGGCAGTCGCCATGCAGGGCGGGCAGCAGTTCGATGCGGAAAAAATCCTGTTCCGCCATGGATGGCTCCCTTTCAAAGCCGCCAATCGGCATCGCCGAAGGCGACCACGCAGAGCGCCATCGGCAGGCTGTCGAGCAAGGCCTGGCGCTTGGCCGCCCGCAAGGCTTCGCCAAGGCATGTTTCGGTATTCGCGCCAGGCGCGTCGTCCGCCTGCCCGCTGATCGACAGCAGGCCCTCGATCAGCTTCTCGCCCACCTTCACCGCATGTGGCCCGAACACGGTCGCGATGGTCGAGATGACCACCGCCGCCCCGGCCTGGCGGAAATAGCGGATATGGTTCGCATACTGCTGGGCGGTGCTGGACACGTCGCAGCCGAGCAGCATCACCAGCGGATACGGGCCGTCGACGTGCACATATTCACGCGGCAGGCGCAGCGTCTTGAAGGCCTTGCCGCCGATCTCCAGCGCGATGTCCTGCTTGTCGCCGGTGTTGTGCGGAAACGCCACCAGCAGCGTCGGACGGCTTCCGGTGACGGTGGCCTTCCATTCGTCCCAGTCCTTCACCTCCTGCACGCGCCCGTTCAGGTGCGCCGCAAGGATTGCGATGACGGGGCTCACTTCGCCGTGCTTCACCTCCTTGCTGTAAGCCACCAGGGCAGGCTGATCGAGCTGCAGACGCACCCGGTCGCCGGCAGGCTCCGCCTGGACGATCAACTCCGCGCCGTCGGGCCTGCCGCTGACCGCCGGACTGTAGATGTGCCGCTCGATGACCTTGCGCAAGCCCCAGAAGCCCATCGGGCACACATGCCGTCCCGGCTCCTGCTGCCCGTCGCAATGGCCGGGACAGGCGCCAGACTTCAACGCTTCGAGCGCGTCGGGGCAAAAACGGACGCTGCCCTCGTCGTCCGGCGGCGGATACTGGTAGATGAACTCGAAAGGCACCACTTCGTCGGCGCGGGTGCTGATGATCTGGATATGGGTGGCTTCCTCCACATCCATTCCGCCATTGCGCAACTGCTGCAGATGGTCGGCCACCAGCACCGAATAGAGGTCGCTCCCCACCCGGGCCAGTTTGTAGAACAGCTTCAGGTTGTCGCCCTGGGTCAGGCCTCCGCTGTAGTCGGCCACGCTGTAGGCGACCTCCGACAGCAACTGGTTGATGGTATCGACCGGCTCCCTGATGCCGCCAAGGTCGGTGGCCCAGGCCCGCTTGCCGGCAACGCCGGTCAGCAACGGCCGCTCGGCATTCGTCTGGTTGAGGACGAAGGACGCGTCGAACTGGCGCCGGGTGCCCAGGTCGCTCCAGTGCTCGCGCACCCGCGCCTCGATCCGCTGCGTGATGCCCTCCCCTGCGCCGGCCCGCACACCCTGCGGCACGACACGGGTATGGATCAATACCGTCTGCAGCACGCGCCCCCGGTGCAGCACGGCGATCCGGGCCTGGAATGCCGCGGGCTCGCGGGGCGTGAACACGAACTCGGCCACGCTGCTCGGCCCCGAACCGGGCAGCCAGAGTGCCTCCACCATCGGCGCGTCGAGCTGGGTCGGCTCGTGGAACACGATCTGCAGGCGGTGGCGGCGCCGATTGCGCGGCAGCTCATGTGCCGGAAAGGGTTCTGGCGCAGCCTGCCAGCGTTCGTCCGGCGGTCCGATGCGCACGCGCAGCATCACCGTGGTGCCCACGATCAGGCGCTGACGCTCCTCGACCAGTTCGCCTGCCTCCGTGCGCCAGAAGCTGTGCTGCACGTAGCGCGTCTCGGGCTGCTCGGCAGCTCGGGCGGCCTCATGCTTCCTCACCTCGTTGGTCACCTCCGTCAGCGAGGAGGCCTCGTCGGACTCGCGGTAGTAGCCGTAGGCTCCCCGCGATCCGCTGATGTTCCTGGCCAGTATTTTCGGCGAGACCTTGCGCAGGGCGTCCGCCATGGCCGGCGCGCCTCCCTCTTCCGGAGGGCTGGCGCCTGCCAGCCCTTCTCTCGGCTCCGCAGTTTCCAAGGTGTCGACGAAGTCGGGAACATGGATCAGATCATCCAGCGAGCGCTCGCTCACCACCAGCGATGCATCTGGCGGCAAGGCTTTCAGGCGCCCCGCGATCCGGTCCACCGAGTTCGAGAGATGGCTGAGCTGAACGAGGTCACGGCTCAGGAAAGCGATCACGCCCTCCCCGAAAGCCATCGGCAGCGCCACGTCGAGCGGGCGGTCATGGGTCAGCTCATCACCCAGGCGCACCAGCGCCTGCATCTCCCAATCAGGTTCCGCTTCGGCTGGCGGCGTGACGCACACCACACCCTCTGCCGACAATTCGCGGGCCACGATGCGCGCGACGTCCTCGACGTCGGCATCATCGTCGATGCCACCCAGCAGCAATACGAGCGCCGCCCGGCACCTCACTCCCTTCGCCAGCAGTTGGCCCGCCACATGCCGCAGCGGTCCGCTGAACACGAGCATCTCCACTCGCGCCTGCGAACGGTCCGCCACGCAGAAGCGGTACGGCCACGGCTCCCGCCAATAGGTACGGAAGTCCGAGAAGGCATCGGCCAGCGGATCGTCCGGCAAGGCGGCGAAGCTGAATGGCAACTGCCAATCGACCTGTCCGTCCCAGGCGAAGGCATCGGCGACGAACACGCTGCCGGCGTCCACCGGCGCCTGCTGCAAGGTGCGCAACATGGGCAGCAACCCACCCCAGCGGCGTCCCCGGCTCTTCACCGCGATGCGCGTGCCCCAGGGCGCGTCGTCGACGTACTTCTGCCACGCTGCGGCCAGCACGCTTGCGGATGGAAATCGCGCCAGCCCCGCCAGCGCAGGCATCTCCCAGTCCAGGGTCTTGTCGCCGTCGCGCATGCTGCGGAACACGGCTGCGATGTCTGCGATTCGATGCACCTCCGTCCGCTTGGCGGCAAGCTGCTCCAGCAGGTCGATGCGGCGGCGGCGCTGGCGGCGGGCAGCAGCATTCAAGATGCCGAGCGCCGCACAGGCCTGCGCGAAGCGCGCATCGTCGACTTCCAGGCTCCAGGCGGCGAGGCCGTGGCGGTTGGTCATGGCTGCAGCCTCAGTTCAGCGGCCACTCGGGCACCGGCCAGCCCTGCGCCGCCGCAACGTCCAGGCGTGCGCGCCTGCGCAAGGCAACGTCGGCAAGTGCATAACCCCAGTTGATCAGGCGGCCCTGCTCGCGCGCCTCGAACTTCTTCAGGCGTGTCGGGATCTTCTCGAGCACGGCGGTGATTGCGTTGTCGGCAGTGATCGCGCCAGGATCGCCGTAAGCCTCGATCCGGGTGCCGATTCCCCAGTAAGCGCCTCGCCGCCGCCCGGCCTGGAAGTCATCGACCAGCCAGCGCTTGCGCAGCGCGCGAGTCTGGTCGATCAGGATGTCGCGCACCCTGCCCAGTTGCAGCAGATCATCCTCGAAGGGCGATTCATCGATCTCGAACGGCGCCCCGGCATCGCTGACCAGGACGATGTCCAGGCCCTCGAGCAAGGCCTCCAGGCCCATGTTGTCGTAGATCCCGCCATCGGCAAGCACGATGCGCCGGCGCAGCTTTTCCAGATTAGGCAACTCGTGCTGCGGCTTCTCCCAGGCACCGGGATCGGTCTTCACGACCACCGGAGAAAAGATCGGCGGAAAAGCGCTCGACGCCGCCACGGCATCCGCCAGCCTGACATCCGTGCTGCGGGACATGCCGAGGTAATAGTCGGCAACATAGTCCTGGCGGAAGCGGAAACTGCGCCCGGTCTGCATGTTGGTAGCGTAGAAGATGAAGCGCGGCGCCTGTTCCTGGTTCGGATCCGACAGCGACCGCAGCAACGTCTCGCCGAACAGGTCATCGGCGTAACGGTCGGCGAGAAACTCGCCGGATGTCTTGAACGGCACGAGATGGCCGAGCAAGGCGGTCTTGATGTCGATCGACCGGCTACAGAACTGGCGAACGGGCTGCGCCACGACCGCCTCGAAGTTGCCGGCGCGGCCAGCGCTGAAATCGAGCCGACGCCATCCGTGCGCCAGGATCCCCGCCAGAATCGAGCCGCCCGACACACTGGTGACCCGCGCCAGCCCCCCGAGCAAGCCGGCCTCATTCAGGCGCCACAAACTGCCGAGCCCGAAGAGCGTTGCCCGGAATCCGCCGCCGGACAGCGCCAGACCGATCTTCAGTGCGTTCTCCGCATTCATGCCAGCGCTCCCGGTTGGATTGCAAATGCAGTTTCACGAGCATGTATCCACAATATAGGCACAACGCACCCAGGCTGCCGGGTAATCGCAAGCCAAGCCTTCGCGGCATAAAGTTTCCCTGCAGCCAGCCGTTAATCCCTTAGTGTGGCGACGGCTGGAGTCACGCCCGAGGCAAACGGAGGAGAGCACCATGGCAACGACAGGCAGCGGTATCAACCAGACAACGGCAAGCAGCGCAACGCAGGCCCCTCAGGCGGCGAAGAGCGCACAACGCAGCGAAGGCAGCAGCCGCATGGCAAGCGCGGAAACCGTACGCCACGAACAGAACGCCGCGATCATCACCGCATCGCTGCAGGTCTCGATCAAGGCCGGCAACGACTCCCTCGCCCTGCTCTACCGCTCGGCCATCGACCACCTGAACGAAGTGCTGGCGCCGGGGCAGAACGTGGACGTCATCGGCAAGGCGATGGAACAGGACAACTCGCCCGAGGCCACCGCCGAACGCATCCTGAGCTTCGCCACCGGCTTCTTCGACGCCTACGCGGCGCAGCACCCCGGCAAGGACCCCGAAGAACTCGCCCGCAACTTCACCGACCTGGTGCGGGGCGGCTTCGAAAAGGGCTTCAAGGAAGCGCGCGACATCCTCGACGGGCTGGGCGTGCTCGGCGGCAGCGACATCGAGAACGGCATCATGAAGACCTACGAACTGGTCTCGAAGGGCTTCGACGACTTCCTCGCCGCCAGGTTGAAGCCGGCTGCCGAAACCGGAGCGCAGCAGCAGACGGATGAGGCTGCCAAGCCGGCGCCAAAGGCCTGAACACACTTTGACGAGGCCCTCGACACCGCGTCGCGGGCATCAGCGGCCACCCGCCAGCGATGCCAGCCGGCGGCAACACGGCAGGACGAATCCGCTGCAATCCGCGCAGCGGCCGTCAATCGCCGTGCCGGGCAAGGAAGTCGAACAGTTGCGCTGCCCGCCCTTCGGGTTTCGTCCCGCCCGCAGTACATAGAAGCAAGCTTCTGGCCGCCCAGGCGTCCGCGATCCGCGCCATTCCGATGCGGGCATGAGCCAGGCGCCGAGCGGCGGCGGCCGGCACGATGGCGATGCCGACACCATCCGCGACCAGGCTGACCACCGCTTCGAAACTACGCACCCGGACCCGGTAATGAAGCCCCCTGCCGTACTGCAGCGCTCGTCCCTGCAGGAAGCGGCTCAAGCCGCTCTCGGCCGGCAGGCCGACGAAAGGATGTTCGAGCAGATCGGCGAAGTGCACGTCGGCACCCGCCGGCCAGGATGCAGCCGACGGAAAGACTGCAACCAGGTCGTCCTTTACGAACATGCGGGTATGCAGCCCTTCGGTTTCAACGTAATCGGCGACGATGCCGATGTCGGCCTGCTCCTGCCGCATGGCCAGCAGCACATCCTGGCTGCCGAGTTCGCGCAGGTCGATATCCACGTCCGCGTGCCCGGCGAGAAAGCGCCCGATGAGCGGCGGCAGATACTCGGTCATCGCCGCGGTATTGCAAACCAGCCGTATCGTGCTGCGAATGCCGTGCGCATGGGCGGCCATCTCCGCATGCAGTATCTCCAGTTCGCGCTCGAGACGGCCAGCATGCCGCAACAGGGTGCGCCCTGCATCGGTCATCCGGATACCGAGCTTGGAACGATGCAGCAAGGCGGTACCCAGGGCATGTTCCAGCTTCTGCAGGCGCGCGCTGGCCGCCGCCAGCGAAAGGTGCATGGCATCGGCGCCGCGCGTGATCGATCCTGCCTCGACGGCAGCGGCAAACAGATGAAGATCAAACGTGGAAATGCGATAGGGAGCCACACCACTTCGCTTCATCATCGGCCTCATCCTTCGATTTCGACGAAAGATACCATCGCCGATGCGTGATCGACAGCAGGCCTCCCGCCTCCGATCATCACCTCATGGAAACCACATCTCTCATCATCGTTGCCGCAGTGTTCCTGGCGGCCGGCGCGGTCAAGGGCGTTTCGGGCATGGGACTGCCCACGGTCTCGATGGCGCTGCTCGGCCTGCTGATGCCGCCGGCGGAAGCGGCGATGCTGATGGTGCTGCCTTCGCTGGCGACGAACGTCGCCCAATGCACAGGCCCGCACTGGGCGATGCTTGCGCGCCAGTTGTGGCCGATGTGGGCCGGCCTGCTGCTGGCAGCCCTGTTCAGCCCGATCTCGGCGATCGATATCCCCGGCGCACGCGCCTCGCTGGTCCTCGGGCTCGTGCTGGTGATCTACGGCATCTGGGGGCTTGCCCGGCCTGCGCTCCCCGAGCTCGGGCGCCATGCCCGGCTCGCCGGCGGCGTCGCCGGCTCGGCGACAGGGCTGGTGACCGCCGCGACCGGCGTTTTCGTGATCCCCATGGTGCCCTATCTGCAGGCGCTGAAGCTGCCCAGGGACGCCTTCATCCAGGCGATGGGCATCAGCTTCATGCTGGCGACCGTGGCCTTGATGCTGCGGCTGGGGAGCGCAAACCTGGCCGACTGGACCGCCAACGCTCCGGCATGCGCGACGGCATTCATCGCCGCCTTTGCAGGGCTGTGGGCGGGCGCGCGGCTACGGGGTCGCCTGGACCCGATGCAGTTCCAGCGCGTGCTTTACGGCGTCTTCCTGCTGCTGGGGCTCGTGATGGCCGGACGGTCGCTGTGACGGCTGCCAAGCCACAGCGATAGCGCCGTGCCCGCCAACAGCACGGTTGCAATGGCGCTGGCCCAGCTCAGGGCATCCCAGCCGGCGATCCGGGAGTCGCCGATGAGCCGCACCAGCAGCGGGCCGGCGATCTGGCCTGCCGCGAAACCGGCGGTCATGCGCGCGAGAAGAGCCGTCGGATTATCGGGCATGCGCTCGCGCGCCAGCTGAAGACCCGCCATGGTCGTGACCATGAAGGTGCCGCCAACCAGCACCGCCGACCCCGCCAGCACCCACAGCGACTGCTGCAGCAAGGGCAGAAAGGTGCCCACGGCCATCACGCCCTGGGCAATCGCCCAGACCTTCCGGCGCGACCAGCCATGCAGCCAGCGCGAGGCAAAGGCAACCGACAGTGCCGCCGCCGTGCCGAAGATCGGCCAGGTGAGCCCGAAGACGAGCGGGTCGGCCACCAGCTGCCGCGCCATCGTCGGCAGGAAAGTCGCGGGGATGATGTAGCCGAAGCCGAACGCGCTGTAGCACAGCACCACGCCGAGGTTACCGCGCCCGGCAGTCGACGACGCCGGCTTTGGCGGAGCGGAGGCACCCGATGGCGCCGCAGCGGTGGACGACTCCGGAAGCTTCCGCAGGACATACGCGGCACCGAGGACGGCGAGCAGCCCGAGTTCTGCCCAAAGCACCACGGCGCTCTGCCCGCCGCCCAGCCAGGTCAGGACACCCGTTCCCGCGATACCCAGGCCGACTCCGGTATACATCCATCCGCCGAGCGAGGTCGCATGCTGACGGCTCAGTTCGGGCAGGCACCAGCCACTGGCGCAGACCAGCACCCAGGCGCTGAAGATGCCCGCGCTGGCCCGAAGCGCCATGCCGAGCCACGGCAGCCCGGCATCGCCCCAGACCATCCCGAGCGTCGTCACGGCCACCCCGACCAGCCCGATCTGAAGCCCTCGCCGCGGGCTGCCCGCGAACCACGACGCGCTCAGCGCGCCCAGCAGGTAGCCGAAGTAATTGGCCGTGGCCCACTCCGTGCCCGTCACCGCATCGAGGCTGCCGTCGCGCAGCATCAGCGGCATCATCGGCGTGAACGCAAACCGGCCGACGCCCATCGCGATCGCCAGCGCGACCAGGCCGATAAGGATGATCACCTGCGGCGACGGCGCCGACGAAGGCAGTCCAGCCGTGATGGAGCAGCCGAAGGAAGGCTTCATTGCTGATACCGGACCGCCAGCATTTCCCCCGTTGCGCACACCTCGCCATCTGCCGACAGCGTGAGATCCACCCACACCTTTCGGCCTTCCATGCTGCGCAGCTTCCCCTTGATGACGAGCTCGGTGCCCATCGGCGTGGGCCGGCGGAAGTCGACCTTCAGGGATGCGGTGACGTACCGGATGGGCTCGCCTTCCGACCCCATTTCACGGTTCTGGGCCCGATGGGCAAACGCCGCCGCGGAAGCCGCACCGTGGCAATCCAGCAGGGATGCGATCAGGCCGCCATAAACGTGATGCGGAACGCCGCCGCTGTATTCGGGCTTCGGCAGGAAGCGGGCAATCGTTTCGTCGCCATCCCAATGGCTCTTCAGATGATGCCCTGCCGGATTGTTCCTGCCACATCCATAGCAATGGCTGAACTTCTCGGCATAGAAATACTGGAATGCAATGCTCATTTCGTTTTCTCTGGCATGAGACCCATCGGGTCGCTCTACATCTGCGCAAGCGCCGCCATCACCAGCAGCAGGCTGATTGCGGACAGCAAGGTCTGAAAGGTGATGAGGCCGGCCATCAGGTGGCTGTCACCCCCTAGCTGCCGCGTGAGCACGTAGGCCGACGGGGCGGTGGGCAAGGCAAAGAACAACACGACGACGGCGGTTTCGATTGCGGGCAGCGCCAGAACCCTGGCACTCAGGAATGCGACCGCCGGCACCACGAGCAGCCGGATCAGGCTGTTGCCGAGCAGCGCGCCACCCTGCCCGCGCAGTTCCTCGAGCTTCAACGCCGCCCCCACGCACAGCAGGCCCAGCGGCAGGCTGGTGTTCGCCAGCAGGGTCAGCAGCCTGTCCGTGCCCCATTTCAGCTCCAGCCCGGAAAGATTGAACAGCGCTCCTGCCAGGCAGGCCAGGATCAGCGGATTCCTGATCACCGGCACCAGCAGCGACATCACGCTCCCGCTCTTGTCGGCCGACAGCGCCAGCACCGACAACACGTTCACCGCCGGCACCAGCACCGCCAGGATCACCGCGGCGAACACCATGCCTTCCTTGCCGTACAGCCCGCTGACGGCCGCAATGCCGAGATAGGTGTTGAAGCGCAGCAGGCCCTGGAGTTGGACACCGAAGCGGGCTGCCGGCCACTGCCTGATGCGGCGGGCGACGAGCAGGCCGGCCGTGACCACGCCCAGCACGATCACCAGCACGACGAGCAGGCGCGGCAGCGCCGGGCTGTTCAGCGGCGCGCCGCTGAGGCTGCTGAAGAGCAGCGCGGGAAACAGCACGAAGTAGTTGAAGCGCTCCGCGCCCGGCCAGAATCCTGCGCCGGGAAAACCGGAGCGCTGCATCAGGTGGCCGATCACGATCAGGACGAAGAGCGGCCACAGCGAAAAGAGGATGTCGCTCATCAGGCGTAACTCGCCCCCATGCCGGCACGCACGTCCTGCTGGATCCCGTACTGCGGGAACGGATAGCGGAAGCCGTTGCGCGCAAGCGCCTTCATGCCCTCGATGGCCTTGTCCAGATGATCCGGCGGCAGCGCCATCAGCATTTCATCGTCCAGCACGCCGCCATAGCGCCGCTCGGCGAAACAGGGAATCGACAGGCTCGGTTCGCGGGTTCTCAGCGCGCGCCCCCAGGAGTCCGCACAGGCGGATTCCCCCACCACCGACCAGTCGAACTTCCGGTAGCCGCTCCATTGCAAGCCATTGATGAAGTACATCATCGCCCCCGGCGTGGCGTAGAACAGCACGATGTCGGGCGGGTCGAGCCGGCCGCCGGCAAGCGGCGAAATCGCCAGCGCCTCGTACTTGCCGTCCTCCACGCAGTGCATCGCCGCCTGGTGCGCGGCTGCATCCGCAGCCGTCTTGAACCAGTGGCCGACCATGAACTCGCCGCTGCGCCATTCGGCATCCTTGGCATTGCCCAGGCCGACGACCGAACGGCACTGCGGGCCGTAGAGATTCTCCGCGGTGACACCGACCGTCCAGCCCAGCCTGGCGGCCTGCGCGACGAGTTGATCGAGGTTGTGCACTGACGCTGGACGCCGGATCTTGGGGATGGCCTCCATCTCGGCCCGGCTTTCGTACAGCTTCATGCCGAAGACGAAGCTGCGGAGCTTGAGCAACTGCTCCAGCTCCGCAGCCCTGCTTTTCCAATCGACGCTCATCCTGCCTCCCCAAAGCGATGACCGGCGCTGAACGCGCCGGCCCCGGAGTTTAGCGCCCCATCGAGTAGAACTCTGCGTTGGGCCGCATGCTGGTGACGTTGGCGATACGATTGGACATGCCGAAGAAGGCCGCGATACCGGCGATGTCCCAGATGTCGTCATCGGTGAAGCCGTGCGCCTTCAGCGCCTCGAAGTCGGCCTCGCCGACCAGCTGGGCCGCCTGCGACACCTTCATGCCGAAATCGAGCATCGCCTTCTGCCGCTCGCTGATGTCGGCCTTGCGGTAGTTGGTCGCAACCTGGTCGGCGATCAGCGGATTCTTCGCGCGGATACGCAGGATGGCACCGTGCGCGATCACGCAGTACTGGCACTGGTTCACCGCGCTGGTCGCCACCACGATCATCTCCCGCTCGGCCTTGCTCAGGTTGCCGGGCTTTTCCATCAGGGCATCGTGGTAGGCGAAGAAAGCGCGGAACTCGTCCGGGCGGTGGGCCAGGGTCAGGAACACGTTGGGAACGAAACCGGCTTTTTCCTGGACGGCAACGATCCGCTCGCGGATGTCCTCGGGCATGTCCTCGAGTGCGGGGACCGGGAAACGGCTCACTGCGGCCTGTTGTGCTTGAGTCATGTACTTCTCCTTCGAGTGATGAGGCAGATTTCGGGCGCTGCAGGTTTTTATCGATTGACGTCCACGACGACGCGGCCGCGCACTTCGCCCTTCAGGATGCTTTCGGCCAGCGGGATCGCTTCGGCAAGGCCGACTTCACGGCTGATCTGGCCGAGCTTGGTCACGTCCAGGTCGCTGCCCAGGCGCTGCCACGCCACCAGGCGGTCGGCACGCGGGCACATCACGCTGTCGACGCCCGCCAGGGTCACGCCGCGCAGGATGAAGGGCGCGACGCTCGCCGGCAGGTCCATGCCCGCCGCCAGGCCGCAGGCCGCCACCACGCCGCGGTACTTCGTCGTCGCGCAGACGTTGGCCAGCACATGGCTGCCGGCAACGTCGACCGCACCGGCCCAGCGCTCGCGGCCCAGCGGCTTGCCGGGCGCGGCATAGTCGGCGCGGTCGATCACCTCGGTGGCACCGAGCGCCTTCAGGTAGTCGGCATCGTTCGGCCGGCCGGTCATCGCCACCACCGTGTAGCCCAGCTTCGCCAGCACCGCGACGGCGACGCTGCCGACGCCGCCCGCCGCGCCGGTGACGAGGATCTCGCCATCCGCCGGCTTCACGCCGTGCCGCTCCAGCGCCAGCACGCACAGCATCGCGGTATAACCCGCGGTGCCGATCGCCATCGCCTGCTGCGGCGTGAAGGACGAGGGCAGCGGCACAAGCCAGTCGCCGTTCAGCCGCGCCTTCTGCGCCAGCCCGCCCCAGTGGGTCTCACCAACACCCCAGCCATTGAGCACCACCGCCTCGCCGGCCTTGTAGTCCGGGTGGCTGCTGTCCTCGACCACGCCGGCCAGGTCGATGCCCGGCACCATCGGGAACTTGCGCACCACCGGCCCCTTGCCGGTGATCGCCAGGCCGTCCTTGTAGTTGATCGTCGAATGGCTGACCCGCACCGTGACGTTGCCCTCGGGCAGTTGCGCTTCGTCGATGTCCTTCACGCCGGCGCGATAACCGGCTTCGTCCCGCTCGATCAAGATGCCCTTGAACATGTCATCCTCCTCCATTTAGACCGACTGTCTAGTGATGGTCGAAAAAATCAGCCTGCTGCCAGGCTGGCGAAGAAAAACCCTGCAAACACTTCGAGCGGCTTCGCACTGCGCTCGAGCTTGGCACGCAACACCGCGCCCTCCCAGCCGATCCAGAACACGACCGCGAGCTGTTCGGTGTCGGCATCCGGGGCGATTTCCCCGGCCTGCTGCGCTTCGCGAAGGCAGGCCGCCAGACGCGCCTGCCAATCCTCGAACGTCTCCTTGAGCCGGTCGCGGAAGCTCTCCGGCAGCGCGCCCATCTCCTGGCCGAGATTGCCGATCAGGCAGCCGCGGCGAAATTCGTAGCGCGCCATGCCGTCCATCGCATCGGCCACGAACGAACGCAGGCGCTCCAGCGGCGCCAGCGACGGATTGCCGAAATGGCGATCCAGCTTGCGGGCGAAGAACAGCCCATAGCGCTCGATCAGGTCGAGGCCGAACGCCTCCTTGCTGCCGAAGTAATGATAGAAGGAGCCTTTCGGCACGCCGACGCGGCCGAGGATCTCCTCGATGCCGGTGGCGGAAAACCCCTTCTCGGTGAGCACTTCCAGACCCGCGCGCAGCAACAGCTCGCGCGTCTCGGTCAGGTTCTCACGCTGCCTGGGCGGCCTGCCGCGGCGACGAGGGGTGTGTTGTTTGACATCCATGCGACAACATTAAACCGATCGTCTCGTAAAATCAAGCGGAAAAATCATCAGGCCGCACGCGCGCGCCCAAACTCCGCGTCGAGCCTGCATTACGTGGGTTGATCTATCCCGGCGAACATGCACGCTTTAAGGAAGCGCTGAATAAATCGCTTTCATCGGTGCTGAATCATTTCTAAGCATGCTTCGTCGCTGGCTCCATCAATGCAT
>NZ_JANUXN010000011.1 GCF_025699485.1 Thauera carbonicopians | reverse complement strand
GGGCTGCGCTTGAGTTTGTACAGCAGATCGGTGCCGATGTTGCCCGGGCCGATCAGCGCGCATTTGATCTTGTTCATGAGTCGGTTCCTTGTCGGAAAGTTGGATGCGGTCAGTCTGTGTTGCGGCAGCCGGTGCTGCGGTCAGCCGATGCTGCGCACGACGCCGCCGTCGGCACGCAACGCGGCGCCGTTGGTGGCCGCCGACAGCGGACTGCAGACGTAAGCCACCAGATTGGCCACTTCGGCCGGTTCGATGAAACGCCGCAATAGCGAACTCGGGCGGTCGCGATTGAAGAACTCGCGCTCGACCGTTTCCACCGCCACGCCCTGCTCCGCCGCCAGCTTGCCGAAGAACTCGATGACGCCTTCGGTGCGGGTCGGCCCGGGCAGCACGGCATTCACCGTCACGCCGGTGCCGCAGCAGGTCTCGGCCATGCCGCGCGACACCGAAAGCTGGGCGGACTTGCTCATGCCGTAATGCACCATGTCGCCGGGCGGATTCAGGCCGGATTCGCTGGAAATGAACACGATCCGGCCCCAGCCGCACAGCTTCATGCGCGGCAGGCAATGGCGCGCGAGGCGCACGCCGCTCATCACGTTGGCTTCGAAGAAACGAAGCCAGTCGGCATCGCCGATGTCCTCGAAGGCACGGGGCTCGAAGATGCCGAAGTTGTTCACCAGCACGTCCACTTCGCCGCAGCGCTCGAGCAGGCCGGCCACGCCTGCCGCGGTACTCACGTCGGCCGCGGCCCCACGCACCAAGGCCTGCGGCACTTCGGCACGCAGACGCGCGCAGGCGGCCTCGACACGGGCCGCATCACGGCCATTCAGCACGACTTCGGCGCCTTCGGCAGCGAGCCGGCGGGCGATGGCATAGCCGATGCCTGCCGTCGAGCCGGTCACCAGCGCACGCTTGCCGGATAGTTCGAGATCCATCGGATGTTCTCCAGGAGACGGGGAAAAGAGGCGCGGCGGACGAAGAGGGAGACAGGTTGGGAGCTATCCGCCGCGCGCAAGCAATCAGACGAAACGCACCGAGCAGCCGCCGATGCCGCCGATGGTGACGCGAAGGTTGTCGCCCGCCACCACCGGCACCATGATCGCCAGCGAACCCGACAGCACGACTTCACCCGCCTTCAGGCCGATGTCGAGCGCACCGAGCGTGTTCGCCAGCCAGGCCACCGCGTTCGCAGGCGCGCCGAGTGCCGCGGCGCCCGAGCCGGTGGCGACGATCTCGCCGTTCTTCTCCAGCACCATGCCGCAGGTGTTCAGATCGACCCGCCGGGGATCGACCAGGCTGTCGCCGAGCACGAACACGCCGCAGGAGGCGTTGTCCGCCACGGTGTCCTGAATGCGGATCTTCCAGTCGCGGATGCGCGAATCGACGATCTCGAAGCAGGTCATCACGCCTTCGGTCGCGGCCAGCACCTCGGCGGCCGTGACGCCCGGACCTTTCAGATCCTTCTTCAGCACGAAGGCGATCTCGCCTTCGGCCTTGGGCTGGATCAGGCTGTCGGCCGGAATCGCCTCGCCTTCGTTGTAGAGCATGCGGTCGGTCAGCATGCCGAAGTCGGGCTGGAACACGCCGAGCATGTTCATCACCGCCTTGCTGGTGACGCCGATCTTCTTGCCGACGATGCGTTCGCCGGCTTCCAGCCGGCGCGCGATCATGCGCTGCTGTACGCGGTAGGCGTCGGCGATGGTGATCTCCGGGTGGCGCTCGGTGAGCGGCGCCAGCACTTCGCGCTTCACCAGCGCCTGGTAGAGCTCGTCGCCGAGCTGTTCGATGAGATTGCGGTCCATGTCGATTGGCCTCAGTTCAGGGGTTTCGGTTCGTCGTCGCCGGCTTCGGCGAGGAAATCGCCCACCAGGCGGGCAAAACGTGCGGCATGTTCGATCTGCGTCCAGTGGCCGCAGCGGCCGAAGACGTGGAGCTGCGCGCGGGAAATCCAGTCGGCCAGGGTCAGCGAGGTGAGCAGCGGGATGACCTGATCGTCGCGGCCGTGGATCACCAGGGTTTCGTGCGGCAGCGCGCGGATGTCGGCCTCGCGGCTGGCCATCGCCTCCACCCAGCGCTGGCGCGGCGCGGGGAACATCGCCGCGAAGGACTCCTGGAAGCCGGGGCGGATGCTGGCCTCGTAACGCAGTTGCGCCAGTTCGTCGTTCACCAGCGAACGGTCCCAGGCAAAGTAGTCCATGATCGCGCGCATGTTCTCGAACGACGGCGTATAGCCCCACACCGCATCCAGCCCCGGGGTGATCTCGAACGGCACGCCGACGCTGCCCATCAGCACCAGCCGGCGCACCCGCTGCGGATGGCGGATGGCGATGGCCAGCGCCAGCGCGCCGCCGAAGGAGTTGCCGACGAGATCGGTCCGTTCGATGCCCAGCGCGTCGAGCAGGCCGACTGCCTGCGCGACCCAGGCATCCATGTCGTAGCGCTGGCCTGCCGGCCGCTCGGTGAAACCGAAGCCGACCATGTCGGGCGCGATCACCCTCGCCTGCCTGGCCAGTTCGGGCATCACCAGACACCAGTTGGCCCAGGCCGATACGCCCGGCCCGGAGCCGTGGATCATCAGCAGCGGATGGCCGCTGCCGAGGTCGTGGTAGTTGGTACGGATGCCGGCAGCGACGATGCTGTCGGCGATCTCGGGGCTGCTAGCGCTCATCGCGGCCGGCCTCACAGCTTGATGCAGATGTTCTTCAGCTCGGTATAGAACTCGAGCGAATGCACGCCGCCTTCGCGACCGATGCCGGACTGCTTCGAGCCGCCGAAAGGCGTGCGCAGGTCGCGCAGGAACCAGGAATTCACCCACACCAAGCCGGCCTCGATACGGCCCGCGACGCGGTGGGCGCGTACCAGGTCGCGGGTCCACACCGAGCAGGCCAGGCCGTAGTCGGTATCGTTGGCACGGCGGACCACTTCGTCCTCGTCGTCGAACGGCAGGATCAGCGTGCAGGGGCCGAAGATTTCCTCGCGCGCGATCGGCGAGCTGTCGTCCAGCCCGGTCCAGATCGTCGGCTGCACCCAGGCGCCGTTCGCCAGTTCGCCCGGCATCTCGGGCACGCCACCGCCGGTGACGACGGTGGCGCCCAGCGCCTTGGCCTTCTCGTAGTAGGACAGCACCTTCTGCTTGTGCTCCTGCGAGATCAGCGGACCGAGGCCGGTGGCAGCATCCTCGGGGCGGCCGAGCCTGAGTCCTTCGGCGCCCTTCTTCAGCGCCTCGACGAAACGCTCGAAGATCGGCCGCTCGACATAGACACGCTCGGTGCCCAGACAGACCTGGCCGCAGTTGGCGAAGACCGAGCGCATCGTGCCTTCGATGGCGGCATCGAAATCGCAATCGGCGAACACGATCGCCGGATTCTTGCCGCCCATCTCGAGCGACACCGGACGCGCACCTTCCGCTGCCGCTTTCATGATCGCCGCGCCGGTGCGGGTCTCGCCGGTGAAGGTGATGGCATTGACGTTCGGATGCGTGGTGACGAATTCGCCCGCCGAGCCCGGGCCAAAGCCGTGCACGACGTTGTAGACGCCTTTGGGCATGCCGACTGCGTTCATCACCTCGCCGAGCAGGGTGGCGGTCTGCGGGGTTTCCTCCGAAGGCTTCACCACCACGGTGTTGCCGCAGGCCAGCGCGGGGCCGACCTTCCAGGTCATCAACAGCAGGGGCAGGTTCCACGGACAGATGACACCGACCACGCCCACCGGGCGGCGCACGGCATAGTTCAGCGCACCGCGGCCGTCCGGCGTCGCCATCTCGAAGAATTCGGTCGGCACGCTCTTGATGACATCGGCAAATATCTTGAAGTTGGCCGCGCCGCGCGGAATGTCGATGTGGCTGGCGAGGCTGCGCGGCTTGCCGGTATCGGCGCATTCGGCGGCGAGGAAATCATCGAAACGCTTGTTGATGCCGTCGGCCACCGCGTTGAGCAGATCGACGCGGTCGGCCACCGTCATGCGGCCCCACGGCCCCGACAAGGCGGCCCGCGCGGCGGCGACGGCGGCATCGACTTCGGTCTTGCCTGCCTCATGCACCCTGGCGATCAGCGCGTTGTCCAGCGGCGAGAACTTGTCGAAGGACTTGGCGGTGGCGACGAATTCGCCATTGATGAAATTGTGGATCTGTTTCATGGATTGCGTTCCTCACGCTTCGATGTCGTCGGCACCGATCGCGCGCAGACCAGCCTGCGCACAGATGCCGTCCTGTTCTTCCGTGGCACCGGAGACGCCGATGCCGCCAAGCAATACCCCTCCGCTGCGGATCGGCAGCCCGCCGCCGAACACGACCAGCCGGGGCCGGGCACTGAAGCCGAGCTTCATGCCCTCGTTGTCGCCGACCGCCTTCATCCAGTCGCCGGTCGGAAAGCCGAAGCCGCCGGCGGTGTAGGCCTTGTCGATGGCAATCGCGATCGACTGCGGAAATGCCCCGGGCATGCGCAGGAAGGCGACCAGATTGCCCGCGGCATCGGCCACGCCGACGCTGATGCGCAGGCCGCGCTTCTCCGCCTCCTGCACCACGGCCTCCACTGCCGTATGGGCAGCTTCCCAACTGATCGCGCTCTGTGTGACGGCCAATTCCATCGTTCCGACTCCCCTTGCGCCCCACGGGGCTGGTTGTGCAAGAAATTAGATCATCATTTTCTCGATGTCAATATACTTTCTCGAGATTTTAACGATCTACCGCAATGCCTGCCGTCAGCTAGAATGCGAAAGAGCTATCCCTTCGGATCCCGCGCCACCATGAGCGAAACCGTCCTGTCCCAAGCTGCCCTGAGCCAAGCCACGGATTCCCACGAAGAACCCAAGACCCTGGTCGAAGGTGCCTACCAGCGCCTGCGCCGCGACATCATCGAGGGCGTCCACGCACCGGGCGAGAAGCTGCGCGTCGAGCACCTCAAGGAGCACTACGACGTCGGCGCCGGCACGCTGCGAGAAGCGCTGCTGCTGCTGGTGACCGACGCCCTCGTCGTTGCCCAGGGACAGCGCGGCTTCCGCGTCGCGCCGATCTCCATCGCCGACTTCGAGGACATCACCCGCACCCGCGTGCTGCTGGAAACCGAGGCCCTGCGGCAGTCGATCGCCTCCGGCGGCGAGGACTGGGAGGCCGCCGTCGTCGCCGCCTTCCACCGCCTCTCGCGCGCCGAACAGCGCCTCGCCGACCACGACGTCGGCACCACGGAGGAATGGGAGAGCCGCAATCGCGCTTTCCATGAAGCCCTCATCTCGGCATCCAGCTCACGCTGGATCCGTCATTTCCAGCACATCCTCTACCAGCAGTCCGAGCGCTACCGCCGCATCAGCCTGTTCCGCCAGCCGATCGCCCGCGACATCCACGCCGAGCACCAGGCCTTGTTCGAAGCGACGATGGCACGCGACGCGACCCGCGCCACTTCGATCCTGACCGAGCACATCCTGCGCACGCTGGATGCCGTCAAGCGCATGCCGGCGGACTTCTTCACCAGCAAGAGCAAGCGCTGACCCTCCAAACCTGCGGCAGCCATGGCTGCCGCAGGCTCTCCCGTTCAGGACACGACGGTCAGGAAACGCTCGTTGAGCTTGCGGTCGTGGTAGAAGATGCCGGTGCCCACCTCGTCCCAGGTCCATTTCACCGCCTGGTAGTCGGGATAGGTGTCGTAACCGCCGCAGAAGGTCTCGAAGCGGTTGCCCGACGGATCGAAGGCGTAGATCGTCGTACCGCGGGTGACGCCGTGGCGGGTGGGGCCGATGTCGATCGATACCTTGTTCATCGACATGATGTCGGCGGCGCGCAGCACCCGCTCCCAGCTGTCGAGCTTGAACGAGACGTGGTGCAGCCTGCCCGGCTCCGCATGCCGGACGAAAGCGATGTCGTGCGCCTTCGTCGAGCACGACAGCCAGATGCCGAGATCGGTCTGGCCATCCTCCATCACCACGTGCTCGACGAGATAGAAGCCGAGCACCTTCTCGAAGATTTCCTGCACTTTCTCGATGTCCGGGCCGTATAGCAGGCAGTGGTCCAGGCGCGTGGGCGCGATGCCGCGCTCGGCGTCCGGCACCCAGGGATCCGGATTGACGTAGGACTGGCCATTGCCGACGTCGCGCTTCTCGGCATACAGCTCGATCAGATGGCCAGAGGGGACTTCGAAGCGGACGCGTTCGCCGGTCGCCAGCATCTCGCCGGCCGGAATGCGCTCGGTGCGGACGCCGAACGCCTTCAGGTCGCCATCGAGCTTGTCGAGCGTGGCCTTGTCCGCCACCTTGAAAGCGAAGAAATCGATGCCCGCGGAATCGGCCTCGCGGATCAGCACGCTGTTGTGTTCGCGCTCGTCCCAGGTCTTGAAATAGACCCGCCCCTGCTCGTCCCGGCCGGTTTCGACCAGGCCCAGCACGTCGCGGTAGAAATGGATGCCTTCCTCGAGATCGAGTACGCGAAGCGAGATGTGTCCCGGCCTCAATACGCCTGTCATAGCCATTTGTCCAACTCCTCTTGAATGTGTATGTATGCCCGGCCGGGGAAACGAGCCGCCGGGCCTGCCCTGCGAATCCGGATGCTCAGTCGCCGCCGCGCATGTACTGCGCCTGGAACATCCTGGGCGGGTTCTGCTTCGGATCGACCTGGCCCTTGAAGTGGCCGGTGGTGCAGTGCCTGGCCTGCACGTCGATCATCGAGAAGGCGTCGTCGATGCCGATGCCCGAACCCTTGTTGATCGGCAGGTGGTGGTCGGCGTGCGACTTGCCGACCATGAACACCTTCCACAACTCGCCCTTGCGGTCGTAGATCTCGTTGGCACCATTCAGATTGCCGAGCTGCGCGTCCATGTAGAACACGCGCTTGCTGACCGGATGGGCGGCATTGACCGGCTCGGCTTCGAGCACATAGACCTTGCGCAACTGCCACGTGCCCTGGTGGAAGCACTCGCCCTGGCCGCCGAAGCCGACGTACTTGAAGCCGTCCGGATCCTTGAACTCGTCGCTGAGCGCGAGCTCGTTGTGGTTCCACATCGGCAGGATCACGTTCTTCGTGCCCTTGTAGGTCCACTTCATGTCGGAGATGCGGCCGTTGTAGCCTTCGAAGTCCTCGATCATCAGATCGGAGCCGAGGAAGGAGTCGGTCGTCTGTCCCGTCGCGAGCCGGCGCACGCGGCGCTGGAAGCCCAGGTACAGATAGGCGTCGTCGATCTTCTGGTCGTCGTCGTAGCGCTGGATCAGCAGCTGGGTGTTCTTCAGATCCTGCGGCGCATCGACCTTGACGTAGATGCCGCGGAACAGGTTCGAAGGATTGGGCGTCACCTCGGGCACCGGCTCGTCCTTGACCCGGTGCTTGAAGTTGAGGAAGTGGAAGCTGAACTGGATCGTGCGCTCGAGCTGCCCGGTCGCCATGTTGCGGTACTTCCAGTAGAAGGGTGTGATGTTGGCGCCATCGCCCCAGTTGACGCCGTACTTGTAGTTCCAGGCCAGCTTCTCGCCGGCGCGCGGATCCTCGATGTCCGGCTCCTCGACGAAGGGACGGCCGCCCTCGAAGCCCTCCAGGTCGCCGCTGTTGGGGCCGAGCCTGGCCTTGCCCAGATTGCGCCGGGTGGCCTCGACGTAGGCGCTGGAAAGTTCGAACTGGGTGGTCGGGCCGACTTTTATTTCGAACAGGCCATCCTTGAGCAGCTTGTAGACGCCGTCCGGCACGACGTCCTTGAACTGGTCGACGTTGCCCTGGTTGATCACGGTGCCCACGCTCAGCCCGGGGTGGCTCGGGAAGCCGTTCTGGTAGGGATTGAAGCTGGCCTGAAGCTCGGCGTCCGTCGCCGCCCGGGCGGTCAGGCTGAGGCCGAGCAGTGCCGCGGCGATGATGGTTTTGTTCATGGGGGATGTCTCCTCGGGTCAGAACTGATAGCGCAGCTTGAAATACACTTCGTCTTCGTACATCGCCGAACCGATCGGCCCGGCGCGGAAGCGGCCGAGCGGCTCGAAGCCGGCGAGGCCGCGTGAGTACGGCGTCATCGGATCGGGATCGCCATCCGGCGCGGTGAAGGGCATCCAGGGATTGCAGGCGCGGCAGTCGTCGAAGCGGCGGGCACCGGTGCCGACCTTGAAGTTGCCGCCGAAGCTGAGCTTCAGGTTGTCGGTGAGGCTCCATTCCACCGCCGGCGCGATGGCGGTCGCCCTGGCCTTGAAGTCGCGCGCGATGATCAGCTCGGGGCTGAGGCGGTCGTTCATCATGAAGGACTTGATCAGCAGCGTGCCGATGTAGCTGTCCTTCCAGTCCGGCATCCCCACCGCGCCGAGGTAGTTCTGGCCGTTCTTCGTGCCGGTCGAGTAGTACTCGTGGTCGAAGATGTGCTGCCAGAACAGTTGCGCCGAGATCAGCGTCGTGCGGTGCGGATTCAGGAAGGGAATGAAGGTCGGCCGGTCGATGCCGATCACGCTGCGCCACACGCGGTTCTTCGAGTACAGCCCGGGCCGGGCGGTGTTCGAGAACTCCTCGCCCCAGCTCATCGCACCTTCGAAGCGGAAGGCCGCGCCCAGCGTCTCGGACTGGAAGTCGAGCGAGCCGCCCAGCAGCTTGACGCGCGGGAAGTGCATGTCGAAGGAGATCAGGTAGGGATTGTGCTCGCTGTATTCGCCGGTGAAGCCGTTGGTGGTGCGCTTGCCGCCGCGCAGCGAAGGCAGTTGCGAGCGGTAGTACAGCGCGTTCAGCGAGAATGCCAGGCCGCTCTGGGTGATGCCCTCGAACTTGGCGCCGATCTGCGTGTTGGCCAGGCTCCAGGACGGCAGGTCGACGTCCCGCAGGCCGATCTGGCCGGGGCCGAAGTTGGTCGCGAGCAGCGTGCCCGGCGCGACGTTGGCGAAGTTGGCGACCGTGCCGCCGTTGTCCCACAGGTTCGCCATGCCGCGGAAGAAGCAGCCCGCATCCAGGATCGCGTTGGGCGAGCCGCACTGGCCGAGGTTGTTGGGGCGGAACTTGTCGAAATTCCACACGATCTGGAAGTTGCGGTCCTGCATCGACTCCGACGGCCCCATGCGCCATTCGGCCTGCACCATCCACATCGGGATGCGGATGTCCTGGAGTTCGTCGTAGATGTTGTTGCGCGAGTAATCGACCGGGTTGATGACGTCGAGCACACGGAACAGGTCGGTACGGCCCCACACCACCTGCTGCCTGCCGATCTTGAGGAACAGGTCGGTGCCATCGTCCAGGGCGAAGTTCTTGCGCACGTAGGCTTCGCGGATGAAGTCCAGACGGTCGTTGAACTCCGGCGCCTCGAGTTCGGACAGCGTCCGGTCGCCGTAGCCGCCGAAGTCGCGGCAGCCGCGCTTGTCCTTGTCGCAGGGCCGCACCGGCACGCCGAAGGCGACGCCGCCGTCGGTGTCGTGGAGACGGTCGCCGAGCACCCTCAGGCCCTCGTTCGGGCTGTTGCGGTAGCCGGCGCCCGAGACGAAGGCATTGTTGGTCAGGCCGAGGCCGTCGACCAGTTCCTTGTTGACCGGGCCGGCACCGTGCGGCGTCTCGATGTAGCCGCCCGGCGTGGTCGATTGCAGCATCACCGCACCGCCCGCCGAATTGCCGTACTGGCCCTTGTTCATGCGATAGACGCCGTCCCAGGTGCCGCGCAGGATGCCGCGGAAAGCCCAGTCGTCGCCGAGATCCTTGTCCGCTTCGAGCTGCAGCGTGTTGCGGAACTTGGACAGCCCGGCCCGCTCGCCGGTGTGGTCCTTGCCACGGAAGGCCGTGTGGTTGTCGTAATAGACATCCACCTTCCAGGGCGCAGTCGAGCTGCCGAGGTCCGGCAACTGCTGCGCCGCGGCGGCAAAGGCCAGCGCGCCGCCCGCCGTACAAGCGGCGAGCCTGAACACTGGCGGCCGCAGGATCCGTTTTTTCCTCATCTCATGTCTCCTACCTTCTTGTCGTTTTCCGGGCACTCCCCCCGGCGCCTTGCCAGGCACGGCCGATGCGTCGGCCGCGCCTTGAACTCCTGCGACCCTCACACCTCGAGCACACCGTCCTCGTCGTAATGCGCGGCGGTGACGAACTTCGGCTTGAACACCACGCACCAGCTCGGCACGATCAGCACCGCGGCAATGGCGTTGACGACGAGCATGTACACCAGCAGCAGCGCCGCATCGGACTGGAACTTCAGGTCGGACATGAAGATCCACAGCACCACCCCGGCGATCAGGGTCGCGGCGGTGAAGGACACGGCCGAGCCGGTGGTGGCGACCGCCTTGATCACCGCTTGCTTCATGTCGCCCAGCTCCGCGTACTCCTCGCGGATGCGGTCCATGAAATACACCGCGTAGTCGATGCCGACGCCGACGCCGACGGCGATCACCGGCACGGTATTGACGCTGATGCCGATGCCGATCGCGCCCATGTAGGCGTAGGTCATCAGCGTGGCGAACAGCATCGGCAGCACCATCAGCCAGCCGGCATGGAGCGAGCTGTAATAGAGCGACACGATCAGGAAGGCGAAGACCATCACCGCCGGAATGATGATCAGGTGGTCGGTGTGCAGCGCCTGGTTCGCCGCGGCGGTGACGCCGATGATCCCGCCGCCGAGCTCGATGCGCAGCCCGGGCACCTCGGCCTCGATCAGGCGGGCGCCCTCCTCGGCCAGGGCGACGACACGGTCGATGGTGTCGGCCTGGTGGTCCTTGTAGTAGAAGACGATGTTGGCTTCGTCCTCCTGCGCGTTGACGAACTCCTTCAGCGCACCGGGGATCGGACTGGAGGCCATGTAGGCGAACATCAGGCCGCCGACTTCCTCGGCGCTGTCGGGCAGCTGCATCCAGCGCGGGTCGTCGTTGTGGGTCAGCTTGTTGACCACGCGCACGACGCCCGGCAAGGCCTTGGTGCCGCCCAGCGCGGGGTCGGACATCATGTGCGCCTGGAAGCGCTCGATGGCCGCCATGACTTCCGGCCGCTTGATGCCGCCCGGCTCGTCGGTGCGGGCGAGCACGTGCAGCTCTTCCGAACCCGGGAAGCGCTCGTTGATCGCCGTGGTCGATACGTTGTAGTCGTGGTCGCGGTGCAGCAGCGGCGAACCCGGCTCGGTGTCGCCCATCTTGACCTGGCCGAGCAGGTACAGCCCGCCGAGCGCACCGATCAGCGTCAACACCAGGATCGAACGCGCGCCGCCGTCGGTGCCGCCGGTCTTCGCCATCGCGCCGCCGAGGATCGCGGGCATGAAGTCGTTGCTGTTGTCGGTCTTGCGCGGTGCGGGCAGCACCGACAGCGCCAGCGGCACCATGAAATGCACGGTGAAGATCACCGAGATGCCCCAGAAACCGGCGGCGATCCCGAGCTTGTGGTTGAACGGCGCGGCGCCGAGCACCAGCACCGCCAGCCCGACCGCGTCGACGATGATCGCCAGCGAACCGGGACGGAACAGGGCATCGAGCGCATTGCGCGCCGCCTTCTGCCCGTCCTTCACGATTGCCAGCTCTTCGTAGTAGCGCGCCACCAGTTGCACGCCGTGCGAGGTCGCGCGCGCCGCGATCAGGAAGGGGATCGGCAGCGACAAGGGCTCGAGGTTGATGCCCATCAGCGCCATGAAGCCCAGGCCCCAGATCGTCGACAGCGCAATGCCCAGCATCGGCAGCGCGATGCCGTAGAGCCGGCGGAAATACACGATCAGCAGCAGCGCCAGCAGCATCAGCGTGAACACCATGATCCGGATGATCTGGTCCAGGTAGGTGTAGACCCAGCCGGTCAGCACCGGATTGCCGGTGACGTGGATGCTGTGCCCCGGCGTGGCGAGCTCTTCACGCACTTTCTGCAGCGCCGCGAAGGTCGCCGGATAGTCGATGTCGCCTTCGTTGAGCTGGGCCTTGATCAGCGCCGCCTTCAGGTCGGGCGACACGAGCAGGCCGTACATCGTCGGGTTGGCGATGACGTCCTTCTTCAACTGCTCGAGTTCGGCCACGCTGCGGTCCGGTTTCTGCGGGTCGTAATAGGATTCGGAGGCGAAGCCGCCCTGCTCGTCGAGGAAGATCTTGCGTGCCGTCCGGTGCGTCAGGCTCGACACCAGGTTGTGGTTGACGCCCGGCAGGCTGTCGACGCCCTGGGTCGCCGCGTGGATCAGGCGCAGGGTCCGGTCGTTGAAGATCGTGCCCTGCTCCACTTCCACCGCCATCACCACCATGTTGGCGCCGCCGAAGTTCTCCTTCAGGCGGTTGTAGGTCTGGATGTAGGAATGGTTCTGCGGCAGCAGATCGGAAAAATCGGTGAACACCCGCAGCCGGGGCAATGCCAGGCTGAACAGGACGGTACCCAGCAGGATCAGTGCGAGGACGATCTTCGGATTGGCGAAGATCCATGCCTCGGCGAGGTGCAGCCTGTGGGTGATGGAGTGACGCAGCTTGCCGACCAAGTTCCTGTCCTCCTCAGTTGGCCCGGATGCCGATCACGCGCACCAGCCCGCCCGGACTGCCGGCGACGAGCGCCGACTGCCCGGGCAGCGAAACGCCGGCACCGAAGAAAACGGGCAAGGGATCGGGGTAAGGCACGGCTTGCCAGGCACCTTGCGCCAGCCGCGCCACCGTGCCGCCGGCACCGATGCCGTGCGGCACGCCTTCGTGCATGAACAGGCGATAGAGCGGCGCATGGGTGTTGTTGGCCTGCCGCTCCCAGCTCCGTCCGCCATCGGTGGTGTGCAGGATCTGGCCGGCGATGCCGCTCACCCAGCCTTCGTCGCGTGAGGCGAACAGCGCGGCGTACGGGTAGAACTCGTTCGGAATCGGCTCGAGGCGATCCCAGCGCTTGCCGCCGTCGGCGCTGACGGCAATCAGGCCGAACTCGCCGACCGCAATTGCATGGTCCTCATCGACGAACTGCAAGGCGGTGATCTGCGCGTCCTCGTCGAGATCGAGGTGAGACCAGGAACGGCCCTGATCAGGCGAGTGCGCAATACCGGCATGGGTGCCGGCCACCCACCAGCCGCCCCGAGGATCGCAGGCGATCGCCAGCGGCACGCTCGGCTCTGCGAACGCCGAGGACGCAGCTACGGCGCCATCCACAGAGATCGACACGACGCGGCGGTAGAAGTCCAGCGCGACGAAGCTTCCGTCCGGGCATTGCGCCGAGTCGATCAGCGATGCGCCATCGACGGCCGTGCGCCGCCAGCTGTGGCCGGCATCGGTCGATACCAGCATGGACCCGGCCTGCGTGCCGGCAATGACGACCTGCTGGTTGGCATTCAGGGTCTGGATGACGTGGTAGCGCTGCAGCGGACGTTCCGCCTGGGCGCGGACCGCCGACAAATCCGGCTGGGCCTGGCAGGCCGCCAGTGACAACGTGCAGGCAGCCGCCAGCAGCCCCGGGCGCAAAAGCCCGTCGGCAAGGTGATGCATTGTCTCCTCCTCTCCGGAGCCTCGTTGCGGCCCCGGCGCCGGCAATCGGCGCCGGCTGGTCTCGTTCTTTCGGTGAATCGGGAAAGCGCAGCTCAGGCCGGCCTGCTTATTTCCATGATTTCACATAATTCTCGATATTTCACTAAAATTTATTTTATAACGCCCGATCAGATCTTCTTGAACAACGGGCTGCGGACCTGCTGGACGTCCGCCGCGGAGAAGAACTTCTCCATGTAGATGTCGCGCTCGAACAGACGGCCCTGCATCAGCGCCGTGATGCAGGCGTCGATCATCAGCGGCGGGCCGCACAGGTAGGCCTTATGGCTGCGGAAATCGCCGTTGAAATGGGCGGCGGCCGCTTCATGGACGAAGCCGCGAAAACCCGTCCAGCCGGAATCGGCCGGCTCGTCCGACAGCGCCGGCACGTAGCTGAAGCTGGGATGGCGCTCGGCGAGGGCGAGGAATTCGTCGTGGTAATAGAGTTCGCTGCGATGGCGCTGGCCATACACCAGCGTCATCGGCCGCGTGTCGCCGGCATCGAGCAGGTCGAGGATCATCGAGCGCGGGCTGGACAGGCCCGAACCGCCGGCCATGAACAGCAGCGCCTCGGGCGCCGACCTGCGCACGAAGAAGCGGCCATAGGGGCCGGACAGGCGTACGCGCTCGCCGACTTCGAGTCGCTCGTGAACCCAGGTCGTGCCGCGGCCGCCCGGCACGATGCGGATGTTGAGTTCGACTTCGCGCCCGCTCGAAGGCGGGTTCGCCAGCGAGAAGGCCCGGCTGTATTCGCCGCCTTCGAGGAAGAAATTGACGTACTGCCCGGCCTGGAAGTGCATCGGCTCGTCGGTCTCGATGAACACCGCCTTGATCGTCGGCGTCAGCGCTTCGATCCGCGTCACGGTGCCGGGAAAGTCCCGCACCGGAATGGATTCGGCATCCGCTTCCTCCTCGATCTCGGCCTCGATCGTCACGTCCGACTCCAGTCGGGCACAGCAGGCCAGCGTCTTGCCTTCGTCGCGCTCGAAGTCCATCAACGCGAAGCTCGAGGCCTCGCCATGGTCGATTTCGCCGTCGATCACCTGCACCTTGCAAGTTGCGCACAGCCCATGGCAGCAGGCGTGGGGCAGCCAGATCCCGGCCCGCAGGGCGGCGTCGAGAATGGTCTGGCCCTCTTCGACCTCGATCGTCTGGCCGATCGGTTCGATCGTCAGTTCATGACTCATGATTCGTTTCCGTCGTATCCGTTCTTCGGCAGGCGGAGACGGCGGGTAGCGCCGCCCCGCGCCTTGCGTTCAACTGCAGGACCCCTCGATGCCGGTGAGGCCCGGCGTGCGGAAGCGGATCACGTCCTTGTGTCCGAGTCCGTTGTCCGCCAGCGACTTGCCGAAGTCGGGGGCGAAGGGCTTGCCGGACTTGAACCACTCGGCCTTCGCCCAGTCGATGCGGGCGAAGTCGGGGTGGTAGCCGAACGAGCCCGGCAGCACGCCGTCGACGACGTCGCCGAAACGCATCGTCGGCGGGAAGGCAAAGGCGAAAGGCGCGCAGAACATCAGGTGATCCTCCCAGCCGATGTAGAGCAGCTGGGCGCCGTGGAACATGTCCATCGAGTCGGCGGGCGGGAAGTCGTAGGCTTTGATGGCAGCAACAGCCATGTCGTGTCTCCTGGGTGTTTTTTTGCCGGCTGCAGGCAGGATGTCGCCCGCAGCCGTGGGGGGTCAGATGTTCCTGGTCGCCTGGCCGCGCCATTCGGCGAAGTTCTTCCTGTCTTCCGAGATCTCGAAATCGAGGTTGTCGCGGCCGTGTTCCAGGTTGTAGAACTTCAGCACCTCGGCCAGCGGGTCGAAGCCTTCCGCCGTCGGATCGCTGCCTTCGGGGAAGCAGTTGCCCTGGTAGATTTGGTGCACCGGCAGCCAGGCCTGGGTGTACTTCTCCGGTTCGTCCTCGAAGATCTTTTTGCAGTGATCCGAGCAGAAGTGATACTTGTCGTCCCTGTAGTCGACTTCGCGGTAGCAGGTCTTGGTCGGCTCGCCCGGTTCGGTGAAGACCATCGGGATCTGGCAGACCTGGCACAGCATCGGCAGCGTCTTGCTGTAGAAGCGGTTGCCCTTGGCCGCCTGCTCGCGCCAGAAGCGGTAGCGCGGGCGGTAAAGCTTGTCGAAGCTGTCGGGATACTTGCTCGCCAGCCACTTCATCTCGTCGTCGTCCGGCATCCAGGTGTGGAAGTTGGCGGCAGCGGCGTAGTTGTAGAAAGTGCTCCAGGCCTGGTGCGACAGATGATCCTTTTCGAGCGCGATCTGCCCGGCGCACTTGGGCATCGTGATGCCGTAGCGGGCGAGGTCCTTGAACAGCGCACCGCCGTTCTCCTCGAAATAGATTTCCCAGGCCTCCTTCCAGCTCATCGTGCGCTTGGGCAGCATGTAGTCCATCATCATCGCCACCAGCGTCAGCACGCGGTAGCCGCGCCAGGTCCACTTGTCGATCCAGCGCTGCACGATTGGCACGTTGGCGGGGTCCTGCTCGAGGATGAACTTGATCACCTCCAGGCCCAGCGTCATGTGGCGGGCCTCGTCGGACTGCGCCGAGAAGCCGAAGGTCATCGTGCCCATGTCGCCGTTGTATGCCGCGCCCGAGACGAAGGGGACGAACAGCAGGTTGGTCAGCACGTACTCGAACGAGAAGCCGATCGCCACCATGAACTCGAACGGGCCCGCGGTCAGCGCATCGTCGAAGAAGCTCTTGGGCACCGACAGGAACCACACGCGGTCATGGGCGTGATGGAAATCGTGCATGCCGTTGTAGTACTTGTTGTAGTTCGAGATCGAATGCACCTGGGTCTGGGCATGGCGGATCTCGTCGATCGACTGCATCAGGCAGGCGACGCGCGGCCCCGGCCCGGGAAAGGCGCGGCCGGCATGGGCGAAGCCGCGGTGGGCGACGTATTCGAGCGGGCTGATGCCGCTGATGAACAGCTTGACGGCGTTGATGTAGCGCGCGTCAGTGACGTTGAGGTGGCCGTTGTTCTGGTTGAAGGCGTCGATGATCGCGTAGAGCTTGCGCTCCTTCTCGGCCTGGTACTTCCAGTAGGCATCCATCGTCAGGCGGAACGGGTCCTCCCATTTGTCCCAGTCGTGGATCTTGATCCCCTCGTAGGCGACGTAGGGGTAGATGTCCTCCATCTTCTGGTAGGAGGGCGTCCAGTCGAGGCCGCGGGTCATCACCGCGTAGCGCTCCTTGAGGCCGAGTTTCTTCTTGGCGGCTTGCATATCCATGGTTCGTGTCTCCTTGGCGTGCCGGTTCAGGCGTTCCAGTAAAGGACCATCTCGTCGTCGGTCTGGTCGAGGTTGCCGGTCATGGTGATCAGATTGACCTGCAGCTCCTGCAGGTCGAACGGGCGGCCGATCAGCTCCTCGATCGTCTCGCGGCGGATGACCAGCCTGTCCTGGGCATCGATCTTCACCATCGCGGGCTGCTCGTTGACGACGGCATCGGGGTTGTCCTGCACGATGGCCTCGATGACCTGGCGGGTCTCTTCGTTGGTCTGCAGCGCGATGAATACGGTGGACATCGGGAAATTCCTCAGAGGGGCACGCCGGCCTTGGCCATGCGTGCGTTGAATTGCTGGACGATTTCGGTGGTCAGTTCGTCGGCACGCTCGCCGAGGGCGATGCGCGACACCGGCAGCAGCGCTGCCGCTGCACGGTCGCGCCATTGCACGATCCAGTCGGCGAGGACGGTCTTGTTCCCGGCCGATTCGGCGGCGGCGGTCTTGACCGTGGCGTCGATCCATTTGCGGGTCTCGGCATGCCAGTCGGTCATGAACTGGGTCAGCATCGCCACCGGCGTGCCGCCCTTGGCCGAGAGCACGTCGTCGATGATCGTTTCGTACACCAGCGGATACAGCAGGCCGTCGAGGGCGACGTTCTGCGCCACGAACAGCTCGAACGGGTCGCGCAGCACCAGGGTGTCCTCGACGTAGCGGCGCAGCCCCTGCCAGGTGTCGTCTTCCATCCATGCCTGCTTGGCGGCATCGAGCGAAGCCACGTCGCCCAGCAGCAGGCCGACGCGGGTCAGGTACTGGGCGATGCCGAGCTGGTCCATCGCGTGGTAGATGCAGGGCTGGGTGAAGGCCGTGCCGTAGCCATAGGCACAGACGGCGGCGTTGTTCATGTTGGCGCCCCAGGCCACGTGCCGCAGCGGAATCAGCAGCGCCAGCACGGTGTCGCGGATTTCATCCGGCAGCGTCGCGGCCAGGCCGCGGTTCTCGACGAAATCGAAATTGGCCTCGGCGGTGTCCTGCTGCTTGGCCCGGGCCATGGTGTAGGCACCGTAGTAGTACTGGCGCGGATCCTTGAAGCTGTACCAGTCGGCCATCCTGATCGCGGTCCGGTCACGGTCGTAGATCAGGTGATCGGGATCCCAGGTCGGGCGATAGTGGTAGTTCGCCTCCTGCTGCATGTCCAGCGTACCTTCCTGGTAGCGGGATGCCGGCTTGTCCGCGCCGATGCGCCGGGCGATGTTGTCGAAGGTGTGCCGCAAGGGCTTGATGGACACGGTGCGCAGATCGATCTGCATGGACGCTCCTCCTTTTGCTTGTATGGCTGCAGTCAGCGGAAGCGCTGCTGCGTGGCTTGGTGCAGGTTCCAGTTCCAGTCTTCGGCCTCTTCCGCGCATTCCCCTTCCCGGGGTTCGAGGAAAGTGACGCCGTTGGCCCGGCAAAACGATTCGTAGGCTTCAGCCGGAAGCAGCAGCTCGGCGTAGAGCTCGGGGTCGCCGATGGCGAACTCGAACTCGACGAATCCATCCGGCCTGCGCTCGATGAGGCGCACGAACTTCCGGCCGATGTCGATCGCAGGCTCGGCATCCTTCATATCCTTCCCCTCCTCCGGTTTGATCAATGTGGGATCGCGACAGGGCATGCATTAACAACTTCCGTGCCAATCTCACAAAACCGTGGATTTCCATGGCGATCAGCATTTATCTCGATATTTCATCGCGATTCGCCCATCCCCTGGCACTTCACCAAATGGTCAATTCATCGATTTGATCGATCATTTGATTCATTCGATTTATTGCAATGCAGCACCCCGGCCGGAAAACAAAACGGGCCGGAGACTTCCGTCTTCCGGCCCGCCGCACCACCTGCCCGCTCAGGCGCTCATCCAGTCATTTCGCCACCCCGGCACACACTGCCCTGGCCATCTTGCCGACCACCTCGATCCTCAGGTCGCTGTCGGGAAAAAGCTTGCAGGCCAGTACCACACCTGCGGCCTCTTCCGCTTCGGATACGCAGCTACGGCTCATGCGGCGCGTGTGGTAGCTCCCCTGCATCACCCTGACCTTGCACACGCCGCAGCCGCCGCCCCGGCAGCCCACCGGGATGCCCTTGCGGCCAAGGGCTTCCATGGCACACAACACGTTGTCGCTGTCCGCGCAGCTGAGTCTTTCGCCGCAACCTTCGATCGCCACCACAAATCTCTGCCTCATCCGGGCTGTCTCCTCTTTCGATGTGCTTGCCGTCGATCGGCAATTCGTCCACACGACCGGTGGCTCACGGCGGCAGATACAAGAATCATGCCGCCCACTTATTTTCTCGAGATTTTATTTATAATCATGCTTTTCCTGCCCCCCAAGCACGAGCACTCGTTTAAGCTTCGTCCGGTGTCCGGACGGTACCGAGGGTCCGGGAGAGCCAGCCGCCGGCAGAGCGGAGGCGACGCCAATCTGGAGGAGATCCGTGACCACCATCCAATACCCGGAGAGCGCAGACCTGCGCAGCCTGCTCCGGTTCGCGCCCGAAGACGGGCATATCTGGCTGAGCGAGCACCGCATGCTGCTGCTGCACGTGGGCGCCATGTCCGAACTGCGCAAGGAACTGATCGGCTCCGTCGGCCAGCAGCAGGCGCGCCGCATCCTTACACGGATGGGTTTCGCCTCCGGCATGCGCGACGCGGAGCTTGCGCGCAAGACCCGCCAGGCATGCGAACCCGCCGATGCATTCGTCGTCGGGCCGCAATTGCACATGCTCGAGGGGTGCGCGCGCGTAGAACCGGTGCGCCTGGAATTCGACATGCAGGGCAACACTTTCTACGCTGAATTTCTGTGGCACGACGCCTGGGAAGCCGAGGCCCACGTCCAGGCCTTCGGGGAAGTGGATCAGCCCGTGTGCTGGATGATGATCGGCTACGCCTCGGGCTATACCAGCGCCTTCATGGGGCGCTTCATCCTGTTCAAGGAAACCGAATGTGCAGCGACGGGCTGCGAAAACTGCAGGATCGTCGGCAAGCCCGTCGAGGAATGGCCCGATGCCGACGAGCTCAGGCCTTATTTCGAAGCCGACTCGATCGTCGGACGCCTGCTCGAACTTCGTGAGGAAATCGAGGCGATGCGCCACACGATCGCCTGTCCGCGCAAGACGCCCGATCTCATCGGCAGCAGCTCATCCTTTCTCCATGCCTACGACCTGATCAGCCGCGCCGCATCGACCAGCGTCTCGGTCCTGCTGCTCGGCGAAACAGGCGTCGGCAAGGAACGCTTCGCGCGAACGCTGCACGAGATGAGCGCACGCAAGGACGCCCCCTTCGTCGCGGTCAATTGCGCAGCCCTGCCCGATGAACTGATCGAATCGGAGCTGTTCGGCGTAGAGCGCGGCGCCTTCACGGGTGCCCACGCCTCGCGCGCGGGCAAGTTCGAACGGGCTCACGGCGGCACGCTCTTTCTCGACGAAGTGGGTGAATTGCCCCTGCCTGCGCAGGCGAAGCTGCTGCGTGTGCTGCAGGAAGGCGAAATCGAGCGGCTCGGCGACGAGCGCACGCGCAAGATCAATGTCCGACTGGTGGCCGCCACCAATGTCGATCTGCAGAAGGCCGTCAGTGCCGGCACGTTCCGGCGCGACCTGTACTATCGCCTCAACGTCTATCCGGTGACGATTCCACCGCTGCGCGAGCGCCCCGGCGACATTCCGGCCCTCGTCGATGCCCTGGTCCGCCGCTTCGAGACGCTGCACGGCAAGCGCATCGCCGGGATCAGCGACAAGGCCATGCACGCGCTGAAGCTGCACCCCTGGCCCGGCAACGTCCGCGAACTGGAAAACGTCCTCGAACGCGGAGCCATTCTGGCCCCGCAGAATGGCCTGATCGAAATCGAGCACCTGTTCATCGGCGCCCTGCCCGATGACAACCAGGAGCATGCACTCAGCGCCCGGGGCGAACTCGAGGCGGCGCACCGGCCGCCCCAGGATCTGGTCGCAGCCGTACTGGCATCCGGCGTTTCACTGGAAGCATTCGAGCAAAGCCTGCTGAATCGCGCAGTGAACCAGGCCAATGGCAATCTGGCCGCCGCCGCCCGTCTTCTCGGCATGACACGGCCGCAGCTCAACTATCGGATCAAGAAGCAGGCCGGCTAAGGCACGGCGCGCTGGAATCCCGGGCTCTTGCCCGGCAGGCCGGACATCGATCACGGGTCGGCCGGCTGCTCGCGGGCCAGGCCACCGAGCCGGCCTGCTGAACGGAAAAACGCCCCTGCGCTTGCTGCCATGCGATGGCAAGCACAGGGGCGTTTTCGGTACCCCGAAAACTACAGGGCGGCTTACTTCTTGGCGGCAGCCAGGCCGTCGACGATTTCCTTCTTGGCTTCTTCGACGGAGCCCCAGCCCACGACCTTGACCCACTTGCCGGGTTCCAGATCCTTGTAGTGCTCGAAGAAATGCACGGTCTGCTTCATCAGCAGCTCGGGCAGGTCGTCGGTGGTCTGCACCTTGTCGTACAGCGGGGTCAGCTTGGACACCGGCACGGCCACGACCTTGGCGTCGACGCCGCTTTCGTCTTCCATCTTCAGCACGCCGACCGGGCGGCAGCGGATGACGACACCGGGAGCCAGCGGGAAGGGGGTCACGACCAACACGTCCACCGGATCGCCGTCGCCGGCGATGGTGTGCGGCACGTAGCCGTAGTTCAGCGGATAACGCATCGACGTGCCCATGAAGCGGTCGACGAAGACGGCACCGCTGTCCTTGTCCACTTCGAACTTGATCGGATCGCCCTGCGCGGAGATCTCGATGATGACGTTGATGTCGTTCGGCACGTCCTTGCCGGCGCTGACCAGATCGAAACCCATGATTCCCTCCCGTGGAAAATTGTGCGCGGATTATAGGGGGAAATCCGCTTGTCTTGCACTGCATCATCGCCTTCGAAGCCGCTCCGGCAGCACAAAAGCCGGGGCATCAGGTCAGGCAGACCACACCTTCCCACAGCGCACCGCCCAGCGTGGGCGCGTGGATCAGTCCGAACACGCCGAAGCCCAGCACCAGCAGGCCGGAGGCGAAACGCACCTTGGCGTTGCGGGTGAAGTCGCGGAAGCGCTTGAACAGCATGCCGGCCAGCAGCAGATTGGGCAGCGTGCCGAGGCCGAAGGCGAGCATCAGCCCTGCGCCACGGGCGCCGGAGCCGGTGACGAGCGCGGTCGCCAGGATGGAATAGGTCAGGCCACAGGGAATGAAACCCCACAGCAGGCCCAGCGGCAGCGCCTGCTTGACCGAACGCGCCGGCAGGAAATGGCGGGTGGTGGGCTGGATGCGGCGCCACAGCACGTGGCCGGCACGCTCGACCGGCGCCAGCAGGCGGGTGAAGCCGGTCAGATAGAGGCCGAGCGCAACCAGCATCAGGTTGGCGAGCACGTACAGGCCCATCTGCACCGGCAGCATGCCGTCGTACAGCATGCCGACCGAACCCAGCGCGCCCACCAGGCCGCCGAGCGCGGTGTAGGTGCTGATGCGGCCGACGCTGTAGGCCAGGTGCAGCGGCCATTGCGGCCTGCTGCCGGGCACCTGCACCTGGGCGGTCAGCGCGCCGACGATGCCGCCGCACATCGACACGCAGTGCGTGCCGCCGAGCAGGCCGATCAGGAAGACGGCGAAATAGCCGGTTTCAGGCATGGTCGAAACGGGACCGGAAGGGGGCCAGAGGGGAAAGACTGCCTATTCTACGCCGCTGGCACGCATACTGCTGCGGCATGCGGCCGCAGGCGGACACCCCCGTCCAGGCAGCTCCCTGGCGGCACGTGATACCCGCCCGCCCCTCAGATCACGCGCGAGTAGCGCGCGCGCTCGCGGTCTGCGCGCAGATAGCGGTCGAACACCATGGCGATGCCGCGCACCAGCAGGCGGCCGGCCGGCTCGACGCTGATCCAGTCGCCGTCGATCCTGACCAGGCCGGCCTTCTGCATTTCCTGCAGGTCGGCGAGTTCGCTGGCGAAATACTCGCGGAAATCGATCAGGTGGGCGATCTCGATCGACTGCATCGACAGCTCGAAGTGGCACATCAGCGCCTGGATGATCGAGCGCCGCAGCAGGTCGTCCGCGTTCAGCTCGATGCCACGCAGCACCGGCAGCTCGTCGCGGTCGAGGGCGTCGTAGTAGTCGTCGAGCGTCTTGACGTTCTGTGCATACACCGGGCCGATCTTGCCGATCGCCGACACGCCGAAGGCCAGCAGGTCGCATTCGGCCTGGGTCGAATAGCCCTGGAAGTTGCGGTGCAGCCGGCCCTGGCGCTGGGCGACGGTCAGTTCGTCGTCCGGCTTGGCGAAGTGGTCCATGCCGATATAGACGTAGCCCGCTTCGGTCAGGCGGCGGATGCCGAGCTGCAGCAGTTGCAGCTTGGTGTCGGCGGTGGGCATGTCGTCCTGCGAGATGCGGCGCTGCGGCTTGAACAGGCCCGGCAGGTGCGCATAGCTGTAGAGGGAGACGCGGTCGGGCGAGATCTCCAGCACCTGTTCGAGCGTACGGTTGAAGCTGATCACGTTCTGCCTGGGCAGGCCGTAGATCAGGTCCATGCTCACCGACTTGAAGCCGTTGCCACGTGCGGCATCGATGACGAGCTTGGTTTCCTCGAAGCTCTGGATGCGGTTGACCGCCCGCTGGACGTCCTCGGCGAAATCCTGCACGCCGACGCTCATGCGGTTGAAGCCGAGTTCGGCCAGCAGCGCGACGGTGTCGTAGTCCACCTTGCGCGGGTCGACCTCGATGGAATATTCACCGTTCGGCACCAGCGTGAAATGCTCGCGCACCGATGCCATCAGTTGCCGCATTTCGTCGTGCGACAGGAAGGTGGGCGTTCCGCCGCCCAGGTGAAGCTGCGTCACCTGGTGGCCGCCCTCCAGACAGGCGGCCTGCATCTCGATCTCCTTGGCCAGGTATTTCAGGTACTTGGCCGAGCGCCCGTGATCCTTGGTGATGATCTTGTTGCAGGCGCAGTAGTAGCAGATCGTGTTACAGAACGGGATGTGGAAGTATAATGAGAGAGGTTTGCTGACGCCGCCGATGGCGCGTTTGGCAAGCCAATCCTTGAGGGCATCAGCGTTGAATGCCTCGACGAAGCGATCCGCAGTGGGATAGGACGTGTACCGCGGACCGTTGATGTCGAATCGGCGGATGAGCTGCGGGTCGAAGATGAGTTCGTTCTGGTCGGTCATGATCTGAAACTTGAGTGTCTGCCGAACAATGGCAGAACACCACAATATTTTGGTTGACGTGGATCAACGGGCAGGAACAGACCGGAACCGATGGACTGATGAGGGCGCCCGAGACAGTGTCTGAAGGAAACGGAATTATCGTGCAGATGAGGGCAAGCGTGCCAGTGACCATGAACGGGCTGAAGACCGCCTGTTCGCAATGCAATCTCGTGGAGCTGTGTCTGCCCTTCGGCATGTCCGACAGCGAGCTGCACCAGCTCGACGAACTGGTCGGCGGCCGCCGCAAGGTCAAGCGCCAGCAGAGCCTGTATCGTGCGGGTGATCCTTTCGAGGCGATCTACGCCATTCGCGCCGGCTCGTTCAAGACCGACGTGCTGCTCGAGGACGGCCGCGACCAGGTGACCGGCTTCCAGATGACGGGCGAGATCCTCGGCCTGGACGGCATCAGCACCGAAAGCCACAGCTGCAACGCGGTGGCGCTGGAAGACAGCGAAGTGTGCGTGATTCCCTACGCCAAGCTCGAGCAGCTGTCGCACGAGGTCGAAGGCCTGCAGCACCAGTTCCACAAGGTCATGAGCCGCGAGATCGTGCGCGACCACGGCGTGATGATGCTGCTCGGCTCGATGCGCGCCGAGGAGCGGCTGGCGGCTTTCCTGCTCAACATGTCGCAGCGCTTCACCGCCCGCGGCTTTTCGGCGGCCGAATTCCACCTGCGCATGACGCGCGAGGAAATCGGCTCCTACCTCGGCCTCAAGCTCGAGACGGTGTCGCGCGCCTTTTCCCGCTTCCAGGAAGAAGGCCTGATCGCCGTGCAGCAGAAGCACATCCGCCTGCTCGACACGACCAGGCTGCGCAAGCTGGTCCAGCATCAGACGGCCGGCTGCGGGCGCTGAGAGCGCCTGCCTCCGGCCTGCCTTTGCCCCCTTCCCGTCTCGCTGCCTCGACCGCCCCGTCAGACGACCGCAGCCAGATAGCCCGCAGCGTTCTTGCTCAGCGCCACCGACACGATCCACGCATACACCGCGAGCGCGGCGGCAAACGCGGACAGCCGCTGCGAGCGCGTCCTGCCGCGCTTGAGGGCGACGGTGCCGAGCACGATATAGGCGATCAGCCCGATCACCTTGGCTGTCACCCAGCCAGCCTCGAAGGGATACTGCTGGATCATCACCGCCAGCACGATCGCCGTGATCAGCAGAACGCTGTCGACGACGTGGGGCAGCACCCGCGCCGGCAGGCTCTTCAGCAAGGGGCTGCCGCTGATCATCCAGTAGCCTCGCAGCAGGAAGCCCAGGATGCTGAGCGCCACGCAGGTGACGTGAAGATGCTTGATGGCGAAATACATGTTCTTCCTTTTTTCCAGGGGCGGCACGGCCGCCGCAGCCCCTGCCCTCAATTAGAATGGAGGCCGACAAACGAGACGGCTTCCCATCAGGAGCGCCCGCACATGGCCAGCACCCCACCCATAGACATCCCCGCGCTGCTCAAGCGCATTCCGCTTTTCAGCGAACTGTCCGCAGCCGACATCGAGCGCATCGCCCGCTACACCCGCGACCGCCACATCGCCCGCGGCGAAGTCCTGTTCCAGCGCGGCGACCAGCCGCATGGCTTTTACTTCGTCGTCTCGGGTCAGGTCAAGCTCGCCTTCTCCTCGCCGCAGGGCACGGAAAAGGTCGTCGAGATCATCGGCCCGATGCAGAGTTTCGGCGAAGCGGTGATGTTCATGAACAAGCCCTACCCGGTGTTCGCCGAGGCGCTGACGGAAACGGCGCTGATCCACGTCGGCCAGGCCGTGGTCAGCGAACTGATCGACCAAGACCCCTCCTTCGCCCACAAGCTGCTCGCCGGCATGTCGATCCGCCTGCACGGCCTGATCCAGGACGTCGAGACCTACTCGCTGCGCTCGAGCATCCAGCGCGTGATCGGCTATCTGCTGCAGGTCGCCGACAGCGACTCGCCCTGCGAGATCGACCTGCCTACCAGCAAGCAGGTGATCGCCTCGCGCCTGAACCTGACGCCCGAAACCCTGTCGCGCATCTTCCACGACCTCAGCGAATCCGGCCTGATCAGCGTGCACGGCAAGCACATCACGCTGCACGACCCTGCCCGCCTGGCACGCCACCAGGTCTGAGCACGCGGCTCAGGGCTCCAGCACGTAGCTTCCCGGTGCCGGGCACAGCGCCGGGAAAGTGTCGTTCGCGACCGGCCGCGCCTCGATCTCCGGGCCGACACGAGGCTTGAGCCAGCGCATCCAGTCCTCCCACCAGCTGCCCTGGTGCTGCTCGGCGCGCTGGTGCCAGCTGTCGGCGGTGTCGGAACGGCGCGCATCGGCCACCCAGTAGCGCCGCTTCGGCGGATGCACGATCGGATTCAGGATGCCGAGGATGTGCCCCGAGCTCGACAGCACGTAGCGCCGGCTGCCGACCACATGGTTGTTGATGGCGAAAGTCTGGCGCCAGGGTGCGATGTGGTCGTCCTCGGCTGCGACTGCGTACAGGGGCTGGCGGATCAGCGACAGGTCGAGCTTTTCACCGGCGACTTCGAGGGCGTTGGGCTGGATCAGCCGGTTGTGCAGGTAGAGTTCGCGCAGGTACCAGGCATGCATCTCATACGGCATGCGCGTGGAGTCCATGTTCCAGTACAGCACGTCGAAGGGCGGCGGCGTCTCGCCGTACAGCCAGCCATTGACCACGTACTGCCAGATCAGGCTGTTCGAGCGCAGCAGGCGGAAGGAAGCCGCCATCTCGGCCCCATCCAGATAGCCCTTCTGCGCCATCTTGCTGCACAGGTAGTCGATGCTGCTCTTGTCGATGAAGACTTCGATGTCGCCCGGCTTATGGAAGTCCACCAGCGTGGTGAACAGCGTCCAGTCGGCGACCGGCACCGCATCCTCGCCATGGCGGCGGTTGGCCCAGGCCATGTACATCGCCAGCGCCGTACCGCCGATGCAGTAGCCCACCGCGTGGACCTGCCGGGCAGCGGTGAACTCGCGCGCGACACGCACGATGGTATCGACGCCTTCGAGCAGGTAGTCGTCGAACGTGAGTTCGTGCATCGAAGCGTCCGGGTTCTTCCAGCTCGTGATGAAGAGGTCCAGTCCCTGATCGAGCAGGAAGCGGATCATGCTCCGCTTCGGCGTCAGGTCGAGCACGTAGAACTTGTTGATCCAGGGCGTGACGATGACCACCGGTTCGGCGTGGACGCGCGGCTGGCTGGGGGTGTAGTGGATGACTTCGAGCAGGCGGTTGCGGAAGATCACCGCGCCCGGCGTGGTGGCGAGGTTCTCGCCGACCTTGAAGTCGTCGGGATCGGTCATCCTGATCTCGCCCGCCTTCAGGTCGGCGACGAAATTCTCGAGACCGCGCACGAGGCTGACGCCGCCGCTTTCGACCGCCTTGCGCAGGGCCACCGGGTTGGTCGGCAGGAAATTGGTCGGCGCCACGGCATTGAGCCAGTTGCGCCACCAGAACGCCGCCCGCCGCCGCTCCTTGTTCGACAGCGCCGGTGTCTCGTAGAGCATGTCCTGGGTGTGATGGGTGAAGGCCAGATACCACTCCTTGATCAGGTCCCAGGTCGGCGACTCGGTCCACACCGGATCGGCAAACCGCGTGTCGTCCTGATGCGGTTCGATCGGATCGGTGCTGGGCAGGCCGGCTGCACGATTCCAGGTATGCCACTGCAGGCGCCACAGGTCGGACGACAGCCGCATGGCTCGCTCGGCAAGCTCCTGGGGGTGGGCCAGCCAGGCGAGTTGTGCATGGACGATGGGCGCAGCCAGCCCCAGCGGATCGGCCGCCTCGGCGAGGCCCTCGTTGATGCGGTGCAGGGTCTTGTAGAACTCCGGCGGCCGGGGTGCGGCGGACTGGGCCTGCCCGGCCGCGTCGCCTTCTCCCCGATTCCGCTTCTTCGTCGATTCCCCGGTTTTCTGGTTCATGGCCGATCTCCCATGCGATTCATTGAATGGCGTAAGCCTGGCCGGGCTCGGGCATCAGCACATGCCGCCATCCCAGCCGGTCGTGGATGGCATCGACCAGCGCCAATGCGCCGAGCGGCTCTCCATGCACGACGAAGGTATGCCGCGGCGCCTGCCTGAAATGCCCGAGCCAGTCGAGCAGTGCGGGCTGGTCGGCATGCGCCGACAGGCCCCCGATGGTATGGATGCGCGCACGCACCGGCACCCGTTCGCCGAACAGCGTGACCTGCTGCGCCCCATCGACCAGCCGGCGACCGAGCGTGCCCGCGGCCTGGAAGCCGGCGATGACGACCGCGCATTCGCTGCGGCCGAGGTTGTACCGCAGATGATGCCGGATCCGCCCTGCATCACACATGCCGCTGGCCGAGATGATCACCAGGCCGCCGCGGACTTCGTTCAGCGCCATCGACTCTTCGACGTCCTGCACAAAGCGGACGTCGAAGCGTCCCTGGCTGGACTGCCACCAGGCGTAGAGCGCCTGCGTCTCCTCGTCCCAGAGCTCACGGTGGTCCAGGGTCAGCGCCGTGACCGCCGAGGCCATCGGCGAATCGACGACGACCTTCAGCGGCCCGAGGCGGCCTGCGCGCACCAGATCGGCCAGTACGAACAGGATCTCCTGCGTCCGACCGACTGCGAACGCCGGAATCACGACATTGCCGCCACGCCCGTGTACCGTCTGCTGTATGGCATCGACCAGTTCATCGTAAGTGGCTTCGAGCGGCCGGTGGGCACGGTTGCCGTAGGTCGATTCCACACACAGCACATCCGCGCGCTCGACAGGCACCGGATCGCGTACCACCGGGCGCATCGGCTGGCCGAGATCGCCCGATGCCACCAGACGCTTCGCTGCCGCGCCCATACCGACATCGATCTCGATGATCGCCGAACCCAGGATGTGCCCCGCTTCGCGAAAGCGGCAACGCACTCCCGGCCCGGGCTCGAAGTCCGTCTCGTAGGCGACGGGCCGCAGGCGCGCCAGGCTGATGCGGGCCTGCTCGACAGTGTAGAGCGGCGTCATCTCCGCACGATGGCGGGCACGGCGATTGTGCGCATTGCGCAGGGCCCACTCGGCTTCCTTTTCCTGGATGTGCGCGGAATCCATCAGCATGATGCCGAGCAGGTCCACCGTCGCGGACGTGGCCAGGATCGGTCCCTTGTAACCAAGTGCGACGAGTCGCGGCACGAGGCCGCTGTGATCGAGATGGGCATGCGTCAACAGAACGAAATCGATCTGCCTGAGGTCGAAATCGAGCGCACGGCGGTTTCGCACCTCCGCCGTCCGCCCGCCCTGGAACAGGCCGCAGTCCACGAGGAAACTTCCATGCTCGTGATCGACTCGCAGACATGACCCCGTCACTTCGCCGGCTGCACCCATGAAGCTCAGTTTCATCACTTATCTCCCTGCCATGCACGATGCGCCCCTGGAACGGCAGACCGTTTGACGCTCGTCAAACCCGATGCCGCTGCGCAGCCAGCTATAATCGAATTGCACACAACCGACAGGAGGCATACACCATGTTCAAACACATCCTCGTTCCCACTGATGGTTCCACGCTGTCGGAAGGCACGGTTTCCCGTGCAGTGACCTTCGCCAGTGAAGCCGGGGCGCGCATCACCTTCTTCTACGCCCAGCCCGATTTTCCGATGCCGATCTACGGCGAAGGCGCTTTGATCGACCCCACCACGCCGGAACAGTTCGCAAAATCCGCGGCAGCGGAAGCACAATCCATCCTCGACAAGGCGAAAGCCGTTGCCGACAGCGCAGGCGTCGTGGCGGCGACCGATACGGTCGTCAACGAGATTCCTTACGAGGCAGTGATCGATGCCGCGGATCGCCACGGCTGCGATCTCATTTTCATGGCTTCGCATGGCCGCCGCGGCATCGCCGGCCTGCTGCTCGGCAGCGAAACCCAGAAAGTGCTGACGCACAGCAAGATTCCGGTCCTCGTCTATCGCTGAACGGCGGACGTCGACGGCGCGAAATGCAGAACGGCCCTCACGGGCCGTTCTGCATTTCCGGGTCCGGCAGCGGGATATCAATTCCGCCGATTCAGCTCGCTGGCACTGCGTTGCAAAAAGATCGTGCACAGGCTGGAGGCTGCGCACACCAGCCAGAAGCCGAGGAAGCCGATCGAATAGGTCGCCAACTCGCCATAGTCGACCGGCTGCCCGAACAGGTAGAGCTGTTGCGGATCGATCACGGTAAAGAAGACTGCCTCGGCCATTGCCGCAACCAGGAATGACGGCCACAGCACCTGTATCCATTTCAGCATCGCATCTCTCCTTCGCACGGGAGAATTATGACATTGCTCTCAGCAGCCCGTTCCGGCCCTTCGATTTCGGCCATGTTGCGAAGCCGAGATCGAGCCATCCTCATGTCGATGAGGATGGCGGCCATGGACGGGCTGAGCAGACCGGCATCGCTGCCGGGCAACAGTTGGGGTGTTCTTTCAATATAGCCGGTAAACGGCTCAAGCACCTGCCGGGTCAATCCAGATTTCCGTCTCCGTCGGAATATAGGTGTCCCCGCTCATGCGCCAGCTGCGGGCCTCGTCCTCCAGCAGGAACTGCCAGCGCCCGGTGCTCAGGGGCGCCAGTGCAGCCTGGTAAACACCACCGGCACCTTCGATCAGCATTGCCTGGTCCATGCCGCCGCGCGTGGGGTGCGAAACCGTGAGATGAAGCCGGGCAGGCAGCTTCCCCGTATCGAGCGCATCGAGCTCGATACGAATCGAGTCGCTGCGCACGACGAGGTGCGCCCTCAGGCCGAGCTCCTTCGCATGCTCGGCACGCTCCATCGTCTGGACGATGGCTCGCCCTTCCTTGTAGTAATCGTCGACCACCATGCCGTCGAAGGTATTGATGGCGATCACCAGGGTCGCGATCCCGGCGACGACTGCAATCGCCGGAAAGCTGATCAGGAACCAGGGCCAGCCCTGCTTGTACCACGGTGGCGGCGTCTTCTCTGTCAAGGTCGTATTCATTTTGGAATGAGGAAAGTCGTTTCTTCGGTGATGGTCAGGCCGGAATCATCTTCCGCAGTGATCTGGAAGGCAATCGTGTTCGCGCCCGGCTGGCCCTGGTCGTAAGGCACGAGAACCTGGGTCGTCAGCGAATGCGTTGCAGCCGGACCGACCTCGACACTCTGCGCGCTGCCGATCCTGGCCCCGGGAATGCCCACGACATCGATGCGGAAGGTGCGCGACGCTTCGGACATGTTGATCACATGCAGGTTGTACACGTTCTCGATCATGCCACCTTCGATCTCGCGTCCGAGCGAGGAGCGGTCGCGAATCACGTCGACCCGCAGCGGCTCGCGGTTCGCCAGCAGCAACACGAATCCGACGCACATCGCCGCAAGAATGAAGCCGTAGATCAAGGTACGGGGGCGGAAGACATGTCCGAGTATCTCCTTGCGCCCCCACCCCTTCTTCACCGCGTTATCGGTCGAATAGCGGATGAGGCCGCGCGGGTACTGCATCTTGTCCATCACCTGGTCACAGGCGTCGATACAGGCCCCACAGCCGATGCATTCGTATTGCAGGCCCTGCCGGATGTCGATTCCGGTCGGACAGACCTGGACACAGATGCTGCAATCGATACAGTCTCCCTTGCCCACCGTGCTGGGATCGACCCCCTTCCGGCGCGAACCGCGCGGTTCGCCGCGCCCCTCGTCATAGGTGACGACCAGGGTGTCAGGGTCGAACATCACCGCCTGGAAGCGGGCGTAGGGGCACATGTACTTGCACACCTGCTCGCGCATGACACCCGCGAACAGATAGGTGAAGCCCGCATAGAACAGGATCCAGAACGCTTCCCATGGCCCGAAGGTGAAGCCCGGCGCGGCTGCCAGCAATTCCTGCAGCGGTGAGAAATAGGCTACGAAAGTGAAGCCGGTCCATAGCGAGAACAGCCCCCAGACGAAATACTTGGTCGTCCGCTTGAGCAGCTTCTCGCCGTTCATCGGCATCTTGTCGAGCTTCTGCTGCTTGCCGTGGTCGCCTTCGATCTTCTGCTCGAACCACATGAAGATCTCGGTGTACACCGTCTGCGGACAGGCATAGCCGCACCACAAGCGGCCTGCGATGGCAGTGAAGAAGAACAGCGCGTAGGCGGAGATGATCAGCAGCAGGGCGAGGAAGAGCACGTCCTGCGGCCAGAAAACCCAGCCGAAGATGTAGAACTTGCGTTCGGTGAGATGGAACAGGACTGCCTGGCGATCGTTCCAGGTCAGCCATGGCAGTCCGTAGAAGACGATCTGCGTGATCCACACCAGGGCCCAGCGCCAGTTGGCGAACAGGCCAGTGACGGCACGCACGTATAGCTTGCGGCGTGATTCGTAGAGCGACTCGCTCGATTCGGAAGAACTCTGCTTGGCCGATTTCTTCGGCTGTGGGGATGGGCTGCTCATGGTGCCTCTGACCGATGAATTCTTGTTCTTGTTCTATGGGTAGCCCCGGGAGGACCCCCTCCTCCCGGGGATGGAACTGCTTTTACTGCACCGACTGTTACTGCTTGCTCAGGCTCAGCACGTAGGCCGTCAGCAGGTGAACCTTGTCCTCACCGAGGAACTCGCCGAAGGCCGGCATCTGGTTGCTACGGCCATGGGTGACGGTCTCGATGATGGTTGCTTCCGACGAGCCGTACAGCCAGGCCTTGTTGGCCAGGTTGGGCGCGCCGAGCATCGGGTTGCCGGTGCCATCGGCGCCGTGGCAGGCCACGCAGTTGGTGTCGAAGGCATCCTTGCCACGCTGGGCGCGCAGCGAGTCGTGCGCCAGGCCCGACAGCGAACGCACGTAGTTGGCGACGTCCTTGACGCCTTCTGCCCCCAGGATCGGGCCGAAGGGCGTCATGATCCCCATGCGCCCACCGGTGATGGTGGCCTTGATCGTCTCGGGATCACCGCCCCACTGCCATTCGTCGTCGGTCAGGTTGGGGAAGCCCTTGTTGCCCTGTGCAGCCGAACCATGGCATTGCGCACAGTAAGTCAGGAACAGGCGCTTGCCCATCGCGTTCGCCTCCGGATCGGCAGCCACGGCCAGCACGTCCATCTCGCGGTATTTGGCGAAGATCGGGCCGTAGCGCTCTTCGGCCTTGACCATTTCGGCGTCGTACTGCGCCCACTGGCCACGGTGCTGGTTCACGTTGCCGAAGCCCGGATAGATCGCCAGATACGTGACGGCAAAGATGATCGTGAGCCAGAACAGATACATCCACCAGCGCGGCAGCGGATTGTTGTATTCGGCGATCGTCTCGTCCCACACGTGGCCGTGCAGTTCGACCGGTCCCTTTTCGCGCTTGGTCATGTTCGACACCAGCACGAACACGCAGAACAGGATGGAGAGGGCCACCAGGACCATCACATACATGTTCCAGAAACCGCTGATAAAGTCAGCCATTTGCTTTTCCCTCTTGGTCTTGCCGGCGATCGGAGGCCGGCAGGTCATCATCGCTCAGGGGCAGGCGCGCCGCCTCGTCGAATCCCTTCTTGGCGTGCTTGCTGTATGCCCAGACGACGATGCCCAGGAAGCACAGCAAGCCCAGAACAGTGAACAGGCTTCTGAGGTCATTGATATCCACGACGCGCCCAGTCCTTACTTAAAGTCCGAAATCGCAGTGCCCAGACCCTGCAGGTACGCAATGATGGCGTCCAGTTCGGTCTTGCCTTCGAGGGCGGCGGGTGCGGCGGCGATATCTTCCTCGCTGTATTTGTGCAGGCCCACCTTGTTGAGCGCACGCATCTTCAGCTGGATGTCGTCGGCCTTGACCGGACGATCGAGCCAGGGGAACGCAGGCATGTTGGACTCGGGCACCACGTCGCGCGGATTGAGCAGGTGCGCACGCTGCCATTCGTCGGAATAGCGGCCGCCGACACGCGCCAGATCGGGACCGGTACGCTTGGAGCCCCACTGGAACGGGTGGTCGTAGATGAACTCACCCGCCACCGAGTAGTGGCCATAGCGCTCGGTTTCGGCGCGGAACGGACGGATCATCTGCGAGTGACAGTTGTAGCAGCCTTCGCGGACATAGATGTCGCGGCCGACCAGACGGACCGGGTCATAGGGCTTGACGTCGAGCGCATTGCCCTTCTGGTCGATTGCCGTCGTCGTCGAGTGCTGGAAGAACAGCGGCACGATTTCCACCAGACCGCCCACGCTGACGGTCATCAGCGACAGAACGATCATCAGGAATACGTTGCGCTCGATTTTTTCGTGTTTCGATTGAGCCATGTTTGTCGTTCTCCGATCAGGCGTGAGCGGCCGCGGGTGCGAGCACCGGCGCTTCATAGGCCTTCTGGCCGGCGATGGTCTTCACCATGTTGTAGAACATGATCAACATGCCGGTAAGGAACAGCACGCCGCCGATGAAGCGGATGGTCCAGAACGGATAGCTGGCCTTGACGCTCTCGACGAAGGAGTAGGTCAGCGTGCCGTCGGCGTTGGTCGCACGCCACATCAGGCCCTGCATCACGCCCGAGATCCACATCGAGGCGATGTAGAGCACGATGCCGATGGTGGCGATCCAGAAGTGCGCGTTGATCAGCTTGACGCTGTACATCTCGGTCTTGCCGTACATGCGCGGCAGTAGGAAGTAGATCGAGCCGATCGAGATCATCGCCACCCAGCCCAGCGCGCCGGAGTGCACGTGGCCGACGGTCCAGTCGGTGTAGTGCGACAGCGCATTCACGGTCTTGATCGACATCATCGGACCTTCGAAGGTCGACATGCCGTAGAACGACAGCGCGGTGATCAGGAACTTCAGGATCGGGTCGGTGCGCAGCTTGTGCCAGGCGCCCGACAGCGTCATGACGCCGTTGATCATGCCGCCCCAGGACGGTGCCAGCAGGATCAGCGAGAACACCATGCCGACGGACTGGGTCCAGTCGGGCAGTGCGGTGTAGTGCAGGTGGTGCGGGCCGGCCCACATGTAGGTGAAGATCAGCGCCCAGAAGTGCACCACGGACAGGCGGTAGGAATACACCGGGCGGTCAGCCTGCTTCGGCACGAAGTAGTACATCATGCCCAGGAAGCCCGCGGTCAGGAAGAAGCCCACGGCGTTGTGGCCATACCACCACTGGACCATCGCGTCCTGCACGCCGGCATAGGCGGAGTAGGACTTCATGCTGGTCATCGAGATGGGGATTGCGGCGCTATTGACGATGTGCAGCAGCGCAACGGTGAGGATGAAGCCGCCGAAGAACCAGTTCGCGACGTAGATGTGCGAGACCTTGCGCTTGGCGATGGTGCCGAAGAACACGATTGCGTAGGACACCCAGACGATCGCGATCAGGATGTCGATCGGCCACTCGAGTTCGGCATACTCCTTCGAGCTGGTATAGCCGAGCGGCAGGGTGATCACGGCCAGCAGGATGACGAGTTGCCAGCCCCAGAAGGTGAAGGCGGCCAGACCCGGCGCAAACAGCCGGGTATGACAGGTTCGCTGCACCACATAGTAGGACGTGGCGAACAGCGCACAACCGCCGAATGCAAAGATCACGCCATTGGTATGAAGCGGACGGAGCCTGCCGAAATGCAGGAATTCGTGAACGTTCAGTTCAGGCCACACGAGCTGTGCCGCGGCGATGACGCCGACGAGCATGCCCACGATGCCCCACACCACCGTCATGATGGCGAACTGGCGCACGACTTTATAGTTATAAGTCGCTTGCGATTGCATGTGAGTCACCTCTTAGTTGAAAACCCCTTCTTGAGCCACGCCACCCGACCGGATGCGCACGTCCCCAAAGGCCGGGACGAAGGATACGCAGGGATCGAGACCTCAATTTGATACAGATCAACATTGTATTGCAGTGTGTCAGCAGGAGGAAGCCGAGCGGCGTATTCACGCTGGCTGCAGACACCGTTCTGCAAGTGGAGACAAGATTCGCAGGCGAAAAAAAAGGGTGCGAATCAACGCACCCCCAACCCCAACAGAGAGACAAAAAAGCCTGTTTCGGACCGCTGCCGCGTGGTCGCCTGAAACCGTTGGAACCAAGTGTGCCGCAACGGGAAAAAATCAAGTTGACCTAGGTCAACCCGCAGGCACTTCCTTCAGGGTTCCCGCGCCTTCGCCACCTCCTCGTCCTTGCGCTCCGGAGCCTCGGCGTCCTTGGGCAGTTCATCGCGATCATCGAGCAACAGGCGATAGGCCGGGCCCTCCAGGTCATCGTACTGGCCATTGCGCAGCGACCACCAGAACAGCCCGCCGATGACGAACACCAGTACCACGGAGAGCGGGATGAGGAGATACAGGCTTGCTTCCATGTCGGGACTCGTCCATTCCCTTATTTGTCGGTGCGCGGCACGCGCTGCAGGCGCATCGCGTTCAGCACCACCAGCAGCGAGCTGCCGGCCATGCCGACACCGGCCATCCAGGGCGTGATCAGGCCCAGCATCGCCAGCGGCACCGAAGTGAAGTTGTAGGCAAAGGACCACCACAGATTCTGGCGGATGATCCGCAGCGTCTTACGCGCAAGCAGCACCGCCTGCCCGAGGCTGCCGAGGTTCTCGTTGAGCAGCACGATGTCGGCCTGGTTGCGGGCCAGTTCCGTGCCGCCGCCCATCGCCACCGAAACGTGGGCCTGAGCCAGCACTGGTGCATCGTTGACGCCGTCGCCGACCATCGCCACCACCGCCGTCGGCGTCTTTTGCAGGCCGGCGATCCAGGCTTGCTTGCCTTGCGGGCTCATGCCGCCATGCGCTTCGGCGATGCCCAGTTCATCTGCGACCGCGGCAACTGCGCGCGGTGCGTCGCCGGAGAGCACGCCGAGCTCGATGTCGTCCTCGGCAAGCTGCCGCACCAGAGGTCCGGCCCCCGCACGCAGCGTATCGGCCAACCTGAACAATCCCTGCCAGCCTGCGGCGGAAGCCAGCGCCACCACCGTTCCGCCGCGCTCGGCAAAGGTTTCGAGCACGGTCGGCGGCGTCAGGCCGGCAGCCTCGGCGACATACTGGGGGCGGCCGATCCAGAACGCCTCGCCATTCATGACGCCCTGCATGCCTTGCCCCGTCTCGGCGCGCAGCGCATGCACTGCCGGCAACGCCATGTCCTGCGCCGCCTCGCGCAGGCCGGCAGCCACCGGATGCTCCGATCCCTGTTCGATCGCCGCGGCCAACGCGGTCAGTTCGGCTGCATTCCGCCCGCCGAGCGGCAGAATCTCGTCCAGCCGCATGCGTCCGTGGGTCAGCGTGCCGGTCTTGTCGAACACGAAATGCGTGGCATTGGCCAGCGTCTCGATGGCGTGGCCGCGCGTGACCAGCACGCCCATGCGCGCCATGGCGTCGGTGCCCACGGTGAGCGCGGTCGGCGTGGCCAGTGACAGGGCGCACGGGCAGGCAACCACCAGTACCGACACGAACACCCACAAGGCCCGTTCGCTGTCGATGAAATACCAGGCGATGCCGGTCAGGCTGGCCAGCGCCAGCAGCGTCACGATGAACCACTCCGCCACCTTGTCGGACTGCGTCGCGACGCGCGGCTTCTCCGTCGCCGCGCGCTCCATCAGCCGGCGGATGGCCGCCAGCCGCGTCTCGTCGCCGACGTGCTCGACACGGAACAGCAGCGGCGACGAGACGTTGATGCTGCCGCCGGTCAGCAGATCGCCGGCCCGCTTGGCGACGGGCAGGCTCTCGCCGGTCAGCAGCGCCTCGTTGACTTCGCCCACGCCCTCGACGACGACGCCGTCGGCCGGAATCACTTCACCCGGGCGGACCCGCAGCACGTCGCCCACCGCCAGTTGCGAGGCCGGCACGCGCTCGGCGGCGACCTGTTCGGGCCAGTCCGCCAGCCGCTCGGCGAAGGACGGCAGCACCTTGCCCAATTCCTCGACGCCACGCACCGCCTTCTGGCGCGCCACCATCTCCAGGTAGCGCCCGCCGAGCAGGAAGAACACGAACATCGTCACCGAGTCGAAATACACTTCCGGCCCGTCGGTCAGCGTCGCCCACAAGCTGGCGAGGAAGGCACTGCCCACCCCCACCGCGACCGGCACGTCCATGCCCAGCCGGCGCAGGCGGATGTCGCGCACCGCGCGCTGGAAGAAGGGCGCCGCCGAATACAGCACTACCGGCAGGGTCAGCAGCAGGCTGGCCCAGCGCATCAGCAGCTCCATGTTCCAGCTCATGTCGCCCTCGCCCGCCACATAGACGGGGAAGGCGTACATCATGACCTGCATCATGCCGAAGCCGGCGACGAACACCCGCCACAGCATCGAGCGGCGCTCGCGGTCGGCGATCTGCTCGGAACGCTCGGCATCATAGGGGTAGGCGCGGTAACCGATCGCCTGGATGGCGCCGAGAATGTCGGAAAGCTTGATCTTGCGCTCGTCCCAGCGCACCCGCACGCGCCGCGTCGCATAGTTGATCTCGACCGCGGATACGCCTTCCTGGCGGGCGACGTGCTTCTCGTTCAGCCACACGCAGGCGGCACAGGTGATGCCTTCCAGGATCAGCGAGGCTTCGCGCTCGTGCTCGCCCACCGGGCGGACGAAACTCTTCTGGAAATCCGGATGGTCGAACAGGCCGAGTTCCTGCAGCTCGACCGGCATCGCCTCGCGCCGCGTCTCCGGCATCGCATCGCGGTGGCGGTAGTAGTCCACCAGGCCGTTGTCGACGATGGAGCGGGCAACGGCCTCGCAGCCGACGCAGCACATCCGCCGGTCGCGGCCATCGATGCGAACATGGTGCTGCGTTTCGGGCGGAATGGGCAGGCCGCAGTGATAGCAGTCGGCCTCCCGGCCCTGGGTTGCGGCGACAGACGGCGAATCGACAGAGGGAGAAGCAGCGGAAGGGTCGGCAGCAGTCATCGGCAACAACAATATGAAGCCGCCCCTGAAGGATGAATCCTTCAGGGGCGGTTGAAGCGGGGCGCCCCGCCATGGGACGGCCCGTTACGGGGCGGCCCGTTGGGATGGCCCGTTTTTAGCACATTTCCCCCTGCCCGACCATTGCACGGCCGCCTGCGCTGCGGCGGCGTGCCGCAGCGCAGGCGGGAGAACTCACCCGGCGCTCACTTCGCCGCCATGCGGATGGCGCCGTCGAGGCGGATCACCTCGCCGTTCAGGTAGGCGTTCTCGATGATGTGGCGCACCAGCCCAGCGAACTCGGCCGGCTTGCCGAGACGCGACGGGAAAGGAACCATCTTGCCCAGCGAATCCTGCACTTCCTGGGGCATCCCCATCAGCATCGGCGTTTCCATGATGCCCGGCGCGATCGCCATGACCCGGATGCCGAAGCGCGACAGCTCGCGCGCCACCGGCAGCGTCAGCCCGACCACGCCGGCCTTGGACGAAGCATAGCCTGCCTGCCCGATCTGGCCGTCGAACGCGGCAACCGACGCCGTGTTGACGATCACGCCCCGCTCGCCACCGGCGTCCGCTTCGGCCTTGCTCATGACGTCGGCCGCCAGCCGGATCATGTTGAAGGTGCCGATCAGGTTGATCGACACCGTGCGGGCGAAGGAATCCAGCCGGTGCGGCGCCTCGCGGCCGACGACTTTTTCGGCCGGCGCCACGCCGGCGCAGTTGATGAGCCCGTTCAGGCCGCCAAAACCCGACACCGCACGATCGATCGCCGCCTTGCCGCTCGCCTCGTCGGTGACGTCGGTGGCGACGAAGGCCGCGACCGCGCCCAGTTCGGCAGCCAGCGCCTCACCCGCCTCGCGATTGACATCGGCCAGCACCACCCTGCCCCCCGCTTCCACCAGCATGCGCGCCGTTGCGGCGCCCAGGCCCGAGCCGCCACCGGTCACAACGAATACGCCATTTTCGATCTGCATCGCCAACCTCCCCGTCTGTGGTCTGATAACTGAATGTCAGCCCGCAAACATAGTTCACGTTGACGTTAACGTCAATAAAAGCAGACCCTCCGCCCCAACCTTCTCCGCCGGACGACCTCGAGGCCATCCCCGCTCAGACCCGGCTCACAACCTCATCGCGCAGGCGGCTCCGGCTACCGAGCGCCCAGACGACGAAGGTCGCCAGCACCAGCCCCTCGATCAGCATCGCCCGCTGTACGCCGACCTGTGCCGCCAGCAGGCCGGCAAGCAGACCGCCGATGGCGTCGAAACCGAAACGCGTCGAACTGAAGAAGGACACGACCCGCCCTCGCAGATGATCGGGCGCCAGGGTCTGCAACAGCATGTTGGTGGCGACATTGCCGATCGAGATGCCCAGACCCAGCATGCCCATGGCCAGCAGCGAGAGGGGCAGGAAACGGTTGTACGAGAACGTCAGCAAGCCCAGCGCACCGATCGCCGCACCGCTGAGGATCACCGCCACCAGGCCGGGCAGGTGCTTGCGTGTGGCCAGGAACACCGTGCCCAGGAAGGCACCCGCGCCAGCCGCGCCCCACAGCATGCCGAGCATGCGCGCATCGCCGGCGAAGACATCCTTCGCGAACACCGGCAGCAATACCGCATAGCTCGATGCCGTCAGGTTCGTCATCGCCAGCGTGAGGATCAGCGTCCGGATCGCATAAGTGTTCCACACATACGCCAAGCCTTCGCGGAACACCGATGCCGTGCTGCCGCTCGCGCGCGGCGAGGGCGCCACGCGAATCCGCCACACGCCGAAGGCCAGCGCGGTGAACGACAGCGCGTTGAGCATGAAGCAGAAGGCCTCCGACGTCAGCCCGAGCAGCAGACCAGCCAATGGCGGCCCGAGAAAACGCCCCGCATTGAACGCCATCGCGTTCAGCGCCAGCGCATTCGGCAGATCGGCCCGGTTGCCGACGAAGCTGTTGATCTGCGACTGCCGCAGCGGCGTATCGAAGGCATTCAACACCCCCAGCAGCACCGACATCGCGACCAGCAGGTCCGGTCCGGCCAGCTCGAACCGGGTCAGTACTGCCAGCGACAAGGCCTGCAGCGCCAGCAAGCCCTGCACCAGGATCAGCAGCCGGCGCTTGTCGTGGCGATCGATCCAGGCTCCCGCCAGGGGGGCCACCAACAGCATCGGCACCAGCGCGGCAAACGTGGTGATGCCGAGCAGCGCCACCGACCCGGTCAGCCGATAGACCAGCCACGACATCGCCACCTGCTGTATCCAGGTGCCGAGGATCGATACCACCTGCCCCAGGAAGTAATAGCGGAAATTGCGGTGCCCCAGCGCGCGGATCGGACCGGGCAAGGCGCTGCGTACCTCGGAGGGATCAGCCTGCATGCCCGGCACCATCCCTGTGAGCCGCCCCAGCCTGAAGGCCGGGGCTTCCTCGCCACGAACTTGTCGAGCTTCCGGCTCCAGGAACGCTCGTCTCGCTGGCCCCGCCATGAATGGCAGAGCTTGTACTCGACCCGTGGCCAAGCCCGACGACGACCATCACCATGCCCTTCCCCTTCTGCACGCAGGCCGCACGCCGCGGCAACAGACTCCACGGCCGGAACCGGAAAAGCAAAAAGGCCAGCCCCGAAGGAATGGCCTTTTTGCTTGATTCTGGTGCCGGCAAGAGGAGTCGAACCCCCGACCTTCGCATTACGAATGCGCTGCTCTACCAACTGAGCTATGCCGGCTGAGGGCGCGGACTATAGCCCATTGCCACGGCAGTTTCAAGCAAAGCTCGACTTTTGATTCCGAGTCCGCAAAATCGATGAAAAAAACTTTTTCGCCCATGTTCATTTTTTTGGTCGCCTGCACTACACTTCGCCCCCATTCGGGGCAGGAGGAGACACGCTCCAATCAGAACGCGACGCCGGGGGCATGCCCCCGGCAGCCGCGCCCACGCTGCCGCATGACGGCGCCCGCACCTGAACCTCCCGTATTTCCGCTCATCCCGCCATGGCCGGCCTCGACCTCTTCGAAATCGCCCTCATCGGCCTTGCCGCATTTGCTGCCGGCGCGGTGAACTCGGTCGCCGGCGGCGGCACCTTCTTCTCGTTCCCGGCGCTGCTCGCGGTCGGCGTGCCGCCGGTCATCGCCAATGCCAGCAACGCGGTCGCGCTGTGGCCGGGCAGCCTTGCCGGCGCCTGGGCCTTTCGCCGCGAACTCAAACGCTTCTCGAAGAGCCTGCCGATGCTGTCGGTCGTCGCCTTCATCGGCGGCATCGCCGGCGGCCTGCTGCTGCTGGCGACGTCGAACGAATCCTTCTCCCGGCTGATTCCGTGGCTGCTTCTCGCCGCCACCGTGCTGTTCGCCTTCAGCAACCAGATCTCGGCGCTGGTCAAGCGCTGGAAACCCGCGCCCGCGGGAGCGGACGAACACCACATCGGCCCGGGCGGCTTCGCCTTCCAACTGGTGGTGTCGATCTACGGCGGCTTCTTCGGCGCCGGCATGGGCATTCTGATGATCGCCGCGCTCGCCATCCAGGGTTTCAAGGACGTGCTCGAGATCAACGCGCTGAAGAACTGGCTGTCGGCCATCATCTACAGCGTGGCGGTGGTCACCTTCGTCGTCGCCGGCGCGGTGTCGTGGCCGCACACCATCATCATGATCGTGACCGGCACCTTCGGCGGCTACTGGGGCGCGGCCGTTGCCCGCAAGGTTCCGGCAATCTGGCTGCGGCGCTTCATCATCGGCGTCGGCAGCGTGCTGACGGTCTACTACTTCGGCAAGACGCTCTGAAAACATGCTTGCCGGCCTGCTCGCCGCGCTCGGCGCCGGCCTGCTATGGGGGCTGGTGTTCCTGACCCCGCTGGTGCTGGGCGAATACCCGGGTTTCATGCTCGCCGTGGGCCGCTACCTTGCCTTCGGTATCCTCGCGCTCGGCCTGGCCTGGTTCGATCGCCACGCCCTCGGCCGCCTGAGCCGCGCCGACTGGATCGAGGCCGCCAAGCTGGCGCTGGTCGGCAACCTGCTCTACTACGCCACCCTGGCCACCGCCATCCAGCTTGCCGGGGCGCCGCTGCCCACGCTGATCATCGGCACGCTGCCGGTGGTCATCGCCGTCTGCGCCAACCTGGCCGACCGCGGCAGCGGGGACGCCATACGCTGGTCGCGCCTGCTGCTGCCGCTGGCGCTGATCCTGGCCGGGCTGCTGATCGTGCATGGCGACCGCGGCGGCGGAGCCGGCCTGCACACGGATCCCCTGCCGGGGCTCGCCTTTGCCGTCCTGGCCCTTGCCTGCTGGACCTGGTATCCGATCCGCAACAGCCGCTGGCTGCGCGCACGCGGTCCGGGCCTGTCGCGTGCCTGGGCCACTGCCCAGGGGCTCGCGACCTTGCCGATCGCGCTGCTGGCCGGCATCGGCTATGCGGCATGGAACGAGTTGATGCCCGGCAGCAGCTTCGACTGGCCGCTGGGCCCGCAGCCGGTACTCTTTATCGGCATGTGCCTGCTGCTCGGCCTCGCCGCCTCCTGGCTCGGCACATTGCTGTGGAACAAGGCCAGCCACCTGCTGCCTGCCGCCCTGCTGGGCCAGATGATCGTGTTCGAAACGCTCGCCGCCCTGCTCTACGCCTTCATCTGGTACCAGCGCTGGCCCACGCCGGCCGAGATCGCCGGCATCGCGCTGCTGGTGGCAGGCGTCAGCGTCGGCGTGCGCGTGTTCCGCCGCAGCGGAGCCTAGCCGCGGAAGCCGGGCCGGACCATTCACGCGGCCATCGACTGGCGGCCGAACAGGCTTTATCATCGGCGCCTTCATATTGCACCGCAGCATTTCCCGCCGCCCAGCATCGCCGGACATGAACTTCCTCACTCAGATCATCCTCGAAGCAGGCCGCTCCGCGGTGGAGCTGGCGCTGTTCGTGCTGCTGCCCATCATGGTGGTGATGCTGTCGCTGATGCGCATCCTGGAAGCACGCGGCGTGCTCGACTGGATCGTCGCCCGGCTCGCGCCGCTGCTGCGTCCGGCCGGCCTGACCGGGCTGGGGGTGTTCGCTGCGCTGCAGATCAACTTCGTCAGCTTCGCCGCGCCGATCGCGACGCTGACGATGATGGAGAGCCGCGGCGCCTCGGACCGCCATCTGGCAGCCACGCTGGCGATGGTGATGGCAATGGCGCAGGCCAACGTCACCTTTCCGATGGCGGCGATGGGCCTGTCCTTCGGGCCGGCGCTGCTGCTGTCGCTGGCCGGCGGCATCGTCGCCGCCGCGGTGACCTACCACGGCTTCGGCCGCCGCCTGTCGGCCGCCGAGGCGAGGCTCGACGAAACCCTGCATCACCGCGTCGCCGACGACGCCAAGGGCGTGCTCGACGTCATCAACCGCGCCGGCGCCGAAGCCTTCAAGATCTCGGTCGGTTCGATTCCGATGCTGGTGCTGGCGCTGGTCGCGGTGATGGCTCTTCGCACCAGCGGCGCCATCGATGCGCTGACCACCGCGCTGATGCCGTTGCTGAACGCGCTCGGCATCGATCCGGCGCTGATCCTGCTGACCTTGATGAAGTACATCGCCGGCGGCACGGCGATGATGGGCGTGATGGACGAAATGCTGAAATCCGGCGCCGCCGATGTGGCGCTGCTCAACGCCAGCGCCGGCTTCCTGATCCATCCCCTGGACGTGGCGGGCGTCGCCATCCTGATGTCGGCCGGACCGCGTGTCGCCAGGGTCTGGAAACCCGCGGCACTGGGCGCCATCGTCGGCATCGCGCTGCGCAGCGCAGGCCACGTGCTGCTGCCGGCTTGAACCTTTCCCCTTTCCCTGCCACCCATTCCATGATCGCTGCCCTCACCCTGCTGCTCGTTCTCCAGTTGATCGGCGAAATCATCGCGCGCGGCCTGGATCTGCCGATACCCGGTCCGGTGATCGGCATGATGCTGCTGTTTCTCGGCCTGGTGCTGCGCGGCGGCCCGAGCGAGACCTTGCGCCAGACCGCAGGCAGCCTGCTGCAGCACCTGTCGCTGCTGTTCATCCCCGCCGGCGCCGGCATCATGCTCTACCGCGACCTGATCGCGGCGGAATGGCTGCCGCTGGCTGCTGCGCTGCTCGGCAGCACGGTGCTGGCCATCGTCGTCACCGCACTGGTGCTCGATGCCCTGGTCAAGCGGCATGAACCTGCCGAGCCAGGCGAAGGTAGCAAGCCGTGACGCCGCGCCTGACCGAACTCTGGGTCTATCTGTCGGCCTCGCCGCTGCTGGGCCTGACGCTGACGCTGGTCGCCTATCAGGCCGCGCACTGGCTGTACAAGCGCGCCGGCTTCCATCCGCTCGCCAACCCGGTGATGATCGCGATCACGATCGTGATCACGGTGCTGCTGCTGAGCGGCATGGACTACCGCACCTACTTCGACGGTGCCCAGTTCGTGCATTTCCTGCTCGGCCCGGCGACGGTGGCGCTGGCGATCCCGCTCTACGCGCAATGGCCGCGGCTGAAGGCGATGGCCGGACCGCTGATGATCGCGCTGGTGGTCGGCTCGCTGACCGCCGCGCTGTCGGCCTACGCCATCGGCGCGCTGCTCGGCGCCGGCCGCCCGACGCTGATGTCGCTCGCGCCCAAGAGCGTGACCACGCCGATCGCGATGGCGGTGGCCGAACCGCTCGGCGGCCTGCCCGCGCTCGCCGCCGCGATGGTGATCCTGACCGGCGTGCTCGGCGCCATCCTCGGCCCCTACCTCTACCGCTGGCTACGCATCGGCGACCACGCCATCCGCGGCTTCGCCATCGGCCTCGCCTCGCACGGCATCGGCACCGCGCGGGCCTTTCAGGTCAGCGAGCAGGCCGGCGCCTTCGCCGCGCTGGCGATGGGACTGAACGGACTGCTGACCGCGCTGTCCCTGCCCTGGATCATGCCCTGGCTGGAACGGCTGTTCGGCCGCTGACCCCGGCCCGCGCCACCGGCATCCGGCACCGGGACATCAAAGACATCGACGCAGAGGAAGCCCGCTTGCTGACCGCCCTCCACCTCTGGATCGACCGCAACATCCTCGAACTCGGCCGTGAAATGCGGCTTTCCTACCTGCCGCCGCTGATGGTGTATTGCGCGGCGGGCCTGGCGACCTTCTCCACCATCGTCGGCACCTTCTTCGTCAAGGACTATCTCGGCCTGTCGGCCGCTTTCCTCGCCGCGCTCGCCTTCTGGGCCTACATCCCGTGGGCGCTGAAGATGCCGATCGGCCACCTGGTCGACCTGCTGTGGCGCTACAAGTCCGGGCTGGTTTACCTGGGCGCCACGCTGATCGCCATCAGCCTGCTGATCATGATCGGCCTGATCGGCAAGCCGGACGCGATGCGCGCGGTGATGCCGGCCGAAGCCTGGTTCGTGCTGTCGACGCTGCTGTCGCCGGTCGGCTACGTGCTGCAGGACGCCGTCGCCGACGCGATGACGGTCGAAGCCGTGCCGCGCGTCGACGGACGCGGCCAGCCGATCGACGCCGGCACCGTGCGGCTGATGCACACCACGATGCAGATGCTCGGCCGGGTCGCCATCATCGGCGGCACGGTACTGGTGTCGCTGGTCAACGTGGCGATGTTCCAGGGCTCGGAGCACCTGCCCGAAGTCGGTAAGGTCGCCATCTACCTGCGCATCTACGAACTGGCACTCGTGATCCCGCTGCTGTCGGTCAGCGGCGTGGTGCTGGCCGGCTTTCTGAAGCGCCGCGAAGCGCGCCGGCTGGCCGGACTCGGCCACAGCCGTACCGACATCGACCGCCTGGTGCACGCCCCGGAGGAAACGACCCGGCCCAACTGGTGGATCCTGGGCGGCAGCGCCGCCTTCGTCGCGCTGACCATCGGCGTCGGCCTGTCCGGCTTCGAATACGCCCAGGAGCTCATCTTCGCCGCCTCCTTCGCCATCATCGGCTTCATGATCCACCGCCTGCTGCGCGAACTGTCGCCCGAAGCCGCGCGCACGCTGCTCGGCACCGTGATCGTCATCTTCGCCTTCCGCGCCCTGCCGCTGCCCGGCGCCGGCATGACCTGGTGGATGATCGACGAGCTCGGTTTCGACCAGAGCTTCCTGTCCCGGCTCGACCTGCTCGTCAGCACCCTGACGCTGGCCGGGCTGTTCCTGTTCCGCCGCTTCATGGCGGAAAAGACCATCGTCGACATCGTCATCTTCCTGACGCTCGCCTCGGCTCTGCTGATGCTGCCCGCCATCGGCATGTTCCACGGCCTGCACGAATGGACCGCCGCCCATACCGGCGGCGTGGTCGACGCGCGCTTCATCGCCCTCGCCAACACCGCGCTCGAATCCCCGCTCGGCCAGGTGTCGATGGTGCCGATGCTGGCCTGGATCGCCAATTCCGCGCCGCCCCACCTGAAGGCGACCTTCTTCGCCGTGATGGCGTCCTTCACCAACCTGGCGCTGTCGGCCTCACAGCTCGGCACCAAGTACCTGAACCAGATCTTCACCATCACCCGCGAGGTGAAGGACGCCGCCACCGGCATCGTCGCCACGCCCGCCGACTACAGCCAGCTGGGCGCCCTGCTCGTCACCGTGACCCTGGTCGGCCTGCTGCTGCCGCTCGGCGCCATCCTGCTGACGCGGCTGCTGGGACTGCGCAGCGCATGATCGGCATTGCGCCCAATGCCCGGATTTTTCAGTTTGAACGTGATGCAATGGTGATCGCAGTAGACAAGTGGTGCCGGATACTGCGCAGCAACCAAGCTGCCGGGAGCACATTCAAGGCCAGCCTGTTCACACGACCAAGGGCCCACGCGCATGAACGACTTCCAACAACAGTATGCTTTATGGGATAAGTTCCTGGAGATCTGGCCTGCTTCCCGTCTGCCCAGCATGACACTGGACGAGTACAGCAAGGCAGGCTCCACGGACAGTTTCACCTATTGGATAGAAGCACGCCTGGGTGAACTGGGCAGCATCTGGGGCGGCTCGGCATTCAAGTTCGGCGTGTTCTCACGCAGATCCACCGAACCCCGGGTATCCAACGCCAAACTCAGTTATTCAGACAGCCACGGCTGGTACTCCTCCTTGGGTAGCACAGCCGAGGAAGCTTTCGAGAAAGTACGGGGTTATATAGTCCAGGTTGCGAACTGGGCTACCAATGGAAATCTGGAGGCAATCGACAACTTCAAGCACTTGGGCCGAGCCTACAAGTGGAAGATCGCTTTTCACTACCAGAACCGCCAGAACCGCCAGAACCCGGTGATTGTGCCTGTGTTTTCGAAGAAAATGCTGGCCAATTATCTAGGCGAACCAGTCAGCCAGAGCATGGTGACCCTGCAAAAAGCAGCACTGGCCAGAAGTCCTACTGACATGGGCATTCTTGAGTATGGGCCGCAGATCTGGGCAGCACCGAATGCAAGCCAAACCACCTCAGCTGCCGTATCGACAGACGAGGAAGACGCGAGCGGGCCTGAATCGACGGGAACGAGCTCTCACACTCCAGCCGCTTGTTTCAACCGGATTTACTACGGCCCGCCCGGCACCGGCAAAACCTACACGCTGATGCAACTGCTCGAGCGGGATTACACGCCGCAGAGCGGCGACCCGCAGCCGCGCCACACCTTTGTCACCTTCCACCAGTCCTATGGCTACGAAGAGTTCGTCGAAGGGCTACGCCCGGTACTGAACAGCGGAGACAAAGCCGGCTCGGTCGAATACGAGATCCGTCCCGGTGCATTCAAGGAACTGTGCGACAGAGCGCGCCGATCGCCCAAGCAGCGCTTTGCAATGGTGATCGACGAGATCAACCGTGGCAACATCAGCAAGATTTTTGGTGAACTGATCACCCTGATCGAACCCGACAAGCGCGAAGGAGCCAGAAACGTGCTGACAGTGAGGCTACCGTACTCAGGTGATCCATTCTCGGTGCCTGCCAATGTGGACATCATCGGCACCATGAACACCGCGGACAGATCGCTGGCCTTGCTCGATACCGCCCTGCGCCGACGCTTCGACTTCGTACCGCTGCTGCCCGACACGCGCACCGCAAAGATCCTCGAAGACCCATACAGCGCGCCGCTGGCAGAGCTGGTAGTGCCCACTAAAGTGGGAAACATCGATGTCCGTGCGATGCTGGAGCGGATCAATCAACGCATCGAAGCACTGTACGATCGCGACCACTGCATCGGTCACGCTTATTTCACGGTCCTGGCCGACGTGAGCGATGGAGCCGAACGCTTCAAAAAACTGGCAGACATTTTCCGCAAACGCATCGTACCTTTACTGGAAGAGTACTTTTTCGAGGACTGGCGCAAGATTCGTCTGGTGCTGGGCGATAACCAGAAGTCTGATGGGGCCCACCAGTTCATCACCGAGCGTGACGACCATGAACAAGCGCTGAGCAGCCTGTTCGGCAACAACCACGGCCTTGATAGCTACTCGACCAAACGCCATTACTGCCTCCAGCCTTCAGCTTTTTCCAATCCGGATGCCTACATCCGCATCTACAACCCTGCGTTTGACAGGCAGCCAAGTGGCGGGTAGCACGATATTCGAGTTCGACGTACTGGTGGCCTCGTCGCCTGATGCGCCGAAGATGCCCGACATTGCAGGGCTGGCCGTCGTGCCGCCCGATGTTTTTTCATGGCTGGAGAACTGTGCATTACGTAGCGCCGAGAACGGCGAGTCCACTTGGCTTCGTCTGACTCAACGCTGCGGCCGCCGTGCCGTCCAGGTAACGAACTTCGTTGGAGTGATCCGTAGCCCCGATGGCTTTCAGATCGAAATTCTGCCCAAACTCGGTAAAACCAATGGCGCGGATAGTGCGCGGCAGCTACTAATCGAGATGCTGTGCTGCCTCGGAGGTTTTCACCACATCCAGACACAGCATGCCCAGATGCTGGCCCGACGCATGCCCTTGCTGGAAGTGTTCGTCAGCGAATTCCTCAGAGCAGTGGAGCACGTCGTCAAGCGAGGCTTACGCAGCGATTATCACAGAGAGCAGGACAACCTCTCCATCCTGCGCGGCAAACTGCAAATGTCCGCACACCTGCGCCACAATCTGTTGCGGCGTGACCGCTTCTTTACCGAGTACGACGAATTCTCTCCCGATCGTCCGGAAAATCGCCTGCTGCACGCAGCGTTACGCTGTGCGCTGGCGTGGACAAGTTTGCAGACCAATCAGCGACTGGCGCAGGAACTGTGTTTCGTTTTCGCCGACATTCCTGCATCCAAACAGCACAGCATGGACTTCATGCACGTGCGGCTGGATCGTGGCATGGCACATTACGAAGCTGCGCTGGCCTGGGCGCGCTTGATCCTACGGGACGAATCACCGCTCACGGCCGCAGGCGATCATCGTGCGCCGTCCCTGCTGTTTCCGATGGAAGCGATATTCGAGGCTTTCGTCGCCAAGCATCTATCCCGGCAACTGGGTGCAGGCTTCACCTTGCACTCACAGGCGCGCAGTCATTCGCTGATCAGGCATCGTGGGCAAAACTGGTTTCGCCTGAAACCGGACTTGCTGGTACAGACTGCGCAAACCACCCATCTGGTGCTGGACACCAAATGGAAGTTGCTCAATGCCAAAACTGCCAACAGCAACGAGCGGTACGGACTCGATCAAAGTGACTTCTATCAGTTGCACGCCTATGGCCAGAACTACCTGGACGGCAAGGGTGACGTCGTACTGATCTACCCGCAAACGGACAGTTTCGATACGCCTCTGCCGGTGTTCGAGTTCCCCAAATCCCCAGGCCTGCGGTTGTGGGCGTTACCGTTCTGTCTGCACGCCAAGCATCTACGGCTACCAGGTTGCAGGAGCCTTGACACCTACTTCCTTCTCTCAAGCGGTTCATAGCGTGCCCTCAGACAGCAAGGCATGATGGATTTGCATACCCTCCAACACCTGCGTTGACCTTTCGCATTGTCTTCCACGCCGGGCTGGCGGACACTTGAGCGCATCGCACAAGACGAGAGGCCCAAGATGACCCCCAGCTCGGTTCACGACATCCGCAACCTCGCCCTGTTCGGCCACGCCGGCTGCGGCAAGACCACGCTGATCGAGACCCTGCTCGCCGCCGCCGGCGAGATCGGCACGGCCGGCAGCGTCGAGCGCGGCGACACCGTGTCGGACTTCGACCCGCAGGAAAAGGCCATGGGCCACTCGCTGCATGCGGCGCTGGTGCATCTGGAATGGGCCGGACACTGGATCAACCTGCTCGACACCCCGGGCCTGCCCGATCTCGCCGGCCGCGCGCTGGTCGCGCTGCCGGCGGTCGACACCGCGGCGGTGGTCATCGACGCCGCAGCCGGCGTCGAAAGCGTCAGCCGCCGCATGATGGCGGCGGCGCAGGGCAAGTGCCGCATGATCGTGGTGAACAAGATCGACGCCGGCGGCGTCGACTTCGGCGCGCTGATGGAGGCGATCGTCGCCGAGTTCGGTCGCGAATGCCTGCCGATCAACCTGCCCTCGAGCGACGGCGGCCGCGTCATCGACTGCTTCTTCGCTCCGCAGAACGACGCCGCCACCGCCTTCTCCAGCGTCGGCGCGGCCCATGACGCGATCGTCGACCAGATCGTCGAGCTCGACGAAGAGCTGATGGCGAAGTACCTGGAGCAGGGCGAATCGCTCGACCCCGAACAATTGCACGCGCCTTTCGAACAGGCCTTGCGCGAAGGCCATCTGGTGCCGGTGTGCTTCGTCTCCGCCCGCAGCCGCGCCGGCGTACGCGAACTGCTCGACATCCTCGGCAAGCTCGCGCCCGATCCCACCGAGGGCAATCCGCCGGCCTTCCTGAAAGGCGAAGGCGCCAATGCCGAGCCGGTCGCGGTGCGGCCCGAGGCCGACCGCCATGTGGTCGCGCACGTGTTCCAGATCGCCAACGACCCCTATCGCGGCAAGCTCGGGCTGTTCCGCGTCCATCAGGGCAGCGTCACGCCCAGTTCGCAGCTTTTCGTCGGCGACGGCCGCAAGCCCTTCAAGGTCGCCCACCTGCTGCGCATGCAGGGCAGGACCGCGGTCGAGACCGCACTCGCGGTGCCCGGCGACCTGTGCGCAGTGGCGCGCGTCGACGAGTTGGTGCACGACGCGGTGCTGCACGATTCGCACGACGAGGACTTCTTCCATCTCGCCCCCACCGCCTATCCGCAGCCGGTGTTCGGCCTCGCGCTGATGACGCGCAAGCCGGCCGACGAGCAGAAGCTGTCCGAGGCCCTGGCCCGGCTCACCGAGGAAGACCCCTGCCTCGAAGTGAGCTTCGACCACCGCAACCGCCGCACCGTGGTGCGCGGCCTGGGCGAACAGCACCTGAAGATCGTGCTCGACGAACTGGCGGCGCGCTGGAACCTGCAGCTCGATACCGCGCCGCCCAGCATTCCCTATCGCGAGACCATCAGCGTGGTCGCCGAGGCGCGCTACCGCCACAAGAAGCAGAGCGGCGGCGCCGGCCAGTTCGGCGAAGTCGCGCTGCGCGTCGAGCCGCTGGAGCGCGGCGCCGGCATCGAACTGGCGGACGAGGTCAAGGGCGGCACGATTCCGACCCACTTCATGCCGGCAGTGGAGAAAGGCGTGCGCCAGGCGCTGGCCGAAGGCGCTTATGCCGGCTTCCCGCTCCAGGATCTGCGCGTGGTGGTCACCGACGGCAAGCATCACGCGGTGGATTCGAACGAAGTCTCCTTCGTCACCGCGGCCCGCCATGCGCTGATCGAAGCGGTGCTGGCAGCCAGGCCGCAGGTGCTGGAGCCGCTGCTCGACGTGCAGGTGAAGGTGGCCGATGCCCGCTTCGGCGACGTCAGCGCCGAGCTGGCCGGGCGCCGCGGCCGCCTGACCAGCACCGACAGCCCGACGGCGGGATGGACGCTGATCTCGGCCCGCGTGCCGATGGCGAGCCTGGACGGTTTCGAAAGCCGGCTGAAATCCATCTGCGCCGGCGAAAGCGAGTTCATGCTCAGCGCCGGCGGCTACGAGGCGGCGCCGGCCGAGATCCAGAGCCAGCTGGCGCAGGCCCACGCCGGCAACGGGAACGGCAATGGCGGCAACGGCGCGCACTGAAACGGGACGAGGCACGACCCCTCGCCGCCGGCCGGACCGGCGGCGAGGCCGTGAGCGGACATGAGGACGGAACTGAGCCCAGCGCAACGCGCCTACTGGCGCCGCAACCTGCTGCTGACCTGCGGGCTGCTGGCAGTGTGGTTCGGCGTGACTTTCGTCGCCGGCTATTTCGCCGACGAGCTCAACACCATCCACTTCCTCGGCTTTCCACTGGGCTTCTACATCCTCGCCCAGGGCTCGCTGGTGGTCTATCTGCTGATCATCATGGTGTATGTGATCGTGATGGGCCGCCTCGACCGGCGCTACGGCGTCGGCGAACGCCCGTAGCGCCGGCCGGGCTCAGCGCACCAGGCCCGGATTGCCGCCAACACCTTTCAGCTCCGGCAGGTTCAGCGCCTGCTGGGTGAGCACCTTCTGCGCGCGCAGATGGCTGGCCACCACGTCCCACACCGCGGGGCCCGAATCCCTCGCCTCTTCCGACACCGGCGCCCAGCCGGCGACCTTGTAGGTCTTGCCCGGCTCGATGCGCCTGCCCTTCAGCGTCATGTTGTCGATGCGCCGGCCCATTGCCGCGCCAGGGTCGCAGGTGTATTGCAGGCCGCCCACCCGCACCATGTCGCCGCCCTGCTGGTAGTAGGGGTCGGGGTTGAACAGATTGTCGGCGACGTCCTCCAGGATGGTCTTGATCATCTCGCCGCTCATCTCGGTAAGCGTGGTCCACGGATAGGTGATCGCGGTCTGGTCGAGCAGATGCTCCATCGTGATGGTGTCGCCCGGCAGCAGCGAAGTGCCCCAACGGAAACCGGGCGAGAACGCCAGTTCGGCATCCTTTTCGGCGATCAGCGCATCGACGATGAGCTGGTCCCACGAGCCGTTGAAGTTGCCGCGGCGGTACAGCAGGCCTTCGGTGACGGCGAGCGGCTCGCCGAGTTTTTCGAGGAAGGGCGCGCGGACCTTGTCGATGAAGGCGGCCATCTCCGGGTCGGCCGGCAGCAGGTTGGCGAATACCGGCAGCAGCCGGTAGCGGAAATCTGCCACCTTGCCGTCCCTGACGTCGAAGTCCATCACGCCGAGGAACTTGCCGTTGGAGCCGGCATTGGTGACCAGGGTCTTGCCGCCCGCGTTGTCCACCACGGTCGGCGCCGGCATGCCGTCGTGGGTGTGGCCGCCGAAGATCGCGTCGATGCCGGTGACGCGGCTGGCCAGCTTGAGGTCGACGTCCATGCCGTTGTGCGACAGCACGACGACCACCTGGGCGCCTTCCGCCCGTGCGGCATCGACCGCCTCCTGCATGCCCTGCTCCTGGATGCCGAAGCTCCAGTCGGGCGTCATCCAGCGCGGATTGGCGATCGGCGTGTAGGGGAAGGCCTGGCCGACGATCGCCACCGGCACACCGTTGATGTTGCGGATGACGTAGGGCTTGAAGACCGGATCCTCGAAATCGGTGGTCTTCACATTCTGAGCGACGATGTCGATGCGGCCGGCGAAATCCTTCTCCTCGATCTCCTTGACGCGCTCGGCGCCGTAGGTCGATTCCCAGTGCAGCGTCATCACGTCCACGCCCAGCAGCTTGCAGGCATCGACCATGTCCTGCGCCTTCGTCCACAGCGCGGTGGCCGAACCCTGCCAGGTGTCGCCGCCGTCGAGCAGCAGCGCACCGGGGCGGCTGGCCTTCAACTGCTTGACCAGCGTCGCCAGATGGGCGAAGCCGCCGACCTTGCCGTAGGTCTTCGCCGCCTCGACGAAATCCAGGTAGGTGAAGGCATGCGCCTCGATGCTGCCGGGCCGGATGCCGAAGTGCTTCAGCAGGTGCTCGCCGACGAGGTGCGGCACCTTGCCCGACATGTTGCCGATGCCGAGGTTGACGCTGGGCTCGCGGAAATGGATCGGCAGCAGTTGCGCGTGGCAGTCGGTCATGTGCAGCAGGCTGACATTGCCGAACGCAGGCATGTCGTACAGGGCGGCGGCCGCTTGCTGCGCGCGTGCGAAACCCGAATGCAGGCTCATACCGCCGGCCGCTGCCACCGCCAGCATCTGCATGAATTCACGACGATTCATCGACATGGATCATTCCTTTGACGAAAAAATACCCCCACGCTCCGCCGCTGCGCGGGTCGCAAGAGGGCCAGCTCTGCACAGCCGACCCGTTCCGCAGGCACGGAGCAGTGCTCCGCGAAACCCCTGCTCCACCCCCCGAGGGGGCTGTTTTGCCTTGGGGCGGCCCGGCGGCAAAAAAAACGGCCCGGGGCCGGAGCCTCGGGCCCTGCGCGATGGCATCAGCGGACGGGGCTTACTGGTTGACCGGCGAAGCGGGGTCGAACAGGAAGGCCATCACGTGGCGGATCTGGGCTTCGGTCAGGATGCCGCCGTAGCCGTTGCGCGGCATGTCGCTGCAGGCGTGGTAGGCCTTGGAGTTCCACAGCTTGCCCCAGGTGTATTTGACGATCTCCTCGCCGTTGCCGCGCAGCTTGGCATAGCCTTCGAGGCTGGGGCCGATGGTGCCTTCGGAGACCTCGTTCGGATCCATCGCGTGGCAGTTGTAGCAGCCGCCGCCGTTGTTGTTCGGCGTCTTGTCGGTCCAGGTCAGGCCGCGGCCGCTGGCGGCGATCTTCTGCCCTTCCTTCCAGTCGCCACCGGTGTAGTTGCCGTCGGCCGGCCACTGGATCTTGGCCATCTCTGCGGCCTGCAGGCGCTGCATGGTTGCCGCGTCCGGGGGCGTCGGGCTGGAGCACGCTTGCTGGATCTCGTCCTGCTTCTGGCGGTCGAGGCTGGCGATGCCGTTCGCCTTGAAGGAGCTCAGCATCATCTCTTCGACCTTGGCCTGCAGTTCGTCGGCCACGGCGACGGAGGCGCACAGCGCCAGCGGCACGGCAATGAACAGTTTTTTCATGTCGTTCGCTCCCTCAGCGCTTGACGCCGGGCCACTTGGCCTCGATGCCGTTGCCCTTGCCCGCCATGAAGGTGGACAGCGCGATGATCACGTCCGAACCGAAGATCGGCTCGGCCGCACGCTGCTGGCGGAAGCAGTCCCACAGGCGGTGCTGCATGGTCCAGAACTGCGAGCTGGACACCCGGTAGGCCGGCCACGAACCCCAGCCTTCGGCCGCGCCTTCACGGGTGGTGATGTTGGGCAATTGGGTGGCGCGGATGCGCTTGCCGTCCTGGCTGTGGCAGGACGCACAGGAGAAGTCCATGACCCCGAGCCGGTAGTAGAAAGTCCGCTCGCCGAGCTCGTACATCTCCTTCACTTTCGGGTGCGACAGATCGATGGCGATCTTCTCGCCCTTGGAGTGGGTGACGACATAGGCCACCAGCGCCGCCAGCTTGGCGCGCTCGCCCTGCAGGAATTTCCCGTCGATGATCTCCTTGGACGGAATGCCCTGCAGCGTTTCCATACAGTACATCAGGCGCGTTTCGATGTCCTGCACCCTGCCCGCGTCCTCGAAGTAGCGCGGCAACTGCGCTGCCGCGCCCGCGACCACGCCCGCTCCCAGGCCCAGGTCGCACTGTTCGAGCGTGGCGTTGTTCGGCCCGCGCGCGGTGCGCCACAGTTCCTCGCCTTCCATCTCGTAGAGTTCGGCCGGATTTCCATCCGCCAGCATCTCGCGGTAAGCGTCGAAATTGAGTTCTTCCTGCGCCGACGCGGGCGCCGTCAGGGCAATGCCGACGCACACGGCGACGGCCTTGATTCGTTTTCTCATTTTTTCTCCTCCATGGCTTCCGTGCCGCCATGCTCTCCTATTACCCGCCTGCGCTCGTCCCCGCCGCACCCGCCTGGCTGCGGCCACAGTGAGCATCAGGCGATCTGGGCTTCGTCGGTGCGGGAGTCGCCCTTGTTGTCCACCCAGCTGACGGTGATCTTGTCGCCTTTCTCGCCACCCTTGAACTTGAAGGCGAGATAGGGATTGGTGGAAACGGACGGACCGAATTCGGCACTCAGCACGAGCTTGTCGTTGTGCTTGGCGGTCAGTTCGGTGATGAAGTGGGCCGGAATCACTTCGCCGGCGGAATCCTTGCGCTGGCCGGTTTCCATGACGTGCGACATCAGCACACGGACTTCGGTGACGCCATCCTTGGCGGCGGCGCGAATACGCATCGGGCTTGCCATTTCGATATTTCTCCTGAATCTCTTCGTCGATCAGCCGCCGCAGCCGCCGAGCGTGACCTTGACTTCTTTCTTGGCCATGTAGAACTTGCCGTCGGCCTTGACCAGGGCATACACGTCCGAGGTCTGCCCCATCTTGACGCGCGTCTGCACCTCGGCCTGGGTGCCTTCGGGAATCGTGAAGCTGGCGGCGAGCATGTACGGATTCTTCTCGATCATGATCGCGACGTATTCGGTTCCCGGAATGTTGCTGACCACGCCGACCGGCACCACGGCACCGTTCTCGGCGATGTCCGGTGTGTTGAGGACCACATCACCACTCACGGCCGGTTTGCCGGCACCGAGCACTTCGAACGCCGCATCCAGGCTCTTGGCGCCGAAAGCCTGCTCGTTCCAGGCCGCATGGGCCATTTCCGGCCTGATCAAGCCCACCGTGGCCAGCAGTCCTAGCACACCCAGACCGCTGCCCGCTTTCAGGGCGTCCCTGCGTTGATGATTCATCCCGTCTCTCCTTGTAGAGCTGTTACTGCGCTTTCGCGCCCTGCAAAATCCATTCGACCAACCGTTCGATGTCGCCGTCGGCGACATGCCCCTGCGGCGGCATCGGCACCGCCCCCCAGACGCCCTGGCCACCGGCCTTCACCTTGGCGGCCAGCTTGGCCGCGGCATCGGCCTGCCCCCGGTATTTTTGGGCAATTTCATTGTAACCGGGACCAACGATCCCTTTCTCGACGCCATGGCAGGCCATGCAGCCCTTTTCCTTGGCAAGCGCCAGGGCGGAGGCCGCGGCGCGGGCATCGCTGCCTTCCGCAGGCTCCGGCGCACCGGTGGGCTTGCCGCGCGTCTGGCCCACCGGGCGGTTCTGCTCCGCCAGGTTGCCGTGGGCATCCTGCGCATAGTCGGGCAGCGCCGAGGCGATCTCCACCTTCTCCTTGCAATCCTTCATGCAGACCACGTTGACGACGTCGGGCTTGCCGCCGTTGCCGATGCCGCCGCTGGATGCCGGTGCGCCCGGCCACATGCCGTGCTCGGTCGTCATGCCGTTGCGGTTGGGCATGCGCGCCTGCACTTCGTGGATGTTCTCGTCGCTCAGCACGTAGTCGGCCGGCACGATTTCGCCCAGGTTCAGCAGGTAGGCGAGGATCGCATAGACGTCGTCGGGCGCGAGCGACTTCGGCGCAGTCCAGGGCATCGCGCGCTGAATGTAGTCGAACAGCGTCGACACCGTCGGCACCTTCATCAAGGTGGTGCGCTGCGGGAAGGAGCCATCGATCAGCGCCGCGACGCGGCCGGTCTCGATGTCCTGCAGCGTCGTGCCGCCGGCGATCGGCGTGAACACCTCGTTGGACTCGCCGAAGCTGCCGTGGCAGCTCGCGCAATGGGCTTCCCACAACTCCATGCCGCGATCGACGTCGCCGGAACCTTTCGGCAGGCCGGTGAAATCCGGCCGCACGTCGATGTCCCAGGCGCTCACTTCGGCCTCGGTCGCCGCGCGGCCGATGCCCGGATAGCGATCGAAAGCCGCCGCCGGCGCCGCGGCGGCAAGGATCCCGAGAACGATCAGCGTCTTACAGAACCTGGACATTGCTGACCTCGCCGGACTCGACCACCTTCCAGGACTGGATGGCATTGTTGTGGTAGATGGAGCGGGTGCCGCGCACCTTGCGCAACTGGCCGTAGCTCGGCTGGACATGGCCGGTTTCATCCTCCGCGCGCGACTGCAGGATGGCGGGCTTGCCGTCCCATACCCAGCCGATGTTGAAGCGCGTGACCGCCTTCGACAGCACCGGCGTTTCCAGCCGCGCCTCGCGCCAGTTGATGCCGCCGTCGGTGGAGACATCGACACGGGTGATCCTGCCGCGCCCCGACCAGGCCATGCCGGAGATGTTGTAGAAGCCCTTGTCGAGCAGCAGCTGGCCGCCCGACGGCGTGGTGATGACCGACTTGCATTCCTGCACCGAGGTGTACTGGCGGTGCAGGCCGTCCGGCATCAGGTCGATGTAATGCACCGCTTCGTCCTTGGTCGCCCAGGGCTTGTCGCCGACCTCGATGCGGCGCAGCCACTTCACCCAGCTCACGCCCTGCACGCCCGGCACGACGAGGCGCAGCGGATAGCCGTTCTCGGGACGCAGCATCTCGCCGTTCATGCCATAGGCGACGAAGACTTCGCCGGACTCGATCAGTTCCATCGGGATGGTACGGGTCATCGACGAGCCATCGGCGCCTTCGGCCAGCACATAGCGGCCTTTCTCGTAGTCGGCGCCGCACATGTCGAGGATTTCCTTCAGCGGCACGCCGGTGAACTCCGAACAGGAGAGCATGCCGTGCGAGTACTGGACGGTCGGCACCGCGACGTTGCCCCACTCCATGCCGGTATTGGCGCCGCACTCGATGAAGTGGATGCGCGACACCGACGGCAGGCGCATCAGATCGTCCATCGTGAACACTGCATTGGTCCTGACCAGGCCGTTGATCATCAGGCGGTGCTTCGACGGATCGACGTCGTGCCAGCCCTGGTGATGGCGCTCGAAATGCAGGCCGGAAGGCGTGATGATGCCGAACAGCCCCTGCAAGGGCGTGAACGCCACCGACGAGCCGCCGACCCGCGTCAGGCCCGGGCTCTCGCGCCGCCGCAGGCCGCGCTCGTACCTCGATGGCATGCCGTAGGGATTCGCCGCCACCGGCAGGCCGAGCGAAGTGCTCCACGGCGGCAGGTTCAGGATGGCCGGATCACCCTCGCTCGCAGCGCGCACCGCTGTGGGCGCCGCCATCGCCGCCGCAGCGGCCAGAAAGGCCTTGCGCAGGAAATCCCGCCGCCCGTCCTTCACCGCCGCGATCTGCTCGGCGGTGAGGAAATTCTCCGGTGCCGGCCTCACCCGGCCAGGCCGGGCATCGATGTCTGCCATGCGTGCAATCCCCCCTCCGGATACACTATCAGTGATGCTTATGAATGCATTTTCCTATTTAGACTCAATCTAAAAGCACATAAAAATATAGTCAAGAACTAATATTTATGCGGCGCAGCATTGATCGTGATTCCTGCAAAGCAATGCGGAAAGCTTGCGCATGCCGCAGCATCGATGTGGCTATACTCTGCGTCGCCGGCCCTCGCCTGCACACAGAATGCGCGCCGGACGGCCCTTTCAGGGCCTGGCGCATCCAGTATCGGCACAAGAATCGGAGGGACATCCTTGTGAATCTCAAGCACGCCCTGGCCATGCTCGGCCTCGTCGGGCTCAGCGCTGCGGCGCAGGCCCAGGACCCCAATCTGGCCCGCAACCTCGCCGCCACCTGTGCGAACTGTCACGGCACCAACGGACACAGCGTCGGCGGCATGGACTCTCTCGCCGGCGAAGCCCAGGACAAACTGATGCAGAAGCTGATGGACTTCAAGTCGGGCGACAAGCCGGCGACGATCATGCACCAGATCGTCAAGGGCTACACCGACGAACAGCTCACGCTCATCACTGCCTGGTTCGCGGCGCAGAAATAAGGGAGAGACAGGACGATGTTCACCAGACGCGATTTTCTCAAGACCGCCGGCATCGCCGCAGCAGGCAGCACCACGCTCGCCGGACTGTCCGCCTGTGCCACGGCGGGCGGCAAGAGCCGGGGCCACGTCGTCATCGTCGGCGGCGGCTACGGCGGCGCGACCGCGGCTAAGTACCTGCGCATGTGGAGCAATGGTACGGTCGACGTGACGCTGATCGAGCGCAACCCCACTTTCATCTCGTGCCCGATCTCGAACCTCGTGATCGGCGGCGTCAAGCAGATGGAAGACATCACCGTCGGCTACGACAACCTGAAGTCGAAATGGGGCGTTCGTATCGTCACCGACGAAGTCACCGCCATCGACACCGACAAGCGCACGGTCGCCACGGCGCGGAACGGTTCGCTGGGCTACGACCGCCTGGTGCTGTCGCCCGGCATCGATTTCATCCCCGGTGCCGTCGGCGGACTGGACGGCAATCAGGAGCGCATCCCGCACGCCTGGAAGGCCGGCCCCCAGACCGTGCTGCTGCGCAAGCAGTTGCAGGACATGGCCGATGGCGGCGTGTTCGCGCTGCACATTCCCAAGGTGCCCTACCGCTGCCCGCCCGGCCCCTACGAGCGCGCCTGCGTCGTCGCCAATTACCTGCGCGCCGCCAAGCCGAAATCCAAGGTGCTGGTGCTCGATTCCAACGAAGAAATCCAGTCGAAGAAAGGGCTGTTCACCAAGGCTTTCGAAAGCTACAAGGGCTTGATCGAATACGTGCCCAACAGCTCGCTGCAGAGCGTCGATGCGGCCAGCCTCACCGCCGAACTCGAATTCGACAGCGTCAAGGCCGACGTGCTGAACGTGATCCCGCCGATGCGGGCCGGCGACATCGCGCTGAAGGCCGGCCTGCCGCTGATCAACGAGCGCTGGGTCGACATCGACTGGCTGACGATGGAAGCCAAGGGCGTGCCGGGCGTGCATGTGTTGGGTGACGCGCTGTTCCCGGCGCCGACGATGCCGAAGTCCGGCCACATGGCCAACCAGCACGCCAAGGTCGCGGCGGCGGCGATCCTGAACCTGTTCGAAGGCATCGCCCCCAACCCGACGCCGGTGGTGATGAACACCTGCTACAGCTTCGTCGACGACCGCAACGTCATCCACGTCGCCTCGGTGCACCAGTACGACGCCGAGAAGAAGCAGCCGATGCCGGTACAGGGCGCAGGCGGCGTATCGGCAGCCGCCAACGAGATCGAAGGCAAGGCGGCACTGGCCTGGGCGAAGAACATCTGGGCCGACATGCTGGCCTGAGACATCATTTCCGCTTCGAGAACGGGAGCGCGGCCATCGGCCCGCTCCCGTTTTTTTCATCCCTGCCCGCTCATACCGGCCTGCACTCGAAGCGAGAACAAGGCCGTAGCCCGTGCTGCGGCACGGCAAGGCCGAGCAACTCGGGAATCAGTCCAGCGTGCTGACGTAGAGCGATACGGCCTTGATCTCCAGTTCGGTCAGCTTCGACGCGATCGAATGCATGACTGCGTTGTCGTTGGTGCGCTCGCGCTGGCCGAAGGATTTCAACTGGCTCTCGATGTACTTGGGCACCTGTCCGGCGAGCCTGGGCAACTGGTCGGTGCCGAGCCCCCGCTCGCCATGACAGGAAGCGCAGGCGGGCACGCCCGATTCCTCGTTGCCACGATGAAACACGAAGCGCCCCACGCCGGCGAGTTCGGCGTCGCGTGCCTGGCGTGGCTTGGTCGGCTTGCTTTCGAAGAACACGCCCAGCGCCAGCATTTCTTCGGGCGTGAGGCCCTCCGCCATGCTGGCCATGGTGTCGCTCTTGCGCCGGCCGGACTGGAAGTCCGCCAGTTGCCTGGCGATGTAGTGGTGATGCTGGCCCGCCAGCCGCGGATACAGGGCCGACGTGCTCTCCCCGTCCGCCCCATGGCACAGCGAACAGCGCCCGGCGCTGATCTGCGCGGCCCGCTCCAGATCGACTTCGGGCAAATCTGCGGCAGCTGCAGCAAAAGATAAACAGCAGGCAAAGCCTGCCGTCGACACGGTCTTCTTCCACATTTTCATCGTTCCCCCATGGCGCTCTGCGGCAAGAGAATCAAACCCGGCACGAGGGAAAATATCAGAATCCATCGCAGCGCTGAATGCGGCCTGTCGTGCAGGACCAGCCGAGCTCCAGCATCCACGGCGCCTGTGTCTGCCGCAGCGCCGCCTCGACGTAGGCAACCATCGGCTGGGGCAACTGCTTGCGTGCGCACCACACCATGTCGTCGCACTTGGCGGGCTCGAGGTTCTCCGGTTCGCCGTTCCAGCGGGCCGCACGCACGAAGAAGTCGATGCGATTGGTGTCCGACAGGCGATGCACCACTCCCAGCCATTCCAGATCGCGCTCGAACACCGACAGACCGGTTTCCTCGCGCAGTTCGCGCATTGCGGCAGCAAGGACCGATTCGCCCGGCTCGACGTGTCCGCCGGGCAGGCTGTAGCGCCCGTCGAAAAAACCCGTGCCGGCGCGGCGCAGCAACAGCACCCGGCCTTCGCGCTCGCAGACGACGTGCACGCCCGTCGGAATGCCCGGATGCTGCATCAGTGCTTGCCGGTACTGCCGAAACCGCCGGCGCCGCGCTGGCTGGCGTCGAAGTCGTCGACGACATTGAAGCCGACCTGCAGCACCGGCACCACCACCAGTTGCGCGATGCGCTCCATCGGCTGGATGGTGAAGCTGGCACGCCCGCGATTCCACACCGAAACGAAGATCTGGCCCTGATAGTCCGAATCGATCAGGCCGACCAGGTTACCCAGCACGATGCCGTGCTTGTGGCCCAGCCCGGAACGCGGCAGCACCATCGCCGCCAGGCCCGGATCGGCCAGATGGATCGCCAGCCCGCTGGGCACCAGCGTGGTTTCCCCCGGATGCAGGGTAATCGGCGCCGGCAGGCAAGCCCGCAGGTCGAGGCCGGCGGCTCCGCTGGTGGCGTAGGCCGGCGGATGCGCCTTGAGCCGTTCGTCGAGCAGTTTCACGTCGATGCGATGCATTTTTTTCTCCTTGGCCGGCGCCGCAGCGCACGTCCGGTGTTCAGGGCAGGCCTCAGCGCCCCGCTGCTTCCAGCAGGCCGGCCAGGTGCTCGACGATGCCGCGGGCGAGCTCGGCTTTCGGCGCCCGCGGCAGCGGATGGCGGCCGCCATCGTCGTACAGCACGACCACGTTGTCGTCCGAGCCCATGCCGTCCTGCACCAGGTTGCCCACCAGCATCGGCAGGCGCTTCTTCTGCCGCTTGCCTTCGGCGTAGGCATCGAGATCCCGGCTTTCGGCGGCGAAACCGACGCAGAAAGGCGCATCCGGCAAGGCCGCGATTTCGGCCAGGATGTCCGGGTTCTGGGTCAGTTCCAGCGTCAGGATGCCATCCTTTTTTTTCATCTTGTGCTCGGCGACTTCCAGCGGCCGGTAGTCGGCCACCGCGGCGACGCCGATGAACACGTCCGCCCCCGGCAGTGCGGCAAGCACAGCCTCGCGCATGTCACGCGCACCGGCCACGGCAAGCCGCCGGACGCCGGCCGGCACCGGCAACGCGACCGGCCCGCTCACCAGCACGACCTCGGCGCCCGCCTGGGCGCAGGCGCGCGCCAGCGCGTAGCCCATCTTGCCCGAGCTGATGTTGGTGATGCCGCGCACCGGATCGATCGCCTCGAAAGTGGGCCCGGCGGTCAGCACGACCTTGCGGCCGGCCAGACGCTTGCTCACGAAATACGCTTCCAGATGTTCGAGCAGTTCCTCGGCTTCGAGCATCCGCCCCATGCCGACCTCGCCGCAGGCCTGCTCGCCCGCCACCGGGCCGAACAGCGTGACGCCATCACCGCGCACCAGCGCCACGTTGCGCTGGGTGGCCGGCGCTTCCCACATCTGCCGGTTCATCGCCGGCGCGACGATCAGCGGCACGTCCCGCGCCAGGCACAGCGTGGTCAGCAGATCGTCCGCCCGTCCCTGGGCGAGCCGGGCGATGAAGTCGGCCGTCGCCGGCGCCACCAGGATCGCATCGACGTCGCGGCCCAGATCGATGTGCGCCATGTTGTTCGGCATGCGCGCATCCCACAGGTCGCTCCAGACCGGGTTGCCCGACAGCGCCTGGAAAGTGACCGCGGTCACGAAGCGCGCACCCGCCTCGGTCAGCACGACGTGTACGTCCGCTCCCGCCTTGCCCAGCAGCCGCACCAGTTCGGCCGCCTTGTAGGCCGCCACGCCGCCCGTCACACCGACGACGATCTTCCTGCCCTGTAGTGTATTCATGACATCAGCTTATAATTCCGCAGCACCGCGCTGCACTCGACGACAACCCCGGGCGGAAGCAGCCTGCCGGAGAGCCCGCATCTTCGGCAATCAGCCTTCCCCGCCAGCCTGAAGGAACCCGCGTCCATGGCAATCACCGACTGGCCAGCCGACGAACGCCCCCGCGAAAAGCTCCTCGCACGCGGCGCGGGCGCCCTGTCCGACGCCGAACTGCTCGCCCTGTTCCTGCGCGTCGGCATCCGGGGCCATACCGCGGTCGATCTCGCACGGCAGTTGATCGGCCATTTCGGCTCCCTGACCCGGCTGTGTTCGGCCAGCGCGAGCGACTTCGCCGCGCTGCCCGGCATGGGGCTGGCGAAGTATGCCCAACTGCAGGCCGTCATGGAACTGGCGCGGCGCGCGCTGGGCGAAACGCTATCCGAGCGCGCGCTGTTCGATTCGCCCCAGGCCGTGCGCGACTGGCTGGGCCTTCGGCTCGGCCATCTGCCGCACGAAACCTTCTGCATCATGCTGCTCGACGCCCGCCACCGCCTGATCGAGGCGGTGGACCTGTTCCGCGGCACTTTGACGCAGACCAGCGTCTACCCGCGCGAAGTCGTCAAGCTCGTGCTGTCGCGCAACGCCGCCTCGGTGATCCTCGCCCACAACCATCCGTCCGGCGCCTCCGAGCCCAGTACGGCCGACGAAGTGCTGACCCGCACGCTCAAGGATGCGCTTGCCCTGATCGACGTCCGCGTTCTCGACCACTTCGTCGTCCCCGCGCACGGCAAGCCGGTCTCGTTTGCCGAACGCGGCTTGCTTTGAGATGGAAAATCGGTTCCAATGCCGGCCCCACGAAAGCAATTCCCCGCACCCGGCACTTGCCTTCCTGATCCAGGATGCAGTATCCTCGTGCGTTTTCCGCAATCAGAATTCCCTGGAGCATCGTATGGCTCGCGTCTGCCAAGTGACCGGTAAAGCACCGATGGTGGGAAATAACGTTTCCCACGCCAACAACAAAACCAAGCGCCGCTTCCTGCCCAACCTGCAAAACCGCCGGTTCTGGAGCGAGAGCGAAAACCGCTGGATCCGCCTGCGCGTTTCCAATGCCGGCCTGCGCACCATCGACAAGAAGGGCATCGACGTCGTCGTTGCCGAGCTTCGCGCCCGCGGCGAGAAGCTGTAAGCAACAACACTAAACGGAGAACGCCATGGCCAAGGGCATCCGCGAAAAGATCAAGCTCGAATCCACCGCCGGTACGGGGCACTTCTACACCACGTCGAAGAACAAGCGCACCACCCCGGAAAAGCTCGAATTCAACAAGTACGATCCCGTTGCTCGCAAGCACGTGCCGTACAAGGAAATCAAGCTGAAGTAAGCTCGCCGAAGCCGGCACGGCAGGCGCCCCGGAAGCACCAAGGGCACAGGCTGGCGGAGCAAGCGAATCAAGGCAGAAGGGCCATCGATCACTCGATGGCCCTTCTGCTTTTTGCATCCGGCGCTGCTTCAGATCGAACGAACGATGAAGCAGAAATGATGTCTGCCGGATACGACTCCAGCGTCTCCGGCTTCAGGCGCGCTGGATGTTGGACGCCTGCTTGCCCTTGGGTCCCTGCGTAACCTCGAAGGAAACCTTTTCGCCTTCCTTCAGGCTCTTGAAACCGCTCATGTTGATGGCGGAGAAGTGCGCGAACAGATCCTCGCTGCCATCATCGGGCGTGATGAAACCGAAACCCTTGGAATCGTTGAACCACTTCACGGTACCAGTTGCCATATTGCTTCGTTCCTTCAAGGTTGCTTGATGCGGCCGTCCCCGGCCGGGTATTGCGGCGCCGCCAGCAACTTGAAGAAGCCTCGACGGAAAGCACCCCAAAGCGACTCCGGGGAAGGCGTCGTATCAAGCCAAGACTGCGCACGGCCTCGTTTTTACGCAGTTGCCCGAAGAGCGTCAACGGTCTGGTCACGGCATTTTTTTGCGGCAGCGCAACAGCCAAACCCCTTGAAATTCACGGAAAACGACCCAGCTATCTTGAGCGGCAAGGGCTCCAGGGCTTTTTCGCAGCGCACGATCGACACTTCATCCCTGCGTGGCCGCACCGGCAAAGGCACGGCCGGATTCGCGCCAGCCACGATAGGTGTCAGAAAGTTCGCTCATCGTGTTTCTCCTGTGTTGCACTCCGCAATGACTTCATTAGAATGGTTTTCATGGGTACCCGGAAACAAGATGAATTCGTCCTCGAGGCGAAGCGGACGCGCACCCGTCCCCCACCGATGTACAAGGTGCTTCTGCTCAACGACGACTACACGCCAATGGATTTTGTGATCGTCGTTCTGCAGAAATATTTCGGCATGGATCGCGAACGTGCCACGCGAGTCATGCTCCAAGTTCACAGAGAGGGCATGGGGGTGTGCGGCGTCTTTCCCCGGGACATCGCATCGACCAAGGTCGAGCAGGTCGCCTCGTTTGCTCGTCAGCATCAACATCCGCTGGCATGCGTGATGGAGGAAAATTGAATGATCGCGCAAGAGCTTGAAGTGAGCCTGCACATGGCCTTCGTGGAGGCACGTCAGAAGCGTCACGAATTCATCACCGTCGAGCATCTGCTGCTCGCCCTGCTGGACAACCCGTCGGCGGCCGAAGTGCTGCGCGCGTGTTCGGCAAACATCGACGAGCTGCGCCAAGAGTTGGGCAATTTCGTCAATGAGCACACGCCGCGCATCGAAGGCAGCGACGAGATCGACACCCAGCCGACACTCGGCTTCCAGCGTGTCATCCAGCGCGCCATCCTGCACGTGCAGTCGTCGGGCAAGAAGGAAGTCACCGGCGCGAACGTGCTGGTGGCGATCTTCGGCGAAAAGGACTCGCACGCCGTCTATTACCTGCAGCGCCAGAACATCTCGCGCCTGGACGTCGTTAACTTCATCTCGCACGGCATCGCCAAGAGCCCGCCGCAGGGCAGCGGCGCGCAGAACCGCAGCGAATCGGACCAGAATGCCGACCAGGAACAGGACGAGAAGTCCGCCGGCGGCGCGCTCGAAAGCTACACCCAGAACCTGAACCAGCAGGCACTGGTGGGCAAGATCGACCCGCTGATCGGACGCGAGAAGGAAGTCGAGCGCGTCATCCAGACCCTGTGCCGGCGGCGCAAGAACAACCCGCTGCTGGTCGGCGAGGCCGGCGTCGGCAAGACGGCGATCGCCGAAGGCCTGGCACGCCGCATCATCGAAGGCCGCGTGCCGGAAATCCTCGAGAATGCCCAGGTGTTCGCCCTCGACATGGGCGCCCTGCTCGCCGGCACCAAGTACCGCGGCGATTTCGAGCAGCGCCTGAAGGCCGTGCTGAAACAGCTCACCGAAAACCCGAACGCCATCCTGTTCATCGACGAGATCCATACCCTGATCGGTGCGGGCGCGGCCTCGGGCGGCACGCTGGACGCTTCCAACCTGCTGAAGCCGGCGCTGTCCTCGGGCCAGTTGAAGTGTATCGGCGCGACCACCTACAACGAATTCCGCCAGATCTTCGAGAAGGATCACGCCCTGTCGCGGCGCTTCCAGAAGATCGACGTCGTCGAGCCCTCGGTGGCCGAAACGGTCGAGATCCTGAAGGGGCTCAAGAGCCGCTTCGAGGAACATCACGGCATCAAGTACAGCAATTCGGCACTGTCGAGCGCCGCCGAGCTGTCGGCCAAGTACATCAATGACCGCCATCTGCCGGACAAGGCGATCGACGTCATCGACGAGGCCGGCGCTGCGCAGCGCATCCTGCCGAAGTCGAAGCAGAAGAAGACCATCGGCAAGAACGAGATCGAGGAGATCGTCGCCAAGATCGCCCGCATCCCGCCACGCACCGTGTCCAACGACGACAAGGCCGCACTGAAGACGCTCGACCGCGACCTGAAGAACGTGGTGTTCGGCCAGAACGCCGCGATCGAGGCGCTGGCGAAGGCGATCAAGATGTCGCGCTCGGGCCTCGGCAACCCTCAGAAGCCGATCGGCTCCTTCCTGTTCTCCGGCCCCACCGGCGTCGGCAAGACCGAAGTCGCACGCCAGCTCGCCTACACGCTGGGCATCGAACTGGTGCGCTTCGACATGTCCGAGTACATGGAACGCCATGCGGTCAGCCGCCTGATCGGCGCGCCGCCGGGCTATGTCGGCTTCGACCAGGGCGGCCTGCTGACCGAGCAGATCACCAAGAAGCCGCATTGCGTGCTGCTGCTCGACGAGATCGAGAAAGCCCATCCGGACATCTACAACATCCTGCTGCAGGTCATGGACCACGGCACGCTGACCGACAACAACGGCCGGCAGGCGGATTTCCGCAACGTCATCATCATCATGACGACCAATGCGGGCGCCGAGTCGATGCAGAAGGCGGTGATCGGCTTCTCGGCCAAGCGCGAGGCGGGCGACGAGATGGCCGACATCAAGCGCCTGTTCACGCCGGAGTTCCGCAACCGGCTGGATGCGATGATCTCGTTCAAGGCGCTGGACAACGAAGTCATCCTGCGCGTGGTCGACAAGTTCCTGATGCAGCTCGAAGCCCAGTTGCACGAGAAGAAGGTCGAAGCGCACTTCAGCGACGAACTGAAGGCCTGGCTGGCCGAAAGGGGTTTCGATCCGCTGATGGGCGCCCGTCCGATGGCGCGCCTGATCCAGGACACGATCCGCTCCGCGCTGGCCGACGAACTGCTGTTCGGCCGCCTGGTCAATGGCGGCAAGGTCAGCATCGAGCTCGACGAGGACGAGAAGGTCAAGCTGGTCTTCGAGGAAGCGGAAACCGCCGCGACCGCCTGACACCCGCTCACCGCCGGACGGCGCCTCCCTTTGCGGGAGGCGCCGTTTTTTTGTCCGCCGGGCCGCCCCAACGCAAAAAGCGCCCCCCTGGGGGGCAGCGAGCCCGCGAAGCGGATGAGCGTGGGGGCATTTTTTGTGCGGCCCCTATCGCAACATCGGCGCGACACGGGCACATATCCCCCGCCTCCCGCATGCCACGACACAGGACACTGGACTATCATGCGCGCTGCCAGCGACAAGCACCCCATCGACAAGGAGCAGACATGAACCTCCAGACAGCCGATCTGTGCGACGCCCACGACGACAAGCTCGCCGTCGCCAGCCCCATGTTCCACAGCTACGGCGGCCGCAGCGCCTTCGGCGGCCCGATCAGCACACTGAAGCTCTTCGAGGACAACTCCTTCGTCCGCAAGGCGGTCGAATCCGCCGGCAACGGCCGGGTACTGGTCATCGACGGCGGCGCCTCGATGCGCTGCGCGCTGGTGGGCGACCAGCTCGCCGAACTGGCCGTCAGGAACGGCTGGGCCGGAATCATCGTCTACGGCTGCATCCGCGACTCGAAGGCCATCGGCGGCATGGATCTCGGCGTCTTCGCCCTCGGCACCCATCCGCGCAAGACGGTCAAGCGCAATGTCGGCGAAGTCGATGTGCCCGTGAGCTTCGGCGGCGTGAGCTTCGTGCCGGGCCACCACGTCTATGCCGACGAGGACGGCGTCGTCGTGTCCGAAACCGCCCTGCTCTGACGCAGAGCTTGCACGGAACCCCAGCGAGACGCGGGTTCCGTAAGACCACAGGCGCCGCAGTGCAGCACCGGGATCTAAAAATTCATTTCACAGGATTCACTTTTATTTCACATCCCGGAAAGAAAAAAGCAAGTCCATGTTTTCATTGCGGAATATTATTTCTTATGTCTTATATAAGACATATTGCTGCTAAGCAGAAACCCTCCTATACTTCTTTCCCATCGACAAGGCGTTTTTCCCTCGAACGCCCTTGCGACGGATACACCGCGACCGGCGCCTGAACCGAGCGCGATGGTTGACACCCTTCTGCACTGAAAAGGAAGCATCATGACTCTGACCCGCGAACAGCAAATCGCCGCTCTGGAAAAGGACTGGGCCGAGAACCCCCGTTGGAAAGGCATCAAGCGCGGCTACTCCGCCACCGACGTCGTCCGCCTGCGCGGCAGCCTGCAGCCCGAATACACGCTGGCCCAGCGTGGTGCCAAGCTGCTGTGGGAACGTGTCAACGGCGGCGCCAAGAAGGGCTACGTGAATGCCTTCGGCGCCATCACCGCGGGCCAGGCCATGCAGCAGGCCAAGGCCGGCCTCGAAGCCGTGTATCTGTCCGGCTGGCAGGTCGCCGCCGACGGCAACACCTCCGAAACCATGTACCCCGACCAGTCGCTGTACGCCTACGACTCGGTGCCGACCATGGTTCGCCGCATCAACAACACCTTCAAGCGCGCCGACGAGATCCAGTGGTCGCGCGGCATCAACCCCGGCGACAAGGAGTTCATCGACTACTTCCTGCCGATCGTGGCTGACGCCGAAGCCGGTTTCGGCGGCGTGCTGAACGCCTTCGAGCTGATGAAGAACATGATTGCCGCCGGTGCCGCCGGCGTGCACTTCGAAGACCAGCTGGCTGCGGTGAAGAAGTGCGGCCACATGGGCGGCAAGGTGCTGGTGCCGACCCAGGAAGCGATCGAGAAGCTGATCTCCGCCCGCTTCGCCGCCGACGTCATGGGCGTGCCGACCATCATCCTGGCCCGTACCGACGCCGAAGCCGCCAACCTGATCACTTCGGATCACGACGCCAACGACAAGCCCTTCCTCACCGGCGAACGCACGCAGGAAGGCTTCTACCGCGTCAAGAACGGCCTCGAGCAGGCCATCAGCCGCGGCGTCGCCTACGCGCCCTATGCCGACCTGGTCTGGTGCGAAACCGGCACTCCGGACCTGGGCTTCGCCCGCGAGTTCGCGCAGGCCGTGCATGCCGCCTGCCCGGGCAAGCTGCTGTCCTACAACTGCTCGCCGTCCTTCAACTGGAAGAAGAACCTCGACGACGCCACCATCGCCAAGTTCCAGGACGAACTGTCGGCGCTGGGCTACAAGTACCAGTTCATCACCCTGGCCGGCATCCACGTCAACTGGTTCAACACCTTCAAGTTCGCCCACGCCTACGCCCGCGGCCAAGGCATGAAGCACTACGTCGAAATGGTGCAGGAGCCCGAGTTCGCCGCCCGCGATCAAGGCTACACCTTCGTCTCGCACCAGCAGGAAGTCGGTGCCGGCTACTTCGACGACGTCACCACCGTGATCCAGGGCGGCTCGTCCAGCGTCAAGGCGCTGACCGGCTCGACCGAGGAAGAGCAGTTCCACTAAGCAGCACGGCTGTCCCCAAGACGAAAGGCCATCCCGCGGGATGGCCTTTTTCCATTCAGGCAGCGCGATGATCAGCCGCGCGGCTCACGCATGCCGCGTTCGCCCTTGCCGGGGCCCCTGTCGCCCTTCTTGCCGAAATCATGGCGTCCCGCCTTCTGGAACTCGGCATCGAACACCGTCTTCTGCGCGCTGCCGAGCGTGGCATAGAAGGTTTCGACCGCCTTGCGGGTCTCGGCCATCTCGGCCAGGCGCAGCTTGCCGGCTTCCTCCATGCGCTGCATGCGCTCGATCGCGGTCGCCGGCCTGGCTTCCGCGCGACCTGCGGCCATGGTCTCCGCCATGCGCTCGGCACGTGCCTTCATCGTGTTCTTGAAGGTCTCGAAAGCGGGCTTCTGCTCCGCACTCAAGGCAAGCGCCAGCTCCAGCCGGGCCATCTGCAGTTCGACGCGCTGGGCCATGCGCTGCTTCATCTGCGCCGGCTCCATCTGCCACCAGCCGGCCTTGCCGCCATGCGGGCCGTGGCCATGTCCGCCCCAGGCAAGCGCGGCCGTGGTGCCGAGGCCGGCGGTGGCGATGACGGCGGCGGCAATCGAGGTCTTCATCCAGGTCTTCATGGTGCTTCTCCTTTCGGTTCGGTTCGTCGTGCCCGTTCGTTCGGGCGACGGAGCCATTTCAACACCACGATGTAAGCCGCGTTTGTCCGCATCCCCCCGGTTTGCAGCCTCGTGTCTCTCGCCCCTGGATTGATACGCTGGGATACAAAAGCAGGTGGGCGGAGGCTTAAGATTCGCCCCATCGAAAACACCGGCACCGATGCGATGAGCCAGCAAGACCACATCCTGATCGTCGATGACGACCGCGACATCCGCAACCTGCTTGCCGACTACCTCGAAAAGCAGGGTCTGCGCTGCACCACCGCAGCCGACGGGCGCGAGATGAAGGCCGCGCTGGAGCAGCACCGGATCGACCTGATCGTGCTCGACGTGATGATGCCGGGCGAGGACGGCCTGACCCTGTGCCGCAACCTGCGCGCGGCCGGCGGCCCGCCGTCGAACATCCCGATCCTGATGCTCACCGCCCGCGGCGACGACATGGACCGCATCCTCGGCCTGGAAATGGGCGCGGATGACTACCTGACCAAGCCTTTCGTGCCGCGCGAACTGTACGCACGCATCCGCGCCGTGCTGCGCCGCACGCGCGCGCTGCCGCCCAACCTCGACGCCGCGCCGCCGGCCAATGCGCGCGAACTGCGCTTCGCCCAATGGCGGCTGGACACCGTCAACCGCCACCTGATCGACACGGCCGGCACCGTCGTCGCCCTGTCCGGCGCGGAATACCGCATGCTGTCGATCTTCCTGTCGCATCCGCAGAAAGTCCTGTCGCGCGACCAGTTGATGGAGCTGACCCAGGGACGCGAAGCGGACGTCTTCGACCGCTCGATCGACCTGCAGGTCAGCCGCCTGCGCCAGCGCCTCGGCGACAACGCACGCGAACCGGCGATCATCAAGACAGTGCGCAACGAAGGCTACGTGCTGGCCACCGAGGTCAGCGTCGTCACTCCGGACGCCTCATGAAACTGCTCTGGCCCCGCAGCCTGTTCGCCCGCCTGATGCTGATCCTGCTGGTCGGCATCCTGGTCGTGATCGCGGTCAGCGTGACCCTCTTCGTCAGCGAACGCGAGCGCATCGGACGCAGCGCGCTGTTCGAGAGCGTGGCCCAGGAGATCGCCGCCACGGCCGACGTGCTCGATCGCCTCGGCCCTGCCGAGCGCGCGCGCTGGATCGACGAACTCGGCCGCCGCCGGCTGCGGCTGGCGCTGCGCGAACCGTCCGAACGCCTGCAGCTGCTGCCAGACGACCACCCCCTGCCGACCGCGCTACGCGCAGCGATGCCGGAGCGGACCACCACGGCCTATGCCCAGGACCGTCCCGGCATGCCGCATGCCGTGGTGGTCGCCGTAGTCGATCTCGCCGACGGCGCTCCGTTGCAGGTCCGCCTGCCCGGCATCCCCCCCTCTCCCCCGATCCGCCCGCCCGAGCCGGACCAGTTGATCGCCGCCCTGGCCGCGCTGGTCGGCGGCGTCGGCCTGCTGACCTGGTTCGCGGTACGACTGGCGACCCGCCCGCTGTCGCGCATGACCGAAGCCGCCCGAGCGCTCGGCGAGGATCCGGAGCGTGCACCACTCGACACCCGCGGCCCGACCGAAGTCAGCCAGGCCGCCCAAGCCTTCAACCAGATGCAGCAGCGCATCCGGGACTACGTCAGCGAGCGCACCCGCATCCTGGCCGCCATCTCGCACGATCTGCAGACGCCGATCACGCGGTTGCGGCTGCGCGCGGAACTGGTCGACGACGATGAACTTCGCAGCCGCATCCAGGCCGATCTCGACAGCATGCAGGCGCTGGTCAAGGAAGGGCTCGCCTATGCCCGCAGCCTGGACGACGCCACCCCTGCGCAGCCGATCGACCTCGACCGGCTGCTCGAAGCCCTGCGCGACGACGCCACCGACATGGGCTGGAAAGTCCGGCTCGACGGCCGCGCCGATGCACCGCTGTCAGCCCAGCCGACGGCCATGCGGCGCGCGCTGTGGAACCTGATCGAGAATGGCGTCAAGTTCGGCGGCGAAGTCGACATCTCCGTCGCCACCAGGCCGGACGCCTTCGAGATCCGCATCCGCGACCGCGGCCCCGGCCTGCCGGACGATCAGCTGGAAAAAGTCTTCGAACCCTTCTACCGGCTCGAAACCTCGCGCAACCGGGAAACCGGCGGCACCGGCCTGGGCCTCGCCATCACCCGCAACCTGCTGCGCCGCCAGCGTGGCGAAGTCCACCTGCGCAATTCGGCCGCAGGCGGACTGGAAGCCACAGTGCTGCTGCCGCGCTCAGGCGACACTGCAGCGCAGCAGTGATTTCCGCACAGGCCTGATCCGGATTTCGCGCACGCGGCGCCCCAATGTGGTTCAATGCCGGGTTTTGTCGCTGCACTGCAACATTTCATGCCTGCTTTCTGGATGCTCGTTTCCTGTCTGCTGTTCGCCTGCATGGGCGTCTGCGTCAAGCTCGGCTCGAGCACATTCTCGACCGGCGAAGTCGTGTTCTACCGCGGCATCGTCAGCGTCGCGATGATGGTCGTGATCGCCAGGCTCAAGGGCATCCGGCTGCGCACCCCCCACTGGCGCATGCACGTGTCGCGCAGCGTGTCCGGGTCGACTGCGCTGAGCTGCTACTTCTTCGCCATCGGCAGCCTCCCGCTCGCGACTGCGGTGACGCTCAACTACACCTCGCCGATCTTCGTCGCCCTGCTGCTGGCGCTGGTCTTCCACGAGAAGCTGCGCTGGACCGGCATGCTCTCGCTGGCGGTCGGCTTTGCCGGCGTCGTTCTGCTGCTGCGCCCGACGCTGGCCGCCGAGCAGTGGCTGGGGGCGGTCGTCGGCCTCGGCTCCGGCGCGATCGCCAGCATCGCCTACATCAGCGTGCGCGAACTGGGGAAGGCCGGCGAGCCGGAAGTGCGCACGGTATTCTGGTTCTCGCTGGTCACGATGCTGTTCGGTCTTGCCGGCGCACTGTATGCCGGCCCGCACCTGCCCGATCTGCAGGAGCTCTTCATCCTGCTCGGCATCGGCGTCTTCGGCGGCCTCGCCCAGCTCGCCATGACCCGTTCCTACAGCTACGGCCACACCATGCTGTCGGCCAACCTCAGCTACGCCACGGTCGTCTTCGCCAGTCTGTTCGGCGCCCTGCTGTGGGACGAAATCATGCCGTGGCTGAGCTGGATCGGCATCGCCTGCATCGTCACCAGTGCGATCATGATCTCGCTGCGCCCGCGCCGCAGCAGCTTGAACGACGGCTGAGGCGTCGGCCGCGAAGTGCGGACCGCCAGCCGGCCCGGCAGCCCCTGCCTGATGGGCCCGGCCAAGCGCCCGCCACTGATTGAGCCGGATCGATGCGGAGGCTATAGTAGTAGGCAACCAGTCCAAGACGACGGAGGCCGCAATGATCAGCATCGAGCACCGCGACAACCTGGTCGCAATCACTGTTTTCGGTGAATTCGCGCTGGCCGACTACAAGGAATTCGAGGAACTGGTCAATTACAAGATCCAGTTCTCCGGACCGATCGACCTGCTTTTCGACCTCCGCGAAATGGCGGGCTTCACGCTCGACGTGGCGTGGGAGGAAATCAAGTTCTCGCGCCAGCATGCCCATGATTTCCGCCGCATCGCCGTGCTGACCGACGACCAGTGGCTGACCTGGAGCGCCTGGGTGTCGCAGCTGTTCGTCGATGCCGAGGTCCAGGTATTCGACGACGAAGCCGAAGCCCGCAGCTGGCTGGACATCACGGCCGAGGCCGCCGAGTGAACGCATCCTATGCGACGCTGATCGGCCCGGCCGAGCTCGCACAACGGCTCCATTCGCCGGACTGGGTCGTGTTCGACTGCCGCTTCGATCTGTGCAATACGGATTTCGGCCTGCACGCCTATCTCGGGCAGCACATCCCGGGCGCCTTCTTCCTGGATCTGGAAACCGATCTCTCGGCACCCCGGACGGGCGCCAACGGCCGCCATCCCCTGCCCGACCCGGCGAAGCTCGCCGCCCGGCTGGAAGCATGCGGCGTCAGCCACCATACCCAGGTAGTCGCCTACGACGACGCCTGCGGCATGTTCGCCGCGCGGCTATGGTGGCTGCTGCGCTGGCTCGGGCACAACCGCGTCGCCGTGCTGGACGGCGGCCTGCAGGCCTGGTGCAGCGCCGGCCTGCCGCTCGACTCGGCCCAGCCCGAAGCCCGGCCCGCCACCTATGCGCTGGCGCTGCGGGCGAATCGGGTCGATGCGAATTTCGTCCTCGGCCATCTGGGCCAGCCGCAGATGCTGCTGATCGACGCCCGCAGCCCGGACCGCTTCCGTGGCGAGAACGAAATGCTGGACCCGGTGGGCGGCCACATCCCCGGCGCCATCAACCGCTTCTTCCGCGACAACCTGCAGCCCGACGGCCGCTTCAAGCAGGCATCGGTACTGCGCGAGGAATTCGGCGCGCTGCTGGGAAACCACCCGCCGCAACAAGTCGTGCACCACTGCGGCTCCGGCGTGACGGCCTGCGTCAACGTGCTGGCGATGGAATCGGCCGGCCTGTCCGGTTCGCTGCTCTACGCCGGTTCGTGGAGCGAGTGGTGTGCCGACCCGGGGCGGCCGGTTGCGACCGGCCCCGCCTGAGGCTCGCCCCAGCCTGAACGCGGCCCGACCTCACTCCCGCGCTGCAGGCCAGGCGTCAGCCGCTCACCAATCGACTTTTTCCACCTGCCCCAGCGAACGGCCGAGGAAACGCTCGCCGATCGTCTGGAAGCGCAGCGGCACGTCGCTGACGACGAAGCGGTAGCGCGCCGCAGCGCCGGCGCCGCGCGCCAGCCCCGCCTGCTGCAGGCGCCGTGCGGCGAATTCCGCCGTCGTCACCGCCGAATCGATCAGCCGCACGTCCGGCCCCGCGACATCGCGCAGCAAGGGTTTGAGCAGCGGATAGTGGGTGCAGCCCAGCACCAGGCTGTCGACCTCCTCGGCCAGCACCGGCCGCAGGTATTCCTGCGCGGTGAGGCGCGTCACCGGGTGGTCGAGCCAGCCTTCCTCGACCAGCGGCACGAACAGCGGGCAGGCCTGGGAATACACCCGCACCGACGGATCGAGTTCGTGCATGCGCCGGGCGTAGGCATTGCTGTTGATCGTGGTCGGCGTGCCGATCACGCCGATGCGCTGCCCGCCCTCCGGCGACACCGCGGCGCGCGCGCCCGCCTCGATCACGTCGAGCACCGGAACGTCGCGCGCCAGGCGATGGACGACGTCGGCCGCGACGGCCGCCATCGTGTTGCAGGCGATGATCAGCATCTTGACGTCGCAGCGCAACAGGTAGTCGGTGATCTGCGCAGTGAACTGCTCGATCGTCGCCACCGACTTGACGCCGTAGGGCACGCGCGCGGTATCGCCGAAATAGACGATGCTCTCCAGCGGCAGGCGCTCCATCAGCGCCCGCACGACGGTGAGGCCGCCGACACCGGAATCGAACACGCCGATCGGGCGTGCGGCATCGGCAGCCGTCATGCTTCGCCGCCCCTCGGGTACAGGCTGCGGTTCAAGCCAGCACCACCGACGCGAACTTGCGCTTGCCGACCTGCAGCACCACTTTCTCGCCCGTGCGCAGCAGCAGGCCCTTGTCTTCGGCACGCTCGCCGTTGATGCGGACCGCGCCCTGATCGATCATGCGCATCGCCTCGGACGTGCTGCCGGTCAGCCCGGCCTGCTTCAGCACCTGGAACAGCACGATGCCTTCGGCGCCGGCGGGCACCGTCACCTCCGGGATGTCGTCCGGAATCGCGTTGCGCTGGAAACGTGCCTCGAAATCGGCCAGCGCGTCCTCGGCGGCCTTCGTTCCATGGAAACGTGTGACCAGTTCCTGCGCCAGCATCACCTTGATATCGCGCGGGTTGCGGCCGCCCTCCACTTCGCGCTTCAGGCCTTCGATCTCGGCCGTGGAACGGAAGGACAGCAGATCGTAATAGCGCCACATCAGGGTGTCGGACACCGACATCGTCTTGCCGAAGATATCCTTCGGTGCTTCCGAAATGCCGATGTAGTTGCCGAGCGACTTCGACATCTTGTTGACGCCGTCCAGGCCTTCGAGCAGCGGCATCATCAGCACGCACTGCGGCGGCTGGCCGTAGTGCTTCTGCAGCTCGCGCCCCATCAGCAGATTGAAGCGCTGGTCGGTTCCGCCCAGTTCCACATCGGTGCGCATCGCCACCGAGTCGTAGCCCTGGCAGAGCGGGTAGAGGAACTCGTGGATCGCGATCGGCTGGTTGTTGCTGTAGCGCTTGGCGAAATCGTCGCGCTCCAGCATGCGTGCCACGGTCTGCTGCGCCGCCAGGCGGATCATGCCGGCCGTGCCGAGGCCTTCCATCCAGCTGGAGTTGAAGCAGATCTCGGTCTTCTCCGGATCGAGGATCTTGAACACCTGCTCTTCATACGTTCTGGCGTTCTCCATGATCTGCTCGCGCGACAGCGGCGGCCGCGTCGTGTTCTTGCCACTCGGATCGCCGATCATGCCGGTGAAGTCGCCGATCAGGAACATGACGTGATGTCCGAGTTCCTGGAAATGGCGCATCTTGTTGATCACCACCGTGTGGCCGAGATGCAGGTCGGGCGCGGTCGGGTCGAAGCCCACCTTGACGCGCAGGGGACGCCCGCTCTCGAGCCGCTCGGCAAGCTCGGTTTCGATCAGCAGCGCATCGCAGCCGCGCTTGATCAGCTCCATGGCGGCCTGAACATCAGTCATTCGATTTCTCCAAAAATATTCTCCCGAATGCAAGGGTACATTTGCTAGAATTCCGGAAATTTTTTGCCGATCCTGGCCCGGGTAAGCTCATGCAGGCGAGAAAGACCAGAATTCTAGCCGAACTGCCGGCACAACTCCTCACCCGTCCCCGCCCCTGGCTGCTTGCAGGCATCGTGGGTGTCTCCATGATGGGCGTCGTGGCAGCAACCGCAGTCGCACCCGGCAACGATACCGCCGGCATCGTCGTGCGCCCGGTGATCGAAACCCTGCCCGCCCCCCGCGTGGCGATCGACACCGAAACCGACCTGCCTTTCGTGCACAGCGAGCGCATCCAGCCCGGTGACTCCTTGCCGTCGCTGTTCCACCGCCTGAATATCGAGGACAGCGAAGCACTGTCCTTCCTGAGCACCTCGGACGAGGGCAAACAGGCCGTCCGCCAGTTGCGCGCCGGCCGCTCGGTCACGGCGATGGTGCATGCCGACGGCCGTCTGGCTTCGTTCAGCCTGCCGGTCGGCAATGGCGAACAGCGCCTGGTGGTCGAACGCAAGGACGATGGCACGCTCCAGCTGCGCGAGTCCGAAGTCGCCGCGCAGAGCACGCTCGTCGAAATGCGCTCGGGCACGATCCGCAGTTCGCTGTACGGCGCAACCGATGCCGCAGGCGTACCCGACAACGTTGCGACCCAGCTTGCCGATATCTTCGGCACCGAAATCGACTTCCATACCGACCTGCGCAAGGGCGACCGCTTCAACGTCGTCTATGAAATGATTTACCAGGACGGCAACGCCGTCCGCGCCGGCCGCATCCTGGCAGCCGAATTCATCAACCAGGACAAGCGCTACGCCGTGGTGATGTACCGCGGTCCGAGCGGCAAGGAAAAGTACTACTCCGATGACGGCCGCAGCCTGCAGCAAGGCTTTCTGCGCTCGCCACTGGAGTTCTCGCGCATCAGCTCGGGCTTCGGCCGCCGCATCCACCCGCTCAACCGCAACTGGCGCGACCACAAAGGCACCGATTTCGCCGCGCCGACGGGCACCCCGGTCAAGGCCACCTCGGACGGCATCGTCGAGTTTGCCGCCACGCAGCGCGGCTACGGCAACATCGTCATCCTGAAGCATCGCGGCAGCATCTCCACCGCCTATGCCCACCTTCACGGCTTTGCCAAGGGCATGCACAAGGGCAAGGAAGTCACCCAGGGTGACATCATCGGCTACGTCGGCTCCACCGGCTGGTCGACCGGCCCCCACCTGCATTACGAAGTCCGCATCAACAGCATCGCCCAGGACCCGATGACGGTCGCACTGCCGATGGCTGACTCGCTGGGCCCCAAGGAACTGGCTGCGTTCCGGCGCGACACGGCCCACCTGCGCAACCGCTTCGCCCTGCTCAACTACGAACTGGCCAGAGCAGACTGAAGCACGGCGGGCAGCAGCGCTGCTGCCCGCCATTCGAATCGGCTGCAAACGAAACGGCTGCGATCATCGGATTCCTTGCGACCGCAGCAGTAAATAATTATCAACATCACTTCCATTAAAAATGCGCTCCTGTTAATGACTGCATCTGTTTGTCATCCACATAACGAGAGCCGCAATGACCTCAACCCGAGCTTCGCGCCCGACACGCCGATCGCGCCCGGCACTTCTGACCCTGGCCTGCCTGGGTACATTTGGTGCTGGCCCCCTGCAAGCGCAGGATGATTCTGCAAACACCCCGACAGCAGCAACCCTGAAGACGGTGACCGTCGACGCCCAGGCCTACGACCCGGACGACGTGCGCCCCGCCACCGTCTCCACCGCGACCAAGACGGCGACGCCGCTGCGCGACATCCCCGCCACCGTCGACACCATCGAAGTCGGCAAATACAAGAGCTACGGCATCAACGACCTCAGCGTCATGCTGGACGGCATTCCCGGCATCGACGCCAGCTACGACATGCGCGGCGAAGGCATCGTGATCCGCGGCTTCGATGCCAGCAGCAGCGACATGTATCGCGACGGCATTCGCGAAAGCGGCCAGGTACGGCGCAGCACCGCCAACATCGAACGCATCGAGATCCTGAAAGGCCCCGCCTCCGTGCTGTACGGGCGCGGCAGCGGCGGCGGCGTGGTCAACATGGTCAGCAAGCAGGCACGCTTCGACGCCATCAGCAGCATCAATCTGCGTGCCGGATCATGGGACAACCGCGGCGGCACCATCGACATCAACCGCATCATCCATCCCAACGTGGTGGTGCGCCTCACCGCCGACCACGAGGAGGCGGACAGCTTTCGCAAGGGCATCGAAAGCCGCAACATCATGTACTCGCCCAGCATCCTCGTCGACACGCACAACGGGCTCAGCTGGCTGGCCCAGTACACGCACGATGACGTGTGGCGTCGCCCCGACCGCGCACCGTCCTACGACAACCTGCCCGACGGCCTTTCCCGTCGCCAGGCGTTTGCCCATCCGGACGACTACGTGAAGGACAGCCTGCGCATGTTCCGTTCGGTGCTGGCCTACGATTTCGCCGATGACTGGTCGGTCAAATGGACCGCGGCTCAGCGCAAGGCCAACCAGGACTTCGACCACCTGTATGCAGGCAGCTACTGCAATCTTGAGGGCCGGCTGAGCAACGGCCGTGCATGCAGCAATCCGGGCAAGATGACGTTCACACGGGCGTGGCAGGTCACCTCGAACGAAACCAGGACCCACACGCTGGATCTCACCGGGAAGTTCGACACCGGCCCGATCAAGCACGACATCCTGGTCGGCGTCGAATACACCGACGAACTGCGCCATCCGCGCCTGGCCACCTCCGGAGCCACATCCGACCCTTCGCTCGCCTACCCGCTCGCGATCGACCCGTTCAACCCGGTATGGTCGCTGCCCAAGACGCCACGCGGAGCGGCACCGACGAACAATGAACACAAGGCCAGCGCAGTGGCGCTGTACGCGCAGAATCTGATCACCTTGACGCCGCAGTGGAAGCTCCTGCTCGGCATCCGCCAGGACGACTACGAGTTCAAGTCGACCAATCTCAACACCGGCGACTCACGCAAGTACGACGGCCGCACCACAAGTCCGCGTGCCGGCCTGATCTGGCAGCCCGTCGATGAGCACAGCCTGTACGCGTCGTACAGCCGCAATTTCGCACCTTACGGCGGCAACGGCTTCCTCGGCGTCAGCACCAACGAGAATGCCGTATTCAACGAAGAACCCGAGCGCAGCGAACAATACGAGATCGGCATCAAGAGCGACTGGCTGGACGGCCAGCTCAGCAGCCAACTGGCGGTGTACGACCTCACGCTGCTCAACATCCGCTATCGCCCCGACCCCGAGAACGATCCCTACACCTGGGCGGTCGGTCGCAAGGAACGCACCCAAGGCGTGGAGTTCAGCCTCACCGGGCGTGTCAGCCGGCACTGGTACGTGCGCGGCGGCCTCGGCTACCAGGAGCCCAAGGTCGTCAAGGACGTCACCACCCCGGCCAACGAAGGGAAGTACAAAGCCAGCCGCTCACGCAAGAACGGCAACTTCTTCCTGCGCTACAGTCCCAACGACAGCTGGTACGGCGAAGTCGGCCTGACCTACAAAGGCCCCTACTACACCGCGATCGACAACCTCTATGAGCGCTCCGGCTATACCCGCTGGGATGCGCTGATAGGCTATCGCGGCCTGCCGTGGAACATCACGCTGGCCGTCACCAACCTCACCGACAAGGACTATTGGCGCTCCAGCAGCATGCCCGGCACGCCGCGCACCGTGCTGCTGAACGCCAGCTATCTGTTCTGACACCGGCCCCAGCCAAGCGAAACGGGGGCGCCAAGGCGCCCCCGCTTTGTTCCTGCGGCCGGAGACTGCTCAGGCCGAAAACGACGAACCGCAGCCACACGTGCTGGTGGCATTCGGATTGCGAATCACGAACTGCGAGCCCTCGAGGCCTTCGGTGTAATCGATCTCGGCGCCGACCAGGTACTGGTAGCTCATCGAGTCGATCAGCAGCATCACGCCATTCTTCTCGTAGGTCGTATCGTCCTCATTCACCTCCTCGTCGAAGGTGAAGCCGTACTGGAAGCCCGAGCAACCGCCGCCGCTGACGAACACGCGCAGCTTCAGCTCGGGATTGCCTTCTTCCTCGATCAGCTCGCGCACCTTGTTGGCCGCGCTGTCGGTGAAGACCAGGATGTCGGGGGTTGCGACTTCTGCGCTCATGGTTTCTCCTCTGTAGGGGATGCGGCGGATGATGGGCCCATCCGCTCTGCGCTTGAAAGGTTCGGATCGTGTTCCGTGCCCGAGGTTCCCGTCAAGGACTGACCGGGACGATGTCCAGCCCGGCTTCCTCATCGAAACCGAACATGATGTTGAGGTTCTGCACCGCCTGACCGGCCGCCCCCTTGACGAGGTTGTCGATGACCGACAGCACGACGATGGTGTCGCCGCCCTGCGGACGATGAACCGCGATGCGGCACAGATTCGACGCCCGCACCGAGCGCGTCTCAGGATGGCTCCCCGCCGGCATCACGTCGACGAAAGCCTCGCCCGCATAGCGCTGCTCGAACAAGGCCTGCAGGTCGGGCAGTTCGATACCCTGCCTGATCCTGCCATACAAGGTGGCATGGATGCCGCGGATCATCGGCGTCAGGTGAGGCACGAAAGTCAGGCCCACCGCCTGCTTCGCCGCGAGCGACAGGCCCTGGCGGATTTCCGGCAGATGGCGGTGCCCCGGCACGCCGTAGGCCTTGAAGCTGTCGGCAGCCTCGGGTAACAGCGTATGCACCTCCGCCTTCCGCCCCGCACCGGACACGCCGGACTTGGCATCCGCGATCAGGTGATCGGTATCGATCAGGCCGGCTTCGACCAGCGGCAGGAAGCCGAGCTGGACGGCAGTCGGGTAGCAGCCCGGGTTCGCCAGCACGCGCGCCTTGCGGATCTGCTCCCGGTTCACTTCGGGCAGGCCATACACCGCCTCGGCGACCAGTTCGGGCGCGGCATGCTCCATGCCGTACCACTTCTGCCATTCGGCCACGTCGCGGATGCGGAAATCGGCGGCCAGGTCGATCACGCGGACACCGGCGGCGACGAGTTCCGCCGCCTGCTTCATCGCAATGCCGTTGGGCGTGGCGAAGAACACCGCGTCGCATTTGTCGAGCGCGGCATCCTGCGGTGCGACGAACTTCAGATCGACACGGCGGCGCAGGCTCGGAAACATCTCGGCGACCGGCATGCCGGCTTCGCCGCGCGACGTGATCGCGGTCAACTCCACCTGCGGATGACGCGAAAGCAGGCGCAGCAACTCCACGCCCGTGTAACCGGTACCGCCGACAACACCTACCTTGATCATCTCGATTCCTTTTTGCGAGTCAGGACCTGGCATCGATTATCTCACCCCGGCGGCCAAGGACAATGAAGAAGCGATGAAGCCGAACTGTCGCGTCCGGCACACGAACACCCGGGATATCCTCGACTGCGGCAGGGGAATGCAAAAAAGCAAAAAGCCGCCCCTCGGGGCGGCTTTCCGCATGCAGCCAGAAGCGATCAGCGCTTCGAGAACTGCTTGGCACGGCGCGCCTTGCGCAGACCGACCTTCTTGCGCTCGACTTCACGGGCATCGCGGGTCACGAAGCCGGCGACGCGCAGTTCGCCCTTCAGTTCGGCGTTGTAGTCGACCAGCGCACGGGTGATGCCGTGACGCACGGCACCGGCCTGACCGGATTCGCCACCACCGGTGACATTCACCATGATGTCGAACTTGCCTTCGTTGCCGGTCAGGACCAGCGGCTGGCGCACGATCATGCGGCCGGTTTCACGCGAGAAGAACTCGTCGACCGGCTTGCCGTTGACGACGATGTTGCCGGTGCCCGGCTTGATGAACACACGGGCAACCGCGGTCTTGCGGCGGCCGGTTCCGTAGTTGTAAGTCACAGCCATTTATCGGCTCCTGTCAGATCTCGAGAATTTGCGGCTGCTGAGCGGTGTGCGGATGCGACGGACCCGCATAGCACTTCAGCTTCTTCAGCATGGCGTAGCCCAGCGGGCCCTTCGGCAGCATGCCCTTCACCGCCTTCTCGAGCACGCGCTCGGGGAAGCGCTGCTGGAGCTTGGTGAAGTTGGTTTCGTAGATACCGCCCGGGTAACCCGAGTGACGGTAGTACTTCTTGTCCTGCGCCTTGTTGCCGGTCACGCGCAGCTTTTCGACGTTGACGACGACGATGAAGTCGCCCGTATCAACGTGCGGAGTGTAAATGGCCTTGTGCTTGCCACGCAGACGGCGGGCGACTTCGGCGGCAAGACGGCCAAGCACCTTGTCCGTGCCGTCGACAACGAACCAGTCGCGCTTGACCTCGTGCGGCTTGGCAGAAAACGTCTTCATGTAAAACCTCGATTTTTGTCAGGCCGGACACATTCAGGCCGTCAAACGGAAAGCTCGCAAGCTTAATGGGAGCACTACTCCCGTGTCAATCACTAAACGAAGCACCGATAGCATTCGAGCAGTGCAGGCGAAAAAAAACGCAGTCCGCGAGGACTGCGTTAAATCCACACCAAAGGAGGAGGGTGGAGGAGACACCATTTGGATCGGCGCGTCGTTGTTGCCGCGTCAGCGATCCGACTGAGGTGCATTATCCAGACTCCACCCCGCCCCTGCAAGCGGAATTTTGTGCATTGCACTATAAATGTTTTGATTTTTTGATAAGACAGGCTTATCAAGCTCCATTTGATTGATTTTCATCGTTTTTTTACTGCCATAAGGTGGCTGCGGCTTCCGATGAAGGGGTGCTCGCTCCATCTTCATAAGCTTTATTTGTGCACTGCAAGAATACGGCTCCGTATTGTCTCATACGATGGCCGCGCTGACAGACCCGCACGCCCTGGAAACCTTCACCCGCCTGCTCTCCGGTAGAATCCGCGCCAACAGCGCCCGGCCCTCCTCGGCGGTTCACAGCTCTCGAACAGGAAAGAAAGACATGGAATGCACGATCAGATGGTCCGACGGCATGAGCTTCATCGCCGAAACCGGCTCAGGCCACCTCGTCACGATGGATGGCGCGCCGGAAGCAGGCGGCCGCAATCTCGCACCACGGCCGATGGAACTGATGCTGGCCGGCGCAGGAGGCTGCACGGCCTTCGACGTGGTGCTGATCCTCAAGCGCGGCCGCCACGACATACGCGGCTGCAGCGTCCGCCTGGAAGCCGAGCGGGCGGACGCCGACCCCAAGGTGTTCACCCGCATCCGCTTCATCTACACCATCACCGGACGCCAGTTGAAACGCGAAGCGGTCGAACGCGCCATCCACCTGTCCGCGGAAAAATACTGCTCTGCTTCGATCATGCTCGGCAAGACCGCGGAAATCACCCACGAGTGCGAGATCGTCGAGGCGGACTGAGCTTCGTAGAGCCGTCACTCCGAGCGGCGAAGCAAGGTGGACTGGCCGCCCGCTGGCGCTCGGTTACCCGGGTTCAGATGCGGTAGGTCAGCGTCGTCATCACCTTGGAGGCGAGCTTCATCGCCCCCTTCACCGGCGTGGGCAGTTCATGCCCGCCCAGCCGGATCGCCATTTCGGCATGCTCGGCCTCGTCGAGCTTCATCTGCTCGACGACCGCACGCGATTTCTGGTCGTTTGCCGGCAAGGTCTCGAGATGTCCCTTCAGATGGTTTTCGACCTGGCGTTCGGTTTCGGCTAGGAAGCCCAGATTCCAGCGGTCGCCGAAACGGCCCGCCAGCAGGCCGAGGCCCAGCGCGCCGCCGTACCACAAGGGATTGAGCAGGCTCTTGCGGCCGCCGAGCTCGGCGATGCGGCGCTCGGTCCATGCGAGGTGCTCGGTTTCCTCCTGGGATGCCTGCCTCAGCGCATCGCGCAGCGACGGATCCCTCGACATCAGCGCCTGGCCCTGATACAGCGCCTGGGCGCAGATCTCGCCCACATGGTTGATCCGCATCAGCGCCGCGGCATGGCGACGCTCCGCCTCGTCAAGCTCCGCCTCGGGCAGGCCTTCGCCCGGGACTGCGCGAATGCTGCGCGCCGGCGCGAAGACCGTGCGCAGCGCCTTATCGAATTCGATGATGGCGGTATCGATCATTATCGGACTCCGTAAGTGCTGGAGCGGTGCAGCGGATTGCGCAACAGGCGCAGCGCATGTTCGAGATCGCGCGGCGCGGCCGGCCCGTCGCAGAAATGCTCGTACGCCAGCGCTGCCCGCGGACGATTGTAGTTATTGTCACTGATCGGCTGCCAGTCGCTCTTCTTCATCGGCGTCCATTCGCCGTTCCGGCGCCCGCTGGCGTAGATCCGGCGTTCGCCGGTAGCGCAGCGCAACCCTTCGTAGGTGATGTTCTCCGCGCCGCCGGGCGTGCGTACCACCAGGGTGTAGCGGACCACGCGATCCTCGCCGACGCTGACGCTGCCTTCATCGACGAAGAAGCTGTTCGGCGACGCACTGCTGACGAAGAAGGCCCGCAAGCGGGCATCGTCCACCGGCGGCGGCATCGTCACCTCGACCTCCTTCCAGTCGGGATCCTCGTCGAACAGCAAGCCCCCCAGGGCACTGCCGGAAACCAGGGTCAGCGCGGCAAGCCCCGCGCCGACGGTACTACGTACACGTGAATTCAATCCCAGCAGCCTCCAGGGAGATGAGATAGCCTCAGTCAGGGCCTCAGCGCTGCGACGCACCGAGGACCACCGGCACCGGCCGCTCGGGTTCGGGCAGGCGGTAGCTTTCCGGCAGATCGAAGTTGCGCGACCGGAACAGCACGCGCGCCAGTTCGACGAGTGCCATCTGATACACCTGCCGCTTGAACTCGATCACCGCCTCCAGCGGCACCCAGTAATTGCTCCATCGCCAGGCATCGAATTCCGGGTGCGAGCTCGCACGCAGGCAGACATCGGAATCGCGCCCCACCAAGCGCAACAGAAACCAGATCTGCTTCTGTCCACGATAGGTGTTGCGCCATTCGCGCCGTATCCAGTGCCGCGGCACTTCATAGCGCAGCCAGCCCCGCGTGCGGCCGAGGATCTTGACGTGCTCCGGACGCAATCCGACTTCCTCGAACAGTTCCCGGTACATCGCCTGCTCCGGCGATTCGCCGTGCTTGATGCCACCTTGCGGAAACTGCCAGGAATGTTCGCGGATGCGCTTGCCCCAGAAAACCTCGTTGCGCGCATTTACCAGAATGATGCCGACGTTCGGGCGAAAGCCTTCACGATCAAGCATGACTAACCTTCAAATTCGGTTGATTGACGTCGATTTTTTCACACTTGGGTGCGCTTTGAAAGCGCACCATCGGCGTGCATCGATCCACCATACCCGATACAAGCCTTTACAGGCGGTGCCTTGCGCTAGAATCGCGCGTTCGACAAAGCCTTTCCAGACTGAAGACTCTCATGCGCGCCAGCCAGTTCCATCTGTTCACCCTCAAGGAAGCCCCCTCCGACGCCGAAGTCGTCAGCCAGAAGCTGATGCTGCGCGCCGGCATGATCCGCAAGGCCGCGGCCGGCATCTACAGCTACATGCCGATGGCCTTGCGCTCGATCCGCAAGGTCGAGACGATCATCCGCGAGGAAATGAACCGCGCCGGCGCGATGGAACTGACCATGCCGCTGGTGCAGCCCGCCGAGCTGTGGCAGGAAACAGGCCGCTGGGACAAGATGGGCCCGGAACTGCTGCGCCTGAAGGACCGCCACGAGCGCGACTTCGCGATGCAGCCGACCTCCGAGGAAGTCGTCACCGACATCGCCCGCCAGGAACTGAAGAGCTACCGCCAGCTGCCGCGCAACTTCTACCAGATCCAGACCAAGTTCCGCGACGAGCGCCGGCCGCGCTTCGGCATCATGCGCGGCCGTGAGTTCACGATGAAGGACGCCTACTCCTTCGACCGCAGCGAAGAAGCCGCCGGCCGCAGCTACGACAGCATGTTCGCCGCCTACACGCGCATCTTCGACCGCCTCGGCCTCCAGTACCGCGCCGTCGCCGCCGACACCGGCGCCATCGGCGGCGACCGCTCGCACGAATTCCAGGTCATCGCCGACACCGGCGAAGACGCCATCGTCTACTGCCCGGACTCCAGCTACGCCGCCAACATCGAGCTGGCCGAAGCCGTGTCGCTGCTGCCGGGCCGCGGCGAAGCCAAGCAGGCGCTGGAGAAGACCCCGACCCCCGGCAAGGCCACCTGCGAGGACGTCGCCGAACTGCTCGGCGTGCCGCTCGCCACCACGGTCAAGTCGCTGGTGCTGGCCACCGACGACGTCGACGACAAGGGCGAGCCGGCCGGCGTCACCGTCTGGCTGCTGCTGGTACGCGGCGACCACGTCCTGAACGAAGTCAAGACCGGCAAGCTGGAAGGGCTCAAGGCCGGCTTCCGCTTCGCCACCGAGGCGGAAATCCTCGCGCACTTCGGTTGCAAGCCGGGCTACCTCGGCCCAATCGGGCTGAAGAAGCCGGTCAGGATCGTCGCCGACCGCACGGTCGCCGACATGGCCGACTTCATCTGCGGCGCCAACGACGCCGACTACCACTTCACCGGTGTCAACTGGGGCCGCGACCTGCCCGAACCGGACCTCGTCGCCGACATCCGCAACGTCGTCGAAGGCGACCCCTCGCCCGACGGCAAGGGCATGCTCGCAATCCAGCGCGGCATCGAAGTCGGCCACGTCTTCTACCTGGGCACCAAGTACTCCAAGGCGATGAACGCCACCTTCCTCGACGAGGACGGCAAACCCAAGCATTTCGAGATGGGCTGCTACGGCATCGGCGTGACCCGCATCCTGGGTGCCGCGATCGAGCAGAACCACGACGCCCGCGGCATCATCTGGCCGCTGGCGATCGCACCTTTCGAAGTCGTGATCTGCCCGGTCGGCTGGGGCAAGTCCGAAGCCGTGCGCGACGAAGCACAGAAGCTCTACGACACCCTGCTGGCACAGGGCGTGGATGTCATTCTCGACGACCGCGACGAACGCCCCGGCGTGATGTTCGCCGACTGGGAGCTGATCGGCGTACCGCACCGCGTCACCATCGGCGACCGCGGGCTGAAGGAAGGCCTGGTGGAATACCAGGGCCGGCGTGATGCCGAGGCCAGCAAGCTTGCCGCCGCCGACATCGCAGCCCACATCCTGAGCCTGCTCGGCAAGGCCTGAGCATGCACCACCCGTCGGCCCTGCTCCGCACCGTCGCCGCGCTGCTGTTCGCGCTGGCAGCCAATGCGGTACAGGCCGGCGCGCAACAGTACGAACCGCTGGCCGCCAGCGTGCGCGCGGCACTGCACGAAGCGGTCAGCGACGCAGTGGCACCGATGTTGCCGATTCCCGACGCCGGCGAGCGCGCGCAGTGGCTGGCGGAAATGTCACGCCGGCTGCAGAAGCGGATTCCGGACCTCAACTACCGCAACGAACTGCTGACCAGCATCCACTACGAAGCCACTCGTGCCGGCCTCGACCCACAACTGGTGCTCGCCCTGATCCAGGTCGAAAGCAACTTCCGAAAATACGCGATCTCGTCGGCCGGCGCACGCGGCTACATGCAGGTGATGCCGTTCTGGCTCAAGGTCATGGAGCGGCCGGACGACAACCTGTTCCACCTGCGCACCAACCTGCGCTACGGCTGCACGATCCTGCGCCACTATCTCGACATCGAGAAAGGCGATCTCTTCCGCGCACTCGGCCGCTACAACGGCAGCCTGGGCAAGCCGGGCTACCCGAACCTGGTGCGCACGGCGTGGGAAAAGCAATGGAGCTGGCAGGCCCAACGGCTCGCTGCCAGCTCCACCACGCTCACTCCCACGGAGTGAATGAATCCGCAGGGGTGGCACGCACCCCCGCTGCGACATCAACCGGCCACTGCCGCAATCGGCTTGCTGTCGTTGCCGCGGCTCTCGACCGCGCGCAATCCTTCCTTGGCTCCCGCCCTGGTGAGCGACTGCACATCGCCGGACACTTCGCCGCCTTCCTCGATCAGGATCTTGCCGTAGCGAATCTTGCCGCTGACCCGGCCGGTGGCATGGATGATCAATTGCTGGCGGGCCGTCAGCTCGCCTTCGAAACGGCCGTGGATCTCGGCGACATCGATGCCGACCGTGCCTTCGTAGGAACCATTCTCGGCAATCCGGATGACGCGGCTGTCCATCGTCGCCTCGACCCGGCCCTCGACGACCAGGGTATCGCAATCCAGGATCTCGGCGCCCTTCAGCTTGACGTCGGGGCCGACGATCAGGCGGCTGCCGCCCGTTGCAGTCTCCACGGGCGCAGCGGACTCGGATTTCGCCGAATCCACCTTGGTCACCTCCTGCGCCGAGTCGGAAGACGAAGCCACGCTGGACGGGGAAACGCTGCTTCCCATCGTTGCGGGTCGCGTCGGCGTGGAGCGCTGGCCAACGGATTCGGTCTGCTTCGGAAAAAGATTCGGCTTGTTGAACATGGCATCTCCTTGGACTGGCTTCAACCGTCCGACACGGTTGCTGAACCTCCAGCCCATTCGCAAGCCTCATGCCACCGGTTTCTTTCCCAAGTAATTTCAAACGCTTGAAACCCGGTGCACGGCAACATGCCGTCTTCGTGCCACCATCGCGGCACCGATCTTGTCGCCTCAGCCCGACATTGATTCAATTCAATCGTCGCAAATGGCTGTTATCAAAAAATTTTTTAGTGTCACACTGGAGCGACAAGCTCCGGAAATTGGCCGTACCCGGCCGATTTGCCTGCACCAGCGCTCTCATGGCTCGCTAGAATCATGAAGTCCGTACTTTTCCGCAGAGCGCCAAGAAAAATGCTGCGTCCGTCATTCAGTTCGACTCTGCTCGCGAGCTTCCTGTCGATCGTCGCCATCCTCAGCGCCGCAGCCATCAGCGGCTGGCTCGACCTCGAAAGCTTCGCCCGCGACAGCCGTCGCAGCGCAGCCGCCTTGCTCGAGCTCAACAGCGACATGCAGCAGCTCGCCGAACGGACCGTCGATTTCGAGCGCGGCGCCCGCCAGTATCTGGTGCATGAGGAAATCTCCTTCCTCGAACGCTTCAACGGCGCTCGCGCCGAAGCCCTCGCCGCTCTGGCCCGTATCGAGGCTCAGTTGGCCGATGCCGCCCCACTCGCCTCCCAATGGCGCGAACAGGCCGCAGCAGCCGAGGCTGCGGTGGCGGGTGACACCACCGCCATCCCCCTCGAGCTGCGCAGCCAGGCTGCAGCCACCGCCCTCGCGGAGCTGGCTCGGCTCAACGACGACCTGGCCCAGGCCGTTCGCACGCACATCATCGATAGCAACGGCAAGTTGCTCGACACCCTCGACCAGCGCCGCGAACAGCTGACCCGGCAGATTCTCGGCGCACTGGCACTGTCCGTCGTCCTTGCCGCACTGACCGGCTGGTGGCTGCTGCGCCCGCTGCGCCACATCGAGCGGAGCATCTCGGACCTCGGCGAGAATCGCCTCAACCAGGCCATCCGCATCGACGGCCCGGCGGATCTGCGCCGGGTCGGCAAGCAGCTCGACTGGCTGCGCGTGCGCCTGAGCGAACTGGAAGCGAACCGGAATCGCGTGCTGCGCCATGTCTCCCATGAGCTCAAGACGCCGCTCGCCTCGCTGCGCGAGGGCGTCTCCCTGCTCGCGGACGGCGTACTCGGCCGGCTCACGCCCGAGCAGCAGGAAGTCACGGCCATCCTCGAGCACAATACGCGCGCCCTGCAGGAACGCATCGAACAACTGCTGCACTACAACGCCATCCAGTTCGACTCCCGCCGCCTCGACCTGCAGCCGAGCGCCTTGCTGCCGATGATGCGCGAAGTCGCCAGCGAGCTGCAGTTGCAGGCGCAGGCGCGCGGCGTGGCGATCGACATCGTCGGCGACGCCCCGCTCGTGCGCGCCGACCCCGGCAAATTGCGCATCGCCTTGTCGAACCTGATCGCCAACGCCGTCGGTTTCAGCCCGACTGGCAGCAAGGTGCGGGTCGAGCTGTCTGCGCAGGACGAGAAAGTGCTCATCGACTGCATCGACGACGGCCCCGGCATCCGGCCGGAAGAATCCGAGCGCATCTTCGAGCCCTTCTTCCAGGGCAGCCATCCGGACGAGCGTACGTCCAAGGGCACTGGCCTCGGCCTCGCGATCGTGCGGGAATTCATTGCCGCACATCACGGCAAGGTTTCCGCGCTTCCGGTCGAACGCGGCGCCCATTTCCGAGTCGAACTTCCCCATGCGACCTGACTTCCATCCGAGCCCGATGCCACGCGCCACCGCACCCGCCGCTTCGTCCGGCACCTCGCCTGCCGCCCTGCTCCTGCTGCTGGGCGCACTGCTGCTGTCGAGCTGCGCAGCGCTGCCCCATCCCGACAAGGCCGAAGGCGGCGCTTCGCATCACGGCGAAACGCAGGCCACCACCGCCGAGCAGACCATGCAGGCGGCAATCCGCGCCGCCAGGCCGCGCCAATCCAACCTGCCGCGCGCCCGAAGCCTGCTGCAGGGGCTGCTGGCCGCCGAAGACGCCGAATCGCGCGCGCTGCATCCATACGCGCGCGCACTGCTCGAGCAGGTCCAGGAGCGCCAGCGACTCGCCGGGCTCAACGAGCGCCTCGGCCAGCAACTCGAACAAAGCGCCGAAGCACTCAAGGACAGCGAGCAGCGCAACGAAGCACTGCAACGCAAGCTCGATGCCCTGGCCGAAATCGAGCGCAGCCTGACGCCGCCGGTGCCAGCTACGCCGCGCCCGCGTTCCCAGTGAGCCGGCGCCACCCTCCCGTCGAGGCGCCAGGCGCGCAGCGCGTGCTGCTGGTCGACGACGACACCGATCTGCTGCGGCTGCTGTCGATGCGCCTGAAAGCCAGCGGCTACGGTGTCGTCACCGCCGCCTCCGCCGTCGAAGCGCGCAGCCGGCTCGGCACCGAGCGCTTCGACCTGGTGCTCAGCGACGTGCGCCTGCCCGACGGCGACGGCCTCGCCCTGTTCGATGAAATCCGCCGGCAGCACCCGGCCCTGCCCGTCATCCTGATCACCGCCCACGGCACGATTCCGGATGCGGTCGAAGCCACCTCGCGCGGCGTCGCCGGCTACCTGACCAAGCCTTTCGACAGCCAGGCGCTGCTGACGCGCATCGCCCAGACCCTGCAGCTCGGCGCTCCCGCCCCTGCCGCCGGGCAGGCCGCGGACGACGGCTGGCGGGCCGACATCATCAGCCACAGCACGCGCATGCACGCGCTGCTGGACGAGGCCAGGCTGGTTGCCGCATCGGACGCCAGCGTGCTGATCCGCGGCGACAGCGGCACCGGCAAGGAGCTCCTCGCCCACGCCATCCACCGCGCCAGCCCGCGTGCCGCCGCGCCTTTCGTCGCCATCAACTGCGGCGCGATCCCGGAACCCCTGCTCGAATCCGAACTGTTCGGCCACGTCCGCGGCGCCTTCACCGGCGCCACCAGCCACCACACCGGCCTGGTGCAGGCCGCGCATGGCGGCACCCTGTTCCTCGACGAGATCGGCGACATGCCGCCGTCGCTGCAGGTCAAGCTGCTGCGCGTGCTGCAGGAGCGCGCGGTACGCCCGGTAGGCGCCACCCGCGCCGAGCCGGTCGATCTGCGCATCCTGTCCGCCACCCATCGCGACCTCGATGCCGCGCTGGCCACCGGCCAGTTCCGCGAAGACCTCTACTACCGCATCAACGTCGTCAGCCTGGAACTGCCCACACTCGGTGAACGCCGCGAAGACATCCCGCTGCTGGCCGAGCATTTCCTGCGCCAGGTGGCACGGAAATACGGCAAGGAGCTGAGCGGCTTCGCCGCCGACGCGCTCGAAGCGCTGGCCATGGCCAGATGGCCCGGCAACGTGCGCCAGTTGCAGAACGTCATCGAGCAGGTCTGCGCACTGGCGACGACGCCGCTGATCCCGCGCAGCCTGGTCGAACGCGCGCTGCGCGTGCAGCCGATCGAAGCACTCGGTTATGCCGAAGCCAAACGCCGCTTCGAGCGAAACTACCTGATACAGCTGCTGAAACTGACTGCGGGTAACGTTTCAGACGCTGCACGGCTGGCCGAACGCAACCGCACCGAGTTCTACCGCCTGCTGCAGCGCCACGGCCTGACGCCCGACCTGTTTCGCGGCGGCAGTCCGGATGCAGAACGCTGAACAGACCAAAGGAGCATGCCATGATCAAGCGCCAGACCATCGCCACCCTCATCACCACCACCGCGCTGGCCTACGCCATCTGCACCCCGGCCCAGGCCACCAGCCTGCTGCCGAGCGTGGAGATCGACGTGCCGAGCAACTGCAGCGGCGAAAAGCACGACACCGGCGGCACCAAGGACAAGATCAGCAAGCCGGTCCAGAGCTGAACCAGGCTCATCGGGTGCATGGGGAAACGGCAAGCCGCGGGGGCGCGGAGACAAGCGCCGCGCCCCCCTGCCTGACGATCCGAATCAGGCCGTACCGCCCACCGTCAGCCCGTCGATGCGCAGCGTCGGCTGGCCGACGCCCACCGGCACGCTCTGGCCGTCCTTGCCGCAGGTGCCGACGCCGGGGTCGAGCCGCATGTCGTTGCCGATCAGCTTCACCTTGGTCAGCGCATCCGGGCCGTTGCCGATCAGCGTCGCGCCCTTGACCGGGCGGGTGACCTTGCCGTTCTCGATCAGGTAGGCCTCGGCGGTCGAGAACACGAACTTGCCCGAGGTGATGTCGACCTGGCCGCCGCCGAAGTTCACCGCATACAAGCCCTTCTTCACCGACTTGATGATCTCTTCCGGGTCCTTGTCGCCGTTCAGCATGTAGGTATTGGTCATGCGCGGCAACGGCAGATGGGCGAAGGATTCGCGCCGGCCGTTGCCGGTCGGCGCCATGCCCATCAGGCGGGCATTCATCATGTCCTGCATGTAGCCGGTGAGGATGCCGTCCTCGATCAGCACCGTGCGCCGGGTCGGATTGCCTTCGTCGTCGATCGACAGCGAGCCGCGGCGGTCCGGCAGCGTGCCGTCATCGACCACGGTGACGCCCTTGGCCGCGACCTGCTGGCCGATGCGGCCGGAAAAGGCCGAGCTGCCCTTGCGGTTGAAGTCGCCCTCCAGGCCGTGGCCGATCGCCTCGTGCAGCAGGATGCCGGGCCAGCCCGGTCCCAGCACCACCGGCATGCTGCCGGCCGGCGCCGGATCGGCACCGAGGTTGACGCGCGCCTGATGCACCGCAGCGTGCGCATACTCGTGCAGGCGCTCGTCGCTGAAATAGGCATAGTCGTAGCGCCCGCCACCACCGCCGCTGCCCTGCTCGCGGCGGCCGTCCTCCTCCATGATCACGGTGATCGACACCCGCACCAGCGGCCGCACGTCGGCCGCCAGGTGGCCGTCGCTGCGCGCCACCATCACCACTTCCCAACTGCCGGCGATGTGCGCCATGACCTGGGTGACACGCGGGTCTTCGGCGCGGGCGAAGCCCTCGAGCCGCTCCAGCAGCCTGACCTTGGCGGTATCGTCGAGCGAATCGAGCGGATCGTCGCCGCGGTACAGCGGCGTCTTGAGCTTGTGCGGCACGATGTTCACGCTGCGGCGCTCGCCGGCGGCGGCGATCGCGCGGGTGGCGGTGGCCGCATCCAGCAGCGCGTCGAGCGAGATGTCGTCCGAATAGGCGAAAGCCGTCTTCTCGCCGCTGATCGCACGCACGCCCACGCCCTGCTCGATGTCGAAGCTGCCCGACTTGACGATGCCTTCTTCCAGGCTCCAGGCTTCGGAGCGCTGATACTGGAAATACAGGTCGGCGAAGTCGATGTCGTGGCGCATCAGCTTGCGGAAGGTCTTCTCCAACTCCGCCTCGCCCAGGCCATAGGGCGACAGCAGGTAGCGGTCGGCGGTTTTCAGCGGGTTCTGGCTCTTGCTCATGCTGGATCCTTGGATTCGTTGCCGGGTTGGACCGGCCGGGCGCACAAACGATCGCGCCCGATTCTGGTTCGATGTATATGGCCGGGGATTCAGCCCAGGCAACGGTGGTGCAGCGCCGGCAGGCTTTCGCGCACGGCCGCGATGCGCCCGACATCGACCTCCGCCAGCACCACGCCCGGGCCTTCGTCGCGGCAGGCGAGCACGTCGCCCCAGGGGTCGACGATCATGCTGTGGCCCCAGGTCACGCGTCCGCTCGGATGGCACCCGCCCTGGGCCGGCGCCATCACGTAGCACTGGTTCTCGATCGCGCGGGCACGCAGCAGCACTTCCCAGTGCGCCCGGCCGGTGGTGTGGGTGAAGGCGGCCGGCAGCACGATCAGGTCGAGCTCGCCCATGGCGCGGAAGAGTTCGGGAAAACGCAGGTCGTAGCACACCGACAGCCCCACGCGCCCGACGGGCGAATCGAAGCTGCACACGGTGGCGCCCGGCTCGATCGTCGCCGCCTCGTCGTAGCGCTCGCCGCCGCGCTGGAAGCCGAACAGGTGGATCTTGTCGTAGCGCGCCACGCGCCGGCCGGCATCGTCATACACCAGCGTGCTGTTGCGCACCTTGTCGTCGGCCTCGGCCACCAGCGGCACCGTGCCGCCCACCAGCCAGACGCCGTGCCGGCTCGCCAGCCCGGCAAGGAAATCCTGCAGCGGCCCGCTGCCGTCGGCCTCGCGGATGCCGACCTTGGCCTGTTCGTCGGCACTGATCAGCGGGAAGTACTCAGGCAGCGCCACCAGGCGTGCGCCGGCAGCGGCGGCCTCGGCCACCAGGCCGGCGGCGGTTTCGAGGTTTCCGGCCACGTCGGGACCGGACACCATCTGGATGGCAGCGACACGCGCGCTGCCGGAAGCGGATACGGATACGGAAGAAGACGGTTCGTTCATGCAGGGCCTGGCAATCTCGGGTGGGGTCAAAGCTGAAAAGCGCGGCAGATCACGGACCGGCCGTCCGGCATCTCATTCGGCCGGCGCCGGCTGCGCAGCACCGAGGCGCCGGACGGCAGGGTCGGCCCAGGTGCCGGTGATCTCATATTCATAGGCAAAGAGTTTTTCGATCGGGTCGCTGAGCGCCTTCTGCGCCAGATAGGTCACCACGCCCGCCACCGGGTTCAGCAGACCCGCGGCGGCGCCGATCGCGACCGACTCCGACAGCGTGGGCTGCACCGCGACACGCAGGTCCTGGGTCTCGGCCTCGACATCGGCCGAGCCGCGCATGCGCACGCGTGCCGCCGGTCCGCGAATCTCGAGATCGTCGGTACGCATCACGCCATCGGCCACGTCGATGCTACCGGAAATGCCATCGAAGGCGAATCCTGCCGAGAACACGTCGCGGAAATCGAGTGTGATCCGGCGCGGCAAGGCCTGCAGGCTGAGGATGCCCAGCAGGCGGCCGACACCGGGTTCGAGCTTGTTGAACTGGCCCGCTTCCGCCGCCAGCTCCATGCGGCCGGCCAGCGTCGGATAGTGGATGCGGGTCGGCGCGCCCTGCCAGCGCAGCTGGCCGCCCAGCGTGGCCTTGCCGCCCCGCACCACGTCGTCGTAGCCGAGGCGCTGCGAGAAGCGGCCGATGTCCTCCACCTGCAGGTCGAAATCGAGCCGGGTCGACTGCCGGCCCGTGGTACGCCATTCACCGCTGCCGTTCAACTGCCCGTCCGCATTGCGAAGCCCGAACTGCTCGAGCTGCCATGCCCCGGCGCGGTTGCGCGCGGACACTTCGAGCCGGCCGAGTTCCCTGCCGCCCAGCACGAACTGCTCGGCGACCACGTCGAGCGCCGGCAGCCGGCGCGGCGGCGTCTCGGTGTCCTCCACCGCCGCAGTTGCCTCGTTCGTGCCGCCTTCCTCGGTGTCCCGCGCCTGGCCGATGCTCAGGCGTTCGAAACGTGCGTGCAGGGCGCCGGCGCCACTGTCGCGCCAGTCGAGTTCACCCGCGGCGCGGTCGCTGTCGATGCGCGCCTTCCAGCCGCCCGCATCGCTGACGCCGTGCAGGGCAAAGCCATTCAGCGTCTGGCCGAAAATCTGCAGGCGGCCGATCTGCAGCGACAGGTCGGCCACCTGCAGGGGCAGCGCCCCCGTTCCATCACCGCCGCCGGCTTCGGCGTCGAAAGTCCTGCGCCAGGCGTCGGCATCGAGGGCATCGAAATGCCCTTCCACCCGCAAGCCACGCTCGGCCAGCCGCAGCGCGGCGGTCGGTGCGGCATTCAGCGCCAGACCGCCGCGCATCGGGCCGTCGGCCGGCCAGCGCAGCTCGGCCCGCAGCGGCATGCCGCTCTCCTCCGCCAGATCCAGCTTCAAGCTTCGGGCTGCGGCCCCGCCCGGCGCATTGAAGCGGACGTTCAGCGGCCAGCTTTCGCCCACGTTCTTGTTCAGCGGCGCGGGCAGGCTCGACGCCAGTCCGGCCAGATCCGACTCCACGCCCACATGCACGCTGCCCGCGCTGACACCGACCTGGGCCTTCCACGCCGTGCTGCCCGACAGATGCGCCAGCAAGGGCAGTTCCCAGGCAGCCGACAGCGCCGCAGCGCTCGCCACGCCGCCGGCATCGAAACGGACGGTGCCGTCGTCCAGCGTGCGCGCCGTGATGCGGGCAGGCGCGCCGAGGAACTGCGCCCGCCCTTCGGGCATCGACAGGCTGTCCTCGGTGAAGCGCAGCCGGCCCGCCGCGCCTTCGAGCACCGGCAGCCCTTCGACCAGCCACAGCCGGTTGGCGCCGAAGCGGTACTCGCCGGCGACCCTGCTCTCATCGACGTTCTCCAGCGGCATCTCCAGGCGCAGGTCGAGCGTCCCCCTGCCCTCGGCGCGCATGCCGTCGGTGAAGCCGCCGATGCGGGCCGACACCGGGCTCTGCGAGACGAAACGCAGGAAGTCGGCAGTCGATCCGGCGGCCTTGCCGGTGATGGTCATCAGATCCGAGAGCGCCGTGTCCAGCTCGGGCATGTCGACGACGACATCGCTCAGCGCCACGCCGAAGATGCGGCCGCGCGGCGCCTCGATGCGCATTCCCGGGCCGATGAAGCGCACTTCGCCGAAGATGCCTTCGATCGGCGGCCAGCCTTCGGCGTAGTCGAGCACGCCATCGACCACCCGGATCGCGACGCGAAACTCGCCATTGCCATCGCGGAACGGGAAATCGTCGAGCGCGCCGCGCAGCCGCAAGCTGGCTTCCGGCACCTCGGCGCGGCGGATCGCATCACGCACCCAGTCATGCGTTTCCTGCCCCACCACGCGCGGCAGATAGCGCCACACCGCACGGCCCTCGGCGCGCGTCAGCCGGGCCTGCAGGTCGATCTCCCCCGCGCTGCCGGCCAGCGGCCGGTAGACGCCGGAAGCACTGCCGGCCGCATCCGCGTTGTCGAACTGGGCGCTGTCGAGGGTGACCTCGAGCCGCCCGCTGCGCCGCTGCCAGCCACCCTCGGCACGCAGCAGATCGAACTGCAGGCGCCCGGACTCGAACACCTCCGGCAGATCGAGGTGGGCGTCGCGGCTGTCGAGCCGGTAGCGGCCGCCCTGCTCGTCGCCGTCGAACATGCCGCTCAGGCCGCCGAGGCCCGGCATGCCTTCTCCCGCCAGCAGCCCCAGCCCGGCAAAGCGTGCCGACGCGGCCCAGGCCCGCGGCTCGGCCGGCGCCCCGTCCCAGCGCCAGCTCAAGGCCTCCAGCCGGCCCTGCGGCGCGAGCGCGGCAAGCCGGTCGCGCACGGCCTCGTCGAGCGGCAGGAAAGCAGCCAGACGGACCAGGGTGTCGAAATCGAGCCGGTTGGCCGCCAGCCGCCCGCCCTGTTGGCCGGACTCCTCGCCCCTGAACTGCAGTTCGAGATCGGTCGGCGGCAGCGCCGGCCCATCGGCGGTACGCAGCGCCAGGCCCTGCGTGCTCAGGCGATACTCGTCGGCCACGCGCTCGACGCTCAGGCGCCCGTCCAGGCGCTCCAGCAGCAGCTCGGGCAAGCCGTTGCCGAGTTGCGTGCGCACTCCGTCCAGCGCCAGATCCGCCGTCACCGCCCAGCCGCGCCCGGCCGCCTGACCGAACCCCAGGCCGCTCGGCAGCGCGAAGCGCCCCTCCTGCCGCGACTCCAGCCACGCGCGCACGCCGCCGTTGCCCTGCAGCGGCAGCGGATAATCCAGCCACGGCTGCCAGCCCCCCAGGTCGGCGCGGTCGAGCGAAACGTAGAGCCGCCCGGCCGAGGCCAGCGACAGCGGCGCATCGGCATCGAGGCGCTGCAGTTCGCCGCGCACGTCCAGCGTCGACGCCAGCGCCTGCGGCGGCTGGGCACGCAGGGCGAAGCGGCGCTGGCCGAAGCGCTGGTCGAGGCGGATCTCGACGTTTTCCAGCACCAGCTCCGGCGCCGCCCGCAGGCGATCGTCCCAGCGCAGCACGGCATCGTGGATCACGATCTGGCGCTGTGCCAGCAGCCAGTCCAGCCCGCCGCCATCGGCATCGCCGTCCGCCACCGGCAGGCCGGCGACGAACACCCGCCCATCCGCATCGCGCCGCAGCCTCAGCTCCGGCGCCGTGATCTCCAGCCGGTGGAAATGCGCCTGTCTGCGCAGCAATGAAGTCCAGGCGAGCGTGGCGTCCACCCTGGGCAGATTCAGGGCCGGCCGACCCTCGGCATCCGACAAGGTGACACGCTGCAACACCAGGCGCGGACGCCAGCCGGCCCAGTCGCCGTCGATCGCCTCGATCGCCACCGGCAGGCCGAGCGAACGCCCGGCAATGCCGGCGATCTCGTCGTGGAACTCGCCGACCGCGGGCAGCACCACATGCCTCAGCAACAGCATCGCGCTGGCGACGACGATCCAGCCCAATACCAGCGCCTTGCCGATCCGGCCCAGTACCGCGCGCGAACGCCGGGCGCGCCGCGCCGCAGGCGACTCCGGCGCGGGCGATTCGGGAAGGGGTTCGGAAAGCGGATTCATGCAGCATCGCAGCGGCTTGCCGAGCCGAAATTCGGGAAGAACGGACGGCCGCAGCACGCAGGATCACGCGCAGCCCCGCTCCCGGGCACCCGTCGGCACGCACGGAGACGGCGGCGCCCGGATACACTACGCATGCTCGCGCAGCCGGCGCCCGCCAGCGCCATTCGCCGCGGGGCCGACATTCTATCAACGATCAGACCAAGGCACCGGAACCGCCATGTCCGCCTCCCCCGACGCCCTGCCGGCACTGCCACAGGCGGTGCACGATGCCCGCCGCTTCTCCCGCTACCTCGGCCGCATGCTGGACAGCCAGCCCTGGCTGGGCGAGGCGCTGGCAGCCAGCATCGGCGGCCCGATCGACGCACGCCGCATGGAGGCCTTCATCGCCGCCCGCGAAGCGGTCTTCGGCGATCCCGACAGCGCGTTGCGCCCCACCCTGCGCCAGCTCCGCATCTGGGTGCTGTGCCACCTGATCGTGCGCGACCTGTGCTGCGGCGCGCCGCTGGCCGAAGTCACCGAAACCATGACGGCGCTGGCCGAAGTCGCCGTGCGCCATGCCCACGACGTACTGCGCGCCGCGCTGGTCGAACGCTACGGCCAGCCGCTGTCGCCCACCGGCTGGGAGCAGGAACTGCTGGTGATCGGCATGGGCAAGCTCGGCGGCCGCGAACTGAACGTGTCCTCGGACATCGACCTGATCTTCATCTACCCCGAGGACGGCGACACCGGCGGCACCAAGGTCATCAGCAACTACGAGTTCTTCGAGCGCCTGGGCAAGCAGTTGATCAAGGCGCTGGCCGAGATCACCGAGCACGGCCAGGTGTTCCGCGTCGACATGCGGCTGCGCCCCAACGGCGACTCGGGCCCGCTGGTCTGCAGCTTCGACATGCTGGAGAACTACTTCGTCACCCAGGGGCGCGAATGGGAACGCTACGCCTGGATCAAGGCGCGGGTGATGCTGGGCGAGCGCTGGACCGAGCTGAGCAACATCGCCCGCCCCTTCGTGTTCCGCAAATACCTCGACTTCGGCGCCATCAACGCCATGCGCGAGCTGCACGCGCAGATCCGGCGCGAAGTCGCCCGCCGCGACCGTGCCAACAACGTCAAGCTCGGCCCCGGCGGCATCCGCGAGATCGAGTTCATCGCCCAGGTGTTCCAACTCATCCGCGGCGGCCGCGACACCGCGCTGCAGATCCGCCCGACCCTGGGCGTGCTGGCGCAACTGGCCGAACGCGGCATCCTGGCGGCCGAAGCGGTGGCCGAGCTGACGGCCGCCTACGTCTTCCTGCGCCGGCTGGAGCATCGCCTGCAATACCTCGACGACGCCCAGACCCACGACCTGCCCGCCAGCGAGGACGACCAGGCGCTGATCGCGCAGGCGATGGGCTTCGCCGACCATGGGGCCCTGCTGACGGCGCTCGACGCCCACCGCGCGGCGGTCAGCCGGCATTTCGACAGCGTGTTCGGCGATCCTTCCGACGAGGACCACAGCCTGGACGCCGCCTGGGCCGGCGCCGAGGACGTGGACAGCGTCGTCCCGGAACTGGGCGAGCTGGGCTACCGCCGACCGCGCGAAGCTGCCGAACGCCTGGCCTCGATCCACGCCAGCCCGCGCTACCGCCAGTTGCCGAACAACATCAAGAGCCGCTTCGACGCGCTGATTCCGCGCATCCTCGAAGCGGCCGCGGCCACCCCCGGGCCGGACGACACGCTCGCCCGCTGCCTCGACCTGATGGAAGCCATCGGCCGCCGCGGCGCCTACCTCGCGCTGCTACAACAATACCCGCAGGCACTGCGCCGCGTCGCCGACCTGATGAGCGCGTCGCGCTGGGCCGCGCAGTACCTGACGCGCCACCCCATCCTGCTCGACGAAATGCTCGACACCCGCAGCCTGGAAGCGACGCCGGACTGGCAGGCCTTCCGTACCAGCCTGGATACCGAACTGGAAGCGCTGGAACCCGACATGGAGCGGCAGATGGACGTGATGCGCGAACAGCACCACGCCCAGATCTTCCGCCTGCTGACGCAGGACATCGCCGGCCTGCTGACGGTGGAGAAGCTCGCCGACCACCTGTCCGAACTGGCCGACATCATGCTCGACCTGACGCTGCCGCGCTGCTGGAGCCGGATCAAGATCCGCCACCGCGAGCAGCCGGCCTTCGCCGTCATCAGCTACGGCAAGCTCGGCGGCAAGGAACTGGGCTACGCCTCCGACCTCGACATCGTCTTCCTCTACGACGACGACGCGCTCGAAGCCGCCGAGGTCTACACCCGGCTCGCCCAGCGCACCAACACCTGGCTGTCGAGCCGGACCGCCGCGGGCCTGCTGTTCGAAACCGACCTGCGCCTGCGCCCCAACGGCGAGTCCGGCATGATCGCGGTGTCGCTCGAAGCCTTCCGCAAGTACCAGCTCGAATCGGCCTGGGTGTGGGAACACCAGGCGCTGACCCGTGCCCGCTTCTCCGCCGGCGACCGCCGCATCGGCGAAACCTTCGAGCGCATCCGCGACGAAGTGCTGCGCCTGCCGCGCGAACTCGACACGCTGCGCGCCGAAGTGCTGGCGATGCGCCACAAGATGCGCGACGCCCACGCCGGCAAGGACCCCGAACGCTTCGACCTCAAGCACGACCGCGGCGGCCTGATCGACGTCGAATTCCTGATCCAGTACCTGGTGCTGGGCCATTCCCATGCCCACCCCCGGCTCACCGGCAACCTCGGCAACATCGCGCTGCTGCGCATCGCCGGCGAGCTCGGCCTGATCCCGGCCGAACTCGCCGCCGCCTGCGCCGACAGCTACCGCGAACTGCGCCGCCTGCAGCATCGCCAGCGGCTCAACGAACTGCCCTCGCGCGTTCCGCCCGGCGAGGCCGAGGCCGCGCGCACGCCAGTGGTCACGCTGTGGCGGCACGTCTTCGGTGAATGACGAACGACTTGAAACATAAACGTCATCGAAGCATGCATGACGCCCTCCGGGCGGATGACTAGAATCCGGACGTCTGCATCCGAACAAAGCACCATGAGCCAGGAAATCGAGCTGAAACTTGCCTTGCCGAAGCGCGCCCTCGCCGCGCTGCGCCGCCATCCGCTGGTCGCCGGCGCGGAGAAGCTCGGCAACACCGTGACCCTGGACAACACCTACTACGACACCCCGCGGCTGCAGCTCAAGGCGCACAAGGTCGCCGTGCGTACCCGCCGCCAGGGCCGCAACTGGCTGCAGACGGTGAAATGCGCCGCGGTGTCGAGCGGCGGCCTGTCGCAGCGCCCCGAATGGGAGCAGCCCTACTCGGGCAGCTTCGACTTCTCGCAGGTCGATGCTCCGGACGCCGCGAAACTGCTGAACCGCCATGCCGGCGCGCTGGTGCCGGTGTTCACCACTCGCTTCCGCCGCGAGACGCGCCGCCTGAGCCCGCGCGAAGGCACCAGCATCCTGTTGATGATCGACACCGGCGAAGTTCTCGTGACCACGCCCGCAGGCATCCAGCGCCAGGCGCCGATCTGCGAACTGGAGCTAGAACTGGAACGCGGCCAGGCCGACGACCTGTTCGCGCTGGCCTGCGAACTGGCGCAGACCCTGCCGCTGATGCCCGCCGACGTTTCCAAGGCCGAGCGCGGCTACCGCCTGTTCCTCGGCACCCCACTCGGCGCGGCACGGGCCGAGGCTTCCGACCTCCAGCCCGGCGACAACGTGGTGGACGCCTTCCGCCGCCTGGCTTTCGGCTGCGTGCGCCAATGGCAGGCCAATGCCGCGGCCCTGCTGCCGGATGTCGCCGCGGCCGGCGCTGCGGACACCGCCCACGCCGACTTCATCCACCAGCTCCGTGTCGCCCAGCGCCGCTTGCGCGCGCTGCTGAAGCTGTTCGCTCCGGCCCTGCCGGCCGAATTCGCCGGCCAGTGGAACGCCCGCCTGCGCGAAAATGCCAGGCGCTTCGGCGATGCGCGCGACCTCGACGTCCTCCACGGCGAACTGCTCGCACCGGTCACGCCGGAAGGCCTGGCCGACGAGGCATCGATGGCCAGCCTGCTGCAGACCGCCGCCCAGGCCCGCGACACGGCCTACCAAACTGCGGAACAGGCGCTCGACATGGCCACACAGGGCCGCCTGCTGCTCGAACTCAGCGCCGAACTGCTGCGCCTGCAGGGCAACAACCTGGTCGACGCCGCCGACCTGCGAACCTTCGTCCGCCTGCGCCTGGCGCGCCTGCGCAAGCGGGCACGCCGCCAGTTCGAAGCAGCATCGACGCTCGAACCCACCCAGCTGCACATGCTGCGCATCGGCCTCAAGCAACTGCGCTACGGGATCGAGTTCTTCGCCCCCCTGTTCCCCGCCAAGGCGGTCGCACGCTACCGTGCAAACCTGGTCGAAGCACTGGGCACACTGGGTTTCCTGCAGGACGTCGACATCGCCCGCATGCGCCTGCTCGGCTGGGCCGCGGCCGACGCTCCGCTGCAGGCCGCCGTCGCCTTCGTGCTGGGCTGGCATGCGCCGCATTACGCCGGCTTGCGGCGCGGCGTGCTGCATGCCGTCGAGCCCGTGCTGCGGGGCAAGACGCCGTGGTAGGCGGCGCAGACGGCCTGCCGGATCGCGAAGCCGCCGAAACGATGTGCCGCCAGGCCGCCGGGACGCCGGACCGTGTCATCGGCCTGCAACAGAACGAGGACATCATGCAGGCCCCCGATCCGATGGAGAAGCAAATGGACCTCCTGCTCTGGCGCCACGCCGAAGCGGCCGACGGCACGCCCGACCACACGCGAGAGCTGACCCAGCGCGGCCACAAGCAGGCCCGCCGCATGGCGGCATGGCTGGCAAAGAACCACCCCAAGCGCATGCGCGTACTGGTGAGCCCGACCGTACGCACCCGCCAGACCGCCAGCGCCTTTGCCGACGACTTCGAGATCGTCAACGGCCTCGGGCCGGACGGCAACGTCGCCGACATCCTCGCCGCCACCGGCTGGCCGGACTCCAGCGGCGCCGCCCTGGTCGTCGGCCACCAGCCTGCGCTCGGCCGCCTCGCCGCCTTGCTGCTGTCGGGCCAGGAAGCCGACTGGACGATCAAGAAAGGCGCACTGTGGTGGTTCACCAACCGCGTGCGCGAAAACGAGACCCAGACCGTGCTGCGCGCGGTCATCCCGGCCGACCTCATCTGACGCCTGTCCGGACCGGTCCACCGCCCTGTTCGAGCACATCGCACGGCGGCAAGGCTTGTGCTTTGCAGCACATTGCGCAAGACTGCGCATCCTGCCCGGACGGCACCCCGTCCCGGCAGGCCGTGTTTTTCCATTCGCAAGCCAAAAGGCCGGGCTGGTCATGAGCGCTCCTACCGAAAACGGCACCATCGCCCTCATCGACGGTGTCCGCCGCATCTTCTGTGACGGCTACTGGATCAAGGTCTACGATCCGCCCGCCAATTCACTGAAGGCCAAGAAGCAGCTCATCCAGGCGCTGACGCGCAGGCTGTTCAACCACGTCGAGCACGGCATCAACATCCCCGGCAAGCGCCTGAACGATGCCCGCAGGGCCTATGAAGCCGAGCAGGACCCGGCGCGCAAGCGGGTCAAGGGCGCGATGCTCGCCGGCGCGCTGTTCAACCGCGCCACCGACATCTTTACCAAACTGGTCGAGCTGCAGGAGTTGGGCATCGAGATCGAGACCGACAACGCGCTGATGCGCGAATGCGGCTTCTGCCTGCAGGAGGCGCTGAGCCTGGGCAAGCTGGTGCTGCATCGCAGCGGCGAGGAAGGCATCGACGAACTGTGGGGCGAGCCTTTCCGCGCCTTCTCGATTCCGGTCGAAGCCTTCTACGACAGCCGCGTCATCAAGATCGCGCAAACGCTGCGCGACATCGATCGCCTGGCCGAGACGATGACGGCCACTCTTTCGGCCACGCCGCTGTACGAAGGCATCCAGCCCGCGATCGCCCGCTTTGCGGAAGCGGCGAAGATCAAGTGCGAGACGCTTCGCACCGATCCGGACATCTTCGATGTGTGGGCGGATTTCGTCGTCGCCTCCGAAGAACTCGCCGCCTTCGCACCACGGCTGTCGCACGGTATCAGCGCTGCCGAGCGGCAACTGGCCACCGACGGACACGGCCTGCTGCTGCAAGGCCGCGACCTCGTCACCTACATCACCCGCGCGCGCGTGCCGATGCCCAAGAGCACACGCGAATTCATCGAACGCTGCGAAGCCTTCGCCGCAAGGGCGCACCAGCGGGGCCGGCCGCGGCTGGCCGGGCCGATGTCCTGTTGAGCGCAGCCGGCGTCAGACGATGATGCCGCCGCCGAGACAGACCTTGGATTCGTAGACCACCACGCTCTGTCCCGGCGTCAGCGCCCACTGCGGCTGGGCGAAGGCGATCTCGGCGCGCCCGTCGGCGATGCGGTCGATCTCGCACGGCATGTCGGGCGTACGGTAGCGCGGCTTGGCGGTATACACCCAGTTGGTGTGCGGATCGCGGCCGGCGATCCAGTTGAGATCGGTCGCCACCAGGCGGTCGCGCAGCAGCGCCGGGTGCTCATGCCCCTGCACCACGTACAGCACGTTGGCCTTCACGTCCTTCTTCGCCACGTACCAGGCCTCGTGCTCGCCGGCCTCGTCCTGGTTGCCCTTGATGCCGCCGATGTGCAGCCCCTTGCGCTGGCCGATGGTGTGGTACATCAGGCCCTGGTGCTCGCCCAGCACGCGCTCGTCGTCGAGCGAGCGGATCTCGCCCGGCTGTGTCGGCAGGTAGCGCATCAGGAACTCGCGGAAGGGCCGCTCGCCGATGAAGCAGATGCCGGTCGAGTCCTTCTTGGCGGCGACGTGCAGACCCGCCTGCTCGGCGATGCGGCGCACTTCGCGCTTGTACAGGGTGCCGAGCGGGAACAGGGTCCTCGCCAGTTGCTGCTGGTTCAGGCGATAGAGGAAATAGCTCTGGTCCTTGGTGCCGTCCTCGGCCTTCAGCAACTGGTATTCCCTGCGGCCGTCGTTGTTCCATTCGCGCACCTGGGCATAGTGGCCGGTGGCGATGCGCTCGGCGCCCAGCTGCATGGCGTGGTCGAGGAAGCAGCGGAACTTGATCTCGGAGTTGCACAGCACGTCCGGATTCGGCGTGCGCCCGGCCTCGTATTCGCGCAGGAAGTCGGCGAACACCCGGTCCTTGTATTCGGCGCTGAAGTTGACGACTTCCAGATCGATGCCGATCACGTCGCAGACCGAAGCCACATCGACGAGATCCTGCCGCGTCGAACAGTAGTCGGAATCGTCGTCGTCCTCCCAGTTCTTCATGAACAGGCCGGTCACCTCGTAGCCCTGCTGCTTAAGCAACAGCGCCGTCACCGACGAATCCACGCCGCCGGACATGCCGACGACCACTTTCATGCCGTTTCCATCCTGCTTACTGGACATTCGGTCCACCTCCATTGAGCCATTCGGCAAGCGGCAGCACCACCGCCGGCTCGCCATTGTCGACGAACCAGCTGTCGACCGCATAACGTTCGCCCGGACTGGGCGCTTCGGCACCGTCCGGGCCTTCGACGATCATCCCATCTTCCGTGCAGTTGCAGCGCGCCAGCGCCGAACCCGGCGGCAGCCGCTCGATGCGCTCCGCCGGTGTCAGTTCCTCGATCACCGCACTGAAATGCTGGAAGATCAGCCAGGAGCGCCGCTCGGGCTCGAGCACCCGGTGAAAGCGCAGCGCAGCGCGCGACTCCAGCAGCTTCAGCAGGCGGGTCGTCGAAGTCGAATGATCGATGCAGTCCATGCGGCCTTCGACGCCGCCATCGAGATAATTGCCGCCGCGATCCGCGCCCACCGGCAACTGCCGGCCGGCCACGCGATACAGCCGGCCCACCGCCTCGCCGAGCAGGGCGCGCTCCTCCGCCGCGCTCCGCGCCATGTCCAGCCGCGCGGCCAGATTCGCCAGCTCGGCCGCGCCGTAGCGCGCCACACCCTCGCGCGCACAGCCGTAGCCGTAGCAGATGCCGACTTCCGCGTCCGCTGCCTGCGCGCCCGTCGCGGCCTGCACCAGGCCCGCGACAGCCAGCAGGATCGCCAGGCAGATGCCGTGCATGCTCCGCCGGATCAGTAGTGCCGCAGCAAGGACAGCGGGTGGCGCTGCCCCGCCAGCCAGTCCTCGATGCACTGCAGGAGCAGCGGGCTGCGATGGCGGCCGGCGGTGGCGCGCACCTCGTCGATCGTCATCCACACCGCGCGCACGATGCCGTCGTCGAGGCTGCGCCCGGCCTCCTCGCCCTCCAGCCGGCCGCCGTAGGCGAAGCGCAGATAGGTGACATCGCCCTGCGGCCGCGTCCATTGGTAGATGCCGACCAGGTACTCGGGCACGAAACGGTGCGCGGTCTCTTCCAGCGCCTCGCGCGCCACCGCCTCCAGCAGCGATTCGCCGCGCTCCAGATGGCCCGCGGGCTGGTTGAAACGCAGTCCGTCGGGCGTATGTTCCTCGACCAGCAGAAAGCGGCCGTCCCGCTCGATGACGGCGGCGACGGTGACATTGGGTTTCCACTCGCGATCGATCAAGGCCAGCTCCTTCGACGACAGGCCGGCATTCTAGCGCGCGCCGGCAGCTTTCCCCACCGCCGCAAGGCTTTCACCCGCATAAAGTGGCGTTCGCAGGCCCTGCCTTTGCGCTAGAATCCACGGGTTCCGCCCGCCGGACGCGGGCTGCCGAATCAACTTTCCTGAGGTGGAGAACCCAATCATGTCCATGGCTGATCGCGACGGTTTCATCTGGCAAGACGGCAAGCTCGTTCCGTGGCGCGAAGCGACCACGCACGTGCTGACCCATTCCCTGCACTACGGTCTGGCCGTCTTCGAAGGTGTCCGCGCATACAACACCGCCAAGGGCACGGCCATCTTCCGCCTCGCCGAGCACACCCAGCGCCTGATCAATTCCGCCAAGATCTACATGATGGACATCCCCTACTCCAAGGATGAACTCATGGAAGCGCAGAAGGAGGTCGTGCGCGCCAACAAGCTCGAATCCTGCTACCTGCGCCCGCTGGCCTTCTACGGCTCGGAAAAGATGGGCATCTCCACCCGCGGCTCGACCGTGCACGTCGCCATCGCCGCCTGGCCGTGGGGCGCCTACCTCGGCGAGGACGGCCTGGAGAAGGGCATCCGCGTCAAGACCTCGTCCTACACCCGCCACCACGTCAACTCGACGATGCCGCGCGCCAAGCTCGCCGGCACCTACCCCAACTCCATTCTCGCCAACCTCGAAGTCACCAAGATGGGCTACGACGAGGCGCTGCTGCTGGACAACCAGGGCTTCGTCGCCGAAGGCGCGGGCGAGAACCTGTTCATCGTCAAGGACGGCAAGATCTACGAACCCGAGATCGCCTCGGCGCTGACCGGCATCACCCGCGACTCGATCATCACCGTCGCGCGCGAATTCGGCTACGAGTTCAGCTCCAAGCGCCTGACCCGCGACGACGTCTACCTCGCCGACGAAGCCTTCTTCACCGGCACCGCGGCCGAAGTCACGCCGATCCGCGAGCTCGACGACCGCATCATCGGCGAAGGCAAGCGCGGCCCGGTCACGACCAAGCTGCAGGCCCGCTTCTTCGACATCGTCAATGGCCGCGCGCCGGAATACGAGCGCTGGCTCGCTTACGTCTGATCTCCACGCAAGAGGACCCATCCATGGTCGAGAACACCGACAAGACCCAGGCCGTCGCCATCACCGCCAAGGACCTGCCGCTGCATTGCCCGCCGCCGGGCGCGCCGCTGTGGGCCCGCCACCCGCGCGTCTTCCTCGACGTGCTGAAGACCGGCGAAGCCGTGTGCCCCTACTGTAGCGCGCACTACATCTTCACCGGCGAACATCCCAAGGGCCATCACTGAGCCCATCCGCCGCGCGGTTCCGGCCGCACGGCGCCGAGGACGACGAGGGGGCCGATACCGCCAGGTATCCGCCCCCTGTTCTTTTCCGGCCACGCCGAGGATTTCGCACGCACCCTGAAACATCCTGCCTCGACGGCGCCGCCTGACCGGCAAGCCCACACGGCATACAATGCCGGCTTTCGTCCAATCCACGCAGCCTCATCCATGACCTCGAACCGCCACGCCCTGCCCGCCCCCGAAATCTTCAAGGCCTATGACATCCGCGGCATCGTCGACACCGTGCTGACGCCGGACGCGGTACGCGCCATCGGCCATGCGCTCGGTTCCGAAGCCGTCGCCCGCGGCCAGCAGGCCATCGCCGTCGGCCGCGACGGCCGCCTGTCCGGCCCGGCGCTGGCCGGCGCCCTGGCCGACGGCATCCGCGCCGCCGGCGTGGACGTCATCGACATCGGCTGCGTGCCGACGCCGCTGACCTACTTCGCCGCCCACCACCTCGGCTGCGATTCCTGCGTCTCGGTCACCGGCAGCCACAACCCGCCCGACTACAACGGCCTGAAGATGGTGCTCGGCGGCCAGACCCTGTACGGCGACATGATCCAGGCCCTGCGCACCCGCATCGCCGACGACGACCTCGTCCGCGCCGCCGCGCCCGGCGCACTGCGCACCGCGGACGTGACCGAAGCCTATGTCGAACGCATCGTCGGCGACGTGAAGCTGGCGCGGCCGATGAAGATCGTCATCGACTGCGGCAACGGCGTCGCCGGCAACATCGCACCGGCGCTGTTCCGCCGCCTCGGCTGCGAGCTGGTCGAACTGTTCTGCGAGGTCGACGGCAGCTTCCCCAACCACCACCCCGACCCGTCCAAGCCGGAGAACCTGCAGGACGTGATCCGCGCGCTGCGCGACACCGACGCCGAACTCGGCTTCGCCTTCGACGGCGACGGCGACCGCCTCGGCGTGGTGACCAAGGACGGCGAAATCATCTACCCCGACCGCCAGTTGATGCTGTTCGCCGAGGACGTGCTGAGCCGCGTGCCCGGCGGCGAGATCATCTTCGACGTCAAATGCACCCGCAAGCTCGCCCCCTGGATCCGCGAGCGCGGCGGCAAGCCGACGATGTGGAACACCGGCCACGCCCTGGTGAAAGCCAAGCTCAAGGAAACCGGCGCGCCGCTGGCCGGCGAGATGAGCGGCCACATGTTCTTCAAGGAGCGCTGGTTCGGCTTCGACGACGGCCTCTATTCCGGCGCCCGCCTGCTCGAGATCCTGTCCGCCCGCGCCGACGCCAACGCCGCGCTGAAGGCGCTGCCGGACTCGATCAGCACCCCCGAACTGAACCTGAAGATGAACGAGGGCGAACCCTTCGAGCTGGTGAAGCGGCTGAAGGAAGCCGCCCGCTTCGACGACGCCCAGGAAGTCATCACCCTCGACGGCGTGCGCGTCGAATACGCCGACGGCTTCGGCCTGGCGCGGCCGTCCAACACCACGCCGGTGGTCGTGCTGCGCTTCGAGGCCGACAGCGCCGAAGCGCTGGCGCGCATCCAGGCCGACTTCCGCCGCGCCATCGAAGGCGTGTGGCCGGGGCTGGCACTGCCGTTCTGAGGCCGGGCCCAGCCGCGCTCGCGGCTGGTGACGCTGCAATCAAGCCGTTTCTGAACACATGATCAGGAACGGCTTTGTACTTTCTTTGGGGTTTGATCGGCATCAAGTATAGAATCGCGCCGCGCATCAATAGTAATAGGTCTCATTTCATTAGAGCATCGCTCAGTCGAAACGCCTGCCATGACCCATCGCCCTCTGTCCAAGAAAGGCTGGCTTGCAAATTACTGCGAGCTCATCGGCGGTTGGCGGCGCAGGCCGGACACCGATGACGACGCCCTGGATGCCCTTCAGGATGCCGCGCTGCGCATGCTCGAAGCCGGTGTGTCCAAAGTGGCCAATCCGGTCGCCTATCTGAAGCGCAGCGTGCGCAACCGCAAGATCGACGCACACCGCCACCAGACTGCCTTCCCCAGCATTCCCCTCGATGAACTCGACGACCAGACCGCATCCGACATGCCGGGCCCCGAAGCCGAAGCGCACGCCCGCAAGCTGCTCGCCGACCTTCAGACGGCACTGGAAGAACTGCCGCTGGTCTGCCGCCAGGTCTACATCCACCACCGCATCGAAGGCTGCACGCATACCGAAATCTCGCAGAAGCTCGGCATCTCCACCGACATGGTGGAAAAGCACATGACCCGGACGGTTCGCCACCTCGGCAACCGTTTGCAACACTACGCCTGATGCTCCCGTTCCGACCTTTCCTGCAGTCATCCGTCTACCGGATGTGAAGGGCGCCATCATCGCATCACACATCGCCGAATCTTTCCACCCAACCGCAACCCGCCCTTCCACGCAGGCAATGACCTCAGACTCGCCTCCCGAATCCTCCGCTTCCTGTGATGACGCCGCGGACTGGTACGTCCGCCTGCATTCCGGCAGGGCGAGCGATGCCGATTTTCACGCATTCGAGCAATGGCGGCAGGCCAGCCCGGAACACGACCGGCAGTACCGCAAGGTCTGTCGCATCTCCGACGCGGCCCGCCTGCTGTCGCCCGAGGCGGTGCGCACGATCCTGGAACAGGACGAACGCCCGGCCACACGACGACAGCCTTCACGTCCATCGCGGCGCGCTTTCGCCTTCGGGCTCGTGGGCGCCTGTTGCAGCGTGGCGGCCATGGGCGTGCTGTATCGGCAAGGCGTGTTCGACGCACCGCTCGATACGCAGCGCCTGCAGACCATGCGCGGAGAGCAGCGGCAACTGGTCCTGCCGGACGGCTCCATCCTCCACGCCAACACCGGCACCCTTGCGGTTGCACGCTTCTACGAAGGCAGGCGGGCCATCGAGCTCCAGCACGGCGAAATCTTCTTCTCCGTCGCGCACGACACACGGCGCCCCTTCGTCATCGATGCGGGCTTCGCCGAAATCACCGTCACCGGCACGCGCTTCAACGTATCGCGCACCGATTCGGCGGTACAGGTCGCAGTGGAATCCGGCTCGGTCAAAGTATCCAGCGGCCACTGGTGGAACCGGCAGGCCCACCATCTGACCGCAGGCCAGAAGGTGAGCGCCTACCCCGACGCGCCACTGGAAGCCGTCCGTACCGTCGCCATCGCCAACATCGCCGCCTGGCAGCGCGGCGACATCGTGTTCGACGACACCCCGCTCGCGCTGGCGCTGGAAGAACTCAATCGCTACCTGCCACAGCCCGTCCTCCTGGACGATGCAGCCCTTCGCAGCCACCGCATCTCGGGCATCTTCCGCGCCAGCAAGCCGGAAACGATGCTCGACATGCTGCCCGACTTCGCCCCGGTCAGCGTGCACCGGCAAGCGGACGGCCGGATGCGCATCCTGCCGCGCTGACGCTAGGGCGGCAGCCCCTGTTCAAGCCTTGCAAGCCCTTGATCCGCAAGAAAAAACAAAAATAGTTCGCATTCTCATTCCGGAAATCCTGCTCTTCATCCGTCTATAGGAAGAGCGGCTCTCTCGCAGCGCCGCTCAACAAGCACCAGTCCGCACATATCGCCCGTACAGGCAGCACGGACCGGCCTTTCCATCTTCCTATCTACGACACCACGAGAACATGAGCAGGAAAAAAACGCCCGCCGACACACGCCGCAGTTGCTCGCCCGCCTTCCGGCTGTGCATGACCCCCCTGGCGTTTTCGATCGCCATCGTCGCCGGCTCACTCCCGGCGAGTTCATGGGCGCAGGAGACGCCGATCTCCATCGCCATTTCCCCCCAACCGCTGGGGCAGGCACTGCTGCAACTGGGCAAGCAGGCCGGACTGCAACTGTTCTTCTCGCAGGAAACCGTGGCGGGCTACGACGCACCGGCAATCAGCGGCTCGCTTTCACCCGACGAGGCGCTGCAGCGCCTGTTGGCAGGTACGGGCATCCAGTTTCGCCGCACCGGTGCCAACGTCACGCTGTCGCGGGCAGCGCCTCCGGCAAATGCAGTGGCACATCTGGAAACGGTGACCGTCACCGCCGAACGGACCAAGGACGAGGTCGGGCATGACAAGGTCTACCACGAAAACACCACCAGCATTTACCAGGACCGCGAGCAATTGCAGCGTTTTCAGGCCACCAACCCCGGTGACGTATTCAAGGGCATGAACGGTGTGTACAGCATGGACACCCGCAGCAGCCAAGCCATCACCCCCAATATCCGCGGCATTACCGGCGAAGGGCGCACGCCGCTGACCATCGACGGTACCGAGCAATCCACCAACGTCTGGCTGCACGCATTCGGCGTCGGCAACCGGAGCTATGCCGACCCGGCGCTGTTTCGCAGCATCGAAGTGGAAAAAGGTCCGTCGCTGAGCAGGGGCATCAAGAGCGGTGTGGGCGGAGCGGTGAATATCCGCACCATCGAAGCCAGCGACATCATCGCCGATGGTGAGAGCTGGGGTATCGAAGCCAACCTGAGGGCTTCCAGCAATACCAAAAACCCACGCTATGACGCCACCTCCCTATATGGCCAGGACTATCGCGACTTATCCGGCGCACAACTCAACGGTGTAGTCGTCAGCCCATATCTCAAGCAACCACGCACTCAGAATAATGGAAATTTCAACCTCGATGATCATGCTGAAATGCTCACCATTGCTGCGCGCAACGATTTCATGGACATTCTGCTGTCGCGCAGCGAACGCACTTCGGGGAACTATTACGCCGGCAAGAACAATGTAGACCGATACTTGGGCCACGATCCATACGATACCCGAAGCACCAAGGTGTACACGCCAAACTTGGCCAAGTTATACGGGGCGGGCAGCGAAGTATTCAGCACTGCCAGTGAAACCGGCACCACACTGATAAAAAACAACTGGTACCTGCCCGATCAACAAAGAATCGGTTTGCAGTTCATGCGCACCGACACCACTTTTGGTGAAACAACTCCAGGCTCCTCCATCCTGACATGGGGGTATCTGGAGGATATCGATCTGCGTGAGCCCGACCGTGATCGGTCGCAGGAAACGGTGGTTTATGAGAACCCGCATTCCAAACTAAGACTGGATAGCTACAAGCTAAGTTACGACATCAAGCCCGAAGGTTCCAACTGGCTGAATCTGGAAACCAGCCTGTGGCATACGAAAGCAGAAGGAATCCGCTACCAGACAGGATCCAGCCCGTACGCCATCGACATGGACGAGCAGACGCAGACTGCCATGCAGAGCTGGAGGCTCATTAAAGAGATGTACGAAAGCCTGGGCATGCCTTTTGTCCCAGGCATGCCATGGTACAACCCGGAGCCGGACCATGACGGCACCATTGTCGCCAATGGTCGGCAGTGGACCAGCCATGATCGCACAGGCTTTGACTTCAGTAACTTGATGCGTCTTTCAAGCACGCTGCAACTCACCCTGGCTGGCAGCTATCAGAAAGAAAAGCTGGATGATCGGGTAGAACTGAGCAAGAGCGTTACCAACGGCCTGGCACCCGACGGCTCGCTGCTGAATATTCAGACTGACCGTCTCGGCCCGCGCTCAGGCGAACGCAAGGAATATTCGGCCATGATGAATCTGGCCTGGCAGGCAAACGACTGGCTGACCCTGACGGCTGGAACACGCTATCTGCGCTATAGCGGCAAGGATACCGGCCTGGCCAAGCTGCGCCGTCAGCGATCCGAGTTTCATAAAGCAACCCGACGTGCCACCGGACTGGAATTGCAATATTTGGAACTGATGACTCCTGAGGACAAGGCCGAGCTTATCCGCCTGAGAGCGGAAGCGACAGCAGCGTCGATTGCGACCGACATGAACGACCCAAGCAACTTCAAGGAATGGACATTTCGGAGTTTTGCAACAGACGGCCCAACTCCTTATACCACCAGCAGATTCCCTACAGAAAATCCTGCGTTTAGAATGGCGGCCCAGAACTTGTTGAATTTTCTGTCTGAGCGCCGTGCAAATCCCTTTGGCAATACCGATCAAATCGAATACCTAGGAGAGACGGCGGCGGAAATTGGAATTGCAAACTTGTTTGTGAGTGGCGGCTATATACACTCTCCAGCTAGAGACAGCCAATTTGCAACCGACGACTGGGGTAGCTACTGGATAAAAACCGCGCTGCTGCCCAACAAAGACGGCAAGTTCGATTCATCGCAGAACCCCTTTGCCAATGGCGAACTGGATGCCAGTGAAATGGTGGATGATCCATACAACCCAGGCAACACTGTAAGCAGGGCCAAGGGAGGAGAGATCAGAACGAGATATGAACTGCTGGATTCAGGCAAGGCCTGGGAAATGCCGCAGGAACAATCGGGCAGCGCCTTCAGCCCCGTCTTTACCGCTACCGCCAAAGTCGGTCCATTTGGCACCGCCTTCGTCCGTTATGCGCAAACCACCCGTTTCCCCAATATCAACGAACTGACCAGCAGCGCCATTGTTGACGGCAACGGCCTCCAGGGCTCCTTGGCAGCAGGAGCCAGCAAACCCGAGCGCAGCACCAATTGGGAAGTGGGTTATGCCCATGACCTGACGCAGTTCTTCCCCAGCCTGGGTTTTGCGGATGTGCGTGTGAGCTACTATGACACCGAGATCAGGGATTTTATCGAGCGGGCCAGATTGTACGATCTCATTCAGTACGACAAGAAGAAAACCAGTGGCGTGGAACTGCAGTCTCGCTTCGATAGCGGACGCTATTTTGGCAGCCTGGGTGCGACCTACAGGCTCAAGCAGAAGCTTTGCGACAAAGACTACGCCTCCGAACTCGATCCGTTCTACAACCGGATTCCGCACTGCATGACCGGGGGCTTTCCTGGAACCTATAGCGGCAGCAGCCTGCAGCCAAAATACAGCATCGATCTGCTGCTGGGCACCCGCTTATTGAATGGGCGGCTTGAATTGGGCTGGCGCAGCGTTTACCACGCCGGGGCAGAGAACAAGCAATTGGATCGCCTCCTGGCCTCGGAAGCAGGTCCGGATTATTTGCTGCCAAGAGATGTGTGGTTCCGAGGTGGAGTAGATACATTCCACTGGCGCTCGGTGTTGCTGCATGATTTCTACGCCAACTTCAACGTGAATAAGCATGTTTCCTTGAATCTGGGCATCACCAACCTGACTAATGAATATTATCTGGATCCGATGTCCAAGGTGCTGCTACCGGGACCAGGACGCACGGTAACGGCAGGCATGAAGATCAGCTTCTGATTTTTGCTGGTTTTTCTTAAAAACCAGTTTTCGTCAATCTCGATATGAGGATGTAGAAATGAAAAAATATGTTCTGGCTTCGGCCATCATCGCCGCAGTGAGTAGCAGTGCATCATTTGCTGCGTCACCTAATGTCCAAGGCAACAGCTCCGACACCACTTCTGGCAAGACCTTGGTGGCCACGGGTTCGTCGAACCACTTCATGTTTGGCGGCGGAAATTCTGGCCTGCGACTGGCAAACAGCTCGTTCGGCTACATCGATCTGGCCAAGGGCCCCATTAAAGGCTCGAACACTGCCATTACCAATCATGGCAATGGCGGGATCATGACGCTTTCTGACATGGGTCTGGTCGGTTCGACCAAGATCGCTCAGGTATGGAAAGACACCGAATCGGTCAATGGCACCGCCAACAACCAGTACGCCAACTTTGCCATCAACAGCGTGCGCCAGATCACCACCCTGTCGTTTGCACCACAATTTGGCGGCCTGGTGATTGGACAGGTCGGCCAAAACAGCGTTGGCGCGGGCGCAAACCCTGTCGTTCCACTTTCGATTGGGCAAGGAGTGTATTTTGGCGAATGGACCCCAAGAGCAACGGGAACGCCGCCCGACGACAGCACCAATCTGAATATGACCAGCGCTCAGCGTACCGTCTGGTATGTGGGTGACAATGCGGTCACTAGCGCCAGCATGCCCACAGCAATCAACGCCACTTATGCTGTAATTGGTATTAGTCAGACAGGCACTGATGCCAGTGGCAATACGCTGCCAGGCGGCCTTCCGGTTAATCTGAACCTGTACAAAGGGAAACTGGATGTTTCTTACACAAGTGGTTCAGGCACTATTGGTGCAGGTTCCAGCAACAACAGCATCAGTCGAGTGGTGGGCGGTGTAACCCACACCATCAGCTTCGCTGGCACGACCATCAACAGCAACGGTACCTTCAGCAACGGCAGCACCATTGAAGGCCGCTTCTACAATGGCGCTGAAGCCTTGGCAGGTATGTATACCAATGGCACGCTGCCTAACGCCGCCTTCGGCGGCAGCAAGGTCAGCGGCACCATCACGCCTTGATGCCTGACCACTCTCCACTGGCGGCCACCAGTGGAGAGCGTCAGACGGGCGATTCCGGGTGAATCCTCATCCGGGCATCGTTTGGCACGGGTAGCACCTTTGGAGGCCGGTTCGCCGGCCTCCATTCTATTCCTTCCATCCTCGCCGGGAAAATCCGATGTTCCATCGCTTCAAGGCCCTGGGGTTCGCCCTGGCGGCTGCTTTCGTGCTGCCCGCCGCCTGGGCGGATGACGACGACACCCGTTTTCTGCTGGACCAGACTCAGCGCGCGCTCGGGCAGAAGGCGCAGGCCGAGGAGGCGCTGGCCGCGCCGCCGGGCTCACTGCTGTACGAAGGCAAGGTGTACGAAGTCGGCAACACGCTGGAGGAACTGGAGCCGGCCATTTACGTGGCCATCAACACCGGGCAATGGTCGCATCTGCCGGATTTCGTCTCACGCTATCGCCTGCTGCGGGGGCACCGCCCGGCCCTGGTGGCGATGGCCGACAGCCTGCTGGCGCGCTTCCGGGGCGATTACCCCACCGCCGTGCGCCGCATGCAGGACGCCAGCGCGCTGGAACCCGGCGACGCCCGCATCCGCCTCGAACTGGCGCGGCTGTGGTTCGAGGACAGCCAGGACAAGCGGGCACAGACAGGTTTTGCCCGCGCGCTCGAAGCCGGTCTGCCGCCCGATGCCCAGGCGATGGTGCAGCAATACCACCAGGCGCTGGACATCCGTGCCGGCTGGCATGGCACCGCAGCAGTAGGCTGGGGCTACAACGACAACATCAACCAGGCCAACGGCTACCGAAGCTGCGAAACCTACATCCCCGTGCTGGGGCTGTGCGCTTTCGAGCGGATCATGCCGGACGCCATCGGTTCTCAGATGGTGAATTACGAGCTGTCCATGCAGCGCCGCTTCAACCTGCGGGGCAACCATAATCTGCAGCTGCGCCCGCTCAGCTACGGCAACTACTACTCGCGCACCAACCCTTCGGACACGGCCAGCATCAAGGACTACAGCACCAACCTGGCGATCCTGCAGGCGGGCTACCAGTATCTGAATGCGCGCGACAACATCACCGTGACGCCTTACCTGGAGCACTACTACCGCAATCGCCACAGTGAATATCTGGCGCACGGCCTGCAATTGGAGTGGCGCCATGCGCTGAGCCCGAGATGGCAGGTGGGCACCAGCCTGGACGCCAAGCGCTACGAGTACACGTCGCGAGGACAACTGGCCGGCGCGGACTACAAGCAGTACCAGTGGGGTGTGAGCGCGAGCTTTTCGCCGCAGCCGGCGACGGCGCTCTATGGCGGGCTGGACCTGACACGAAAGAAATACGAGGTGGCGCAGGCCAGCAGCAAGGACTGGGCGCTGCGCGCCGGCATCTACCACCAGTTTGCCGGCGAGGCGGGCCTGTTCATGAACGTGCTGGGCATTTACCGCGAGATGCGCAGCGACGCCTTCGACGGCTTCCTGGGCGCGCGGCGGCACGACAGGCAGGCGATCTACATCGCCAGCCTGGGCGCGAACGGCTGGAAGATCGCCGGGCTGGTGCCCGAGCTGCGGCTGCGCCACAGCATCAACCGCAGCAACCTGGACTGGGCCTTCGGCTTCCGCCAGACCGAGGCGAGCATCATGCTGCGGCACAATTTTTGAGCAGCCGACTGCTCCACGCGTTTCCGGCATTGACGTTTTCCACCTGCTGAATGGAGAATGAGAAGCGTTCCCTTCTTTGCGCCGCCCAGCCGGCCAGCTTTTTCTTCTTCCCGGGTCGTTTCGTGTCCGCAGCCCCCAATGTCGCCGAACTCTACAACGAGCACCATCGCTGGCTGCTGGGCTGGCTGCGCCACAAGCTGGGGTGCCAGCAACAGGCTGCCGATCTGGCGCAGGACACTTTCCTGCGCATCCTCGGTAGCCGGCGGGAGCCGCTTTCCGGGGTGCGAGAGCCGCGTGCCTACCTGACCACTATCGCGCATGGGCTGGTCATCGACCATTACCGCCGCCGCGAACTCGAACGCGCCTGGCTCGAATCGCTGGCTGGAGAGGAGGCGGCGATGGCGCCTTCGCCGGAGCAGAGGCAGCTCGTGCTCGAGGCGCTGATGGAAGTGGATCGCCTGCTCGACGGCCTGTCCGCCAAGGCCCGCGCGGCATGGCTGTACAATCGTCTGGACGGCCTGACGCATGCGGAGATCGCCGCCCGGCTCGGGGTCTCGGTGCCGCGCGTGCGCCAATACCTGACGAAGGTCGCCCGCCAGTGCTACGAACTGCGCTATGGCACGGCCGAATGAAGCAATGAACGCCTGTAGGCGCGACGATGACAGGCCCGTCTCGCGGCGGGTGCTCGACGACGCCATCGCCTGGCAGCTGCAGCTCGACGGCGTGGCCGCCGGGCATCCGGACCGGGCGGCTCACAAGGCCTGGCTGGCTGCGCATCCCGATCATGCCCGCGCCTGGCGCCAACTGGCACAGCTCGATGACGAGCTCTGCGCGCTGCCCAGGCAGGCGCCGATCCGTAGTGTCCTCGTCCGCAGCAGGCGCCGGGCAGGGTGGAAGGAAGCGGCCGGCACGCTCGCGCTGGCCCTTGCCGTCGGTCTCGGCACGCTGCTCGTCGATCGCCATCAGCCCATCGGCGGCCTGCTTGCCGACTATCGCACCGGGACCAGCGAACGGCGGACCGTCACGCTGCCCGACAACACGGTCATCGTCCTGAACGCCCGTTCCGCGGTGGATGTCGATTTCGGCGCCGACACCCGTGCGCTCCGCTTGCGCGCAGGCGAAGTCCACATCGAAACCGCGCATCGAGACCCCGCCGAAAAGCGCCCCTTCATCGTCTTCACCGCCGATGGCAGCCTGCGTGCGCTGGGGACGCGTTTCATCGTCCGCCGCGACGATGACGGCACCGTGCTCACCGTCACCGAATCCGCCGTGCTCGCCCGCGCCGCCGCCTGCCCGGCCGAGCCCGAGGCCGCCTGCGCGGCCGAACAGCGGGTCGATGCCGGCCAGCGCCTGTATCTGACGGCCGACGCGCTCGGCACCGTACTGCCCGCCGCGGCCGATGCCGAAGCGTGGAAGGAGGGGATGCTGGTGGTCGACGGCGAGCCGCTCGCCGCCGTCGTCGCCGAACTGGCCCGCTATCGTCCCGGACTGTTGCGGGTGGCGCCGGACGCCGCCGGCCTGCGCGTAACCGGCACCCTGCCGCTCGACGACGGCGAGCGCGCGCTCGCCGTCCTGGCCGCATCGCTGCCGGTGCGCGTCGTCAGGTATGGCAACTGGCTGGTGAGCATCGAGGCTGCGCCCGCCCGGTAAGTTTTTTTCGCCGGGCTCTATCACTTTTCCGGATTCGTTCGGCAGACAGGGGAAAGAAGCTTTTTCCCGATCATTTCTGGAGCCTGCCGCATGTCTGCCCCATCCCATGTCCACGCCTTTCCGCTGCGCCCGCTTGCCCTGGCCTTGCTGCTGACCCTGAGCGGAGCGAGTTCCGCCACGGTCCTAGCTCAGTCCGCCGCCGGTAGCCATGGCTACGACCTGCCGGCCGCGCCACTCGCCGCCACGCTCAACCGCATCAGCCGCGAAGCCGGCCTCGCGCTGACCGTCGATACCGGCCTGGTGGGCAACCGGCAGGCGGCGCCAGTACGCGGCCAACTATCCCCGGAGCAGGCCTTGCGCGCCGCATTGCAAGGCAGCGGCCTTGAACTGGTGAAGATCGCTACGGATACCTACACGCTGCGCCCGGTGCTGTCCGAGCTTTCGGGCGAAGACAGAGCGTCGACGAGTGCGACTGAGCTGAAGGGGGTACTGGTTACCGGTGAGCGCACCAAGGACGAGGTGGGCCATGACAATGTTTATGAGAAGGACATTTCCAACCTGTACGTCGACCGTCAATACATGGAGCGTTACCAAGGCGTATCGGTAGGCGATGTCTTCGCCGGCATGAACGGCGTGTACAACGCCGACAATCGCCACGGCTCGGCGCTGTTCCCGAACATCCGCGGCCTATCCGGCAACGGCCGCGTCCCGGTCACGGTGGACGGCACCCAGCAATCGCTGGACGTCTGGATGGCGCTACGCGGCGTCAACAACCGCAACTACGTGGATCCCAACCTCTTCCACAGCGTCGAGGTGGAAAAGGGCCCGTCCATGACGCGCGGCATCAAGAGCGGCATCGGCGGCTCGGTCAACATCCGCACCATCGAAGCCGGCGACATCATTGCGCCGGGGCAAAGCTGGGGCCTGGAATTCAAGGCCAGCACCGCCAGCAACTCGGTCAAGGACGGCTACAACCCGTTTGCAATCGAAGGCAAGGATTACCGCGACATCCCCGGCGCCTTCACCGCCAGCCCCTGGGGGGCCGGTTCCGGCGTCGCGTTCCTGAAACCGCAGATGAACATGCACAAGCGCAGCGACGTGTCGCACTTCAATGGCGACGACCGCAAGGTGTTCATCAGCGGCGCCTACAAGCACGACGTATTCGACGCAATGCTGGCCTACAGCGACGCCCGACGCGGCAACTACTTTGCCGGCACCAAGGGCGCCGACCGATACGATGCGGAAGTTCGCCGTGGCGCAAGCGGCAGCAGCCTGTACCCCTACATGGCCAAGATCTACGCGCCGGGCTACGAAGTCCCCTATACCAGCACCGCCGCCGAAAGCATTCTGGCCAAGAACAACTGGTATCTGCCCCACGACCAGAAGATCAGTTTGTCATACACCCACAACCGGCTCGAGTTCGGCGAAATGCCCGCCTTTGCGTCCGAGGTCTACAACACAGTTGTGGAAGCCGACCCCTCCCTGCAACTGGCTCGCACCCAATTCCAGTACCCGTTTCCCAATAGCCGCGTCGACCAGAAGACTTACCGGATCGGCTACGAGATGAAGCCCGAAGACTCCCCCTGGCTGGATCTGGAAATGTCGCTGTGGCGCACTGAGAACAAGAGCACGCGCTACCAGAACGGCGACGTCACCTATCAGGTCGGCGGCCGGGACATGGGCTGGGATCAATGGACGCAGTGCAAGTACCACCCCAATGCCGCCAACGACGAATTATGCCAATTGCTGACCATGTTCGGTATGTTCGACCCCGACAATCCGCCCGACAAACTACCCAATACCGACGGCCAGTACAACGTTTTCATCGGCAACCGGATGGACACCCACGCCGTGCGCACCGGGCTGGATCTCAGCAACCGCTTCCGCCTTAGCAACAGCCTGGCACTGACGGTAGCGGCCGACTGGCAGTACGCGCGCAACCGGGATCGCATGGCCATGGAAAACGACGGCGTGATGGGCATGGGCCAGAGCAACGTGGCCTTCGGGCCGGCCTCGGGCCGGCGCGAGGAATACGGCGCCGGCATGAACCTGGATTGGAAAGCCAGCAGCAGACTGCAACTCAGTGCCGGAGTCCGCTACGGCAGCTTCTGGGGCCACGACGATGAAACCGACCGCCGGCGCGACGAACAGCATCCTTTGTGGGCCAGAAACGGGATCAATACGCATCAAAACGTCGCATACAGGCAGGCATGGAGCAATGAAGAGGTAGCAATGCAGAAAGCGGTATATGACGCCACATGGAACTCTATCAATAACCCGGGCGACCAGGCCGCTCAGGAGCTGAGCTCCAGGCTCTTTCGGGAGTGGGAGGAATACAAGGCGGCCAATAATTATCAATACAGCCAGTGGGACTACGATCTCAACCACGAATACTGGAAGATGCAAGTACCCATCGAATTGCACGACGGCAAAGCCGATCGCAACCAGAACCCCTATTACAACGGCACGGTCGATCTGGCCGAAACCATCGACGTCCAGGGCCGCACGCTGCCGAAGTACCAGCTTGACGACAGTCCCGGCGGTTATACCTCCGTACGCCCGGCCGCTCCCTGGCAGCACACGGAAAGACAGCGCAGTCACGCCTGGTCGGCGCAACTGGCCGCGTCCTACCTGCTGACCGACCGCGCCCGCGTCTACGGGCGGCTGTCCAACATGGCGCGCTTTCCCAGCATCATGGAATTCTCCAACCGAGCGGGCTCGGTAGGAGAGTTTCCCTACGCCCTCAAGCCCGAGCGTAACCACGCATGGGAAGTGGGCATGGCCTACGACCTGGGCGGCCTGCTCGACAGCGTGCCGGTGGCCGACGTCAAGCTGAGCTACTACCACAACACCATCAGTGACTTCTACGACCGCACCAGCAACATGAACACCATCCAGTTCGACCGCAAGATCATGAGCGGACTGGAATTCCAGAGCCGCTTCGATACCGGCCGATTCTACGGCGGCCTAGGCGCCACGCTGCGGCTGCGCCAGGACATGTGCGACGCAGACTACGCAGTGCAACTGGACCCGGTCCACAACCGCTGGTCCAAGTGCATGCCCGGCGGCTTCATCGGCACCATGTCCTACTTCAGTCTGCAACCCAAATACTCGGTTAACCTGGATCTGGGCACCCGTTTGCTGGAACACAAGCTGGATCTGGGCATGCGCATGCGCTACCACAGCAGCGCCAACAACAAAAAGATCGAACGGATCGCCGCCGCGGAAAGAAACACGCCTGCGTGGGATGGAACCGGCCCGCGCCCTCCCGTCAGCCTGCTCGGCGGTGCAGCGCCCACGTACTTCTGGCGGCCGGTGATGCTGCTTGACGCCTATGCCGAATACAACTTCAGCCGCCAGCTCAGCGCCCGGCTGTCAGTAGAAAACCTGACCGACCGCTATTACCTGGACCCCATGGCGAAGGTGCCGATGCCAGGGCCAGGCCGCACCGTGCGGCTGGATCTGGCCTTGCGCTACTGAGTATCCCTCCCTCGCTCTTCATCGGTTTTTTGCTGGTTTTCATCCAAGAACCAGCGTTTCTCATCCTTCCATGGAGAAAATCATGAGATTCGGTGGCAAGCGCTAGGAACACTTGCCCTGAAACGATCTAGCTAGTCAGCCAGCATGGAGGCCGGTCCGCCGGCCTCCATTCTAGTCAAGCCTTCCCTTTCTCAGAAACTCCCATGTCCCTGCGTCGTACCGCCACGTTCTGCCTGCTGCTGGCCTGCCTGCCCTTCTCCACGGCCCGTGCCGATGATGACGACACCCGCTTCCTGCTCGATCAGACACGCCGTACCGCCGAGCGCCGCATGCAGCCGGTGGAGTCGCTGGTGGCTCCGCCCGGCACCGTGGTGCACGAGGGCAGGATCTACGAGGTAGGCAACAATCTGCAGGACCTGGAACCCGCCATCTACATCGCCCTGAACACCGGGCAATGAGACCGGCTGGTGGAGTTCGTCGGCCGCTACCGCCTGCTGCGCGACTACCGCCCCGAACTGGTGGACATGGCCAACGGCCTGCTGGCACGCCATCGCGGCCTCTACGGCCAGGCGCTGGAACACCTGAGCCGCGCCCATGCCGCCAACCCCGGCGATGCGCGCATCCAGCTGGAACTGGCCCGTCTGCAGTTCGAGGACAACCGCGACGCCGATGCCCGTGCCACCTTCGAGCTGGCCCGCAGCAGCACCCTGCCGGACTACGGCCGCGTGCTGACCGAGCAATACCTGTCGGCACTGGATGCGCGCGCCGGCTGGCACGGCAACCTGGCCTTCGGCATGGGCTACAACGACAACATCAACCAGACCAACGGTTCGCGCGACTGCCTGAGCGAGTTCTGGGGCATCTGCCTGTTCGAACGCAAGATGCCCGACCCCATCGGCTCCGCCATGCTGAACTACGAGTTGGCGCTGGAGCGCCGCTTCAATCTGAGCGCCAACCACAACCTGCTGCTGCGGCCGGTCAGCTACGGCAGCCATTACCGGCACGACGATCCCCAGGCCCTGATGGGCGTGAAGGACTACAGCAGCAACACCGCGCTGCTGTACCTGGGCTACCAGTATCTGGATGCGCGAACCAGCGTCAGCATGCTGCCCTACGTGGAGCACTACTACCGCGACGGCTACACCAACTACCTGGCCCCCGGCCTGCAACTGGAATGGCGCCACGCGCTCGACAACCAATGGCAGATCGGCGGCTCGCTGGACACCCGGCGCTACCACCACAAGGACCGGGCGCAGCGGATCACCAGCGACTACGACCAGTACCAGGCCAGCCTGTTCGCCAGCTACATGCCTACGCCCGTCACCTCGATCCACGGCGGCATCGACGCAACGCGCAAGAAATACGAGGTGGCGCAGGCCAGCAGCAAGGAGTGGACGCTGCGCGCCGGCGTCTACCACCAGTTTGCCGGCGAGGCGGGCATGTATGTGAACCTGCTGGGCATCTACCGCGAGATCCGCAACGACGCCTTCGACGGCTTCCTGGGTGCGCGGCGGCACGACAGGCAGGCGATCTACATCGCCAGCCTGGGCGCGAACGGCTGGAAGATCGCCGGGCTGGTGCCCGAGCTGCGGCTGCGCCACAGCATCAACCGCAGCAACCTGGACTGGGCCTTCGGCTTCCGCCAGACCGAAGCGAGCCTGATGCTGCGGCACAACTTTTGAAGTCCGGCCTCCATCGATCAAGAAAGCACGAAGAACGAACGATACAGATAGACAAACAAAGTGGGCACGATGACATCGACAAGAAGCAGAACGGCGCCTGCAATCAAGGAGCAGCGGAATGCCCTTGATAGTTCTTTATCGAAAACAGCGTAATGGCTAATCAGCAAAAAAACAAAAAAGAACACCAGAACCTTGAAAACCTTGATTGCCAAAAAAGCCACGCCCCCTCCTTCTTGACTTTTTCAGTATTGAGATCATTGCAGCATAGCCATCATTCATACCAAGGAAACGCTGGTTATTTCCCAAGCATGCCTTCCCGAGGACAGCCCAGTTTGAGATACGGTGGTCTGCACAGATCAAGTATTCCCCTGACACCGGCCCCGGGCCGGTGTTGTTTTACGCAGCTTCCATCATCGGCACTTCGGGCT
>NZ_JANUXN010000010.1 GCF_025699485.1 Thauera carbonicopians | reverse complement strand
ATGCATTGATGGAGCCAGCGACGAAGCATGCTTAGAAATGATTCAGCACCGATGAAAGCGATTTATTCAGCGCTTCCCTAAAATCAACTCCAACGATGGAGTTGAAGATTGATTCATGAAGCACCCCATCATCGTTTTTGGGCACGGGCCGGGTATTTCGGACGCGGTGGCACGCCGCTTCGGCCAGGCAGGCCATTCCGTCGCCATCGTCGCGCGCAACGCGCAACGGCTGGAGCAGGCTGCACAGACACTGCGGGCCTCGGGCATCGATGCCCACCCCTTCACGGCGGACTTGAGTGACACCGCTGCCGTGGCGGCGACTGTCGGCGCGGTGCGTACCGTGCTAGGGCCGATCGGCGCCCTCCACTGGAATGCGTTTCTCGACTTGGACGGCGATCTGCTGTCCGTGACGCCCGCAGAGCTGAACCAGGGCTATGCCATCCGCGTCACCGGCTACATCGCTGCCGTCCAGGCTTGCCTGCCGGATCTGGAGGCGAACCGGGGAAGCGTTCTCGCCACCTGCGGCGTCATGGCCTTGGACGATCCACGCATTGACGCCTTTGCCACCGAATACGGTGCGCTGGCTATCGGCGTGGCGGCGCAGCACAAGGCCAACGGCATCCTGGCTCAGACGCTGGCGCCGCGCGGCATCCATGTGGGTGAAGTGATCGTCAATGGCTTCGTGCGGGGAACTCCCGGCGGCGCGGACAAGCCTGACGCGCTGGAGCCGGCCGGCATCGCCGAAGCGTTCTGGAACCTGCATGAAGGCCGCCAGGCCCATTCCGTCATCGTCGGCGGGGCCGTTGCCACAACACGGGTAGCGCAGCATGACTGACCGGGCACTGAGTTCCGCTGCGGCGGGTGGTGCGGGAGACAAAGCGGCTCCTTCCGCTCAGGCGGATGCCGCCAGCGGCGGCATCGTCACGCTGCTGGTCGTGACCGCGCTGTTCGTGCTGACACAGCTCTATCTGGCGATTCCACTGCTGGCCCACGTCGGGCAGGATTTCAGCGCCGCCACGCCGCAGGCCGTCACGTTCGCGCTGGCAACGGGTTTCAGCTTGGCCTACGCCAGCGGATTCCTGATCTGGGGGCCGATTTCCGATCAATACGGTCGTCGTGCGGTGATGTTGATCGGGCTGGTTGCACTGGTGCTCGCCACGTTCGCGTGCGCCTTGGCCCCCTCGCTGTCCTGGCTGGCAGGGCTGCGCGCAGTGCAGGGGCTGGTGGCGTCGAGCTTTGCGCCGGTGGCGCTGGCCTATCTGGCAGAAGCCGTGCCGCCAAGGCGGCGCGCAACGGCCATCGGTGCCATGTCCACGTCGTTCCTGGTGGCGGGCATCTTCGGCCAGGCTCTCGCGGCCTGGGTCGCGCTGCATTGGGGCTGGTCCTGGGTGTTCGTGGCGACAGGGGTGTGCCTGGCGGTCGCGATCCCCGTGATCGCGGTGATGGTGAAGGAGCCGGCGCGTGCCACCGTTGATGGGCACCTGGGCCATCGCTTCGCCGCCCTGTGCCGGCTCGCGGTACGGCCTGCCGTTCTGCTGGTGTCGTGCGCGCACATCACGCTGCTGCTGTCCTTCGTCGCCATGTACACGGCGCTCGGGCCGCATCTGGAGGGGCTGGGCCTGAACGCCGACAAGGTCATCCTGCTGCGCCTGGTGGGCCTGCCCGCCATGTTCGTGGCGCTGCTTGCAGGGTCGCTGGCCGCACGCATCGGCGGCATGCCGAAGGTCGCCAGTGCCGGTTTCCTGCTGGCTGCGGTTGGACTGACGCTGGAAGCGGCGCTGGCGCAATCGTTGGCGGGGATTGCCATCGGCAGTCTGGTTTTCGTGACCGGCGTGGCGCTGGCCGTGCCCGCGATGATCACGCAGTACGGCGTGCTGGCTGCGCCCAATCGTGCCGGCGGCATGGCCCTCAATGGCTTCGTCCTGTTCGTCGGCGCCAGCATCGGGCCGCTCATCACGGCACGGGTGCCCGGCTTCGTCGCGCTATTGGCCGGGTTGGCGGTGGCGCTGCTTCTGGCTGCCGTCTGCGTGGCGGGCAGCGCATCCATCGCTTCGTCTGGGAGAACATCATGAAATCTGCCTCGTCTTTGCGGGCAGCCATCCCGGCTGCCTGGCGACTTCCTTACCGCCTGGCACTGGCCTTGGCGTCCAGTGTCTGGACCCTATCGGTGGCGGCCCAGCCGTCACCTGTGCCGCAAGTCGCCACGTCTGGGGCTATCACGATTCCCGACACGCACCGCCAGGTCGGACAACGTTCGGTCAGCATGAACGGCAAGCCGGTCGTCCTCACGCGCTACGAGCGGAGCGATGGGCGCAACGCGGGACTGGATGGCGAGCATTTCAGCACGGTGGTCGCGCCCGATGGCCGGTTCCTAGGCTTTGCGAACATCGCGCTCGATCTGGTGGACAAGCCCCTGCCGTCGCGCGAGCGCAGCGAGCAGATCGCCAGGGGATTCCTGCGCGAGGTCGCGCCCGATCTGCTGCCCAACATGCGGGTGACTTCCATCGCACCGCATGACGAACCCGTGCGCGTCTCGCGCGCGGGGCACAGCGAGACCGTTCAACTCACCGGCATGAAGCTCAAGGCACGCAACACGGCGGAGCCAAGCCGAGCGACGAGGTCTCGGCCACGCAACTGGCCGAGATGGGCTACTGCGAGATACGGATCAGCTTGCCGACAGGTACGGAGAGGCATCGAGTCCACGGCAGCGACAGGCCTGGATGCGGGGTCGGCTCATGCACGAGGCGTATCTGCGCCATGGCAAGTCTTCAGTGGCTGACCGGCGGTGCTTCATCGCCACCTCCGTCTTCGGCGACGACGCTCCCGAAACAGCGACGCTGCGCCGCTATCGCGATGTCGTGCTGATGCGCAGCCGCTGGGGAATGTGCCTCGTCGACCTCTACTACTGCTTGAGACCTTGCCTCTGTCGGGTGCTGGACCATAGCGTGGCCACCGCATCGACCCACGGTTGATCTCGATTCCCCAGAATCAGAATGGATGGGCGCAATGATCCGCATTGCTGTCCGCCGTGGCGTCGATGCCAGTTCGGGCAAGCAACGATCGTCTCCTTTAGAGGGCAGGTGTAGCACACTGGGAAGTCGGCAATCGGCATCGCCGCTGGATCTCTTCCCTCGTCTGTGATGATGCACTCTCCGCTCTCGAACACGCGATCCCAGCGTGTACAACTGGCCGTGGCCAATGCATTCTCCAAGCACTACGCACCGGAACTGTAGATGTCGGCGGCTTGGTCGTGGCGCCCGACCGCTTGCGGTCGGGTATTCAGTCGCGCAAACTCTCAGGCTGCCGTCTCCCTGGGCCTGCACCCATCGCGCAAGGCGCAAGCGACTGGAAGAGTCATGACATCTCATCTGCGTTCTAACCGATTCGAGCCCTTTCGACTGGTCACCGAGGGAGAAGTCGTCGGCAGCCATGACGGCAGCCGAGCGACGCTGCATCTCGGCGCGCTCGATGACGAGGTCGTCTACCACCATGAATATGGCCACGAGGTGCTCTTCTCGCGATCGACGGATGGCTCAATCCTGGCCCTTCTGTGGCGCGTGATGGACGAGCCCGGTGGAATCAGGGGCGACGAGCTATCTGCCTTCTCCATCACCGCGGATACTTTGGCCACCGGGTCGATCGATGCTCAAGAGACCTTTGCAACCTACTATGGCATTAAGCTCGTTGCGCCCGAGGTCGGCAAGGGGTACATCCGCCATCTGCCGGCGAACTACAAGGCCTACTATGAAGAGGCCGCAACAGTCATCGACCCCCTGTTCGCGAGTACCTTCATGCAGGTACGAGTCGCGCTCACCCTGACGCACTTCGCATTCGACTCCCGCTTCGCCGCTCGTTTTCTGCGCAACCCCCGGTTTGCCTATCAGACTCAGGACCAAGACGAAGAACCCAACCATCGACTTCGCGCGCTCTTGTCGGAGCTTGGGGCTCGGGGCAAAGAGTTGCGATGCCAGCTATCGGATGCAGCCAAGCAGTTCTTCGAGCGCCGGCAAGTCACCGGTTGGAACCTCAATGACGAGGAGGCATGGCGTGATCAGGGCACGCTCGCCAACCTGCTTGATCTGGAACTCGATGGTGTCATGGCCTCGTGGCTGCGCAGTCGTCGAGTGGTTCCCTTCCTCACAGCGGAGGAGCGCGTCAAGTGCGGGAAAAGGCTGATTGCCTTCGCCCGCGAGCTTTGCGTCGACTTGAGACAGACTGTTGGGACCGAAGTCGCCGACATTCCTGATCTGGACGCTGCGACGGCTCACTTCCGGCGTGATGCGGCCACCCGCGCGCACGCCTGGAAACAGGCAGGCTCCTTCATCGCAAACTCATCCATCGGACGGACGCTTCCGGGCGCAGACGGAGCGGCGTTGTGGGAGATCGATGACTACCGCAATGCAGACAAACTGGTCGTCATCTCAGGCGACCCGGACGATCTTCCAGATGTCTGGACAGTGCTGCGCGATGGTCCCGAGGGTGCTCAGACCAACTTGACGCTAGGGGAGAGGCGGGTCTTCGCCGTTCACTATTTGCGAGACGACGTCATCAGTTGGTTGAATCAACTGCAGCCCGAGCACGGTTGGACAGGTCCGCAGCCGTACTTGATCATTTCGCCTATTGGCAGCGAGCGAAAGGCGGGAAACCGCGCTTTCTCCTACGGTCCGGCCGTAGCGCCCGGCTACATCGATCCACGGCACAACGACCGAATGGCTCTTTACGTGATGGGCAACTGGTTCGACTTCATCGAGGCGGCGGCCCAGACAGGATCGGTGAGGCTCGCCCAGATTTCCGCGGACTTGAGCGGCTATGGTGAGCAGCTCCAGCCGCTTGTCTTGAAGGTGGCCCGCTGCGAGGGATTCCCCGGGCCGTGGTTCCTCCGCTCTTTCGCGCCGCAGGCGGCCGCGTCGGCGGCACTGCTGGAGCTTGACTGGCAACACAATCCGGCGATCCAATCAGTCAGCATCAGTGAATTGCTTCCGGACGAGACCGAGGAGTTGTTGAAGCGAACGATGAGCAGCATCTTGGCGCTCTGGTCGCGGTTGTGACCATGGCGCCGCCATGAGGCGCGCAGAGGCTGCGCGATTGAGGGGGTAGTGCGATGAGTCAGACGTTTTCTTGCACAGAGAAGAACTGTGGCTTGAACGTGACGTATGAGCCGCAGTCCGTTCCCGGGGGCATTGGCTTCCATTTTCGCAAGGGGGAGCAAGAGCGAGAGGCCGTGGCCTACCTGACTTGCGCCAATGGCCACACGCGCCCCTACACCATCAAGGTCGGCTCGTCGAGCGAGAAGCGCGGTGGCTAGCGATAAGCCTGCTGCGCTGGAGGACATCGTCGTGGGCGATCGGTTCTGGCTGGCCTATGCGCAAGAGGCCGTTCGCGGTGCGGTCAAGGCGCCAGAGCAGCGCGCGATACAGCTCGCAGGCGCCATTGCTTGGTTCTGGACCGTGTATTCGGCGGCCGGCCTACTGGCCGTGGCGCTCGGTGGCGATCGCTTCGGCCAGTTCGTCTCGCTGCTAATCGCCTTGCCCAGCCTGGTACTCATCTTCGCCTACTGGCAGACGGTGCGGGTCGGACGTCCCTTGACGTTCAATTTCGACCCGCGCATTCCCAGCGAGATCTCGAGCGCCTTCGCGCGGGCAGCCGAGGCCAAGCAATCGGCGCTTCGGTGGGCAGAGATTCTGACCTCTTTTGCGGGTCTGCTGGTTGCCGTCGCCGTGGTGTCCGCTCTGCTGCAGTCCCCTGCGAGTGCTCCTTCTCTGGCAGCTCGCTTCGACCCCGACGACAAGATGCGGCTGCTTATCGTGGCGTCGGTCTCCAAGGGAGCCCCGGTGATCTTCGTCGCGCGGGCGGCTTCGGCACCCGCCGGCGCCGCCTCCTCTGCAAGCACCCTGGTGAAGGCAGCCTCCGATGGGCAGGTTCGCACATCGCTGCGGGTTGCAGCACCGGGCGCGCAGTCCGTTACTGCGACCTGGAGCGAAGATGTTACGAAGACGCGCCTCTCGATGGTTGTCGACGTGAGCGCGGACTGAACCACCCCGCCATGCCGCCAGCGCGGTCTCGATGCGGAAGGCGCTGACGAGGGAGACGCAGGCTCGCCTGCAATGCCAGATAGCTGCCTTTGTCCGCAGTCGGCTGATGCCGGAACCGTGAGTCTGGTCCCGCGCCAGGAAGCCGCCGTTCGCGTGCGGCCATCCTCGGCTTGAGCCGGAGTTGCCCATCGGCTGCCGGATCAGATCTCTGTTCGCTCGAAGATTTCGAGGGCATTTCGACTTCGATCCGCTGGGAAGTTTCTGATCTGCTGACCCGCGATTGCCAGGTTCTCGGACAGGACGAACACCAAGGCGCCATCCACACGCGGGTTCATTCCGCCGAACGGCTGCATTGCAGTCTTCGATCAGCGCAAGACATTGCTCTCTGGTTCGAGCACCTTCGTCGGTGAACGGTGCCCCAGGTGTTCCTGTACCTGCCACCATCTCGGCAACAAGGCCCGGACTGCCGCGCGCCGGTAGCGGTCGTCGACCAGGAACACCACACCCCGGTCCTGCTCGCTGCGGATCACGCGTCCGGCCGCCTGCACCACCTTGTGCAGGCCGGGGAAGAGGTAGGTGTAGTCGTAACCCTTGACTCATCACAGCCTGGAACAACTGCGCACGCTGCGCCTGGAAGGCATGGCCCGCGCCTTCGAAGAACAACTCGCCCACCCCGGCATCGACGCGCTCACCTTCGACGAGCGTCTGGCCCAGTTGATCGATCGCGAGGTGTTGCTGCGCGACGGCAAGCGTATCGCGCGCTTGCTCAAGGCCGCCCGCATCAAGCTCGGCAGTGCCTGCCTGGAGGACGTCGATTACCGCGCAGGGCGCGGCCTCGAGCGTAGTCAGTTCGCCGGGCTCGGCACCGGCCACTGGATCCGCCGGCGCAGAACTGCCTGCTCACCGGCCCGACCGGCAGCGGCAAGACCTGGCTCGCTTGCGCACTCGCGAACGCCGCCTGCCGCCAGGGGCTGTCGGCCTACTACGTACGTCTGCCGCGCCTGTTCGAGGAGCTACGCCTGGCCCACGCCGACGGCAGCTTCAGCCGGCGGCTGATGCAGCTCGCCCGGCTCGACCTGATCGTCATCGACGACTGGGGCCTGGCTGCGCCGTCGGCGCAAGAGCGCAGTGATCTGCTCGAACTGCTCGATGACCGCGTGGGCACGCGCTCGACCGTCATCACCAGCCAGTTGCCGATCGAGCACTGGCACGCCTACCTGGGTGATCCGACCTTCGCCGATGCGATCCTCGATCGCGTCGTGCATGCCGCACACAAGCTCACCCTCAAGGGCGAATCGATGAGAAAAAAGGAAAAAGCATGAGGCCGTGCCCACCCAACGGCTTACCCACAGCCGGCCGCCCGCCAGCGTATGAAGCGCGCTGGCGACCGCCTGTGGATAAGCCTATGCCATGCCCAACAATGACCGCCATCGTGACCGACGCGGTTACACTCTGAACACCACGCTGGCCCGCGCACAACACCGGTCACCTTCGTCGGTATGGGCGGTCACGTTCGTCGGAATACGCAGCAGTCCCAGCGTCACCACGAAGGCGCCGATCAGGCGCTGGCCCGGCAGATCGACACCTTCCGAGAACACCCCTCCCAACACCGCGAAGCCGATGCCTCGCCCCTGCTCGGTGAAGCGCGACACAAAGACCTCCCGGTCCTCCGCAGCCCCAGGACATCACGGTAGAACTGGGGCGGATTCAGCGTGCCCGAGAACAGCACCGTGGCGTGGGCCGTTGAGTGACGCGCCGCCAGGTGCGGCGCCGGGATGACATTGCGAATGCACAGCACCGAAGCCGGATACCGGCCACCCTGACCGGGAAACCGGCGCACATCGAACAGCGAATGGCCAGCCACGACCCGAACGATGCGCTGCGCAAGGAAGCCGAAGCCGCAGCGGCTTCGTCGGTGTTCTTCCGCTCGGGCGGTCAGGGTCAGGCCACCGCCACGCCCACGGTGGCGCAGGCGACGCCGGGTGTCCCTGGTGCTGCCAGCACGCTCGCGGCCTTCGATTCGCTCGAGGGGTGCCCCAAATAAGGTGTTCGCGAAGTATGGCACCTACGAAGATGGCGGATTTTCATATCCGATACGCCGATGCGGTCGTATACGTGATCCGTTGGCTGCCTCGCTGCTCATAGCCTACAGCCGGTTTTTGGCTAGGGACGCTTATGAGCATGACTTCTCGAGAGCAGAATAGTCTGCAGGTTGGCTATGGTAGTGCGAGATGCTCGGATCGAGCTGTGAACAGATATTTTCAGGAGAGCTGCCCTGCGCTAAGATGCAACTTGATTGACAATGAAGCCGAAAGAGTCGACGCCGCGCAAATCGCTCCATCTCCCGCGCCAGCAAAAGATGTGCGATTCTGACGGTAAAAACGACGGTAAGGCCCCATGTTGATCGCAGCCAAGTCCTTTAACCATGCGGGTTTGGGCGGCCTGTTGATGATGGAGTGGGCCGTCAGGTCTGAGCGTGCTTGGGCGATGATGGGCGTGGTCAGGCGCAGCTACTGTTAACGCAGGACGTACCGCTCGGCAGCGCATGTCGCGTAATCAGCAGCGGAGCAATCAAACTTTTTAGCATGCCATTCGAGCCAACAATCTACTGAAGCGGGGGCAATTCAAGTTCGCTTCATTGGATGCTGGCCCCTCTAACAGGCTGATGCAGAACCCAGTGAACGATTCTGCGAGTTGCTAGTCATAGATTTGTTGCTCAATCTCTTGTCTTGACAGCGATGCGCGGCCAACTCGATCCCCAGTCCTCGATGTTCCATTATTTCTCGCCGGAATCGCGCGTACCGGCCGATCATCCCCTGCGAAGGGTGAAGCAATTGGCCGATCGGGCGCTGAGTGCCATTTCGGCGGATCTGGATGCGTTGTACTCGAGTACCGGCCGCCCGTCGATTCCGCCTGAGCGCCTGCTCAAGGGGCAATTGCTGATCGCCCTGTACTCGATCCGCTCGGACCGGCAGTTCTGCGAACAACTGGACTACAACATCCTCTTTCGCTGGTTCCTCGACATGGATCTGGAGAACACTAGCCTGGATCAGTCGAACTTCAGCCGCCTGCGCGAACGCCTGGTGACGACCGATATCGCCCGCCGCTTCTTTGACGAGGTCGTCAGCCTGGCGCGCCGGCAGCATCTGCTGTCCTCGGAGCACTTCACTGTCGACGGCACGCTCATCGAAGCCTGGGCCTCGTTCAAGAGTTTCAAGCGCAAGGACGGCGAGCCGCCGAAAGACGGTGGGGATGGCACCGGGATGGTCGACTTCAAAGGTGAGAAGCGTTCGAACGCCACGCACCAGAGCAGCACCGATCCTGAGGCGCGGCTCATGCGAAAGGGTAACGGCCAGCCTGCCAGGCTCAGCTACGGCGGACATGTGCTCATGGAGAACCGTCATGGGCTGTGTGTCGACATCCTGATCACGGAATCGACGCAGGCCGAGCACCGTGCTCCGCGCACGATGCTCACCCGCGCCCGCCGGCGGCGCATCCACCCCAAGAGTCCGGCGGCCGACAAGGGTTACCACATCAAGGATTTCGTGATGCACCTGCGCGCGCATCGTATCCGGCCGCACATTGCTCGAATCGACCATCGCTTTACGCCCGGGCTCGATGGGCGGACGACGCGAACCGAAGGCTATCGGATCAGCCAACGCAAGCGAAAGCGGGTGGAGGAAATCTTCGGCTGGCTCAAGACGGTCGGTGGGTTGCGCAAGACGCGATTCATCGGGCAGGCGAAGACGCAAATGGTGGCCTTCATTTCTGGCGCAGCCTACAACTTGTTGAGAATCGCGAAATTGGGAAGTGCGGGAGGAACAGCGTGAGTCGAGCAAACGAACCAGGGGCTGATCAGTCTCGGAATGGGCACGCCGGCAATATGGGCCGAATTGAAAAAACCATTCTCTCGACGAAGTTCCTGTGAAGATCAACTTGAACCCCTTGGCTGGTGTGGTGTTCAGCTCTTTTGCATCAGCCTGCTAACCCTCGGCTGAAGCGACTTACCCATGAGCACCACTCGCGTATACACGTCATTGTCGTGCCATCGCCACTCGGCGGTCACCGACTCGCGCAAATGCGCCGCGACGAGGGTGCCCGAACGGGGGCTTAACCTCAGCGACTGCATAGCAATCGCGTCCACCTCGACATCGGTGTAGTCGACCCACCCGGGCATCGTCGCCTGCAAGGCCTTGTACAGCGACTCCTTGGCCGAGAACACCAGTGTGGCAGTAGCGGCTGGGTCGGCGCTCGATAGGTGCTGGTCGCGCTCGCCCGAGGTCAAGCAGGTGTCGGTGATGGCCTGCAGTCCGCTTGAATCTACACGTGTCTCTACGTCAATGCCAAGCCCGACGCAAGCCTCTTGACGCGCGGCGACGGCCGCGGCCGTTTGCCAGTTGTGGGTGATTGAGCCCAGCACTCCTCTGGGCCACAGAGGCCCGCCTCGCGAGTTGCGGACGAGCACGCTGGAATTGACCGGTGGAGATAGCGCCGCGAGCGCAAGTTCAGCGCAGATCGAACCGGCGATAAAGGCCGCGCGACGACGCGGCGCCGCACTTTGGATTGATTGCGGCAAGCGATGCGGCGGCAGAACTGAAGCCACATCTTCGCCAACTGAGAGTGGCAGCGTGAGCCCCGAGTGACCCGGCTCCGCCACCAGCGGTAGCTCACCAGCCTTCTGAGCAATGCGAAGAGCCAACGTTGGCTCATGCGCTTGCAACCAGACCATCAGCGGTTCAGTCACGCGGAGGGAGCAGAAGGTTGTCCGGGTGTAGCGATCGGCCGGCAGCGAGCACACAGCGGTGTGCCCGAATGTCGAGGTTCGAACCGTCTATCGTCTCGCCACGCAATCGCATCGGGTAGACCAGGGTGTCTGCACGGGTGTAGCGCGCGTTTACAGCAAGGCGGCGGCGCGGCGACGCGTTGGGGCCAGAGCCGTGCATGGTCCGCTCGCTGAAGATGACGCAGCTTCCGGCCGACATCGGCATCTCAATGATTGGAAATCGCGCGGCTTCAAAGTCGAGCGTGACGGCGCCTACCTGACCACTTAGTCCGGCCAAGAGGCGAGCCTTGGCCTCATCAATGGTCAATGTGTAGGCGTCGGCTTCTCGAAAGATGTGATCGGTGCGGATGTCAAGGACAATCGCGTTGGCCCTGGCGCGTTCGACAATGTCCCGAGCGCTGGCAGTATCGAGAAAGGGGTCATGCCAGAACTCAGAGTCCGCGATGGGCTGCATTTCGATGGGGAAGCGCCGCACTTGGCTGCCAGCGGCAAAATGGATAGGCCCCATGCTTGCGTCAATGTCGTCAAAGGAGACCCAGACAGTCAGGTTCCACGGCGCGATGCTTGCGCGTGCTTCCGTCGACGGTTCAAGGCCGGGGCGGTCGTTGCCGATCTCCTCGCCGTTGAACGCACCCCACTCCTGGTGCCATCCGAGCGCGCTTTCGCCAGGGCGCTTGACGAAGACTTTGGATCGCCATAGCAGCAGGTCTGGCCCTAGCAGGGGCTTCAGCGAGTCGACGATGTGAGGATGCGTGAGTATCGAGAGCAGTTCGTCGTCAAGCAAATGCCAGTCGCGAACCGAAAAGCGGCCGTACAGTGGGTGAACCTGATGGTGCGTCAGCATTGCGTCCAGCCGAGTGGCCACTCGATCGAGCAGGCTGCGGGGCAGGCCCAACGAGATCGGGCCGACGAAACCGTCGCGGGCAAAGCGTGCAGCCAGATCGTCGGACCCGGTGGTTTGCGCATCGCCTTTGTCAGGTTCTTGCAGCATGCTGGCTGGACTCATTGAGTTCCTCCCATTTTCGGAACGCGCGATGGACCAGCAAAGAGCCTGCCGAGCCATGCGCAGTGACGACGATCGCCACGATAGGGCGTTCGGGCGTGAGCAAAGCGGCGGTTGTCGACGATTAAAACATCGCCAGCCTGCCACGCAAAGCGCGTTGCAAGAGTCTGAGCCAAGTCGACCACAGTGGCAATCCAATCGTCGGGAATGGCCCGACCGTCACCGAATCGAACGTCGCGCGGAGTCGCTCCGAGAGCGACTTCAAGACCCTCGCGCACTTCAGGATCAAGGCAGGCGGGATGGTGTAGCAGGATCTGGTTGAAGAAGCTGATCGCGCCGTCGCCCAGGTTTGCATATGCTGGCCGCTGGTAGGTCACGTGCAATACCTCGTCATGATCGAACGCAGCTTCCCATCCGCGCGCGGCACAGCGCGCAAGCGCTTCCGCAGGCTCCGTGCAATCAAGAAACTGCCGCCAATCGACATCGATCCCGGGCGAGAAGCGTCGCACGTAGAGCAGCCCGACCTCGGTAAAGGCCTGGCGCATCCGTGACGGCAGAGCTTGCCAAAGGTGCACGCCATCGACCAGTGGTGTTTCGCCCCCTTCATCCGCCGGGCGCAGGCACGCGAAGGCCAGGGTATCAATCGTCCATTCTGTATGCGCGCCTTCGTGGTGAAACAGGATCGCCTCTTCGGCGGCAAACGGTGTGACCTCATAGAGCGCTGGCTCGTCGACGTCGATCGAGGTAGCGCGGCGCGGAAGTTCGGGGTATCCAGTAAGCGCGACCGAATTGAGCGCGGCGAGCTGGCGGCCGAAGGCTTCCGTGGTTGGCTCAACACCTCGCAGCAGCAGCCACCCTGACGTCTCCAAGAGTTCGCGGATGGTCTCGGGGCGAGGGGCAAGTCCTCGGTGCACCCACAAGGTCTGGCCTTCTGGCGGTTCCGCGCAGGGCGAGAGCTTTTCCAATCGACGCTGCGCAAAGCTCAGCATGTGTGCTCAACAGTCTTTGTGGCGGTCAGCGCGCCGCGCAAGGCGCGCAGGAGCGCGATGCCGCGGGTGTGAGGATGGATTGACTCGGCGCCGTGCAGGGCGAGACGCAAGCCTTGGGGATCTCGGCGAACCGAGAGCTTGAGCGCCGCGCTCAGCGGGATTGCCTCTACCCGCAGCTCGCGCTCGCAAGCGGCCAGCGCGGGCCAGGGCCGAGCGCCTATAGCGTCCATGCCGTCTTGGTAGCTAAAGGCAAACTCCGCGGGTTGGCTTGCCGAACCGAAGGCCGCCCCTTTACCTCGGGCAAGGGCGAAGGCCTCGTCCAACAGGCTAGGCAGGGCGCCCGCGGCGTGCAAGCTTGCTTCTGCAAGATCGGCGAGTTGATCGGCCGACCAGACCAACGGAAGGTCTAAGCTGAAGGGGCCAAAAACGCTGGCACCATCAAACATGGCGCGTGTCGAGACGGGCACGTCGACTCGCAGTGCATGCACCGTGGAGCCGACTCGGCCGAGCACGTAAGCCCAGCTGCCGAGCAGCATCGCTGCGGCGGTAATGCCAAGTGCTCTTGCGCGATCTTCAATTGCTTTCAGCTCTTCTGGCCGCCAGCGTTCCTCTACCGCCCAAATTGTGGAAGGTGCGAAGTCGGGCATTACACCAGACGCCGCTTTCAACCAATCAGGCGGAGCGGGCCAGACGCGCGCTAGGGCACCGTAGTCGAGCTTCTCACCGAAAGGCTCGCGCCCGTCGAGCAGTCTTTGATCGGTAGTCAGCAGATCGGCCAGCAGCATGCCGAGCGAGTCGCCGTCGATGAAGGCCGGATGAGCGCGCAGGCGAAGTGCATGTGCTGCGTCTCTGTTGCCGCTCCAGGCCAGGGCGAGTGGGCCATCTCGCTCTAGGTCGAGTGCTTGAACTGAAGCGGGCCTGCCCGTCTCCGTGTACTCCAGCGGCGGTGAGCGCGTCGAGGACCCGTGGCCGTCCGGCCCGTAGCGCCGGGATAGCAGCGGATGGCGAGCGACAACCGACTCCCAAGCGAGACCCAAACGTGTCAGTGGCCATGGACGCGCGAGACGCATACCGATGACCAAGACGCGCGCGCCGTGCCAATCCCGGGAGCGCATCCTAGTCATCTGAAGGACCTGTGCGCAACTCAGCGGAGCGGACTCCCTAGCTTCGTGCCAGGCGCACAGCGAAGCTGCATTGTCGCGACCGGTCCGAAGTCGAGTCACCTCGTCGCTTATCGCGCCCAAGGTGCGCAGCTCGAAGACGCGTAGCGCAGGCAACTGAACCCGGAACTCACGCCGGATCGCCGAGACCAGCCGTGCCGCCAGGAGAGAGTGGCCGCCGAGGGCGAAGAAGTCGGTATCGGCGGTCAGGTTGTCCGCGCCCAGCAGCTCGCGCCACAGGTCGGCGAGCGCTGCTAGTGGCAGATCGGCGCATGCTCCGGTTTTCGGCGGACCGGAAGGTTCTGGGCGTTGTCTGCGCAGCGCCTCTCCGTCAATGCGACCGCGGTTGTCGACAGGTAGTCGATCAACTGCGACATACTGGGTTGGGCAAAGGTGAGGCGCGAGGCGAGATCGAGCGTGGGCGGCGAGTTCCCGGGCGAGCAATGGCGACAGGAGACCCAGCAGTGGTCGGTTGTGCAGGGGCGCGTGCCCAGGCCCACCACTGTGGCCGGATGGGACGTGTAGCATCGCCTCAAAGGACGGTCCGGTGATTCCGGGTAAGAAGCCGGCATCAAACCGTCCGGGCAAGGCGGCGGGTCTCGCAATAAACCGATCGCCAAGGTCGTGTGCCCAACCCGCTAACTTATCGGGATCCAGCGCTGTTTGGGCGAAGTCACTTGCGCGCACGCGCAAACTCGTGGCGTCGTCCGGAGACCAGCCATCATCCTGAGGCAGGCGCAGATTCGGTAGGTCGAGAAGCCATAGCGCGTGGTTGGGCTGGATCTTGCGTGCTCGCATGAGCGCAGCCCGCGTAGCCGTAGTGCCTTGCCACTCAAGCACCTGCATGGGCGCGGCTTTGGTTGACTGGCTGGTTGCATGCGGCCGCAGCCAGACGTCGTATCGCCAACATGCCATCTCCGAGTCACCGGCGTTGAGTTTCAGCAATGCCATGGCTTCCAACCGTCCCGCTGTGGTCGGCGCAAGCCCGGCAAAGAACTCCGGGGCAAGTGCCAGTTCCTCGTCGAGCCTTTCGGCCTGCGCCGCCAATCTAACGGCGACTGATGAGGAAGCGCCATAGCGTTCGCGTGCAACATTGAGGTGCCAGGCCTTGCGCAGCCGCTCATCGCGAACGTCGCCAATGAAGATGCGGCCGCCCGGCTTGAGGCGATCCGCACAATCAGCGAGTACCGTACGCAGGAAGGCAGCACTCGGGAAGTACTGCACCACCGAGTTCAAAACGATCAAGTCGTATTGTTCGGGCGCAAGCTGATCGAGAGCACACGCATCGAGCAGCCGGGTGCGTAGTCGTGAGAGGCCACGCTTCGCCGCAATCGTTTCGAGCCGCAATAGGGCTACCTCACTGCTGTCGATCGCAAGGTAGTCGGTACAGTGAGGCGCGAGCGCGAGCGCGACCAGGCCCACGCCGCAGCCGATGTCAAGCACCGCCCCTGGTGGGCCGGCCTCGAGTAGCCGATCAACGGTTGCGTCTCGCCAAGCGAGCAGTGCGCCCGCGGCAATCGGCTCGCCGCGGGCGGTGTTATCCCAGCCGGCGCCGTCGTCACCTCCGTCGTCGCCGGCTGAGCCCGCTCGCAAGGGCCGGCGCTGGTCCGGGGCGTAGATGTCGTTGAACAGGGCGCGCCAGTCGTGCACGCGGGCGGGAAGCACACCGTCTTGTATCGCTTCTTCATCGAGCGCAACGCTTGGCACCACGTAGGCGACGAAGTGCCGAGTTGTTTCGTCCCCCTCGGCCTCGACACGGGAGGCTTCCACAAGTGCATGCTCGGCGAGTACCGCTTCAATCTCATGTGGATCGCTGCGCATGCCGCGCAGCTTGACCTGGCGGTCGAGCCGGCCCAGAAACTCGAGTTCGCCGTCAGCTGTCCATCGTCCGAGGTCGCCGCTTCGATAGAGACGACATACCCTTCCGAGGCCAACGGGATCGATTGCCGAAAATCGCGCGCGTGTGAGTGCGGGCACACCGATGTAGCCGCGCGCAAGCGCAGGCCCGCCGATGGCGATCTCGCCTGGCAGGCCGACACCACGCGCACGGCCGTGTTCGTCGAGAACATGGATCTCGGTGTCGGGCAACGGCCGGCCGATGTTGGGCTTGGACGCTAAAGCGCCGCGCCGGGCGATCCAGGTCGTTGCATTGATAGTCGCCTCGCATGGGCCGTACTGATTCGCAAACAGCACATCCCAACGTGCCAACACGCGCGCGGGTAAATCTGGGGGACAACGGTCGCCTCCGGTGAGCACAAGCCGTAACCAACGGCCCACTCCGGGTGTCCCGTTGCGCGTCAGTTCTTCGAGCACGGCGGGGATGGCGTCGAACACCGTGATGGCGTGCTTGTCTAGCGCCGCGCCCAGTTCGACAGCGTCGCCCAGCAGTTCGAGTGGCAGGAAGACAAGGGTAGCGCCCCCCGCAAGCGGCCAGAATAGGCTTAGAAGTCCACCATCGTAATTTAGCGTGTAAGCGTGTGCCACGCGGTCCCCGGGGACGAGCGGGCTTACGGCAAGATCGTTAGCACGAAGCCTCAGTGCAAGAGCACGCTGCTCAACGAGCACTGCCTTCGGCGCACCTGAGGATCCCGATGTGAAGCCAATGTATGCGGGGTCAGCGCCGCGGGCCGTATCCGGAAAATCACGCCAGTTTTCGTTGACAGTGCCGAGCGGTGCAGGGACGAGCCAGCGCACCCGCTCAAATGTGAGTGGCTGTCTCTGGGTAGTTGCAGGTTCGAGCCATAACGCCGCATCCAGTGTAGCGCTGCGCGCAAGGTCGCACAGTCGGGCTACCGGCAAGTCTGGGTCGAGAAACGCGATCGCTACCCCAAGACTGTGGGCAGCCAAAACTATTGCAGCGCTCTCAGCGCCGCGGGCACCGCAGACCCCAAGATGATTGCCTCTCCGGAGTCCCTGGGCATGTAAGCAGTCGGCGTGAGCGCGGGCACGCGCCACGAGCTCAGCGTAGGTCCAGCGCAACGCACCATCTTCGATGGCGACCGAGTTCGGCCTGTTGTGGGCGTGCGCAATGACGTGCTCGACCCACAGGTCTAAGGGTGCTTGCGGTTGCGGCCCTGTGGCCCAGGTCGACACCGTGGTGACTTCTTCTTCTGGCTCGAGTACTACCGAGCCCAGCAAACTGGAGGGTTCGGTAACCAAGGTCTTTAGCAGGTGCAGGTAGCGCCGCACGATGCGCTGCGCGGTGCTGGCATGAAAGACATCGGTAGAGAACTCCAGTTCGCCATGCCAGACCCCTTCGCGCTCGCCGACTTCGAGACTCAGGTCGAACAGTGCCGCTCCGCGCCAGGCGCGAACCCGCTCGCAGCGTAGGCCTTCAAAGGCAAGTTCACTAGGGCCTGCGTTCTGCATCGCGAAGAGCACCTGGAATCCGGCTTGGTAGTCGGCGCGTCGATCCACGTGCAGGCCTTCGAGCACGGCCTCGAAGGGGGCTTCCTGATTCGAATAGGCCTCAAGTAAGCGGGCACGTACCTGTGAGAGCAGGCTTGAGAATGTTTCGGTGGAACTCACCGTCGCTCGCAGTGCGAGAGGATTCACAAGCAAGCCGACGAGTGGCTCAAGCTCCGCGCGGTGACGGTTTGCTATGACCGTGCCAACTACAAAGTCTTCCGTGCTCGCAAGGCGTGCCAGCAAGACCTCGTAGACCGCAAGCAACAGCATGAAGTCGCTCGCACCTTCGCTCGCGGCGAGGGCACGCGCCGCTGCGCGCAACCCAGTGTCGACGCGAAATCCGATCTTGCGTCCGCGCCAGCTCCGGCGTGCGGGCGCCTCTCGGTCGAACGGTAAGCTCAGGCGAGCGGGTGCGCCGTCAAGGGTCTGCCACCAGTACCGCATCTGGCTTGTTAGCCCTCCTGTTGCGAGACGCTGCCGCTGCCAGGCGGCAACGTCGTAGTAGTCTGGTGAAGGCGGCAGCATTGGCATGCTTCGACCGCCTCGGCGCGCCGCATAGTGCGTGGCCAGTTCGTTCAAGGCCACGGCCATCGCCCAGCCGTCGACGATGATGTGATGCGCGACTAGCCCGAACAAGTGGCGCTCAACATTGTCTTCATCAGGCAGTCGCGCGATGGTGCATCGCATAAGCGGCTCGCGGCCAAGGTCGAACGGACGGCCCGCGAGCGCGCGAAGATGTCGCAGAGCGCGGCGCGGAGAGATCGGGCGCAACGCATCAACTGGTTCCAGCCAACCGCGTTCGCGCGGCGGATCGACTACGACGGTAGGTTCGTCGAGGTCGACGCTGAAACGCGAGCGCAGCGGCGTGTGGCGCCGGACCAAGTCGCCCAAGGCGAGGTCAAGCGCATCGAGATCAAGCGCGCCATATAGGCGAACCGCATGACAAAGGTGGTAAGCGCCGCGTGCCGTTCCCAGCTTCTCAATAAACCAGAGTCGTCGCTGGGCCTGGCTTGGGCGTGGGGCTTCTTGCGGCGAGCGAATGGGGATGACTGCCCCGCTGCCAAGGGCGCGCCACTGGTCACTCTGTTCATCGATCAGCCGCGCAAGCAGTCGTGGGGACGGCGCGTCGAACATAGCACGCAGGGGCAAGTCCAAGCCAAGCCGGTGCGCCAGTCGCGACCGCGCGCGTGTTGCAAGCAGCGAGTGGCCGCCGCGTAGGAAGAAGTCATCGCGGGGACCGAAGGGCACACCAACGACCTCGGCGAAGACGGCACGGATAGCAGTTTCAAGCTCAGCGTGCGAGTCCCTGGGGGCCGCCTCTGCTGCCACCGTCCCTCCCATTCGGTCTGCACGATCGGCTTCAATCAGCCGTAGCGAGTCGAGTTTTCCGTGTTCGGTAAGCGGCAGGACCGGCAGTGCCACGATACGGTCAGGCAGCTCCGCCGGCGGCAGCACCTTGCGTAGCAGCTCGGGGAGCACGGTTAGGGTGTCAAGAAAGCCAGATATGTGCCCTGGCCAACTGTGGCTGGCTGGCCCCGGTTCGTGCCATGCAAGCACTTGCGCTGCCGTGGCAGCATCAACCCCGGCTGGCAGACCGACCCACTCGGTCCAGCCCAAGCGCTCGTCCAGTCGGCAAACCCAGCGCCGGTCACGGCTGTCAGGAATCTCTGGGGGAGGATCAGGCGGCGTGGCCGGGTGAGCCGCGCCGAGGTCGGATTCCAGGCGCAATAGGCTTTCGTCGGCCGTCAGGCCACGGACGCGCCGGGCAACGTCAAGCAGCCTCAGGACTGACGGTCGGCTCCTGGGTCCATCGCGTTTGATATCAAACACCGCCGCAGCCCCGTCCGCGCGGCGGACCAGCGTCACATCGTAGCGGTAGCGCAGCAACTCGTTGTCGATGCCGCCGAGGCGGGCTTCAAAGAGCGGCGGGCCAAACTCTGGATGGGCTGTGCACCACGCGGTGAACCAGCCCGGTGCGAGGCAAAGCTCGTCGTCTCTCGCGAGCAGCCACTCGGCCTCGCGACGCAGCGCGCCGACAGTGCTCGACGGGCCTAGCCGCTGCCAAGCGTCGTCGAGCGCAGCGGCCTCGCGCAAGCGCTCGTCGCGAATATCGCCAAGGTAGATCGTGCCTCCCTGCGCAAGCCAGCCGGTCCAGCGTTCGAGCAAACTTGCCAGAGTAACAGCATCGTCAAAGTACTGAACCACTGAATGCACGACGATGGCATCAAAGCCTGCACCGGGATCGAGATCGAGCGCCGCGGCATCGACTTGGAGCGGATGAAGATTCGTGATGCCCTGAGCGCGGGCATGCCAATCTAACCAAGCGAGTGCGCTCTCGCTCCAATCGACAGCGAGGTATTCGACGCACTGCGGCGCAACGCGCAAGGCGATCAGGCCGGCCCCGCAGCCTACTTCCAATACGCGGCGTGGCCTCCAGCGGGTGATGCGCGAAGCGGCGACCTCTGCGGCTGCAGCAATCTCATGCGAGGGAAGTTCGCGCCGGGTGGCCCGCGCGAGCCAGTCGTGCGCGTTGACCAGCGGGTCGACGTTAGCGCCCATGCCTTTGTACGAGGTCTCGAACACTTCGCGCCAGCGAGCGCGGCGATCAACCGTTTCTGCTGCAGACTCCGTTCCGGCACGGGTGGGTGCGACAAAGGCGACCAGCCGCGAAGCTCTCACTTCCGCTCCGTCAGACACCTCGGCGGCCAGCCACCTAACATGCGCGGCACCGATTCCCGGTTGACGCAGCAGCAGCGCTTCCAAGCCTGTAGCCTCGATGCGCACGCCCAGCCGCTTGCCCTGGCCGTCGGTGCGGCCGAGGAACGCGATCTTGCCGTTGTGGAGAAGGCGGACCAAGTCTCCAGTGCGGTAGCGACGTAGCGCACCAGGAGCAGTGGGATCGCTGCTGAAGCGGCGGTCATCCGGCGCACCTAGGTACCCGCGGGCAACACCTATTCCTGCAATTTCAAGCTCGCCGATGGCACCGCGAAATACGGGTTGGCCATCACCGTCCACCACACGTAGATCAATATTTGGCAGCGGCTCGCCGATCGTCACACTCGAGCCTGGGTCCGCCAAGTCCTCAAGCGACACGCGATGTGCGCTCACATCGACGGTGGCCTCAGTCGGGCCGTAGACGTTCCAGAGACCGCCAGTACCACCGGTCCGCGCCAGCCAACGCGCAGCGAGTGCTGCGGGGAGGCGCTCCCCTCCACACATGACGCCTCGAAGGGCCGGCAGGGCCAGAGGCTGCTCCAACAATGCGGCGAGCTGCGAAGGCACGCAGTGCAGCGCTGAAATCTGATGGCGTGCAAGCTGCTCGCCCAGCAAAGCCATGTCGCGGTGACTGTCTGGATCAGCGAGCACCAAAGTCGCACCGGCCAGCAGCGGTGGGTACAGCTCGCGCGCCGCGGCATCGAATGTGAGTGGCGTCTTCAGCAGGCCATGATCACCAGCAGTGAGGGCCAGGGTTTCGACAATCCAGTCGCAGACGTTAGCGAGTCCCGCGTGCTCGACCAAAACCGCCTTAGGCACTCCGCTACTGCCGGACGTATGGATGGCATAGCAAGCGTCCGCTGGCTGAGGGCCGGCGCTTCGCAAACGATCCAAGAGGCGATCCGCAGAGCCAAGGGGTGATCTCGGCGTGTGCTTGACCCTGGGTACCGGCAGGCGCGCAACCGTCGAATCAGGGATCGCACCGTCATCGATCAGTCCCCGTGGCGCCAAGTTGGCAAGCAGGACGTGCAGCCGCGCAACGGGCCACTCGGGTTCGAGCGGGACGTAAGCCGCTCCAACAGCTAACAGCGCGAGCATGGCGACGATCGTTTGCGGGCCACGACGCAGGGCGAGCGCAACTTGGTCGCCGTGCCCAACCCCTGCGGCGTCGAGAACGTCGGCATAGTCCTCGACTGCTCCCGCCAGCGCAGCGTAAGTCAGCTCGCCGCCGTTCCAGCGCAGCGCCATCGCATCGGGTAGCTGGGCGGCGCGAACGGCGATGCGATCAATTACTGTTTGGGCGTAGCGCGCCGGCTGGACGGCGCCTCGCAGCCGGCTGGGATGGGCGCGCAAAGGCGCCCGCAGCGCCGACGCCGCCGGCGTGCGGCAGCAGAGATCGAGCAGTTCAAGGTAAGCGTCACGCAGTACAACAGCGCTCGCGGGAGAGATCCATCGCGGGTCATACTCGACCTCAAACTCGGCCTGCATTGGCTGACCGTCGCTAGGTATTGCGAAGAGTGTCAGGGGGAACTTCGATGTGGCGGTTGGGAGTCGCCCGACCTCGACCTCAAGCCCCGGCAAATCGAAGCGCGCGGGCGGAGAGTTCTGCAAAACAAATAGAGCGCGCAGAGGCGTGGGCTCGCGCCAGGTGACATCAGCGCTCTCGCGTAGTCGGGCAAGTACCTCATCTAGCGGTAGATCGGCGTAGGCGTGGGCGGAAACTAGGCTTGCTCCTACTCGGCCAACAAGGGTTTCGAAGTCGGGTTCATCGGCTAGTTCGGCAGGCAGCGCCAAGGTGTTGACGAAGAAGCCGACCACACCGTCCAGTTCCTCGTGACCCCGGTTTGCAATAGCTAGGGCAAGCGTATAGCGGTTCTGGCCGGCATAGCGCGCGAGCAATGCTTCGAAGGGGGCGAGCAGGAGAGCAGAGAGCAAGTGCGGGCCGCGTTCGAGCATCGCGCGCATGCGATTCCTAGTTTCCTCCGTGGTTGAAAAGCGAAGCCGAGCACCTTCGGGCAAGCCTCGTCTCGATCGCGGCGTTGGATCGTGCGGCAGGCGAAGAGGCGGGTACTGTTCCAGTCCGGCCGACCAAGCGATAAGTCGGTCGCGTGCGCCATCGCGTTCGAGTGCTTGCTGCTGTGCGAGTACATGTTCCGCAAACTGCACTCGAAGTCGTGCTAGCGCATCGGGCCGGCCGGTGTAGGCCGCGCACCAGTCCCGAACCAGCACAGAGTGGGACCAGCCGTCGCCAATTAGGTGATGCATCACCATAACGAGACGGTGCCTGCCGTTTGCTATACGAATTAGGCGCAGTCGCCATAGCGGCGCCGCCGCGGCAAGATCGAACGGGTGGGCGACGAACTCGCACCCTAGGTCCTCGGCTGCGCGCAGAGTCGCCCCCTCGTCTATGCTTCTCTCCTGGTCAGCGAGCGCATCGAGAGCAATCAGTTCCAGAGCGTGGAAGGGCGCGGGTCTGACCACCCAACGAGGAGTACCTCCCTCGACGACAACATGCGCACGCAGCAATTCATGGCGCCGCGCCAGCGCATCAAATGCCTCGCGTACGCGCAGAACATCGAGTGCGCCGTGGAACTCCAGTGCGTAAGCCATGTGGTAACAGATGGCGCCTGGCTCTTGCTCGGCCAAGAACCACAGCCGGGCCTGCTCGCGCGACAGCGCGAAGCGGTAGCTCCCGTCTTCGCCGAGGGGTTCTGTGCCCACCTGGGTGAGATCGGCTTCAGTCATGCGAGGCGCGGGGGCGTCGACTGGGAACCAGCGGCGGCACTGAAGGCTCAGGCTCGAGTCGTCGGCGCTGCTCTTCGACCCGGGCGGCGATCCCGGTGACGCTGGCATCGGAGACAAGCTCGCGCAGGCGCAGAGTCACCCCAAGGCGCTGCCGCAGACGCGCCAGCAGCCGGGCTGCATCGAGCGAGTGCCCCCCCGCGTGAAAGAAGTTGGTCGCCGCATCATCGATAGTCCGGCCAAGCAACTCGCCCATCAGCGCCGCAACCTCTTGTTCGGCGGAAGTCAGTGACGCGGCTGGCGCCGAGCACTCTTCCGCAGGGATAGTCGCCAGCCTCAGGAGCGCTGAATCGTCGCGCTTGCCGTTGGGCAAGCGCGGAAACGACGAGACCCGAAAAAGGCCTGCTGGCCAGAGGTAGCGTGGCAGCGTGGCAGCGATGGACTCGCGCAAAGCCGACTCGTCGAACGCTGCTGCATCAGCAACGGCGACGAATGCCAACATGCGTGGAATACCTGAGGGTTGCGTACTCGCGATGACGGCCGCGTCTGCCACGCCTGCCTGAGCGCAAAGCACTCGCTCCAGTTCTGCGGGCTCGACCCGTGCACCAAGGATCTTGAGCTGCCGGTCAGCGCGACCATCACACCAGAGCAACCCGTCCGGATCGCGCCGACCTTGGTCACCCGTGCGATACAGGAAAGTGCCCCTGTACGGTCCGTCCGAGGCGACGGGAAATCCGGTGGCGCGACCTTCCCGCCAGTAGCCGAGGGAAAGCGCGCAGCCCCCGATTACGATCTCGCCCTGTGCGCCGTCGGACACAGGTACTCCTCGCTCATCGGCAACATAGACAACTGCACCAGAAATCGGCTGGCCTATAGGTAGCGCGTCCGTGGTGAGCCCCGCAGAGTCGCGTTCGCGAAGCCACTCATCCACGCGTATTGCGCTCACATCAACGGTGCACTCGGTCGGCCCGTATACGTTGTATAGGGCGACATGGGGTAGCCGTTCGCAGTGCAGGCGCGCGAGCGTTGGCTTGAGCGACTCGCCTCCACACATCACCGTGTGCAACGTAGCCGGCGCGGGCGCACACGCGAGCGCTTCGAGAAAGAGGGCGTGAACGCTTGGCGTGGCGTGCAGCGTTGTAACCCCAAAATCGTGCATAAGTGCGAGCAGCGCCTCGGGGTCCGATGCCTCCTCGTCGTCCGAAAGCACGATAGTGGCGCCGGCGGCCAGCGGCGCGACGGTCTCGCGCAGGGAGGCGTCGAAGCCAAATGGCGCGCGCGCCAGCACGCGCTGACCGGGTCCTGCCACCAACTCCTGATTGAGCCAGGCAACAAAATTGCCGAGCGCGCGTCGCGAGCCGAGAATGCCTTTGGGTCGGCCGCTAGATCCTGATGTGTAGAGCAGATAGGCACCGTCCGTTGTGGCCTGCGCGGCTACGGTGGGAGGCATCGCCTCCCCGTCCTGCAATTCTGGCCAGGGCTGGCGCTGGAACTCACACTCGGGGCACAACGCGGCGAGATCGTCGCCGCGACCAAGTACTAGCGCAGGCTCGGAATCCTCAAGCTGCTCGCGGATGCGCAGCTTCGGAAGCCCAATGTCGAGCGGGACCACGACAGCGCCGATACGCAAGATGCCGATGTAGGCTGAGAGCAGTTCCGGCACGCGGCGGCACAGCAGGGCCACGCGCGAGCCACTCGTCACGCCCTCGCGCGCCAGCATCTCCGCGCACGCTTGGGCACCGCGCCATAGGGCGGCATAGGTTACTTCTCGGGTACGCGCAACAATAGCCGTTGCCGTGGCGTGACGACGAGCGCTCACGTCGAGCATTCGGCAGATGTCTTGCGGCGGCTGGTGTGCCCGAGATTCAACACGGCTTTGCTCGAAAAGCGGTGCGTCGGGATCGTCGAGCAGTCGCGTAAGCGTTTTGCGCCATTCGCCGGTCAACGCCTCGATCACCGAAGCATCAAAGACGTCTAGGCTGTACTCGAACTCGAGGTAGATCTCGCCTTCGCCGGCGATCGGGAGCGCCTCGCGGCAGTCAGTAACGAACAGTGTTAGGTCAAGCTTGCTTGTGCGGGTATCGAGGGGACTGATACTCGCATGCGCCGCCGGCCCGAAGTCAACCCGGCGTGCCGGCACGTGCGAGACGACCATATGCTGAAAGATCGGATGGTGGTCTAGACGAGTAGGGGCTCCGCTAGCACGCACGATCGCATCGAAGGGAATGTCCTGCGCCGCTAGCGCTTCTCGCCGAAGTGCAGCAAACCTTGGCAAGAATTCGGTGAAGCTGGCGATGCCGGTCAGGTCCACCACGACGGGCAGCCAGTTCACATAGAAACCAAATGCTTCAGTATCAAGCGGATCGGGTCGCTGCGATACTGCTATGCCCAGCGCAAAGCGAGTCGCGCCAGATTGCCGCGCAAGTAGCACTCCGTGCACGGCCGCCAAGAGAAGCGCCACAGTGACTCTTCGGGACGCAGCAAAGGCGCGCAGGCGCGCCGTTTGCTTGGCCTCAAGGCTGAATGCAATACGCGCGCCTCGGTCGGTTCGGTTGGGCGGATATGGTCGCGCGCCACGTAAACGCAGTGCGCCATGGAGCCCTCGCAGCTGATCGCCCCATTCGCTCAAGGCCGCCATTCCGGTTGAGCTCGAGACAGCGTCGCGCTGCCAGGCGGCAAAGTCGGAGTAGGGTCGAGCCGGGGCAAGCTTTGCGGCAGCAGCGGCTCCTGCGTTCTCGCACTCAAGCCGATATAGTCGCGCCAGTTCGCGCAACGCATGTGCGATCGACCAACCGTCAGCGATGAAGTGGTGGGCTGCTAGCATGAGCTCGAGGGTCTCCTCGCTCCGCAGCACAAGCAGCGCGCGCCAGGGTGGTGCAGCCTCGAGATCGAAGCCGCGAGTGGCGATATCTTGACGTACTGCCGCCAAGCGGTTTATGGCTTCAGTCGGCGTGATTCTGCGCAGATCGAGCGGCTCGGCCAGTGGCATTGCCTCGCTGACAAAGCGCACCCCAGGCTGACCGTCGTTCCAAGCAAGTACGGCGCGCAGCATCGCACGGCGTTCGATCACGGTTTGCCAGGCTCGGCGAAGCGGTTCGAGTTCGACCTCGCCACGCAGAACGAGGGCTGCTGCGACAATATATGCCGCACTTTGCGGCTGAAGTAGATCAAGGTAGGCGAGACGTGCTTGGCCGTTTGAAGCTGCCTGCCATGGCGGTGCTCCGTCAGCATTGGCGGAGGCCAGCAACCTTGGCTTGGCCTCGCGCAGCGCGTTCAGGAGAGAGGGCGGCAGTTCGGCGATGCGGCCGCGCAGTACCAACTCGCCGTCTTCAATTGTCAGGCCTATGCCGTGACGCGCGAGTTCCTGTTTGGTCTGCGCGAAGTCCATGATATCTGCTCAGAGCCTAAGTGTGCCCGGCTCGGTCTCCTTGCCGGCGAGCACTGGCACTATCGCATCGACGATGTCGTTCAAGCTGCTGGCGTCGAGCATCGTGGCGAGGTTCAAATCGATGCCGTGCAGCGTACGTACTTCACCCTTTAGCTCGATTGCCATAAGCGAATCGAAGCCGAGTTCGTAGAGATTCCTTTGGGGGTCGATGCTGCCAGGGTCGACTTCCAAAATGCGGGCAAGCAGCTGCAGCACCTTGTCGCGCAGCAATGCGTGCAGGCTAGCCGCGTCGAGCTGGCCATCCCATTCCATCATGCCGACGTGTGATGTCGACCGCGCAGCCGATGTCACCAACGACTCGCGCGCGATGACCACCTCGTTGAGCCTGGAATCAAGCGCGAGCCGCATCGCGGCTAGTGCCTCCCACGGTGGAATCGGCGCGACACCCTTTGCTGCCAGCAACGGTACAAGCTCCGGAAGCGCGGCCATTCCCACGTCGGCCCATGGCCCCCACCAGATAACCGTGACCGCCGTGCCGTTCGCTGCGACGTCAATCGTGGCGCTGGCAGCCATGGCCGCATTGGCCGCAGCGTAGGCGACCTGGCCGGCCGAGCCTGCGAGCCCAGCGATGCTTGCGAACACCACGAGTCGGCTAGGTGGCGCATCGCCCCACGCAGCACGCATGCGGCGCAGCGCACTTAGTTTGGGTCGCAGGCAGCGCGCCACGGCGTCGGCATCACCCTTGTCGCCGCGCGGGTCGACTACATCGCCCGCGAGATGAAACACTGCATCCCACGGTTCATCGCCTTGTAGCGCGTGCCTAGTGTCCTCCGCTTCAGCGAGGTCGGCTGCAACGCGTTCGATACGAGGGGAGCCAGGCAGACTCGCCAGTGCGTCAGCCCACCATGCAGCGCGTTCGGGATGACGCGACACTAAACGCAGGTCTCGCACTCCCTCTGCGGCAAGCCAGGCGGCGAGAGGGCGGGCCAGACCGCCGCTGCCACCAGTGATGAGCGCGCGCGAGCTTCTTGCTTGCGCCTTTGGTTCCACCGACATCGGCTCGAGAGTGGGTCGCAACCATAGTCCGTTTCGCCAAGCCAAGGCCCCACCACCTTCCGAATCGGCAAGGATCTGTGCACAAGCAGCGGCATCCGCGGCCAACGCCTTGGTCTCGACATCAAGCACCCAGAGGGCTGACCCCTGTCCCGACACTGCCAACAGCGAACAGGCTGCAGCCCAAAGCGCGGACGATAAAGGACTTGGCAAGGCATCAGTGCGATCGACTCGGCGAGAACCACGCAGTAGCACCACCATCGGCCCCGTCCCGGTGGTGGCGCGCCAGCGGGCGACATCGGCAACCATCCGCGGGACCCAGGTCTGAATGTCGGCCTCGAGCGACTCTCTGTCTGCCGATGCCGCGTCGGGAGTGCACCAAAGCCATGTAGTCGTCTTTGGGTCGCGTTCATGGGCAAGGGCGCGTGCAAAGTCGCCGTCAAAACCCAACACTTCACCGGTCCTTGTACTCGAGGCAGCACTCAAAGAAGGCTGAGGACTCGTCGTCTGCCAGGCGGGGCTTCGAAGCAAGCCCATCGGCATGGTGTTGGCAGCGCTATGGACAAGCGGCGGCGGTCTGCTCATGCGCAATCCCCGCAACTCGAGAACCAACGCTTTGCCACTATCGCGCACATCGACGTCGAATCGCGCATTGCTCTCGGTGAGTTCTACCAGCTCAATCTCGACGTACAGCCGCGCGCCTTGCTGCACTGGCGAAAGCGCGCGCAGGGAGTCGATACCCACGGGAAGACCTAGCGGGTGCGCACTCGCTCGCAAACCTGGAGTCATTCCGATCGCATGGGCACAGGATACTGCCGCGTCGATCAGCAAGGCTCGTTCTGCGCTCGCAGGCATATCCGCCGGAACAACGAGTTCGCAGCGAGCCTTACGCTCGTTTGCTTCGGCGCTTTGCAACCATCGAAACACAGGCCCATACACAGCGCCTCGTTGCTCAATGTAGGTGTAGAAGGCATCCCCATCGACGCGAACTAATGGTGGCGGCTCGATCCTGCTCCAGACAACATTCGGCCCCGCGCAATCGTCCGCGAGCTCAAAGAGCCTTGGCAATGCGTCATCAACTAGACTCAAATCAGCCGGGAAGTCCACAAGACAGGCGATCTCGTCCACCCCCAGTTCGCGCAACCGGTTAACTACCTGGACGCACGCTGATCTCCCACCGATGAGCGAGAGCCGTTCGAACACTCGCTCGAACTGAGCCTGTGCAAGGTCTGCCGCATCTCCGGCAGTCAGCGTTCCGGACGCCCCTAGCAACTCGCGGTTGGCAACCAAGTAGTCAATGTAGGAAGGTGCGATCGCAGTTCGTACGTCGCCGCTTCTGGCACCGACAAAGCTGTGCAACATCACGGTCACCCATCCGGGCCCGGTGAACCCTGCAAGCTGTCGCGCACTGCGGTAGTCGGCTATGCGCTTCGTGAGGCCGTCGAAGCCCAGATCAACAAGATATGTCAGAAGGCTAGCGCCCAAGCTACCGGCCATCTCGAAACTGGTTCCACTACGTGCGGCGGTGACCCATAGCGGAAGGTCTGGCTGGTAGGGTCTCGGGCGCGTCCGCACGCAGCGAGTAGCGCCCTTGCCATCTGGGCGCGCTAGCGACTCGCCGCGCCAGAGCCGGCGAATTTCGTCCGCGCTCTTGGCGAGCACACTTGCTCGTTCCGCGTAGGATGCGGGCGCGAGTACGAAGTCTTCGGCGCGCCAGCCAGCCGCTAGCGACAAGTCCACGCGGCCTTTGCTCAGGTTATCGACGATCGCCCATTCTTCGGCAATGCGAAGTGGGTCGTGTAGCGGTGCAACGACGCTTCCAGCGGCGATGCGTAACCTCTGAGTCTGTGTCGCTACCGCCGCACCAAGCACCGCGGGATTGGGATGAACGGCGCCGAAGTCGGTAAAATGTCGTTCGGGTAACCACACGCGGGTCCAGCCTGAGGAATCAGCGCGGCGGGCGAAATCGAGCAACCTTGTGTAGGTGGCCGCAGCCCCTTCTCGCTCGCCGCTCGAAAAGTACATCAGGCTGAAGCGCATGCACCCCCCTGATGGTGTTCCCGTTTCAGTCGCCCACTGGCAATACGCCGTGTCGAGTGGCGGGTGGACTGCAGGACTACAAACGCCCAAACGCCATCTTCTCCAGCAACTGGCCGCAGTTCCAACCGGGTAGATGACGCCGCACCATGAATGAATAGTGGCGCTTCAAAGCACACGTCGTGTGCGCTCCATATGCCAGTCGCAAGTGGGTGCCTCTGAGTCGCGGCGGCCAGCGCAAGGTCGAGCAGTACCGCCCCTGGAACAACAGTCTCGCCATCGATGCGGTGCTGCGAAACATACGAGAGTTCGCCGAGCTCGAGCGGGACCGTCTCAGGCAGATCCGCTGGCGCCGAAGTCTCCAGTTTGATCTCGTTGCTCGTTCCTACCGCATGCCAGTGGCGACCCGGTTCGAATGCATAGGGCGGCGCGCCACTGGCCGCGGAGACGGCGGGCGGGGCCCAGGCATCCAGGCGCACGTCGACCCCATCCTTCCACAAAGCGCCAAGGATTGAGGTTGGGTCATCGCCCGGCCTAAGCACAAACAGTCTGCAGTCAGGATTCGCATCCTGAGGGATCGTGCCGATAGTCAGAATCGGAGACTCGACCAGCGAACGAAGATCGACATCTTTGTCCGTGCTACGTGGTTCGACATCTGGCTCTCTAAGCCGCTCGAGAGCACTTGCGAGATCGATCTGTCCGCGCCAGAGTGCGAGTGCGAGTGGATGGGCCCCTAGCGAATGGACTGGCCAATCTGGCAACACCGCTTGGAGCTTTGACAGCAAGTGCAACTGAGCAGCGATTCCACTGCCTCCGTTCGTGCCCGCCGCTGCGCACATCCCCTGCTCGGTCTCGGGTGCACCGAGAAGGAGCACGCCCCGCCTCACCGCGCCTACCTCGCTCATATCGTGCTCGGCTGCTGCCAGGCGCAGCTTGTGCGTCGCGTCTCTCCCATCGACCGCTTCGACATACATGCGCGTGCGCTCACCGGCGTAGGCCCGGCGCGCGCTGAGGGCAAGTGCCGTCGCGCGCAACGGATCGGAACTTTCAAATGCCTCGGCCCAGGCGTCGGCCAGCTTGCATAAGGCGGTCGTGCTGTGGGCCGAAAGCGGGAGGGCGAGCCGCCGCGCCACCGCCTGGCGCGCCGGTGGCGCAGCGCGCAACACAACATGCGCGTTGGTGCCACCGAATCCAAACGCACTAACGCTGCCATGCCAAGGTGTTGGTTGCGAGGACAGTGACTCGGTCAACTCTGGCCAATGCAATCGGCCGTGGACATCCGCGGGCCACTTCGTTAGCTCACCTTCTCCAGCATGCGGTGGTGAGATACCTTTGGCGAGAGCGCTGGAAACTTTAATCACGCCAAAGAGGCCGGCGGCCGCCTCGGTGTGACCGAAGTTGGCCTTCAGCGAACCGACGAAGCAGGGTGTCTGCTTGTTGCGGTCCTTGAAGAGCGTGGCTAGTGCATCGATTTCTGCTCTGTCGCCAACTGGCGTGCCCGTGCCATGCGCCTCGTGGATGTCGATGTCGTCGGAGCTAACCCGGGCGTCTTCCCAAGCGGCGCGCACAACGGCCACCTGCGCCTCGGTTGCGGGCACCGTAATTCCGGGAGTACGTCCGTCCTGATTGACGGCCGAGCCAATCACGACCGCATGCACTGGGTCTGCATCGTCGATCGCGTCAGCGTAGCGTTTGAGAACCAGCGCGGCCACGCCCTCACCGCGCAGGTAGCCATCGGCGCCCACACGAAAAGGCGTGCACATCCCGCGCGAAGACAGCATGCCGGCGCGGTCGAAGGCGGCGTTCACGGTCGGCGCTAGCACAAGGTTAGCGCCAGCGACGATGGCCAACTCGCACTCGCCCGTCCCGAGCGCGCGGCGCGCCAAGTGCAGCGCGACCAGGCCCGAAGAACATGCCGAGTCGATGGTCATGCTAGGCCCGACGAGACCAAGCGCATGTGAAACACGGTTCGCAGCCAGACTCTTGGTGGCACCTAACGCCGAGTAGGCACCGACTCGTGCACCAGCTTCGTGACCCAGCAATGCATAGTCCATCGACGAGAGAGCGACAAAGACACCGATCGCAGAACGGGCGAGTCGGCGTGGATCAATCGCAGCGTCTTGCAATGCTATCCAGCACGCCTCAAGGATGAGCCGGTGCTGCGGATCCATCGCGGCGGCCTCTCGCGCTGAGATGCCAAACAGCGCGGCATCGAACGCGTCTACCCCGTCAAGGTAGGCGCCGTGCATGGCGCGAAGAACGCGCGGTGGTGGTTTACCGTCTACCCACGAAGAGGACCACAGATCAGAAAGCAGCCAGCGCGAGCGCGGCCATGGTCCAGTGCGAACGCTGCCATCGACCAAGCCTCGCCAGAACTGATGGCGATTAGGCACCCCAGCAGCGCGGCAGTCGATTCCGACGATTGCGACATCCGACAACCGTTGCCCTAGGTCGGGCCGTGCTGACCTCGTCACTCGGCAAGCTTAGCAAGCGAAAAGCCTGCCATCGAGGCATCAACGCGGGTAAAGAGGCGGTCGATAGGCGCGCGCAGGAGCAGCCCGCTACGATTTACCGCGATGTCTTCATCCTGTTCGATGAAAGCGGGCGTGCATTGCGGACACTCGTCAGCATCGAAGTACAACTTTGTAGAGCCGATGCGCTTTGCTGAGAAGCGTGTGCAGAAGAACTTGGGGATACTGCCGGTGCCGCGGAAGTACTTGTCCATGAAGTCAAAGTTCATCTGCATCACGTTGCGTAGCTGCCCCTTGGCAGCGCAGTACTCCCGCTCGCGGCGAAACCGCGATGGCTTCGACGCCTTTGCAGGCTTAGTTTTTTCGAAGGTGAACTTCCGACGCTTAGTCGTACCGAGGTTCATGAAATAGTCGTCCGGCTGCAGTCGCACGAACATCTCGTCGAGCGGCTCGTCGCGGATCATTTCCACAGCGCCAGCGGCGAGCTTTAGATAGTCCATGTCGTGCAGCAGATCACCAAGGAAGCGCTTCTCGTAGACGGCCATGCTCTCGAAGTCAGTAAAGACCACGAACTCCATAGCCTCGTCGTTCGCGTGCGCGTTGTAGAAGACGTCGGACGCGATTCCCATCACCTTCTGCGAGCGCTCTGCGGTCTGCAGTGCTAGCTGGATAAAACTGCGAGCGTGCTGCGGAAGCACGCCAATCGTGCGCTGAACTCGAATTTCCATGAGGCCTGTCTCCTTTAGGTTAAAGTTGAACGCAGCGCCAGTATCCGGGTGGCGAGAAGTGAACTTCGCTGCGCAGACTTTAGGGACTTTTAGATGCGAGCACAAGCTCCTCGCGTTGCGAGGCGGCTCAAGTTGATTAGGTGCGCCGTACGCCAGAGATAAGGGAACCGCGGATCTCTCGTCATTTCACCCAAACTCAAGCTGTTGCAGTTGCAGCAGCTGGGTACAGAAATGGGCTCGGCAGCAAGCCAATCCGTGTCGCACTGCAGTTCCTTGGCCGGCCGCTGTCCTTGTCGCTGCCGTTCAATCTGCAGAACCTGCCTGTCAAGGGCTAGAAGGTCGCCAACTAGTTCGACCGAGCCGTTCGACTTGCTGAAGGCCATCGAGCGCGATTGCGTGGGCGCCGTCCAGATCCTGGATGAGGAGGAGGTGCCCACGGACTTCGATCGCATCGAGGGCGTGCCCCTATCTGAAGAGGATATCGAGCGGCACCTGGTCGAGACCGTTTCGCCGCAGGCCTTCGCTGCGGGTCGAAACCCGGATGCTGACTTTCGCATCTCACTGGCCGGTGCACAGGAGAAGACGGCCTTCCTGTGGTGGGGCGAGCAATGGCTGGCGCCGCGTGGCGCCACGCCGACGAGCCACATCTTCAAGCTTCCGCTCGGTCTGATGGGCGGGCGGCGGGCGGACTTCAGCACGTCCGTCGACAACGAATGGCTATGCTTGCGGCTGCTGAAAGCCTACGGATTGCCCGTGGCTGATGCCCGCATCGTGACCTTCGGCCGACAGCGTGTGCTGGTGGTGGTGGTGCGTTTCGACCGGCGCGTCGCACCCAATAGGCAGTGGCTCATGCGTCTGCCACAGGAGGACTTTTGCCAGGTCGAGAGCTGCTCGCCATTACGCAAGTACGAGAACGAGGGCGGTCCTGGGCTCAAGGCCCTGTTCGGCACGCTGAGGCAATCGGTGAATACCGAGGCCGACATGAAGACGCTGATGGCGGCGCAGGTGCTGTTCTGGTTGCTGCGCGCGCCCGATGGCCATGCCAAGAACTTCAGCATCCAGCTTCTGCCACGCGGTCGTTTCCAGCTGACCCCGCTGTATGACGTGATGTCGGTCTACCCGGTGTTGGGCGATGGCCCCAACCAGTGGTCTCCGTATGAGATCAAGTTGGCCATGGCCCTACTCGGCAAGAATCGACACTACGAGATGCACGGTATCCAGCGCAGGCACTTCAACAGCACCGCGCAGAAAGTTGGCTACGCATCGACCGCCGAGCCGATCGTTGAAGAACTTGTTGCTCGTACACCAGCGGCCATTGCCGAAGTGCAAGCCGAATTGCCACAGGACTTCTCACCGCGTGTCCGCTATGCCATCCTGGGCGGGCTTGAGCAGGCGGCCAGAACACTCGGTGGGATGTCGCCGTAAGCAGGCGAAGAGCAGGGCGTTCCAGGGCAAGTTCGAGCGCGCTAAGATGCATCCTGATCGACGATAAGGCCGAAAGTGTCGACGCCGCGCAAATCGCTCCATCTCCCGCACCAGCAAAAGATGAGCTGTTTTGACGGTAAAAGTGACGATAAAAGCCGACTCGATCAGAGCCAACCCCTTTAACGATGCGGGTTTCAGGGCCTGTTGATGATCGAGTGGGAGTGAATTTAGGTCCTTCGGGGACTATCGCCAGCTATCGGAAAGCTGTCGTAACGTTTTGATTTATAATTAAATGCGTCGCGGCATTTATCGACGGCTATCGTCGGCCAGCAAAAACGGTTGACGGTAAGAATTGAGGCGGAATTAAGACACTCTCGTTCACTATTCAGGCTTTTGCCGTCTTTGACGGTAAAAGCCTCCTCAGGAAAGCTTATTTCATGCGGCTTTCCGGGCATCAGCGGGTCTCCTGGTCCCTGGCGGTATCACCCGCCGGCACCGTCACCTTCCGCTACGACTACCGTCTCAACGGCCGCCGCGAAACCCTGACCATCGGCCGCTACGGGCCGAGCGGCATTTCGCTGGCGATGGCGCGCGAACTGCTCTTGGAGGCGCGCAAGACCGTTCTCCAGGGCATATCGCCCGCGCTGGAAAAGCACAACGCGACAAGCGCCGGGTTCGCGCCATCAAGACTTTCGGCGCGGCGATGGAGAGCTGCCTCGCCCATACGAGATGGGCCGAGAGCACCGGTGCCGTGTGCAAGCACATCATCGACCGGGACATCCTGTCCGATTTTCCAGAATCGCCTACTCACCGAAATCCAGGCCGGAAACCTCCGGATCTTGTGCAACAAGGTGAAGGCGCACTGCGCGCCTGCCACGGCGATACATGTCCGTGACAGCGTGAAGCAGGTCGCAGTCTGCATTCAAGAAATAGTGAGACTTTTCCGATAACTGGCAATGTTCAGTCTTGCTTGCTCATTCACAGGCCGGCGGTTGAACGGGAGTGCGCCTTGTTGCGAAAGGGACGGATTGATGATGACAATATTGGGCCGCATCGTAAGCCTTGGCTTGCCCTCCTCGCCGGGGCGGATCATGGGTGACGGTGCGCCTGTCGGACGGGAAGGCCGCTTGGTGCTGCACTGGATCGCCTCGCGCCTTGCCATGATCTTCCCGGTGCAGTCCGACAACGAAAAGCTGCTCCAGGAGCAGTGGTCGGTGCATTCCCATCTGGTTCCGCTGCTCTATTTCACGCTCCTTGCGAACAGTTGGGGGGTGGCGGTCGCATTTTTCGATCATGCGCCGGCGCGCCTGACCATAGCGATTCCGGTGGGCTTCTCCATCGTGAGCTGCGTGCGGGTCGCCATGTGGTGGCTCAGGCGGAACGCCCAGTTCACAGCGGAACAGATTCGCAAGGAACAGTTGCGCACGACCGTGCTCACCGTCGTTCTCGGCTGTGCAGTGTGTGCCTGGTCTCTTGCGCTTTTCCCTTATGGGGACGCCTATCAGAAGGCGCATGTCGCCTTCTATCTGGCGATCACCATACTTGCCTGTATGTTGTGCCTCACGCATTTGCGCCCGGCGATGCTGAGCGTCACCATCATCGGCGGGACGACCTTTCTCGGCTATTTCGCATCCAGCGGAATCCTGTCCCTGATCATCATGGCGACCTCTTTCTTCCCCGTGATCATCGCGACAGCCGTCATCGGCCTCATCCAGAATCGGGACTTCGTGCGCATGGTCGATGCGCGCGAGCGCGTCAGCCATCTCGCGCACTATGACATGCTGACGGGATTGCCCAATCGCGCCAGCTTCAACGACGAACTCGAACGTCGGCTTGCAGCACCGGGCAATCCGATCGGCCTGCTCTATATCGACCTCGACGGCTTCAAGCTGGTGAACGATACGCGTGGCCACGGGATCGGCGACCTGCTGCTCGTCGAGGTGGGGAAGCGGCTGAGCGCGGTTTGCAACGCGCGGGCGATGCTCGTCAGTCGACTTGGTGGGGATGAATTTGCCGTGATCTTGCCTCATGGCAACGTCGATGAAGCCAAGGCCCATGCGGACCGGATCGTTGAGGCCGTAAGCGCCAACTACGATTTCGGGCATGGCAACATCACGATCGGCGCGTCCATCGGTATCGCGCTTGCTCCCCAACATGGCGACACCGCCGAAAACCTGCTCGCCCGTTCCGATATCGCCCTTTATGCGGCCAAGGAGGCGGGCAAAGGCAACGCGCGCATATTCACTTCCAGCATGGAAACCCGAATCCAGGAGCGAGCACGTCTCGAAGAAGATTTCCGCAAGGCGCTGCAGGATCGGGACGATCTATTCGTGTTCTATCAGCCGATCGTCTCGATCGAGACCGGTGAAGTCACGGCCCGCGAAGCGCTGGTGCGCTGGCGCCATCCGCTCCGTGGCTGGATTTCGCCTGCCGAGTTCGTGCCGGTGGCAGAGCAATTCGGCTTGGCCGATGCGCTCGGCGCATTCGTTCTGGAGACGGCTTGCCGCGAGGCAGCCAGTTGGGAGGATCGTGCGCGGATCGCCGTCAATATATCGGCGACTCAACTCGGCAAGGGGACCTTGCACGGCTATGTGCTGTCGGCGCTGGTCGCGAGCGGTCTGTCGCCAAACCGGCTTGAACTCGAAATCACCGAAACTGCATTGCTCGACAACGAACGCGACATAATCGGAGATCTGCGACGGATGCGGGACCTTGGCGTGCGTATCGCGTTGGATGACTTCGGCACCGGCTATTCGTCGCTCGCGCATCTGCGCGCCTTCCCCTTCGACAAGATCAAGATCGACGGATCGTTCGTGAAAGATGCCGTCAGCCGTCCCGATTGCGCCGCTGTCGTGCGAGCCGTCACGGACCTTGGCAAGCGGCTCGGCGTCACGACCGTGGCGGAAGGCGTCGAGACTGAAGAACAACTCGATTGCCTTCGCAATGAGGGCTGCGTCGAAGTTCAAGGCTATTTGTTCGGCCGCCCCGTGCCCAACGGCAAGGATGCACTCAGAATCGAGCGCATCGATCGCAAGCGAGAAACGTGCTCCCCGCATTGCGCCGTAGTGAGCCGGAGGGCCGTCCGTGACACAGCCCTGGCGCTTTAGCGCCGGATCGGCCTGAAAGCCGGAAATACTGAAAAGAACGGAAGTGGCCCGGAACCCGTTGTGATGGGTCGGCGGTGAACAACATACCTCGGTGCTCCGAGTTTCTTGCTGCTGTATGGGCAGAAGGCCAATGGGGGACGCCCGATGTTCTTGCCTGCACGGGCGACCTGGTCCGTGCGTGCGGCGAATGTCTGACGTAGCCCTTCCAGCAAGACCTGCACTCGCCAGTACCACGACTACGCCGCCGCTGCCACCGTTCGCCCGCCACGTTGCAATTGGTGCCGGCCTGCCTGCTTGCCGGCGTACATCGCCGCGTCGGCGCGCTTGAGGAGTTCGTCGCCGTCCGAAGCATCCTGGGGCGCAAGCGCATAGCCTATGGTCAGACCCACTGTGCAGTGCTGTCCGGCGGCGTCGAAAGGCTCGGAGAAAGCAGCCAGCATTTTCTGCCCCACTGTGCGCGCTGCGTGCTCGTCCGACAGGCCGCCGGCGAGCACGACGAACTCGTCGCCGCCCAAGCGGGCCACCACGTCGCAGGAACGCAGTTGCTCCTGCAGGCGCCGACCGACGGCGATCAGCAACGCGTCGCCCACGTCGTGGCCGTAGCGGTCGTTGATCGGCTTGAACCCGTCCAGATCCAGCAGGTACAGCGCCAGCACGCGCTGCGGCGCGGTATCGCGCAGCGCGGCGCCCAGGTGAATCTGCAGTCCGCGGCGGTTGGGCAGGCCGGTCAGCGCGTCGGTATGCGCCAGCGCGCGCAACGTGTCGCTCTCGACACGCGCTCGGTCGGCGCTGCGGTGGATGGCCTGCACGCGCAGACCCAGCACGCCCATCCAGGCGGCCATCTCGACCATCATCGAAGCGGCGTAAAGGTATTGAGCCCAGAAGGTGGGTTCGATGTAGCCGCGCAGCAGCGCTGCCATCGTTGCCGCGCCGATGCAGTAGACGGCCCATCCGGCGAGCATGTAGCGCCCCGCTACTTCGCCCTGTCGCGTGCGCAGGAAGGCTATCGGCACCGCGACGCCCACTGTCGCCAGCCCCAGGATCGTGACCAGCGTCTGCATGCTGCGGTAGGGCAGCACGCCGAGCAGCGCCGCCGCGATGCCGAGCGCGGCCATCATGCCCACCGCGCGCAGCAGCCAGTCGGCGATGCGGCTCGCCTCGTGCACGCGCAGCGCGCGGCGAATGAACACCGTAGCCGCCGCCACCGAAACCAGGACCCCTAGCGGCGCGATCTGCTGCGACAGTTGCGGCAGATCGGGCCAAAGGTACAGCGGCCCGATGCCGAAGTACGACAGCAGGAAGACGACGTTGCCGCCCAGCAAAACCGCGTAGTAGCCGAACAGCGTGTCGTGCAGGCTGGTCCAGTGCGCCAGGCTGTACAACAGCATGCACAGCGCCAGCCCGATGAACATGCCTTGCAGCAACTGCGCCTGCGATTCGTGGGCGGTGAAGTCCTCGGCGCTGCGCAGCGTGATCGGAAGCACCATCGTGCTGGTCGTCTGCACGCGCATGAAGAGCTCGCTTGCGCCCGGCGGCAGATCCATGCGGGTGGCGTGGCTGCGCGAAGGCAGTGGACGCTCGGACAGGCGCAGTTGGTTGCCCAGGCGCCAGTGGCGCAGCACGCGGCCGTCGGCGACGAGGTAGACGTCGACGAGGTTGAGCGAGGGATAGTCGAACTCCAGCACGCGGTGCAGCGGCTGTGTGCCGCCCACATGCAGCGGCAGCTTCAGCCACACTGCGTCGGCCGTGCGGCCGAGGTTGCCGGGCGTGCTCTCGGGTGCCGCGAAGCGCGCCCGCTGCGCCAGCACGTCTTCGACGGCCAACGTGCCCACCGGGTCGCGCAGCAGGCCGAGCGCCGGCCAGACGTTGACAGCAGTGCTGTGCTGGTCCAGGTGTAAAGGCTGGGACAGCGGCGGCGGCTGTGCTTGTGCAAACGCAAATGCAAACCCCAGCCACCAGCACACGAACAGGAGCAACTTCTTCGCGGATGGCAGGTGTGTGAGCATGGTTCCCTAGTATCGGTGCTGTGCCGCCCGACTTGAGATGGATGGTCGATACCGTAATCGACATGAACACATCCGTCTAGCCGCAGTCGACCTTCCGTCTCCATGGGTCACCCCAAAAAAGCGGTAGGGGTCATTCATGGCATCCCGCCGGGCTGGTGCACGCGATCAGAGCTGCCAGAGACCGTGGTCGTTGCCACCCTGGAGATAAATGGCAAATGTCCCGCGTCCGGGGATCTCCATCGGCGGAACGGTGATCACGCCCGCGGCTTCGGCTAGCGCAGCGACGGCGGCTTCGATGTCCTCGACCAGCCAATAGGGGCGCACCATCGGTTCTTCGGTCTCGCGCAATGGCGTGCGCACGCCGCCCGGGCTTTCATCGAGCTCGCCGAATTGCGCTCCATGCGCCGCGGCATATGCAGCGCACACGACCTCCACGTTGCTGGTCACGATATCCAGATACTGGACTTTCATCGCACCCGCCGATGCGGACCCATGCGTGGCTAGTCGGGAATGTCGGGCTCGACGAGCGTGGCGAGTTGCAGCAGGGATTCCTGCCAGCCGAGGTAGCACATTTCGGTCGGGATGAGCTCGGGAATGCCGGCCTGCTCGATGCTGACCTCGGTACCGCTGGATACTGCGCGCAGCTTCACGGTCACCCGCATTTCGCCGGGCAGGCCGGGATCGTCGAAGCGGTCGATGTACTCGACGAGCTCGCCGGGGATCAGCTTCAGATACTCGCCGCCGAATGAATGGCTGTGGCCGGTCGAGAAGTTCTCGAACGACATCTTGAAACTGCCGCCGACCTTGCCGTCGAATTGATGGACGTGGCAGACGAAGCTGTAGGGTGGCAGCCACTTGGCCAGGGCCGCGCCGTGCGTGAAGGCGCGGTACACCTTGTCGGGCGTGGTGCGCAGGACGCGGTGGAGGTGGACGGTTCCGGTGCTCATGTACGTGTCTCCTTCTGGGTCATTGCATGGAATGCAGGCCGATGCAGTTGCCCTCGGTATCCACCACCAGCGCGCAGAAGCCGTAGGGGCCGATGGCGAACTTGGGCTTGTGCACCTGGCCGCCGGCGGCTTCGACGCGCGACTGTACGACGGCGCAGTCTTCGCAGCCGAAGTAGACCAGTGTGCCCCCGCCGCCGGGCGAGACACCGTCCATGCGGACCAGCATACCGCCCGTGCCGGGAGCGTCCATGTTCATGGGAAAGCTCAGCATTTCCATGCCGCCGGTTTCGCACTCGGGCGCGGCCGGCTCAGGCGCGGCCAGCGGCTCCAGGGTGCACTGGAACACCGTTTCGTAGAAGCTGCGTGCACGCGCCATGTCCTGCACGTAAATCTCGAACCAGACAACGGGATTGGCTTTCATGGGAATCTCCGGGCAATCGAGGGAAGGGGCGGGCCATGGGGAGAGATACGGCCATGGTGTGGACGGTACTTAGATCCTAGGATCCGAAATGGACAGTGTCCACATTCCAGATCCATGGGGCTGTAAGCTCATGTTTGCCAACATCCTCCACTTCCGAGGCTTGGCGCGCGAGGTGGTCCGCCGTCCAAAAGACATCCCGGCGCTCGACCTCAGCCTACAATGGCCATCGGCGAGTGCCATGAAACCGTGAGCCGTGTTTGGCGGCTCACGGTTTCAGTTTCATCCGGACCTGGCCTTGCCCTCGTCCTAGAACTTCACCCGCATTTCCGCTCGCAGCGTCCTTCCCGGCCCTGGAAGGAGGACCTTGGACATGGGGTCGAGGTAGTACCGGTCGGTGAGGTTGGTGATGCCAAGGTTGAGGGTGAGCTCCTTGTTTATGCGCAGGGTGGCGTAGATGTCGTGGAGCATGACGGGCTTCCAGTAAAAGGCTTCCTTGTTGCCCCGGAACCAGACTTCGTGCAGAAGAAATTTTCCGATATCCGGATTGCCGTCGCCATTTCCGAGCAGTTTGTCGAGTTGATCGTTTTCCGCGCCGGAGTGGTACACGCCGCGCCAGCCGAATTCAAGCTGGTTGTTGTACAGACGCGCACCGAGATTCATGTCGATGGAGTACTTGGGTTGCAGGCTCGTGCCGCTGTAGCTGCCGGGGAAGCCGCCGGTCATGCAGGTGGGAACGCGATTATAGAAGGGATCCATTGCCGAAGCGATGTCCTTGTCGCAGGTTTTCTGCTTGAGGCGGTAAGTGGCACCCAGGCCGCCGTAGAAACGGCTCGTGTCGAAGCGCGATTGCAGTTCGATGCCGCTGCTTTTCTTCTTGTCGAGCTGGAGGACTCCCAAATTCAGCGAACGATCCATGAAATCGCGGATTTCGGTGTTGAAGTAGCTGACGCGCACGTCAGCATGATTCAGCGTGGGGAAGAACTGGCGCAGGTCGTGGGCGTAGCCGATTTCCCAGTTGGTGCTGCGTTCCGGCTTGCTGGCACCGTCGACGGCCAAGCCGCCGACGGTGCCGGCGCCGTCGATGATGGCGCTGGAGGTCAGTTCATTCACGCTCGGGAAGCGGGTGGTCTGCGCATAGCGCAGGAAGGCAGTGCCGAAAGGGGTGATGCGGGCGGTGGCGCTGAATACCGGGCTGAAGGCGTGGCCGGATTCCTCTTCCGGCATTTCCCAGGTTTTGCCGGTATCAAGTCTTTGATAAACCTCCTCTCCATAGCCGCCTTCGTTATGGCCGCCGATTCTGTATTTATTGACTGTGCCCGTGCCGTAGGGGTTGTCGACGGCTTCGTTCATGTCCGCTTCGCCGTTGGCAAAGGGGTTGTGCGAGGAATCAAACTTGCCATCCTTGTATGGCAGGGTCGCTTTTTTGTTCCAGTAAGTTTCATTCTCCCAAGGAGAGTCATACATTGGATTAACATCGAGACCGGCAACGCCATGCCGAAACATTGCAAACAATGTTCTATCGAATTCGTTTGAATCAAGCAGGGTCTCATTTCTATCATTGGAAAAATGATTGGCATTGTTTGCCGAGAGGAAGTCTGCATAACGTTGGGCCGCTGTCCTCACTTGCGCATTTTCTGTCGGAAAATAATCAATAATATGATTTGTGTCGCTGCTGCCGCCATGGTAGATAAATTCCCATGTTTTGAAATCCGCCGGGTTCTGAGCGACAAAGGCGGCATTCCAGGCGTTATTGAAATCCTGTTGTAGCTGAGTAAGCGTGGCCTTGTCCTCAGGTGCCATTATTTCTCGATATTTCAATTCAAGCCCGGCAAGACGTCGGCTTGCCGCAAAAAACTCCTCTTGCTGGCGGCGGCGCTTGGCGGTGCCGGTGTCCTTGCCGGTGTAGTGCAGGTAGCGGGTGCCGGCGGTCAGGGTGAGCCATGAAGTCGGCTGCCAGGCAAGATTCATCATCGCCGACCATTCCTTGCGCTTACCCGCGCGCGGGCCGAGGCGGTCGGTGGCCATCAGTTGATCGGCGCCACTGGGTGCGAAGGGATTGGGCTGTTTTTCGACCATCGTCAGCCGCTCATCGAGCTTTTCGCGCTGATAGCTGCCGCCAAGGGTCAGGTGCAGATTGTCGGCCAGCCGCATCTGGTTGCTGAGATCGAAGCCGCTGCGGTCGTGGCTTGTCCACTGCTTGCCGGTGGCGACGATGGTGCCATCGTGCGCGGGCGGCAGCCAGCCGAAGCTGACGCAATCCATTTTGCCCGGACCGCAGATTGCATTATATAAATTCAGCGCATTTTCCGTATCTTCGTCGAGCGACAGGGTGTAAGCGTTGGCGCCAGTCTGGTAGCGCGTGCCGCGCGTTTTCGTCTGCCACAGGCTGGCTTCCAGATTGAGCCAGTCGGAGCCTTCGGGTTTCAAATCGTAGCTCAGTTTGTAACTGTTGACTTTCAGATTGCTGTGCGGATATTCCTCTACTGCTTGTACTTTTGACCAGTCTTCATCCGGTTTTTGCAATTCGGCTGCTTCGCGGTATAAATAATTCAGAACGCTGCTGCCTGGGGTGGTTTCACCAAATGTTGATTTGGTGCGCATGAATTGCAGCGCGATTTTCTGGTCGTTGGGAAGATACCAGTTGTTCTTGAATAAAGTAGTCTGGGTGTCGTTGGCGGTATTGTAGATTTCGTTGCCTGCCTTGTACATCTTGGTCAGGTTGGGGACATAGCTGTCGGTGGTCGTTTGGTCGTAGGCATCGTGCCCGGAATAGCGGCCAGCATTTTTTTTGCCGGCGTAGTAATTGCCGGCGCTGCGTTCGCTGTGTGACAGCAGCACGTCGGCAAAGTCGTTGCGGGCGGCGATGGTGAACATTTCGGCATGGTCGTCGAAATTGAGGATGGAGGCGTCGCCCTTGGTGCGCGGCGTTTGCAGGGGCAGGGCGACGTAGGTGCCGCCTGTGAGCGTGGCATCGGGGATGTCGTGGTAATCCTTGCCGAAAATGGAATTGGCGTCGCGGCGCGGCCTGCTGGTGTTGCCAGCGGTGGCGAGCTTGAGTTCGATGCCGATGTTCTCGCCTTCGGGGATGATGTCCTTGGCGTCGATGGTGCGGATATTCACCGCGCCGCCGACGCCGCTCTTGATGCCACGGGTGAGCGAAGGCCCCTTTTCGACTTCGACGCTGCGGAACATGGCGGGGTCGGCGTAGCTGCGGTTGCCGGCTCCGTAGAAGTGCAGCCAGACGTTGGTGGATTGCTCGGTGCCGTCGATGGTGAGCGGCGTGCGGCCTTCGCCGGTGATGCCGCGAATGTTGGGGGTGATGGACTGGCTGCTGCGTGAGTCCATGCTGTAGACGCCGTTCATGCCCTTGAACACGTCGCCGGGGTTGGTGATGTTGAAACGTTGCAGTTGCTCGCGGTCCTGATAGGCGGTGGTGAGGTTTTCGGTGTAGACCTTTTCGTGGCTCTGGATGTCCCGATCGACCTCGGCGGTGACGGTCATTGCGGGCAGGGTCTTGTCGCGCGCTTCCTGCGCAACCGGACGCTGCAGCAGCAGCCAGGTTCTCGCGTCCTGCCTGACGGCATGCAATGGCGTGCCGGCAAGGAGGCGGGCGAGGCCTTCCTCCACGCTGTATTCGCCGCTCAGGCCCGGGCTGCGGATACCTGCGGTGAGAGCGGGATCGGCGGCGAGCATGATGTTGGCGGCGGTGCCGAAAGCGCCGAGGGCGTCGTCGAGCGAACCGGCGGGAATGGCGAAGATCCGGCGGGCAGCCTGTGTTTCCTGGGCGTACGCGGTGAGCGGGGCGACGCTGTTGAGGCCACCGAATGCGAGCAGGGCGATGCAAACGGCGCGATGGAGCGGGTGCATGGCGGGTCGCGCGGGCCGAAGCTGGGCTGGTTTCATGCCGGAGTTCTTCCTGTGACTGGGTTGATGGGAGGCGGCCCCCATCGGTGCGATGCAAGGGGGGGCTTCTCCGGTTAACACGCGAGAAAGGAAAAACTGCCGGGGACAGCAGAAATTTTTTTCAGCGCCGTTTGAGCGTGACCCAGTAGCGGGTGCGGTATTCGGTGCGGACAGGGAGGATCTGCTCGAGTATGGCGAGGATGCGGTCGCTGTCGTCGAGGGGGAACGCACCGGTGACGAGCAGGTCGGCGGCATCGGAGTCGCAGCGCAGAAGGCCGCTGCGGTGGCGGGCGAGCTCGGTGATGAATTGGCCGAGCGGCATGCGGCTGGCGACGAGCATGCCCTGCGTCCAGGCAGCGTCGGCCGCGCGCAGATCGATTTCGGGCTGGATGCCGGCGTATGTGAAATCGGCCTGTTTGCCGGCATGAAGGCGCTGTGCCGAGCCGCTGCCTTGCGGCCGGATGTCCACTGCGCCCTCGAACACGGCGACGCGGATCGGATTGCTGTCCTGTTCCAAGCGGCGCACGCTGAATCGGGTGCCGACCGGGGCAATGGCGCCGTGGCCGGTGCCGACGAGGAAGGGGCGCCCGGCGATGTCGGGTGCGGTGGTGATCATGATCTCGCCGCGGCGCAGAATGAGATGGCGGTATTGCGCGTCGATGCTGATGTCCACCGCGCTGTTGCTGTTGAGGATCAGTTGGGTGCCATCGGCCAGCGTGAGCGTGCGGCATTCCCCTGTGCCGGTGGAAATGTCGGCAAAGGCCTGCATCGGCAGGGCGTCGCCAAGGCTTGCACGCCAATGCCAAGCGGCGCCGACGGTGAGGCCGAGTCCGCACAGCCATTTGAGACCGGCGCGGCGCTGGCGGTGGATGCCGGCGCGGGCTTGGTCGAGCGTTGCCGCCGCCCGTGGCGGGGCGCTGGCCCTGAGCTCGCAGCCAAAGGCGCTGAGCCGCTGCCAGGCCAACTCGTGGCTGGGATCGGCCGCCCGCCAGGCGGCACATTCCTGGCGGGCGGCGGGGCTGTCGTCGTGCTGCAGGCGGATGAGCCACTCGGCGGCCTGATCCACGATCCGTGCATCGAGCGGCCCGGCTTCGAGCGCCACAGGGGTGAATATCCTGGCGCTCATCCGGCACTGCCGGCGCTCTCTCCGGCGTAGATGAGCTGGTAGCAGTGGCTCAACGCGGCGGCGGCTTCCTTGTGCACGATGTTGAGGGTGACGCCGAGCTGGCGGGCAATTTCGGCGTGCGACAGTCCGTCGAGCTGGGCGAGCATGAAGACTTGGCGGCGGCGCTCGCTCATGCCGTCGAGAAGGCGCCAGATTTCGTGCAGCGTCTCGATGATGCTGACCTGCTCTTCGGCCGAAGGGGCATGGGCTTCCGGCTGCTGGGCGAGGACGTCCAGATAGGCTTGTTCCAGCATCTGGCGGCGAAACTGGTTGATCGTCAGGCGCTTGGCGATCGTGGTCAGGTAGGCGCGAGGTTCATCGAGCGCACCCGAGGGGCCGGCTTTCCATAGCCGCTCGAAAGTATCATGGGCAAGGTCAGCGGCACGATGCGTGCAGCCCAGCCGCTTGCGTAGCCAGCCATGCAGCCAGCCATGATGGTTTCGGTAGACGTCGGCAACGGTGTCCGTGAAGGGCAGGGGCGGGTTCAAGCAAAAGACTCCGGCAGGATCTGGCTGGGCCGCGCGGTTTAAGTTCGATTGGTGGAATGAGAAACGTTATTATTCTGTGATGTGTCCGGGGAAGAGTCAAATCAAGTGGTTGGCGCCTCGTCCGATCGAACGCAAGCCCCGAGCATGCCGCTGCATCATGCGGTAACATGCCTCCCGCTCCGGGGTGCACACCTGTGCTGAGATCCATACCCGAGAACTTGAACCGGATCATGCCGGCGGAAGAAGAGCTTGGCCCTGATGCAGTGCGCGCGGCTTTCCTCGGAGCATCATTTCCCCGCTCTCGAAGGAAACTCCATGGACAAGGCCGCTCCGCTGCTTGCAGATCTGCTCGCTTTCATCGCGATGGATGGCTGCACCGATGAGCAGTTCGACCAACTCGCGCTGCGGCTGTTCGCCTACCAGTACGAATCCAACGCGCCGTTCCGCAGCTTTTGCCAGCGGCGCGGCGCCACGCTGCGCAAGGTCAAGACCTGGAGCGACATCCCGGCCGTTCCGATCGATGCGTTCAAGGCCATGGAGCTGCGCAGCGAGCCGGCCTTGCCCGGCGAGCGCGTGTTCATGACCAGCGGCACCACCGGCCGCGCGGCGCGCGGGCGGCATTTCCATCCCAGGCTCGACGTCTATGATCTGTCGATGACGCGCAACTTCGCGCGGCGCTTCATGGGCGGGGCAGGGCACATGCCCATGGGCATCCTGTTTCCCGACGAGCAGGCCATGCCCAATTCGTCGCTCGCGCATTACCTGGCGCTGGCGAAGTCCGGGTTCGGCACCGCGGACAGCCGCTATTTCCTGACGCCCGAGGGCCTGGATCTGCCCGGCCTGTGCGCCGCGCTGGAGCAGGCCGAGCGGACGGGCCAGCCCTATGCGCTGCTGGGCGCCAGCTTCAGCCTGGTGCATGTGATGGATGCGCTGCGTGCCGAAGGGCGCAGCTTCCGCCTGCCGGCGGGCAGCCGCATCCTCGATACCGGCGGCTACAAGGGCCAGTCGCGCGAGCTGCCGCTGGAGGATTTCTACGCCGGCCTGGAAGAGCTGCTGGGCGTGCCGCGCACGCACTGCGTCAACATGTACGGCATGACGGAGCTGAGCACGCAGTTCTACGACGACGGCAATGCCGTGCTGCCCTCGGTCAAGTCGGGGCCGCACTGGATCCGTTCGCGCCTGGTCGAGCCGGTCACGGGCCGCAGTGTGGTGCCCGGCGAGCGCGGCATTCTCGTGCACTGCGATCTGGCCAACTACAACTCGGTCACGACCATCCTGACCGAGGACGTGGGCCTGTGGGCCGAGGGCGGTTTTCTGCTGCTGGGGCGGGCCGAGGGCGCGGCGGCCAAGGGCTGCTCGCTGGCGGTCGAGGAATTCGTCAAGGCTGCGGCTGCATGAAGGTCGAACGGATCACGGCGGGCTGGCTGCCCGGCCTGCGCGACGACGAGGTGCAGTGGCATGTGCTGCCTTTCGAGCATGGTGCCGAACCTGAGGGCCTGAGGCTCGAAGTATCCGTACCGGTGCTGACGGCCGCACAGATGCAGGCGCTGGCGCAGCGGGTGCGCGAGGCTGCGGACCGCCATCTGCGCGCGATGCCGGTGGCCGGGATCATCGACGCGATCGACCGTGTCATTGCCCGCCTGCTCGACCGCAGCGATCCTTTCCGCCGCGAGGCCGAGGCCTGGCTGCCGGTGGTCAGCGGCTACGACGCGGACATGGTGAGACTGGGGCTGACGGGCTTTTTCAAGACCTTCCGCGCCGCGCAACTGCGCCGCTTCGTGGCCGAGGACTTTGCCAACCCCGCCGTGCTCGACGGTTTCCAGCCCGTACCCAAGGGCGGCGCGGTGCGCGCCTTCGGCCCCGATCTGCTGGTGCATGTCTGGGCCGGCAACGTGCCTGCGCTATCGCTGTGGAGTCTGGTCTGCGGCCTGCTGGTCAAGGCCCCGAGCATCGGCAAGCTGGCCAGTGCCGAACCTCTGTTCGCCGGCTGGTTCGCGCGGCTGCTGGCTGAGGTTCATCCGCCGCTGGCGGAATGCCTGGCAGTCGTGTGGTGGAGCGGGGCGGGCGGCGATGCCGGTCTGGGCGCCGAGGGTGCGGCCGCGCTCTATGGACAGGCCGACACGGTGCTGGCCTATGGCGGCAACGACACGCTGGCTGCGCTGCGCCAACGCCTGCCCGTGACCACGCGCTTTCTGCCGCACGGCCACAAGCTGGGCTTCGGCCTGGTCGGCGCGTCCGCGCTCGATACGCTCAAGGCGCCCGCCGTCGCGCGGCTGGCGGCCTGGGACGTGATGCGCTACGACCAGCAGGGCTGCTACTCGCCCCATGTGTTCTACGTGGAGCGCGGCGCGCCGGTGCCGCCGCGCGCCTTCGCCGACTACCTCGCGGCCGAGCTGGTCAATCTGCAGCAGCGCTTTGCGCGTCGGCCGCTGGAGCTGGAGGAGGGCGCTGCCGTTGCCAGATGGCAGCAGGCCGTGGAGTGGGGCAGCGGCGATCAGGAGCTGATCGGGCCTGTGGATGCGCCCTGGAGCGTGGCCTACGGCGACAGCCTGCAAGCGCTGGCGCCGACTGCGCTGTACCGCACGATAAGCGTGGTCGGCGTGGATCGCCTCGACGATGTGGTGCCGGTGGTTTCGGCGCAGCGCGTCTTCCTGCAGACGGCAGGCATCGCGGCCTCGCCCGAGGAGCTGTACCGGCTGGCCGGCCTGCTGGGCGCGGCCGGTGTCACGCGCATCTGCGCCATCGGCGCCATGAGCATGCCCGAGGCCGGCTGGCACCACGACGGGCGCTTCAACCTGATCGACCTGGTGCGCATGACCGAGATCGAGCAATCGGCCGAGGCGGCGGCGCAGCCTTTCGCCCCGTATGCGGACTGAAGGCGCGACCGTGGCATTTCTGGATATCGAAAAGGTGGTGTTCACCTATCCGGGCCGCGCCCCGGTGGTCGATGGCGTGGACTGGCGCATGCAGGCCGGCGAGTTCCACTGCCTGCTGGGTCGCAGCGGCTGCGGCAAGACCACGCTGCTCAAGCTGGCTGCGGGTCTGCTGAGGCCGCAGGCGGGGCGCATCGTGCTCCGCGGCGGCGAGCTGGCGGCACCCGGGCCGCAGGTGGGCTTCATGTTCCAGGCGCCCACGCTGCTGGACTGGCTGAGCGTGCTGGACAACGTGCTGCTGCCCGTGTCGCTGCAGCGCCGACCCACGCCGCAGGATCAGCAGCGTGCGCTGCAACTGTTGGATCAACTCGGGTTGGCAAGTCATGCACCGCACCACCCGCGCCAGCTCTCGGGCGGCCAGCAGAGCCGCGTGGCGCTCGCGCGGGCGCTGGTCCTCGAACCGCCGCTGCTGCTGCTCGACGAGCCGTTTGCGGCGCTGGACGCGATCACGCGCGCCGAACTGCAGGACGATCTGCTGCGCACCTGCCGCGAGCGCGGCACGACGGTGCTGTTCGTCACCCACGACATCAACGAGGCCGTCTATCTGGGCGACCGCATCGCGCTGATGCACGGCGGGCGCATCGTGGAAAACTGGACGATCACGCTGCCCCTGCCGCGCACGCAGGCCATGCGCCACGGCCCGGCTTTCAACGACTACTGCGCCCGCGTGCGCGCTGCCATGGACGGGGCCGGCACATGAACCCGACGCCGATGCAGGCACGGCTGATGGCGGCCGCACTGTTCCTGGTCCTGCTGGGCCTGTGGGAGCTGCTGGTGCGGCAATGGGGACTGTCGGCGCTGGTGCTGCCGGCGCCTTCGGCGGTGGCGCAGGCTTTGTGGTCGGGCCTGGCCTCGGGCTATTTCTGGCCGCATATCTGGGCGACGCTGCAGGCCCTGTTCCTCGGGCTGGCGGCCGGCAGCATCGTGGGGCTGCTCGCCGGCATGGCGCTGGCCGAATCCGAATTGCTGGAGCGTGTGCTCAAGCCCTATGTGGTGGTCAGCCAGGTCGTGCCGAAGTTGGCGCTGGCGCCGCTGTTCGTGCTGTGGTTCGGCTTCGGTTTGCTGCCCACGGTGCTGATCACGGCGCTGATCTGCTTTTTTCCGCTGATGGAGAACACGCTGGCCGGCCTGCGCCAGGCCGATGCGCAGCGGCTGCAGCTGTTTCGCATGCTGGGCGCCACGCGGCTGCAGACGCTGCTGCGGCTGAAGCTGCCCATGGGCTTGCCCGCCATCCTCGCCGGGCTGCGCGTGGCCGTGGTGCTGGCCCTGGTCGGTGTCGTCGTGGCGGAGTTCATGGGTTCGAGCCAGGGCCTGGGCGCCGTGGTCATCGCTGCCCAAGGGATGATGGACACCACCCTGATGTTCGCGGCGCTGGTGCTCATCGCCGTCATCGGCCTGCTGCTGTACCAGGGCTGCCTTCTGCTGGAGCGCAGGCTGCTGCGCGCCCACGCCTTTCCCGCTTCGTCCCTGTCCGCTACGTTCCCTCCGCGTTCACGCGGCAACTCCTGACTGCCACAGGCAACTGCCATGCATACACCGATCCAGCTTCCGTTCATCTCCCGCCGCCGCCTGCTCGGTGCCACTGCAGGCCTCGCCGGCCTGATGCTTGCCGGCGTCGGTTCGGCCGCCCCGGTCCAGGGCAGGATCCGCCTGGCGGGCTGGAGCAAGCCGATCAGCGAGATCACCAACATCCTCGCCGAGCCCGCCAAGGGCTTCTTCAAGGCCCAGGGCGTGGAACTCGCCTATCTGCCCGGCGCGGGCGGCGGCGATGCCATCCGCAACCTGCTCAGCGGCCAGGCCGACGTGGCCTTCACTGACCCCGGCTCTTTCTTCATGGCGCTGGACAAGGGCGAGAAGCTGGTCGCCATCTACGATATCTATCCGCAGAACGTATTCAACGTGGTCTCGCTCAAGTCGGCGGGCATCCACACGCCGGCCGATCTCAAGGGCAAGAAGATCGGCGTCTACAGCCTGTCCAGCGGCACGCGCCTGAACCTGCTGGTGATGCTGCACCAGGCCGGCCTGAAGGAGTCCGACGTGAGCATCGTCGTCACCGGCCTGCTGAACTTCGCGCCGCTGATGCAGGGCCAGGTCGATGCCACGGCCGCCACCGACACCGGCCTGGCCGTGGGCCTGCGCAAGGGTATCGGCGAGGTCGACGTGATGCACGTGCGCGACCACCTGAACATTTCCAGCGACATGTTCGTGGTGCGCGAGGACACGCTGCGCCAGCAGCCGGAGCTGCTCAAGGCCTTCCTGAAGGGCTACCGCGACAGCGCCGCCTGGATGATCGCCAACCCCGAGGAAGCCGCGACGCTGGCCGGCAAGTACGCCATCGACGGCACGCAGCGCGACATCAACCTCGACGTGATCCGCCTGCGCAACGCGGCCTCGCTGCCGGCGGTGGAGGGCAAGGGCCTGGGCAGCTTCGACCTGGAGGCGCTGCAGAAGGGGGCCGACGCTTATCGCGCGCTCGGCCTGGTGCAGCGCCGGATCGAGGTGGCGGAAGTGGTCGATACCAGCCTGCTGCCGGAGGCCTGACATGGACCAGGCATCTGGATTGAACCTGCGCGGCAAGGTGGTGCTGGTCACCGGAGCGGGCCGCGGCATAGGTGCGGCCATCGCCACCGCGTTTGCGCGCGAGGGGGCGACGGTGGCCGTCAACTACCTGGCCAACGAGGAGGCGGCAGCCCGGACCGTGGTGGCCTGCCAGGCCGGCGGCGGCGATGCCTGGGCGGTCAAGGCCGACGTCGGTTCGGAGCCCGCCGTACAGGCCATGGTCGAAGAGGTCGCGCGCGAGGCCGGAGGGATCGACATCGTGGTCAACAACGCCTTCAAGCCCTATGCCTTCGACCCCGAACGCCGCAGCCGCTTCGACGACCTGGACTGGCGCGATTACCAGGCCCAGTTCGACGGTGCCGTGGGCGCGGCCTTCGAGGTCTGCCGCGCGGTGCTGCCGCATATGCGCCGGCGCGCGCGGGGCAGCATCGTCAATATCGCCACCAACCTCGTCGAACATCCGGTCGTGCCTTACCACGACTACACCACGGCCAAGGCCTCGCTGGTGGCCTTCAGCCGCAATCTGGCCAGCGAACTGGGGCCGGTCGGCATCCGCGTCAACTGCGTGGCGCCGGGCCTGGTCTATCCTACCCAGGGCACGCAGAACACCCGCGAGTCGTTCCGCGAATCGCTGATGGCGGCCACGCCGCTCAGGCGTCTGGCGCGGCCCGAGGATGTGGCCGGGCCGGTGCTGTTCCTGGCCTCGGAGCTCAGCGGCTTCATGACCGGGCAGGTGCTGTTCGTGGATGGTGGCCTCGTGATGCGTTGACAACAGGTGGCGTCCCGCCGGAGTCGTCGCGCATCAGCGGAACGCCATGACTGCGATCACGCCCAGCGCGAGCAGGATCAGGACGGCGCCGGAAATCCGTTCCAGCCAGGGCAGCGCCCGTTCGAAGCGCTGCAGCACGCCCCGGTTGCCGATCAGAATGGCAACCAGCACATCCCATGACAGCACCACGCTGAACATCCAGATGCCGTAGATCGTCTTCCAGCCGGCGCTGGCGTGCGGGCCGCTCAGCATCGCCGCCAGGCTGGCGTAGAACAGGGCGTTCTTCGGATTGAGGATGCCTGACAGGAAGCCCATGCCGGCGGCACGGAACCAGGCGGTGAGAGGCCGTGCAGCGGGCACGGCGTGCTTGCCTGGTGCCGAGACCTCGAGCGTGCTGCTGCCGGCATGGCGCACGAACAGCACGCCGAGATGGATCAGCCAGGCGCACCCCGCCAGTTGCAGGACGCTGAACAGGGTACTGCCCGTCTGCAGCACAGCCATGCCGGCGAAGGCGGCGGCGATGAAGACGCCGTTGGCCAGTGCGATGCCCAGACACACGCCGCCGGCGGTGCGCCAGCCGGCGGACAAAGAGGTCCGGGCAATCAGGAAGAAGTCGGGGCCGGGCGAGAGCAGCGCGAGGAAATGCGCTGCGGCGATCATCAGGAACTGCTCCATCGAGGGCACGCATGCGAGTTTTTTGCGCAGTGTGCTGACCGAAGGGTGTTCCGTATTGAAGGAAATTGCAGCTGCGGCGCTAGCTGCGGAAGCGGCCGGGCGTCACTCCCGCATGTGCCTTGAAAACCCGCTGGAAGTGCGCTTGATCGGAGAAGCCGAGGCGCAGGGCCACGTCCGCGAGACTGTCACCTTTCCGCATCTGCGCCCTGGCCAGGTTGATGCGCAGGTTCAATTGCCAGGCATGCGGGGTCATGCCGGTCACTGCACGGAAGGCGCGGATCAGCTGATAGCGGCTCATGCCCGCCAGGCGTGCCAGTACGTCCAGGGCGATGCTGGCAGAAGGTGAAGCGCGCAGGCAATCCAGTGTCGGTCGGATCTGCGCGGCCAGATGCGAGGGCACGTTCGGCGCGTCGATGCGCAAACCCTGTTCGGTGTCGCAGTCGCCGATGAACTCGATCAACGCCGCCTCTTTGTCGTGTGCATCGGCGTCGGAGAACAGCAAGTCATTGAGCCGGCAGAAACGTGCATAGGCCGCGGGGGAAGTCACGATGCGCACCGGCTCGGCGTCGATCGCGCTGGCATGTGCGTACTCCTGGCGGACGGCCCGTAGCCAGTTCGCATCCAGATGCAGCATCTGGTAGCTCCAGGCCGTGTCGGCGGCAGGGTTGCAGGCATGCACGCGCTCAGCAGGCACGAACACCAGCGTGCCGGGGGACAGCTCGACCGGCCCGGCGTCGGCGCCGGTAAAGACGCTGCGGCCACCGTCGACCGCACCGATGGAAAAGCTCGGATGGTGATGAGCTTTGTAGCAGGCGCGGCTTCGGCAGGCGCGGCGGCTTTCGGCGAAGGGCAGGGCCGGGTCGCGCCAGAAGGCCTGGCTTGGATTCTTATGTGGCATCAGGCGGTGCAGGGAGGCGATTCCCGGATGCGCCGCTGTCCGCAGGCGCTTCCAATGCCAGCAGCAAGGCGGAGAGGTGGGCGTCCAGTTCGGCAAGCGCAGCCGGGGGCAGCGCGGACAGAAGCCGGCGCTCGTTGTCGACGTGGACCTCGACCGCGCGGTCGATCAAGGCCCGTCCTTCGTCGCTCAACTGCACGAGCATGCTGCGTGCATCCTGTTGGTTGGGTACCCGCTCGATCCATCCTCTGGCTTCCAGGCTCTTGAGCCGATGGGTCATCGTGCCCGAAGTCACCATCAAGGCGGAAAACAGCTCGGTCGGGCTCAAGCGGTATGGCGCGCCGGCGCGCCGCAGCGCGGCAAGCATGTCGAATTCCCAAAGGCTCAGGTCGAAGTGGGACAGTCCGGATTCCACGCGCTGTTGCAGCCGCAGCGCACATCGCATGATGCGTCCTGCAGGCCCCATCGGGCTGGCATCCAGATCGGGCCGCTCCTGCGCCCACTGTTCGAGGATGACATCCACTGCATCGGCTGGTCGCTGGCTGGTTCTGTGCATATGTCTTGATTTCAAGATAAATGGCGAGCACAATCAATATATCTCGAATTGAAGATAACTGCCATGGCCACCGTCCCTTCGAACAACAACTACTGGCGCGACGTCATGGTCACCGCGCTCGCTCCCATTGTCTGGGGATCGACATACATCGTGACCTCGGAGTTTCTGCCGCCGGATCGTCCCTTTACCGCCGCGCTCATCCGGGCATTGCCTGCCGGCCTGCTGCTGCTCGTGCTGACGCGCCGGATGCCTGTGCGCAGGGACTGGTGGCGTCTGCTGGTGCTGGGCGCACTGAACATCGGCATCTTCCAGGCATTGCTGTTCGTGGCGGCCTATCGTTTGCCGGGCGGGCTTGCGGCGGTGCTGGGTTCCGTCCAGCCGCTGGTGGTCATGGCATTGACCTGGGTGGCCGACAAGCGGTCTCCGGCACAGGTCACCTTATGGTCGGCCGTGGCAGGCATCGCGGGCATGGCCGTGCTGTTGCTGTCGCCGCAGACGGTGTTCGAACCCGTGGGAATCGCGGCCGCGCTGGCGGGCGCCGTATGCATGGCGACCGGCATCTGGCTGACGCAACGCTGGCGCCTGGACATGCCGGTGCTGGCGCTGACCGGCTGGCAATTGCTGATCGGCGGACTGATGCTCGTGCCGGTGGCCTGGCTGGCCGATGCACCCTTGCCGCCCCTGTCGCTGTCGCAAGGCGTGGCCTATGCGTATCTGAGCCTGGCAGGCGCGGTGCTGGCCTACGTGCTCTTCTTCCGCGGCGTCGTGCGCTTGCCGACAGTGGCCGTCGCATCGCTGGGTTTGCTCAGCCCGCTTACCGCAGTGGTGCTGGGCTGGATGCTGCTTTCGCAGTCGATGACCGGCATGGCCCTCGCGGGCCTGATGATCGTGCTGCTCAGCGTCTTCGCCGTGCAATGGACGACGGCGCGTACCCGGCGTTCTTCCTGATTCAAGCGCTGGAAGCCTGCGATCGATCTGTGCCGTGCTGATTCTGGATATGGGCGTCGCCCCATGACTTCAGTGCATGAATGACGGGAGCCAGCGTCTGCCCGTAATCCGTCAGCCGGTACTCCACCTTGGGCGGCACTTCGGCATAGACCTTGCGGGCAATCAGCCCGTCGCCTTCGAGCTCCCGAAGCTGGTTGGTCAGCATCCGCTGGGTGATGTTGGGCAGCAGGCGGCGCAGTTCGTTGAAGCGCAGCACCTGTTCGGTGAGCAGGCGATAGAGGATGACGCCTTTCCATTTGCCGCCGATCAGGTCGAGCGTGGCTTCGACCGTGCAGCCGGCTGCGCAGGTGAAGGTTTCGTGCGGGATTCGAGCCATGATGGTACCTTTTAAGACACTATATGCAAAATATGTGCGTTCTTTCGAAGATTGCCAATATAGCCAAGAATTGAGGGCACTGGTTTTCAACGAAAGGAGTAGGTCATGAAAGCGGTCGGCTTCAATCAACCCCTGGCTGTGTCGAATCCCCAATCCCTGGTCGATATCGAGCTGCCGGAGCCTGGATATGGCGAACACGATCTGCTCGTCGAGGTGCAGGCCATCGCGGTCAATCCTGCGGATACCAAAGTCCGAGCGTCCGCTCGGCCAGCCACTGGCACATGGCGCATCCTCGGCTGGGATGCCGTGGGCCGGGTGCGCGCAGTCGGCGCGCGCGTCGCCGGCTTCGGGCCGGGCGATCGGGTGTTCTACGCCGGTGCGATCGACCGCCCCGGCTGCTATGCCGAGCTGCAGGCGGTGGATGCACGCATTGCCGCCCATGCCCCCCGCACGCTGGACAACGAAGACACCGTAGCGCTGCCGCTGACCGCGATCACCGCCTGGGAAACGCTGTTCGATCGTTTGCGCGTGGAACAGCCGGTTGCCGGTGCGGCCAACGCGATCGTCGTGATCGGCGGGGCAGGGGGCGTGGGCTCGATGACGATCCAGCTGGCGCGGGCATTGACCGGCCTGACCGTGATCGCCACCGCTTCGCGCCCGGAGACGGTGGAATGGGTGAAGAAGATGGGTGCCCATCACGTCGTCGACCACCGCCGGCCATTGGCCGCACAGATCGAAGCCCTGGGGCTGGTCGCGCCGGCTTTTGTCTTTTCCACCACGCACACCGACCGTTATCTCGCCGACATCGTGCAACTGATCGCGCCGCAGGGTCGCATCGCGCTGATCGACGATCCTGCATCGCTCGACATCGTTTCGCTCAAGGGCAAGAGCCTGTCGATCCACTGGGAATTCATGTTTACCCGGCCGCTGCTCGGAACGGCGGACATCATTCGTCAGCAGGAAATCCTGCGCAACGTCGCCGAACTCGTTGATCGGGGAAAGATCGTGACGACGCGCACCCAGGCGCTCGGGACGATCGATGCGCGGAATCTGCGTGCTGCCCACGGGCTGCTCGAAAGCGGGCAGGCGATAGGCAAGATCGTGCTGTCGGGCTGGTAAGGTTTGAGTGCTGGCGATGCTCGTCAATAATCAGCTTGCTCACACCACCATACGGAGCGTGCACGTTGCACTGACCTGAATGCACCGGCCGTCCATTTCCCGAGAGCGTGAGTGTACGCGCTCATTTCCCTTACTTGAGGTTGCGTAGGGCACGCTGGCAAATGCGCCGGGTAGCATCGGTCGGTGCGCCTTCCAGCCACTGGCCGCAGAGACCCCGTACCCAGGCGGGCTGATCCTTGGCAGTGTCCTTGAGCCAGTTGGCGACCGCATCCTGCACGTAGGCAGACGGGCCATGCACTTAAGCACGCCCAACTCACAGGCCGCATCGACGGCTTTCAGTGCCTGGGGCGACAGCTCAGGAAAGACCGTTTGCGCCAGTCGGGATGGGTCGAGTGCCGTGCTCTCGGCCAGGGTGGTGCTTTGTATCTCGCCGCGCGACAGGGCTTGCAGCACCTCGTCGGGGATGTCGGCGGCGCGGGTTGTGCCTTTGCGGGGAGTGGAGGATGCCATGACCATGGCGCATCGTCTCAAAGTTTTCCGGACACGGAATGACTCGGGCAACTATGGCATGCCTTCCAGCATTACCAGTGCGCCGACGATGAGCGCCTGTATGCCCTGACAGAGTTCAACCTCCATCTCGGCTTCCTCCTCCGCGCGGTCTGCATTCACGACTGGTTCCTTTCCGGCCACTGAATACACCGTGTCGGCTGCCGCAAGGCAGTGGAAGGCTACGGTCGCCAGCAGCCAGCGTGCCTGTTCCTTGGAAATTCCATAGGTATTGGCGATATGGCGCTGGTGGCCGTCGATCTTGTCGATCATGGATTGCGTCGCCGCCAGCCTGCGGATCACATAAGGCGTCACCCCCGGATGCGCCTTGACGAATTCCCGCACCGATGTAGCGAACACGGTCAGGTATTCCCTCAATCCATCGCGACTGCTGTCGGCAGGTTGGGGAATCTCCCAGCGGTTGAAGATTTCCTCGGCGACAAGCTGCTTGAGTTCCTCGAGGCTCGGCACGTGCTTGTAGAGCGCCATGTGGCTGACGCCCAGCGCTGCGGCAAGGCCGGTGAAAGTGATGTTCGGCAGACCGACCCCGATGCCGATGTCTGCAATCCGCTCACGGGTGATGGTGCGGGGCCGCCCCCGCGTCGCAGGCTGCTCTGAGGCTTTCATCTCTGCTCCTTGGTCGTGAGCCCCCAACTTTAACCCGCTTCGCACAATTTAGTTTATATGATGCAACTAATTCAAGATTTAGTTTATAGTAATGAAATTAATTCTCATCCACGGCAGGCACTGCCTGACTCGAGATCGCTGACGTTTTGCATCCATGAGCACTTCCGACACAGCCGTAGCCAAATCTGGAGCACTTGGCTCGATCAGCCGGGTGCTCGCACCCATACGCGGGCAACTGAGCGTCGCCGCCGTGCTGGCTGCCGTGGGCTCCATGCTCACGCTGATGCCGCTGGCCGGCATCGCGCATATCGCCAGGATCGCCCTGGGTGATGCGGCTGTCGCAGCGGCCGCACAAACGCGGGCCGACATCTGGTGGACGGTCGGCATCAGCGTGGTGAGCATGTTCGCTGGCATGGCGCTGGTGTCTGCTGGCGAATTGACCGCCCATCTGGCCGACAACTGCATCACCCATCGCCTGCGCATGGCCGCGGCGCAACGGCTGGCCCGGGTGCCGCTGGGCTGGTTCACCAGCCGGGCTTCGGGCGAGGTCAAGCAGGCGATGCAGGACGACATCGCCACGCTGCATAGCCTGACCGCACACTTCTATACGGCGGTAGGGCGTGCCGTGGGCGCGATCCTGATTTCGGTCATCTACCTGTTCGCGCTGGACTGGCGCATGGCCGTCGTCGCGCTGCTGCCGTTCCCCGGCTTCTTCCTGTTCCTGCGTCACGCCATGAAGACGGGCGGCGCCAACATGCAGGAGTTCGTCGCCCGGCTCGGACGCATCAACAGCGCGACGGTGGAGTTCGTCAGCGGCATCCCGGTAGTCAAGGCGTTTGGAACCGCCGGGAAGGCGCATGGCAGCTACCGCGAGGCCGTCGATGCCTTCGCCGAGGCGTTTGTCGGCTTCACCCGCCCGCTGGTGAAGGCGATGGTCCATGCCCACGCGATGATCGCGCCGGTGACGGTGCTGGGTATCGTGCTGGCCTTTGGCGCGGTGTTCGTGAATCAGGGCTGGATCACCCCGGTGGAGGTCTTGCCCTTCGCCCTGGTCGCGCCGGGCATCTGCGCGCCGCTGCTGTTGCTGCACACCCTGCTGCACGATCTCGGCAGTGCCACGGGCGCAGCGCAGCGTGTGCTGGCGCTGCTGGAAACGCCCGTGCTGGAGCCGCTGGCCGAGGGCCAGCAGCAAGTCCCGGCAGGCCATGAAATCCGCTTCGACAACGTGGGCTATGCCTACGGCGAGGCGCAACAGGCACTGGTCAAGGTCAGCTTCACCCTGGAGCCCGGCACGGTCACGGCCATCGTCGGCCCGTCGGGTGCAGGCAAATCGACGCTGGCGCGGCTGCTGCTGCGCTTCTTCGACCCGACCGAAGGCCGCATCACGCTGGGCGGCGTGGACTTGCGGCACATCGAAAGCTCGCAGCTTTACCAGCGCATCGGTTTCGTGTTGCAGGAGGTGCGGCTGATCCATGCCAGCGTGCGCGACAACATCGCGCTGGGACGGCCTTCGGCCAGCCAGCAGGACATCGAGGACGCGGCACGGGCGGCCAACATCCACGAGCGCATCCTGACCCTGCCACGCGGCTACGACTCGGTGGTCGGCGAGGACGCACAGCTTTCCGGTGGCGAGCGCCAGCGCGTGAGCATCGCGCGCGCCGTGCTGCTCGATCCGCCCGTGCTGGTGCTCGACGAGGCCACGGCAGCGGCCGACGCCAGCAACGAGGTGGCGATTCAGAGCGCGCTGTCGCATTTCGCCCGAGGCCGAACACTGATGGTCATTGCGCACCGGCTCGATACGGTGATGCACGCCGATCGCATCCTCGTGCTCGAAGACGGCGCCATTGTCGAACAGGGTACGCATGCGCAATTGCTGGCGCAGGGCGGGCGCTATGCGCGGCTATGGGCCGTAGGTGGCTACGAAACACCCGCAGCGGCGGAGGCGCAGCCATGCTGAAGACCTTGATGCAGTTGCTGGGTGACGATGCACCGGTCTTCCGCCGCTACGTCTGGATGGCCGTCGTCTATGGCGTGCTCTGCGGGTTGACCATCACCGCATTGGTGCCTGTGCTCACCCATCTGCTGAACAACGACGTGCAGCAGACGGTGCCGTGGCTGACCGCGTTGCTGGCAGGGCTGGTCATCTGCTGGGTGTTGCGGTGCTACGTGGAACAGGCGGGTGTGCGCGTGGGTGTTGCCATCCTGCAAGGGGCTCGCCACCGCCTCGGCGATCATGTGGCGGGGCTGCCCGTGGGCTGGTTCACATCGCAGAACACGGCCCGGCTCGGCCATGTCGTCACGCAGGGCATGATGGCTGTGGCCCAGCTTCCCGCGCATGTCTTCACGCCGGTCATCGCGGGTGTGGTGACGCCGGTGGTTCTGGTCGCGGCCTTGTTCGTCCTGCACTGGCCACTGGGGCTGATCGCCTTGGTGACCCTGCCGCTGCTGGCGGGTGTGCTGGCACTCACGGCCCGGCTTTCGCGGCGTGCAGATGATGCCTTCCATCGGCGCTTCGCCGATGCGAGCCAGCGCGTGGTGGAGTTCGCCCAGGCTCAATCGGTGCTGCGCGCCTTCAACGGCGAAGGCGGCGGCATGCGCCTGCTGGAGCAGGCGATCGAGCAGCAACGTCAGTCGGGGGCGCGGCTGATCTGGCTGTCGGCCGGCTCGGCCGTCCTCAACACCTGGGCCGTGCAGGCCGTGTTCGCCGCCTTGCTGGTCGCGGCGGCGCTGTGGCTGAACGAGCACCTGGGTGGAGGCCTGGCCGCCAGCGGCATCACCGCAGTCATCGTCGCGCTGCTGCTGGTCAGCCGCTTCATCGACTCGCTGCTGGAAGTAGCGGGTTATGGCGAGGTGCTGCGCGGCGCGCGCGGCCAGCTCGATGCGATCCGCGAGTTGTTCGAGGTCGAACCGCTGCCGGAGCCTGACGCGCCGCAGGCGCCGCGCGATGTGTCGGTCGAACTGCGCGACGTGCATTTCCGCTACGCGGTGGACGAGCCCGACGTGCTGCGCGGCGTGAGCCTGCGCGTGGCGCCGGGCAGCATGACCGCGCTGATCGGTGAATCCGGTTCCGGCAAGACCACGCTGGCGCGGCTGATTGCGCGTTTCTTCGATGCGAGCCGGGGCAGCGTGCTCGTTGGCGATGTGGACGTGAAACAGATGTCCAGCGCGGAACTGGCGGGGCAGATCAGCCAGATCTTCCAGGACAACTACCTGTTCACGGGCAGCATCGCCGAGAACATCCGCGTCGGCAGGCCGGATGCCAGCGATGCTGACATCATGGGCGCGGCGCGGCTGGCCGGCGTTGCCGAAATCATCGAGCGCCTGCCGCAAGGGCTGGATACCCCTGTCGGCGAGGGCGGTGCCCGCCTGTCCGGCGGCGAACGACAGCGCATCGCCATCGCCCGTGCGCTGATCAAGGACGCGCCCATCCTGCTGGTGGACGAGGCCACGGCCGCGCTGGACGCGGAAAACCAGGTCGTCATTGCCGAGGCGCTGGCGCGGCTGCGCGGCCGATGCACGCGGGTGGTGATCGCCCACCAGCTTTCCACGGTGGCGATGGCCGACCAGATCGTGGTGCTGGAGAACGGCCAGATCGTCGAGCAAGGCACACCCGCGCAGTTGCGTGAGCGCCAGGGGCGGTACGCGCAATTCCTGGCCCAGCGCCAGGCCGCCAAGGGCTGGCGCATTGCCCCCGCTGCATCCGGTGGAGCGCGTGCCTGATGCGAGCCGGCCTGCTCGGACTGTTCCTCGTGCTCTGCTGCGTGTCGCTGCTGGTCGGTGCGCAGCAGATGGCATGGTCACAGGTGTGGTCGCTGTCGGGCGACGCCTGGCTGACGCTGACGGCCAGCCGGCTGCCGCGCCTGGCGGCGCTGGTGCTGACCGGTGTGGGGCTGTCGGTCTGCGGCGTGATCCTCCAGCACATCGTCCGCAACAAGTTCGTCGAACCGGCTACCTCGGGCGGGCTGGACGCCGCCAAGCTCGGCATCCTCGTCGCGCTGACCTTGGCACCGAGTACCGGGCCAGTGGGGCGCATGCTGTTCGCGCTGGCCTTCTGCTTCGCTGCCAGCCTGATCTTCGTGGCGATCGTGCGACGCATCCGGTTCAAGAACACGATCCTCGTCCCTGTGATCGGCCTGATGTACGGCGGCGTGCTCAGCGCCGTTGCCGAGTTTTACGCCTATCGCCACAACATCCTGCAAAGCATGCAGGGCTGGCTGCTGGGCGACTTCTCCAAGGTCGTTCAGGGCAACTACGAAATCGTCTACCTGATCCTGCCGATCGTCGCGCTGACCTACCTGTACGCGCACCGCTTCACCGTGCTGGGCATGGGCGAAGGCATGGCGACGAGCCTGGGGCTGAACTACCCGGCCACGGTGGCGCTGGGACTGATGCTGGTCGCCGTCACGGTGTCCGCCACGGTCATCACCGTCGGCGCCATTCCCTTCGTCGGCCTGGTGATTCCCAATCTGGTCGCGCTGCACTACGGCGACAACCTGGGCCGCACCTTGCCCGTGGTGGCGCTGGGCGGGGCGTCGCTGCTGCTGGCCTGCGACATCCTCGGCCGCCTGCTCATCCATCCGTTCGAGGTGCCGATCGGCCTGACCGCAGGCGGCATCGGTGGTCTGCTGTTCCTCGTGCTCATGATCATAGGCCCCCACGGCCGGGCTGCGCCCGCCTGCCCCCCGAGGGGGCTGAGCAAACTTCTGGCGGCCGGGCGTTTGCTCGGGAGGAACAGGTGATGCGCATGCCCATGCCACAGATTTCCCGGCACGCCGCCTGGATGGTGGTCATCGCATTGGCGCTGACCTTCCTGCTCTTCCGCTCGGGCTTCGACTTCGATTACGTTCCAGACCATCACCGGCAACCGGATCCTGACGCCGGCCATCATGGGCTACGAGGCGGTCTACCTGCTGCTGCAATCCCTGCTGATCCTCATCATGGGCACGCAGAGCCTGGTCGTGCTCGGCACGAACGGCAACTTTGCCCTGTCCGTGCTGCTGATGCTCGGCTATTCCTGGGCCATCCATCGCTGGCTGTTCCGGGATGGCCGCAACAACGTGTATTTCCTGCTGCTGTTGGGGCTGGTGCTGACGATGGTGATCGGCACCTTCACCCAGTTCGTCCAGCTCAAGGTCAGCCCCGGCGAGTTCTCCGTCCTGCTCGGCTTCAGCCAGGCGTCCTTCGGCAAGGCGGAACCCGGCCAGCTGCTCGTGTCGGCCACTCTCGTCGCCGTGGTGTGCGTCGCCGCGCTCAAGACCCTGCCGACGCTGGACGTGCTTTCGCTGGGCCGTGACCAGGCCGTGTCCCTCGGCGTGGACTACCAGCGCACCGTGCGGCTGCACCTCGCGCTGATCGCGGTACTGGTCGCCGTATCGACCAGCCTGCTCGGGCCGACGGCCTTCATGGGCATCTTCGTGGCCAACACCACCTATGCGCTGGCCCGAAGCTTCCGGCACCGGATCACCCTGCCCACCGGCTGCGCCATCGCCATCGGCATCTTCATCCTGGCCCAGCTCGCGGTCGAGCACGTCTTCAACTATCGAACCACCGTCGGCATCCTGGTCAACCTGGTATGTGGCGCCTGGTTCCTCGCGCTGATGGTGCGTACGCGGGGAACAGCATGATCACGGTCCACAATCTTTCCAAAGCCTATGGCGCCAGAACCGTCCTTGCCGATGTGAGCGTGCGTTTCCCGGCCGGGCGGCTGACTTCGCTGATCGGCCCCAACGGCGCGGGCAAGACGACGTTGCTGATGATGATCGCCCGGCTGCTGGAGCCGAGCCACGGCGACATTCTGATCGAAGGCAGCAAGGCATCGGACATTCGCATCGGCGACTACGCCAGACGTGTCGCCACCTTGCGCCAGTCGCCGGATTTCAACCTGCGCCTGACGGTGGAGGAACTGGTCGCCTTCGGCCGCTTTCCGTACAGCCGCGGCGCGCTGACGGCCGATGACCACCGGGCCATCGACGAGGCCATCGCCTTCCTGACGCTGGAGCCGTTGCGCAGCGCCTATCTCGACGAACTCAGCGGCGGCCAGCGCCAGATGGCTTTCCTGGCCATGACCATCGCCCAGCAGACGCCATGCCTGCTGCTCGACGAGCCGCTGAACAACCTCGACATCAAGCATGCCGTCCAGATCATGCGCGCGCTGCGCCGCCTGTGCGACGAGCACGGCCGCACCGTGATCCTGGTGGTGCACGACATCAACTTCGCCGCCAACTACTCCGATCACATCGTCGCGATGAAGGCCGGCGAGGTGCATTGCACCGGCCCGGTACGCGAGGTCGTGACCGAGGCGCGGCTGCGGGAACTGTACGGACTGGATTTCGAGATCACGCATGGCGAGCGCGGCTGCCTGTGCAACTACTTCAACCCATCAGGAGAACTGGAATGACCCTCAAGCACAGACATCGGCATTGGGCGCTGACCCTGCTGATCGCGGCTACGTTCGCCGTACAGGGATGCAGCGACAAACCGGCTGAATCGTCGCAGGCATCGACGCAGCCTGCCGCCAGCACCAATGCGCGGCAAGCCTACGAGCCCGTCACGGTTCAGCACAAGCTGGGAACGACCGTGATCGAGAAGATGCCGCAGCGTGTGGTGGCGCTCGACATGAACGAGGCCGATTTTCTCGACCAGTTGGGCGTGCCGGTTATGGGTATGCCCAAGGACTTCATTCCGCATTTCCTCGACAAGTACAAGGACGCCCCTGAAGTTCAGGACACCGGCGCGATCGTCCAGCCGAATGTGGAGCGGGTGCATGCGGCCAGGCCCGACCTGATCCTGATCACTTCGCTCCAGGCGAAGCACTACCAGGAATTGAGCGAGATTGCCCCAACCATCCACTTCGACGTGGACTACCGGGACAGCCAGGTCAAGCACATCGAGGTCATCAAGGAGCACCTGCTGACCTTGGGGCGGATCTTCGGCAAGGAAGACCTCGCCCGCCAGAAAGTCACCGAGCTGGACGCGAAGGTCGAAGAGGCCCGGCGCATCACCCAGGATCGTCCCGACAAGGCGCTGGTCGTGCTGCACAACAACGGCGCTTTCAGCCCCTTCGGCGTGCAGTCGCGCTACGGCTTCGTCTTCAACGCGCTGGGCGTGAAGCCGGCCAGTCCGACGGTCGAGACAGGTTTGCACGGACAGCCGGTATCCAGCGAGTTCATCCAGCAGGCCAATCCCGATGTGATCTACATCGTCGATCGCACCGCGGTGATGGAGCGCCGGCCGGCTCTGAATGCCGAGACGCTGGGCAATCCCTTGCTGCGCCAGACCAATGCCTGGAAGAACGGCCGCGTGATCTTTGCCGATGCCGAAGCCTGGTACATCACCGCCGCCAGTCCCAGCTCCGTGAAGCTGGTGATCGACGACGTCATCAGGGGCTACCGGGACTGATTCGTCCAACAGCGTGCAGCCAAGTCAATTCCATTAACGAATCTCATTCGACCCATCTCTTTCTTTCTCATCTGCAAAACGCGGTGAGAACCGCCCTGACTTCAACTGAAAGGAACATCACATGACCAAGCCGCATCCGACTCAGCGCACCGTGCGTTATGCACGGCAGGCACTGCCTCCAAACTTCGACTTCACCTCAAACCGGACTGCTGTAGCAGTGCGCAATGCGCTGCTGTCCGGGCTGGCATTCAGCGCCTTGGCCGTCGTGACGCCCCCGGCATTGGCTCAGACCTCCAACGCCGCAGCCAATCCCAGCGAAAAACAGGCGACATCACCTGGCACCGAAGGCGTGACGACACTGCCGACGGTGACTGTCAAAGGTGACGCGACGATGCCCGCGTACTCTGGCGGCCAAGTGAGCACCGGCGGTCGTATGGGGCTCCTCGGTGAAAAGGATTTCATGGAAACGCCGTTTTCCACCATCACTTACACGAACAAGTACATGGCGGATATACAGGCCATGGACATCCAGGAAGTGATCTCCAAGACCGATCCAGCGGTGTTCATGGGTGGGGTGCCTGGAGAGAGTCTGGAAACCTATTCGATCCGCGGGCTGGCATCCGCCGTGGCCGATGTGACCGTCAACGGGCTGGCCGGTATGGGCGGCTACCACCGGAATTCGCCCGAGATGTTCGAGCGCGTCGAAGTGCTCAAAGGGCTGTCCGCCTTGCTCAACGGCATGCCGCCCAAGGGATCGGCGGGCGGCGCGGTGAACCTGGTTTCCAAGCGCGCGGCTGACGACCCATTGACGCGGTTCACGGCCAGCTACATGTCCGACTCGCATTTCGGAGGGCATATGGATCTGGGCCGTCGCTTTGGCGAGAACAAGCAGTTCGGCATCCGTTTCAACGGCGCTTATCGTGACGGCGAAACCGCTGTGAAAGACCAGGACAAGAAAGTCACGCTGGCTTCCCTTGGACTGGATTGGCGGGGCGAGCGTGTACGGCTGTCCGCAGACCTGTACCAGACCAAGGATCGTGTGTATGGCCTGACCCGAGGTCTGACACTTGCTCCTGGCGTATCAGTGCCCAAGCCACCGAAGCCGGATATTTCGTGGAACCCGCCTTGGGCCTACTACGACAACACGGACAAAGGCGTCATGCTGCGCGGTGAATTCGATCTGACCGATCAACTGATGGTTTATGCGGCAGCAGGCACCAGCAAGTCCGAAATCGACACCATCATGGGCGTGCCGCTGGTGTTCAATGAGGCCGGGGATTTTCGAACCAACTTCAGCGGCGTGTCCGACAGGATGGAACGCAAGTCAGCCGAAGTCGGCCTTCAGGGCAAGGCCCGCACGGGGGCGGTAGGCCATCAGTTCGCCGTCAACGCCACGTACTACGACGAAGAGTATGTTCTTCGAGGTTACAGAAACGTCCTGCCGCAGGACTGGGTAACCAACATCTACAACCCGGTATGGGGGCCAGCGGCGTCGCGTCCTGCCAACATTCCGGCGATCACCAGGACAGATACGCGCCTGACCAGCATCGGTGTGGCGGACACCCTGTCGTTTGCACAGGACAGGGTTCAACTGACGCTTGGTGTGCGCCGCCAGGAAGTGGTCAACGACAGTTTCAACGGCATGACTGGCGCACGCATGGGAAGTCGCTACAAGGAAAGCGCCACGACGCCAGCGGTGGCATTTCTGGTCAAGGTAAGCAACGAGATATCCGTATATGGCAACTACATCGAGGGCTTGAGTCAGGGTGCGATGGCCCCCAGTACCGCGGCCAATGCGGGCGAGGTCTTCGCGCCCTACAAGACCAAGCAGAAAGAACTCGGCGTCAAGTTTGACCTGGGTGAGTTCGCCCACACGCTCAGCGTGTACGAAATCAAGCGTCCGAGCAGCTACACCGATCCGATCACCAACGTCTTCTCGTTCGGTGGTGAGCAGCGCAACCGGGGCGTGGAATGGGGCTTCTTCGGTTCGCCCGTGAACGGCGTGCGCCTGATGGGCGGCATCGCCTACTCGGATGCCGAGGTGACGAAGGCCGCTGTTGCCGCCAATGAAGGCAAGCAAGCCACCGGTTTGCCGAAGTGGCAGGCCAAGTTGGGAGCGGAGTGGGATGCGCCTGCGATGCAGGGCTTGACGCTGACGGCCAACGCGACTGCGGCATCCAAGCAATACCTCAGCGCGGACAACTCGCTGTCGATACCTGGCCGCACCGTGTTCGACGTAGGCGCACGTTACGCCACGAAGGTTTCAGGCCGCCCGCTGACCTTGCGAGCCGCCGTTACCAACGTGACCGACAAGGCATATTGGGCGAAGCCGCACTTCACAAGCCTGGGCCTGGGCGCTCCCCGTACCTTCCTGCTCTCGGCCACGATGGACTTCTGATGGCAGTCGGGGCCCGCCTGAAAGGGCGGGTTTCCTCGCCCGACAGCTCATGAGAGGGGCTACCCGTTTGAATCGACCCGGAATCGTTTCGGAAACCTGTATGGAAGAATGGGAAGTAGCTGTAAACCGGGTAAATGCAAATTACCATCCAGCCAGCCAATTCCACAGGATTATCGGAGCCTGTCGTCCCATGACCTACCTGCTTGCCCTCGACCAGGGAACCTCCAGCTCGCGCGGCATCGTGTTCGACGAACGCGGCCACGTCGTCGCCCAGGCGCAGCAGGAGCTGCCGCAGATCTACCCGCGCCCCGGCTGGGTGGAGCACGACCCGATGGAGATCTGGCGTACCCAGCTCGCGACCGCGCAGCAGGCGCTGCGGCAGGCGGGCATCGGTGCGAAAGACGTGCGCGCGCTGGGCATCACCAACCAGCGCGAGACCACGGTGCTGTGGAACCGCAGGACCGGCCGGCCGGTGCACCACGCCATCGTCTGGCAGGACAGGCGCTCCGAGCCGATCTGCGCCGCCTTGCGCGAGCAGGGCTGCGCCGAGCTCATCCAGCAGAAGACCGGGCTGCTGATCGATGCCTACTTCTCGGGCACCAAGCTGCAGTGGCTGCTGGACAAGGTGCCCGGTGCGCGTGCGGCGGCCGAGCACGGCGAGCTCGCCTTCGGCACCGTAGACAGCTGGCTGATCTGGCAGCTCACCGGCGGGCGTCGCCATGTGACGGACGTCAGCAATGCCAGCCGAACGATGCTGTTCAACGTACGCAGCAACCAGTGGGACGACGAACTGCTCGAGCTGCTGCGCATCCCGCGTGCGCTGATGCCCGAGGTACTGCCTTCCAGCAGCGACTTCGGCCGGACCGCGCCCGAGCTGCTCGGCGATGCGATCGCCATCGGCGGCGTCGCGGGTGACCAGCAGAGCGCGCTGTTCGGCCAGGCCTGCTTCAGCGCCGGCATGGCCAAGAACACCTATGGCACGGGCTGCTTCATGCTGATGCACACGGGCGACAGCTTTCAGCGCAGCGAGAACGGCTTGCTGAGCACGAGTGCGGCGCAAACCAGCCATACCCCCGAATATGCGATGGAAGGCAGCGTGTTCGTCGGTGGCGCAGTGGTGCAGTGGCTGCGCGACGGCTTGCGCGCCATCTCGGCCAGCAGCGAAGTGCAGGCGCTCGCCGAAAGCGTGCCGGATTCAGGCGGCGTGATGATGGTGCCGGCTTTCACCGGCCTGGGTGCGCCGTACTGGAAGCCCGAGGCGCGCGGCACCATCACCGGCCTGACGCGCGGCACGACGCTGGCCCACGTTGCCCGTGCGGCGCTCGAATCCATTGCCTACCAGAGCGCGGCCTTGCTGCAGGCCATGAGCCGCGATGCCGTGGCCCAGGGTGGCAGCCCGGTCAGCGAGCTGCGCGTGGATGGCGGCGCCTGCGTCAATGATCTGCTGATGCAGTTCCAGGCCGACCTGCTCGGCATTCCGGTGGTGCGCCCGGCAGTGGTGGAGACGACGGCCCTGGGCGCGGCCTACCTGGCTGGACTCTCCAGTGGCGTGTATGCGGGCACGGCGGAGCTGGCGGAACTGTGGCGTGCCGAGCGGTACTTCCTGCCCACACTGGGACACGACCAGGCCGAGGCGCTGATGGTGCGCTGGGAGCATGCGGTGGCGCAGGCGACGCTCTGATTCTTGCGGCACGTTGGGGATGGTCTGCTGCTGGAGGAGCTTTCGGTAGCCCTGCTTCCCAAGGAACCGGCAGGGCGAGCGGGATGACGATGGGCTGCCGTCTCGCGTGATATTTCTTGCTTACACTTTTCTCATATTCAGAAAAGAAGTTTATGCTTTCTCCATCGCTGTCGACGGTCGAGCAGTCCATGGAGTTCGAGACTTCATTTTCCACAGGGCAAGCGGAAGCGGCCGTTTCCGGCCATCTCCGTCCGCAGCCGTCGCCCCTGTCGATGGTCGTTCCCCGGCAGGCTGTCGCCCGCACCGGGCCTCGGGCGAGAGCATGAACACCATCGTCCGTGCGATCGAGGAAAGCTTCGCGGCCATTCCGCTGCCGCTGCTCGAAGTCTGGGGCCGGCTCGGCTATTGGCTGGGCTTCGGGCTGATGCTGCTGGCCTTCGGCAGGTTCACGCTGCGGCCCGGCGGGCGCTGGGGGTTGGGCCGGGAACGCCAGGCATGGAACACGAAGGCGTTCTCGAGCATTCCGCTGACCTTCGTGCTGATCATCCTGACTGGCTGGCTCGGCTCCTTCTTCGTGCTGGTGCCGGGGGCGCAGACGTTCGAGTCGCTGAAGGACCTGGTCGTGTTCGTGTGCATCGTGCTGTTCGGCTACCCGGCATTGATCACGGTGCCGTTCGCCTACGGCCTGTCCGACCTGATCGAAGGTGTGCCGCCCAGTTTCCTGATCGACTGGCTGCCCGGGTATTTCATCAATGCAGCGTGCTTCTGGGTCGCCTACCACTTCATCGGCAGGAACCCGGATTTCCGGCGTGTCCGGACCTGGGGCGCCTACCTGGGCTTCGTGCTGCTGTTCCTGGCCATCGAGCCGGTGCTGTGGGGCCATCTCAGTGCGGCGCAATTCACGCCCGAAATTTCCTACCGTACCGTCACGCCGGCACTGATCTTCACGACCGGCGTCACCTGGCTGCTTGCACCGCTGGTCATGCTGGCTGCGCTGCCGCTGGCGCGTCGGCTGGGTTTTTTCTGGGCCGACATCGCTGGCCACGTGAAGCAACGTCCGCTGCGCCAGCAGCAGTGGATCTGGGAGTCCGGCCGCGAGCAGCAGGACGCAGCGCCCGGCGTGGGGGAATCCGGTGTTCCGCTGCGCATGGTGATTCTTGCGCCCTTCATCGTGCTGGTGCTGCTGATGGTCGGCGCGACCGCCTACGTCACGCTGCGCAGCGCCGCGCAGGACGCGAACCGGCTGGCGGAGTGGCTGCACCAGGAAATCACCGGGAACATCAATCTGCGCTTGGACGAGCAGTTGTCGCGGCCGGGTGCGGTGGGCGATACCAGTGCCATCGCCGATCTGCTCCGAGAATTGCCGGTCGCTGCGCACGGCCGCGCCTTCATCGTGGACCGCGACGGCAGGCTCGTCGCATCGTCGGCGCCTGGTGTGGATGCGGTGGTGGCTACGGCGATCGGCCATCTCGTGGAGGATTCGTCCGGGGGGCTGCAACAGCTCCCGCCGGACCACCAATTCCGTTTCGTCCGGATCGACCCGAAGCCTCTGTCGCGTGAAACCTGGTTTGCCCGCGCCACGGCCTATCAGGACCGCAGCGGCGGCCACAATGACTGGATCATGGTCACGGCCATGCCCGAGTCGTATTACCTGAGCGGCATCCAGACCGGCAACAGCCGCTCGGCCGTGATCTTCGCGCTGGCCCTGTTGCTGTCGCTCGCGGTCGCCGCGGTGCTGGCGTCGAAGGTTACCGCGCCGATCCGCCGCATCTCGCGCGCTACGCAGGCACTGGCCGCCGGCGACCTGGCCCAGCAACTGCCCGGCAGTCCGCTGGAAGAAATGGACATGCTGGCCCGCTCCTTCAATGACATGGCCGAGCGGCTGAAGCGGAATTTCGACGCGCTGTCCACCGAAGTGGAGATGCGCAAGCAGGCCGAGAAGACGCTGCAGCAGGCCCAGATCCAGTTACTCGCCTTCACCGCCGAGCTCGAGCAGCGCGTGGCCCAGCGCACCTGGGAGCTGCAGGCCTTGAACCACGAGCTGGAGACGTTCTGCTATTCCGTTTCGCACGACCTGCGCGCGCCCTTGCGCGGCATCGCCGGCTTCACCGAGGTCCTGGCGAAGAACTACGCCGGTGCACTCGACGACAAGGCGCAGGGCTACCTCGGCCGCGTGCTGGCCGCGACGAACCGCATGGGCGAGCTGATCGACGACCTGCTCAAGCTCTCCCGCGTCTCGCGTGACCAGATGCAGCGCGAAATGGTCGATCTCAGTGCCATCGCCAACGAGGTGCTCGCCAACCTGCAGAACGCCGCTCCGGAGCGCGAGGCGGAGCTGTTCGTCGAGGACGGCCTGGCGGCCGAGGGCGATCCGCGCCTGCTGCGAATCCTGCTGGAGAACCTGCTCGACAACGCCTGGAAGTTCACCTCGAAGACGCCCGTTGCCCGCATCGCCTTCACCGCCGACAGTGAAGACGGCGCGCCGCTCTTCACCGTCCGCGACAATGGCGCCGGCTTCGACATGCGCTATGCGGACAAGCTGTTCGGGCCGTTCCAGCGCCTGCACCGCATGACGGAGTTTCCCGGCACCGGTGTCGGCCTGGCCACGGTCCAGCGTATCGTCAACCGCCATGGCGGGCGCATCCGGGCCGAAGCCGAACTCGGCAAGGGTGCGACTTTCCGCTTTTCACTATGAGATCGAGGGCATCGACCCATGACCGACAAGACCATCCTGCTCGTCGAGGACAACCCGGACGACGAAGAGCTGACCATCCTCGCCTTCGAGGAGAACCGCATCTCCAATTCCATCACCGTGGCGCGCGACGGTGCCGAGGCGCTGGATCTGCTGCTGGGGCCCGACCGCGAGGGCGGCAGCGTCTCGCCCTCCATCATCCTGCTCGACCTCAAGCTGCCCAAGATCGACGGGCTGGAGGTGCTGCGCTGCATCCGCGCCGACGAGCGCACCAAGCTCCTGCCGGTCGTGATCCTGACTTCCTCGCGCGAGGAGCAGGATCTGATCTCCAGCTACAGCCTGGGCGCCAACAGCTACGTGCGCAAGCCGGTGGACTTCGCCCAGTTCATCGAAGCGGTGCGCCAGCTCGGCCTGTACTGGCTGCTGCTCAACGAGCTGCCGGCCGGAAAATCAGCACCATGACGCTGCTGCGCGCCCTCATGGTCGAGGACAACGAGGACGACTCGATCCTCGTCCAGGAGGCTTTGCGAAGTGCCGGCTACGACGTGCGTGCGCAGCGCGTCGAGACCGAGGACGATCTGCGCCACGCGCTGCGCAGCGGACCGTGGGACATCGTGCTGTCCGACTACATGCTGCCGTCCTTCGACGCCCGCGGTGCGCTCGGTGTGATCCGGAACAGCGAGATCGGCCTGCCGGTGATCGTGATCTCCGGCACCGTCGGCGAAGACGTCGCGGTGGAGACGCTGAAGCTCGGTGCCGACGACTATGTGCTCAAGGACAATCTGACCCGGCTCGTTCCCGCGGTGGCGCGTGCGCTCGATGCGGCCGAGAACCGGCGCCAGCAGAACCGGCTCGAGCACATGAAGACGCTGATCCTCGAGAACTCGCTGGATCTCATCTGTACGCTGGATACGCAGGGGTGTTTCCTCGAAGTCAGCGCGGCGGCGCAGGCCATGCTGGATTACGAGCCTGCCGAGCTGATGGGCACCTGCATCGAGAGGCTGATCCATCCCGATGGGCTGCTGCCCTTCCAGCACGAGTTCCAGGCCGTGCTGCAGGGGCAGCGCATGCGTGACTTCGAATGCAGCTTCGTGCACAAGTCCGGCTGGGTCGTGTTCCTGACCTGGTCGGCCGTGCTGTCCCGGGACCACGGCGTGGTCGTCTGCGTCGGCCGCGACGTCACCGAACGCAAGCAGGCCGAGCAGCGCATCCACTACCTTGCCACCCACGACGGCCTGACCGGCCTGCCCAACCGCAACCTGGTCCAGGACCGCATCCAGCAGGTCATCGCGCACGTGCGCCGCAGCGGCCGCCTGCTCGCATTGCTGTTCCTCGATCTGGACCGTTTCAAGGTCATCAACGACTGCTACGGCCATCCGTTCGGCGACGCGGTGCTGAAGGCCGCTGCCAGGCGGCTGGCTTCGCTGGTGCGCGAGGGCGATACAGTGGCCCGGCAGGGCGGCGACGAATTCCTGATCCTGCTGACCGACCTGCGCCAGACCGAGGATGCCCATGAGGTCGCGGGGAAGATCGTCCAGGCCCTGAAAGCCCCGCTCATCGTGCAGGGCCGTGAAGTCCACCTGACCGGCAGCATCGGCGCCGCGGTGTTTCCGCAGGACGGCGAATCGGCCGATGCGCTGATCGGCAACGCCGACGTGGCGATGTACCGCGCCAAGAGCCTGGGCCGCAACACCTGCCAGTTCTTCACGCGCGAAATGAGCAAGGAGACGCAACACCGGGTCAGCCTGGAAACCAGGCTGCACGACGCCCTGGCCCTGGGCCAGTTCCAGCTCGCCTACCAGCCCAAGGTGGATCTGCACGCCGGCCGCATCACCGGCTGCGAAGCGCTGCTGCGCTGGCACCATCCCGAACTGGGCATGGTGCCGCCGGCCCAGTTCATCCCGATTGCCGAGGACTCCGGCCTGATCGTGCCGATCGGCGACTGGGTGCTGCGCACGGCGTGTGCCCAGGCCAAGGCGTGGCGCGACGCCGGGCTGCCCCGCGTCACCGTGGCGGTGAACATCTCGGCACGCCAGTTTCTGCAGCAGGACGTGATTGACTGGGTGATGGGCACGCTGCGCAGCACCGGCCTGCCGCCGGAGCTGCTGGAACTGGAGTTGACCGAAAGCCTGATCGCCCAGGACGTCGAGAAGGTGATCGCGGCCTTCGGCCGGCTGCGCGACATCGGCGTCAAGATATCGATCGACGATTTCGGCACCGGCTACTCCAATCTCGGCTATCTGAAACGCTTCCCGGCCGATACGCTGAAGATCGACCAGTCCTTTGTGCGCGACATGCTGACCGACCCGGAAGACGCGACCATCGTGCTGGCCGTCATCTCGCTGGCCCACAACCTCGGCTTCAAGGTCATCGCCGAGGGCGTGGAAACCGAAGCGCACCGTGACTTCCTGTGCCGCAACCGCTGCGACGAGATCCAGGGCTACTACTTCAGCAGGCCGGTTTCGGCAGCAGAATTCGAGGATCTGCTGCGTTGCGACAAGCGCCTGCCTTGAACATGTGCGCCTGCGGACGGATGCCGCGCATGAGTGGCGGTTATCTCCATCTCGGCAGCTGATGGACGGGCAGACGCGGCAAGACCGCGGGCCACGAAGCTTGTCGGATGAACATCGGCGGGAACGCAGGAGCGGCGGACAGCTCCAACGCGCATCGCTATCGCCGCCAGGAGCTGCTCATGGCCCGCATCGCTCACATTGCCGCTGTTCTCCTCGCCGCTCTGATCGCGCCGGCAGGTGCATCGGCGCAAGCTGCCGCCGACGTCGAACGCGACCGGCGTGTGCAGACCTTCCTCGACGAGCGTGAAGGCAGTTGGCGGGATCTGAACGTGCCCGAGATCGACGGGCGGACGCTGCACGAACTGATCGTTGCCAATGGCTTTCGCAATGCCGTCGAGATCGGCACCTCGACCGGCCACTCCTCAATCTGGATCGGCTGGGCCTTGAGCAGGACCGGCGGCCGCCTGACCACCATCGAGATCGACCCGCGGCGCCACGGCATCGCCGTGGAAAACTTCGCGGCAGCGGGGCTGGATGGTGTCATCGACGCACGGCTGGCCGATGCCCACGAACTCGTGCCGCAACTGGAGGGGCCGATCGACTTCGTGTTCTCCGATGCGGACAAGGACTGGTACATCAACTACTTCGATGCACTGTGGCCGAAGATCGTCCCCGGCGGCTGCTTCACCGCGCACAACGTGTCGATGAACCAGCGCGGCATCCGCGAATTCCTCGACCACATCCAGCGCGTGCCGGATGCCGTCACCACGATCGACACGCGCAGCCGGGCAGGGCTGTCGATCACCTGCAAGCGGAAACCGTAGCTCCGCGACCGGTTTCGACCTCCATCACGCCATGGATTGCATACAGGAACTGGGCACGTACATGCTTGCGCGCTGCGACGACATGGCCGCTGGAGTAATCCACCGCGAGGCCTGTCGAGCACGCCATCACTGAATTCCACCAGAGATTCATCGCCCGCCGAGAAGCTGGCGTCGCCGGGGGCGTCGAGCTGGCGCAGCGCAGCACCGGGTTACAGGTGCGTATTTTTGGCAGAGAAACGCCAGAGCATGGGGCCTTCCCGTCGCATCGATCACCGTTCGGGAACTGCTTTGCCGGTCAAATCATAGTTCAGTGGCCGCGGGTGATTCGCGTCGGCGTGCGGAAGAGATGTGGATACTGTATATTAAGCCAGTCAGTGCGGCTGAGGAGCGCCATGCAAGCCAGTGTCACTCTGGAACATGCAGATCAGGATGCCCCGGGTCTGAGTTCCACAGCCGTCACCTTGCCCACGCCGATGTTCCCGCCTCACCGCTACTACTACCTGCATAACTTCCAGCGCGCGCTGGCCTGGATCGGCGAACGCTACGACGATCTGCTGGATGGGGTCGAGCGCCGCTTCCTGCTGCAGTTCGGACAACTGCCCCAGCCTGCCCAGGCGCTGATGGTGCGCCTGCTGATGAGGCGGGGGCCCTGGTTCCGCGCGGACAAGCTCGCGTATGAGGAAATTCCGGATATTGCCGGTGCCGCAGCGCCGCTGCTCGAATTCGGCTGGCTCGACGAGCGGCAGCCGATGAGCCTGGGGGAACTGTTCGCACTGCACACCAAGCCCGAACTGTTGCGCGTGTTCGCTGGCGGGCCGATCGCTGCGGGCATGCGCAAGGCTGAAATGCTGGCGGCGCTGCAGCCCCTTCATGCGGAGCGGAAAAGCCATGCCGAGTGGAACCCGCAGGCACCGGCGGCAGTATGGCGGGTGATGGTCGGCGAGATCTGCGAGCGCTTTCGGCTGATGTTCTTCGGCAACCTGCACCAGGACTGGTCGGAGTTCGTGCTGGCCGATCTCGGTGTGTTCCGCTACGAGATAGTGGCCTTCGATGCCGCCTCGCGTGCTTTCCGGTCGCGTGCGGATGTGGATGGCTATCTGATGCTGCAGGCCTGCCGCCAGGCACTGGATGAGGGGAGGGCGCCTGCCGATTTGCTGCAGGCCGCCGTGCAATACGCCTGCGCCAATCCCTGGCTGGAGAATCGTCGGGCCAAGCTGCTGCTGCGCATCGGCCAGGCCTGTGAGCGTGTGCAGGATTGGGCGCTGGCCGAGCAGGCCTATGCGCAATGCCGCTATCCCGGTGCGCGTCACAGGCGCATCCGTGTTTACGAACGCATGGGGCGCTTCGCCGATGCCCTGGCGCTGGCGCTCGCTGCCCGGGCTGCGCCCGAGAGTGACGAGGAAAGCCAGCGCGTGGCGCGCATGCTGCCGCGGCTGCGGCGCAGCGTGGGTGAGGGCGGTAGCAGGCGCTCGGCTGGCCTCGTACCAGAGGTGGCTCAGATGCGCATCGAACTGGAGCTGGATCGGCCCATCCAACCGGTTTCCGTCGAGTTCGTGCTCCGCGAGCACTGGCACAGCGAAGCCGCACCGGTGTTCTATGTGGAGAATGCGCTGATCAATTCGCTGTTCGGCCTGCTGTGCTGGCCGGCGATCTTTGCGCCGCTGCCGGGCGCCTTCTTCCATCCCTTCCAGAGCGGGCCAGCCGACCTCGGCGCACCGGATTTCGTTCAGCGTCGTGCGGCGCTGTTCGATGCCTGTATGGCACAGCTCGACGACGGCAGCTACCGCGAAGTGATCCACGAGTGCTTTGCCGGCAAGCAGGGGCTGCAGTCGCCGTTCGTATTCTGGGGCGCGCTGACTGAAGAGCTGCTGGCGCTGGCACTGGACTGCATGCCGGCCGAGCACCTGAAGCTGTTCTTCGTGCGCTTGCTGCGCGATGTGAAGGCCAACCGCAGCGGCCTCCCGGACCTGGTGCGTTTCTGGCCCGCCGAGCGCCGCTACGAGCTGGTCGAGGTCAAGGCGCCGGGCGACAGGTTGCAGGACAACCAGATCCGCTGGCTGCAGTATTGCGGCGAGCAGGGCATCCCGGTCAGCGTCTGCCACGTGCGCTGGCGGGGGGAGCAGGATGCGGGGGAGGCAGCGTGAGCTACACGGTGGCCGTGCGGTCGCTGTGCGAGTTCACCGCGCGCACGGGTGACCTCGACTTGCGCTTCACGCCCGCGCCCAGCGCGCTCGAAGGCATCGCCGGCCACGGCGTCGTGCGCTCGCGCCGCGGCGAAGGCTACGAGAGCGAGGTCGGCCTTGCCGGCCGCTATAAGGACTTGCTGGTACGTGGCCGTGCCGATGGCTTCGATGCGCGGGCAGGGCAGGTCGAGGAGATCAAGACCTATCGCGGCCGGCTCGACGGCATCCGTGCCCATCATCGCGCACTGCACTGGGCGCAGGCCCGGATCTACGGCCATCTGCTGTGCGAGGCACGCGGATTCGAGCGCCTGCGCGTGGCCCTGGTGTATTTCAATGTCGGCAGCGGGGAAGAGACAGTGCTCGTCGAAACACAGGAGGCCGCGGCTTTGCGCGCTTTCTTCGAGGAGCAGTGCGAGCGTTTCCTGACCTGGGCGCAGACAGAGGCCGCCCACCGCGCCGCACGCGATGCGGCACTGACGGCGCTGCAGTTCCCGATGGCGCGTTTTCGCGCCGGCCAGCGCGAGCTGGCGGTCGCCGTCTGGCGCTGTGCCGGCCAGGAAGGCGGCGGCCGGTGCCTGATGGCGCAGGCGCCGACCGGCATCGGCAAGACGCTGGGCACGATCTTTCCGATGCTCAAGGCCGCGCCGCGGCAAGGCCTGGACAAGCTGTTCTTCCTGACCGCGAAAGGCACCGGCCATGGCCTCGCGCTGCAGGCGCTGGCGGCGCTGGATCGGCAACTCTCCGCACAGGAACAACCCTGCCGCCTGCGTGTGCTCGACGTGCAGGCGCGCGACAAGGTCTGCGAGCATCCGGACAAGGCTTGCCACGGCGAATCCTGTCCGCTGGCGCAGGGTTTCTACGATCGGCTGCCGGCCGCGCGTGCCGCGGCGATCACCCAAGCCCAGCCCTGGGATGCGCCGGCGGTGCGCGGCGTGGCGCTCGCTCACCAGATCTGTCCCTACTATCTGGCGCAGGAACTGGTGCGCTGGAGCGACGTCGTGGTGGCCGACTACAACTACTTCTACGACAGTGCGGCGATGCTCCATGCGCTGACCGTGGCGCAGCAGTGGAAAGTCGGCATGCTGGTCGATGAGGCCCACAACCTGGTCGATCGCGCGCGGCGGATGTATACCGCCGAGCTGTCGCAGTTCGCGCTGGCCGATGCGCGCAAGGCGGCGACCGGCGCGGTGCGCAAGGCGCTGGACAGGTTGCAGCGCTGCTGGAATGCGCTTAACCGGGCGCAGACGGAAGGCTACAAAGCCTATGACGAAGTGCCGGATGAACTGCTCGGTGCGCTGCAGCGTGCCGTCGGCGCCGTCGCCGACGATCTGGCCGACAAACCCATGCTGCCCGGTGATCCGGTGCTGGGTCTCTACTGGGAGATGCTGCGCTTCCTGACGCTGGCCGAGCAGATGGGCGGCCACGCGCTGTTCGATCTGAGCCTGGCGACCGGCTACATGGGGCGCCAGCGGACACCGGCCTCCACGCTCTGCATCCGCAACGTGGTGCCGGCGCCGCATCTGCAGGGGCGGCATGCGGCCGCTCACGCCAGCGTGCTGTTCTCCGGCACCTTGAGTCCGCCGCAGTTCTACCGCGACATGCTGGGCCTGCCCGCGGATACGCGCTGGGTCGAGGCCGATTCGCCTTTCCAGGCCGGCCAACTGGAGCTGCGGGTGGCGGGGCACATCTCCACCCGCTACCGCGACCGCGAGCAGTCGCTGCAGCCGATCGCCGAACTCTTGGCCGGCCAGTTCGCGCGCCAGCCCGGCAACTATCTGTGCTTCTGCAGCAGCTTCGACTATCTGCAGCGGGTGGCCGACACCCTGCAGCGCCTCGATCCGCAACTGCCGGTCTGGCGGCAGACGCCGTCGATGGACGAAGGCGGCCGTAGCGCTTTCCTGCAGCGCTTCAGCGAGCACGGGCAGGGCATCGGCTTCGCCGTGCTCGGCGGCGTATTCTCCGAAGGCGTGGACCTGCCCGGCCGGCGCCTGATCGGCGCCTTCATCGCCACGCTGGGGCTGCCGCAGGTCAATCCGGTCAATGAACGGATGCGGCAAGCGATGGCGGCGTATTTCGGCGCGGACAAGGGCTACGACTACACCTATCTCTACCCGGGCCTGCGCAAGGTGGTGCAGGCCGCGGGGCGGGTGATCCGCAGCGAACAGGACCGGGGCGTGGTGTTCCTGATCGACGACCGCTATCGGCGTGGAGAGGTCCGCGCGTTGTTGCCGCGGTGGTGGCGGGTGCAGGGGTGAGCGAACCTGGAGGCCGTAGCGGCCCGTTCAGCGGCGAAGCCAGCCGGCGAAATCCTGTTTTCCGGCGGCTTCAGTGTTTCCTCCGCCAGCGGGGGAAATGCCAGCCCTTGAACAGCTTGCGCTTGTGCAGGGGTTCGAACATTGCATCCGGTCCTTCGGGGTCGAGGATCTGGTTGTCGGCGATCCATTGTTCCGTGTTGCCGAGTTCCGGGAGCTCGTAGTCGATCAGGGTCCGCCCTTCACCACGGAGATGTTCGATGGCGGCGATCAGCGAGCCGTGGCGTTCGTGTTCTTCCGCCACCTTCTCCGCCTCCGTGCCCAGGTGCTCGGCGATCAGATCGTTGCGGATCTCTGCGATGCGCTGCCTCTTGCCGTCTATTTCGGGGCCGTCGGCGGCGAGGATGACGTCGCATTCGGTATCGAGCCGCAGCGAGCGGTTGTTGAAGTTCGACGAGCCGACGCGCAGATAGTCGTCGTCGGCGATCATGATCTTGGCGTGGACGTAGATGTCGGCGCCGGCCTTGGTGCGCGGATGGTAGATGCGCAGGCGGCGGTGCTTGTCGATGCGCTGAAGCGCTTCGACCAGGCGCGCCCTGGCCGAATCCATCGCCACGGGTTCGAGCCAGCCCTCGGCGCCGACCGGGTTGATGATGATGATCTCCGGGCCGTCGTCCTCCGCCAGCCGCTGGGCGATCGCCCGCGCGATCTTGCGCGAGGCGAAATACTGGCTTTCGGCATAGATCAATCGCTTCGCCTGCGCGATCAGGTCGATGTACATCTGCTCGATTTCATGCACCGGTTCCTCGCCGTCGAGCTCGGGCTTGGTGCGGGCGATGCCGAGCCGGACGTCGCGGAAGCTCGGCTCCAGCCCCTCGGGCCAGCAATCGTGGGCATCGTCGATCGGCGACAGGCGCTCGCCCGAAGCCGCCAGCCAGCGGTCGCGTGCAAGATCCCCGATGGCGCGGGCGGCGGCGCCGTCGAAGGCGCTGGTCGCGTCATGCCAGGGTTCGTAGGGTTTGCCGGACGGGTCGATGCGCTGCGGATCTTCGTCCTCGTGCTCGCGGCGGTCCCAGCGGCACAAAGTCATGTCGATGCCGCCGCAGAAGGCCAGGCAGTCGTCGATGACGACGATCTTCTGATGGTGCGAACCGGCAAAGGGGTGGGCGGCGTCCAGCCGCAGCGTGATGCGGCGATGCATCTTCCAGCGCAGGATGGTCAGCAGGGTCTTGCCGCGGAACAGCGCCTTGAAGGCGCCGGTGTCCCAGCGCAACAGCCGGATTTCCAGCTCCGGCGAGCGCCTGGCCAGCCACATGACGAAGTCGCCCAGGTTCGCCGGGCCTTCGTCGTCACGTTCGCCCAGGCTGATGCGGGCGTCGAAATCCCAGCCGACCAGGAAGATGCTCTTGCGCGCCGCCAGCATCGCCTTGCGCGCGACGACGAAGTAATCGGCCGCATCGACGATGAAGGCGAAGCGATCCGCCTTCTCGACCCGCCAGCAGTTCTCACCCGGGCGGAACAGGCCTCCATCATTCTTCTCGCTCATGACGTCCCCCAGTGGTGAACATGGTCAATGGATGGAGCTGAACGCCGCGAATTGCGCGTCCGCCGCGCCTTGCCCATTTACTACCACGAATGCGTGTCCGCGGGCCACCGGGGGCATCCCGCGGAAAAACATGCTTGCATTGTTCCGTTTTGAACATGCGCTGCATCCCGATCCCGCAGGGCGAGTCGCATGCCTGGTGAGGCGCAGCCTGCTTCAGAAGAGCTGCGCGCCGAGCTGGTCGACCAGTGCGACGGGATCGACATCGGGTATGTCGAACTCGAGATCGTCGAGCGAAAGATCGAAAGGCTCGCCTTCGCGATAGGTGATCGGGAAGCGCACGCCGAATTCGAGGCCCGAGCCGAGTTCGACGGCGGCGAGTTCGATGCGCTCGTCGTACAGGCTCGCGCCGAGCGCGGTGACGGCGACGTAGCCGGACACGTCGAAGCGGAAGCTGGGCTGGGCATGGAGCGCCGCCTCGGCATCGATCTCCAGGCCCTGCGAGGGCATCCAGTCGATATGCACGCTTGCCTCGGCCGCACCCGAAATGCCCAGCGTGCCGCCGATCTCCAGGCCACCGGTGGCGCTCGCGCCGGTGATGCCGAGGCCGACGCCGGCGCGGGCGCCCAGGCGCAGGCCCGCCTGAGCCGGCACGTTCAGATGGGCGTCGCCGGTGACGTGGGTGTTCTCCTCGTGCGCGGGGTTGTACTCGATGCCGACTCGCAAGCGGTCGAACGCGCCCGGGCCGATGCTGGCGTTGGCGCTCAGGTTGCCGCCGACTTCGGCGACGACGCCGGGGATGATCGGAATCTGCGTCGACAGGCCGAACAGGCGCTTGTCGTATTCGAGCCTGGAGAAGATTTCGAGCTGGCCCGGCAGCGCGATCTCGCCCGATACGGTGACCTCGCCGTTCGGGTCGAGCCGCAGGCCGGCCGTCCCCTGCAGCCATGGCGCGATGCGCACCGTCGCCGAGCCGCTGCCGTAGACGATGATGGGCGCGCCGGGCGCGGCGTCGCCGCTGGGCTGGCCGTCCTCGCCGATGCTGCGGTTGGTCGCGCCGGCGGTGATCCGGCCCGACAGCATGCCGCGGCTGAAGGCGCCGCTGAAGCTGGCGTCGAAGGCGCCGTCGTCGTAGCTGACGGAGAGTTCTGAATCGACGCCCGGAATCGCCGGCTGCGCCGTGCCACTGGCCGAGACCTTCCATCCGCCCTCGGACTGTTCGCACTCGACGTGGATCGAGCCGGAGCGGATCGCCGGATTGGCCGCGAGCTGGACGTCGCCGGCGATGTTCAGGCCGTTCTCGCCCTGCGTGATCGCGATCGAGGCTTCATCGACGCCGGGCACCGAAAGCGCCGCGCTGCCGGCGAAGGTCCAGCGGCCTTCCTCGACGCTGACGGTTGCGGTCGCGCTCTCTATGCCGCGGATCTTGTCCGGCGTGTCGATGCCTATGGTGCCGTCGGCGCCGAACTGGCCGTTGCGCCACCAGGCGCGCACCCGGGCGCGGTCGAACAGCGAGGGCTCGAAAGTGAAGCCGCCTTCGAACACGAGGCCGCCGGTCGTCGACGTCGATGCGGCGAGTTCGCCGCTGCCGGCGCCTTCGATCGAGAACAGAATCTGGCCGCCGACGCCCAGGCCGCGCATGGTGGAGTAGAAGACGCTGACGTAGGCGTCGTCGATGGTGGTGCGCGGAATCGGCAGGCTGACCTGATCGGGGCCGTAATCGAGCGAAAACGTCAGGTCGCGCCCGCGCAGGCGCACGGTGATCGGCGCGTCGAGGATGGGAATCGACGGGGTCAGCGTGCCTTCGGCGGCAAGCTCGCCGTCCTCGGTCGAGACGTTCTCGAACAGGACCGGGCTGAGCTTGCTGTATTCGAGCTCGAGCGCGGGCAGGGCGGAAGGGTAGCCGCAATACTCGCCGTCACCGTTCAGCGAAACCGTGACCATGGGCGTTTTGGGCTGCCAGTCGGGAGGCAGATCCCATTTCGCCGACATCGAGCCGATCGGTCCTTCCGGATTGCCCGTGTTGTCGGTCAGGCTGATCGCCGTGATCTCCAGGCCGGCCAGCGCGCGTGCCTGGCTGCGGCCGACCACGGGCGCGGCGCCGGGGCTGTGGCGGAAACGGCCGACGGTGATGCCACCGGGGCCGGAAGTCAGGACGAATTCCCCGGCCGAACCCTGCACGTCGCCGTCCTCGGCGGGATTCGGTGGGCTCGCGGTGCTCAGCGGATCGGCGCCCTCGATCTCGGTTTTGGTCCACCAGGCCGACGCACCCGCCGCCGAACCGGCGCCGGTGGCGGCAACGCTGGTGAACACGAGGTCATGCTGGCGCAGAAACGTGCCGCGGTCCGGCTTGGGCTCGAAGGTGTCGAGGAAGGCATCGACCTTGCGGTAGATCCCGCTGCGTATCGTGCCGCCGGAACTCGAATTCGACGGCTGGTCCAGCAGCTCCATGTTCTGGATGCTGTTGCCGACGCCAGCACCCATCTGTCCGGAGACCTGCAGTTCGACGACGTGGTCGACCTGGAACTGCGCAATCTTCCTGCCGTTGCGATCCCAGCCGGGGATGCGCAGCAGGGTCTGCAGTTCGGACAGGCGCTTCGTCCCGAGCGGTGCGCCGCGATGCAGCTTCAGCCGGATGCGGCCGTCGGCATCGGCAGGCACCGGGATGTTGCGTTCGCCGAGGCGCGCGCGGACCGCATCGGCGCCGACTCGCGCCTGGCTGTTCCAGACCGAGCGCTGGTCGGCGCCGTCCCGGCCGTAGCCGCGCACGCGCTTCAGGTTGCCGGCCGAGGCGAGGCCGCTGTACAGCGGCAGGTGGCGCGACTTCACCGCCGGAATCTCGAGCCGCTCCAGCGCCGCGAGTGCGGCGGCAGTGCGTGCGCTCTCATGGTAGCGGGTTTGCATTTCGGGCTCGATCGCACGCGCCAGCACGGCGGCCGCCTGTCCATCCTGCTGGACGACGTGGGCGAGTTCGTGGGCGAGGAGATGGCGGCCCTCGGCCGTGTCCGGTGCATGGGCATCGGCGGCGAGATAGATGTCCCGCCCGGCGGTGAACGCGCGCGCACCGAGCGCGGCCGTCAGGCGCGCCGCCTCGGCGTCGGTGTGGATGCGGACGTCGGCGAAGTCGCGGCCGAAATGTCCTTCGAGCGGCGCGCGCGCGTCCTTCGGCAGCGGCTCGCCGCGGCCGCGGCGAGCCTCGACGCGGCCAGCGGCATAGGCTGGCAGCGCCGCAGCGGGCAGCGATGAAGAGGACGTGCCGGTCGCGGACATGCTGGTTCCAGATGTGCCGGCAACGGATCGGGCGGATCCATGGGCTGGCGGGTCCGAACGCGCATCGCCATCGGCTCCGCGTGCTGCAGCACCTGGAGCGGGCGCTGACGACGGTGTCGGATCGGGCGTGCTGGCGGGCGCGACGGCGTCGGCATGCTGTTCGGCTTCGCGCTCGATCGCCTCGCCGGGCTGGCTGACGCGTGCGGGAGGCGAGGCATAGGCGGGCAAGGCAGGCGGCGCTGCGGCGACGGAGGCGGGGGGCGGCGTCGACGCCGCCGGCCGTGTCGTGCCGCTGCGGGAGGCGGCAAGCGGCGCTTGCGCCGGCCGCTCGCTCGGCCGGCGGGCGAATTTAGGCGACGGCGTTTCCATCGCCGCTGCCCGGTTGCGCGCCGGGGACGCCGCCGGGCGCACGCGGCGCCGGTGTCGGCCAGTCGCCCGGCGGCGACGGTGCGCCGCATTCCATCGCCACCTGCCATTTCGGCTTGCGCAGGCCCAGCGACCAGGGCGATTGTGCGGTGATGGTGCTCAGCGCGTTGTGGAAGGTGGCGTAGTGTTGCGGCCTGACTTCGTTGCCGAAGGACATGATGCCGCCGTTGTGTTCCCGGATCGCCCCGGGCAAGGCGCTGCCGCTCGCATCGGTCATCGCCTTGACCATTTCGTCGTGGGCGACCGGGTCGCCGACGTCCGTACCGTCGACGACGTACTCGTCGTCGAGACCAAAGGCGTGGCCCCATTCATGCGCGGCGGTGATCATGCGTTCGCCGCCGTCGACGACCAGATCGACGCGGCGGTCGCTTTCAAGCTGGGGCCGGGCTTGATCGGCTTCGGTTTCGCCGCGCGAGCCGAGGGTCACGCGCGAGGCCATATTCGCAAATCCGTTGCTGGCAAGATAGTTGCGCACGGCTTGTGCCCGACGCTGCGACAAGGCCATGTTGTACGACTCGCTGCCCGAAGCGCTAGCATGGCCGACGATCTCGACCCGCACTTCCTGGTGTGCGGCATTGCCGGTTGCGCCGTTGAACAGCCTGATGAAAGCATCGAGCGTGGCCCTTGCCGCGGGTGTGAGTACGTCCGAATCGTGGCCGAAGTGAACGGACTCCCGCAGCAGGTCGACTTCTTTCGGGCCGGTCGTGGTGCTGGCGAGCCGCATCGTCTGGTCGTGTGCGTCGTCGTCATCGCCGCGGTTGACCTTGTGCGAGATGTCGTAGCTGCGCAGGCTCTCGCCAGTCGGCATCTTGTACGTCTCGGTCAGCATGTGATCGCCGGCTGCTTTCGCCCGGGCGCCGATGTCGAGCGTGACCCGCACGTCGGCACCCAGCCAGTTCCAGCGCGGCTTGTTCAGGAAGAAGCTGTGGCGGCCGCTCCAACTCGTTTCGATCAAGGTCTTCAGTTCATCGATCCACGGTGTGCGTTCCGCCGGCGTCCATTGGTAGGAGGCGAGCGCGGCATTGCGTTGGGGAATGGGAGCCGCGTTCAGACGGGCGGCCAGCGCGGCAATGGCCGGGGTGGCTGGCAGGTCGGGATGCGGCACGATGGCGCCGCCGCTGACGACCAGCGTGTCCTTGAATTCGATTGCGACGCCCTGCGTGATGTCGAGCATTCCGTTGCCTTCGGCAGGATCCGCCGTGTATTGCGCATCGAAACCGCCGCGGCCGCCGGCGCCGATGATGGCTTGTGGCGCAGCCGGATAAGGGCCGGCCCTGGCCCAGTCCTCGGCATCTTCCAGTTCATTCCTGCACGCCGCCATCGGATCGGCCGGCGCACCGCTGCCGCCGAACAGGTCGTCCCACCAGTCGCGCTGCAGCTTGGGCGCGGCGCTCTGCGGGCCGCCGGCCTCGGCCTGCTGGCCGACGTGGGCGAGTTCGTGGGCCAGCAGTTCCAGCCCCGTGTCGCTTTCGGGCGCGTAGCTGCCGGCCGAGAAGTAGACGTCGTTGCCGACCGTGAAGGCGCGGGCGTGCATCTCCTCGCACATCGCCTCGGCTTCGGTGTCGGTGTGGATGCGGACCGCCGACAGGTCGCGGCCGAGCTGGGATTCCAGCCTGGCGCGAAGATCGGGGTCCAGCGCGGCGCCCTGGCCGCGGCGCGCGGCGATGCGCTGCTCGGTGCCGGCCGGCGCGGTGTTGCCGGCGAGCGCGTCGGCGCCGCTGCCGTGCCCGGTGTCGGCGGCTTTGCCGGTATCCGCTGCTGCCGTCTCGTTCTTCTCTCCATCGGCTTTCGCGCGGAAGAGCTTCGGCGACAGCACGTCCTTCTTCGGCGGCGTGATCGCGGGCTCCAGGCTGCCGCGCGGCGCAGCGCCGCTGCATGCCGGGCAAGCCTGCGTGCCGCCCGTCGGCGAGCGCAGCGCGCGGCGTACTTCGCCGGCGACCTTGTCCGCTTCCTTTTCCTCGGCATCCTGGGGGTGGCTCACCGCCAGCTTGGCCTGCAGATAGCCCGGCGTGCCCGGCGCTGCCTTCGTCGTTTCGCTGGAGAGATCGTTCTCAGCCTGCCTGTCCTGCGGCTTCATGGCGCTGTCGCCGGGCGCTCCCGCAGCCGGTGTCTTCTTCCCGGCCGCCTGCGATCCGGCCGTGGCGCTTGGGGCCTTGCCGTCGGGCGCGGGTGCCGGCTTGCGGCGCAGGCCTGGCGTCAGGCGGCTCATGATGTCCCCCTCGCATGCAGCAGTTGCGGCGGCGGACTGCGGCCGATCTTGCGGTATTCCTCGATCAGCGCGGCGACGAGGCGTTCGGCGGCGATGGGCGCCGGATCGCCGCCAGCGGCCGGGTCGAGCGCCGCGGCCTGCAGCACCGCATTGCGGATATAGCCGCCGGGCAGCGTGCAGTAGCTCGCGAGCTGGCGGCACAGCGCGGCATCGGGGGCGCGGCGGCCGAGATGGGCCTGCCAGATGCGCAGGCGCTCGGCTGCACCCGGCGGCGGGAACTCGATGATGGCGTCGAAGCGGCGGGTGAAGGCGGCGTCGATGCGCCCGCGGTTGTTGCTGGTCAGGATGACGATGCCGGGGTGCTGTTCGATGCGGGTGAGCAGGAAGTTGGTCAGCATGTTGGCGTAGCGCTCGCCGGTCTCCTTGCCTTCGCCGCGCCGGCCGAACAGCGCATCGGCTTCGTCGATCAGGAGGATCACGTCCAGTGCGGCGGCCTCGTCGAGCATGCGCCCCAGGTTCTTTTCCGATTCGCCGATGTACTTGTTCATCACCGCGGCGAGGTCGACCCGGAACAGCGGTGCGCCGAGCACACTCGCCAGCCGGCTCGCGGCCAGGGTCTTGCCGGCTCCGCTTTCGCCGCAGAACAGTGCGCGCACGCCCGGCATCGGCTCCGACAGGCTCGTTCCCAGTCCGTCGGCGAGGGCCTCGCGTTGGCGGCAGCGTGCGACCAGGGCGTCGAAGCGTTCGAGCAGTTCGTCGGGCAGCACCAGTTCGTCCGGCCCCACTTCGCGTGCAACCGGCTGGGCAAGCTGGCGCAGGCGCTCGCTGCCGAAGCTGCTGCGGGCGCGGCGCAGGTGGGCGAGCGACGGCGTCTCGCCGCGCACCCTGGCATCGAGGCGGATGCGCTCGGCGAGGCTGCGCACGGTCGGGCCGTCGAACAGCGCATGGCCGGCGAACTGGTCCACGAATTGCTCCAGTCGTCCATCCGGGGGCGCTCCGCCATCCGGTGCGGCATCGTCGGCTTGCCTGTCTTCGGCGGTGAGCGCGGCGCGCCAGGCAGTACGGCGCTCCTGCGCGGAGAGCGGCGGCAGGTCGACCTCGACCAGCGCCTCGCCTTCGACCGCGCCGTCGCGTCCGGTGACGATCAGCATCGGCACGGCGAGTACGGGATGGGGCGGCAGCAGGTGGCGTTCGCCGGGACCGAGCTCGAGCGTCAGCACGGGCAGCCAGCCGGCATAGCGGCAGGCTGCCGCCAGCGCGGGCCGGCTGCTCCAGGCCGCGGCTTCCAGTTGCAGCGGCGGGCGGCCCACCTCGGCGGCCAGCCGCGCGGCGGCGGCGAGGCCGGCGGCGCGGGCGCCGCGGAACACCACATGGCGGGTGAGGCCACTGCGCAGCATGCCGGCGAGCGAGGGCAGGCGCTCGCAGAAACGCTGCGGCAATACCGCCTCGCTCGGCGCCAGGGGTGCGGTGTCGCGCCAGGCGCTGACGTCGCCGCACAGCAGCGCCCACAGTTCGGGCACGGTCGCCAGCGTGCGCGTCGGCAGCGGGCCGTCGCCGACGATGTCGAGCACGCCGGCGCGCACCAGGCGGTGGTTGGGCAGGGCGAGCGGCGCCAGCGTCGCCCCGAACAGCGCTTCGCCGGCGGCGGCGATCAAGTGCAGGCCCGGCCGCAGCGCGCCGGGCGACTGCAGCTCCGCCAGCGCGAGGTTCAGCAGGTAGCTCGATTCGTTCTCGCCGCACAGCGCCAGCGCGAACCATTCGTGCAACTGCAGCTTCATGTCGGCCAGCAGGCGGCCGAGCGGGCCGCGCAACTCGGGCGCGATGCGCGCGAGCGCGAGGCAGGCGGCGCGCCAGTCCTCGCGCGGGGTGCCGAGCAGGGCGGAGAGGTCTTCGCCGGCCTGCTCGGCGGCCAGCGCGTCGAACACCGCCGAGGGGGCGCCGAGGCTGAGCCGGGCGAATTCGATCATCCCGGCATGGACGAAGGCGCGCGACAGGCGGGCGCCATCGGGTGGCGCCGCGGCCTGGGCATTGTGCAGGGCGGGCGCGTTCATGGCGTGAAGCCTCCGCGGTCGTAATGGAAGCGCACGACGCAGCCGAGCCAGGGCAGCCAGCCCGGGTCGATGTCCAGTCCGGCGCGGCGGACGTCGAGGCTGGCGTCGGCAAGTCGCAGGTGCAGGTCGACGCGGCTGGCGCTCGCGCGCACCCTGGCGGGCCGTTCGATGCGCAGCGCGGCCAGTGCGGCGTCGCCGTGGAAGCGGCGGGCCGCGGCGTCGACGGTGTCGGCGTCATGGCCCGGCCCGAGGGCCGCCAGCGCGGCAAGCGGGTCGCTTCCCGGGTCGAGGCCGCAGGCGTCTGCCAGAAAATCCGCCAGCGGCGGGTCGATCGGGATGTCGATGCGGGAGGCGAGGCGTACCAGTTCGCGCCAGCCGGCGCGAGACTCGGCGAGTGCTGCCCGCCATGCGCGCAAGGCGGGCAGGTCGGGCACGTTGAGCAGGAAGAAAAGGCCGCCGCTGCGGCTCAGGAAGTCATGTTCCGCGGCGGGCGGAAGCGGTATGTCCGGCCTTGCCCGGGAGGCGAGAGGCGGCGGCTGCGGGGCCGGTGAGCCGGGCAGTGCCGGCTCGTCCTGAATGCGAGGGCGGGCGGGCTTCGCTGCGTTCGCGGCAGGCGGGGCGACGGCTGGCACGGCGCGAGGCGCAGGCGCGGTCCGCGTTGCCGGCGTGCAGCGGGTCAGCACATGCGCGATGCCGTGCAGTTGCCGGCCCGCTCGGGCCGAACTCAGTGCGGCCGGCGCTTCGTGCCATTGTTCGAGCAAGGCCTGCAGGACGGCGCGCGGATCGTTCGGCGGCAGGCCGGCGATGGCCTGCCGGGCGCTGGTCGTCTGGCGCTGGCGGGACGAGCGGAGCGGGTGCGTGGCAGCGGGCATTTCCGCCATGCCGGCGCCCGCAGGCGGCGGAGCATGTGCGAGGGATGGCGGTGCATCGGCAGTGGCCGAAGCCGGGGGCGCCATCATGAAATGCGCTGCCGAGGCTTCGGAGCGCTTCGCGCCGTGATCCGGATTGCCGTCCTGTTCCATCCGGCGCGCATCCGGCGGCATGTCGAGCGCAGCGGCGATCGCAGCGCTCCAGCCGCTTGCGGCGCCGATGGCCTGCAGCAGCGAGCGGGCTGCAGGCGCGTCGAGCGTACGCCAGAGTACCGGCAGCATCGTGCGCAATCCGGGATGGTCGAGCAGTGCGGGCAGCGCCAGCGCGTCTTCCGCGAGCTGAGCGGCAAGCGCGTCGGCCAGGCGAAGCGCGGGCAGCACCGCGCGGTGGCGCCACAGCCAGCGCCGCGCAGCGGTACCTGCGAGCAGGTCGTAGACGAGGCAGGCGCGGTAGTCGAGCGCGTCGCGAAAGCGCACTGCGTCGGCACTGTCGGCGCCAGGGCTCCACGGATCGGCGGCGCGGCTGGCGATCCGCTCGGCGGCCGCGGCCGCGCGTGCCGGCAGTTCCGGCAGCGTGCCGCTGACGGCGACGCGGCGCAGGACCAGGATCGCATCGTCGCCGGCATCCGGCCAGCGGCTGCGCGCCAGCGCGGCCGGCAGTTCCGCGCGGGCACGGGCGATGGTGCCGGCGGTGCCGCGCAGCACGACGCGGCCGAGGCGGAGGTCCGGGGCGTTCATGCCTTCAGCCCCGGTTGACTCCGCTGATGCGCAGCGCCGTGCTCAGGATCGCGGCCGGCTCCCGTTCCAGGCGCGGATCGAGAATGCTGGCGACGGACGCAAGCGTGCCCTGCTCGTCGTGGTCATCGACGCGCAGCGTGGCGATGACGCGCTGGCTGTCGTCGAAAAGCTGCAGCAGCGTGCCCGGCGCGGCCTCGCGGTTCAGCGTCAGGCGCAGTGCGTCGCCGAGGCGGAAGCGGCCGGGGAGGGTCTTGATGCTGCCCTGGACGAGCTGCTGCGGGTCGTCGCTGGCGGCGAGCAGCAGGCAGGCGCGCACGAGATTGCGCATCGCGCTGCGCGCGGCGGCGGAGGCGTCGGTGTCGAGCTGGCGGAACCACCAGGCGACGAGCTCGATCAGCGTGCGTATGCCGTTGAAGTCGCGTTCCTCGGCTTCGGCCAGGCCGGGCCAGCGTTCAGGGGTGTCGACCGCCAGGCGGTTGGCCTCGGCGGCCGCGGCCCAGTCGAGGCGGATGGACGGCGAAATGGCGCGCAGGCGGGCGAGCAGGCAGCCGGCGGCGGCGTCGAGGCGCTGGTGCAGCGCCCGTGCCGGCTCGCGCAGCAGCGGCGAAGGAATGGCGAGCAGGTCGTCGAGCGCGAGGATCGCGCTGCCCTGGCGCTGCAGCTCCGTCAGCGCGGCGGCATCGAAGGGGCGCAGCGCGACTTCGCGCACCAGCGCGTCGTTCTGCTGCGCCAGTCCGGCGAGCACCGGCGTGGCGAAGGCGGCGGCCGCCGTCGTGCGGTTCAACTGCAGCGTGATCTTCTGCCGACGCGCGTCGACCAGGCCGGCAAGCACTGCCCGTCCCGGCAGCAGGTGGCCGAGCGGGCGCAGGCTTGCCCAGTCGCCGGACGGGATGGCGTAGACCGCCTCCATGAAGGGCAGCAGCGCGGCGGGCAGCGCGGTTTGGCGCCCGGCGCAGCCTGGCACCAGCTCGTCCGGGCTGGATGGGCGCAGCTCCAGCGGATCGGGCAGCGTGCGGCCGAGCGGGGTTTCGCGCACCTTGACGTAGAACAGGCCGAGATGGCTTTCGATGATGCGGCGGCGCTCGGCATGGGCGGCTTCGACCTCGCGCCAGTGCTCGGCCAGCAGGCGCTGCGCGACGGCGTAGTCGTCGAGCGTTTCGGCGCGTTCGCGTTCGCGCACGTCGAGCCGGCGGATTTCGCCCGGGACCTCGGCCTCCAATGCCGCGAGCCGGGCGCGCAGGTCTTCGACGGTCTGCTGGTGACGGCGGCGCAGCGCGATCAATGCGCCGCGCAGGGCCTCGATCTTGGCGATGTCGTCGGCGATGGTCTTGCCGGCCGAGAACAGCGCCGATTCGTCGTTGTGCGGGGTGCCGTCGGGCCCGGTCTCCCCCGGCTTGGCGAGGGGGCGGTCGAGCCGGGGGCGCAGCAGCAGGCCCGCGGCAGAGTGGAGGTCCGGGGCGATGCGCAGACGGAAGGCGGGCGCTTCCTTGTCGTCGGTGATGACGCCGAGGCGGCGCAGTTCGGCCGGCTGCAGATGGTCGTCGAGGAAGTCGCAGATGCGGTCGATCAGCGACCTTGCCTCGTTCCGGCGTGTGTCGGCTTTGTTGCGCAGGTCGAGCAGGTCGCGCTGCACATTGAAGAAGCTGTCCCTGATCAGGGTGACGTGCGACAGCACGCCCTTGCCGGTGGAGGGGGCCTTGTTGAAAACGGGTTCGGTGAGCGGCTCCTTGGGCTGGGCGAATTGCAGCGGCAGCGTGCCGAGCGCGGCGAGGGGGCCGGCCGAGAGCATGCTTTCCTGCTGCAGGATGCCGGAGAGCAGGGCGTTGGTGGTGAAGGCGCCCGTCTGCTGTGCCGCCGCAAGCTTCGGTTCGTTGAAGTTCACCGTTCCGCTGGCGAAACTGTTGAAGAGTTCGCTCATTTCGGATTCTCCGTCCTGGCCACAGGGGTGAACTGGGCTGCCGTCGTCCAGCGCACCAGTTGCGCGCCCAGGCCGTCGCCCGCCACGCCCCCAGCGAGCGCGCTGAAGGACACCGTCAGTGCATCGAACTGCTGGCGCTGCAGGCCGAGGAAGTCATTGACCTCTTCGAGCAGGCGGAAGCTCTGGTCCAGCGCGCGCTCCAGATGGCGGATGTCGGCGCGCAGCTTTTCGCGCTGGAACAGCAGGCCGTCGCCGTCGGGCGCGGCGGGGGCGACGCCGCCGTAGCCGTCCGGCGCGGGATGCGGTTCGGCGCGGTGGCTGGCATAGGGCTCGGGCAGCGCTTCGGGCGGCAGGCTGCCGGCGCGGTCGCTGACGAGCTTGTCGCGATACTGCGCCGGATCGGGCGGCGGCGAGGCGATCAGCCGCGGCGCGCGCAGGGCCTTCAGTTGTGCGGCGGAAAGGCCGTGGAACAGCACGTACCACTGCTGCTTCCATGCCTCGTATGCGCCGGCGGCCGTCTGCGCGCGGCGGAACAGTTCGTCCTCCAGGCGCGTGTCGCGCTGCGGCAGGTCGAACAGGTCGCGGCGGTAGTCGAGGTCGGGAATCGCCAGCAGCAGGCGGATGCGTTCGCCCAGGCCGTGGATCAGGTCGACGCTGCCGCGCGGCAGTTCGTCGGCGACGACGTCCTCCACCGTGCTGGCGGGCACCGGCGCCAACTCGACTTGCAGGTCGGCCGGCAGGAAGGCCAGCGACGGTGTCCTGGCCGCCGGGTCGCGCAGCAGCGCGGCGGGCAGTGGCCCGGCGGCCGGCAGGTAGTCGAGGCCGAGCAGTTCGGCGAGGGTCTGCGTTGGCGCGCCCGGCAGCGGCGCGGCATGTTCGCGCTGCCAGGCTTCGAGGGCCGCGACCGTGTGCGCAAGCAGGGTGTGGGCGGCAGCGTCCGGTTCGGCCAGCAGCCGGCCGGCGCGCGGGTCGAACCACACCGGCAGCCGGCCGGCGATCTTGACCAGCCCCAGCGGTACCGCGCCGCTGTCGCTGCGGAACGGCGCTTCGCGCAGCAGGCGCACGCCGATGCGGTTGGCCGCGCGCGCCTGCGGCATCGCCATCAGCCGTGGGCTGCCGGAGATGCGCTGCAGGCCCAGCAGGCTGACGGTCTCGATGCGCCGCTCGGCGAGCGGATCGGCTTCGGTACGAGTGCAGGGCTCCTGGCCGGCCCGGTCGTCGATGGGCTCGACCGCGCTGCGTATCGTCAGCAGAAAGAGGCCGTCGCGCAGCGGGCTGTCCTGGTCGCGTTCGGCCTGCGCGGTGAGCTCGGTCCAGGCCTGCTCCAGCGGATGGAACAGGCGGATCAACTGCCCCGCGGCGCCGACCGCCAGGCCCGGCTGCACGCGCACGCGGGTGTCCGCGCCGTTGCCGGAGAAGATCGTCGCGAGGCCTTCGACGATGCCGGGCGCTAGGCTCGCCAGCAGCGGCGCGATGCGGTCGTCGACGTAGGCCTGCAGGCGTTCGAACTCGCGTTCGCCGAGCGCACGGCCGGCAAAGAGGTTCAGCCGGCGCGGGTCGCCGGCACGCCGTTGCGGCTCGTGCAGGCGGATGGACGGCGGCACGCGCGGCAGCAGGGTCAGTGCAGGGCGCACGGCCAAGGCGGCGAGCAGGCCGGGCGGCAGGAGAGGTGACGAGATGGGTGAAACGAGGGCCATGACCTTCTCCTTGCCGTCAGCCGGCGAGCGACTCCCACAGCCTGATCTGGGCTGCGGCCAGTCCGTAGTTCTTGCCTTCGCTGACGAAGAACTTGGGCAGATCGACCGCGCTGCCGAGCTCGAACAGATGGGCGCGGAGTTTCTCCAGGAGCGCGGCATCGGCCTTGGCGATCGCCTGCATGCTCGGCCACAGCGCAGTTTCCAGGCGGCGGTCGGCCAGGCTGGCGATCTGTGCTGCGGCGATGCGCGCTTCGGCACCGGCGCCGATCAGCGCGTCGGCAGCGCCGGCGGCCTTGATGCCGGCTTCGCTGGCGCCGCGCGCGCGGGCGAGGCCTTCGAGCGATAGTGCGGCTTCGAGATCGGGTGCGCGTGCGCCATCCTGCTTCAACTTAGCGATTTCCACGTCGGCCTTCTTCACCCGCTCCTCCAGCGCCGTGCGCTGTGCGTCCTGGGTTCTTGCCTCGCTTTCCGCCTTGTCGAGTGCAGCCCGCAGCTCTGCAAGGCTGCTGTTGCCCCTGGTCTCGCGCTCCAGACTGGCTTCGAGCCGGCTGCGGGCATCGGCGAGTTCGGCGTCGGCGTTGTCGCGGGCTCTGCGGATGTCGCCGATTTCCGCTTTCAGCTTGTCGATTTCCCCGCGCGCGGCCTGCAGGTCGGTATTGGTGCCGCCGGCGGTTTCCAGCCTGATCCTGGCCTCCTTCAGTTCGGCTTCGAGCTGGGCGATCTGCAGTTGCGCGGCCTTCAACTGGGCGGCGAGCGTGGAGCCTTCCTTGTCCAGCGCGGTGGATCGGGCGCGTTCGTCGTCGAGCATCCTGGAAAGCTCGTCGATGCGCCGCTTCACGGTCTCGTCGATCGGCGAGGCAGCGGTCTTCAGGCGCTCGATCTCGGCGCGCGCGGCTTCGAGGTCGGCTTTCAGCCGGTCGATCTGCGCGCTGGTGGCTTCGAGCGCATTGGCGAGCACGGCGGCGTTGCGCTGGTCCGACTTCAGCGCCTCGATCTCCTTCTGCGCGGCCTCCAGCGCCAGCGCCAGGCGTTCGATCTCGGCCAACGCGTCGGCCAGGCGCTGGTCGCCGCCGAGGGCGACGGCCTTCTCCAGTTCGGCGATGCGGATCTTCAGGCGTGCGGCTTCGGCTTCCAGCGCAGCGCGCGCTTCCTCGGCCGTGTCGGCGGCTTCGAGCGCGGCGTCCAGTTCGTCTTCGAGCCGGGCGGCGTCCGGCGGCAGCGTCGCAGAGGGCGGCGGTAGCGTGGTGCCCAGCGCCAGCACGACGGCGCTGACGGAAGTTTCGGCGGTGCGCGGCGGGCGGCGCACGTAGAGGATTTCGTCCGGATTCGCCTCGGCCCAGATCGCGCGCCAGACGTCGGCATCGGTGTCGATGCGGTGGATGGGCGGCTGCGGCAGCACGCGCAGCGCGAGGCGGTCCAGGCGCGCGAGGCGGCCGAGCGCACGCGGCACGACCTCGGCCGGCGCTTCGAGCTGGCGGGCGCGCAGCGCGAAGCCCGCATCGCTCATCGGCACCAGCACCATCACGTCGCAGTCGGCGTCGCGTTCGAGGTCGATGGGGGCGAGATGGGTGGAATCGGCCAGCACCGCGGCCAGTTCGCTGCGGCGAACCGGCGCGATGCTGACCTCGAAATCCTTGGGGAAGAACTGCTGGCGGCCGCCCACCGGGTCGATCGAATCCTGCGGCAGCGAGCCCCAGGGCGGCAGCACGCGGAAGTACTGGCCGGCGGCGAAGGCGCCGCGCAATCCGCTGCTGCGGCGCGCCGCGAATACCGCCTGCAGCAGTTCCTGGTAGTGCGCGGCGAGATCCTGCTGGACGGCGTCGGGGGTGTTCAGCGCGCGCTGCGGCCGGCGCAGCAGGCCGCGGTCAAGCCACAGGATGCGGCCGCGCTCGACGGCGAGCAGGCCCAGCGCCACGGCGTCGTCCGACGGCAGGGCAAGGCGTTCGCCGCTGCCCAGCAGCTCGCGTGCGAGGTTCGCGCGCACGGCGATTTCGTCCTGGTTCGGCAAGGGCAGGGGCAGTGGCATCAGGCGCAGTTCCACGCCCTCGGCCCAGGCCGAGACGTGCGGCGTGCGCGCCGCGGCGAGGTCCTTCGGATAGGCTTCGGCGACGCCGTCGATGGTCTCCGCATGCGTCAGCGCCAGCGCATACAGGCCGCGCGCGTAGCTACGGAAACGGCCGTCGTTGAGCGTCGCGATCAGCCCGCTGTCGAGCAGGTCGATCGTCAGCGGCCCGCCGTTGAGCTGCAGCACGCGGCCGGACGGCGCGATCGCGATGCCGGGGGTGATTTCGACGACGTGGCCGGAGCGCAGGCTGGGCTCCAGCCCGCGCACGATGCCGGCGCCGAAGACCTGGCCGAGTTCGAGCAGGCGCTCGTCGAGGTAGATCTGGTCGCGGTTCAGGTCCGAGGCCTTCAGCAACTGGCCGTCGAAGTAGTTGGTGCGCGACAGCAGCGGGTCGATGCTGGAGATGCGTTCGCCGGCCGCGTTCGTCGTGCCGGCACGCAGTGGAGTGAAGCGTATGTTGGCCATGGCGGTTCCTTAGCTGCGGATCAGCCGGGCGAGGGCGGCGGCGTTGAAGAGGAAGGGGCGCACGAGGTTGTCGACCTCGATGCGGCGCGGATTGACGACGAGGCCGGGCTCGGGTGCCGGCGGCGTCAGGCGGATCGCGATGCGCGCGAGCAGCGTGCGGGCGAGCAGGGCCGGATCGGTCAGGAAGGCCTGGCGGGCGAGCAGCGCCTGGTTGTCGTCGCCGAGTGAATGCAGCAGGCGGGCGCCGAGCTCCAGTTGCCCGCGCGCGGCACCGCTGCTGGCTTCGATGTGGCTGCGCTCGCGCTCGCCGAGCCTGTCCTCGATCTCGCCGAAGGGCCGGATGCGGGCATGGGCGGCGAAGATGTGCTCGTCGGCCGGAACGTCCTCGGGGCGCTCGGCGGTCAGCTCGAACAGCACGCAGTCGGCGACTCGGCTGGGCTGCACCGGGTCGGTGCCGGCGTTGATCTCGGTTGCCAGCACCGGCTGCAGGCCGCTGGCGCAATCCTGGTAGCGCATCGTGACCTTGAGCCACAGCAGGTTGTCGGGCTCGGCATAGCCGTCGCGGATCAGCGCGCCCCAGGCCGCCTCGTCCTCGAACTGGGCGCTGAGCCAGGCGCCGAGATCGACGCAGTAAGGCTCGGCGGCGCTGATTTCGCGGCCCAGGCCATCGACGCCGATGCCGGGGCCGACGACCAGGCGCACGCGCACGTCGTCGGTGTCGTTGCCGGGGTCTTCCGCGCGCATGCTCACGCGCAGGCCGGCCACGGTGCCGGCGCCATGCAGCCAGTAGCCGTGGCGCGTCGCGCGGCGGCGGTGGTAGTCCTGTTCGGCACGTGTCGCTTCCAGCCCGAGCAGCATGCCGGGCTGGTGGCTCACCCGCTTCAGCGCCTCTTCGAAGCGGCCGTCGCTGGCGAGGCTGGCATCGCAGTTGTCGTCGGGCTTGTTCATGCCCTTCTCCTTTTTCGGTCCCTTACGGTCCTTCACCGGCGCTCGCGCCGACGGCCGTGGCATGCTCGGGGTCGAGCGCCACCGGGTTGTACAGCAGATCGCCGCGGCCCAGGCGCGTGCGGTCGAGCACGACGCGGCCGGCCGGCGGCCTCGTTTCCAGCCAGGTGTCGATGCCGAGCAGCGGCGACAGGCCGAGCACGAAGGGGTGCTCGCTGCCGCGGACCGCCCACTGCACGGTCGCCGGCACCAGCGCCGGCAGGGCGTCGCGCACCACGGCCTCCAGGCTGCGCGCCGGACCGTGCAGGAGCACCGTCAGGCGCCGCGAGGCTTCGTCGAAGAAGCGCTCGACCACGGCCGCCTCGCCCCGGCGCTCGGCCACTTCCGGTGCGAACAGGGCGAGGAATTCGCGCGCCGCGTCGTCCGACAGGATCAGGCTGTCGCCGACGATGCTGTTGCCCGACAGGCCGGTGCCGAGCGTCAGCGGATGGCCGCGGTCGTCCATGTCGATGCCGAGGATGGTCGCCATCGTGCGGCGCAGGCGGAAGTGTTCGATCGGGATCACCGCACCGCGCGCGACCGCGCCGTCGGTCAGGATGTCGAGCGCGAGCAGCAGCCCGCGGTAGCTGCCGTGCGCCTGCTGCAGCGCGCCCTGCGAGGCGAGCCAGCGGCGGCGTCGCGCTTCGGGCCAGTGGCCGGGCAGCGCCGTGCCGAGGAAGCCGGCCAGCCAGGGCAGGCGTTCGGCCGGCGTCGCCGCCGGATCGACGAGGATTTCGCTGGCGGCGATGCGATCCTCGAGCGGCGTCAGCATGCCTTCGAAACTCGCCAGCAGGCGCTCGCGCAGGTCGGCGCCGTTGGCCGGCGCGGCATCCGTGCCCTCTGGCTGCTGCGGGCGCTCCTGCTGCTGGAAGTGGTCCGGCAGGTAGTTCGTCTGCCACGAGAAGCGCGGGTAATACACGCGCAGCGCGAAGATCGCCGGGCTGTGGCGGCCGTCGCCGTGCAGCGTGAGGCGCAGGCGCAGGTAGCGGCCGCGCACTTCGCGCACCGCGCCGCTGCCGCGCTGGATCAGCACTTCGTACAGGCCGGCGTGGGGATCGTCGGGCGGCGCCCGGCCCGCGGCGAAGGCCAACTCGGATGGCTGCGGGTGCCGTACGCCTTGCGGCTGCGCGATCCATTCCTCGGGCAGGCGGCTGCGGTCGTCGCCCGCCTGCACGGCGATGTCGATGCGGCAGCCGGGTGGGATGCAGGCGTCGAGGTAGAGCCGGTCCCACAGCGTGTCGGGCATCGCCGAATCGAATGTCTCGCTGAGCGTCACCGTGCCGGACGGTGCGAAGCGGGCCTGGGCGAGCCGGTAGAGCCGGAGCGGGCCATCCGCGCTCACCGTGCGCGGCAGGCCGTCGCGATGGCGAACGAAGCGGACCGCGGCCGGCAACGCGGCTTCCGAGCGGCGCGGCCAGCGTTCGGGCACGGCTTCGGCGCTTCCTGCGCTGTTTTCCTCGCCATCGTCCGGCAGCGCGAAGAGCGGGCAGTCGCGCCGCCGGCCATGCTGCTCGCCTTCCTCGAACGGCATCAGCAGCAGGAAGCGGCCTGCGCCCGGCGCGGCGATGTCGGTGGCGAGCGGCAGAGCGGCCGGCAGGCTGTGGATGCGGAAGGCGGCGGGGCTGGCAGCGAGCGGACGGCTGAAGACCTGCATCAGCGGCGTGGCGTCGGTGCTGTTCGGACGTTCGCTGAGGATGTAGAGACGTTCGCCGTCGGCAGCGAGGCCCAGCAGGCCGCGGTGCGGCGGCAGTTCAGCTTCCCACAGCAGGCGCAGCGGGTCGGGATTGGCCTGCAGCGGCTCGAAACGTTCCGGGCGGCCGGCATAGGGCCGCGGCAGCGGGGCGCCGCCGGCAAGTGCCAGCCGCGTTTCGCCGAGCAGCCAGATACGGTCGGCGCCAGTGCTTGATTCGACGCAGGCATGGCGCGGCGCGAAGGCCAGCGTGCAGTGTGTCTGCCAGCGCCGGCGCAGATGCACGACGGTGAGGCCGTGCGCATTGCCGCCGTCGCTCCACGGCAGTGCGGCGAGGCCGCTGCCGCCGAAGGCGAGATCGGTGAAGCGGCCATGCGGCGCGTCCACCGGGTCCAGCACCAGGGAGGCGAGATCGGGCGCGCCGGTTTCGGCATCGTCGAGCGCGGCAAGCACTGTTCGCCATGCTGTCGGCGGCCAGGTGAGCGCGCATTCGAAGTGCTGTCCGTCGTCCGACAGGCGCCCGAGCTGGCCGTGATCGTCGATCATCCATGGTATCGCCGCGGCGTGGAGTTCGCGCGCACGGGCCGGCGGCAAATGCGGAATCCTGGCATCGTCCTGGCGCGTCAGCGTGAATGCGCGCTGCCCGGCGTCCCAACTGCATTGACGGCTGGCGTTGCGGAAATCCGCGGCGCCATCGAGGAGCAGGAAGCGAGTGGCATTGCTGTTCATCACGGTGTGCTCAGCAGAGGTCGGGAACGATCGGTACCGGCACCAGCGCCGTGCGTGTACCGCCGCCCGGCTGAGCCGGACCGGGGCCGAAGCCCCGTGGCGGCGCGGGGCGATCCTCGCCGGCGCTGATCGCGACGGCCATCAGTTCGGGAAGCTGGAAGTCCAGCAGCGCCAGCGCCTGCGTGGCGGCGAGCTCCAGCCAGACGGGAGCTTCCTGCTGCGTGTCCTGATAGAACAGGCGCAGGGCGTTGACCGCTTCGACGCCGTCCACCCGCCCCGCCTGCGTGCGCAACTCGTTGATCTCGACCGCCTTGCCGCGCGGCCAGCCGGCGCCGCGCGGTCCGCCCGGCGGCAATGCCCACAGGTAGCGCAGCAATGTCCGTTCGACTTCGGCGTGTACCTGCTGCTCGGTGGCCGGGTCGACGACTTCGAGCGATACCGCGACGGCGACCGGCACGAACTGCGGCGACAGCACGTACAGCTCGGTGCCGAGCATGCAGCGCGCCGACAGGTAGTCGTACACGTCGGTCAGCAGGCCTGCCGTCGGCCGCGGCGCGGCGGCCAGCGCCTGCGGCGCGGGCGGCAGCACGAACACGCTGACCACACCCGGCACGTCGCGGCGCACCGCCTTCAGGCTGGCGCCGGGGAAGAAGCCGGCGACTGCTTCGGCGCGTGCCACCGGATCGATCGGGTTGTCGCGCGCGAGCACACCATAGTCCTCGGCGGTGACGGCGCGCTCGCGATGGCTGAGAAAGGCGGGAATCCGGCGTTCGGCCTCGTCCAGGGTCTCGGCATCGACGCCGCCGCGCGTCGGCCATTCGTGGCGCAGCGCGAGACGGGTGCTGCCGCCGTGGATTTCCTTGATGCTGTCGGACGGCAGGTTGCCGCCGCTGCCGCCGCCGTGGCGATAGAAGGCCGCGCGGATGCGCGCGTTGGCGGGCGGACGCTTGCCGCGGATGCCGTCGCCGAAGCGCACGCTGCCGCTGGCCGCATCGACGGTGAAAACCGGGTCGTCCGGCCCGCTGCCGGCGAAATGCGCCACCCGCGTCCAGGGCTGGAAGGTGCGCAGGTGCTCGACGTCGACCTGGATACTGTCCGGGTCGACGTCCGCATGCGGCAGGGCGAAGGCCTGGTCCGGGCGGCCGTTGCCGGCGCCGAGCACGATGTCGCGGGCAATGCCCTGGCCGATGACGTCGACCGCGTTGAGGCCGATGTAGCCGAGTTCGAGAACGGCTTCTTCGGCGCAGGAGACGCGCAGCCAGAACAGCAACTGGCCGGGGCGCAGCTCGGCGGGCGCTTCCGGTGGCGTGTCGCCGAAGCCGGCGAATTGCGGGTCCTGTGCGGTGGCGGTGCGCAGCAGCGCGGCATTGCGCGGCAGGCGCAGGCGGGCCACGCCGGTGCGGCGCCCACCTGCCGAGCTGTCGGCGACGAGTTCGAGCGGCAGGTACTGCACCGTGCCGGGGGCATCGTCGGGATCGGGCCACCAGGCGAGCTCCCAGTCCAGCTTGCGCGGCCGCAGGCCGGTGGCGAGTTGGCCTTCCAGTTCCGCCAGCGGCGCGAGGCCGATGTTGAGCACGATGCCGGCGAGATCTCGCCGCAGCAGGTCGGCTTGGGCGATGAGGGCCAGCCTGGCGAGTGCGATCGCGAGATGGAAGGCGCCGTCGCGCGTGCCGGCGGTGCTCAGGGCGTCGCGCCCCGGCAGCAGGCTCACGGGACGGAAGGCGGCGGGCTCGACGCCGTACTGCGTGCGCAACTGTTCGAGGCTGATGCCCTCGGCGGCGAGGGCTGCATCGTCGAGCGTGCGCTTGACCAGGACGTGCAACGCGAGCGGCGTCGGCTGGACTTCGCCGACGGTGGAAAAGCTCGTCGTGCCGGCCTTGAGCAGTGATTCGGCGGCGAGCAGCGGCGGCAGTGCGCGGCTCGTGGCGTCGATGCAGACGATGCCGGCGGCCGGGCGGGCGGGGCGCAGCGGAATCTGCAGCAGGTTCAGGAAGGCGCGGCGCTGGCGATCCGGAATCTGGTTGGCGCGATAGATGATGGTCTCGGTGAGCCAGGCGAAGAGGTCGACCAGGGCGTAGATCGGGTCGCCCGGCGCGAGCGGGGCCATTTCCGGCACGTGGCGGGCGAGGCGGGCCTGCAGTTCGGCGACCAGTTCGTCGAAGCGGCGGTCGTCCAGGTCCGGGACGGGAAAGTGTGTGGGAAGCGGCATGTGTTCGGCTCCCTGTCATCCGGTCGTGATCTTCATGCGCCCAGCTCCAGCGTGAGCGCGAGGGCTTCGCGGCGGCCGTCGGCGAGCAGCCGGTAGCGCACTTCCAGATTCACGTGGGAAAGGTGCTCGTGGTCGGCCACGACGCGCACTTCGTCGATGCTCACGCGCGGCTCCCAGCGTGCCAGCGCGCGCCGGGCGGCGTCCGCGATCAGCGCGCGGGTGGTCTCGTTGTTGGGGTAGTGGATGAAGTTGCGGATGCCGGCGCCGAAGTCCGGGCGCATCAGGCGCTCGCCCGGCCGCGTCAGCAGGATGTTGAGCATCACTTCGCGCACGCTGGCGTTGCCGCGGCGCCATGCGGGGCGGCCGTCCTCGGCAAGGCCGGCCAGCAGCGGAAAGCTCGTCAGCAGGGATTCCGGCGTCGGCATGTTCATTTTCCTTTCAGCGCTTTCAGGCACAGCCGGGGCAGGGCGATGAAGACCCATGGCAGCCAGCCGAGAAAGAGATTGAGCAGGTTGATGACGACCATCAGCAGCAGCATCGCGCACAGCGTGATCGCCGGCAGGCTGAAGCCGAAGCTCCAGCAACTTCCCGAACGATTGCCGGGGCCGCCTTCCTTCATGTCGATGCCGGGCTGGATCCTGCGCAGCACGTCGGCGAGCGATTTGGATGTGAGCATCGCGACGCCGCGCGGCAGGCCGCGTCTGAAATCGTCCAGCGAAGGCAGCACGATGGTGGTCGGGCGCTGCGCGTCGGGGTCGAAGGGCGAGGCGACGCGGAACATCGGACTCGCCGGCCCCCAGGCAACGCGTTCGCAGCCGCAGTCGTCGGCCCAGCGCACGAAGGGCAGGGCGACGAAACGGTCGCCCTCGGTCTGGCCGTAGCGCGGCAGCGCCAGGCCATCGTCGAAGCGTACCTGGGCGCGGGCCAGGCGCAGCGCGACGAGGCTGCGCAGGTCGGCGGCCTGCTGCTCGGAAAGGACGAGATGGTCGTTGCGCGTCTGGTTGCCGCCGGCGGGCAAGGCAACCGAGCCGGGAGTGACGTCGTTGCGGGCAATCCGTGCAAAGAGCGTGATCAGGGCTGGCGCACTCCGCTCCAGCCATGCGAGTACCGTCTCGCCGGGGACATGGACGAGCCGGGCAATCAGGCTGTCGTCGACGACGCGCTGGTCCAGCGTATGGAAGCGCAACTGGCCGAGCAGCGCGCGCAGTCCGGCGTTGTCGGCGTCGGCGGCGTCGTGAACCTGGAACTGCGCGACCAGCGTCTGCAGCAGTTCGACGAAGCCGGCGGTCGCGATGCCGTTGGTGACGAGCTGCCCGTCGCCTGCGGCCCAGGCCTTCGCACCCCTGCTGCCGAGCGGCCAGGCGTGTTCGAGGCCGAAATCGGGCGTCTGGCCGCCGCCGGTTTGCGGCAGCGGCGTGTCGGCGGTTTCGCGCGCGCTGCCGCCCAGCGGCAGGTAGCCCCACAGCAGCGTGTGGCTGCGCACGGTGCCGTTGGCATTGCGGCGGCGGACCAGCAGCGGGTGCAGCGGAGTGAGCTCTTCACCCGAATAGGGCGGCTCGGGGAAGCGCTGCGGCAGCAGGCCGCGGGCGGTGAGGCGGTGTACGTCGTCCGGGTCGTGGCCCGGAATCGGGCCGCCGCGCCAGCCCAGCGGCTGGCCGTCGGCGATCATCCAGCGCTGCGGCGGGCCGTCGGCGGGCATGCGGCGTACCACCATGCCGGCGCCGAGGATCTTCTTCGGATCGAAAGCCGGCGCGCCGGGGATCATGCACTGCACTTCGGCGCACAGCACGTAGAAGCTGCGGTGCATCGGCAGGCGCAGCGTCGGTTCGTTCCTGAAGCGGCCGAAGCGGTCCTGACCGAACCAGGGCTGCGCCGTCATCCTCGTCAGGCGGCCGCTGCGGGCGTCTTCGAGGAAGCGGGCGACGAAGTCGTCGTCCAGGTAGCGGTGCAGCGTCGCGCCGTCGCCGGCGCCGGCGAAGAAAGGCGCGGCCACGCGCGGCTGATGCATGCTCGTCGTGCCGGCGGATTTCGCTGCGCGCCGGGCTTGTTCGGCCAGCAGGGCGTCTTCGACAGTGCTCACCATAGGTTCCCCGCTCCCGGCGAGTAGCTCGCCGACACGACAGCGTTGCTGATCAGGGTGTCGCACTGCACGACACCGGAAAACTTGCTCATGCCGGCGTCGACCTTGACCATGCCGGCCGACACCGTGAGCATCGACGCCTCGATCTTCACCTCGCCGGCGCTGCTCACCTTGATGCTGCCGGGCGACATCTCGACCTTTTCCCCACCTTGCTCGACGGTGATCCTGCCGCCGCCCTGGTCGGTGATCGTGACGTGGTTGCCGGCCGGCGTTTCGATGCGGACCCTGGGTTCCTGGTCGTCCAGCAGCACCTTGATGCCGGCCGGACTCTGGATGAAGTAGCGTTCTTCCACCGGTTCGGCGTCGCCGGGCTGGCTGCTGCCGCCGCTCCATACCGCGCCGAGCACGATGGGCAGCTCCGGACTGACGAAGGCGAGGATCACCTGTTCGCCGACGCGCGGCAGCAGGCTGAGGCCGTAGCCGCTGCCGGCGCTGGGCACCATCACCGCCGCCCAGGTTTCCAGGCCGGTCGCCGGCAGGCGCAGTTTCACGCGACCGCGGTGTTCCGGATCGGCGTTGTCGAGCACCACACCGAGGTGCAGCTCGTGCAGGGTGCCGGGGCTGTGGTGGGTGTTCATGGGTTCCAGTCCGGACGTTCGACACGCAGACGAGTGGACAGGCCCTGGGTGTTGTCGAAGTGATGCCAGCATTCGGTGATGCGGTAGCGGCCGGCCAGCCGCGGCGACACGCCGGCCAGCTCCAGCTCGCGCCCGGCGCCCAGTTCCGGGGTGCCGGTGCAGACGATCTCGCCGTGCAGGAAGCGCTGCGCGTCGCGCTGGAAGGCGCCGCGGGCCAGGGAGTCGGCTTCGGCCTGCGAGCGCGGGTAGGGATGGGGGCGCGGCGAGCGGCCGTCCCAGCCAAGTTCGGCCAGTGTCGCCGCGGCGGTCTGGCCGGATGGCGACGGGGCGAGCGCGGAACTGCTGCCGTTCGCGTCGGCATCGGCGGCGAGGTTGTAGCCCTTGGCCAGCACTTCGCGGGGCTGGCGGTTGAGGTCGGCGACGATGCGCACGCGCCGGGCGTTGGCGGCGGGATCGACGCGTACCGGCCTGGCGTCGGCCTCTTCGGCGCGTGCGCGCAGGCGGCCGTCCTGCATACGCAGCGAAATGCCGTGCGGGCCCAGCAGGCGCAGCAGGAAGGCGAGATGGCTTTCGTTGTGCTGCAGCCAGTCGGCGCTGCCGGCGTCGACATCGACGTCGGCCTGCAGGCCGGCTTCACTGGCGATCGCACGCACGACCTCGCCCAGGCCCTGGTTCTCGAACACGCGGCTGGCGCGGCTGCGTGCGAGCTTGTGCAGGGCGTCCTCGGCGAGGATCACGAGTTGCGGTGCACCGTCGCCGTAGCGTTCTTCCAGCGCGGTGATGTCGCCGGAAAACACCGCGCTGTCCCCGGTCTCGCCGAGCAGGATCTCCAGCCGGCTGCCCAGGCGCAGCTGCTGGAAGGCGAAATCCGGCGCGCCTGCGTCACCCGGCAGCCAGTTGATCACCCGCAGTTCGGCGCTTGCCATGCCGCTGGCAGGCAGATGCACCGACAGCGCGAGCGCCGCCTCGCCCAGCGCGGGCAGCGTGCTGCCGTCGATGCGCAGGCGCGGACGGGCGCTGACGAAGGCGGGCTCAGTCGATGACAAGGCGGGCCTCCCGTTCGCGTGCAATGGCGAGCAGATCGAACAGCGTCTCGCCCGGCTGGCCCTGGGGAGGGCGGACGTCGGCGCCGGCGTTCTGCGCGGGGTTCGGCTCGGGTTGAACTTCGGCCACGAGTTCATCGATGATCAAGGGCATCATCGGCCTCCGAAGGGAAGCAGCACGGCACCCGGCGGCGTGAAGCGCGGGTTGTCGAGCTTGTTGAGATCGGCCACGCCGCGCCAGTCGCGCGGGTTCCGGCCCGCTGCCTGCGCCGCGCCTGCCGCGCTCTGGCCGCCGGGGGCAAAGCCCGGGCGGGCGGCGGCCTGCACGGCAGGATCGAGGTCGAACTGGTAGCGGTCCTCCTTGAAGGTCAGCGCCAGCGTCGCGCGTAGCGGGATGCCTTCCGGCGCGAAGAAATCGAGCGTTTCGGAATAGCTCGACAACATGCCGGTGAACTGGAAGCTACCCCACTGGAAGCGGCAGCGCACCGGGGCCTTGGGGCGCTCCGAGCCGGCATCCTGCGGTTTCATGAAAGCTTCGGCGATGCGCTTGGTCAGCGTGCGGACGTCGGTGTTGGCGGCGACCGTCTCGCGTCTTTCCGCGCCCAGTTCGGCGGTGACGCTGGTGTCGAACACCAGTTCGACCGCGAGCGTGGATTCGCTCTTGTCCACGTACTGCGCCGCGGCGCCGCTGCCGCCGCTACCGCCCTTGTTGTCGGCCTTCAGGGTGTTCGACAGCGTCACGCGCAACGTCGCCGGGTTGAACTGCACGTCGATGTGCTTGCTCTCGTCGGTCTCGACCTGATCGCCGTTCATCGGGATCAGCTTGGCGCGGGCGATCTGCATGGCGGGCATGGCTGGTTTCCTCAGGCGCGCTCGAGTTCCAGGCCTTCGTGTACGAGTTGCAGTTCCTCGATGGCGACCTGGTTGGCCGTCGAGGACAGATCCGGCCCCTTGAAGCGGGTCGGCAGCGCGTTGGTGATGCGCCAGCGCAGCAGGGGCCGGTCGGGCTTCTCGGGGTGGAACACGTCGATGGTGCCGTTCATGCGAAGTGCATGGTTGGACTGGCGGGTGGAGACGTCGAACCAGCGCCACAGGTCGGCCACCGCGGTGATGCCGCGCTTGAGGACGATGGGCGCGAAAGTCGTCGGGCCGGCGAGCTGCACCTCGCCCCAGTTGCGCCCGCCTTCCTTCAGTGCCTTGGGCGCCATCGTCGCTTCCAGTCCGGTGACTTCGCTGAAGGCGCCTTCGCACAGCAGGCTGCCGCCTTCGCCGTCGTACAGCGCGACGTGGAAGCGGAAGGGAATGAATTCGGCATGTTCAGCCATCGATCGCCTCGATCCGTGTGTCCGCCCCGCTGGCATGGCGGTCCTGCAGGAAGGTGATGCGTATCCGGTCCAGCGGATAGGCGAGGGCGACTTCGATCTCGAAGGCCAGCGCCGATTCGGCCTGTGGCAGTTGCCGGATGCGGAAGGCGTCCTCCGGGCGGGCGCCGCGCAGCGCGCCGGCGGCATGGAGCCGGCCGAAGAAGGCGCGCAGGGCGATTTCCGCCCGCGGGTCGCGCGGGTCGATGTCGAATGCCAGCCGTTCGCCCAGCGCGCGCAGTTCGCGACGCAGCCAGCCGATGAAGCGCATCGCCTCGGCCGAGCGCCATTGGTCCAGCGCGCGGGCGGCCTTGTTCATGCGGTCGAGGTCGGCGGCGGGCAGGCAGGGCGTGCATAGTGCTTCGTCGTCCACCTGGAGTTTTCCGCTGCGCATGAGCAGCACCGTGACGCCGGGATCTTCCCGCAATCCGGTCGCGCGCTGCTGCGTCATCGGCGGCCAGGGCTGCAGCATGCCGGGCAGCGGGCGGCCGGCCATCGAGCGCCAGGCGCCGAAGCGCTGGGCGGCGCGTGCCTGCATGCCGGCAATGAGCCCGCAGGGGGAGCCGAGCGCGCGGTCGTCGCCGCGCAGATAGGGCCAGACGAACTGCAGGTGGCGCAGCCGGCGGAATGCCGCGCTGTCTTTCACCTTCTCGTCGTCCGTCGCACCAGCGGCGGTCCTGCCGCGCAACATGTCGAGGAATGCGGGCGAAGGCGCGGGCAGTTCGTCTTCCGGCCGCGAGTCGAGCGGCAGCGCGAGCAGGCACTGCAGATCCGGCCGCAGCCGCGCCAGCGTGCGCGCGATGTCGGCGACGATCCGGCGGGGATCGGCGGTTTCGTCCGCGGCCGGCATCTCGTCCGGGTTGCGGCGTTCGCGGTGGGTGTCGTCGATCTCGGTGCCGCAGGGCAGAAAAACCGGTTCGGGGTTCGCCAGCCGCAGGCGCGGCACGTCGGGCAGCGCGGCGGGCACCAGCAGGCGTTCGAGGTCGGGCAGGGCGAGGATGCCGGCTCGCGGCACCAGCAGCGCGTGCTCGAAGGCGCCCAGCGTGTCCGGCTCGACCAGATCGGCGCCGGGACGCGGCAGGAAGGCGCCGATGCCGTCGCGTTCGGGCACGCGGATGATCCACAGCGTGCGGGTGTCGGGTATGCCGGCATCGGCATTGCTGCTTGCCGTGCCGGCGAAGAAGTCCTGCACCGCCAGCGGCAGCCAGGCCGCGCGTCCGGCGAGGGTGCTGCGATAGCCGGTGTCGGTATCGAAGGCGAACGGGAACAGCGCCTGGAAATGGCCGAGCGAGCGGATCGGGATCGGCAGCCGGTACAGCGCGAGCAGGTCGGCATCGTCCGCAGCGGCCAGTTCCGGCTCGTCGAAGAGCCGGCGCAGCCGTTCGACCTGCCTGGCGAAACCCAGTGCCTCGATGTCTGCCAGCACGACGGCGTCGCGTGCGAGCCGCGGCCACTGCGCGCCGCCGTCGGGCGACGGGCAGTGGCCGATCATCACGACCTCGACGGGCGCAAGCCGCCCCGGCTCGGGGCGGGCGTCCAGCTCGATGCGGCGGTCGGCGAGCAGCATGGCTTCATTCCTGCTCGATGGTCTCGACGGACAGCACCAGTTCCTCGATGGCGACGTCGCCGCCGCCCTTGGCGGTCAGCGTCGGCCCGGTCCATTTGATCGGGATCGCGCCGCGCAGCTTCCAGGTGAGTACGGTTTCGCTGCGGTCTTCGGACTGCAGCTTGATGGCGATGTCGCGCTTGGCCTCGGAAATCTTGCCGATGCGGCCCAGCTCCAGCCATTCGTAGAGGTTCTGCGCCCCGATCACGCCGCGCTTGAGCGTGACGTCGCCGGCCTTGTGGATGCCCGGTACCTTGCGCACGTAGTTCACGCGATCGTTGCCGGCGCGGTACTCGGCGATCGTGACTTCGGCATTGAGGCCCGACACCTCGGAGAAGCCGGCGCGCACCTCGCTGCCCTGGCCGGGTTCGAGATCGACGAGGAAGTTGAACGCCGAGTAGGGGGTTTCACGGAAAGTGGCCATGACTCTTTCTCCGGTTTTCAGGCGTCGGCGGTCTTCTGGCCGATGCGGAAGATCACGAATTCAGCGGGCTTCAGCGCGGCGACGCCGACGAGGCACACCATGCGGCCGTTGTCGATGTCGTTCTGCGTCATCGTCGAGCGGTCGCAGCGGACGAAATAGGCTTCCTTGGGCGTGCCGCCGAGCAGCCGGCCGTTGCGCCATTCGTTGAACAGGAAGTCCTCGACGCTGGAACGGATGTTGGCCCACAGCGCCTCGCCGTTCGGCTCGAACACCGCCCACTGGGTGGACTTCTCGATCGAACGTTCGAGGTAGAGGAAGTAGCGCCGAACATTGACGTACTTCCATTCCGGATCGCTGGCCAGCGTGCGCCCGCCCCATACGCGATGGCCGCGTCCGGCGAAGGAGCGCAGCACGTTGATGCCGTTGGGGTTGAGCAGCTCCTGCTGGAAGGCGTTGATCTGCTGGTCGAAGCGCAGTGCGCCGAGCACGACTTCGTTGGCCGGGGCCTTGTGCACGCCGCGGTCGACGTCGGTGCGGGCGTAGATGCCGGCGATGAAACCGGAGGACGGCACGGCGATGTCCCGCTGCCCGCCGGTCGGGTCGGGCGTGACGACCCAGGGGTAGTAGAGGGCGAGGCGGGAATCGTCGAAATTGCCGGCGAAGGCGCGCACTTCGCCGATGCTCTGGTCCTTGCGCGAATCGACGACGCCGATGCGATAGCGCATGCGGCGGCAATGTTTCTGCATCTCCAGGACGACGGCCTTGTGCACGTCCTCGGTGGAGGCAGCCGCTGCGGGCGTCATCACGATGGAGACGTCCTCGATGTCTTCGAGCGCCTTCAGGCCGGTGCTGCCCTTGACCTCGTCGGTTTTGCCGGCGTAGTCGATGGCCGTGGGTTCGCCGCCGTCCGAACCGCCTGCGAGCGTGATCAGGTAGCGTGGGCCATCGAGCGAAGTGGCCTGGGGCGTGATGGCTGCGGAATCGCATAGCGCGATCAAGGCGCTCCGGATCTCTTCCTCGCTTGCGTCCGCCGGCTCGATGGAGACTGCGATCGGCGAGCTCAGCGCTTCGGCACGGCGCTCGGGCTCGGCCGGCAGCGCTGCGGCAAGGCTCCCGGGGGCGGTGGAGAGTTCGCCGTAGGTGTAGATGACTTCGCCGTCCTTGCCGCCGCTGTGCACATCCAGATCGAAACGGCGCTGGCCGGTGTCGCGCCAGCGCAGCTCCAGCGTGTATTCGCCGGCCTTGCCGGGGAAGCGGCTGAAGAAGGTCACGATGCCTTCGGTGCTTTCGGCGTCGTCGGTGTCTTCGGGCGGCTCGGGATCCTCGGGAGGTTCGGGGGGCTCAGGAGGTTCGGGAGGCTCGGGCTCGGGAGGTTCGGGGGTTTCCGTGTCCTCGGCGCTCGTCCTGGTGCTTGCGGCCGTGGGCTGGGTCTCGCCAGCGGCCACGCGCACGACGAAGAGCTGCTTGCCGCCGTTGTCGAAGAAGGCCCGCGCCGCATGCGCGGTGTAGTTGGGCACCGCGGCGCCAGCCGCGCCGATGGCCAGATCCTGCGCGTCGCCGTAAATGCGTTCGAACTCCGCATAGCTGGTCAGCACCTCGGGCAGGCCGCGCAGCGGCCCGCTGCGAGTCGGCCCGATCAGTGCCGCGACGCTGGTGCCGACACCCTCGATGGATTTGTTGCGGAAACTCGTCTCCTCGACGAAGACGCCAGGTGCAAGGTACTCGGGCATGTCGCTTCTCCTTCGGGAGCGTTGCGCTTGTCGGGCGTTCAGGAAAACCGCAGGACGAGGGCATCCCGTCCCGGGCTGGCAAGGGTGGAGATGCGCCCCGGCGCAATGTCCACCGCGAGTTCGGTCTTGAATGCGGCGCCGCCGCTACCGGTGCCGCGTACCTGCACTGCGGGCAGGGAGTCGGGATCCGTACCGTCTGCTGCGGCCTGCAGCGTCAGCGTCGCGGGATATATCTGTGCCGGTGCGTCCCGGGTCAGCGAGGGCAGGCGCTCCAGCGACAGGCGGAATTCGCCGCGTCCGTCGCTCTGGGCGATGAAATCGAGCGGTTCCGCCAGCGGCGGCGCCACCCGCAGGCTCAGCAGTACCCACGGTACAGGCGTGCCGTCGTCCAGCGATGTGTGTCCTTGCAGGCCGCCGGCCCGGCCGAAGCGCGTACCCAGCGGCGAGCGGAACAGGCGCAGGCGGTGTCCAGCGCGCCGTCCGGCATCGAATGCGAAATGCCGTGGCAGGAAGATGCCGCTGCGGTCGCGCACTTCGCCGGCGAGCGGATACAGCGCCTCATCCGGCGGGGCGAGGTCGGCCGGCGTCGCCTCGCCGTCGACGAGTAGGCCCAGTTCCTCGGGCTCACGCCGCCACAGGGCGGTGCCGGCAGTCTTGTGGATCAGCTTCAGATCGCTTGGCCCCTGCGTGATGCGCACGTCGAGGTCCCGGGCCGGCAGCGTGCGGCGTGCGAGTGCCTGCGGGCCGCTCGCGTCCAGCCATTCGATGAAGTCGCTGGCATGCAGGACGAGGGTTTCGGCGATCATCGCGCTTGCCCTTCGTCATCGACCGGAAAGACCAGCGTGCGCACCGGCGGCCCCTCGTCGGGGTCGATGTCGGGCGCGAGACGCACCGTCTTGACGAGATATGGGGCGGACAGGCGGTAGTCGCCGGGCAGGCTGTCCCACAGCCGCATCAGGTCTTCGGTGCTCATCTCCTCGGGCAGCACCTGCACGCTGTCCTCGTCGCCCCATGATGGGTCGGCAAGGCCCAGGTCGGCGCTGGTGAAGGACAGGCCGCCGCCGATGATGCGGATTGCAGTGGAAAGGAATTCGATTTCCTGTTCGGTATGTGTGCACCAGGCGATCAGCAGCAGATGCAGATTGACCGGCAGTTCGGGGCGAGGCAGGCGGCGGCCTTCGACGGCGGGGAGATGGCGGTTGCGGCTGAAGGGGTCGACCGAGATGCGATGCAGGTACAGTCCCAGCGTGTCGGTGTTCGGCAGCGGAGTGCCCGCCAGCGTGTGCGAGCCCAGGATATCCACCTGCGGGTTGCCGCTCAGCCGGGCTGCCATGCGAATCGACAAGCGTTCGCGCAAGGCCTGCAGCACTGCAAGGATTCCGTGATGCGAGGCCAAGCTGTCCTCCCCCCGAAACGGGCGTGGGCTTGCGAGACGGTGCGGCGTGAATGGGCTGCGCTTCCCCCTGCCGGCAGCAGGATGACGTTCGAAAAAGACACGCAGTCCCGATGTGTGACAAGAAGCTACACTCTGATCGTAGTGCGGGAATGCCGAATGTCGAGATAAAAATATCTATTGAATTTGCGTCGATTCTGTTGCCATATCCATGAGTTGCGGTCGGAGCATCGAGGCATGCTTGCGGGAGATCGCAATGTGGATGTTCGAGCCTTCGAATCTGCCGATGGCAGGATGGCGGCGAGACCGCTGATGTCGATCTTTTTTTGCCAATGGAGGTGCTGAATGGGCGTCAGGTTCTTTCGCTCCATGCTGTTCGGGAGCGCGGTCCATTGTCTGATCGTTTTCAGCGTGCAGGCCGCCCCGCCCTTGCCGGCGCTGGGCGCCGACGCGAATGCGGTGACGGTGTCGGGGATTTCGTCCGGCGCCTACATGGCGGTGCAACTGCAGGTCGCACATTCGCAACTGGTGAAAGGTACGGGCGTGATCGCCGGCGGCCCCTACGAATGCGCTCAGGGCAGCGTCTGGCGCGCACTGAGCAACTGCATGGAGCCGTCGACGCCGGCCAGCGTGCCCTCGGCGCGCGACACCGACTCACGCATCCAGGCGCGTGCCCGCGCCGGCCGCATCGACGACCCGGCAGGGCTGGCGGACGACAAGGTGTGGGTGTTCTCCGGCGGCGGGGATCGCACCGTCGAGCGGCCGGTGGTCGATGGGCTGGTGGCTTTCTACCGCAGCCGCCTGCCGCAGGACGCGGTGCAGTACGTGCAGCACGACAATGCCGGGCACGCGATGATCTCGGTGGCCGATCCGGCGGCGAATGCCTGCGAGACCTCGGCGCCGCCTTTCATCAACCGCTGCGGCGAACTGGATGCCGCCGGCGAACTGCTGGCACAGCTGTACGGACCGCTGGCGCCGCGCGTGGAGCGCCCGGCAGGCGAAGTGATCGCCTTCGACCAGAGCGAATACACCGGCATCGCACCGTTCGAGCTGAGCATGGCGGATCAGGGCTACGCCTATGTGCCGCAGGCCTGCCGCGAGGGCGGCTGCCGGCTGCATGTGGCGCTGCACGGCTGCCGCCAGACCGAGGGCCAGATCGGCCGGCGCTTCGTCGACACGGCAGGCTACAACGAGTGGGCCGATGGCAACCGGATCATCGTCCTGTATCCGCAGGCAGCGGCGCGCAGTGGCCTGGCCTTCTGGTCCTTGCGCTGGGTGTACAACCCCAAGGGCTGCTGGGACTGGTGGGGCTACACCGGGCCGGAATACGCGACGCGAGACGGCGGCCAGATTCGTGCCATCCGCGCGATGCTCGATCGCCTCGCCGAATCCCCCAGGTAGCCGCCAGGCGGGACCCGGCGGCGGGGCAGGGAGCGTCAGGCCTGCATGTTGGCCGGGCGGTAGGCCTGGATGACCGGCAGCAACTGGCCGAAGACCTTCGGCGTGCCGGCAACGACGTTGCCGGTGGCCATGAAGTCGGCTTCGCCCGACAGGTCGGACACCAGGCCGCCGGCTTCCTGGATCAGCAGCACGCCGGCCGCCATGTCCCACGGCGACAGGCCCATTTCCCAGAAGCCGTCGAGTCGGCCGCAGGCGACGTAGGCCAGGTCAAGCGAGGCCGCGCCCGGGCGGCGGATGCCGGCGGTCTTCTGCGTCAGTTCCTTGAACATCGCCAGGTAGGCATCGACGTTGTCGAACTGGCGGAAGGGGAAGCCGGTGCCGATCAGCGACTCGTTCAGGCGGGTGCGGCGCGACACGCGGATGCGGCGGTCGTTGAGGAAAGCGCCGCTGCCGCGCGAGGCGGTGAACATCTCGTTGGTGTTCGGATCGTAGATCACCGCATGTTCGAGCACGCCGTTCTTCGTTTGCGCGATCGACACCGCGTACTGCGGAAAGCCGTGGATGAAGTTGGTGGTACCGTCGAGCGGATCGATGATCCAGTTGTACTCACTCTCGGGGCCCGACTCGCCGGACTCCTCTGCTAGAATCCCGTGCCCCGGGAAGGCCTCGCGCAGCACTTCGATGATCGCCTGCTCGGCAGCGCGATCGACTTCGGTGACGAAGTCGTTGGGCGTCTTGCTCTGCACCGTCAGCAGGTCGAGCTGCGTGGAAGCGCGGTTGATGACGGTCGCGGCGCGGCGGGCGGCCTTGACGGCGATGTTCAGGGTGGGATGCATGCGGGATCTCGGTCAAAGAGCGGGGCTGTGCCGCGCTATCGTGCGCGCCGGCCCGGCGGAATTCGGAAAACGCGGAATTTTAATATGAATCGCCCCCTTGCGCTCGACCGTATCCGGGTCGTGCTGTCGCGCACCAGCCACCCCGGCAACATCGGCGCCGCCGCCCGCGCGATGAAGACCATGGGGCTGCGCCAGTTGTGGCTGGTGTCGCCGGCCGTTTTCCCCGACGAGGTCGCCACCGCGCGGGCGTCCGGCGCGGTCGACATCCTCGAGTCCGCCCGCGTGGTCGATACCCTGGAACAGGCACTGGCCGACACCGTGTTCTCGGCGGCGCTGACTGCCCGCCGACGCGAGCTGTCGCTGCCGCGCCTGCATGCGCGCGAGGCGGCGCAGGAGATCGTCGCCCGTACCGTCGATGGCGAGGTCGCGCTGGTGTTCGGCAACGAAACCAGCGGCATGACCAACGAGGAAGTCGGCCTGTGCAGCCTGCCGGTGACGATCCCGACCGACGCCGAATTTTCCTCGCTGAACCTCGGCGCTGCCGTCCAGTTGCTGGCCTACGAGCTGCGCATGGCCGCGTTGCAGCCGCCGCTGCCGCAGGACCTGCAGGCCGAACCCGCGACCCATGCCGACTTCGAAGGCTTCATGGCCCACCTCGAACATGCGGTGACGCTGAGCGGCTTCCACGACCCCAAGAACCCCAAGCGCCTGCTGCCGCGCATACGGCGGATGTTCAACCGCATCCGGCTGGAGAAGGAAGAAGTCGCCATCCTGCGCGGCATGCTGACGACCTTCGAGACACCGAAGCGGCGCAACTGAACGCCCGCTGAACCGGGCCGCTGCCTGCAAGGAGGTCTTGGAGCGCGCGGCCGAAGGCCTTAGCATCTGTTGCCAACGAGGACAGGTGGACGGGCCCTGCAATGAACATTCTCTACGACGAGGCGATCGACGGCGCGCTCAACAAGGTCGATGTCGCCGATCTCTTTGCCGAGCTGCGCCGCAGCCTGCCCGATCTCCAGATCCTCCATAGCGAGGAAGACCGCCGCCCCTACGAGTGCGACGGCCTGTCGGCCTACCGCACGCTGCCGATGCTGGTGCTGCTGCCCGAGCGCATCGAGCAGGTCGAAGCCATCCTGGGCATCTGTCATGCGCGCCGGGTGCCGGTGGTGCCGCGCGGCGCGGGCACGGGCCTGTCGGGCGGAGCGCTGCCGCTGGAGCAGGGCGTGCTGCTGGTGATGGCCCGCTTCAACCGCATCCTCGAAATCAATCCGCAAGGGCGCTTCGCCCGCGTGCAGCCGGGCGTGCGCAACCTGGCGATTTCGCAGGCCGCCGCGCCCCACGAGCTTTATTACGCGCCCGACCCCTCGTCGCAGATCGCCTGTTCGATTGGCGGCAACGTGGCGGAGAACGCGGGCGGCGTGCATTGCCTGAAGTACGGGCTGACCGTGCACAACGTCCTCAAGGTCGAGATTCTCACGATCGAGGGCGAGCGCCTGACGCTGGGTTCGGATGCGCTGGATTCGCCCGGCTTCGACCTGCTGGCGCTGTTCATGGGCTCCGAAGGCATGCTCGGCATCGTCACCGAGATCACCGTCAAGCTGCTCCCGAAGCCGCGGGTGGCGCGCGTGCTGATGGCGAGCTTCGATTCGGTCGACAACGCGGGCAGGGCGGTGGCCGACATCATCGGCGAAGGCATCATCCCGGGCGGCCTGGAGATGATGGACAAGCTCGCCATCCAGGCGGCGGAGGATTTCATCCATGCCGGCTATCCGGTCGAGGCCGAGGCGATCCTGCTGTGCGAGCTGGACGGCGTCGAGCTGGACGTCGCCGAGGACATCGAGCGGGTGCGCGCGGTGCTGGACAAGGCGGGTGCGACCGCGGTCAGCCTGGCGCGCGACGAAGCCGAGCGGGTGAGGTTCTGGGCCGGGCGCAAGAATGCCTTTCCCGCCGTCGGCCGCATGTCGCCCGACTACTACTGCATGGACGGCACGATTCCGCGCAAGCACCTGCCCAGGGTGCTGCGCGGCACGGCCGAGCTGTCGGAGCGCTATGGCCTGCGCGTGGCCAACGTCTTCCACGCCGGCGACGGCAACATGCACCCGCTGATCCTGTTCGATGCCAACCAGCCGGGCGAGCTGGAAAGGGCCGAGGAACTCGGCGGCAAAATCCTCGAACTCTGCGTCGAGGTCGGCGGCACCATCACCGGCGAGCATGGCGTGGGGCGCGAGAAGATCAACCAGATGTGCGTGCAGTTCAACGCCGACGAACTGGCTTTCTTCCATGCGGTGAAGGCGGCGTTCGACGCCGAAGGCCTGCTGAACCCCGGCAAGAACATCCCCACGCTGCGCCGCTGCGCGGAGAACGGTGCGATGCGTGTGCACCAGGGACAGATGCCGTTTCCCGAACTGGAGCGTTTCTGATGAGCAGCGACATTCAGGATGCCGACCTCGGCGAGGAACTGCTGGCCCAGGTCTGCACGGCGCTTTCCACCGGCACGCCGCTGCTGATCCAGGGCGGCGGCACGAAGGCGTTCTACGGCGGGCAGGGCAGCGGCAGCTTGCTGGATACGCGAGGCCATCGCGGCATCGTCAATTACGAATCGACCGAACTGGTCGTCACCGTTCGTGCCGGCACGCCGGTTGCCGAAGTCGAGGCCGTACTCAACGGCGAAGGCCAGACGCTGGCTTTCGAGCCGCCGCAGTTCGGCGGGCAGGCCACGGTGGGCGGCATGGTCGCGGCCGGGCTGTCCGGCCCGCGGCGGCCGTGGGTCGGCGCGGTGCGCGACTTCGTGCTCGGCTGCCGCCTCATCACCGGGCACGGCAAGCATCTGCGCTTCGGCGGCGAAGTGATGAAGAACGTCGCCGGCTACGACGTTTCGCGCTTGATGGCGGGCAGCCTGGGCTGCCTCGGGCTGCTCACCGAAGTGTCGCTGAAAGTCCTGCCCAAGCCGCGCAGTGGCTGTACGCTGCGGCTGGAGATGGATGTGCCGGCGGCGCTGGACCGTTTTGCCGAATGGGGCCAGCAGCCCCTGCCGATCACCGCTGCCTGCCATGACGGCGAAGCGCTGATGCTGCGGCTGGAAGGAGGCGAGGGCTCGGTGAAGGCTGCACGGGAAAGCCTTGGCGGCGAGGAGGTGTCGGCGGAGTTCTGGACGGCATTGCGCGAGTTTCAGCTCGATTTCTTCGCTGACCCGGCGCCGTTGTGGCGATTGTCGGTGGCCAATGACAGCCGTCCGGACCTGCCCGCCGGCGCTCAGCTCGTCGATTGGGGCGGTGCGCAGCGCTGGCTCAAGAGCTCCGCTGACAGCGGAGAAATCCGCCGCGCAGCGGCAGCGGCGGGCGGGCATGCGAGCTGTTTCACGCCAGGTGCCTGCGACAGCCCGCTGCACCCGCTGCCGGCAGCGCTGATGCGCCATCATCGCCAGCTCAAGGCGCAGCTCGATCCGCAAGGCATTTTCAACCCCGGCCGCATGTACGCCGGGCTGTAACAGGCAGAGGCCAGGCCATGCAAACCAAGCTGAGTGAAGCCGCGCGCCAGTTGCCCGGCGCCGAAATCGCCGAAAGCGTACTGCGCGCCTGTGTGCATTGCGGCTTCTGCAATGCCACCTGTCCGACCTACCAGTTGCTGGGCGACGAACTCGACGGCCCGCGCGGACGCATCTACCTGATGAAGAAGATGCTCGAAGGCGGCGAGTTCAGCGCCAGCACCCGCATGCACCTGGACCGCTGCCTGAGCTGCCGCAACTGCGAGACGACCTGCCCATCCGGCGTGCAGTACCACAAGCTGCTCGATGTCGGCCGTGCAGCCATCGACCTGTGGGCGCCGCGGCCGCTGGACGAAACTGCCCGGCGCACGCTGCTGCGCGGCACCCTGTCGCGGCCGGCGGTGTTCAAGACGCTTCTGGCGGCGGGCTCAGTAGTACGGCCGCTGCTGCCCGAAACCCTGGCATCGAAACTCCCCCGGCGCAAACCTGCCGCCAGGCCACGCCCGGCACCGCGCCACGCCCGCATCGTGCTGATGCTGGAAGGCTGCGTGCAGCCCGGCCTGTCGCCCAACACCAACGCCGCTGCGGCCCGGATGCTGGACCGCCTCGGCATCAGCGTCCGGCCGGTGGGCGAAGCCGGTTGCTGCGGCGCGGTCGATTTCCATCTCGATGCGCAGGAGGCCGGGCTGGAGCGCGCCCGCCGAAACATCGACGCCTGGTGGCCGGCGATCGAGGCGGGTGCCGAGGCGATCGTGCAGACCGCCAGCGGCTGCGGTGCCTTCGTCAAGGAATACGGCTACATGCTGCGCGACGATCCGGCCTATGCGACCAAGGCTGCGCGGGTCAGCGAACTGGCGAAGGATCTGGTCGAGGTGCTGCGCGCCGAACCGCTGGACAAGCTCGGCGTGCCCGCCGACAGGCGGCTCGCCTTCCACTGCCCCTGTACCTTGCAGCACGCGCAGAAGCTCGGCGGCGCGGTCGAGGCCGTGCTGGCCGGCCTGGGCTTCGAACTGACGCCGGTACCCGATGCCCACCTGTGCTGCGGTTCGGCAGGCACGTATTCGCTGACCCAGCCCGAGCTGTCGCGCCGGCTGCGCGACAACAAGCTGGACGCGCTCGAAAGCGGCAAACCCGAGCTGATCGCGACGGCCAACATCGGCTGCCAGATCCACCTGGACAGCGCCGGCCGAACGCCGGTGCGGCACTGGATCGAAATCGTCGACGAGGCGCTCGGCGGCTGACGGCCGGCCAGTGTTGCGCACGAGGGTGAAGCCCGGTATAGTTCGCCCCCGTCGAGCGCAGAACGGCGCAAGACGAAAGATGATCGGCTTGCTTCACCGGTGAAAGCCGGCGACGGCAAGGCGCGAATGGTTCTGGAAAACCCTCGCCATGCCGGATCGTCGAAATGCGGGAATAGCTCAGTTGGTAGAGCGCAACCTTGCCAAGGTTGAGGTCGCGAGTTCGAGACTCGTTTCCCGCTCCAGAATTTGATCTGCAGCGTTTCGAGGAATCCCGGCGGACGCTGTAAGTCGTTGAAAAAAGGAGCTTCGGCTCCTTTTTTCGTTCCAGCGACCGCTGCCGGGCTCTACCTGCAGCCAGCGTTTTTTGGTCCATATTCGTGGCTAAAGAATGTGGTGGTACCGACTCCGGTTTCTTGCTGGGTTTGGATCGGGATGGAGAGCAAGGTCGGGCCTGAGTCCAGGACTTGGGAGTTCGATGATGGCGCCACTGATCTGATCGTGCGGCAAGCCAAAGCCGCCAAAGAGCCTACGAGAACCGACTCACCGGTCATGGGATTCGCGGAACGATCTCGCTTCATGACAGCAGCAATATTTTGCTGATGGCGACGCGCATGGCAGCACCGCCGGTGTTCTGAACTACCGGTGGTGCGTGAAGGTGGGGAGGGGTGATCTAGTCCCTTGGCTGCTGGCCGCGTGCCCAGCGCTTGGGTGTGATGCCGATGGCGTTGCGGAACACCTTGCCGAAGTGGCTGACGTTGGCAAAGCCGACGGCCTGGGAGGTGTCGGCCACGGAGTGGCCGGAGGAGAGCAGCGTCAGTGCGGCATCGAGCCGGATTCGGGTCAGGCAGTCGTGTACGCTATGGCCGTACAGCGTCTGGAAGCCGGCTTGCAGCCGCTTTTCATTGAGGCCCACGGCCCTGCACAGCGTCTGCACGCTCCAGGGCTTGGCATATTGCTGCTCGAGCAGGGTGCGGGCCTGAATGAGGCGCGAGCGATCACTGGGGAGTGCGCGTGGGTGCCTCGAATCGAGGTTGCGCTGTCTGTAAGTGCATTGGTCGAGTACCGCGGCCAGGGCTTCGCTGATCTTGGCACACACGAAGGCTCGGCGCGCGAGGCGGTGCTGATGGCCGCAGCGGGTGATTTCGCCGGCGATGCGCTGCAGTGTCGTGAATGCGGGCATGGTGACCATGCAGGCATTGACGTGCTCCATGCCGGCGTTGGATGCGCGCATGCAGCCGAGCACGTCGTCCATCTCCAGGCCGGTCAGGCCGAGCAGAGCTTGTTCGGTGAGGTTGATGTTGACCAAGTGGAAGTCGTTTGGCGAGGACAGCACGTCCCAGCCGCGGGCGCGTTCGCCCACAGCCATCAGCAGTACCTGGCCGGCGCCCATGGCGAGTTCGGCACCATCCTGAACGCCGGCCTCCATATGACCATCGAGCAGGATGGCCAGGGTTACGGCAGGGTCGCCTTCGGCTTCGAAGGCCCAACTACTGCCCGGGTGGCCATTCATGCAGCAGATGTTGATGCCTTCGGCCGGGCGTTCCAGTTGCATGGTGTGTCGCCAACTGTCGGGAACACCGTCCAACTGGCTGTCGATGATCCGGGCCGGGTCATGCACGACGCGGCTGTGCACGCACCCGATTAACGTGTCCGACATCAAAAATTCCTCGAAAAGACAGGTTTTGGCGGTAATCCGGCAGCAAACAGCCTCCATGCCAGCGATGACCGCCGACCTTGGTGATGTGTCTCCTCGTTCGTCATGAAACCAGAAATGATTCCCATCCGCATTTTATAGCAGGAAGCCCAGGCAGTAGAGGCTATCCGGGCAGCAAAAATATTCCGTAAAACGCGAATTTTGGCCGTGATGCGGTGGAAGGTCGCACGCATTCCAGCAATGATCGCTGCCTGCGTGTCGTGACCCCGTCGTGCGTCCACGGTGGTAAATGATTCCTATCCGTATTCGTGGTGATGCGGTGTCTGCACGCAGGCGTGTTCAGCCCAGCGGCATGGGCTGATTTGCACACCTACGCGTGGCGTCCGGGGTGGATTTTGTGCCTGACGAGCTTGCTTCTTCTGCTGATGACAGCACAAGCGTCGGCTTTCTACTTTCTGGTTTGCATGGAGTCGTCAGACAGATGTCCACTGTGGTGTCCCACCGCGTCCCAAGGTTGAAGTTATGGCAACTGCTCGCCGCGGTTGCCGGTATCTACATCACCCAGACCATCGTCACCGCGTTGATAACCCAGGCGCTGCCGACGCTGCTGCGCAATGAAGGTGCGTCCTTGCAGGTGGCGGGCTTGAGTGCACTGCTGTGGGTGCCATGGGGCATACGCTTCCTGTGGGCGCCGATCGTGGAGCGCTGGCGCCTGCCCGCAGGCCGCGTCGAGCGCCGCTCGCGCCTGCTGGTGCTGGCAGGGCAGTGGACGATGGCGCTGCTGCTGGCCGGGCTTGGCATTGCCAGCCTGCTCGGGCGCTTGTCCTTGAGCGAGCATGCAAGCTGGATTCTGGCGGGGTTGGCGCTCGCTGCCTTGGTTGCAGCCACGGTGGACATTGCCTGCGACGGCTTCGTGGTGGATCAACTCTCCGAGAGCGGGCGCGGCTGGGGCAACGTCGCCCAGGTCGGTGGCAACTATGTCGGCGCGATGCTGGGCGCGGGCGGGTTTCTGTTGGTCGCGGGCCAATATGGCTGGCCTTGGGCGTTGGTTGCGGCGGGTTCCGTGATCCTCGTGCTGACCGTACCGATGTTGCTCGTGCGCGAGCCAGAGCGTGACCGGAAGTTGGCCATCGAGCACCGTCCGAGTCTGATGCACGCCTTGCACCGCCCGGAAGTGCGCATCGGCCTGTTGATGCTGCTGTTGTCGAGTATCGGCGTGCGGCTGACGTTGGGCATGTTCGGGCCGTTCATGCTGGATCGAGGCATGGACATGGAGCAGGTTGGCTGGCTGTTCGGTTCTCTCCATATCGGTGCCGGCCTGAGCGGTGCCGTGCTGGGTGGTTTGCTGGTGCGCCTTGCGCCGGGTTGGCGTGCGGTATCGATCGCGGTGGCGCTGAAGGCTTGCGTTTTCCTGGCGTTGACGAGTGCTGCATTGCCGGAGTCGTCGACCGGGTTGAACACGTTCGTCGTGCTGCTGGGCCTGCTCTTCGGCGTGATGGGCTGCCTGTGGGTGGCGCTGTATTCGGCGCTGATGGGAATGACCTCGCCGCTGCAGGCCGGTGTGGATTTCGCGATCTTCCAGAGTGCCGATGCGCTGCTGGCGGTGGCCGGCGGCATCGTGGGCGGCTGGCTGTCCCAGCACCTGGGCTACCACGTCTGCTTCGGCCTGGCGGCGGTGTCGACGGCGATCGCTGCGCTGGTGGTGTGGTGCCGATCCCGAAAGGGGAAGGGCCTGGCCGTCGCCGAGGTTGCGCATGCCCGCTAGTGCCGCCCAGCCCGTGCCCTCCGCCTGGGCCGTGATGCAGCCGGTGCAGGGCCGCATCCGCTTCGCGATGGCCTTGTCCGGCCTGAGCGCGGCGGCGGCGCTGGGGGCGCTGTGCGCGCTGGCCTGGTCGGTGCACACGCTGCTGCAGTCGTCAGCGTCGTGGCCATGGCAGCCGCTGCTGCTGGCGGCGGTGCTGACGGCACTGGCTTTCGTGCTGCGGCTGACGGCCTTCAACCGTTCGCACTATGCGGCTTTTCATCTGGAGACCTTGCTGCGCAGCCGGCTGTCGGAGCATCTGGCGCACCTGCCGCTGGGCTATGTCCAGCAGACGGGTTCGGGCGCGCTCGCCAAGGTGATGATGGAAGACGTCAAGGCATTGCACGTCTTCGTTGCCGACAGCACGCCGCTGTATGCCCGTGCCTACGTATCGCCGCTGCTGACTTTCGCCCTGCTGCTGTGGCTGGACTGGCGGCTGGCGCTGGCGGCGACCGCCGTGCTGGGCCTCGGCGTGGCAGTGGTTTCGCTGGCCTTGCGCGGTAGCGCCGACATGATGCGGCGCTACAACGAGGCGGGCGAGAACGTCGGCAAGGCGGTGGTGGAATACGTGCAGGCGATGCCGGTGGTGCGGACCTTCGATACCGGCACGGCGACGTTCTGCCGCTACCAGCGGGCGCTGGAAGCCTACCGCGACGTGGTGAAGTCCTGGTACCGGATGTCCGGTACGTCGTCGCGTCTGTCGCAGATCATCCTCAGTCCCCTGCCGACGCTGGTGGTGCTGGTATGGCTGGGCGCCTGGCTGACGAGCCGCGATGCGCTGGACGCCGCCACCTGGCTGGCGGTGCTGCTCGCCGGCACCGGCATGGCCGAGTCGCTGCTGCCGATGGTGTCGCTGCGGCATCTGGTGGGCAAGACGCAGATGAGCATCCATCGCATCCATGAAGTGCTGGCCGAACCCGTATTGCCGGTGCCGGCCGCGATAGCGACGAAGATGCCGCGCGATGCCGGCGTCCGTTTCGAGCAGGTGGACTTCCGCTACATGGCCGATGGCCCGCTGGTGCTGCGGGGCGTGAGCTTCGAGGCGCCACCCGGCAGCATCACCGCGCTGGTGGGGCCGTCGGGTGCCGGCAAGACCACGGTGGCACGGTTGATTCCGCGTTTCTGGGACGTGAGCGCGGGCTCTATCCAGGTTGGCGGCGTGGATGTGCGCGAGCTGCAGCCGGCGGCGCTGATGCAGCAGGTGGCTTTCGTATTCCAGGACACTTTCCTGTTTGCCGACACCATCGCCAACAACATTCGCCTGGGGCTGGCTGACGCGACGATGGACGAGGTGATCGCCGCCGCCCGCGCTGCCCAGGCGCACGAGTTCATCGCGGCCTTGCCGCTGGGCTATGACACGCCCGCTGGCGAGCGCGGGGTGTTCCTGTCCGGCGGGCAGCGCCAGCGCATCACGATTGCCCGCGCCATCCTGCAGAGCCGGCCGATTCTGGTGCTGGACGAGGCCACGGCCTTTGCCGATCCCGAGAACGAGGCGGCGCTGGTGGCCGCGCTGGCCAACCTGATGCGGGGCAAGACGGTGCTGATGGTCGCGCACCGGCTGTCGACGATCCGTGATGCCGACCAGATCCTGGTGTTCGACCAGGGCCGGCTGGTCGAGCGCGGCCGGCATGAGGCATTGCTTGCCGAGCGCGGTGTGTACGAACGGCTGTGGTCCAATTACGAGCAGGCGCAAGGCTGGGCGCTGCGGGGAGCACAGGCATGAGCGCCACGCAGCCGCAGATCACGCCCTTGCGTGAGACCTGGCGCCAGTTGATGGCGAGCGCACGCAGCCGGGCACCGCGCCTGCGGGCCAGCCTGATCGGCCTCGGCATTTCCGCCGCCTTGCAGGGCCTGGCGCTGGCCTGCTTGATGCCGCTGTTTCAGGCGCTGATTCCCACCGCCCATCATCCCTCTGCCGATTGGCAGGCAGCTTTGCCCTGGCTGCTGCTCATGACCGGGCTGATGCTGGCCAGCATGTTGCTGCGCTGGCGGGCGCAGGGCTTCGACCACCGCGGCGACATGGTCGACAACACGCACGAGCTGCGCACCGAACTGGGCGAGCAGTTGCGCCGCATCCCGCTGGAACAGGTTCAGGACAAGCGCGCCGGCGAGGTCAATGCCACGCTGCTGGGCAGCGTCGATGAGAACCTGAGCTATCTGCTGACCATCGTCAACATGATGGCGCATGCGCTGATCACCCCGGCGGTGGTGGCGCTGGCGGCGCTGTATTTCGACTGGCGCATGGGGCTGATCCTGCTGCTGGTGTTTCCGTTGCTGATCCCGCTCTACCGCTGGCGCCGGCCTGCTTTCGGCCGCGGCATGCGCATGCTGGCCGATGCCCAGCAGCGCACCAGCGCCGACATCCTGGAGTACGTGCAGGGGCTGCCGGTGCTGCGCGCGGCCTGCTGCGCCGGCCTCCAGGCGGAAAGGCTGCAGGCGAGCTTCAAGCACCTGGAGACCATCCAGACCATCGGCCAGCAGAAAGGCGCCAAGCCCAACCTGATCCTGGCCACGGTGATGGAAATGGCGGTGCTGCTGGTGGTCTTCATCGGCGCCTGGCTGGTCACGCAAGGCACGCTCGACGTCGCGATCCTGGCGGCGCTGATGGTGATCGTGGTGCGCTTCGGCGAGCCGCTGGCGACCTTCGTGCTGTACGCCAAGGTCATCGACCTGATCGAGGCGGCGCTGGGCAAGATCGATGCGATGCTGCGCATCGAGCCGCTGCCGCAAATCCTGCCGGCGCAAGCGCCGCAATCCTTCGAGGTGGCTTTCGAAGGCGTGAGCTTCAGCTATGCCCAGGCGGGCAAGCCGACGCTGCAGGCGCTGGATGCCCGGCTGCCCGCCTGCAGCCTGACTGCGCTGGTCGGCCCCTCGGGCTCGGGCAAGACCACGCTGACGCGCTTGCTGATGCGCCATGCCGATCCGCAGGCCGGACGCATCACCATTGGCGGCGTGGACGTGCGCGCCATCGAACCCGAACGGCTCAACGCGCTGATCTCGGTGGTGTTCCAGGATGTGTACCTGTTCGACGACACCATCCTGGCCAACATCCGCATGGCCCGGCCCGAGGCGAGCGACGCGGAAGTCGAAACTGCCGCCCGTGCCGCCCATTGCCACGACTTCATCCGCCGCCTGCCCGAAGGCTACGCGACCCGCGTCGGCGACATCGGCGGCCGGCTGTCGGGCGGCGAGCGCCAGCGCATCAGCATTGCCCGGGCGATGCTCAAGGACGCACCGATCGTCATCCTCGACGAACCCACCGCGGCACTCGACACTGAGAGCGAAGTCGCCGTGCAAGGCGCGATCGACGCCCTGGTGCGCGACCGCACGGTGATCGTCGTCGCCCACCGCCTGTCGACCATCGCCGCCGCCGACCAGATTCTGGTGATCGACGGTGGGCGGGTGGTCGAGGCGGGCCGTCACGGGGAGCTGCTCGCCGACAACGGTCGCTACGCCCGCATGTGGGAAGCACAGCAGAGCGCGAAGAACTGGCACGCCGGGCGCTGAGCTGCTACGGAATTTCAACAGGCAGGAGATGGAACCATGACCCGCTTCACTTTCAGATCGAGATTGCGCCTGCTCGGCCTCGCGCTCGCGTCCGCTCATGCCGCGGCCTGGACCGGCACCGTTCATGCGCAGCAGGGGGAGGGCGAGACCCAGGCGCTGGCCCCGGTGGTGGTATCCGCCAGCAAGCGTGGCGAAACCGTGGAGCAGCTCAATGGCGCGGCCAGCGTCGTCGACCGGCTGGAGCTGGACGATGCGCAGATTTCGTCGACGCTGGAGCTGCACCGGGCCTTCCCCGAGCTGTACATGGCGCACAGCGCGACCTTCCTGTTTCCGATCATCACGATTCGCGGCGTCACCTCGGCCCAGGATTTCTACAATCCGGCGCTGACCGTCTACGTGGACGGCGTGCCGCAACTGCCAATCGTGGCTGCGCAGTCCCTGCTCGGCGTGCAGCAGGTGGAGCTGCTGAAAGGCCCGCAAGGCACGCTGTACGGCAAGAGCGCGCAGGGTGGCGTGCTCAACATCGTCTCGCATAAACCGGACGGCACACCGCAGTTCGTCGCACGCGCCGGCGTGTCCAGCCGCGACGGCTACCAGTTGCAGGCCGAGGGCGCCGGGCCGCTGATCCAGGATCTGCTGTACGGCTCGGTGTCCCTGCTCGCCAACGACGTGAACGGCGACGTGCGCAGCGACGTGATCGGCAGTGACGAACTCGGCGGCGTGCGTTCGCGCGCCGGCAACGTCAAGCTGCGCCTGGCGCCGACCGGTAGCCCCTGGGAGCTGGGCCTGTCGGCCGGGCGCGATTGCGCGACCGGCGACCAGGACGTCTACACTTTGTTCGACGACTACGAGTCCCGCCGCGCCTATGTGCTGCCGAACCTGCCGGAAGCCTGGCAGGACTATCATCAGCGCCGTTGCGCCAACAGTATTGCAGCCAGCGGCCAATACGATTTCGACGTCTGGCGGCTGAGCGCCGTTGCCAGTACCCAGCGGGTCCACATCACCCGCCGCTTCCCGCTCGATGCCTACTTCCCGCAGTTCTCCGAGCACTGGAAGCAGAACACCCAGGAAGTGCGCCTGTCGACGCGCAGTGCCGAGCAGGGCGGCTTGCCTTCACGTGCCTGGGACGCGGTGTTCGGCCTGTACCGGCAGGAAGTGGAGATGTCCCGGGGCTACCAGTTCGACATGGTGCTGCCCGGCCTTTTCCGGATAATGGACTCCGCGTCCGACAACCGCAGTGAATCGCTGGCGGCGTACGGCGACCTGACCTGGCACCTGACGCCCAGGGCCGATCTCACCACCGGACTGCGTTTCACCCGCGACGAGGCGAAAACGACTTTCCGCGGCGACATGATGGGCAGCGCCTTCCAGGGCAAGGCTTCTTCGAACCAGAACACCTGGCTCGGCCATGTCGCCGCCGGCTACCAATTCACGCCGCAGTGGCGCGGCTACGTCAACATTGCCCAGGGCTACAAGCCGCTCGGCTACAACCTCGCGCCGTCGAGCGTGGATGACGCCTACGGCTATGGGCGCGAACGCTCGATCAGCTACGAGGCCGGCCTGCGCTATTCAGGCGATGCGGTGCGCGCCAGCGTCGCGGTGTATCGCGTGGACACCAAGGACGTTCAGCTCTACGGCGACGGCGACATGGGCAACCAGACGCTGCGCAACGTCGGCGACACGCGCTCGGTCGGCATCGAGCTCAACGCCGAATGGGATGTCAGCCGGCAATGGACGCTGAGCGCGGGCGGCTTCATCAACGAGGCCACCTTCCGCCGCTTCGAGGACTCGAGCGCCTGCACCGGCTGCAAGGACAACGACGTGCCGATGGCGCCCAGCCATGGCCTGACCCTGGCGGCCAGGGGCAACGTCATGATCGGCGACAAGCTGTTGCGGCCGCAGTTGTCGGTGCGTCGCACCGGTTCGCACTACTTCGACAGCAGCAACACGCTGCGCCAGGATGCCTATACCGTGGTCGATGCAGCCGTGGCCTGGAGCCCGGTGCGCAACTGGGACTTCACGGTGTATGCACACAACCTGAGCGACGAGGACTACCGTACCTACGGCTTCTCCTACGGCGCGACCGGCAACTTCGCGCAGGTGGCGCCGGGCAGGACGCTGGGGGTGACGCTGACCTATGCCTATTGAGTCGAGTGCAGCCATGCGCTGCGAAACTGCTCCGGTTCTCGAACCCTCATCCACGGCCTTCAGCCTGAAACCGCTGATCATTCTCGCCTTGCCAGGTCGGGAGCGGCTGGGCGGATGGTATCCGCCCTTCGTCCTGCGCGGCCTAGGTTCGCTGGTTTCGCCCAGCCGCTACAATGCCTTCCGCACACTGGGCGTCATGGCCCGGGCCGAGCCGGCCTGATCTGGCTGCCGGACGCCATTTCTGCCACGGTGCGGCCGTGTATCCGCGTCGATTGAGACGGGCTGCGACAGAGCGTCGTTCGAAGGGGGAGGAAAATGGCGGAACTCGTCCAATTGGTACACCTTGTCAGTGTCGGGGTGGCACTGTTGCTGCCGTTGGCGAATCCGCTCACATCCATGACGCTGCTGCTGTCGCTGGGCAGGCGGCTGACGCCTCGCGAACGCCAGCGTCAGGTCACGCAAGCGGCTTTCTACGTATTCGGCATCATGATGGTGACCTTCTACGCCGGCTCCTGGATCATGCAGACCTTCGGCATTTCGATCCCCGGCCTAAGGATTGCCGGCGGATTGATCGTCGCCAGGATCGGCTTCGAGATGCTGTTTCCGTCGTCGCCCATCGACGAGGACATCCCCGAGGCCGAAGCGGTCTCGGAGCAGATCGCTGCCAGGGAAACGACCAACATCGCCTTTGTTCCCCTGGCTCTTCCCGGTACCGCGGGCCCGGGGACCATCGCCATGATCATCAGCGGAGCCGCAACCATCGGGCCTTCGTCGATGGCCGGCTACGCGCCCTGGGCGCTGGCGGTGGCGCCGGTCATCGTCTTCGCATTGCTCGGGCTGCTGTTCTGGGTCGTGCTGCGCTCGGCAGAGCGTGTCGTGGCTGCCATTGGCCGCGGCGGTGTCGAGGCCATCGCCCGGGTGATGGGCTTCTTTCTGGTATGCATGGCGGTGCAGTTCGTGATCAACGGCGTGCTCGAGATCGTGGTTGATCATACGGCTGGTTGAGGTAATCCGGCCCTGGCCGTCCGGATCGGGCTGTCTGGGCCAGACAGATCACGCTGCCTATGTCATCGATAGAAGCTCAACTGACGACGCCGGCGCAGCGGGAGGCCCTGTTCGGCAACACCGGCCGGGCCATGGGCGATGCAGCGGAGTTCATCGAGTTCCGCCACATCCGCAACTGCCACGCGGCGGACCCGGCCTACGGTGCGGGTGTGGCCAAGGCGCCCGGCATCGACCTGGAGAAGGCGCTGGCCTCCAGGCCGGACGACCCGATGTACGGCAACCCGCTGGCGCCGCTGCCTGCCTGACGTGAGTCAGGCGTGTCCGGCGCCGGGCGGCAGAGAGCTCGAGGTGATGAGGGGCTCGGGGCGCTGTTTGCTGCCCGGGCCCTTTGGCGTTAGGGCGTGCGGAATCCAGTGCTCCGCCCGTTACAGTTTATGAACATGAACCATCTAACCTCGCCCGGCACCATGAACTACGGCGTAGATGATGCAACGGTCAACAATCGTGTCTGCCCTACACGCTGACGCGCCGAAAATCCTCCAGCAGTGTTTTCAAGTGTTGGAGGAAGCGCGCCGCAGCGACGCCGTCGACGACACGGTGATCCCAGGACAGGCTCATCGGCTGGATCAGCTTCGGCTGGAATGCCTGTCCGTCCCACACCGGTTTGATCGAGGAGCGGGTCATGCCCAGGATTGCCACTTCCGGTGCGTTGATGATCGGCGTGAAGTTGGTGCCGCCGATGCCGCCCAGCGACGATATCGTGAAGGTTGCGCCCTGCATGTCCTGCGGTTTGAGCTTGCCGGTTCGCGCGGCTGCGGCCAACGCCGCCATCTCGGCGGCGATCGTCCGCAGTCCCTTGCTTGCGCAGTCTCGAACGACAGGGACCACCAGCCCGTCCGGCGTGTCGGCCGCAACGCCAATGTTGATGTATTTCTTCAGGATCAGGTGATCCCCGTCGAGCGAGGAATTGAAGCGAGGGAAGGCTTCAAGCGTGCTGGCGACGGCCTTTACGACGAAGGCCAGCATCGTGATCTTAGGTGCGTCATCGGCATTCGCCGTCTTGCGGAAAGCTTCCAGGTCTGTGACGTCAGCCTCGTCGAAATTCGTCACATGCGGGATCATGATGGCGTTGCGGGTCAACGCCGGCCCGGAGATACGGGTGATGCGCGATAGCGGCACACGCTCGATCTCGCCGAATTTGGCGTAATCGATCTGCGGCCAGGCCGGTAGCCCCAGGAATCCCTCTGCGCGCGATTCGACCGGTCCACGAGAAAGTGCGGCCTTCACGTAGGCCTGAACGTCCTCGCGTGTGATCCGTCCTCTCGGCCCGGTTCCCTTTATCTGGCCCAGATCGACCCCCAGCTCCCGTGCGAATTTGCGGATTGCCGGAGAGGCTGAAACAGGAAAATCCGTGATTTCGCCGGTTCCTGCCGGGCTGGGAGCCGGTGTTCCGGATTGTGCGGCCATGGCTGGTGGTGGCGCCGGCGTGGGCGACTCTGCAAGTGGTTCGGGCATGGCGGGAGGGGCTGCAGTGGTCTCGCCGTTCGCCTCCAGGGCAAGCATCCGATGCCCTTCACCCACCCGATCGCCGACTGCGACGTGCAGCGCGGTAATCGTGCCGGCCTTCCCGGCGGGAACATCCAGCGTCGCCTTGTCGGACTCCAACACGAGCACCGTGTCGTCGGCGCCAATCGTATCGCCCACCTTTACTGGAATCTCGATGATGACGACTTCGGTTGAAGTGCCGATTTGTGGAACCAGAATATCCATCGTTGACATCGTGCTTACCTCGTCCAGGGCGCGGGATGCGTTGCGTCGATACCGAGTTTTTCGGCGGCTTGTTTCAGAAGCGATTTCTCCAGCAATCCTTCGCGGACTGCTGCCTCGATGGCGGCGAAAGCAATGGACTTGCGGTCCACCTCGAAGAAGGCGCGCAGCACGCCGCGCTGGTCGGAGCGGCCGAAACCGTCGGTGCCGAGCGCCACGAACCGTCCCTTGACCCAGGGAGCGATCATTTGCGGCAAGGCGCGGACGTAATCGGTGGCAACGATGACGGGAGCGGTGCCCGGCAGCAGTGTCTCGACATGGGACAGCGCCGGTGTCTCAGTGCAACTCAGGCGGTTACTCCGCTCCACGGCCTGCGCTTCACGGGCGAGTTCGGGGAAGCTGGTGGCCGAGAAGATCTCGCTACTGATCCCGAAGTCGTCATGCAGGATGTCCGCCGCCGCAATCACTTCGTTCAGGATCGTGCCGGAACCGATCAATCGCAGGCTGCTTGTCTCCTGGCCACGTTCGCCGAGGCGATGCAGCCCCTTGATGATCCCCTCCTGGCTGCCTGCCGGCATGTCGGGTTGCGCGTAGTTCTCGTTCATCATGGTCACGTAGAAGAACTCGTCACGTTCTTCGGTCACCATGCGCCGCATGCCGTGGTCCAGGATGACCGCCAGCTCATAGGCATAGGCCGGGTCGTAGGCGCGGCAGTTCGGAATGGTCGATGCCACCAGATGGCTTGTGCCGTCCTGATGCTGCAGGCCTTCGCCCGACAGTGTGGTGCGTCCCGCGGTCGCACCGAACAGGAAACCGCGCGAGCGCTGGTCGGCCGCAGCCCAGATCAAGTCGCCGATCCGCTGGAAACCGAACATCGAGTAGTAGATGTACATCGGCAGCATCGGCGTGCCATGGATGCTGTAGGACGTTGCCGCTGCGACCCAGGACGAAATTGCCCCCGCCTCGGTGATGCCTTCCTCCAGTAGCTGACCGTTCTTCGCTTCCTTGTAGAACAGCATCGAATCAGCGTCTTCGGGCTGATAAAGCTGGCCCTGCGGAGCGTAGATGCCGATCTGGCGGAACAGGTTGTCCATGCCGAAGGTGCGCGCTTCATCGGCGACGATCGGAACGATGGTCGGGCCGAACGCCTTGTCCTTCAGCAGAGCGCCCATCATCCGCACGCAGGCCATGGTGGTGGACATTTCCTTGCCGCCTGCCTCGATCGCGAAACCCGCATAAGCGGTCAGCGCAGGCACTGCGGGGATGCGTCCCTCGGGGGGCTTGCGGGTTCGTGCCGGCATTGCGCCGCCCAGGGCTGCACGACGATCGCGCATGTAGCGCATCTCGGGGCTCTCCTCGGCCGGCTTGTAGAAGCGCAGCTCCTCAAGATCCTGCATGCTCAGCGGCAGGTTGAAGCGATCGCGGAAAGCCACCAGCGCGTCCAGGTTCAGCTTCTTGGACTGGTGCGCGGTCATCCGGCTTTCACCGGCGTCACCCATGCCATAGCCCTTCTTGGTCTTGGCGAGGATGACCGTGGGACGACCCTTGTGTGCCTTGGCTGCAGCAAAGGCGGCGTACAGCTTGCGGAAGTCGTGCCCGCCGCGCTTCAGCGCATGAATCTCGGCGTCCGTCATGTGTTCGGTCAGTGCCTTGGTCGCCGGATCGGCATCGAAGAACTTCTGGCGGTTGTAGTCGCCATCCTTCGAGCCCAGGTTCTGATACTGGCCATCCACGGTTTCGGCAAAACGGCGCAGCAGGGCATGGTCGCGGTCACGGGCAAACAGGCTGTCCCACTCGCTGCCCCACAGCACCTTGATGACGTTCCAGCCCGCACCGACGAACAGCGACTCCAGTTCCTGGATGATCTGGCCGTTGCCACGAACCGGGCCGTCAAGCCGCTGAAGGTTGCAGTTGACGATGAAGGTGAGGTTGTCGAGGCCCTCACGGGCAGCAAGCGAGAGTCCGGCGACCGATTCGGGCTCGTCCATCTCGCCGTCGCCGAACACACCCCAGACGTGACGGCCTTCGGTATCGGCCATGCCGCGATCCTGGAGGTAGCGCATGAAGCGTGCCTGATAGACCGCGCTCAGCGGGCCGATCCCCATCGAGCCGGTCGGCACCTGCCAGAAGTCCGGCATCAGCCAGGGGTGCGGATAGGAGCACAGGCCGTTGCCGCCCACTTCCTGCCGGTAGTTGGCGAGTTGCGCCTCGGAGAGGCGTCCCTCCAGAAAGGCGCGGGCATAGATTCCGGGGGCGGAATGGGGCTGGTAATAGACCAGGTCACCGCAAAAATCCTCGGTACGTGCCCGGAAGAAGTGGTTGAAGCCCAGTTCGAATATCTCGGCCGCCGAAGCATAGGACGCGATGTGGCCACCCAGTTCGCCGAACGCCTTGTTCGCCCGCACCACCATCGCCAGCGCATTCCAGCGCATGATCGAAGTGATCCGTTCCTCCATCGCCAGGTCGCCTGGATAGGCGCCTTGTTTCGCCAGTGGAATGGTGTTTCGGTAGGCCGAGAAGGGCTGGTTCTGCGTGAATACGCCGTGTTCTCGGGCGGCATCGCTCAGTTGCGACAGGATGAACTGTGCGCGGTCGCTGCCGCTCAACTTGGCGATGGCGGTAAAAGCATCCAGCCACTCGCGGGTTTCGATGGGGTCGAGGTCGGGGGTCATTACGGAATCCTCAGATGGAATAAGGGGCGTGATGCAGGGGGAGAGGGGGAAAACGGTCAGGTGGGGGTGGGGTTTCAAGATGTGCGCTCGGCGTTGAGACGGTTCATGAACTGGTCGAGATGCCTGATTGCTTCCTCAAGATCTCCGATGGAGGCGGCATGGGACAGCCGGACATGGACGTTCGCGCTGCAATGGCCGAAATCCTTGCCGGGTGTCAGCGTGGCGTGCACCTCTTCCAGCACCCGTTGGCAGAATTGCCAGGAAGTCATGCCGGTGTCGCTGACGTCGAAATAGACGTGGAACGCTCCATCGGGTGAGACTGGAACCGGCAGGCCGATTCGCTCCAGTCCGTCCAGCACCAGCTTGCGGCGCTGTGTGAACTCGACCCGGCGCGCTTCGCAGATGGAGAGCGTTTCGGGGGGTTAAGCAGGCGAGGGCAGCCTTCTGGGAAAGCGTCGCCGACGATCGGCGGTGCATCGAAATCCGGCTCGCCGAGGCTGAGCTTGATGATCTTGTGCCCCTGCGCCTCAAGACAGGCCGCATGCTTGCCGAACTCCATGGCAAAGAATGGCGTCATGGATTGCGCACGTTGGGATATCTTCATCTGCAGACTGTCTCCGTACTGAATGTTGATCCGTGCGATCGGGACAACTCCGCGCAGGATCGGGATGCATTGCCTGGGCGACCTCACGTCCCACGACTCGGAATATCTTTCGTCACCTCGTAGTCCGTGCTGCTACCGTTGCCGTCAGCACAACCGCGCTGACGATCAGGCCGAGACCGACGATGAAGAGCGGTGTCAGTTGGCTGCCCAGAAAGAACACGGACGCTGTGATTCCAATCAGTGGCACGCCCAGCGTGAAATTCGACATGGCGAAGGTGCTGATGCGCCTGCCGTGCTCGGCCGAGATGACGAAGCAGGCAGAAGTCGCGACGGGCCCGATGAAGAACAGAAGCTCCAACAGGCGGAAATCGAAAGGGATCGTTGCCGGTGAGCCCTCCAGCACGAAGGCGAAGCCCGCCAGCGGGACAGTCGCCAGCGCCATCTGCCACGGCGCCAGTGCAAGAGGAGTCGTGGTCCAGCAGTGGCGCTTGACGTGCAGGATGACGATCGACCAGCAGATCGCTCCGATGAGCAAGAAGGTGGCCCCCATGAGCGCGCCTGGCGCTGTCCAGTCCATTTCGAACGGGGACACGATGAGCCCGATTCCGGCCAGACCAATCACCAGCGCCAGCAACTGCACCCGCGTCGGTGCCTCACGGAACGCCAACCAGCTCACGATGACGCCCCACAGCGGGGTCGTATAGGCGAGCAGCACCGCTCGTCCCGTATCGACATGCGTCATGGCGATCATGCCGAGTCCGGTAAAGGCCATCATCTGCAGCAGCCCCATGCTTGAAACGATTGGCCAGTCCTTTCGCGGAGGCCGCCGAAGTTGGCCACGCATGGCGGTGAACGCGAACAGACAGATCGCGGCAGAGCCGAAGCGGATGGCTGCCAGCCACAGTGGCGGCACCGTATCGAGTGCGATCTTTGTGGCCGGCCAGCTCAAGCCCCACAGCAACACCATGGCTCCAAGCCACGCTGAAGTTCCGTTCCCCGCGGAAAGGGGATGGGAAGCCCTCGTGATGGTTTGCGAACTGCCAATGATGCTCATTGCTAGAATCTCTTTTGGAAAACGATATTTCGAAAGAAAATTCTAGGCCGTACTTATAGAAAAATGTGCTCTATATTTTCTAGTTTAACGGAATTATTAGGTGAAAATTTTCTATTTATGATGAAAAAAGGAATAAATTAATTATGAGCAAGATTGGGCTTGATGAAGCGAGCCTGCGCATCCTCGATGCACTTCAGGAGAATGCGGAGATCAGCAACGCCGACCTCGCGGAGCGTATAGGTCTCTCTCCATCGCCTTGCTATAGGAGAGTGGCGGATCTGAAGCAGAACGGCGTCATTCGCGGCTCGGTGGTTCTTGTCGATCCGTTGAAGCTTGGGTTAACCCTCAACGTCTTTGTCCATGTCTCGTTGAAGCAGCAGGACAAGGTGTCGCTGGAGGAATTTACGCGTGCAATCGAGCAGCGTCCGGAGGTGATGGAGTGCTACCTGATGAGCGGTGAAGCTGATTTTTTGCTGCGTGTGGTTATCGAGGATTTGAAGGGATATCAGGAATTGCTACTGGAGTGCCTGACACAGATTCCCTGTGTGGCGAGCATCCGCTCGAGTTTTGCGTTGAATCGGGTTAAATACACGACTGCCCTTCCGACGGGGCACCTTGGATAGTGTCGTTGTGAGATTGTCCGAGGCAAAGACTGGAAGCCACTGGCACCTGCGTGTAATGACCCAGCGGTTTTTGCACAGGCCAGGTCGCTAACGCATACGCATCAGCGGGGCCTTCATGCCCAATGCCTGATGTGGGCGCCGGTGGTTGTGGAACTGGACCATTCCGCCGCAGATCGTGAAGCAGCTTCAGAAGAGGACGCGCAAGACTGGTAAGGGGTGATCGCTCCTCATGAGGCGAGCTGCCGCAGCACGTAATGCAGGATGCCGCCGTTGCTGAAGTAATCCAGCTCGTCGAGTGTGTCGATGCGCACGATGAGCGGGACGCTCTTCACCGTGCCATCTGCGAAAACGATCTCGGCATCGAGCGTCTGGCGAGGCTGGAGTGCACCGCCGAGGCCGCGAATGCTCACCCGCTCGTCGCCTTTGAGGCCGAGCGTCTGCCATGACGTGCCTTCCTCGAACACGAGTGGGAGGATGCCCATGCCGACAAGGTTGGAGCGGTGGATGCGCTCGAAGCTCTGCGCGATGACGGCACGGATGCCGAGCAGTTTGCTGCCCTTGGCCGCCCAGTCGCGCGAGGACCCCGTGCCGTATTCGCGGCCGGCGAACACCACCAGCGGCACGCCTTCGGCCGTGTAGCGTTCGGCGGCATCGTGGATCGCCAGCCTTTCCCCCGAGGGGTGATGCACGGTCCAGCCGCCTTCGACGACATTGCCGGCCTCGTCGTGCACCATCTGGTTCTTCAGGCGGATATTGGCGAAGGTGCCGCGCACCATGACTTCGTGGTTGCCGCGGCGGGTGCCGTACTGGTTGAAGTCCGGCGGGCTCACACCGTGGTCGCGCAGGTAGCGGCCGGCGGGGCTCGTCTCCTTGATCGAGCCCGCGGGCGAAATATGGTCCGTGGTGATCGAATCGAGGAAGAGACCGAGGATGCGAGCGCCAACGATGTCCTGGACCGGCTCGGGTGTCCTGGTGATGCCGTCGAAATACGGAGGGTTGCGCACGTAGGTGGATTGGGCGTCCCACTGGTAGGTGAGCCCGCCGGAGACGGTGATGCCTTTCCAGTTGTCGTCGCCCGTGAACACGTCCGCGTAGCGGCGGCGGAACAAGGCCTCGGAGATGTTCTGGTCGATGAACGCCTGGATCTCCCGGGAAGACGGCCAGATGTCCTTCAGGTACACCGGCTGGCCGTCGAAGCCCGTGCCGAGCGGCTCGGTCGTGAGATCGATCTGCATCGACCCGGCGAGCGCATAGGCCACCACGAGCGGCGGAGAAGCGAGGTAGTTGGCGCGCACGTCGGGATTGATGCGGCCCTCGAAGTTGCGATTGCCCGATAGCACGGCAGCCGCGACGATGCCGTTGTCGTTGATCGCGCGCGAGATTTCCGCGGCGAGCGGGCCGGAGTTGCCGATGCACGTGGTACAGCCGTAGGCGACGCTGTTGAAGCCGAGCGCGTCGAGGCTCTTCTGCAGGCCGGATTTCTCCAGGTATTCGCCGGCGACCTGCGATCCGGGGGCGAGCGAGGTCTTCACCCACGGCTTCACCTTCAGGCCCTTCGCCACCGCGTTACGGGCCAGCAGCCCGGCGCCGATCATCACGCTGGGGTTCGAGGTGTTGGTGCAGGAGGTGATGGCGGCGATCACCACGTCGCCGTGGCCGAGATCGAAGGGCTTGCCCTCGACCGCGTAGCGCGCGGCGATGTCGGCGGCCTTCTTGAACTCGGTTTCCATCGCATCCACGAAGCCCTGCTTGGCGGCCGAGAGCAGGATGCGGTCTTGCGGGCGCTTGGGGCCGGCCAGAGACGGCAGCACGTCGCCAAGGTCGAGCGAGAGTGTGTCGGTGAATTCCGGGTCGGGTGTCTCGGCCGTGCGGAAGATGCCCTGCGCTCTGGCATAGGCCTCGACCAGCGCCACGCGCTCCTCGGCGCGGCCGGTCTTGCGCAGGTAGCGCAGCGTCGCCTCGTCGATGGGGAAGAAACCGCAGGTCGCTCCGTATTCGGGCGCCATGTTGCCGATGGTGGCGCGGTCCTCGATGCTCAGCGCGTCGAGCCCCGGGCCGTAGAACTCCACGAACTTGCCGACCACGCCCTTCCTGCGCAGCATCTGGGTCACGGTCAGCACCAGGTCGGTGGCCGTCACGCCTTCCATCAGCCGGCCGGAGAGCTTGAAGCCAATGACCTCGGGTATCAGCATGGACAGCGGCTGGCCGAGCATGGCTGCCTCCGCCTCGATGCCGCCAACGCCCCAGCCCAGCACGGAAAGGCCGTTGACCATGGTGGTGTGCGAATCGGTGCCGACCAGCGAATCGGGATAGGCGACGGTTTCGCCGCCCTCGCTGCGGGTCCACACCGTCTGCGACAGGTACTCCAGGTTCACCTGGTGGCAGATGCCGGTGCCGGGCGGAACGACGCGGAAGTTGTCGAATGCGTCCTGACCCCAGCGCAGGAAGCGGTAGCGCTCGCCGTTGCGCTGGTATTCCTTTTCCACGTTGTGGCGGTAGGCAAGCGAGGTGCCGAATTCATCGACGATCACCGAGTGGTCGATGACCAGATCGACGGGCACCTGCGGGTTGATCTTCTTCGGGTCGCCCCCGAGCAGACCGATGGCGTCGCGCATGGCTGCCAGATCGACGACGGCAGGCACGCCGGTGAAGTCCTGCATGAGCACGCGGGCGGGGCGGAAGGCGATTTCCTTCTCCAGCCGGCCCTTGTCGTTCAGCCAGTCGGCCACGGCGAGGATGTCGGTGCGCCGCACGGTGCGCCCATCCTCGAAGCGCAGCAGGTTTTCGAGCAGGACACGCATCGAGAACGGCAGGCGCGATGCGCCTGCAAGGCCGTTCCTTTCCGCTTCCGGAATCGAGAAGTAGGTATAGGACTGGTCGCCGAGCTGGAGGCGGCTGCGGGATCGGAAGCTATCGTGGGAGCTCGTCATGGCGTGATCCTTTCGGGGGGATGGCATGTTGTGGATGCAGCGGCTCTGGCAGTCGACCAGCGGCGATCACGGCCATCGTGCTGACCGATACGATCTTGAGTGGCGCCGGCAGCCTCTGGTATTCGAGTGTCCGGTCCGCCGGCAGTTCGCCGAGGGTGGGCAGCACCTTGGCGACACCGGACAGGAATGCCGTCGTTCATCGCCGCATTCCCCGTGACGGCACGGCCGGCAAAACCAACTTCAGCGCGGAATGGCGGGCCTGGGGCGACGGCTGCTTCGATTTCGACCTGGTCGCGGGCTAGGGCGAATCCATCCGCAACTACCCACTCTCACAGGCGGCTGTTCACCCAGCGCACGATGTCCGGCGCGGTCATGGCGCCGGCCTGGCGCGCGACCTCCCGCCCGCCGGCGAACAGCGCCAGCGTGGGAATGCTGCGGATGCCGTATTGCGCGCCCAGTTGCGGTGCCGCCTCCGTATCCACCTTGGCCAGGCGTACCCCTGGTTCCAGCAGGCGCGCGGCTTCGACGAAGTGGGGCGCCATCATGCGGCAGGGGCCGCACCATGGCGCCCAGAAATCCACCAGCAGCGGGATGTCGTTGCGGGCAAGGTGCCGGGAGAAGGTTGTCGCGTCGAGTTCCACTGGCTGTCCTTCGAACAGGGGACGGTGGCACTGGCCGCAGTTGGGCGCCTGACCCAGGCGCTCGGCCGGCAGGCGGTTGACGGCGTGGCAGTGGGGGCAGACGAGATGGAGCGGGGCGTTCATGGTCGTTGGCATCCTGGTTCGTAATGCTCGTTCGGCATATCGGGCCGGAGCCCGGTGTTTCAAGGAAGGGCGGGGCCGCACTGCGGCCTCCCGGCGGCGGACTGCTGGCAGGGAGTGTGCTGCCGTTCGTGGCGGTGCTGCCACAGATGGCAGGAAATGGCTGCCATGGCAGGCTTCGAGCAAGCTCGAAAGCGGTGAAGAGTCATGCAAATGCGGCGATGGAGCAGAGCGGGGAGAACTGGCATGCATCTTGATCGGCATCGATACCGGCCGGTCTTGTGCCTGCATCCGGCGGACAGACCGCCTGATCGAACGCTCACGTCTTTCGTCCACAAGGAGTTTCACCATGAAGAAAACCCTCGTCGCACTCGCCTTCGCACTCGGTTCCGGCACCGCACTCGCCGACAAGCAGGCTGTCACCGTCGTGCTCAACGACGCCAGCACCATGACGCAAGGCATGGCCATGGTCCTCGCCAACCAGATGCAGGAGCAAGGTGCCCAGGTCGACATCCTGCTGTGCGACAAGGCCGGAGATCTGGCACTCAGGAATGCGGGGGGCGAAGCCCTGAAGCCCAACGACGTCACCCCCGCGCAGTTGCTCGACGCCGCGCTGAAGAAGGGGGCGACGGCTTCGGTCTGCGCACTTTACCTGCCCAACTCCGGAAACAAGCCGGAGGACCTCAAGGATGGCATCAGGCCGGCCAAGCCCGCCGACATGGGGCGCGCTCTGCTGGAACCGAACCGCAAGGTCATCGGATTCTGAGCGGATACGGGCCGCCGTGCCGGGCGAACTGCGGGTCGAATTCGGCGGGCTACCGTCCGGCCTTCGAGGACGGCGCCTTCCAGCTCGTGCCCGGCGCCACGCCGCACGAAGTCCGCATCCATATCCGCTACTGATTCGCCGGCCCGGGAGCTTCCCATGACCGTCCCCGCTTCCAGCACTGCACCTGTTGCCCACGCAGGGCGACTGGCGCATTTCCCCATCGCCCTGTTTTCCACCGTCATGGGCGTGGCCGGGCTGGCCATTGCCTGGCTCAAGGCGCATCATGGCGGCGGCGTTCCGCCGGAGGCCGGCATCGTGCTGCGTTGGCTGGCGAGCGGCCTGTACGTGTTCCTGCTGGCGGTCTACGCCGCCAAGGTGCTGCGCCATCCGGACGCCGTACGCTCCGACTGGGCCCACCCGGTACGGCTCAATTTTTTTCCCGCCATCTCGATCGGCCTCATCCTGCTCGGTATCGCCTGGGCCCAGGACGCGCCCGCTGCGGCACGCTGGCTGTGGGGCATCGGCGCCGCGGTCCACCTGACGTTCACGCTTTTCGCCATGAGCAGCTGGATCCACCACACCCATTACGACATCAGGCATGCCAACCCGGCCTGGTTCATTCCGGTGGTGGGCAACATCCTCGTGCCGATCGCCGGCGTGCGTTTCGCCCCGGCGGACGTCAGTTGGTTCTTCTTCAGCATCGGGCTGGTGTTCTGGCTGGTGTTGATGACCATCGTGCTCTACCGCCTGTTCTTCCACGAACCGCTGCCGGCGCGCCTGACGCCGACATTGTTCATCCTGATCGCGCCGCCCGCGGTGGGTTTCATTTCCTACGTGGCGCTGACCGGCCAGCTCGATGCCTTCGCCCGCGTGCTGTACTTCACCGCCTTGTTCCTGACCCTGCTGCTGGCGAGCAATGCCGTGCGCTTCTTGCGTCTGCCGTTCTTCATTTCGGCCTGGGCCTATTCCTTCCCGCTGGCGGCGATGACGATCGCCACCTTCGAAATGAGCGCACGCAGCGGCTCCGCCTTCCATGCGGGGTTGTCCTGGGTGCTGCTGGCGACACTCAGCGCAGTGGTTGTCCTGCTGGCGGTGAAGACCCTCGCGGCGGCGGCCGGACACAGAATCTGCGTGCCCGAATAGAGGGCGCGATGATGGTGCCGGCCATTCGGTCGGCCTGTCGGGCTTGACGCCAGATGCTGCCATGTGCGGGACATTAGAAAAGAAAAGGAAGAGGAGCATGGAGACCATGATCGGCCGGGGTGCGGCATGCGCACTCGGCGTGGTGCTGTGGATGGCAGGCAGCGCCCTGGCGGCTACCGCCGACCACGGCAAGTTCGAGGAACTGCAGGGCCCGTTTGCCAGCGGTGAGGACGTCACCCGCGCCTGTCTGTCCTGTCACACCGAGGCGGCCAGGCAGGTCATGGCCACCCGCCACTGGACCTGGGAATACGAGAATCCGGCCGACGGCAGCAAGCTGGGCAAGAAGACCATGCTCAACGGCTTCTGCATCGGCGACAGGTCCAACGAGGCTTTCTGCCAGTCCTGCCACGTGGGCTACGGCTGGGAAGACGACAGCTTCGATTTCTCCGCCGAGGAGAAGGTGGATTGCCTGGCCTGCCACAATACGGGCGGCTACACGAAGCTCTCCGGGCTGGCCGGACACCCGGCCTACGAACGCATGGAATGGCCGCCCCAGTCGGGCAAGTTCGTCGAGGCCACCGATCTCGCCCGGGTGGCGCAGCACGTGGGCTCCACTTCGCGCAAGACCTGTGGCACCTGCCACTACTACGGCGGCGGCGGGGACGGCGTGAAGCATGGCGACCTGGATTCCTCCCTCAACGCCGCACCGCGCGAACTGGACGTGCACATGGCGCAGGACGGCCTGAACTTCGCCTGCAGCGACTGCCACCAGGCCGAAGAGCACAAGGTGCCCGGCAGTCGCATCGCCATGACCGCCGCCGATCCCCACGGTCCCCTCGTGCGCGGCCAGAAGAGCGAACGCAATCCGGCCACCTGCCAGTCCTGTCACGGCGACAAACCCCACAAGGAAAGCCTGCTGCATGCCGGACGGCTCAATGCCCACACCGACACCCTGGCCTGCCAGGCCTGCCACATCCCGGGCTTCGCGCGCGGCGGCGTGCCCACCAAGATGGGCTGGGACTGGTCCACCGCCGGCCGGATGGACCAAAACGGCAAGCCCTTCCAGAAGAAGGACGACAAGGGCCACGTGATCTACGACAGCAGGAAGGGCGACTTCGTCCTCGGCGAGAACGTGGTGCCCGACTACCTGTGGTTCAACGGCAAGGTCACCTACACGACGGCCGACACCCGCATCGACCCGTCCGCCGAAGTGGCGATCAACACCTTCCACGGCGGCCCGGGCGACCCGGACGCACGCATCTGGCCGGTGAAGATCTTCCACGGCAGGCAGCCCTACGACGTGGAGCACCGCACGCTGCTGGTACCGCACACCGCCACGCCGGACGACACCGCCTTCTGGTACAACTTCGACTGGCCCAAGGCGCTGGCCGCCGGCGCCGCGGCCACGGGCCAGCCCTACAGCGGCAAGTTCGATTTCGTCGCCACCCGCATGATCTGGCCGATCACCCACATGGTGGCGCCCAAGGAGCAGGCCGTGGCCTGCCACGAATGCCACAGCCGGGATGGACGCCTGGCGGGCGTGGAGGGCATCTACGTTCCGGGCCGCGACGGCCTCCCCTTGCTGCACACCGCCGGTTGGCTGGCCGCGCTCGCGGCCCTGGCCGGCGTGCTGATCCATGGCGCGCTGCGCATCCTCACCCACTACCGGGGGAAGTGACACCATGAACGAACATCGACCCGTGCGCCGCATCTACGTCTTCAAGCGCTACGAGCGTTTCTGGCACTGGTCCCAGGCCGTGCTGATCGTCTTCATGATGCTCACCGGCTTCGAGATCGCCGGCGCCTACGAGAATTTCGGCTTCCGCCGCGCGGTGGAGTACCACACCCTGACCGCCTGGGCGCTGCTGGTGCTGTGGGCCTTCACCATCTTCTGGCAATTCACCACCGGCGAGTGGCGGCAGTACATCCCCACGCTGAAGAAGGTGGATGCCATGGTGCGCTACTACGCCTGGGGCATCTTCCGCGGCGCGCCCCACCCCTACCACAAGACCGCGCTCAAGAAGCACAATCCGCTGCAGCGCCTGGCCTACCTGGCGCTGCTGGCGGTGGTTTCGCCCGTCATCTGGGTCTCCGGCCTGTTCTATCTCTTCTACGCCTGGTGGGGGGATTACGGTGTCGACCGCTGGCTGGAACTGGAATGGGTGGCCACCGCCCACACCGCGGGCGCCTTCATGATGCTGGTGTTCTTCATCGTGCACGTGTACCTCACTACCACCGGGCACACGGTGTTCGCCCACATCAAGGCGATGATCACCGGCTGGGAGGATGAGGAGCCGGAGGGCGACCCTGCCCGGTCCGGCCGCTCGCTCCAGGGGGACGACGATCCGGCGCGGATCGGCATGCCATGAACCGGCACCGGGCAGGTTCACCCACCGGGTTTTGCGACGGTAGATCACGTGATGTAAAGCCTGGCAACGAACCTGACCAAGGTTTGAAGCCCGGTTCGCTACTGGCCTCCATCACCCGGGAGGCAGGTGCTCTGGCCGACGAGGAGATCGCCATCTTCGAGAGCGTGCGCGACAGAACGCCGGCCGAACCAATGGCTTTGAATGATCGTTGTCCGCACCAACGTAATTTCCGAGGGAGGCGCTGGCCCAGAAATCGAAATCAGTCGCTCGGGATGGCCATGTCCGGCGTGACTTCACTGAACTTCAGCACCTTGCCGCCGTGCTGGGTGGCGAAGGCCTGGGCATCGGCCTCGGTGGCGAAGGAGGCGGCGGTCGGCCCCATCGAACCCAGCCGCTTCGAACCGAAGACGTAGAAGGCCTGGCGGGCATCGATCCAGTGCCCGGCCGGCGCATCCCAGTCGGTCTTGCCCATGTCCTGGACGAAAATGCCGGTGACGCGGCGCGCCTGCTCCGGGCTCAGGTGGATGTTGAACATCTCCAGCGTGTCGCAGAACCAGTCGGGCTCCGGCACGCCGGCGTAATGGATCTGCGCCTTGGGCCCGGGGTAATCGGCCAGCAGCATGCCGTCGAGCGCGCAACTGGTGCTGCGGTCGATCTCGAGCGCAACGACCGAGCCGCTGCCGCCGTCCGTGCCGCCGCAGGCGGCGAGCAGGCCGGTGGCGGCGCCGGCGATCAGGAAGCGGCGCCGGTCGAAGGGTGGGGAGGCAGGGGGGCTGTGGCGGCAGTCGTGGTGTGTGCACATGTCTGTTCTCCTGTCGCAGTCTTGGTTGTCAGGCACGGCTCGCGCCGAGGCGGAAGCGCCAGGCGGCGATGGCCAGCGGCAGCACGATCCAGCCCGCCATCACCAGCCCGAGCAGCCAGGGCTTGGCCAGCGCCGGCGGGAACACGGTGGCCAGGCCGTACAGCGAGCGCACGTCCTCGAGCGAGAAGATGTTGAGGATGCGGAAGACGTCGGCCGGATTGAGCAGCAGCAGATAGGGCAGGGCCTCGCCGCCCCACTGGCCGGCGGTGACGACCAGCACGCCGAGCAGCAGCAGATCGAAGATCAGCACGAAGAAGAACCACATCGCGATCGCCAGCCCCGAAGCACGGGTGCGGTCGGCGGCGAACACCGACAGCATCACCGCCAGGCTCAGGAAAGCGCAGCCGAGCAGCACCGAGCTGAG